>NZ_JBHJVY010000003.1:1877363-1918633 GCF_042266325.1 Nocardia sp. NPDC056100
GGGCCTCCCCGCCCCCCCCCCCCCAAAACAAACACAAAAACCACCCCCCCCGGGTGGGCCCCCCCCCCCCCCGGCCAGGGGGGGGGGGGTTGGGGCCCCCCCCCCCCAAACCCCCTATCATTCACGCCTCGGGCGTGGTCAGTGCCGGGTCGGCCCGACCACTTCCACGGTCGGCTGCTTACCGTCGGTGTGCTCGCCCTCGTGATTCATGGCGAGCGCACCGGCGATGGTCCCGCCGAGGGTGGCCGTAACCGCAATGGCCGCAACGAGTTTGCGGCGCGAGGGGATATCCTCGCCGCGCAGTCTCGGGACCGGATTGAAACGCACACTGCGCACCCGGCGCGCGGAGGGGCGCTCGGCGGCCAGCAGCACCGCGCCGCGGGTGGAGACGAATTCGGGTTCCGGATCGTAGATCAACGGCAGATCGAGCTGCTGTTCCAGCTCATCTCGAATGCTCTTGTTGCGGGTGCAACCCCCGAGCAGCGCCATCGCGGACGGGTGCACGCCGGTCTCATCGATCATCTGCCGCACGAACGACACCGAATGATGCACCCCCGCCGACACCAGATCGGCGAAGTCACTGCGGGTGATGACGGCGCGATGCCCGTTGATCGGATCGCACACCGTGATCACGCGATCACTGGCCAGGGCTTCCTTATGGCGGCGGCTGGTGGCCAGATCCACACTCACGCCGCCGCGGGCCAATAGCCAGCGTAGTAGCGAATCATGCCCGTCACCGCCGAGCACGGTACTGCGCTTACTGGCCAGAATCGCCTCGGTGCGGCAATCGATCTGGGTCAGCGTCAAACCGGAAGCGCCAAGGTCATAGAGCAGGATCGAGCCCTCGGCGGGCAGTCTGCCGGTGAACCGCAGATATCTGAGCTGCGCGACCTGCTCGTCGATCAGGGTCAGGCGATTGCGCCCCGCCGTGGTGCGAATGGCGTCCGCGTGCGTCGAACACCGGCAGGTGACCGCGATACCGGTAATGAATTCATCACGCCGAGCAGCGGATTTGCGCATCAGCCGGACGGCTTCGAAAACACCTTCCTCGATACCGCCACCAGTCCGGCGCGCCACTTTGCAGCGGTCGATGGGCGGCAGATGCGGCTGGTCGGAATGGGTGAGCATGGCGCGCGCACCCGCCGCGCCAGCTGACACCCCGAGGACCAGCACCATGGCCTCAATGGTGAACCTTTTGCGGTCCGATTCCAAGACTATGACGCAGGAAATTGGCTGACCGGATGCTGGACGGTTACTGGGCGGCCCATCTGGTCGGCGAGCCACCGCTGTCGAAGTCGCCTGCGGTCTGCCGGAATTCCGCCAGCAATCGCAGCAGCAGCTGTAAACGATCCGGTGGCAGGCCGGTATTCGCGAACACCTGCCGGTTCAGCTCGGTGGTGGCCTTGGACACCAATTCCCTTCCGGCATCGGTGATTTCGATCAAGGTCGCGCGCCGGTCACTCGGATGCGGCACCCGCTTCACCAAATGCGCGGCCTCCAGCCGATCCACGGTGTTGGTGACACTCGTCGGATGCACCTGCAAACGCGCGCTGGCAACCGCCATGGGCAGCGCACCCGTTTTGCTGAAGCTCAACAGCATCAGTAGCTCGTACCGGGAGAAGGTGAGCCCGGAGGGCTTGAGCGCCTCGTCGACCCGGGCCATCACGATCTGCTGCGCCCGCACCAGTGAGGTGACCGCGGCCATCCCGTCCGCGACCTCGGCCCAGCCGTGCTCGGTCCACTGGCGGTGCGCCTCTTCGATCGGATCGAGCGGCAGGGGACGTGGCCGAGACATGTCCACGATCATCGCATGCGAAGCACTCGTATTCCGCCGCACCGAGCCCTATTTCGGTGTCGTACTCTTTGCGGACAAGGAGGCAGTACGTGACCAACCCGCTCGGCCCGAAGTTCGACCCGGCATCATCCGCACCCCGGGGCCCGTACAGTGTGCCCTTCCCCGAATTCACACCGCGCAAGCCCGATCGCAAACCCCTCTTCATGGGCTTGGCCATCGCCGTGATCGCCGCCGGCGTCGCCGGAATTCTCCTGTGGCCGCAGAACGCCGGCGGCGACTCCGCAGCCGCCGCCGACGAATTCGTGCCCACCGCCACCGACCACGATCCCTCGACCCGGATCGACGGCGTGGTGCGCAAGGACTATCCGGCCGGTGTGCACGTCGCCGCGAACCAGCGCGTCGCCTACACCCAGAGCCCGCCCTTCGGCGGCGCGCACGACAGTTCGTGGCTGCCGTGCACCGGCGTCAACTACACCGTGCCGATCCGCAACGAGAACGCGGTGCACGCGCTCGAACACGGCGCGGTCTGGATCACCTACAACCCGACCACGCTCGGCGTCGACGGCGTCTCGGTGCTGACCGGACAGGTCGGCGCGAAGCCGTACATGCTGCTGTCGCCGTATCCGGGGCTGGACACGCCGATCTCGCTGCAATCGTGGGGTCACCAGCTCAAGCTCACCGATGCCCGCGATCCGCGCGTCGGCCAGTTCATCACCGCGCTGCGGCTGAACCCGTACACCTATCCGGAGCCGGGCGCGAGCTGCTCCAACCCCACCATCGACACCAATAACCCGCCGCCGTACGACCCGACACCGCCGGGACCGTACGCGGTCACCGAAGCCGGAGTCACCCCGCCGCCGCCTCCGCCGCCACCGGCTCCGGAACCCGCGCCCGAGCCGCCGCCCGGCCCGGAACCGGCGCCCGAAGGCTGATTGGAATCAGGCTGATTCGAACACTGGCCCCGAATGCGCACGCGCGGCATCATTTACAGCGATGCGGGTGTGACCGAGGGGCTAGGTAGCGGTCTGCAAAGCCGTATACGCGGGTTCGACTCCCGCCGCTCGCTCCAAAGGAAATGTCCCCCATGGAAATCCATGGGGGACATTTTCGTATGCCGCGGGGGTCTAGGCGCAGCGGAAGCGGAACGTGGCCGTCGGGATGATGCCGGGCACCGTGCTGACCTGCTGTGCCGCATCACCATCGAGGGAGCAGCCCATCGGCGTCGAGACCTGTACCCGATAGCAGCCCGAGCCGCCGATATAGGTGGCGCTGCCGTCCCGGCCCGTGGTGACGGTGCCCGCGACCGGGCCGCCCGCGCACGGGGTGACATCGGCGGTGACGCCCGCGATCGGGAACTGCTCCACCCCGTACACCGCCTGCACCTTCACCGCGGAGTCCCCGGCGGGCGGCGGTTCGGCGGCCGCGAGCGGGGCCAGGGCGACGGCCGCGCCCACGACGGACAGGGCGAACAGCATGCTGCGCAACGAGACTCCTCAGGTAGTACCCGGGGCAATTCGCCCCCGCGCCAATATAGGTGCTGGGCGACGTGTCCGGTGGGAGCACGCCGAGTAGACCGGCGGCGCTGTCACATTCACGCCGCGGGGACAGGCGTGAACCGGGCCGATTCCGCCTTTCCTGCGCGCTACGCGTAATCGCGTGCAGGCGCCGCTACGGGAAACGTCGTGGTGAAATCCCTCGCGTCGGGATGACGAGGCGAATGCCACGAGAACATGGCCGGACGCGGCACCAGGTTCGATGGGTCAGACGGTGAGCGCGTCTCGCACGCTGGGTGTGGGGTAGACGCCATTGGTCAACTGAGCGGCGGACGCGCACTGCTCGGCGGTGAATGCGACTGCCGCGCCGAGGACTTCGAGGTCCACGCGGTCTCCGACGGTCGGGGCGGCGACGCTGACGCGGCGCACCTGGATGGGGTCGGCGCGGCCGTCCAGGTCGAGGGTGAGCATGACGTCCGCACCGCGGAATTCGACGCCGCGCACCGTGGCACAGCCCGGATCGCCGTTCGAAACCACATGGGCGACAAGCTGTTCCGGTCGCATCATGACGGTCGCGGCACCGGCGGGGGCGTCCGGCTGCACCGGAATCCGGCCCAGGGCGGTCTCGGCGGTATCGGATCGCAGGGTCGCGTCCAGCAGCACGGTGTCGCCGAGGAATCCGGCCGTGAACAGATCGGCGGGAGCGGCGTACACCTGTTCGGGCGTGCCGACCTGGGTGAAGCGGCCGGTGCACATGACCGCGACCTGATCGGCGAAGGAGAGCGCCTCCTCCTGATCGTGGGTGACCAGAATGCTGGTCATGCCCGCCGCGCGCAGCGTATCGGCCACCGCCTGCCGGGTGGCGGCGCGCAGGCCGGTATCGAGCGCGCTGAACGGTTCGTCCAGCAGCATGAGATCGGGTTTGCGGGCCATGGCGCGGGCCAGCGCCACACGCTGCTGCTGCCCGCCCGAGAGCTGATGCGGCCGCCGATCCGCGTAATCCGCTCCCAGCGAGACCATATCGAGCAACTCGCGCACCTGGGCCGCATGCCGTCGCCGTCCTGCCAGTCCGCCGTTGAGACCGTAGGCGATGTTCTGCCCCACCGTGAGATGCGGGAAGAGCGCGCCGTCCTGCGCCACGTAGCCGATCCGGCGGCGATGCGGCGGCAGCGAGAACCCTTCCCGGGTAACCACTTCCGAGCCGACCGTGACCGAGCCCGAGTCCGGGTTCTCGAATCCGGCGATCACCCGCAGCAGCGTGGTCTTACCGCAGCCGGACGAGCCGACCACCGCGGTGGCGCTGCCGTCGGGCACCTCGAGCCGGATGCCGTCCAGCACCCGGGCGGGTCCGAAATTCTTGCAGACATTCTCGACGACAAGACGACTCATAGCCCGGCCGCCTTCCTGGATTGAGTGAACAGCAGATACGTGACCGGCACCGCCGCGATGATCATGATCAGCGCATAGGGCGCGGCCGCCGCGTAGTCCAGTTCGCCGGACAGCGACCAGAAGCGCATGGCCAGGGTGCGAGTTCCATTGGGGGCCAACAGCAGTGTGGCGGTCAGCTCGGTGGCCACCGCCACGAACACCATGGCCGCCGCCGAGGCCGCGGCGGGCGCGGTGAGCCGTAAGGTGATGCGCAGGAACGTCATCGGCCGCGAGGTGCCGAGCGCCTGCGACACCTCCTCCAGGCCGACCGGCACCTGCGCCAGGCCCGCGCGCACACCCACCAGCGCGCGCGGCAGGAACATCAGCGTGTACGCGGCGAGCACGGTGGCGGCGGTCTGATACAGCGCGGGCAGCCAGCGAATGCTCACCGTCACCAGCGCCAGCGCGATCACGATGCCCGGCAGCGAACTGGTGATGTAGTTGGCGCCCTCGATGATTCGCGCGAACCGCGAGGTGGAGCGCACCGCGATCCAGGCCACCGGGAAGGCGCACAGCGTGGTGATGACCGCGGCCGTGGCGGCCAATCCGATGGTCTGGCCCAGGGATTCACCGATATCGGCCATATCCCAGACCTTCGAACCACCCAGCCGCAACCAGCGGATGATGGTCCACAGCGGCACGCCCAGCGAGAACACCAGGGCGGCGGTCAACAACAGGAATACCGGAAACTTGTTGACGCCCAGCCGAACCCGGATGGCGGCACGCGGCACACCGCTGCCGATGCGGGCGTAGCGGGCATTACCGCGCGCCGCGGCCTCACCGGCCAGCAGCACCAGGCACAGCACCACCAGCACCCCGGCCAGCGTATTGCCCGCCGCCCCGGCGAAACTGGATTGGTACTGCTCGAAAATCGCGGTGGTGAACGTGGAGAACCGGATCATGGCGAACGCGCCGTATTCGGCGAGCAGATGCAGCGCGATCAGCAGTCCGCCGCCGAGAATGGCCAAACGCAACTGCGGCAGCACGATTCGCGCGAACACCGCGACCGGACCCGAGCCGAGCGCCCGCGCGGATTCCTCCACCGCCGGATCCAGCCTGCGCAGCGTCGCCGCGGCGGGCAGGTACACCAGCGGGAAATACGACACCGTCGCGATGAGCACGCCCGCCCACAGGCCGTGCAGGGACGGGAAGGCGCTCACCCAGCCGTAGCTGTTGACGAAGGCGGGCACGGCCAGCGGAGCCGCGAAGATCGGCCCCCACCAGGCCGCGCCCGGTACGTCGGTGCGCTCCACGATCCAGGCCAGCCCGATGCCGAGCACCAGGCAGATCGGCACCGTGATGACCACCAAACCCACCGTATTGCGCAGTAGTTCACCGACCCGCGGCCGGAAGATCAAATGCGCCGTCTCGGTGAATCCGGTGCTGAACAGCGTGGACACGATGTAGCCGAGCGGTACGAACGTCGCGGCCACCAGCAGCAGCGCGAGGATCGTGACGAGCAGCCCGGGCCGGGCGGCCCGGGTGGCGACAGCGGTCCGGACGGCCATGGGTTAGAGCAGACCCGCGTCGGTCATCAACTGGGTGACCTTCTTGGCGTCCAGCTTGCTGGGGTCGACCTTCGGCGCGTCCAGCGAAGCCAGCGGGGGCAGTGCCGGATTGGCGGCGACGGTGGCCGAGACCGGGTACTCCATCGAATCGCCGTCGCGCAGCACCTCCTGGCCCTTCTGCGAGGCGATGAAGGCGAGGAACTTCTGCGCGTTCTCCGACTTCTTGCTCGACTTCAGCACGCCGCCACCGGAAATGGAGACGAAGGCGCCCGGATCCTGGTTCTTGAAGTAGTACAGCTTGGTGTTGTTGCTGTTCTCCTTGGTATTGGCCTGATCGCGGTACCAGTAGTAGTGGTAGATCACGCCGCCGTCGAACTGCCCGGCATTGACGCCCTTCATGGTCGTCACATTGTTCTGCGAGGCGATCGCGTTGTCCTTCATGCCCTTGAGCCACGCCTTGGTGACGTCCTCACCCTTGAGAGCGAGCAGGGCGGCCACGATGGCCTGGAAGTCCGCGCCGGACACGCCCGCGCTCCAGCGGCCCTTCCACTGCGGCTGCTGCAGATCCAGCAGCGAATGCGGCAGCTGATCGGCCTGCACCTTGCCGGTGTTGTAGACGAAAACGGTTGAGCGGGCCGCGATTCCGGTCCACTTGCCGGTGGAGGGGCGGAACTGCTCTGGCACCTGCGCGAGCGTGTTGGGATCCACGTCGGCGAACAGTCCGGCATTCTCGACCAGCGCCATGGCGGGGGAGTTCTCGG
The DNA here is from genome assembly GCF_042266325.1 of Nocardia sp. NPDC056100. NCBI lineage: Bacteria > Bacillati > Actinomycetota > Actinomycetes > Mycobacteriales > Nocardiaceae > Nocardia > Nocardia sp. NPDC056100. The sequence continues at coordinate 1,884,349 of NZ_JBHJVY010000003.1, forward strand.
TGAGGAAGACATCGGCGGGGGAGTTCTTGCCCTCGGCGACGAGCTGGTTGCCCAGATCGGTGTCGCCGCCTTGGCGCAGCGTCACCTTGATGCCCGTCTCCTTGGTGAAGGCCTCGGCCCACTCTTTGGTCAGCGATTCGTGCTGGGCGTTGTAGACCAGGATCTCGTTGTCGTCCTTGGACGAATTGGAGCATCCGGTTGCCGCCAGCAGGGTGATCGCGGCGACCGCGCCGGACACCAGTTTCCATCGAGCCGCTGCCATGACCGTCCTTTCGACATGCCAATCCTCATTCCTGAGGTTTGGCTAACCAACGTACCGTCTCTCGGGGCGGACAGATCCGGCACCCCACCGAATCGCAACCTATTTGCCGTAGTCTGCGGACATTCAGTGGTGGACCGATCGAAGGAAATCGATGACCCTGCCGCCCGGCGGACAACCGTACAATCCGGCAATGGACGTTCAGCGATCTGCTGGCAAACGCGGCGGGGGAGGTCGTAAACCACTGTTCGTCGGATTGGCCGTGGCGGCCGTCGTCGTGGTCGGCGGTGGCGTCGCCGCCGCGGTCTCGCTGTCCGGCAAGGATTCCCCGAGCGACAGCCAGCGCATCGACTCCGCCATTCGCGATTTCTACGGCACGCTGTCGGCCAAAGGTCCGGGCGTCGCGGTCACCAAGGCGTGCGCGGCGGATCGCGCCGAATACGATGCGCTGTCCACCGCGCAGAAGAGCGCGTCCGAACAGGGCCGGATGGATATCCGCATCGTGAGCATCGATCAGATCACCGTCACCGGGGATCGCGCGACGGCGAAAATGGTTGGCGCGCTCTCGGTTTCGGGAGCCGACGACAAGTCGACCACCGCGTCGGAGCATCTCCGCAAGGAGGAGGGCACGTGGAAGGTGTGCTCGACCGACGGCAGGTAGTGCGGTCGTGAACTGCTGCGGGCCGAACCGGCGCACCGTACTGGGTGCGCTCGCGGCGGCGACCCTGCTTCCGCTCGCCCGCCCGGGAGTGGTTCGCGCACAGCCGGGTTCGGTGATCGCGACCGATCTGGAGGTCGTCACGATCACCGCGGAGTCGGCGATCCTCACCTGGACGACGTTGGGGCCCAACGCGAATGGCGATCCGGTGCCGGTGGAGACCGACGCCGAGGTGTGGCTGGGCCCCGCCGACGGGACGAGTCTGCGGCAGGTGTTCGCCGATCCCGGGCCGACCGCGTACCACTACGCCGAGATCACCGGCCTGGAACCCGGCCGCCGCTACCGATTCGAGGCGCGCTCGGTGGGTGTGACCGCCGTGCCCGCGCTGAATGTGGCCACCTGGCTGCCGAATACGCCGGAGGCGAGCGGCGAGTTCACTACGCCGGTGCCGCCGCCGGGCCGACTGCTGCGCACCATCGCGCTCTGCAACGATGTGCACTACGGCGAGGAGATCAGCGGCCTGATCGCCGCCGGACTGCCGCCCGGCGTGCGCCAGGATCCCGGTCTCGCACCGTATCCCGAGGTCATGCTGGCCGCGATCCTCGACGATCTGCGCCGCCCCGACCGCGCCGCCGATCAACTGCTGCTCGCGGGTGATCTGACCGCGGAGGCGACGCCCGATCAGGTGCGCGGGGTGCATCGCGCACTCGCGGAATGGGGTGCGGCGGACCAGGATTGGTTCGCCTGCCGGGGCAATCACGACCGCCCGCATCTCGGCGGCGACTACGTGGGCTGCGCACCGTACGCCGATCACTTCGACTGCTGGGGCGAATCCTTCGGTCCCCGGCAGCAATTGGGGGAGTTCGAGGTGGGCGAGTTGCGCCTGCTGGCCCTGGACACCACCGAACTCGACGGCTCCGGCGGCAGTATCGACCGGCCGCAGCTGGATCGGCTGCGCGAGGTGCTGCTGGCCGATCCGGATCGGCCGACGCTGGTCTTCAGCCATCATCCGGTTACCGCCGAATCCGGCTGGACGAATATCGCGGGGCCGGGTTTTGTGCTCAACAGCGCCAATTCGGCTGAGCTGCAATCGCTCTACCGCTCCGCGCCCGGGGTATTCCTGCATCATTCCGGCCATACCCATCGAAATCGCCTTACCCGCCCCGACTTTCCCATTCCCGTCGAATTTCTCGAGGTGGCCGCGGCCAAGGAGTATCCGGGCGGCTACTCGCTGGTACGCCTCTACGAGGGCGGCTACACCGTCAACTTCTACAAGACCCGGACGCCGGGCGCGCGTCGCTGGAGCGCTCGGTCGCGCGGTGAGTACTTCGGTCTGCTGCCCGAGTACACCCTGGGCTCCACCGCCGACCGAAATCACACCGTGTCGCGCGATCTGTCGGGCCTGGTTCCGGCCTGACGGCAGTCTCGTTCCTGCCGGATGGCAATGGGCTGGGTCACTGGCCACGGCGGCAATGCTCATTTGCTGTTAATCTCGCAAACAGTTAGCTGTTTCGTTCGGCTGTAGCGCGAGAAGCGTTCGATCACCGGTGAAAGGGTGACGAGATGGGCGCGAAGTTCGCGTTGGTGCAACCCGTGAGCGTGTCCGAAATGCCTGATATACGCAGGTTCGACGGGATCCTCCAGCCTGCCTCCGCCTTCTTCGGGGCGGTGGTCGCCGGACTGTTGCTCATGGCCCCGCTCGATCTCGGCTGGTCCAATGACGCCCCGCTGGAACTCGACCTGCTGGTCATGAACATGCCGCGCGCCGCCGCGGCCGGCGGCATGTTCGCGGTCATCGCCGCCGCCCTCGCCGTCGCGCTCGGCCGCCGCACCGCCTGGATCGTCTCCTTCGGCAGCGCCACCGTACTGGCCGCCGATCACCTGTGGAATATGCGCTCGGCGCTGAGCGGCACGCTCATCACGGTCAATTACATCGACGCCATCTTCGGCGGCATCCTGCTCGGCGCACTGGCCGTCGCGGTCTTCGGAAAACCCATCGCCACCGGCGCGTACCTGCTGGGAGCGGTGGTCAGCATCACCATCGGCGACCTCACCGCGCTACCCGCGCCGGGGGCCGAGAGCCGCACCCTCATCGAATGGGCCTCCAGCGGCACCCCGCCGCTGTGGATGATCCTGGCCACCGCCGTACTGCTGGCCTGCGGGGCGCTCGGCGAACGCGTCGACCCGGCCGCCGATCCGGCGGAGAACGCAGACCTGCCCATCGGGCCGATTCTCGCGGCACTGCTGCTCGTCGGCGCGACCGCGTTCTCCACCGACTGGTACGTCCGGCACGCGGACACCGTCCCGCAGACCGTGCTGGCGGTGGGCGTCACCGTACTGGCCGCGTTCGGGGCCGCGCTGCTGCTGCCCGGGCGGGACGGGGTGCTGGTATTGCTCGCGGTGGCGGTCACCAATTCCGGCAGCTCCATCTTCACCGTGCCGCGTCCGGATTGGAGCGCACCGCTGCCCATCATCGCCGTGGCGATCGGGTGGTACGCGGGACGGCGCAGACATCTGCCCTGGGCGGTCTTCGCGGGCACCGGTGCGCTCGCCGTCTTCGCGGCCGGCACCTCGGGCAGCGCGCATCACGCGATGCTCATACCGCTGATCGGCATCACCGGTCTCGGCTTCCTCATGGGCTACTGCTTCGCCGGGCACACCCCGCGCAACGCCCCCAGCATGGTGGTCGCGCTGGCGGCGCTGGTGGTGCCGTGCCTGGTTATCGCGGTGCGCGGCAGCGGTTTCGGCCGGGTCGCCTACTCACCGCGCTGGTACCGCGACCCATCGAGCATCACCTCGGCCGCGCCCGGCTGGGTCGCGCTGGCCGTCACCGTCGGCTGCGCCGCCGGACTGGCGCTACTGTATCGGTGGCGACCCGCCGATCACCTGCCGAAGCGGCCGTCGACCCAGCTCAGCGCGTCCGCGTAGGACGCCTCCAGCACGCCACGGTGATCCGCGCCGGGATATCCGCGATACTGCACCGGCTGGCCCGCGGCGCGCTGGCGCACCACCATCACATCGGTGGCGGCCGCGGGCACCGTGGTATCGGCCCGGCCCTGCAGCACCAGCAGCGGCTGCGCGAAAGTCAGTGTGCTGGGATCGTTTTCATTCAGCACCCGGGTGAGCGCGTGAATATCACCGTCGGGTGCGAACACCTCGCTCGCGGTCAGCCCGCCCCACTGCTGCGGACTCCGCAGTTGCGCAATGCATCCCACGTCCGCCAGGGTGACCATGGCCGCCGCGTCCGGGGTCAGGAAGCGCGCCGGATCGATATCGGCGACCGTCTGCGCGCCCCGAATGATCAAGGGCAGGAACGCGGTCGACCCACCCGTGAGCGGACCGAGCGCGGTGGACGCGCCCACCGCCGTGGCCAACTGCGACGCCTGGATACCGATGCCCTGATGCGATGCGGGAGCCAGCGCCACCGCACCCAGCAGTTGGAGCTCCGGCGCCCACTGCTGCGCCTGCGCATCGGCGAAAACGGCCGCCTGCCCACCCTGTGAATGCCCCATCGCCACCCAGCGGGTGCCGATCTCCGGTTCGATCTGCCTTGCGGCCCTTGCCATATCGGTGACCGCGCGCTGCTCGGCGGTACCGATCAGATAGCCGTGCGGACCGGGCGTGCCCAGGCCCTGATAGTCGGTCTGCGCCACCGCGTAACCCGCGGATATCCACTGCGCCTGCACTTTTCGAACCAGGGAGGTGTAATCGTGCGCGGGGAAGTCGTCGGAGGTGTCGTGCGAGGGCGCGCAGGAATCATCGACCCCGGTGGTGCCGTGCGCCCACGAGATCAGCGGCCAGCCGCCCGGGGGCGGGGTGCCCTCGGGCACCGCCACGGTGCCCGATACCGCCACCGAATTCCCCTGCATATCGACGGATCGATACAGCACCAGGTAATTCCGTGCCCCCGGGATCCCCGGATCGCCGTCGATGGGCCGCAACTGGATCACCGAGCCGTGCGGACCGGCGATCCGATCCTCGGGCGCGGTGTAGAACGCCGCGACATCGGTGGTCTCATCCACGATCGCAATGGGGGTGACCGGGGTGGCATGGCCCGGCGCGACGGCGATGCAGGTTCCCGCGATGCCGGCCAGGGCCGCGCCGGCTATCGATCCGGCCCGTCGCGCATGTCGCCGCCGTGGTAGGTCCGCGCACCTCTCCTCGATGTCCGACATGCCCAAAAGATACCGGTCTGTTGGCCAATTAGGGGGCAAGGCAACACGCCCTGGTGAGTGTCAGCCCTCACCTCCGCGCGCCCGCCACCTGCCCGGACGAGTCCGAATATGCCCAGCGCAAGCGTTTATTTCACGGTGCGCGCATCCCTCGCGCGACACCCGCCACTGCGCCACGGTCGATGCAGAGATTCGCATGTCCTCACCCCACCGACGCAAGGACGCGACCATGACAGTCACCGACGAATACCTCGCCAACAACGCCGAATACGCGTCCCGCTTCGCCGGGCCGCTGCCCCTGCCGCCCAGTAAGCATGTCGCGGTGCTGGCCTGCATGGACGCCCGGCTCGACGTGTATCGCATTCTCGGCCTGGGGGACGGGGAGGCGCATGTCATCCGCAATGCGGGCGGTGTGGTCACCGATGATGAGATCCGCTCGCTCGCCATCAGTCAGCGCCTGCTGGGCACCACCGAGATCATCCTCATCCACCACACCGACTGCGGCATGCTCACCTTCACCGACGACGACTTCAAACGCACCATCCAGGACGACACCGGCATCAAGCCCGCCTGGTCCGCCGAAGCCTTCCCGGATCTGGGCGATGATGTGCGGCAATCGATTCGGCGCATCGAGGCCAGCCCGTTCATCACCGCGACAACGTCCTTGCGCGGCTTCGTATTCGACGTGGCCACCGGCAAACTCAACGAGGTCGTCGGCTGAGGTCGTATCGGCCCGAGACGAGAAAAAGGCCCCGATCGGCGAATGCCGTTCGGGGCCTTGCTCTTCGGTGCCCTCGGCAGGATTCGAACCTGCGGCCTTCTGCTCCGGAGGCAGACGCTCTATCCCCTGAGCTACGAGGGCGGGGGTGGACCCGCTCGGACTTCTCGACTTTCCGAGTGGGCTGGGAAAGCGTATCGCATTGCCTGCGCTGCGCCAAAAACCCGGGTGGACCGGGCGTTTTGCGACGCCCGGCACCGAACTCAGTTGAGCGGAAGCGGTGTGGCTTTGCGCTCGGCGAGCATCTGGGTCATCAAATCGGCTTCGCTGGACTGGGTTTTGGCCATGCTCTGCGCCAGTGAACGCACCACATCGATATCGGCGCGCTGCTCGGCGTATTCGATCATCGGCATACCGCCCTGATGATGCCGCAGCATCAACTGCAGGAACATGGTGTCCAGCGCCGGACCGGTGGCCGCGCGCAGCGCCGTGATCTCCTCGGTGGAGGCCATACCGGGCATGACCGCCACCGGACCCGAATGCTCGGCGGTGCCCATGTGGTGATGCGCCGACATATCGGTCATCCAGCCCATGTAGCCGCCCGTGGGCAGCAGCGGTTCGCCCCAGGATTGCAGCCACGCCTGCATGCGGCCCGCCTGATTGCCCTGGGTGGTGAGGATGTCATAGGACAGCCGCTTCACCGCCGGATCGGTGGTGCCGCTGAACGCGATCGCGGCCATCTCCACCGCCTGCGCGTGATGCACCGACATGTCCTGGCTGAAGCCGATATCCACCGCGCTGGGCTCGGGATCCGAGGCACGCAGATTGCCGACCATCAGGCCCGCGGCGAATCCTGCCAGCAGCACCGCGATCACACCGAGGATCAGCAGCGCGGGCCGCTGACTGCGGCCCGTCGCCTCCACGGGTTCGGCTGCCTCGGAATCGCCGGGCTCGTTCGCGTGCGACAAGAACGGCGGCATTACTGCGCCGGAGCCGGCTGCTCCGGCTGCGGGTCGCCGGTGGGCACGGGAATGCTCGGGATGCCGCCGGGCAGCGTGCCGTCGCCGCCGGGCGCGGTCGCGTCACCGCCGGGCAGGGTGCCGCCGGGGATGGTGCCACCGGGCAGGCCGGGGATGCCACCGGGGATGTTCGGCATGCCGCCGGGAATCTGGCTGCCGCCGGCACCGCCGAGCTCGGTGGTGTCCTTGGTCAGGCCCTTACCGTCCAGCGGCACCGCGTCCGGACCCGGCTTGGACGGATCGAACGGCGGCGGGTTGTTGGTGTCGAAGGTCGGGTTCGCGCAGCTCGCGCCGACCTCGGGGTAGGTGTTCGAGTTCAGGCGCAGATCCTTGATGAACCGGTCCACCCGCGAATCGTCGGCCTTCTGCAGCTTGAGCTGATGACCCCACGCCTGCAACGAGATCGGGGTGTCCAGACCCGGGTACGGCGACATCAGCATGTACTGCTGGCCTTCGACCTTCTTCTTCAGCGTGTCGATGGTCGCCTGATCCACCTTGTCGGGGTTGTAGGTGATCCACACCGCACCGTGTTCCAGCGAATGCACGGCATTCTCCGTGCGGATCGCCTTGGCGTACACATTGCCCATGCACGCCGCCCACGAACCGTCGTGCGGGCCACCGAACGGCGGTGCCTGGTCGTATGCCACGCGCTGCGTCGAGGACACGTGCAGCCCGGCCGGATAGTCCTTTTTGACCACGCCGTCGATATACGCGGAAGGGTTCTTGATCTCTTCCTTGGCGTTGTACTTCGGCACCAGGAATGCGGCGATTCCGCCGATCAGCGCCAGCACGGCCACCACCGCGGCAATGGTCATCCACGGGATGTTCCGTTTCACGGGCAGTTTGCCCCCGGACCCGCCTTTACGGCCCGATCCCGACGATTTGCCCGCGGCCTTAATAGCCTTGGCCGACTTGGCACTGGTGCTGCTCGGCATAACTAGTTGTGCTCTCTTCGACGTGTTCGGACAATCAAGCGATGCGGCCGCATCGTTTGCTGGGCGCCTGCCCGTGCGATGCCCGCGCGCGGCGTGCACCTGCTCAGACCATAGGATAGTGACTCGTGACTCCAGCTGACCTTGCAGATCTCCTTCGCGCAACCGCGGCGAAGGTACTTGTCGAACGTGGATCCGACCCTGCGGTCCTGCCCGACGAGGTCAAGGTGGAGCGTCCCCGTAACCCCGAGCACGGTGACTATGCCACGAATGTGGCCATGCAGGTAGGCAAGCGGGCCGGAATGAACCCGCGCGACTTTGCGAATCTGCTCGCCGAGGCGCTGGGCCAGACCCCCGATATCGAGGTCGCCGAGGTCGCCGGACCCGGCTTCCTGAACATCCGCCTGGCCAAGGCCGCGCAGGGCGCGATCGTGGAGAACATCCTCGCGGCGGGCGCGAAGTACGGCAGCGGCGACGCGCTCGCCGGGACCAAGATCAACCTGGAATTCGTCTCCGCCAACCCGACCGGACCCATCCACCTGGGCGGCACCCGCTGGGCCGCCGTCGGCGACGCGCTCGGCCGCATCCTGTCCGCCCAGGGTGCGGATGTCACCCGCGAGTACTACTTCAACGATCACGGCGCGCAGATCGACCGCTTCGCCAACTCCCTCGTCGCCTCCGCGAACGGGCAGCCCACCCCGGAGGACGGGTACGGCGGCGCGTACATCAAGGAGATCGCCGACACCATCGTTGCCGCGCATCCGGATGCGCCGGGTTTGCCCGCGGCCGAACAGCACGAGCTGTTCCGCCGCGAGGGCGTCGAGCTGATGTTCGCGCAGATCAAACAGAACCTGCACGAATTCGGCGTCGACTTCGACGTGTACTTCAACGAGAGCTCGCTGTTCGCCTCCGGCGCGGTCGAGAAGGCCATTCAGACGCTCAAGGATTCGGGCAAGCTCTACGAGAAGGATGGCGCCTGGTGGATCGCGTCCACCGAATACGGCGATGACAAGGACCGCGTCGTCATCAAGAGCGATGGCAAGTCCGCGTACATCGGCGGCGATATCGCCTACTTCCAGAACAAGCGCTCACGCGGGTTCGACCTGTGCATCTACATGCTGGGCGCGGACCATCACGGCTACATCGGCCGTTTGAAGGCCGCCGCCGCCGCGTTCGGCGACGATCCGGACACCGTCGAGGTGCTCATCGGCCAGATGGTGAATCTGCTCGAAGGCGATGTGGCCGTGCGCATGTCGAAGCGCGCGGGCACCGTGGTCACCCTGGACGATCTGGTCGAGGCCATCGGCGTGGACGCCGCGCGGTACTCCCTGGTGCGCTCCTCGGTGAACTCCAGCATCGATATCGATCTGGACCTGTGGACCAAGCAGGACACCGAGAACCCGCTGTACTACGTGCAATACGCGCACGCCCGCACCAACAACATCATCGGCAATTCCGCCGCGTTCGACTTCGCCTCGGTCGCACCGGATTTCAGCCTGATGACCGCAGACCGCGAGGGTGAGCTGATTCGCACCCTCGGTGAATACCCGCGCGTCCTCGCCACCGCCGCCGAGATGCGTGAACCGCACCGGGTAGTCCGCTACCTGGAGGAGCTGGCCGGGGCCTACCACCCCTTCCAGTCCGATAAGGAAATGCGCGTCATCCCCATGGGTGACGAGCCTGTCACCCCCCGAAACGCCGCTCGCCTCGAGCTGGTCAAAGCCACCCGCCAGGTGCTGGCCAACGGCCTCGGCCTGCTAGGCGTCACTGCCCCGGAGCGTATGTAGATGAGTGCACATCCCGCCGGTCCCCGCCACGCGGACATCCCGCCTGCTCAGAACCTTCCCGAGCGGCCGGAGAACACCCAGCAGATGATCACGCTGCCCGCGAATGTGTGGCCGCGCAACGCTTCTCGCGATGCCGACGGCGTCGTGCGGCTCGCCGGGGTACCGGTGCACGAGCTGGCCGCCGAATTCGCCACCCCGCTGTTCGTCATCGACGAGGACGACTTCCGGTCCCGCTGCCGCGATATGGTCAGCGCGTTCGGTGAGGGTTCGCGAGTGCACTACGCCTCCAAGGCTTTCCTGTCCGCCGAGATCGCGCGCTGGATTCGCGATGAGGGCCTGCACCTGGACGTGTGCTCCGGCGGCGAACTCGCCGTCGCACTGCACGCGGGCTTCCCGGCCGAGCGAATCGCGTTGCACGGCAACAATAAATCGGTTCCGGAGCTGGAGACCGCGGTCGCGACCGGCGTCGGTCACATCGTGCTGGACTCGCTGATCGAGATCGACCGCCTGGAAGCGGTCGCCAAGACCGCGGGCAAGGTCGTCGATGTGCTGGTGCGCGTCACCGTCGGCGTGGAAGCCCATACGCACGAATACATTTCGACCGCGCACGAGGATCAGAAGTTCGGTTTCTCGATCGCCAGCGGTGATGCCATGCAGGCCATCGCCCGGGTCTTCGAATCCGACAACCTGCGCCTGGTCGGCCTGCACTCGCACATCGGCTCGCAGATCTTCGAGATCGACGGTTTCGAGATCTCCACCCGCCGCATGCTCGGCCTGCTGCGCGAGGCCGCCGACAAGTTCGGCATGGAGCGCGCGGCGCAGATCAATGTGCTCGATCTCGGTGGCGGCCTTGGTATTTCGTACCTGCCGCACGAGGACCCGCCGTCGCTGGCGGACTTCGCGGCCAACCTGCGCCGCATCGTGGCCGAGGAGGCCGAGCGCGCGGGCCTGCCCATGCCGACCATCGCGGTCGAGCCGGGCCGCGCCATCGCCGGACCGGGCACGGTCACCCTGTACGAGGTCGGCACCACCAAGGATGTGGTGCTCGACGCGGGCGCGCGTCGCCGTTACGTCAGCATCGACGGCGGAATGAGTGACAATATCCGGCCCGCGCTGTACCAGGCCGAATACGATTGCCGTCTGGTCTCGCGCTCCAGCGAGGCCGCGCCGGTGGTCGCTCGGGTGGTCGGAAAGCATTGCGAGAGTGGGGATATCGTCATTCGCGATACCTGGCTCCCGGCCGATGTCGGCCCGGGTGACCTGGTCGCGGTGGCGGCTACCGGCGCGTACTGCTACTCGATGTCGAGCCGTTACAACATGCTCACCCGGCCCGCCGTGGTCGCGGTGCGAGACGGCAAGGCGCGCTTGATTCTTCGCCGCGAAACGGTGGAGGACCTACTCAGCTTGGAGGTGAATGCATGACCGAAATCGCCAAGACCGGCGTGTGGGGATCGGATCATCCGATCGGAATCGCGGTGCTCGGAATGGGCACGGTCGGCACCGAAGTGGTTCGCATCATTCGCAACCAGGCCGAGGATCTCTGCAATCGCGTCGGCGCGCCGGTCGTGCTGCGCGGGGTCTCCGTGCGTGACCTGAGCAAGGATCGCGGCATCCCCGCCGAGCTGCTCACCACCGATGCCGAAGCCCTCGTCGCCCGCGACGATGTGGACATCGTGGTCGAGGTCATGGGCGGTATCGATCCCGCCCGCGCGCTCATCCGCACCGCGCTCGAGCACGGCAAGTCCGTGGTCACCGCCAATAAGGCGCTGCTCGCCGACCACACCGGCGAACTGTCCGCCGCCGCCGAATCGCACCGCGCCGACCTGTATTTCGAGGCCGCCGTCGCCGGTGCGATCCCGGTGCTGCGCCCGCTCATCCAGTCGCTGTCCGGCGACCGGGTGAACCGCGTGGTCGGCATCGTGAACGGCACCACCAACTTCATCCTCTCGGCCATGGCCGAAACCGGTGCGGCGTATGCCGATGTGCTGGCCGAGGCCACCCGCCTGGGTTACGCCGAGGCCGATCCGACCGCCGACGTCGAGGGTTATGACGCCGCCGCCAAGGCCGCCATCCTGGCCTCGGTCGCCTTCCACACCCGGGTGACCGCGGCCGATGTCTACCGCGAGGGCATCTCCAAGATCACCGCCGAGGATCTGGAGACCGCCGCGGCCGTCGGCTGCACGGTGAAACTGCTGGCCATGGCCGAGCGCGTCACCTATGACGGCGGCAAGGAGTCCATCTCCGTGCGCGTCTACCCGGCGCTCATCCCGCGTAAGCACCCCCTGGCCTCGGTCAGCGGCGCGTTCAACGCGGTCGTGGTGGAGGCCGAGAACGCCGGCCGCCTGATGTTCTACGGACAGGGTGCGGGCGGCGCGCCGACCGCCTCGGCCGTGATGGGTGATCTGGTGATGGCGGCGCGCAACAAGTTCTACGGTGGCCGCGCTCCGGGCGAGTCGGTTTATGCTGAGCTGCCGATCGCCTCGATCGGTGAAACCCCGACCCGCTACCACGTGAATATGCAGGTCGCCGACCGCACCGGTGTACTCCAGGCGGTCGCGGGCGAATTCGCCAAGCATGGGGTCAGCATTTCGACGGTCCGCCAGGAAGGTCATGACGCGGGCGCCCGCCTGGTCGTGGTGACCCACCACGCGCAGGAATCGGCCCTTGCCGATACCGTGGCCGCGTTGGCCGAACTGGATTCCGTCACATCCGTGACCAGCGTTCTGAGATTGGAAGGCACCGAGGAATGAGTACGACTGCGCGGTCTGCCGTGCATACCCCGTGGCCCGGTTTGATCACCGCGTACCGGGATCGTCTGCCCGTGCCCGCCGACTGGGAGCCGGTGACGCTGTTCGAGGGCGGCACCCCGCTGGTGCCGGCCACGCATCTGTCCGAGCTGACCGGCTGTGAGGTGTACCTCAAGGTCGAGGGCGCGAATCCGACGGGTTCGTTCAAGGACCGCGGCATGACCATGGCCATGACCGATGCCAAGTACAGCGGTAAGACCGCGGTGCTGTGCGCCTCCACCGGCAATACCTCGGCCTCTGCCGCCGCGTACGCGACCCGCGCGGGTCTGCACTGCGCGGTGCTGATTCCGCAGGGCAAGATCGCCATGGGCAAGCTGGCGCAGGCGGTCATGCTGGGCGCGAAGATCATTCAGGTCGAGGGCAATTTCGACGATTGCCTCGAACTGGCGCGCAAGGTCACCGCGGACTTCCCCGAGGTCGGCCTGGTGAACTCGGTGAACCCGGCTCGTATCGAGGGTCAGAAGACCGCCGCGTTCGAAATCGTGGACGCGCTCGGCAAGGCTCCCGATGTGCACGTGCTTCCGGTCGGCAACGCCGGAAACATCACCGCGTACTGGAAGGGTTACGGCGAGTACTACGCCGACGGCACCTCCAGCTCGCGCCCGCGCATGCTGGGCGTACAGGCCGCCGGTGCGGCTCCGCTGGTCAACGGCGCGCCGGTGAGCGATCCGGAGACCATCGCCACCGCCATCCGGATCGGCGCCCCGGCGTCGTGGAATGCCGCGATGGCCGCGAAAGAGGAGTCCGGCGGCGCGTTCCGGGCCGCCACCGATGAGAAGATCCTGGAGGCGTACCGCCTGGTCGCCGCCACCGAGGGTGTTTTCGTGGAGCCCGCGTCGGCCGCTTCGGTCGCCGGTCTGCTCGCGGCGCGCCAGGAGGGCTGGCTCGATTCCGGTCTGACCGTGGTCTGCACCGTGACCGGCAACGGTCTCAAGGATCCGGATAACGCGCTGGCCGGTATGCCCGAGGTCAAGCCGATCGCGGTCGATCCGGTCGCCGTGGCGCACGCACTCGAGCTGGCCTGAAAGTGAATTCGCGCGAAGGTCAATTGATGACCAGGACGCTGCCCGCCGGAATCACCGTCACCGTGCGGGTTCCGGCGTCCAGCGCCAATCTGGGGCCGGGTTTCGACACCCTCGGCATCGCGCTGGGGGTGTACGACGAGATCGTGGTCACCACCACCGATTCCGGTTTGAACATCCGGGTCGAGGGTGAGGGCGCGGACGATGTGCCCTGGGGCCCTTCACATCTCGTGGTGCGCGCCATCGAACGCGGCCTGCAGGCCGCGGGCGTCTGGGCCGATGGCCTGGACGTGCTGTGCCGCAACGTGATTCCGCATTCGCGGGGGCTGGGCTCCTCGGCCTCCGCGGTGGTCGGCGGGCTGGCCGCCGGTCGCGGTCTGGCCGCGAAATTCGATGCCGCACTGGCCTATGACCAGGACGTCATGGTGCAGCTGGCGGCCGAATTCGAAGGCCACCCGGACAATTCCTCGGCCAGTGTGCTCGGCGGAATCGTGGTGTCCTGGACCGAAACCGACCGTCCCGACGCAAATGGCCTGGCGGACCACCACGTTCGCGCCTACCGCGCGGTGCGCCTGGAACCGCATCCGTCGCTGCGGCCGGTCGTGCTCATTCCCGAAGAGCGGTCCTCGACCGCGCACACCCGGGGTCTGCTGCCGGACAATGTCCCGCACGCCGACGCGGCCTTCAATGCCAGCCGTGCCGCGCTGGCTGTCGTAGCCTTGACGCAACGCCCTGACCTGCTGCTCCCCGCCACCGCGGACCGGCTACACCAGGGTTACCGCGCGTCCGCGCTGCCGCTCACCACGAAATGGATCGAACGCCTGCGCGCCGCGGGCATCGCCGCCACCGTTTCCGGTGCCGGACCGACCATTCTGGCCCTCGGGACCAGCGAATTCCCTGCGGAACTGCGCGAACTCGCCATTGCCGACGGACTGCGAGTTCTCGAACCCGGTATTGCCGGTGGGGTATCGGTGGATTGACAGCGCGCCTGCCTTGCCGATGTAAAGGCCGGGAGCTATCCTGAGCGAGTCCGTACATCGTGCGCGTCAGACGCCGGTGCTTCATCAGGGCAAATCGCTCCAGAGGCTCCTTGCTCAGGCTCGAGGCTTGAGGCTCGAAACTTGGGGGTAGCCAGTTCACTGGAATGATCTCTCCCACCTTTTCACTCGGTGGCGAAGCCCACGCGGTGGTAAAACCACCAATCCGGCGCAGCACGCGATACGGCATCCGAGTCCGGCATACGACCGGACTGCAGGAGGAACCCTCGAACAGGCACACGGCAGTCGAGGGAAGGAAAGGATTTCCGTGACAGATACGGACCTGCTCGCGACACCCGGGGTGGAAAGTGATTCAACCTCCTCGGATCGCGAAAGTGAATCCGGACAGATTTCGAAGATGAGCGAACACACTGACATCGCACGATCGGGGCTGACTGGAATGTTGTTGCCGCAGTTGCGTGCGCTTGCGGGGGAACTCGGAATTCGAGGCACCTCCGGGATGCGTAAGGGTGATCTCATCGCCGCCATCAAGGAGAATCAGTCCGGCGGCGCCGCGAAGGAGACCGGTGGCAAGGCCACCTCCACGCGGAATGCCAAGGGCAAGAGCGATTCTGCGCCGACCGGCGGGGAGTCCGCGTCGGCTGCGCCCGCTCCCGCGAAGGCCGAAACCGCTGCCGTGAAGGCCGAAACCGCCCCCGCGAAGGTCGTGGAAACCCGGGTCAAGACCGAGGTTCCGACGTACAACTCCGCCGAGAAGACCGCCGAGCCGCGTGAGGCGAAGCGGGAAGAGGCCGAGGGCACTCGCGCCGAGAGCGGTGACGACAACCGCGATGGCGGCCAGCGTGGCCGCGGTCGCCAGCGCCGGGGTCGCGATCAGCGTCCCGCCGGCGGAAATGCCAATGCCGAGGCCGCTGCCTCGGAATCCGCCCCTGCCGCTGAGAAGCCGGAGCAGGAGGGTGGTGAGCGTCGCCGCGAGCGCAATAACAATCAGCAGTCCGGCGGCCAGAACCAGAACAGCAATCAGAACGGCACCGCGCGCGGCGGCAACAACAACGACCGCGACCGCAATCGTGCCGCCGCCGATGACGACGAGGAAGGCGGCCGCGGTCGCCGGGGTCGTCGCTTCCGTGAGCGTCGCCGCGGGCGTGACCGCGACGGCGTGCCCGGCGAGGTCGGCAACAGCCGCGAGAGCCGCGAACTCGAGATCCGCGAGGACGACGTCCTGCAGCCGGTCGCGGGCATTCTCGACGTGCTCGACAACTACGCGTTCGTGCGCACCTCCGGCTACCTGGCCGGTCCGAACGACGTGTACGTGTCGATGAACCTGGTCCGCAAGAACGGCCTGCGCCGCGGTGACGCCATCACCGGCGCGGTGCGCGCTCCGCGTGACGGCGATCAGAGCAATCAGCGGCAGAAGTTCGATCCGCTGGTGCGCCTGGACACGGTCAACGGCTCGGATATCGAAAGTGCCAAGCGCCGGCCGGAATTCCAGAAGCTGACCCCGCTGTACCCGAATCAGCGACTGCGGCTGGAGACCCAGCCGAACAAGCTGACCACGCGCATCATCGATCTGATCATGCCGATCGGTAAGGGTCAGCGCGCGCTGATCGTGTCCCCGCCCAAGGCGGGTAAGACCACGATCATGCAGGACATCGCGAACGCGATCGCCGTCAACAATCCCGAGTGCTACCTCATGGTGGTGCTGGTGGACGAGCGTCCCGAGGAAGTGACCGATATGCAGCGCTCCGTGCGCGGCGAGGTCATCGCCTCCACGTTCGACCGCCCGCCGGGCGATCACACCTCGGTCGCGGAACTCGCGATCGAGCGTGCGAAGCGTCTGGTCGAGATGGGTCAGGACGTCGTGGTGCTGCTCGACTCGATCACCCGATTGGGCCGCGCGTACAACAACTCGTCCCCGGCGTCGGGCCGAATCCTTTCCGGTGGTGTGGATTCCACCGCGCTGTACCCGCCTAAGCGGTTCCTCGGCGCGGCCCGCAATATCGAGAACGGCGGCTCGCTCACCATTATCGCGACCGCGATGGTGGAGACCGGTTCCACCGGTGACACGGTCATCTTCGAGGAGTTCAAGGGCACGGGTAACGCCGAGCTCAAGCTCGATCGCAAGATCGCCGAACGCCGCGTGTTCCCCGCGGTCGACGTCAACCCGTCCGGCACCCGCCGCGACGATCTGTTGATGTCACCCGATGAGGCCGGGGTGCTGCACAAGCTGCGCCGCGTGCTGTCGGGTCTGGACTCGCATCAGGCCATCGACCTGCTCGTGGATCGACTCAAGAAGACCAAGAGCAATGCCGAATTCCTGATGACGGTCTCCAAGACCGCGCCGAACGCCATCGACGAATAAGCTTCGCGCACAGGCGATTCCATGTGGAACGATGCGGCGGCAGCCCCACTTCGGTGGGGCTGTCGCCGTTTCACGGGTAGATAGGTCGGCAGGTATCGCGGTTCGGGTCTCGGGCTGTAGAACGCCATTCCGATGACCGCGGCTCCGGCGATCATGACGGCGAGAATGGTCGCGGTCACGACGCCGGACGAATCCGGCGTCGTGACCGCCGTGTAGGTGAGCGTGCCGTCCCCGTGCGGCGGGGTAGGGGCCAGGGTCTGGTTTCCCGCCGCGCGACCGGACTCGTCCGGAACGGCACACCACCCCGCGATCACGATCAGGGTCAGCACTGCCAGGACCACCCCTGCGGCGATCTCCGCATCCTTCCTGGTCACAGCTGCCCTTCCCGTAGTCGCGAGGCTTTCACCTGCGATTACTTTATGAACATCAGTGTTCGTATTCACGAGTAGCGAACTACTCGTTCTTCAGCCTCGCTCGAGGACCGCGAACTCGCGTGCCCACAGTTTCTTGGGGGTACACGAAACCGACCCATCGGTTGGTTCACTGCCCGCTCGGATCGGCCCGGAATTTTTCGGGCCCGGGCATTGTCTATACTTTCCGTTTGGCAACCATGCCTAGTCGGTTCCGGTTCACGCCTCGCGAGGCGACCCGGCGCCATTCGAAAGGACACCATGAAGGCAGGAATTCACCCCACGTACGTCGATACGACGGTCGTGTGCGGCTGCGGCAACACCTTCCAGACCAAGAGCACCAAGGAGTCCGGCCAGATCTCGGTCGAAGTTTGCTCCCAGTGCCACCCGTTCTACACGGGCAAGCAGAAGATCCTGGACACCGGTGGCCGCGTGGCTCGCTTCGAGGCTCGCTACGGCAAGCGTACGAAGGCCAGCGAAGCCAACTAGCTACTCTGACGACGCCCGTCCTGTGCACAAAGCAGGGCGGGCGTCGCGGTGTTTCCAGGGTCGGCCGCGGACAGCAGCGGAAAGACCCGCAAACTATCTGTGAGCACGACCGACCCGAGGAGCAACCGCGATGGCTGACAAGACAGCCCCCAACGCGATCGACGACATTCTGGCCGAATACGGCGCGCTGGAAGCCCAGCTGGCCGATCCGGACCTGCACAACAATCCGGGCGCGGCGCGCCGGGTCGGCAAGCGCTTCGCCGAACTCGGCCCGATCATGGCCGCCTACAACAAACTCACCACCACGCGTGACGATCTGGCGGCGGCCGAAGAACTCGCCGCCGACGATTCCTCCTTCGCCGCCGAAATCCCGGGATTGCGCGCGCAGGTCGAGGAATTGGAGAAGACGCTCACCGATCTGCTCGCCCCGCGCGATCCGCACGACGCGGATGACGTTGTGCTGGAAGTGAAATCGGGCGAAGGCGGCGAGGAATCCGCGCTCTTCGCCTCCGATCTGGCGCGCATGTACATCCGGTACGCCGAACGGCACGGATGGAAGGTCGAGGTGCTCGACGCCAACATCACCGATATGGGTGGCTACAAAGAGGCGACCATCTCCATCAAGGCCAAGGAGCCGTCCCTGGACGGTGTCTGGTCCAAGCTGAAATTCGAGGGCGGCGTGCACCGCGTACAGCGCGTCCCCGTCACCGAATCGCAGGGCCGCATCCACACCTCGGCCGCCGGTGTCCTGGTGTACCCCGAGCCCGATGAGGTGGAGGAGGTGCAGATCGACGATAAGGATCTGCGCGTCGACGTGTACCGCTCCTCCGGTAAGGGCGGACAGGGCGTCAACACCACCGACTCGGCCGTCCGCATCACCCACCTACCCACCGGCATCGTCGTGACCTGCCAGAACGAACGTTCACAGCTGCAGAACAAGATGCGTGCCATGCAGGTGCTCGCCGCCCGGTTGCAGGCGCTGGCCGAGGAGCAGGCCGATCAGGAAGCCGCCGCGGGCCGCGCCTCGCAGATTCGCACCGTCGACCGCTCCGAGCGCATCCGCACCTACAACTTCCCCGAGAACCGGATCGCCGATCACCGCATCGGCTTCAAGGCGCACAACCTCGATTCGGTGCTCGACGGCAATCTGGAAGACCTCTTCCAGGCCCTCGGCGAGGCCGACCGCGCCGCCCGCCTCGCCGCCGAATAAATCGTCAGCTAACCGAATCCTGCCGGTCGGAACGGCTTTCGTGGGAATATGAATCGCTCGTCGGGACCATCCACCGGAGAGGTCGGCACATCATGAACCGCGCGCCGTTGCGCCCAGCGATCCGCGAGGCCGCGGAAGTGTTGGCGGCCGCCGGGGTGCACAGCCCCGGCACGGACGCGGAATTGCTCGCGGCGCACGTGCTGGGCGTGGACCGCATGCGCCTGGCCCTGGTGCCGATGGTCACCGCCGACCAGTTGGAGGAATTCCGCAAACTGGTGGCCCGTCGCGCCGAACGTGTTCCGCTGCAACACCTTACGGGTACGGCGGCGATGGGGGAGATCGATCTCGCGGTGGGGCCGGGCGTGTTCATTCCCCGTCCGGAGACCGAGTTGCTCTTCGCTTGGGCCCTGGCTCAATTGGAAGCGGTCGGCCACGAACACCAGCCGATCGTGGTGGATCTCTGCACGGGTTCGGGTGCGCTCGCGCTGGCGATCGCGCATGCCCGCCCCGATGTCCAGGTGCACGCGGTGGAACTCGACTCCGAGGCCATCGCCTGGGCGCGCCGCAATGCCCTGCAACTCGCGGACGAGGGCGACACCCCCATCGATCTGCACGCCGCCGATGTCACCGATCCGGAGCTGCTCACCCAACTCACCGGCACGGTCGACATCGTCGTGTCCAACCCGCCGTATATCCCCGCGGCCGCCGAACTGGATCCCGAAGTCGCGGACCACGATCCACACCGCGCCCTCTTCGGCGGCCCCGACGGCCTGGATGTCATCCGCCCCATGGTTCCGAATATCGCGCGGCTGCTGCGCCCCGGTGGCGCGGTGGCCATCGAACACGATGACACCAACGGTTCCGGAGTGGCGGCGCTGCTCACCGCCGCCGGGTTCACCGCGGTCGTCGAACACCCCGATCTCGCGGGCAAACCCCGCTTCGTGGTCGCCCGGTTCGCCGCCGAATAGGCGGCGGCGCGCACCGTCATCGGCGGACTTTCCGTCCGGGCGGTCGTGGAATTCGAGTCCGCGCCGCCCGCGACCCACCGCGACGAAGGACTCTCGAGGTATCCGTGCCAAGATGTTGCGCGTGAGTACCGTCTACGACTGTGCCGATTCCGATTCGCGGGCCGCTGGTTTGATCGCGGCCCGGAGTGCGCTGAAATCGGGACGGCTGGCAGTGATTCCGACCGACACCCTCTACGGCCTGGCCGCCGACGCCTTCGACAGCCAGGCTGTCAGCGCGCTGCTGGCCGCCAAGCGGCGTGGCCGGGATATGCCGGTGCCGGTGCTCGTCGGATCGTGGAACACGATCGACGGCTTGGTGTTCTCGGTCCGCCCGCAGGCGCGCGAACTCATTCGCGCGTTCTGGCCCGGTGGCCTGAGTCTCGTTGTGCAGCAAGCTCCTTCGCTCGCCTGGGACCTGGGGGACACCCGGGGCACGGTGATGCTGCGGATGCCGTTGCATCCGGTCGCGCTCGAGGTGCTGCGTGAGGTCGGCCCGCTCGCGGTGTCGAGCGCGAACGTCTCCGGGCAGCCGCCCGCCAAGACCGCCGCGGAGGCCAAGGCGCAGCTGGGCGATCTGGTCGGGGTGTACCTCGACGGCGGTCCCGCCGATCACGCGATCGCCTCCACCATCGTGGATCTGACGTCCGATGCCCCGCGCATTCTGCGCGAGGGCGCCGTCCCGACCGAGAAGGTGGCGGAGGTCCTCGGCATGTCGCCGGAGGAGCTGCTGTCCCCAGGCGAGCGGTGACGGCCCGATAAATGCTGTTGAGTCAGGGCGTTTTCAGCCAGGGCGCGGTCGTCCCGCTGCGGGAGCTGCTGCTGGTGCTGTTCGTCGCGTCGGTGGTGACCTTTCTCTGCACCGGCGGAATCCGGGTGGGGGCCATTGCCTTCGGCGCCGTGGCGGTACCGCGTGAGCGCGATGTCCATGTGAAGCCGATTCCCCGCATGGGCGGGCTCGGCATCTATCTGGGTGTCATCGGCGCGGTGCTGTTCGCGCATCAGCTGCCCGCGTTGCGCCGCGGCTTCGACTATCCGAAGGACATTCCGGCGGTGCTCGCGGCGGGCACGCTGATCGTGCTGGTCGGAATCATCGACGACCGCTGGGGTTTGGACGCGCTCACCAAATTCGTCGGTCAGGTGACCGCGGCCGGGGTGATGGCGGTGATGGGCCTGTCCTGGGTGGCCATCTACAACCCCTTCACCAATGAGACCGTGGTGCTGGATCCGCTGCAGGGCGGTCTGGTGACGGTCGGCATCACGGTGACGCTCATCAATGCCATGAATTTCGTCGACGGTCTGGACGGTTTGGCCGCGGGTCTGGGTTTCATCGCCTCGGTCGCGGTTTTCGTGTTCAGCGTCGGCCTGCTCTACGAAGTCGGCGGTTCGACCGATACCTATCCGCCCGCGCTGCTGGCCGCCGCGCTTGCCGGTGGTTGTCTGGGATTTCTGCCGCACAATTTTCAACCGGCCCGAATATTCATGGGCGACACCGGCTCCATGCTCATCGGATTGATGCTGGCCGCGGTGTCGACGGGTGCGTCGGGCCGAATTCCGCTGCAGGGTTACGGCCCGCGCGACATCGTGGGTCTGTTGTCGCCGCTGTTGCTGGTGGGCGCGGTGATGTTCATTCCGGTACTCGATCTTGTTTTGGCGATCGTGCGCCGAGTTCGCGCGGGTGTGAGTTTCTCCACTCCCGACAAAATGCATCTGCATCACCGTTTGCTGCAGATCGGGCATTCGCATCGCCGCGTCGTGCTGTTGATCTACTTGTGGGTGAGCGTGCTCGCTTTCGGCGCGGTCGGCACGTCATTGATGGATCGGCGCGTGGTGGTGCTGCTGTTCGCGGCGGGCCTGGTATTCGCGCTGATCGTGACCTCGGTGCCGTCCTGGCGCGAGCTCACCGCGCGTGCGGGACGCAAACCACCGCGCGGCCCGGACGCGACCGCCCGGTAGAGTTTGCTGACGTGAGCACGCCTTCCACCCCGGATCCCGACGCCCCGCTGCGGGCGGCCCTGCGCTACGGCCTGATGGGTTTGGCTGTGCTGGTGGTGGTTTCGGCAATTCTGTCGTCGATCATCGCCGGTGTGCCCGGCCTCTGGGGCGCACTGATCGGTTCGGCCATCGGCGGCGGATTCATTCTGACGACCGCCGCCTCGGTGCTCTTCAGCGCGAAGATCGAATCCGGTTTGCAGGGCATCGTGATCCTGGGCAGCTGGGTCGGAAAGCTGGTGCTGGCGCTCGTCGTCGTCGCGATTCTTCGCAAATTCGACTTCTACAGCCCGACCGCGCTGTTCCTGACCGTGGTCGGCGCGCTCCTGATCGTGCTCGGCGCGGAGACGTATGGCCTTCTGCGGCAACGGGTTCCGACGGTTCAGACCGAACGAGAGCTGTAACCGCGGCGCAGTTCACCGGCTGTTTATGCCACCCCCTACACGTTGTCGTAGATAACTTGATAAACTCTTTACTTGTAGCCGACCGAAGCACAAGGGGGGGTCACCTGAGACCCGCCTGAGAGCAGGTTATGCTTACTGCCGTACCGGACCCTTCGGGTCTTGGTTCTGCACCGTCGACGATGTCGCCGACGCGCGTACAGACGCCCGGGCGCAAGCCCCTCAGCTGCTGACGAACTTCGAGCCGACCTGAGTCGACCACCAGATCGTCAATGTCCGATCGAACCGCAGGCAAACCATTGCCTGCGGCCCGACCACGGGAGAGAACGCTGAGCGTCACCATTTTGGCGGGCGAGTTCCACGCGCCGTCGCTTAACGACTTCTTCCCTCCAGCAGTGCTGTTCGAGGGGACGCCTTTCGAGCTCGACCGTTTGATGCTCATTCGCATCATCATGGCGGCCGTTCTTGTGATCGTGATGCTCGCGGCTTTCCGTCGTCCGCAGCTGGTTCCGCGCGGTCTGCAGAATGTCGCCGAATCCGGTCTGGTGTTCGTCAAGGAACAGATCTGCGATGAGGTCCTGGGCAAGGAATCCGGTAAGAAGTTCTTCCCGCTTATCGCGTCGATCTTCTTCACCGTCCTGTTCCTGAACATCTCCGGTGTCATTCCGGGCCTGAACATCTCATCCAATGCGCGCATCGGCATGCCGCTGGTGCTGGCCGTCGTCGCCTACGTCACCTTCAACTACGTGGGCATCAAGAAGTACGGCTTCCTGAAATACATGCGCTCGAGCATCGTCGTGCCGAATGTGCCGCCCGCGCTGCACATCCTGCTGATCCCGATCGAGTTCCTCTCGACCTTCGTGCTCCGCCCGTTCACGCTCACCGTTCGTCTTCTGGCGAATATGCTGGCCGGCCACATCATGCTGGTGCTGTTCTTCAGCGCCACCCAGTTCTTCCTGTTCGATGCCGTCTCCTGGATGAAGGTGTTCTCGCCGTTCTCGCTGCTCGCGGGCTTCGGCTTCACACTCTTCGAACTCCTGGTGGTCTTCCTGCAGGCGTACGTGTTCGCACTGTTGACCGCTGTGTACATCGGTCTGGCGCAGCACGCCGACTCTCACTGACCGACCGCACTACCAAAACCTGCCTTACACGCCGCCCGGCGGGTGGGCGACAGAAAGGGAATGGAACACACATGAGCACCCTCTCGTACCTGGCTGCTGAAGTTGCCGAGTCCAAGTCCAAGGGCTTCGGCGCCATCGGTTACGGCCTCGCTGCGATCGGCCCCGGCATCGGTGTAGGCATCGTGGTCGGTAAGGCCATCGAGGGCATCGCCCGTCAGCCCGAGCTGCAGGGCACCATCCGGACCACCATGTTCCTGGGTATCGCGTTCACCGAGGCCCTGGCGCTGATCGGTCTCGTCGCCGGCTTCATTTTCTGATTCCGGCATAAGACTAGGAATCAACGATGAACAGCATTTATTTGCTCGCGGCCGAGGAGGATATCAACCCCCTCGTCCCGAAGACCTATGACATTGTCTGGTCCGCGATCGTCTTCATCGTTATCGCCTTTGTCTTCGCCAAGTACGTCGTCCCGCGCCTGACCAAGGTGCTGGACGAGCGCACGGAGAAGATCGAGGGCGGTATCGCCAAGGCGGAGGCCGTGCAGGCCGAGGCCCAGGCCACCCTGCAGCAGTACCAGGAGCAGCTGGCCGAGGCTCGCCTCGAGGCCGCGCGCATTCGTGAGGAAGCGCGCACTCAGGGCCAGACCATCCTGGCGCAGTTGCGTGCCGACGCGCAGGCCGAGGCCGACCGCATCGTGGCTTCGGGCCACACCCAGCTGGAAGCCCAGCGCCTGCAGATCGTGACCGAACTGCGTTCCGAGCTCGGCCGCACCGCGGTCGATCTGGCCGAGAAGATCATCGGTCAGTCGGTGGCCGACGAGGCCAAGCAGGCCGCGTCGATCGACCGGTTCCTCGCGGAGCTGGATGCGAACGCCGGCATCGGGGTCGGAAGGTAACGAACCGAAAGTGGGAAGCATGTACGCAGCGAGCCGTGAGGCGAGCTCCCGTGCGCGGGAAGCTCTTCGGGCCGCTCTGACCGGAAGCGACACCGTCGCGGCCACGACGGGCTCCGAACTGTTCGCCGTTGTCGCCGTCCTCGACGACCAGCGCTCGCTGCGTGTGGCGCTCGCGGATAAGTCGGTGTCCAGCTCGGCCCGCGCCGAACTGGCCGAACGCCTCTTCGGCGGCAAGGTCAGTGGAGCCACCCAGACGGTGCTGACCACCGCGGTGGCGCAGGACTGGTCCCGCGCCCGCGACCTGGTCGACAGCCTGGTGCTGCTCGGCAACGAAGCGCTGTTGCGTGCCGCGGAAGACCGCGGCCGTCTCGGCGCCGTTGAGGACGAGCTGTTCCGGCTGGGCCGGATCGTCGAAGACAACCCCGCGCTGGAGCAGGCGCTGACCGATCACGGCAAGCCGCTCGCGGCCAAGCGTGAACTGGTGCAGCGCTTGCTCGCGGACAAGGTCGAGGAGATCACCCTCGAACTGGTCCAGCAGGCGGTCGCCCGCAGCAAGAAGGGCGATATCGGCGAGGCCTTCGACCACCTGTCCGACCTGGCCGCGTCGCTCCGGGATCAGATCGTGGCGCATGTGCGCTCCGCGTCGGCCCTGACGACGCAGCAGCGTGAGCACCTTGCGGCCTCGCTGCAGCGCATCTACGACAAGCCCGTCACGGTGCACGTGCAGGAAGACCCGAGCCTGCTGGCCGGTGTCGTCGTGCGCGTGGGCGACGACCTGATCGACGGCAGCGCCGTCGGCCGACTGCAGCGCTTGCGACAGTCTCTCGCGTGAGACCACCGGCTTCGGCCGGTAGTCCGCAGAGACGCGAAAAGCGCACCAACACACCGACATTCGAGACCACAGCGAGAGCAGGAAGAACATGGCGGAGCTGACGATCTCCCCCGATGAGATCCGTAGCGCGATCGAGAGCTACACGCAGAGCTACACCCCGGAAACCTCCATCGAGGAAGTGGGCGTCGTCACCGACACCGGCGACGGCATCGCCCACATCAGCGGCCTCCCCGGCGCGATGGCGAACGAGCTGCTGGAATTCCCCGGCGGCGTGCTCGGCGTCGCGCTGAACCTGGAGGACACCGAAATCGGTGCCGTCGTCCTGGGTGAGTTCGACACCATCGAGGAGGGCCAGCAGGTCCGCCGTACCGGCGACGTGCTCTCGGTCCCGGTGGGCGACAACTTCCTGGGCCGCGTGGTGAACCCGCTGGGCGCCCCCATCGACGGCCTGGGCGAGATCGAGTCCGACGAGCGTCGCGTTCTCGAACTGCAGGCCGCCACCGTGCTGGAGCGCCAGCCCGTCGGTGAGCCCCTGGCCACCGGCATCACCGCGATCGACGCCCTGACCGCCATCGGCCGCGGCCAGCGTCAGCTCGTCATCGGTGACCGCAAGACCGGTAAGACCGCGGTCTGCATCGACGCGATCATCAACCAGAAGGCCAACTGGGCCACCGGCGATCCGACCAAGCAGGTGCGCTGCATCTACGTCGCGATCGGCCAGAAGGGTTCCACCATCGCGGGCGTCAAGGCCGCGCTGGAGGCCCACGGTGCGATGGAGTACACCACCATCGTCGCGGCCCCCGCGTCCGACTCCGCCGGCTTCAAATGGCTTGCGCCGTACACCGGTTCGGCCATCGGCCAGCACTGGATGTACCAGGGCAAGCACGTCCTGATCGTGTTCGACGACCTGTCCAAGCAGGCCGAGGCGTACCGCGCCATCTCGCTGCTGCTGCGCCGCCCGCCGGGCCGCGAGGCGTACCCGGGTGACGTGTTCTACCTGCACTCCCGTCTGCTGGAGCGTTGCGCGAAGCTGTCCGATGAGCTCGGTGCCGGTTCCATGACCGCGCTGCCGATCATCGAGACCAAGGCCAACGACGTGTCGGCGTTCATCCCGACCAACGTCATCTCCATCACCGACGGCCAGGTCTTCCTGGAGTCGGACCTGTTCAACAAGGGTGTCCGCCCGGCCATCAACGTCGGTATCTCGGTATCCCGCGTCGGTGGCGCCGCGCAGACCAAGGCCATGAAGCAGGTCGCCGGTTCGCTGCGTCTGGAGCTCGCCTCCTACCGTGAGCTGGAAGCCTTCTCCGCGTTCGCCTCCGATCTGGATGCCGCCTCGCTGGCGCAGCTGGAGCGTGGCGCCCGCTGGGTCGAGCTGCTCAAGCAGGACCAGTACGCCCCGGTTTCGGTTGAGGATCAGGTTGTTTCGCTGTTCCTGGTCGACGCCGGCTACTACGACTCGGTCCCGGTCGGCGATGTCCGCCGCTTCAACTCCGAGCTGCTGGAGAACCTGCACGCCACCGTGCAGCCTTCCTTCGACGCCCTGCAGGGCGGCGCGAAGAAGCTCGAGGGTGAGACCGCCGATTCGTTCAAGACCGCGACCGACAAGTTCAAGCAGGGCTTCCTTGCTTCGGACGGCAGCCGCGTCGTGAACGAGGCCGAGGCCGGCAAGCTCGATCACGAAGAGGTCGAGTCGCTTTCCGTCACTCGCAAGCACGTCGAGAAGTAAGAACGGCGAAGCTGATGCGACTGTCTGACTCGAGGAATGAAGGGAGTGTGAACCGCTAATGCCAAGCGTGCGCGAACTGCGCTCCCGAATTCGTTCCGTGAGCTCGATCAAGAAGATCACCAAAGCGCAAGAGCTGATCGCGACCTCGCGAATCAGCAAGGCGCAGGCCCGGGTCGCGGCGGCCAAGCCGTACGCGGAGGAGATCACCAAGGTGCTTGCCGAATTGGCAAGCGCCAGTGGGAATCTCACCCACCCGCTGCTCACCGAGCGGCCGAACGCGCGCCGTGCCGCGGTACTGGTGATCACCAGTGACCGCGGTATGTGCGGTGGCTACAACTCCAACGTGCTCAAGCGCACCGAGGAGCTGCTGACCACGCTGCGGTCCGAGGGCAAAGAGCCGGTGCTGTACGTCATGGGCGCCAAGGGCCTGACGTTCTACACCTTCCGTAAGCGTGATGTGAACGGCGCGTGGACCGGCTTCTCGCAGTCGCCGAACTATGTGGACGCCTCCGCGGCGTGCAACCACCTGGTCGAGGCGTTCATGGCGGGCGCCGACGGCGAAGTGGCCGCACCCAACGGCGAAGGCACCATGACCGGCGTCGATGAGCTGCACATCGTCTACACGCGTTTCGTGTCGATGCTGTCGCAGGTCCCCGAGGTCCGTCGCCTGGCTCCCATTCAGGTGAGCTACGTCGACGAGAACTTCGATCTGGGTGAGGACAGCTTCTCCGACGGGAACTCCGAGCCCACGGCTCAGTACGAGTTCGAGCCGGATGCGGACGTCCTGCTGGGCGCGCTGCTGCCGAAGTACATCAACACTCGGATTTATTCGTCGCTGCTCGACGCGGCGGCATCGGAGTCGGCTGCGCGCCGCACCGCGATGAAGGCGGCCACCGATAACGCTACGGATCTGGTGAATTCACTGACCCGTACCGCGAATTCGCTGCGCCAGGCCGGAATCACGCAGGAAATCACGGAAATCGTCGGTGGCGCCAACGCGCTGGCGTCGAGCTCGGACCGCGACTAGACACGGAAGAGAACCAATGACCGCAGCTGTCACTAAAGAAACCCGGGTGGGCGCTGGCACCGGCCGCGTCTCCCGTGTCATCGGCCCCGTCGTGGACGTCGAGTTCCCGCGCGGCTCCATCCCCGAGCTGTACAACGCGCTGAACGTCGACATCGCGCTCGCGTCCGTTGCGAAGACCCTGACCCTCGAGGTCGCACAGCACCTGGGCGACAACATCGTTCGCACCATCTCCATGCAGCCGACCGACGGTCTGGTGCGTGGGGTCGAGGTGCGCGACACCGGTAAGCCGATCTCGGTTCCGGTCGGCGATGTCGTCAAGGGCCACGTCTTCAACGCGCTGGGCGACTGCCTGGACACCCCCGGCCTGGGCCGCGACGGCGAGCAGTGGGGTATCCACCGCCAGCCGCCCGCCTTCGACCAGCTCGAGGGTAAGACCGAGATCCTGGAAACGGGCGTCAAGGTCATCGACCTCCTCACCCCGTACGTGAAGGGTGGCAAGATCGGTCTGTTCGGTGGCGCCGGTGTCGGCAAGACCGTTCTGATCCAGGAGATGATCACCCGTATCGCTCGCGAGTTCTCCGGCACCTCGGTGTTCGCGGGCGTCGGTGAGCGCACCCGTGAGGGCACCGACCTCCACCTGGAAATGGAAGAGATGGGCGTCCTTCAGGACACCGCCCTCGTCTTCGGCCAGATGGACGAGCCGCCGGGCACGCGTATGCGCGTCGCCCTGTCGGCCCTGACCATGGCGGAGTACTTCCGCGATGTGCAGAACCAGGACGTGTTGCTCTTCATCGACAACATCTTCCGGTTCACCCAGGCCGGCTCCGAGGTCTCGACCCTGCTGGGTCGTATGCCCTCGGCCGTGGGTTACCAGCCCACCCTGGCGGACGAGATGGGTCAGCTCCAGGAGCGGATCACCTCGACCCGTGGTCGCTCGATCACCTCGATGCAGGCGATCTACGTCCCCGCCGACGACTACACCGACCCGGCACCGGCGACCACCTTCGCCCACCTGGACGCGACGACCGAGCTTTCCCGCCCGATCTCGCAGAAGGGCATCTACCCGGCCGTCGACCCGCTGACCTCGACCTCTCGTATCCTCGAGGCTTCGATCGTCGGCGACCGTCACTTCCAGGTGGCCAACGAGGTCAAGCGGATCCTGCAGAAGTACAAGGAACTGCAGGACATCATCGCCATCCTCGGTATGGACGAGCTCTCCGAAGGCGACAAGGTCCTCGTCGGCCGTGCGCGTCGTCTGGAGAAGTTCCTGGGTCAGAACTTCATCGTCGCCGAGAAGTTCACCGGCCAGGAAGGTTCCGTCGTTCCGCTGGAGCAGACGATCGACGACTTCGATCGCGTCTGCAAGGGCGAGTTCGATCACCTGCCCGAGCAGGCGTTCAACTCCTGCGGTGGCCTGGACGACGTCGAGGCGGCCGCGAAGAAGATCGCCGGGAAGTAGTCCACCATGGCGGATATGTCAGTTGATCTGGTCGCCGTAGAGCGACTGCTGTGGTCGGGGCGGGCGAAGTTCGTCTCCGCCCAGACCACGGAGGGCGAGATCGGCATCCTGGCCGGCCACGAACCGCTGCTCGGTCAGCTGGTCGAAGCCGGCACGGTGACCATCGTGTCCGACAGCGATGAGCGCATCGTCGCGGCCGTGCACGGCGGATTCTTCTCGGTGACCGCCACTTCGGTGCGCGTCCTCGCCGAATCCGCTGATTTCGCAGGCGATATCGACGAGGCGGCCGCCAAGGCCGTGCTCGCCGACGCCGATGCGAGCGCGGATGCGCAGGCCAAGGCCCAGGGCCGCCTGCGCGCGCTGGAGAAGGCCGCACAGGGCTGATCCGAGTTTCCATTCGGCAAAAGAGCGGCGGCTCTGGGAAATATCCCAGGGCCGCCGCTCTTTTCGTTTACACTCAGCACCGGCCGCGGAGGTGATCTGACCCATTCCGCAATGCCTCGGCTATTTCAGCACTTTCAGCTTTACCTCAAATGAGTTGGCGCAGCGCGGTCTCGCCCGGGTATGAGCGGGTGTGGCCGCGCCTCGATGAGCGAGGGGTGAATGAACGGGCTTCGAATCAGCAGGTGGACCATCGCGGCAATGGCTGTCGCGGTAGGCATCGGTTTCTTTTCACCGGGGGCGGCGAACGCGGACGTCATCGTCCCGCTGCCCAACGGGCATATCGAGGGACCGGGCGTGAAAATCACGAGTGTCGGTGAGCGAGCGGTCATTTCGCCGTCGCTGGCGTCCAACGGCGCGGGCCGCACCTCGTGGGTGAGCGGCAATGTGATCGCCGATGTGGAGACGCCCGACGGTGAGGTGGGCCCCAATAACGGCCCCAGGAATTTTCCGGGTACGAATAATTCCGGTACACACGGTTCCTCCAACCTGACTGTGGGATATGTGGTCGGCTGTCAGGTTTCGCTCGGTGCGCTGAGCGCGAATGCGGCGGTGACGATCAGCACCACCCCGACGCTCGCCGCCGGATTCAGTTTTCCGCTGTCACCCGGACAGGTGGTGTGGCTGGCGATCAACAACATCGAATTGATCAAGAGCGGTAGTTATCAGATTCAGTATCAGGATCTGCCGATGGAGGTGCAGGGCTGCGCGGGATACGCCCAGGCGCGCCAGTTCTCGGTCGTCGAGATCATCGGCGTGGACTACGCCAAGGTCACCCTCTACGGCCAGCCGTTCAGCCTCGGCTGACGTCTCGCACTCCGACGCGAAAGGATCGCATGTTCGGCTCGAATCGAAATCCATTGAGCGGCAAGCTTTTCGGGGTCGCGCTGGCCGCGGCGGTGCTGTTCGGGCTGCACGCGCCGGGCACGGCGGCGGCCGACACCTTCATTCCGCTGCCCGGCGGGGTGATCTCGCGGACACTGGCGGACGGCACCGTCGTCACGCTCCGCATCGACAATGAATCGGCCAAGATCAATCCGTCCATGGGTGATACGCCGGTGCATCGCAATGTGTGGGTCAGCGGCCGCGGCAGCATCGATCTGGTCGGGCCGAGCGCCTCCGAGGCCACCATCAAGATCTCGCCCGGTTACGTCGTCGGCTGCCAGGTGGACATCAGTCAGTTCTCGCCGAGCGAGAATGCCAGCGAATCCGCCACATTGGGGTCGGGTGGGCTGACCAACCTCCAGCCCTCGGAAGCGCTCGGCGGCGGGATCACGGTCGCTCCGGGCCAGGCGGTGGCGCAATTGCTGCTGGATCTGGAGAAGCCCGACGACTACGGCCAGGAATCGCATAAGCGCTACAACAAGGTCCCGGGTCCGCACGCCAGCGTCTCCTGGGTCGACGAGACCTTCGCGGTGAACGGTTGCGGCGGGTATGCCCAAGCCCGTTCCTTCCTGCTCGCCGAGATCGACACCACCACCTTCATCGGCAACCTGGCGCTGTGGGGCGAGCCCTTCAGCATGGGTTGATCGATAGGTGAGCTGAACAGGGCATACGTCACATTCGGTGGATGGTGGAACCTCGTGTTCACACGGTCGCTACTATCGACCGAACACGGGGTCCCGCCGATGGCGGGTGTGTGAATCGACAGCCGAGGCTGATGTGAAGGGACGGAGCAACATTGCGGACCGGGATGGTGGTTCTGATCATTCTGGTGCTGTTGCTTGTCGGATTGGCCCTGGCTTCCACATATCGCCTGATCATGCTGCGTCGCGGCGGAACCGCAGCGCTGCTGCGGGTGCTCCCGGCGCGCGGTCACGGCGGCGGCTGGCGGCACGGATTGATCCGCTACGGCGAGGACACGCTTGTCTTCTACAAGCTCTCCAGCCTCAAACTGGGCCCGGACTCCACGATTCGCCGCCTGGGCATCGAGGTCGGCACCGGTCGCCGGGCTCCCGAGGGTGACGAGTTCGACATCATGAACGACGAGGCCATCGTCGAGGTCTCCGACGAGAGCGGTAGCTACGAGCTGGCTTTGGATCGCGGCGCGCTCGCGGCCTTCCTGTCCTGGGTGGAGTCCCGCCCGTCGGAGCGCATTCGCCGCCGGCGGTAATAGTGTGAACGCGTGAGTGTGCATCTGACGCGGATCTATACCCGGACCGGAGACGACGGGACCACCGGGCTCAGCGATTTCTCGCGGGTGGCCAAGACCGATCCCCGGCTCATCGCCTACGCCGACTGTGACGAGGCCAATGCCGCGCTCGGCGTCGCCATCGCGCTCGGGAATCCCGATGAGCGCATCCGCCGGGTGCTGCTCGCCATCCAGAACGATCTGTTCGACGCGGGCGCGGATCTGTCCACCCCCGTTGTCGAAGATCCCAAATATCCGCCGCTGCGCATCACGCAGCCATACATCGACCGCTTGGAGAAGTGGTGCGATGAGTTCAATGAGCCTCTGGCAGCACTGAATTCGTTCATTCTGCCCGGCGGCACGCCGCTCGCCGCGCTGTTGCACGTGGCGCGCACGGTTGCGCGACGCGCCGAGCGTTCCGCCTGGGCCGCGGTCGACGCGCATCCGGATGACACCAGCGTGCTGCCCGCGAAATACCTGAACCGACTGTCCGACCTGCTGTTCATTCTCGGTCGCGTGGCCAACCCCGAAGGCGACATCCTCTGGCGGCCGGGCGGAGAGGCCACGGGGGAGGGACAGGACCACTAGGCTGACCGTCGTGAGTGAACGGTTTCTGGTGACCGGGGGCAGCAGGCTCGTCGGTGAGGTCGCGGTAGGCGGCGCGAAGAACAGCGTCCTCAAGCTGATGGCCGCCGCGCTGCTGGCCGAGGGTACGACCACCATCACGAACTGCCCGGACATCCTGGATGTCCCGCTGATGGCGGACGTGCTGCGCGGTCTCGGCTGTGATGTCACGGTCGACGGCGGGACGGTCACCATCGTGACCCCGCCGGAACCCAAGTACCACGCGGACTTTCCCGCCGTGACCCAGTTCCGCGCCTCGGTGTGCGTACTGGGTCCGCTGATGGCGCGCTGTAAGCGCGCGGTGGTCGCGCTGCCCGGCGGTGACGCCATCGGTTCGCGCCCGCTCGATATGCATCAGCAGGGTCTACGCCTACTCGGCGCGACCAGCGAGATCGAACACGGCTGCCTGGTGGCGCGCGCCGACGAATTGCAGGGTGCGCGGATTCGCCTGGACTTCCCGTCCGTCGGCGCGACCGAGAACATCCTCATGGCGGCGGTGCTCGCCGAGGGGGAGACGGTCATCGACAATGCCGCGCGCGAACCCGAGATCGTGGACCTGTGCAACATGCTGGCGCGCATGGGAGCTCGGGTCGCGGGTGCGGGCACCTCGGTATTGACCATCGAGGGCGTGGACAAGCTGTCCCCGACCACCCACCGCGTGATCGGTGACCGCATCGTCGCCGCCACCTGGGGTATCGCCGCGGCGATGACGCAGGGCGATGTGCGGGTGACGGGGATCAATCCCAAGCATCTGTCCCTCGTGCTGGACAAGCTGCGCTCCGCGGGTGCGCGAATCTCGTTCGAGCCGGACGGTTTCCGCGTCGTGCAGTCGGATCGTCCGCGCGCGGTGAACTTCTCGACGCTGCCGTTCCCGGGCTTCCCGACCGATCTGCAGCCGATGGCCATCGGCCTGGCCGCCATCGCGGACGGCACCTCGATGATCACCGAGAACATCTTCGAAGCGCGTTTCCGCTTCGTGGAGGAGATGATTCGCCTTGGTGCCGATGCCCGTACCGACGGTCATCACGCTGTGGTGCGCGGGATTCCGCGGTTGTCGAGCGCTCCGGTCTGGTCTTCGGACATTCGCGCCGGCGCGGGCCTGGTGCTCGCGGGTCTGGTCGCGGACGGCGTCACCGAAGTCCACGATGTCTTCCACATCGACAGGGGCTACCCGGATTTCGTGGAGAACCTGCGGTCCCTCGGAGCCGAGATCGAGCGGGTCGGCACCGCCGAATGAACGGCCGGTGACGGGAAGGGTTCGCGAAAACCCCTCCTGAACAGCCGATTTGACATGCGAATGACCAACACGTAACTTTATTCGAGTCAGAGCGACACGGACACCAACCCGGACCGAGAGGTCAGGGAAACGAGGTTGGACGGCGAGCGCCTGACTGATCACATTGGCTCCTCCGAACAGCGGATTTGGTTCTGCTGCGCGGATCGGGCTAAGCTTTGAAAGCAGCCGCAGAGATCAACCGGGACAAAGAGCCCGTGAGATTCTGCGTGCGTGTGTTCTTTGAGAACTCAATAGTGTGTCGATGAATGTCAGTGCCAATAATTTATTGGTTCCGGCCTTCCACACCCCCGTGTGGATTGGTTCGGACATTTAGTCAGCAAATACTTTTGCTGGCGTTTGATTTTGCCAAGGTTTTCGGACTCTGGTTAATTCTTCCGATTAGCCCGCAAGGGCTGATTGAGAGTCTTCAACGGAGAGTTTGATCCTGGCTCAGGACGAACGCTGGCGGCGTGCTTAACACATGCAAGTCGAGCGGTAAGGCCCTTCGGG
>NZ_JBHJVY010000004.1:0-1368164 GCF_042266325.1 Nocardia sp. NPDC056100
GTCCCATTCCGAACCCGGAAGCTAAGGCCACCTGCGCCGATGGTACTGCACTCGACAGGGTGTGGGAGAGTAGGACACCGCCGGAACATCATTCGCGAAACCCCCTGACTTCGGTCAGGGGGTTTCGTCGTTTCAGGACCTTTTATTGGGTCGCTGATCCTGCGGCATGCTGCGAAGATCCTTGAATGAGTGGGGATCTCGAAGAGCTGATCATTCGTCGCACCTTCCGTCTGCCCGCGGTCGAGGGACCTGCGGGCAATGGGGCGCGGGCGACGAGGCAATTCGATGCGGTCCTGATGTCGTTGGGGTTCAAGCTTTCCGGTGAGTTGTTCGCGCGACTCTCGGGGCTGGCGGCCGGTACCGTCATCGATACCGCGGTGCGGGTGCTGCCCATCGTGCGCCGGATGGTCGGTGCGCATGTCGAGCACAATGTCTACTTCCGGGATTTCCCGAAGAACGTCCCCGGCACGCTCGAGTTCTGGACCGATTGCCTGCGCGGGATTCTCGATGTCGGCGACGTGCTCATCCGCCCGGTGAATCTGCTGGCGCTGCCGGCGTACGGGTCGTATCAGCATGAGTACGCGGAGATGGTGGCCGCGCACGATGAGCTGATCGCGAGCGCCGGGGACCGGATGACCGTGCTGCACGCGGGAGCCGCTCCGGCCGAGGAGGTTTCGGCGCTCTATCTGTCCATGGCGGGCAGTGTGACGCCGTTGAGTGAAGAGGATGTCGCGGTACTGCGCGAGCTCGCACTGCACTGTGCGACGGGCCCGCAGCCGACGGTCATTCCGGTGCGTGAGCATCGCGCGGTCCTCAATGAGGTGCGTCTGGCCGCCGGTGCGGAATTGCTGGTGGACACGGTGACCGATGTGCTGCGGCTGGCCTGCCTGCTGTCCGAGGGTGATGTGTCGCTGCGCGAGCCCACCCGATTCCGGAGTTTCCGCCGACCCGTGCGGCGAGCGCTGCTGGGGGCGCTGGACGCGGTGGTCGATGAGAATCCGGCCAAGCTCGGTGATGTGGGCGTGTACCGCGAACCGTGGAAGCGCCTCGGCGAGCGACTGCATCCGCACGAGTATGCGCGGTATGGCTCCGCGGCAAAGGTTTTCGCGGTGGCGCGGGGTGAGTTGCGAGCGCCTTCGTTCGCCTCCCGAGTCGAGCGGCTGTTGGCTGCCGGTGATGTGGCGGGTGCCGCGTCGGTACTGCGGTCGGCTCCCGGCATGCTGTTCCGTTCCGTGGATCATCTGCTGCGCACTGCGTTCGGTGATGCCGAGCGGGAGGCGGTTTTGCTGGCGCTGGAGTCGTCCATCGAGTCGGTGTCGGGTCGAGTGCTGTTGTCCGTGCGTGAGCATCTGAACAATCGAGGTTCCGGGGCGCGGCGACTGTTCGCGAATCGATCGGGTCGCGGCCTGTCGATTCCCGATACGCGGTATCCGATCGACGCGGAACTGCTGGATCTGGTCGGGCAGTTGATCGATGCCGAGATCACCCGGCGGCTGCCGGTGGGGCTGCGCCTGGTGGTGGATCCGGACATCCTCGAGGTCGCGCTGCCGTTGAGCGGCAAGGGGATCGGTGGCGGCTTCGGTGTGTTGCCGCGCGGTTCCATCGCGCCGGTGACGGGTGAGCTGCTGCGCTTCTTCGTGTATTGGAAGGAGCGGGCGGAGCGGACCGATTTCGACCTGTCCGCGGTCATGCTGGACAACACGTTCAAGGCCTGCGGCTGGCTGTCGTACACCAATCTCACGACGGTGGGCGGGGTGCATTCCGGCGATATCACCGCCGCTCCGGACGGTGCGTCGGAGTTCATCGATCTCCGGCTCGACGGTGTGCCCGCGCAGATGGTGCTGCCGCAGGTGAATGTGTACTCCGGTGAGGGCTTCGACGAGGTGCTGGAGTCCTTCTTCGGCTATATGTCGCGCGATGCCTATCAGCGTGGTCAGCCGTTCGAGCCGAAGACGGTGCGCGCGAAGTCGGAGTTGCGCGGCGCGGGCCGAATCGCGTTGCCGCTGGTGTTCTTTCGCACCGGATACGGCACCGGCTGGCGGGCGAAGTGGCTGCATCTGCATCTGTCCGGCGCACCGGATTTCAATCGGGTGGAGTCCAACCACGTGACCGCGTCGGCGCTGGCGCGCGCGGTGGTCGAGCGGGAGTACCTGCATGTCGGGTATCTGCTCGGCCTCATGTCGGCCGGTTCCGAGTCGGCGCTGTGGGACGGTGGCCCCATTGCCGAGCCGGTGACCTTCATCGGACTGACCCGGCCCGAAGGGTTGCCCGCCGGTTCACGGGTCATCACGCCGGAAAATCTCGGTGACTTGATCCCCGCCTGACTGCTACGGTTGCACGCGGTGAGGCCATGGAGGTGCTTCCTTCTAACTTCTTACAGATTCCAGTGTCTCCGCTTTCCTCACCGCTCAACGTTTTTCGCACCGCACGGGTGCGAGCCAGGAAGGGAGCCGGATATGCGTGTCACGCGCACCGTCGCTGCCCGCCCTCGCTTCGAGGTGATCCTGGTGTCCTCGCCGGCTCGGTGCCGGCTGCGCGGCCGGTACTGAGTTACCCGGGCGACCCCAGATGTAGTTCTCGTCGTCACGGGAATCGCGCTGCTCTGTTCACAGAACCAGCACGAAGGACCAAAGACCGTGCGTACCAATGTTTTCCGACAATCTCTCGATCGTGTCCGCAATCTCGGCATTCTCGCGCACGTGGATGCGGGCAAGACGACCGTCACCGAGCGGATGCTCTTCCTCACCGGCATGACGCATAAGACCGGTGAGGTGCACGACGGCACCACCGTCACCGATTTCGATCCGCAGGAGCGCGAGCGCGGCATCACCATTTTCGCCGCGGCTGTGGCGTGTGAATGGAATGATCACCGGTTCACGGTGATCGATACGCCCGGGCACGTGGACTTCTCGGATGAGGTCGAGCGGTCGCTGCGCGTACTCGACGGTGCGGTAGCGGTTTTCGACGCCGTCGCCGGTGTCGAACCGCAGAGCGAATCCGTATGGCGGCGGGCGGACCGGTACGGCGTACCGCGAATCGCGTTCGTGAACAAGATGGATCGGGTCGGGGCCGATTTCACCGCGGCCGTCGATTCGATTCGCGATCGCCTGCATCCGCTGGCGCTGCCGGTGCAATTGCCGATCGGCGCCGAGGACGGATTCACCGGTGTGGTGGATCTGGTGCGCATGCGGGCGCTGACCTGGCCCGAACGCGCCGTGGTTGCCGGGCCGATTCCGGACGAGTTGGCCGAGGCCGCGCGCAAGGCCCGGTTCGCGCTGGAAGAAGCTGTGGCCGAACAGCATTCGGGCGCGCTGGAGGAGTTCTACGCGCATTCCGGGCTGTCGGACGCCACCCTGGTGCGGGCGCTGCGCGAGCTCACCCTGACCGGTGCGTTGGTCGCGGTGCTGTGCGGTGCGGCGTACCGGGATATCGGGGTGGAACCGCTGCTGGACGCCGTCGTCGACTATCTGCCTTCTCCGCTGGATCGGCCTCCGGTGCGCGGGGACGGTTTCGAGTTGGCGGCGGATCCGGCGGAACCGCTTGCGGCACTGGTGTTCAAGGTGCAGGCGACCGGGACCGGGCGGCTCACGTTCGTGCGCGTGTACGCGGGCACGCTGCGCAAGGGCATGCAGGTGCGGGATGCCGGTACCGGGCGGATCGAGCGGATCGGCCGCATTCTACTGGTGCAGGCGGATCGGCACGAGGAACTGGCGGAAGCGGTGGCCGGGCAGATCGTCGCGGTGATCGGGCCGAAGCAGGCGCGGGCCGGGGCGACGCTGTGTGCACCGGACGCCACCGTGCTGCTGGAGCCGCCGACGATCACCGAGCCGGTGGTGTCGGTGGCGGTGGAGGCGTGCACCAATGCCGAAACCGAAAGACTGGCAACGGCTTTGGCGCGCATGGCCGAGGAGGATCCCTCCCTGGTGGTGCGCACCGATCCGGAGTCGGGCCAGACCCTGCTGTCCGGTGTCGGCGAACTGCATCTCGAGGTGGCGGTGGAGAAGATCCGCCGCGATCGCGGTATCGAGGTGGCGGTCGGTCGTCCGCAGGTGGCCTATCGGGAGACCGTGCTGCGCGGGGTGTCCGGGTTCCGCTACCGGTATGCCAAGCAGAACGGCGGTCAGGGCCAGTTCGCGGATCTGGTGATCGATGTGGAACCCATTCACGTCGATGCCGAGAAGGTCGATTCCGCAGGCGGTTTCGAGTTCCGATCGACGGTGGTCGGCGGTCGCGTGCCCGCGGAGTACGTGCGGGCCGTGGAGGCGGGGTGCCGTGATGCGCTGTCCGACGGTCCGCTGGGTGGGCATCAGGTGCTCGGTGTGCGGGTCACCCTCACCGACGGCTCGACACATCCGGTCGACTCCTCGGAGCGTTCCTTCCGCCTCGGCGGCCGGGCCGCGCTGCGAGATGCCTTGCGTGCCAGTGATATGGCGCTGCTGGAGCCACTCGTGGAGCTGACGGTCACCGCGCCGGAGGAATCGGTCGGTGCGGTGCTGGGTGATATCGCGGCCCGGCGCGGCCGAGTCCTGGACTCGGTCACGCGGGGTTCGACCGTGGTGGTGACGGCGACCGCGCCACTGGCCGAGGTGTTCGGTTATGCGACTCGATTGCGCAGCCGCACCCAGGGCCGGGGCACGTTCACCAGCCGCCCGCTCGGCTACGACCGGGCACCGGCTCGGTAGTTGATGGGTGGCCGGTCCGCAGCAGCGGACCGGCCACTCCTTTTGTCTCGGATATTCGCGCTGAAGGATTGATTGTTGTCGCGACTACGGTTACTGTTGTCGCAACAACAGATAACGCCTCGAGGGGGCAGCCATGATGTACTCGTTCACCGAAGAAGCCGTGATCACGGGCGATATCGACCGGATCTGGGCGGTCGCGACCGATGTCGCGCGCTGGTCGGAGTGGGATCCGCACGAGGAGAAATCGCGCATCGACGGCCCCTTCGCGGCGGGGACGAAGGGATGGGTGAAGCCCAAGGGCGCGCCCGCCGGGCCGTTCACCATCACCGATGTGCGCGCCGGAAGTTCGTGGACCAGCCAGGCGGGTATTCCGTTCGGAAAGCTGCGCGGTCACCGCACCTACGAGGCGCTCGGTGACGGCACGGTGCGGGTGGCCGAGCGGGTGGAGGTGCACGGGCCGTTCGGTCCACTGTTCAGACTGGTGTGGGAGAAGGGGATGCGCGCGGATATGCCGCGCACATTCGAGGCCCTGGAGAAGGAGGCGCTGCGGCGTGAGTGAGGCTGGTTCGGGCGGATCTCGCGGGGTGCCCCGGGGTCCGCTGATGAGTCCGGGTTTCTGGCTGCATCACGCGGCCCTGGAGTGGCGGGCGACGCTGGAGCGGAATCTGCGGCCGCTCGGGCTGACGCCGACGCAGTTCAATCTGCTGGCGTCGGCGGGCTGGCTGGGCCGCGAGGGGGAATTGCCGACCCAGCAGCAGGTCGCCGATATGTCCGGCGCGGATCGCATGATGGGGTCCAAGGTGATTCGCGTACTGGAGGAGCGCGGCCTGCTGATCCGCCGCACCGATCCGGCCGACGCGCGCGTGCTGCGCATCGAAATCACTGCGGAGGGAAGGGAATTGGCCCGCAAGGGCATCCAGACCGCAGTCGACACCGATCAGCAGATCTTCGGTGATTCCGGCGAAGGACTCCGCGATCAGCTGCGACCCATTGCCGCACACCGGATTCCGGACTGACCTACTTCACCAGGATGGCCCGGGTGTAGAGCAGGGAGAAGCCGCGCCGCTGGGCGTTCTGCTGCGATTTGGATCCGGGCTGGGTGGTGATGACGGCGATATCGCAGCCCGCCGCAGCGGCCTCGGTGAGCCGGGCGGACAGCAGCGCGGATTGGATACCGTGCCTGCGGTGCGCGGGAAGTGTTGCCGCACCGGTCAATTGGGCCACTCCCTGGGACATGCGCATGCTCGCGCCGCCCGCGATGGCATCCTCGTGCACCGCCACGTAGCGTTGCACTCCGGCGGCGGCGGTCAGATCGCGCATGGCGTCGGCGATGATCTCGCGCGGGAACTCCTCATGCGAGGCGACGCCCTGGGTATCCGGATGGGCGAAACCGTCGGCGATGATATCGAGCCAGATATCGAATTCCCCTGTGCCGCTGGCCCTTACCTCGATGCCCGCGGGGGTTACCGGTTCCGGCGCATCGGTCAGGTCGATGCCGAGCACGTTCTCGAAGGAGATGAGCCGGTAGCCGCGCCCGGTGAGCAGTTCGGCGATACCCGGATCGCCCAGGTGCGCCAGTTCGACCTGTACGGGGGTGTCGCGGACGGCGAATTGCTTTTCCACCGCATCGAATTCGTCCGCGTCAGGCACGCCCGCGAAGCCGAGACCGGCGACCTTATTGAGCGGTGAGCCCATATCGGCGAAGGAGGCGACCCCGCCGCCGATCGGGATGACGAAGCCCGCTTCGCCGCCGAGCCGGGCGTTCGCCGCCGCGCTGCCCGTGGCGATCAATTCCGTCTCGACCCGCTCGATGCGCGCGCCGAGTTCGACGGAGCAGAACAGGGGTCCGTGTTCGCTTGCCATGGCGTCGAGCCTAGTTCGGCGGGCAACCGGTTTTCCGGATCTTTCGAGGACGCGGTGCCCGCCCGGCCCGGCTGGGTTCGGGGCCTTGCCGACCTGGCCGTATGGTCGGGTGGTGGCTTTTGATCACGTGGCCGACGGCCCGAACGGACTTGTTGTCGGGTTCGACCTGGATATGACGCTGATCGATTCCCGGCCCGGTATCGCCGCGGTATGGGATGCGGTGGCCGCCGAGACCGGGGTGCCGATCGATTCCGAACTGGTGGTGTCGCGATTGGGTCCGCCGCTGGCGGTGGAGGCCGCCGAATGGTTCCCCGAGGCGCGGGTGCCGGATGTGGTGGCGCTGTACCGCAGGCTGTATCCGGGATTGGCGATCGCGCCGAGCGATGACCTGCCGGGTGTGCGGGATTCGCTGGCCGCCGTGCACGCCGCGGGCGGCAAGGTGCTGGTGATCACCGCCAAGAACGGCCCGCACGCGCAATTGCATCTCGATCATCTCGGGCTCGAGGTGGACGACCTCGTGGGCGGGGCGTGGGCGGAGGAGAAGGGGGCGGTGTTGCGCGAGCACGGCGCGTCCATCTATGTCGGTGATCATCTGGGTGATGTGCGCGCGGCCAAGGTCGCGGACGCGTTCTCGGTGGCGGTCACCACGGGACCGTATGCGGCCGAGGAGCTGTCGGCGGAGGGCGCGGATGTGGTGCTGTCCGATCTCACCGAGTTCCCGGCGTGGTTGCGGTCTCATCTAATCCGCTGAATCCCAACAACTCTGGGCTATTCATCCTACTTTTGCCGTCACGCTGATTCGAACGGTGTTCGCGCCGCGCGCGGATCGATACGTTTGCGCTCCCATACTCCGGCTGGGGAGTCGGTGGAGTGCAGAGGAATCAGATGAGCAAGCAGTGGTCCGGGTCGCGCCGGCTTCGGGTTTTGGCTGGGGTCGCGTCCGCGGCCATGGTGGCGGCGCTGGTGTCGGCCTGCGGCGGTTCGTCATCCGACAGCGGCGGGGACACCGTGTATTTCGGTGTCTCGGGACCGAAGACGGGCGCTTCGGCGGAGTACGGGCGGCTGTGGCAGCAGGGTTTCGATCTGGCGCTGGAGCAGGTCAACGCGGCGGGCGGCATCAACGGTAAGAAAGTCGCGCTGAAGTGGGAGGATTCGCAGTCCGACCCGAAGCAGACGGTGCCGATCGCCACCAAGTTCGTCGGCGACAATTCCATCATCGCGGAATTGGGCGACTTCTCCTCGCCCGCTTCGATCGCGGCGTCGCCGGTGTACAACCGCGGCAAGCTGGTGCAGTACGGCTTCACCAATTCCTCGGTGGATTTCACCAAGGGCGGCGACTATTCGTGGAGCCCATCCATCACCCTGGATGTGTTCCAGGAGCGCAATGCGCAGTGGGTGCAGGCCAAGGCCAAGAAGGTTTCCGTGGTCTACCTCGAAACCGATTGGGGTAAGCAGGCTTTCCAGTTCTTCCAGCAGTCCGCGAAGGACAAGGGCATCGAGATCGCCTACTCCTCGTCGATTCTGCCGGACTCGCAGGACTTCCGTCCCGTGCTGATCAAGGGCCGCGATGCCAATCCGGACGCGTTCGTGCACCTGGGTTACGGCCCGGACGGCGCGCTGATCGTCAAGCAGCTGCGTGATGTCGGGTACAAGG
This sequence comes from Nocardia sp. NPDC056100, assembly GCF_042266325.1. NCBI lineage: Bacteria > Bacillati > Actinomycetota > Actinomycetes > Mycobacteriales > Nocardiaceae > Nocardia > Nocardia sp. NPDC056100. The sequence goes on from NZ_JBHJVY010000004.1 coordinate 8,200, forward strand.
GCCAGTTCTTCGGCGGCCAGAACACCCCGCAGTTCATTCAGCTGGCCGGGACCGCGGCCGAGGGCGATATCGTGAACGGCATTTTCGCGCCGACCGATACCAGCCCGAAGGTGCAGGACTTCGTCACCAAGTTCAAGGCCAAGTTCAATACTGATCCGGGCGACTTCAACGTGTACGCCTACGACGCCATCAATGTGCTGGTGAAGGCCGCCAAGCACGGCGGGGCCACTCGCGAGGGCATTCTGAAGGGCTTGCGCGAGGTCAAGGATTTCGACGGTATCGGGCTGGGCAATTCGTTCGCCTTCGATCAGCAGACGCGTCGGCCGAGCGGTGTGAAGCCGATCGAATTGCTGTTGAAGAACGGCTCTTTCGTGCCGACCGGTAACAAGTAGATGTTCGACACGCTCATCGCGGGTCTGGTGCACGGCAATGCGTACGCGCTCATTGCCGTGGGCATCACCCTGATCTTCGGGGTCAGCAATGTCATCAATTTCGCGCACGGCGCGATCTTCGCGTTCGGTTCGGTGCTGGGCTGGTGGCTGATCGCCCAGCACGGGCTGCCGCTGTGGTTCGCGCTGATCGTGGTGGTCGGGGTGACCGCGCTGGTCGGCGTCGGCATCGATGTGCTGGCGGTGCGGCCGCTGCGCCGCGCCCCGGCCATCGCCGCCCTGCTGGCCACCGTGGCGGTCGGGTTGATCATCGAGAACGTGGTGGCGCTGGTGTTCGGGCCGGAAACCCGGCCGTTCCCACAGGTGCTGTCCACCAATAACTTTCAGCTCGGCGGGGTGCGGTTCGGCACCTCGGACGTGGTGATGTTCGGTATCACCGTCACGGTGATGGCCGGGCTGTGGGCCTTCCTGCGGTTCGGGCGGTACGGGCTGGCGATTCGCGCCACCGCGCAGGATCCGGACGCGGCCGCGCAAATGGGTATCAGCGTGGGGCGGATTCAATCGCTGGCCTTCGCCATCGCGTCCGGATTGGGCGGGCTGGCGGGCATCTTCGTCGGGCTCTACAACTCGAATATCTCCCCGACCAGCGGCGGTGTCGTCGGCATGACGGGTTTCGTCGCCGCGACCATCGGCGGGCTCGGCTCGATTCCAGGTGCGGTGCTGGGCGGTTTCGTGCTCGGGCTGGTGGAGGCGTTCGGCATCTACACCTTCGGGGACGGGTACCGGGATCTGATCACCTTCGGACTGCTGGTGGTGTTCCTGGTGCTGCGGCCGGGTGGTTTGCTGGCGCGGCCGCCCGCCATCGAATCCGAACCGCTGACCGGGACCTTCCTGGGTTCGGGGCGGCAGTGGCGGATTCGATGGTGGCATGCGCTGATCGCGTTCGCCGTTGCGGGACTTGTCATTCCGGCGCTGTCGAATGACTACGGGATCTCGGTGGGGACGCAGATTCTGGCGTACGCCATCATCGCGGTGTCCATGACGCTGGTCGCCGGATCGGCGGGTCAGCTGGCCATCGGGCAGGCGGGGCCGATCGCCATCGGCGCGTATACCTCGGCGGTGCTGACCGTTTCGCACGGCTGGGCGTTCCTGCCCGCCATTCTCGTGGCGGGAATCGTTGCGGCCGTGGTGTCTTCGGTGCTGGCCGCACCGCTGTGGCGGCTCGGTGGGCACTATGTCGCCATCGCGACCCTGGGCATCGGGATCGTGACGGTGGCGCTGATTCGCAATTGGGAATCGGTGACGCGCGGCAGTTACGGCATCTTCGGAATCCCGTCGCCGGAGCTCTTCGGAGTCGAATTCACCACGCACACCGAGATTTTCCGGCTGGAGCTGGTGGTGCTGGCGATCACCCTCGCGGTGATCCTGGGTGTGCAGCGGTCCCGGCTGGGCACCGCCATCCGGGCCATCGGCGCGGACGAGGTCGCGGCGCGTTCGGCCGGTGTCCCAGTGCGGGATTACAAGGCGCTCGCCTTCGCGCTGGCCGCGTTCTTCTCCGGGATCGGCGGTGCGCTACTGGCGCACCAGTATTCGTACATCGATCCGACCGTGTTCAACCTGCCGATGTCACTGCTGGTGGTGACGATTCTCGTACTAGGAGGCACCGCCTCGCCCTACGGCGCGGTGCTCGGCGCGGCCGTGCTGATCGGTGTGCCGGAGGCGCTGCGGCTCGCGCCCGAACTGCGCATCGTGCTCTACGGCCTGGTGCTGCTACTGGTCGTGCGGTTCCGGCCGCAGGGCATTCTGGTGAGGAGGGAACGTGTCCGAGTCACAGCCTGAACCGGTACTCGCGGTGCGCGGGCTACGGCGTTCGTTCGGGGGTGTGAAAGCTGTGGATGGAATCGAATTCACCATCGCGCCCGGCGAATTCGTCTCGATCATCGGACCCAATGGGTCCGGGAAATCGACAACGGTGAACCTGATCTCCGGGGTTTTGAAGCCGGATGGCGGGGATATTCTCGTGCGGGGCAAGCGAATTCGCCAGGGACGGCCGGAAGCCGCAGCGGCGGCGGGTATCGCGCGCACCTTCCAGAACGGGCGGGTGTTCGGCAATATGACCGTCCGCGAGAATGTGGACGTCGGTTTGCAGACCACCCTGCGGGCCTCGCGCCCACTGCGCGCCCTCGCCGGAATTCCCCTGCTGCGCTGGATATCCCTGCTCGCCGAGGTCTTCGTCGCGCTGATCCCGACCCCGGCCGCCCGCGCCGAACGCAAGGCCACCGCCGAACGGATCGACGCGCAGATCGCCCGCTTCCAGGAACGGCTCGGCCCGCGCGCCGACGATCCCGCGTACACCCTGTCCTACGCCAATCGCCGCCGCACCGAGATCGCCCGCGCCCTGGCGCTGGAACCCGATCTACTGCTGCTCGACGAGCCCGCCGCGGGCATGAACCAGACCGAGACCGCCGAAATCGGCAGGCAACTCGCCGAATTGAAGGCGCACGGTCACACCGTGCTGCTGGTCGAACACAAAATGGACCTCGTCCACGACCTGTCCGACCGCGTACTGGTACTCGACGAGGGCCGCGTGATCGCGGAGGGCACCCCGGACCAGGTGCTGGCCGATCCGCGCGTCATCGAGGCATATCTCGGGCGCAGTCGGGCGGCCGCCGTGGAGCCGGACCGGACGCATAGCGAACCACAGACCGAAGGAAAGGTCACCGCCGATGTCGGTTAGTGCTATTCCGCAGGTCATATCCGCTGCGGCCGGGTTCGACGGGGACATCGAGCCAATCCTCGAATTCGACCGGGTGGTGGTGCATTACGGGGCATCTCGGGCTTTGAACGAAGTGTCATTGCGGGTTCGGCCGGGGGAGATCGTTTCGCTGTTGGGCGGCAACGCTTCCGGGAAGTCGACCACGATGAAGACCGCTCTCGGGCTGTTGAAGCCCAGTTCCGGCACGGTGCGCATAGACGGTGTGGACGTGAGCACCACGCCACCGTCGGCGCGTATCAAGGCCGGGCTGGCGTCGGTTCCGGAGGCGCGGCGCGTCTTCCCCGCCATGACGGTCGAGGAGAACCTCTTCGTGGGCGGCTATATCCGCAAGGAGCGTCGTTCGGTGCTGGCGGCGCGGGCCGCTGAGATGTTCGAGCATTTTCCGCGTCTGGCCGAGCGGCGCAGCCAGCGCGCGGGCACGCTGTCCGGCGGTGAGCAGCAGATGCTGGCCTTCGCCCGCGCGCTCATGAGCAAGCCGCGGCTCATCTGCATGGATGAGCCGACCATGGGCCTGTCACCGAAGTTCGTGGACCGGGTGCTCGATGAAATCGCCCGGCTGAACCGGGAATTGGGGCTGGCGATCCTCATCGTGGAGCAGCAGGCCGAACTCGCGCTGAGCATCGCACACACCGCGAATGTGCTGCGCTCCGGCGAGATCGTGCTGCACGGCCCCGCCGGGGAACTGATCGGCGATCCGGCCGTCCGTGATGCCTACCTGGGCAAGGCGGCGGTGTGAACGGCCGCCCACCGAGGCGAGATAGGGAGGAGACGGCATGACCCCGCAGCGGTTGGGGCTGTTCACCAGGCTGGTGCGTTCGGAGGCCACCGAGGACGCGGCGACCGTCTACCAACACGCGCTCGAGCAGTTCGAGCTGGCCGAGCGGCTCGGGTACGACGCGGCGTGGGTGGCGCAGCATCACCTGGATCCGGATGAGGGCGGGTTGCCGTCACCGTTCGTATTTCTGGCGCATGCGGCCGCACGGTTTCCGAAGCTGCGGCTCGGGACCGCGATCGTGACGCTCGCGCTGGAGGATCCGATCCGGGTGGCCGAGGACGCCGCCGTGCTGGATGTGCTCAGTGGCGGTCGGCTCGAAATCGGTTTCGGCGCGGGCGGTTCCAGGCACGCTTTCGAACTGTTCGATCTCGCCGGGGCCGATCGGCAGCAGGTGTACGCCGAGAAGCTCGCGGTGCTGACGGCCGCGCTGTCGGGCGCGGCGCTGGTCGGGGATCGCGGTCTGAACCCGCCGGCGGGGACGCTGCGGAATCGGGTGTGGCAGGCCACCTTCTCCGCTGCGGGCGCGCACCGGGCCGGACTCGCGGGCGACGGCCTGCTGCTGTCCAAGGCGCAGCCGCGGGACGCGGAGACCGCCGGTGCCACCCTCTGGGAGATCCAGGAGCCGCTGGTGGCGGCGTACCTGGCCGCACTGCCGGATGGGGTCGAGCCGCGAATCGGCGCTTCCCGAGGCGTTTTCATCGCCGACGATCACGACACCGCGTGGAAGTTCGCCGAACGCGGCGCGACGCGCTTCCTGGAGCAATTGCGCCGCAACGGCGGTCCGGACGTGGGCGGCAGTGTCGAGGAGGTGCTGCGCGATTCCTTCGTCGGCACCCCCGGCGAGGTGGTCGCGAAACTCGCCGCCGACACCGCGCTGCGGCAATCCACCGATTTCATCGTGCAGGTGCATCCGGTCGATCCCGGCCACGAGGCGACCCTGCGCTCCATCGAACTCATTGCCACCGAGGTTGCGCCGCAACTGGGTCGGCGGGAAGGACCGGAACAGTGAGCGAAACAGCCACCGGCACGGGCATACCCGTGGCCGAGGACACGCGGCCGGGTGGGAGCCGCACTGCCGCAGGCGAACTCACGGCCGAACGCGAACTCACGGCCGAGGTGGCGGATGTGATCGCCGCGGTGCTCGGTCCCCGCGCCGCGGCCGTTCGGGACCTCCGGAACGAGCGACCGGCTGTCGTGGAGCACACCCAGGGCGTGTACGAGGCGTTGCTGAACGGTCCGGCGGCGGAGTCGGTGGGGCGCTCGCGGTTGATAGCGGCCGCCGTCGCGATGGCCGAGCTGGCGGGTGCGCCGGAATTGGCCGCGCACTACGCGGGTCTGGGAACCGTTCCGGTGGAGGGTGATCCGGTGCTGGCAGCGATTCTGCGGCATGCCGCGCTGGTGAGCACCGCGCCCGCCACCGCGACGCGCGCCGATATCGAGGCGCTGGCGGCGGTCGGCCTTTCCGAGAACGACATCGTCACCGTGGCGCAGCTCATCGGCTACGTGCACTTCCAGGTCCGGCTGCTGGCCGGGCTCACGCTGATCGGAGCGGAACATGAGTGAGAACGCCGCCGTGCGCGAGGTGCGCAGTGTCGAACCCGCCCGTCGCCCTGCGGGTTTCACCCAGGAGCAGCTGGATTGGGTGCCGTGGGTGGAGCCGATAAAACTCGCCGACGCGGACGCGGAACAGGCTCCGCTGCTGGCGGGAGATCGCGGTGTCGGACCGTATTTTCGAGTATTGGCGCGTAATGCCGACGTGCTCGCGCATCGCAGCGGAAATGACAGGGAGATCTTCTACGGCCGGGATGGATTGGGCAGGGCCGAAAGGGAACTCGCCGCCACGGTGACCTCGCGCCACAATGGTTGCGAGTATTGCGCTTCGGTGCATTCGCGCTTCACCTCGGCGCTGTCCAAACGGGAATCCGACGTCCAGCGGCTGCTGGACGAGGGCAATGGCGTGCGGATCGACGAAAGGTGGGACGCCGTCGTCGATTTCGTGGACGCGCTGGCCGCGAACCCGCCGCGGGCGCGGCCGGCGCATATCGAGCGACTTCGTGAGCTGGGTTTCGCCGAGGCCGAGATCCACGATCTGGTGCTCTCGACCGCTTCCTTCTCCTGGGCCAATCGGCTTATGCTCACCCTCGGTGAGCCGGAGGTTCCCGCTGGTAGAGGGTGATCTAGGGCCCTATCGAAAAAATTCTAGAATTTTCCTGCAAAAGCTTCCCCGGGTGGGGTTGGGCTGGGTATGTTCCCGATGGCAAACAGTCAGTGACCGCACTGACACTGGTTATCGATCGGAGCACCACCATGACCAACCTCCTCTCTGACGTCCTCGTGCAGACCATCCTGAAGCTGCTCGCGACCGGCTCGGCGAGCGGTTCCGCCAAGTAGCCACGCGAATGCCATCTTTCGGCTACTGCGCGGGAGCCGAGGAGGCACGAAAGGGCCCGATCCTTGACGAGGGGATCGGGCCCTTTCTCATGTCCGGCCGAAGTCGGGGGTGCGCGGCGGTGCCGCGGCGATCGTCGGCCGGTCACCGATAAGCCGGGAAATAAATCCTAAAAATCTCCTGCAAAAGTATTCCGTCCAGTTCGCCTGCTCTGTATCGTGCTGAGTGGCAAACGATCAGTGATTTTCGGTCCAATGCGGCATCGGAAAGCGATTCTCCCCCCGGATTCGCGTTCCGAACCTGGGGCGGTTCCCCTGCCTATACCCGCCGCTCCCAGGTGCGCCGCAACGTTCCGAACCACTGAGCCAACTTTCGGCTATCGCGCGGGATACCGAAGGTGCAAACGAAGGGCCCGATCCATGACGAGGGGATCGGGCCCTTCGGTATTGTCTGGCGCAATGTCTCAGGAAACGAACGCGGGAAGAATGTACGCCGGGCAGCCCGTAGAAGACCGGCAACGGCAGCGTCGTGCACGTTTTCTGGAGTCGGGGCTGACGGTATTCGCACGCGACGGATACGCCAACAGCTCCGTCGGCGCCATCTGTAAGGACGCCGGACTCTCCTCACGCCAGTTCTACGAGGAGTTCACCGGGCGCGAATCGCTACTGCTCGAGCTCTACGAGCAGATCGATCGCGAATCGCGGGAAGCCGTGGCGGCCACCATCGCCGATCACTCCGACGCCAGTGCCATCGACATCATCGACGCCGCCGTGCGCGCCTATATCGAGTCGATCGGGCGAGATCCGCGCAAGGCGCGGGTCGCCCTCGTCGAAGTCGTGGGCGCCGGGCCGAAGGTGGAGAAGTTCCGCCTGGAACTGCGCCGCGCCTGGGGCGCGCTGCTCGCCGGAGCCGCCGAGGATGCCGCCATGCACGGCGAAATCCCGCCCGGCGACTACGAAATGCGCGTACTGGCCATCATCGGCGCGGTGAACTACGTCGTCGACGCCTGGAGCGGTTCCGAACCGCGCCAGCCGCTCGACGAGGTCATCAGCGTGCTGCGCCGCGTCATCATGGGCGCCGTCAGCGCCTGACATACCGAACAGCGTCCGCCGCACCGGCTTTGCGCCGGTGCGGCGTCCTGTGTTGCCCACAGGGCCGCGTTCGTGCCGCTGTGCGGGTGCGGGCGGGGCAGGCGGTAGCGTGCGGTGCGTGGAGAGTGTGCCGATCCAGATGCCGGACGGGACGACCGTCACGGTGCGGCTTATTCCGGCGAAAGGCCCGCACCGGCATCCGATTACGCCCGATACGCCGCGACCGGTGGTGGTGATCGCGCCCGGGCTCGGGGTGCCGGGGGAGTACTACTCGCTGTTCGGAATCCCGCTGGCGGCACGCGGGTTCGATGTGGCGCTGCTGGAGATGCGCGGTAACGGCGACAGCCGCGAGGCGAATCGCAGAGCGCCCGGCGGCTACGGCTATCAGGAATTGGTCGCGGTGGATTTCCCGGCCATGTTCCAGGTGGTGCGCGAACGGTTTCCGGACAGCACCCCGTATCTGCTCGGGCACAGCATGGGCGGGCAATTGGGTCTCATGTACGCCTCGCGGATTCGCGGGCGGCTGGCCGGGCTCATTCTGGTGGCCTCCGGGACACCGCATCATCGGGGTTACGGCGGACTCACGGGGCCCGGGTTCCTGCTCGGCAGCGCGGCAATCTCGTTGACCGCCAACCTCGCCGGGTTCTGGCCGGGCGACACCGTGGTCGCGGGCAGCTTCGGGCGGCAGTCGCGGCTGCTCATCGAGGACTGGGCGCGGGTGGCGCGCACCGGGCGCTTCGAACCCACCGGGGCCGATATCGATTACGAGGAGCGCATTTCCCGGCTCAAACTGCCGGTGCTGTCGATCACCATGACCGGTGACGATCTGACACCGGTCCGGGCGGCGAAACTGCTGCTGCAGAAGCTGCCCAACGCCGAGGTCAGCACCTGGCACAATCCGGCTCCGCACGGGCACAACGGCTGGATCAGCGATCCCGGGAACACCGTCGACTACGTCGAGAAGTGGCTCCGGGACCGCTGATTCGCGAACGGGACCGTCAGGCGTCCCGCTCGATCAGTGTGCGAGTGAAGAATTCGTAGATGAGTGCAGCCTGGAACGCGGACTGTTTATTGTCCGCCGCGCCGCCGTGCCCGCCCTCGATATTCTCGTGGTACCAGATGGGATGGCCCTGGGATTCCAAGAGCGCGGCCATCTTCCGGGCATGACCCGGATGCACGCGATCATCGCGGGTGGACGTGGTGAGCAGGATCGGCGGGTACGCACCCGCCGGATCGGTGTTCTGATACGGCGAATACTTCGAGATGTACTCCCACTCCTCCGGCTTATCCGGATCACCGTATTCGGCCACCCAGGACGCGCCCGCCAGCAGCAGGTGATAGCGCTTCATATCCAGTAGCGGCACCTGGCAGACGATGGCCCCGAACAATTCCGGATAGCGGGTCAGCATGACGCCCATCAGCAGGCCGCCATTGCTGCCGCCGACCGCGCCCAGCTGTTCGTGCGTGGTGATGCCGCGCGCCACCAGATCCCGCGCGATGGCCGCGAAATCCTCATAGACCTTGTGCCGGTTGGCCTTCTGCACGGAGGTATGCCATTCCGGGCCGTATTCGCCGCCGCCGCGAATATTGGTCATCACCCAGGTGCCGCCGCGCTCGAGCCAGCCCATTCCGGCCGCACCGCTGTAGGCGGGGGTGCGGGAGACCTCGAAACCGCCGTAGCCGGACATGACGGTGGGGCCGGGGGTGTCCAGCCGATCCCGGTGCCGCAGTACGAAATACGGGATCATGGTGCCGTCATCGGAGCGGGCGAAGAATTGTTCGGTGTGCACGCCGGCGGCGTCGAAGAATTCGGGTTCCTTCTTCAGCACCTCGGTGCCGCCGCCCACCGAACTGGCCAGCAGCGTGGTGGGACTGGTGAAACCGCTTGTGGAGAGCATGAATTCGTCACCGCCCTCCAGCGGATCCAGATTCATGACGCTGGTGGTGGCCATCGGCGGGGCGTCCGCGAGCACCTCGCGGGTCCACCCGTCCGGGCCGGGGGTGAGCACGTACAGCTTGGTCTGCACATCCTCGAGGGTGATGAGCAGCAGATGGTTCTCGGTCCAGCCGTAACCGTGCAGGGCGGTGTGCGCGTCGGGGGTGAAGATCACCTCGAAATCGCGTGCGCCGGAAAGGAATCGCTCGAAGTCGATGGCGAGCAGCGCGCCCGAGGGGTGCGTGACGCCCTCGATCTCCCAGGGGGATTTCAACTGCACCAGCAGCCAATCCCGGTACCAGGATTCCGAGGCGTCGGTGGGCACGTCGAGATGCCGTAGCGTGCCATCGGATTCGACCAGATAGACCTCTTCGTTGAAGAAGTCGGTGGCGCGGCCGACGAAATGCCGTTCATAGCCGGGGGTGCGGTCATAACCCGCGGAGACGGCCACATCGGTGGCCTCGCCCTCGTACACGGTTTCCGCGGCGGTCAGCGGGGTGCCGCGCTTCCAGCGCTTGGCGATGCGCGGATAACCGGAATCGGTGAGCGCGCCCGGACCGAAATCCGTTCCCACATAGACGGTGTCGATATCGATCCAGCGGATCTCGGATTTGGCTTCCGGCAGGAAGTAGCCCTGATTCTCCGGTTCGATGAAAACCTTTGCCTCGATATCGAATTCGCGCACCACCTTGGCGTCCGCACCGCCCCGGGACAGGCTGATCAGCGCGCGCTGCTGTTCGGGGCGCAATACCGCGGCCCCGCCCCACACCCAGTTCTCGCCTTCGGCCTCGGCGAGCGCGTCGAGATCGATGAGCACTTCCCACGCCGGTTCGTCTTTGGTGTATTCGGCGAAAGTGGTGCGCCGCCACAGACCCTTGGGATGTGCGCCGTCGCGCCAGTAGTTGTAGAGCCACCGGCCGCGCCGCCCCGGATAGGCGATGCGGGTATCGGTGTCGAGCATGGCCAGAATTCGCGATTCGAGTCCGCTGAATCGCTCCGACGCCGCGAAGCGCTCCAGCACCACCTCGTTATGCGCTCGCGCCCAATCCAGCGCTCGCTCACTGGTGACTTCTTCCAGCCACAGATACGGATCCGTCACGCCCTCGTCCACACCGGTCATGCGTACATTGTCGCCGAGCCTCCGCTCGCCCGGCGTCCGGTCACCGCTTGCGCCAGCGTTTGCCGGTGTCGGCGGGTGCTGTCAGAATCTGCGAAGGCAATCGGGGGGAGCGTCTTTCGGCTGCCGTTCGCACACCGAAAACCAGGGGGAACAATGTCATCCGATCTTCTGCACGAGGTCGTCGGCGGAGCACTGCGCGGCGGCTTGATCGCCGCCGCGGCGGCGGGCGGCGTCGCCTGGCGTCGCAGCCGCGCCAAGCGCCGCGAGGAACAGCAGAATCCGCAGCCCGGCGATGGGCAGCATCAGCCGCCCGCCCAGTAGACGACGACCAGCCGCACCGTTCGGGTGCGGCTGTGGCCGAGGGTGATTCCCGGGGAGTTCGGGGGTCACCCGAGCCGGACCAGCATCTTGCCGGTGTTGGCTCCGGACAGGACGCCCAGGAAGGCGGCGGGGGCCTGGTCCAGGCCCTCGTACACCGTTTCGCGGGTGCGCAGGGTGCCGTCGGCCAGCCAGGCCGCCGCCTTGCCGATGTACTCCGGGAAGAGCCCGAGGTAGCTGGTCACCAGCATGCCGCGCAGGGTGACCTCCTTGGTCGCCGCGAGGTAGAGGTCGGGGGTCCGGGCGGGCTCGACGCCGTTGTAACCGCTGATCGCGCCGACCAGGGCGATGCGGCCGTGCTGTCCGATGGCCTCGACCGCGACGCGCAGGTGCTCACCGCCGACGCTGTCCAGGTAGACGTCGATGCCCTGCGGTGCGGCGGCGGCCAATTGCCCGGCCAGATCGCCGGCGCGGTAGTCGATGGTGGCGTCGAAGCCGAATTCGTCACGCAGCAGCGCGGTTTTGGCCGGGCCGCCCGCCGAGCCGATCACCCGGGCCGCGCCGAGCGCCTTGGCGATCTGGCCCGCGACGCTGCCGACCGCGCCCGCGGCCGCCGAGATGAAGACGGTGTCACCCGGCCGCACCGGGGCCACCTCGGTGAGCGCCGCGTAGGCGGTCAGACCGGTGGTGCCGAGTGCGCCGAGGTACTGCTGCGGTGCGGCCAGCGTTGTATCGATGGGATTGGCGGCCTCGGCATCGACCACCGCCAGTTCCCGCCAGCCCGCGAAATGCGAGACGGTGCTGCCGACCGGGATTGCGGCGGAACGGGATTCGATCACCTCGCCGACCGCCGAACCCTCCAGGGCCGCGCCCAGTTCGAACGGTGGGATGTAGGACGGGCGGTCGTCCATCCGGCCGCGCATGTACGGGTCCACCGACATCCAGGTATTGCGCACCAGGATCTGACCGTCCGCGAGCTCGGGGATCGGCCGCTGCACGAGGGCGAAGTTCGCGGCGGTCGGCACGCCGTCGGGACGCGCGGCGAGCTGGATCTCATGACCGGTACGAAGCTGAGTTGTCATGTCGCACTTACCTTTTCGCTATCCGGAGCGGGTTGTCCGTTCCGATGTGGATAACGTTATGGCGGGTGCGCGGCGCATCCCAGGTCCCGCGATGCCACTGCCCGGCCCTAACGCGCCAGCGCGGTGGGGGAGGCTCCGGTCCAGCGGTGGAAGGCTTTGCGCAGCGCGCGATCGTCGGCGAAGCCGAGCTTGTTCGCAATGGCAGTGGTGGTCAATTGCCCTTCCGCGAGAAGGGATTTGGCCTGCTCATAGCGGGCCAGGTCGACTTCCTGCCGCCACGTGGTGCCGTGTTCGGCGAGCTGGCGTTGCAGGGTGCGGCGGCTCAGCAGCAGTCGACGGGCCACCACATCGAGGGAAACCTCACCGCGGTCGAGGCTTTCGGCCAGTGCGGCGCGGAAGGCGTCGAGCGGATCGGCGATCGGGCGGGCGCTGGCCAGCACCAGATCGGCATGGCTGCGCAGAAGTTGATTGAGGGTCGGGTCCGGCCGCAACAGCGGAGCGGTGGCATCGGCGGCCGTGAACGTCATCGAGTCGGCGGGGGCATCGAATTCGATGTTCTCGGTGCCGAACGCGGCCGCCAATTCGGAGTGATCGGCGGGCGCGGCATGCCCGAATGTCACGCGCGACGGGCGGATCGGGCGGCCGGTGGCCTCCCGTGCGCGGCGCAGGTAGTAGGCGAGCACGTATTCGTTGACGACGGCCACGACCGCCGGATCGCCCGCGGTGGTGCGGTATCCGATGGTGAGATCGCCGTCGCCGTCCAGATCGAAACCCTCGGCGGCGGCGGTGACCAGGCGGTGATAGGGCTGGGCGGCGCGCAGCGAATCGGTCAGTGTCGCACCGGTTGTCACCAGGTAATCCCAGGTGTTGAGGCTGCCGAGCGGTGCGTCGCGCACCACCGCGACACCCGCGCCGGGTGTGGTCCGGGTGTGCGCGATCAACTCCCACAGGCGAACCAGCGAATCGAGCGGAATCCGATTGAGTTCCCCGGTCAGCGCCGCTTCGTCCACACCGTGCACGGCGGCGATCTGTTCGGGGCGCACCCCGGCCCGCAGTGCCGCGTCCCGCACCAATCGGATGAGATGGGTGGAGGCGGTGCCGTCGAGCGGGTTCACGCCTGGAACATTAATCGTCGTTAGGATTGCTGTTTTTATGCCGATCCGCCCAGGAGGTCCCGGATTGCTGTGGGAACAGCACTGCTGCCTGCCACTGCTGCCCTCGGCCGATATCGCCGAGCTGGCGCGCTATCCGCTGGGTTCGTATCTTTCGGTGAATGTGGGTTATTCGCTGCACTCCACCCGGGATTCGGAGCGGATGATCGATCAATTCCGCCGAGATGCCTTGGCGGACGGTCGATTCCGGCTGGTTGAGCGCATCGCCGACGCGGTCGATCCGGATCCGGACCTCATCGCGCTCGCCTTCGATCTGGAGGATTCCGGACCGCTCGGCGGTGACCTCGACAATGTGAAGATGTTCTACGACCTGGGTGTGCGGTCACTGCTGCCCAGCTATAACTACGCGAATGCGGCGGGCTGCGGCTGCCTCGATACCGAGGACACCGGACTGACCGCGTACGGCCGCGATCTGATTCGCACCCTCAACGAGGTCGGCATGTTCGCGGACGGTTCGCACTGTTCCCCGCGCACGGGCCTGGACATCGCCGATATCACCACCGTTCCGATGGTCTACAGCCATTCGAATTTCGCTGCGGTGTGGGCGCATCCGCGCAATATCTCCGATGATCAGGCGCGGGCGTGCGCCGCCACCGGCGGGGTGATCGGCATCAACGGCGTCGGCATCTTCCTGGGGCGCAATGCGCCGGGTGAGCGCGCCGAACGCGTCGAGGCCATGGCCGATCACATCGTCTACGGCGCGGAGCTGGTCGGAATCGAGCACATCGGGTTCAGCTCGGATTTCTCGTTCGACGGTGATGACTTCAATGCGGAGGTGGCGGCGAATCCGGAGGTGTTCTCCGCGGAGTTCACCCGCTGGGGGCCATTGCAGTGGACGCCGCCGGAGGATCTGCTCGGTGAATCCGATGTGCCGGGGTTGGATGAGGTGCTCGCGAACCGCGGTTTATCGGCCGCCGAGCGTGCCGCCGTCTTCCACGGCAATTTCGCCCGCATCGCCGGTCAGGTCTGGCGGGACTGAACGCCCCCTGGCGTAATCGATCTTCGCCGCTAGACTCGAACCCGGTGTTTGCCCTGCTCAACCCATTCCGTATCGAAGGGGAGATCAGATGACGCAGCTCGATCGCACGGTGCAGAAATTCGTGGACGCCGTCAACGCGCATGACGTGGACGCGTTCTTCCAGACCCTCACCCCCGATGCCAGCATGTCCGATGACGGCAATGAGCGGAATCTCGCCCAGTGGACCGATTCGGAAATCTTCACCACCAATGGCCGGATGCAGGTCGAATCGGTCACCGTGCCTACCGAATTCGTCGCCGATTACGCCAATGACCGGTGGGGGAGCATGCGCACCGCGTGGCGCTTCACGGTGCGGGACGGTCTGATCAGCCGCTTCGAAACCGGGCAGGCTGGATGAGTGCGACGCGCGCGGCGGGGCTAGGCTCGCAGGCGTGACTTCCCACTACGATGTCGTCGTTCTCGGCGCTGGTCCCGGCGGTTACGTCGCTGCGATCCGCGCCGCTCAACTCGGCCTGCGAACAGCTATTGTCGAGCAGAAATACTGGGGTGGCGTGTGCCTGAACGTGGGCTGCATTCCGTCCAAGGCGCTGCTTCGAAACGCGGAGCTGGCCCATATTTTCCATAAAGAGGCCAAGACCTTCGGTATTTCCGGTGAGGTGAGCTTCGACTTCGGCGCTGCTTTCGATCGCAGTCGCAAGGTGGCGGACGGCCGCGTCAAGGGCGTCCACTTCCTGATGAAGAAGAACAAGATCGACGAGTTCGATGGCGCGGGCACGTTCACCGATGCCAAGACGCTCTCGGTCGCGCTGTCCAAGGGCGGCACCGAGACCATCACGTTCGACAATGTCATCATCGCGACCGGTACCACCACGAAGCTGCTGCCGGGGACCTCGCTGTCCGCGAATGTGGTGACGTACGAGGAGCAGATCCTCACCCGCGACCTGCCGGGCTCGATCCTGGTGGTCGGCGCGGGCGCGATCGGCATGGAATTCGCCTACGTGCTGAAGAACTACGGCGTGGATGTGCGGATCGTCGAATTCCTGGACCGCGCACTGCCGAACGAGGACGCCGACGTCTCCAAGGAGATCACCAAGGCGTACAAGAAGCTCGGCATCACCATCACCACCGGTGCGGCCGTGCAGTCCATCGATGACGACGGCTCCAAGGTCACCGTCGCCATCAAGGACAACAAGTCCGGCAATATCGAGACCGTCACCGTCGACAAGGTGCTGCAGGCCGTCGGCTTCGCACCGCGCGTCGACGGCTACGGCCTGGAGAACACCGGCGTGCAGCTCACCGATCGCGGCGCCATCGCCATCGACGAGTACATGCGCACCAATGTCCCCGGCATCTACGCCATCGGTGACGTCACCGCGAAGCTGCAGCTCGCGCACGTCGCGGAGGCGCAGGGCGTGGTCGCGGCCGAGACCATCGGCGGCGCGGAAACCCTCCCGCTGGGCGACTACCGCATGATGCCGCGCGCCACCTTCTGCCAGCCGCAGGTCGCCAGCTTCGGTCTCACCGAGCAGCAGGCCCGCGACGAGGGCTACGACGTGAAGGTCGCCACCTTCCCGTTCACCGCCAACGGCAAGGCGCACGGCCTCGGCGACCCGACCGGTTTCGTGAAGCTCATCGCGGACGCCAAGTACGGCGAACTCATCGGCGGCCACCTCATCGGCCCCGACGTCTCCGAACTGCTCCCCGAGCTGACCCTGGCCCAGAAGTGGGACCTCACGGTCAACGAGCTGGCCCGCAACGTCCACACCCACCCCACGTTGAGCGAAGCCCTCCAGGAGGCCATCCACGGCCTCGCCGGCCACATGATCAACTTCTGATCGATTCGCTCGCAGCGCAACAGCATTCGGCCCGGTACCGGTGGAACACCCGGTACCGGGCCGTTTCGTATCCGGCTCAGTCCGCCGGATGCGGTCGCTGACAAGGAGTGAGAGTAGGCCGGGCGTTGGCATGTCTTACTCCATCAAACGATCAGTCACCCAGGTGTAAGCGCTTGTGCAGGGCGTGGATTCGTTCGGTCAGTTCCGGGAACGGGCCGCTGACCGGGATATTCGGGGCTACCTGGTTGATGGGGAGCGGGTTCACCGGGCCCTGGGGGACGCCGAATTCGGCGAGCCAGGCGGTGAGCTGTTCGGTCGAGGCGGCGTAGACGATGGGGCCCAGGCCCACCCAGGCGTGGGCGGCCGAGCACATGGGGCAGTGTTCGCCGGAGGTGTAGACGGTGGCGGTGGCGCGGTCGGCGGGGGTGAGGTTTTCGGCGGCCCAGCGGGCCAGTTCGAATTCCGGGTGCCGGGTCTGATCGCCGCCGGAGACGCGATTGCGGTCCTCGGCGAGGATGGTGCCGTCGGCGGCTACCAGCACCGATCCGAAGGGTTCGTCGCCCGCGTCCAGTGCCTCGGTGGCGAGTTCGACGCAGCGTTCGAGGTAGTGCAGATCGGTGGGCATGATGCCGCTCCTTCGTCGATGGTGTTGTCGCACAGCTGATCACGACCCGCTGATCACGACGCTGCTCAGTCGCGGTGGTAGGTCTCCTGTGCGGAGCGGATCTGATCGATATTGGTTTCCAGCAGCACCACCAGGCCCTCGAGCTGGTCGGCGACTTTCGCGCCCAGATCGGTGAGGGTGTATTCGACGTGCGGGGGGATGGATTGCTGGACTTCGCGGTGGATCATGCCGTCGCGTTCCAGGGTCTGCAGGGTTTGCGAGAGCATGCGTTCGCTGATGCCGTCGACGCGGCGGCGCAGGGCGCTGAAGCGGAACGCGCCTTCGCGGAGCGCGACCAGGGCGAGGACGCCCCAGCGGCTCGCCACGTTCTGCAGGACCGGGCGGGATCCGCAGTTTCGCGCGAAGACGTCGGCCTCCAGGGTGGGGTCGTCGTGATCCGGGGCGGGCGTGCTCATGATTCGAGATTACCTAACCGTTCGGGTTGCGGTGCGGGAATGGTATGTGCTTACTATTAGTTAGTACACGTCGATACCGCAGTTCATTCCCTTGAATACCTGGAGGAAGTCATGACCGTCGCCGTCACCGGAGCAAGTGGTCAGCTGGGTCGTCTCACCATCGAGGCGCTGCTGCGCGAGGGCGCACAGCCCGTGGCCGTGGTCCGCGATGCCTCGAAGGTCGCCGATCTGGCCGAGCGCGGCGTCGAGGTTCGCGAGGCGAGCTACGACGACGCCGAGGCGCTGGACCGGGCCTTCGCGGGCGTCGACCGCGTCCTGTTGATCTCCGGCAATGAGTTCGGCAGCCGAGTGGCCCAGCACACCAATGTGATTCGCGCCGCCGAGCGTGCGGGCGTGAACCTGCTGGCCTACACCAGCATTCCGAACGCCGAGCGCAATGAGCTCATCCTGGCGCAGGAGCACCGCGGCACCGAGGCCGCGCTGGACGAGGCGTCCGTACCCGTGGTGCGGCTGCGCAACAGCTGGTACTGGGAGAACTATCTGAACGGCGTCACCGCCGCGGCCGAGTCCGGCGTCTTCTACGGTGCGGCGGGCGAGGGCAAGGTGGCGGGCGCGGCCCGCGCCGATTACGCCGAGGCCGCCGCCAAGGTGCTCACCACTCCCGGGCACGAGGGTCAGACCTACGAACTCGGTGGCGATCTGGCCACCTATGCCGAACTGGCACAGGCGATTTCGGAGGCCGCCGGTAAGCCGGTGCGCTATCAGGATCTGCCCCAGGCCGACTACGCCGCCGCCCTCGAGCAGAACGGCGTCCCCGCGGGCTACGCCGCCGTACTCGCCGACGCCGACGCGGGCATCGCCCAGGGCATTCTCGCCGTCGACAGCGGCGACCTGCGCAAACTGCTCGGCCGCGATACCACCCCGGCGGTCGAGGTCTTCCGCACCGCCCTCAACTGAGCGCGGTCTACGGTATTCGAATTGCGTTCGGGCCCGGTCGAATACGACCGGGCCCCGGGGCGGAGAGCTGTAGATCCAGGCTGGTTCAGTACCAGTTGTGTTCCTGCCAGAACGCCCAGGCCGCCATCGGACTGCCGTAGCGCTCGTTCATGTACTTGTAGGCCCAGCGCAATTGGGTCAGGGGATTGAAGATCCAATCCGGTCCCTCCTCGCCCAT
Source organism: Nocardia sp. NPDC056100 (assembly GCF_042266325.1). Lineage (NCBI taxonomy): Bacteria > Bacillati > Actinomycetota > Actinomycetes > Mycobacteriales > Nocardiaceae > Nocardia > Nocardia sp. NPDC056100. Next base: position 26,316 of record NZ_JBHJVY010000004.1, read on the forward strand.
CTTGTGCGCGGGCAGGGCCTGAGCCAGTCCGTACGCGCCCGAGGAGGGGTTGACGGCGAACACCCGCCAACTGCTCTCGTGCGAGATGATCTGGTCGAACGCGCCGAACTGATCCAGCGGAACGATGCTCAGCGCCATGGCTTTCAGCGCCGGTCGCGGGAAAACCCAGGACGGCTCCAGGAATCCGGCCGCCCCGCTCGAACTGGACGCCAGTTCGGACAGGCTGGAGGACAACTCGGACATCCCGGGCGACAGCGAGGTGACGCCGGAGGCCAATCCGAGCAGCGTGGGAGCGGTCTGGGAGAGTCCTGCGGTCAATTGCAGAAATCCCACCGACAGGTCCGAGAGCCCGTTGGTGTACTCCGACAACTGCGCGATCTCGGCCGCGGTGACCCGCCTGCGTTCCTGCCCGGTATCGGTCACCCAGCGCAATCCACCGCCCTGCCAGACCGGCCCGGTCCGCGACGGTTTGGTGGGTGCCTGCGCGCTGCTGCTGCCGCCGGTGGGGCTGGAGTTTCCGGCGGGCGGTGTGCCGGTGTCCGCGTACGCGGCCGGGCTGCCGACGCCGAACAGGATCGGCGCGACCGAGATCACGAGAATTCCAATGGTTTTCGTAATCACGACTAGGGCGGAGAGGCTTCCACCGTACGCGCCGCGCGGCGGTTCCCGTGGGAGCCCGATCGGCGCGCCGAATCGGAAACTTCCGAGGTTCGCGCTGTTCGGCGGTCTATGCTCGTAGCTTTTCCGGAGCGGTACCCGCGGCGGTGGCTAGTCGTCCTGCTGGTTGATTCGTTCTGCCCGGCTCGTCAGCAGCGCCTGTTCGGTGCTGTTGCCGGTGAGTTCGGCCGCACGCAGGAAGGCGGCGTGGGCTTCGGGGCCGCGGTCCAGGCGGGCGAGCAGATCGCCGCGTACCGCGTGCAGCAGGTGGTAGCCGTCGAGCGCGCCGGATTGTGCCGCCTTGTCGGCGAGTTCGAGTCCGGCGGCGGGACCGTGCAGCATGGCCACCGCGACGGCGCGGTTCAGTTCCACGATCGGTGATGGAAAACGTTCGGCGAGAACGGCATACAGTCCGGCGATGCGACGCCAGTCGGTATCGGCGGCGGTTGGGGCCATGGCGTGCACCGTCGCGATCGCCGCCTGCAACGCATAGCGTCCCGGCAGGCGGCCCTGGGCGCGGTTCAGTGCGTGCGCGCGCCCGAGCGCCGCGAATCCGCGCCGAATGTACAGCCCGTTCCAGTGCGCACGATCCTGATCGGCAAGCAGCACAGGCTCATTGGCCGCGCCATGGCGAGCCTGGAGGCGGGACGCCTGCAATTCCAGCAGTGCCGCCAGCCCGTGCGCTTCCGGCTCATCGGGCAGCAGTCCGGTCAGGATGCGTGCCAAACGCAGTGCGTCCTCGCATAATTCGGTGCGCACCCAGCGATCACCCGCCGTCGCGGTGTACCCCTCGTTGAAGATCAGGTAGATCACCTCGAGCACCGAGTCCAGCCGCGCCGCCAATTCCGCCCCGCGCGGCACCTCGTACTTCACCCCGGAGTCCGCGATGGTGCGCTTGGCTCGCACTATCCGTTGTGCCACAGTCGATTCCGAAATCACGTAGGCCCGCGCGATCTCCCCGGTACTCAGCCCGCCGACCATGCGCAGCGTGAGCGCCGCCCGCGCGGGCGGCGTCAGCACCGGATGGCAGGCCGTGAACATCATCCGTAGCAGATCATCGAACGCGTCGCCTTCATCGGACGCCAACACGGCCGATGCCGCGGGATCGTCGCCGAACGCGTCGGCGCGCGGCCCGTCCTCGTCGATGCGCAATTGATGTCCGAGTAATTCGAGTTTGCGGGCGAAGGTGGCATCGCGCCGAATCCGGTCGATGGCACGGTGTTTCGCCGTCAGCATCAGCCAGCCGCCCGGATTCGGCGGGATCCCGTCACGCGGCCACTGTTCCAGCGCGGCCACGAGGGCATCCTGGGCGAGTTCCTCGGCCGTGCCCATATCCCCGGCGATCCGGGTCAGTCCGGCGACGAGCCGCGGCCACTCGATGCGCCACGCCGCCTCCACCGCTCGGCGTGCGCGTTCCTCCGGCGGCCGCGAGGTTTCAGCCCCGCGGCCTGGAGGCTCCGCGTCAGGCGGGCACATCGCCGCTGTGGGATGTCGGGCGCTCGGGTGGCCGCATCCGGTCAGCCCTGGTCGTCGAGCTGCCGGACCTCGACTTCGATCTCCCACTCCGGGCCGTGCACGCGCAGGAAGCGCGAGGCCCATTCCACCGCTTCGGCATTGGAGCGGGTTTGCAGCAGGCAGTAGCCGCCGATGATTTCCTTGGATTCGGTGAAGGGGCCGTCGATGACGGTTTGCTTGCCGCCGGATTGGCGGACGCGGGTGCCCTCCTCGGTGGGGCGCAGCCCGGCGGTGTCCAGGAGTACACCGGCCTTGGTCATCTCTTCGATGAGCACGTTCATATCCGCCATCAACTGCTCATCCGGGCCACCGGTGGGTGCGGCGGACGGGTCCAGGCGAATCAGCACCATGTGTCGCATTGTTCGATCCTCTCGCTCACGCGACCTGGTAGCGGACATATGCCGCGCCCGAGTCGAAGGTCTTGGATTCCAGCAGGTTCAGGTCCAGTTTCGCCTTGTCGTGGAAGAGCGGGGTGCCGGACCCGATGGTCACCGGATGCACCATGATCCGGAATTCGTCGATGAGGCCGTTGTCGATGAACCAGTGCACGAGTTTGGGGCTGGCGTAAATGGCAAGCGTCCCACCGTCTCCGGCCTTGAGTTCGGCGACGCGCGCGGCGGCGTCGGCGGCGATGACGCGGGTGTTCGCCCATTCGGGGTCGCCGATGGTGGTGGAGAAGACGATCTTGTCGACGTTATTGACCCATTCCGCGTGCGCGAGTTCACCCGGGGTGGCGTCGGGGTTCGACGGCACCTGCGTCCAGTGGCCGCGCATGCCCTCGAAGGTCCTGCGCCCGTACACGGTGGTGTCCACATCGGCGCGCACATGCTGGTTACCGAAGGCGTCGACCTCTTCGCTGTAGCCGCGGAAGGTCCATTCGAACCCCATTCCGGTCTGCGAGTCCACGTACCCGTCCAGGGTCATGTTCTCGATTGCCACTACTTTGCGCATTGCCCGTCCTTCCCGTTCGAGGCGGACCGTTCAGCGGTCCTCACCTACTCCTCGAACGGGAAGGGACGGAATCGACACGATTAGACCCACTGCACGAGTTGAATCACGATTCCGTTCGGATCGAGGGTCTGGAAGTAGCGCTCACCCCAGGGTTCGGTCTCGATCTCGGTGACGATCGGGACGCCTTCGGCCTGGACTCGGGCGTATTCGGTGTCGATGTCCTCGACGGTGAATACGACGAGCACGCCCTGTCCGGCGCTGCCCGCGATGGTTGCCGGTTTGAAGCTGCCCAGGCCGGTGCGCAGGTAGATGACATTGATTCCGGCGTCCGGGCGGGTCAGGGAGACGAAGCCGTCGGCGGACATGGCCTCGGTGAAGCCGAAGTGGTCGATGAGGAACTTCGCCGAGGCGGTCGGATCGGGCACGTTCAGGGAGAGGGCGGATGCGGTGATCTTCATGGGGGGCTCCTCGCTGCCGGTAAACTCTGTACTAAGTACGCTGTACTTTGTACGTAAATTCCCGATGGCCTGCATCGTGACGCGCGTCACATGGATACGATCGGCGTGGAGGTGAGGCGATGGGCGCACGAGAGCGCAGTTCGGCCGGAGATCCGGTGCGCACGCTGGAACTGCTGTGGCGCGAACCCGGACAGGGCGGTCCGGCGCGCGGGCCCAAACAACGCACCACCGTGGACGCGGTGGTCGCGGCGGCGCTGGAGATCGCCGATGCCGAGGGGCTGGGCGCGCTCACCATGCGGTCGGTCGCGGCGAAACTCGGGGTGACGCCGATGGCCACCTACACCTATGTGCCGGGCAAGGCCGAACTGCTGGATCTCATGCTCGATACCGTCTACCACGCGATGCCGCGCGCGGATCTCACCGGAATGCCTTGGCGGGACAAGGTTTCCGTGATCGCGGCGGAGAATCGGGCATTGCTCGCGGCGCATCCGTGGGTCGCGTACGTGCCGACCACGCGGCCGCCGCTGGGGCCGGGCGTCACCGCCAAATACGACCATGAGCTGCGGGCGTTCGACGGGCTCGGCCTCAGCGATGTGGAGATGGACGCCGCGTTGACCTATCTGCTCGGCTTTGTCACCTCGGTCGCGCGCATCGCCATCGATACCGCACGAGCGGCCGCCGACAGCGGCGAATCCGATCACGATTGGTGGGAGCGCGCCGCGCCCCTGCTGGAACGGGTCATGCCCGCCGAGCGCTATCCGCTCGCCGTGCGGGTCGGGGCCGCCGCCGGGCAGGCGCACGACAGCGCCTACGGTGCCGATCACGCCTACGACTTCGGATTGGCCCGCACCCTAGACGGCCTCGCCGCCATGATCGAATCTCGCGCGGGTTGATCGAACCTTGCGCGGGTTGATCGAACCTTGCGCGGGTTGATCGAATCTCGCGCGGGCTGACCGGGGCCCGTGGGCCATATGGGTCCGTGGGCGGTGCGGGTCCGTGTGCCAGACGAGTCTTGTGCGGGGTGAACTGATCCTGCGGGGTCGGGTGAGTGTTGCGCGGGGTTGGCTCCGGGCGGGTGGGTCGGACGAATTCCGCTACCGATGTCCGAGTCGCGACAGTGGCCGAATCGCGCCGGGGATGGCCGGGAACGTAGCCGGGTGCGGTCGGCTGTCGTCGCGGCCGCCGCGAATCCTGTTCGACTGGAAGGTCTTTCGCGCGATCGGCGGCCCGCTGCGGCAATGCGACCCCGCAGTCCGATTGCGGCCGATCGATATTTCCCGCGACATCACCGCGGCGCACGGGGCAGAATTCGAAGTATGCCGCGTTCCATCCCGGCAATCGTTGCCGCCGAAGCCTTCACCAGAACCGCGCAACCGGTGCTCCCGGCGGGCGAGGATCTGGTGTTGCGGCCCTGGCTGCGACGCGATGCCGATGAGGTGTTCACGGCCTTCCAGGATCCGCTCATCCAGCGCTGGCATCGGCGCACCGCCGAGACCATCGAGGAGGCGGGGGAGTTGGTGGCGGCGTGGAGTCGCACCTGGCACGGCGGCGTCGACGCGAATTGGGCGGTGACCGACAGTCGTTCGGGTCGGGTGGTCGGCCGCGCCTCGGTCCTGGGGATGGAGTTACCGCACGGAACCGCGGCCGTTGCCTACTGGGTGATGCCCGGCGCGCGCGGCCGCGGGATCGCACCGCGCGCCGTCGAAGCGGTCACCTCCTGGGCCTTCGACGATATCGGCTTCCACCGCCTGGAACTGCGCCATTCGGTCCACAACGAGCAATCCTGCCGGGTGGCCGGCAAATGCGGCTTCCTCCTCGAGGGCGTCAACCGCAGCGCCACCCTGCACGCCGACGGCTGGCACGATATGCACCTGCACGCCCGAGTCCGCGGCGACCACCCCGCCGAAACCCTCCCCCTCGCACTGGGTTCCCGCGCCCGCCACCGCGCGGAACCGTAGCGAGCGCCCGCGCGACCGCGGTCGCCGCGTCGAACATCTGGTGGCCGCTGACTGGGACAGGCTGTTAGCGTGAGGCATGGTGTCGACGCAGCCACGCATAGCTCCCGGCCGTCTCCGTGAGCTCGGTCCGATCAACTGGGTTGTCTGGCAAGCGCTTTCGCGCGCCGCCGGGACCGAGGACGCTCACCTGTTCAGCACGCTCGGCCGCACCGGCGGCCTGTTCCGCGGCTGGCTGCACTTCTCCGGCAAGCTCATGCCCGGCGGCCGCCTGCGTCGCTACGAGTCCGAACTCGTCATTATTCGCGTCGCTCACCTGCGCGAATGCGATTACGAGATGGATCATCACATTCGCCTCGGCAAGCGTGCGGGCGTCACCCAGGAGAAGCTCGACTGGATTCGCACCGGTCCCACCGCCCCCGGCTGGAACGACAAGGAACGCGCCCTGCTGGCCGCCGTCGACCAACTGGTCACCACCCGCGACCTGGACGACACCGCCTGGCAAACCCTGGCCACCCACTATGACGAGCGCCGCCTCATCGAAATCGTGCTGCTGACAAACCAGTACGAGGGCCTGGCCAGCACCATCACCGCCTTGCGCATCCAAACCGACCACTGAGCAGTCCGGCAGACGTCGCCATGCTTGCCCGGCGGCCCATCCCAGCGCCGGCAGCCCCGAGCGAGTCGCGCCAGGGCGAGCGGAACCTCCACCGAGATCGCGTCCGCCGTGCCATGGACGACGTGGAACTACGGTCGCGCGGTAGCGAGGCGCGTGCCCTCCGGGCCTCTTTTGTTCATTCCCGCACGGCCTGGGCGAGTTTCGTCATTTCGATGGCGCGTTTGGCTCGGGTCAAGACGTGGGCTCGGGAGCTGGTGAGGTGGGCCATGAGGGTGCGCAGGGCGGTGTCGAGGTCGCCTGCGAGCAGGCTTTCGGCTATCGCTATGTGGTCCTCGGCCATGGCGGCTACGCGTTCGGCGGTGGGCATATCGATGGCGCGGACCGGGCGGACGCGGGCGTGCACGGTGGCGAGGGCGTCGGCCAGGGCCGAATTGCCCGCGGCTACGAGCAGGGTGGAGTGGAATCGCTCATCGGCGGCGATGAGTTCCGCACCCGGCTCGGGTGGCTGGTCGCGTAGCTGTCGCCACAGCTCCAACTCGCGGCGCAATGCCTCGGCGTCATGGAGCAGCTGGGACGCGTCGTCGTCCACATGCTGCAGGCGCTGGATTCCCCTGGCTTCCAGGACGATTCGGAGTTCGTAGAGGTCGCCGAGTTCGTTGACGCGGGGGCGGTAGGGGTAGAGGCCGTCGGTGTGGCGTTCGAGGAGGCCGTCGGCGTAGAGGCGCGCCAGAGCCTCGCGGACGGGGGTGCGGGAGACGCCGTAGGTCTCGGCGAGGCGTTCCTCGCCGAGCCGTTCGGTGGGGGTCAGGACGCCTGCCGCCAGGTCTCGTTGCAGGGCCAGGTAGACCCGCTCGGACAATGGAATACGCCCCCTGCGCGCCATGTCGGATCGCCTGATCAGATCGCCATGGCCAGTCGGACATCGGATTCCGCGCCCGCTCCACCCGCCCCGGTGGAGGTGATGCGCCCCGATTGCAGCACGTAGTACTGCTGTGCGGCCTGTAGCGCGAAGCCGATGTGCTGTTCCACCAGCAGCACGCTCAATCCACCGCGATTGGTGAGATCGATGATGGTGCGCTCGATTTCGGCGACGACGGACGGCTGGATGCCCTCGGTCGGCTCATCCAGGATGAGCAGTTTCGGTTCGGTGATGAGCGCGCGGGCAATGGCGAGCTGCTGGCGCTGCCCACCGGACAGCAGCCCGGCCTTGCGGGTGAGCAGTTCCTTCAGAGCCGGGAACAGGTCGAGGGATTCGGCGATGAGTTCCTTGGCGCGCTTGCGCCCGTCCGCCACCACCTGGAGGTTCTCCATGGTGGACAGCTGCGGGAACGACTGCTGTCCCTGCGGCACATAGGCGATACCGCGCTTCACCCGCTTGGACGGCGACATCTTGGTGATGTCCTCGTCATTGAAGCGGATCTTGCCGGATTTGGCGGGCAGCAGTCCCACCGCCGCGCGCAGCAGCGAGGTCTTCCCGGCCCCGTTGTGCCCCATGACGGCGACCACGCCATCGCTCGGAACGGTAAGGGAGACACCGTGAATCACCTGGGTCCGGCCGTAACCGGTGGTCAGGTCAACGAGTTCAAGCATTCGCGGCCTCCGTGACATCGGTGGATGGGGCTTCGGTGGCGGGCGGCAGTTCGCCCGCAGCGGCGGTGCCGAGGTAGACCTCCTGCACCTTGGGATCGGCTTGCACCTCTTCCACGGTGCCCTCGCTCAGCACGCGGCCACCGGCGAGCACCGTCACCGAGGTGGCGAAGGCGCGCATGAAGTCCATATCGTGTTCGACCACCACGACGACGCGTTCGGTTCCGATGCGGCGCAACAGGTTTCCGGTCTCTTCACGCTCTTCGGCGCTCATGCCCGCGACGGGTTCGTCGAGCAGCAGCACCGAGGCGTTCTGCACCAGCAGCATGCCGATCTCCAGCCACTGCTTCTGTCCGTGCGCGAGGATTCCGGCGGGCTTATCGCGCAGTTCGGTGAGGCCGATGGTGTCCAGGGCCTCCTCGATGGCGGGCAGCACCGATTTGCGCTTGCGCAGCAGGGTGAGCGCGGAACGTCCTGCCCCGGCGGCGATATCGAGGTTCTGCAGCACGGTGAGCTGTTCGAACACCGAGGCGGTCTGGAAGGTGCGCCCGACCCCGAGCCGCGCGATCTGATGCACCTTCTTGCCGATGAGCTCGTTTCCGGACTTCTGCGCCGAGCCGGTGGCGGCGGCCAACCCGGTGATGGCGTCGATGAGCGTGGTCTTGCCCGCGCCATTGGGTCCGATGAGGAAGCGCAGATCCCCTTGCAGCACAGTCAGATCCACATCGGAGACGGCTTTGAAGCCGTCGAAACTGACCGACAGGCCGCGGATCTCGAGGTATTCGCTGTCCATTTTCATGCGGTCACCTTCGCTTCGTCCGCAGGGGTTTCCGGTTCGGCCGGTGCACCGGTGGACATGACCGAGGCCACGATCGCGGTGCCCGCCGGAACGGCCGGCGCGCTGCGCGCGGACCGCAGTCGTTCGGCCAATTGCTTTGCGATGGGCCCGAATCCGGCCAGACCGGCGGGCAGGAAGCCGACCACCACGATGAACAGCGCGCCCTGCAGGTAGATCCAGCCGGACGGGAATTCCTCCGAGAAGCTGGTCTGTGCCCACGCCACGCCGATCGCGCCGAGCGCCGGGCCGAGCAGGGTGGTGCGCCCGCCGATGGCGACGCCGATGAGGAAGGCGATGGAGGGCACCACGCCGATATCGGCGGGGGAGATGATGCCGACGATCGGGGTGAACAGCGCACCCGCGATACCCGCGAAGAACGCCGCCACCACGTAGGCGACAATCTTGATGTTGGCCGGGTCGTAGCCCAGGAAGCGCACGCGCTCCTCCTGATCACGCACTGCCACAAGCAGTTCGCCGTACCGGCTGTGCATCAGTTGCCGCGCCACGGCCACCACGATCAGCAGTGCGCCCGCCGCGATGAAGAACAGCATGCGCCGGTTCACCGGATCGTCCAGCCGGAAGCCGAAGAACGTCTTGAAATCGCTGAGCCCGGTGAACCCGCCGATGGTCTGCTGTCCGGTGAGCAGAATCGCCAGCGCCGCCGCGAGCGCCTGGCTCAGGATGGCGAAGTACGCGCCCTTGACGCGGCGCTTGAAGACACCGAACCCGAGCACCGCCGCGATGGCGGCGGGCAGCACCAGAATTCCGATGATCGCGACCGGCGCGGAAGCGAAAGGCTGCCAGTACGACGGCAATTCGGAGATGCCCGCGATGGACATGAACTCCGGCACATCCTCGTGCGCCTTGGCGGCATCGGCCATCTGCATATGCATGGCCATGATGTACGCGCCGAGCCCGAAGAACACGCCCTGCCCGAGCGTCAGCATCCCGCCGCGCCCCCACGCCAGCCCGATACCCACCGCGACAATGGCGAAGCACAGGAATTTGGCGAGCAGACTCAGCCGGAAATCGGTGAGCACCGCGGGTGCCAGACCGAAGAGAACGATTGCGGCCAAGGCGAATCCGCCCACGGCCTTGAGCGAGGAATTGGTACTGAACCGTTGCACAACGGAAGTCATTGGAATCCTTCCCGAGACGCCCGCGCCTGACGGCAGGTGACGCGAGCCCGGGTTCGTGAAAACCGAGGCGCGTATCGAACGGGTGTGCTAATTTTCTGATCATGCAATCCGCTTCTGTGAAGCGGGCGTTCAAATTTCGCTTCTATCCGACCGATGTGCAGGCAGCTGAGCTGACGCGAACTTTCGGATGTGTGCGGTTCGTGTACAACCTGGCGTTGGAAGCTCGAAGTGAGGCCTGGCGCCTGCACGGGGAACGAATTACCTACAACACCACTTCGGCGATGCTGACGTTGTGGAAGCAGACCGACGAGCTTGCGTTCCTGAACGATGTAGCGGCTGTCCCGCTGCAGCAGGTACTGCGACACCTGCAGTCCGCATTCGTTGCTTTCTGGGATAAGCGGGCGCGGTATCCGCGGTTCAAATCCCTCAAGAAGTCCCGTGCCAGTGCCGAATACTCGCGCAGCGGCTTTCGATACCACGACGGGCAGCTGACGCTTGCCAAGTTGGCCGAACCCTTGAAGGTTGTCTGGTCGCGACCACTGCCCGAGGGGATTCCGCCGTCCACGGTCACCGTGTCGTGCGACCGCGCCGGGAGATGGTTCGTATCGCTGCTGTGTGATGACTCCGCAGTCGAGTCCCCGCCCGTCACCGATGCCGCGATTGGTATCGATATGGGTTTGGCGAGCCTTGCGGTGTTGTCCACGGGGGAGAAGATCCTGAATCCCAAACATGAAGTCCGCGAACAGATCAGACTTGCCAGAGCGCAGCGGAGACTGGCTCGGAAGGCCCCCGGCGACGGCGAGAATCGGAAGAAGGCTCGCCGGGCGGTTGCGCGCATCCACTGCCGTATCGCTGATCGGAGAAGCGACCACCTGCACAAAGTGACGACTCGACTCGTGCGTGAGAATCAAACGCTCGTTATCGAGGATTTGAAAGTCCAAGGGATGGTTCGCAATCGCGGTCTCGCGCGGGCCATCGTGGATGCTTCGTGGCGACAGTTCCGAACCATGCTGGAGTACAAGGGTTCCCGGTACGGGCGTGAGGTGATCGTCGTCGACCAATGGTTCCCCTCGTCCAAACTCTGTTCGGCGTGCGGAGCCGTTGCCGACGACATGCCGTTGGCGGTCAGGGACTGGGCCTGTGAAACCTGCGGGGTCACCCACGATCGTGACGTCAATGCAGCTCGGAACATTCTGGCCGCCGGACTGGCGGTTGCAGTCTGTGGAGATGGCGTAAGACCTCATCGGGATACCCCGAGACGGCAGTCGTCGGTGAAGCAGAAACCTCGGCTCGTGAGAGCAGGGACCGCTACTCGATAGGCGTGGCGGGAAGTCAAGCCAGGCTCCTGGTGCGAACGGTGAACAGGCCCTGGGGGCGTACCTGCAGGAAGATCACGATCACGATGAAGACGATCACCTTGGCGACCGAGGCCGTGGTCGAGTATTCGACGAAGGAATTCAGCAGGCCCATGCCGAAGGCCGCGATGATGGTGCCCTTGATCTGGCCGAGGCCGCCGATGACGACCACCAGGAAGGCGTCCACGAGGTAGGACTGGCCGATGGTGGGGCTGGTGGAGCCGATCAGGGTCAGTGCGACACCGGCGACGGCGGCCAGGCCCGAGCCGATGAAGAAGGTGCTGATATCGGTGAATCGGGAAGAGACGCCGGAGGTTTCGGCGAGACTGCGGTTCTGCACCACGGCCCGGATGCGACGGCCCAGCGGCGTGGTCTTGAGCGCGGTGGCCAGCGCTATGACCGCGGCGACCGCCAGCACCATGATGAAGATGCGGGTCTTGGGGACCACGGTTCCGGCGATGGTGATGCCGCCGGTCAGCCAGTCGGGGGCCACCACGTTCTTGGCGGGCGCGCCGAAGATGTCCCGGGTGACCTGCTGGAGCACCAGGCCGACGCCGAAGGTGACCAGCAGGGTGTCGAGCGGGCGGTCGTACATCCAGCGGATGAGACCCATTTCCAGGGCGGCGCCCAGCAGACCGCCGACCAGGAATCCGACGAACAGCGACACAATCAGCGCGACGCCGGTGGAGTGAATGACTTGCTGTACAACGAATGTGGTGTAACACCCGGCCATGATGAATTCGCCGTGCGCCATATTGATCACGCCCATCTGACCGAAGGTCAGGGACAGACCGAGCGCGGCGAGCAGCAGGATAGAGCCGAGGCTCAAACCCGTGAACAGCTGTCCGACAGCGACTTCCATTGTGAATACCTCTGTGGTTCTCTCGCGCCGCCGTGGCGGGGCAGCGCGTCGTGGGCGATCCTCATGGCCGGGATAGCCGCCGTAACGGCCGGTGCGGCAACGAGTTCCGCACCGGCCGCCCCTCATCGGCGGCTAGCTGATTACTTGAGGCCCTTGGCCCAGTCGTAGGACTTCAGGTACGGGTCCGGCTGTACGGCCTTGCCCGAATCCCACACGGTGTAGATGAGTCCGTCCGGCCGGATCTCACCGATGCGCGCGGTCTTGGTGATGTGGTGGTTGGAGCCGTCGATGGTGACGGTGCCCTCCGGCGCGTCGTAGCTGACGCCGTCGGCCGCGGCCTGAATGTCGGCCACCGCGAAGGACTTCGCCTTCTCGACGGTGTTCTTCCACAGGAAGACCGAGGTGTAGGCGGCTTCCATCGGGTCCGAGGTGGGCTTGTTGGCGCCGAAGGCGGCCTTGTACGCGGCGACGAACGCCTTGTTGGCCGGGGTGTCGACGGTCTGGTAGTAGTTCCACGCCGTCAGCTGGCCCGCGATGTTCTGCGCGCCGATGCCCGCGACCTCTTCCTCGGCGATGGACACCGAGACCACCGGCATATCGGTGGGCTTGAGGCCCGCGTTGGAGTACTCGCGGAAGAACGCCACGTTGGAGTCGCCGTTGAGGGTGTTGAAGACCGCGCCCGCCTTGGAGTTGCGGACCTTGTTGACGATTGTGGAGAAATCGGTGGAGCCGAGCGGGGCGTAATCCTCGCCCTTGATCTCGATGCCGTTGGCCTTGGCGTACGCCTTGATCTCGCGGTTGGCGGTCTGCGGGAAGACGTAGTCCGAACCGACCAGGTAGAGGGAGGTGATGCCCTTCTGCTTCAGGTAGTCCAGGGCCGGGACGATCTGCTGGTTGGTGGTGGCGCCGGTGTAGAAGATGTTCTTGCTGTCCTCCAGGCCCTCGTACTGCACGGGGTAGTAGAGCAGCGAGTTCAGGGATTCGAACTTGGGCTTCATGGCCTTACGGCTCGACGAGGTCCAGCCGCCGAAAACCGCTGCGACACAGTCGGAGCTGATCAGCTTCTCGGCCTTCTCGGCGAAGGTCTTCGGATCCGAGGCGCCGTCCTCGAGCACCAGGTCGATCTTCTTGCCCATGACGCCGCCGGCCGCGTTGATCTGGTCCACCGCCATCTTGGTCGCGTTCGCGACGGTCACCTCGCTGATGGCCATGGTGCCGGTCAGCGAGTGCAGCGACCCGATCTTGATGGTGTCCTTGGAGGTGTCGACGCAGGACTTGGCGTTGGAGCCCGCGGCGGTATCGCTGTCGCGGGAACCGCAACCGGCGATCATGGCTGCGGACAGCACCAGTGCGGTCGGGATGGTGATGGCCTTGACCAGGCGCTGAGTTCGCTGCCGGCGGTGGGAATCTTGCATTGGGCGGACCCTTCTCACTTGCACATCGACGCCACGTGCGTCGCTTGCGAATACGGCCGCGTATACAACCGCTGTATTCGTGAGGGGAACCGTAAACGGGAAGTATTGCGCCGGAATGACTCTCGATGACAGTCCGATTGCCGATGTTTCATAGCCGTGAATTTCCGCTCACCGCAACGGACTTCGAGTCGATCACCTCTGCTATGACCGCAGATGAGAGGCCGAAAAACGATCGGGCCGGGCCAGCGTGAGCTGGCTCCGGCCCGATCAGGATTGTGAGATGTCGTTCCGCGAAGGGTCTCGCACCCGCGGCATCGGTTTACGGCGCCGGAACCAGCCCGCCATGGTCCGGGAGCAGCAGTGTGTCGATGGCCAGTGCTCTGCGATTCTCGAATCCGACCACGCGAACCGCTTTCGGCCAGCGCACCGACTGCACGGGCACGGTCTTCATCGGACCACCTTCGTTTTTCACGAACAGGTAGTACCCGTACACCGTGTGATCACTGCCGTCCCCCCGCGGAAGTCCCTTCCAACAATTCTCGGACGTGCCCGCGTCGCGATTCAGGTCACGTTCGGTGATGTTCGGCGGCACCTCGACCATTCGCACCCAGTCGTCGGACCATCCGGCAGCCCGGGTGATATCGCCCAGTCGAACTGGCTCGGCGCGTTTCTCGGCGTTCTGATACTCGGTGAAGAAGCGGTCGGCGGATCCGAGTGTCTCGGCCGCGCGACCGATGTCGAACCCCGCCGTACAGGCCGGCTTGCTGTCATCGTGCGTACCCACGAGCGAGCAGCCGCCGAGAATTGATGCCGTCACGGCAACCAGTGGAATGAAGCACCTGATGCGGGTTGTCCTCATTGTTTCCCCGGCAGCGGTACATATAGGTCCGTCGGCAGGCCCTGTAGCTCGGGATGGTCCTTGGGAATCTGGTTGCTCCACATGATCTGTGGCGTGGCGCCAGGGTTCTCTTTCCCGATGATGACCGCCTTCCCGTCGTTGATCGCCTGCGTTACTTTGCTCTTCAAGTCTTCTGGCGATGCAGTGGGGTTGTCCGCCCCTATTTGCCGTCCGATGCTGTTGTTGTACAGATCCATCGCTTCCCGATGGGACGGCTGACCAGCGCCCCCCTCATGTGATGTCGCATACTCGTCGGCGAACGTCTCGCCGAATCTCCTGGTGAGCAGCGCGTTCCAGTATGTGTGGCGAAACGCGTCGCCCTGACCGTCGTTCACGGTCGCGCTGAAGTCGCTCTCGTTCGCGGCTTGTGTCGCCATCTTCTTGATGCTGTAGAAGTCGACCAATCCCGCAGGCCCTTCCCGCACGAGCAGTTTTTCCAGGGCTGTCACCTCGGATTTGGTCATGGCATCCGGCGTGAAGGTGGGATCGACGGCCAGGATGGATTGGAGGACAATGCCACTCGGCCATACCTCCATGTCCTCGGGGTTCACCTGGAAATTCAGCAGGATGTTTGCGAGCTTCGGGTCGGTGGGGATGTTCGCCATCCCGATCTTCACCGAATCGGTCAGCTTCTCCAGGACTCCGGCAATGCTCGCGGTTTTGGCATCCTGTTCGAGGACGTTCGCGAGTGCCTCTCTGAACATCCTGGTCAGGACGGTCTCCTCCAACTCTTTGGCGGCGATGGCGCTGACCGGGTTCATCCAGTTGCTCTTCGCAGTCTCCCAGTTGGATTTTCGCGAGACAACCTCGCCGTCATCCTTGTAGAAGAGATCCCATTTGGAGGCGGCGGTCTTGGCGGCCGCGATCTGCATCCGTGCGATTTCGACCTGGAATGTGTTGCAGACACCGGTGATCTCGTCTGCGAGTGCCGCGTAAACATCTACTGTCCCGAGGCCGTCGGTCTTGTCCGTGGCGCCCCGAGTGCGAGCGGCGTCGCCCCCTTCGCCGATGAAGTATTCATCCGACTTGTCGATACGTGTTGCAGCCGAAACCATTTCGGTCTCGATCTCCGGTCCCACCTTCGTCAGGGTGTCCACCACGTCACGCAGATGCTTCAGATTCCAGCCGAGCACGATCGGAACGGTCAGGTTGCCATCCGTCACCGCGGTCCAGCCTTCTGTATATTGCCTGCGTTGGCACCATCCATCCCCTCGGCTGCGGTGGCGGCCGCATCGGTCGTGTCCGCGACCTGCCGCAGCTTGGTGACGTGATATTTCATCACCGTATCCAGGGTCAACACGGTCTCGGAGATTGTGACCGCGATGCGGGAGCCTTTCATTCCCTTGCCTTCATCGATAGCCGCGAGTCGACTTTCATTCGCCACCGGAACTTTCCCCGCGATGGCATCGGCGCGTTCCCGCACGAAGGTTGCGAGCTGCCTCATTCGTTCCGGATCGAATCCGACCATGTGTCAACGCATCCCGTCACATCGAGAAGGTAATGGGGGATGATCCGAATTCGTTCGGGTCTTCCCACTCGGAGGACGCTGCGGCGGGCGCTGTCGCGCGTTCCGTGGTCGCCTCGGCAAACGCCTGTTCGGCAGCGGCCTCGACTTGCTCGGATGCCTGCTTGTGCAGGGCCGCGATTACGGTCGCCAGCCGAGCGGGATCGCTGCTCATCGCATGCGGCGTAATTCGGAGATCGGTGATCATTTTGTAGGCGTCGACTTCCACGACAACCAGACCACCGGACGATCGGGCCCGTCCGCGCACCTTCGCGATCGCGGCATCGATTCGGTCGGCACGTTCGGCAAGCATCTCGTCATCAACCATCCCCCGAATATCCCCCAACTTTCTCAGATCTGACTCCGGTCGCTACCCGAGCGACGGACAACCAACACTAAAGGCCTGATGTCCAACGTTGCAACACAAACGCGCCGGTCCGGCCACGTCGTGCTGTGGGGTACGCCATGCTTGTCTCATTGAATGACGTACGGGGATATCGAACTGCGGTGTTCGCTGATGTCGAGGGTTTTGCCCAGGGGTGGGAAGGCGCGTTGCGGGCAGTTGGAGCGTTCGCAGACGCGGCAGCCCGCGCCGATGGGGGTGGCCTTGGGCTCGTTGAGATCCAGGCCGTCGGCGTAGACGACGCGGCTCGCGTGCCGGAGTTCGCAGCCGAGGCCGATGGCGAACACCTTGCTGGGTTCGCCGTAGCGGGTGGCGCGGCGTTCGACGGTGCGGGCCACCCAGAGGTATTTGCGGCCGTCCGGCATCTGGGCGATCTGGGTCATGATCTTCGCCGGATAGGCGAAGGTCTCGTAGACATTCCACAGGGGGCAGGTGCCGCCGCTGGAGGAGAAGTGAAAGCCGGTGGCGGACTGGCGTTTCGACATATTGCCCGCGCGATCGACGCGGACGAAGGAGAACGGGACGCCGCGCAGGCGGGGACGTTGCAGGGTCGAGAGCCGGTGGCAGATGGTCTCGTACGACTGGGTGAAGAAGGCCGAGAGGCGTTCGATGTCGTAGCGGAAATCCTCAGCCATTTCATGAAAGTGGCTGTAGGGCAACACCGTTGCGGCGGCGAAGTAGTTGGCCAGGCCGAGCTTGGCCAGCACCCGGGACTCCGGACTGGAGAAATTGCCTTCCTCGACCAGCTTCTCGATGAGATCCCCGCACTCCAGATAGGCGAGTTCGGCGGCGAGCTTGAATACCCGCTGCCCGCCAGACAGATGCGGCGCGATTTCCAGGCGGCGCGATTCCGGATCGTATCTGTGCAGCATCCCGTCGCCCAGATCGATGCGCTCGACGATCTGCACACCGTGCGCGGTGGTGAGGCGGCGCGCGATCTCGCGTTTCAGATCGCCGCCGTGGAAGCGCATTCTGGTGGCGAGTTCCTCTGCGGCGGTATCCAATTCGTGAATATAGTTCTGCCGCTGATAGAAGTAGTCGCGCACTTCCTCGTGCGGTTTGGAGATGGCCCCGGAACCGCTGCCGTCGGCGAAACGATCCTCGGTGGCCGCGGCCAGCTGCGCGGTGGTATTGCGATAGCGGCGATGCATATTCACCATGGCGCGCGCCAAACCCGGGTGCGCGGAAACCATTTCGGCGATTTCCTGGGCATCGGCCTCGATGCTCAATTCCTGGTCCATGACGACTTCCTGGAGTTCGGCGATGAGCCGGGTGTCGTCCTGGGAGGAGAAGAATCCGGCGTCCACCCCGAAGACCTCGCTGATGCGCAGCAGGACCGGTACGGTGAGCGGGCGGACGTCATGTTCGATCTGGTTGAGGTAGCTGGCCGAAATCTCCAGCTTCTTGGCGAGGGAGACCTGACTCAGCCCGCGTTCGGTGCGCAGCTGACGCAGCCGCGCACCGACGAAAGTCTTGGCCATGCGCCCAGTTTATGGGCGGTTTCGCAACCCTGCCAACCCGGAATTAACACCCTTGCTGAGGGGTGCGTCACAGGGACGCTCGGCGGAAGGTCCCCGATGTGTCGGACGTCGGCGTTACCGTCGGGTGATGTATTTGTCGCAAGTGGTCGAGGCGTTGCGGGCGGTACGCGCGACTTCATCGCGAAAGATCAAGATCGCAACCCTGGCCGAACTGCTCGGCCAGGCCGGACCAGATGAACTCGCCCAGGTGGTGGCCTGGGTTTCCGGGGAGCTGCCGCAGGGGCGAATCGGCACCGGGTGGCGGACGCTGACCACGATGGAGGTCGAATCCGCGGCGGACTCGACGCTCACGGTCGGCGAGGCGGATCGGGTGTTCACCGAGCTCGCGGGCGTCGGCGGCAGCGGGTCGACGGCGCGCAGGCGAGAATTACTGGCGAAATTGTTCAGCGCCGCGACGAGCGAGGAACACGATTTCGTGCTGCGGCTGCTGACCGGGGAGATGCGGCAGGGGGCGCTGACCGCGATCGTCGCAGAGGCGGTGGCCAAGGCGTTCGAGGTGCCCATCGACGCGGTGCGGCGGGCACACATGCTGTCCGGGCGACTACCGGTGACCGCGGTCGCGGCGTCGACCGGCGGGGTGGCGGCACTGGAGGCGTTCCGGCTCGAGGTGGGGCGGCCCATTCAGCCGATGCTCGCGTCGCCGGGTGCGGCACTCGATGAGGCCATGTCGGAATTCGACGGTGACGTCAGCGTCGAGCACAAAATGGATGGTGCGCGCATTCAGGTGCACCGGGACGGCGATCAGGTGTGGGTATTCACCCGCACACTGCGCGATATCACCAAGAGCGTCCCCGAATTGGTCGGGCGGGTAAGGGAACTCGACTGCACGAGTGTGGTGCTGGACGGGGAGACCTTGGCGCTCAACGATTCCGGTCGCCCACGTCCTTTCCAGGAGACCATGAGCCGGTTCGGCGCGGCGACCGCGCAGGAATTGCTGCTGCACCCGTACTTCTTCGACTGCCTGCATCTGGACGGTGTCGATCTGCTGGACGCGCCACTGCGGGAGCGCCGCGCCGCGCTCACGAAAGTCGCTGGCGCGCTGAGCATTCCGGCGCTCATCGCCCCCGATGCCGAGGCCGCCGCCGAATACTTCGACGGTGCGCTGGCCGCCGGGCACGAGGGCATCATGATCAAGGCCCTGGATGCGCCCTATGCGGCGGGGCGGCGCGGACGGTCCTGGCTGAAGATCAAACCCACGCACACCCTGGATCTGATCGTGCTGGGCGCGGAATGGGGTTACGGCCGTCGCACCGGATACCTGTCGAACCTGCATCTGGGCGCACGGGATCCGGACGGTGGCGAGCCGATCATGGTCGGCAAGACCTTCAAGGGCCTCACCGATGCGCTATTGCAGTGGCAGACAGCGGAATTCCCGCGTCATGAGCGCGAGCGCGACGGCACCACCGTCTACCTGTGGCCGGAGTTGGTGGTCGAGATCGCCATCGACGGCGTCCAGGTCAGCCCCCGCTACCCGGGCGGCCTGGCACTGCGCTTCGCCCGCGTGGTCCGGTATCGCCCCGATAAGGAACCGCATCAGGCCGACACCATCGGCACCCTGCGAGCCCTGCTCCCGGAACCCTCCGCCGCCGCACCGGCCGACTGACCAGGCGTTACGCCCCGGACCCCGGTTCCCAGGAAGTTCACAGCGGGATGGATGCCGGTTCCGAGCTTCGCGGCGCACGATTCATAGGTCGAGCTCGAGCCTGGTGGTTGTCAGGTAACAGCGAACGGGCACTGCCACCGCACTCCCACGCGGGTTCTGTTCGCTGTAAACCCTGGCCCGGGTCTCGACGGTGGGTTGCGCATGGCTCACCTGTGCTGTCGACGGCGTCCCGTACCCTCGCCGGGCGCCGTCGACGACACGAATTCGCGCGGTGATCGATAGTCGATCCGCGCTGTGGTCAGTCCCGTATCCGGGCGATCAGTACTCGTATTCGCGATTCCCGGTCAGATTGGGCAGTCGGCGTCGGCCCGCGGCCAATTCGGTCGCCAGATGTTCGTAGGCCAGGGCGAGTTCGCGCAGTCGCGTCGCCGCCTCGTGCATGGCCTCATCGGCGTACGCGAGTGTCAGGTAGGCCAGCGCCGAGAATTGCGCGAGCCGATCGATCACGGTGCCGACGGTCTCGGTGTGCAGTTGGGCGTCGCGGTCGGCCTTGGGCAGTTCCATCGCCACCCACCGGTCGATATCGAGCACCATGCGGGCTCGTTCGTGGTCGATCAGCCCGGTCGCCCCGGCTTCCGCGGTCAGTCGCTTCTCGTGCAGATCCGCCAATAAGCCCGCGCAGTGCAGCACCGGGTGTCGATCTTCGGGCGGGAGGCCGCGGCAAGCCTGCAGCAGCAGATGTTTCGGCGGGAGCAGAGGCACGGCGGCCATCCTGCTACGCGAATATCTCCGATTGGCAACGACATTCGCGGACGATTGATCAATTTGCGGCGAGTTGCGCCGACACCCACGCGATCACCGTGTCATTCCTGGGCATGTCCTTGTGTGTCACCACGCCCGGGCTCAAATCCTGAACGTATTCGTTTCGGACACCGGGCTCTTCGAGGAATGACGCACCGCCCGCCGGCGTACTGATGGTGTCGTCACGCGTGGCGAGCACCGCGTAGTGCACGCCGGGCTGCGCGATCGGACCGTCGTTCAGGGCGCGGGTGAGATCCGAACCCACCTCGAGGTCCGCGCAGGCGGCGCAGACGACGGGCAGCACGAGTCGATCGGCGGCATCGCGCAGTGCCGGAACCTGATTCGCGAGCTCGGTGACGCCGCCGAGCGTGGTGCCGTGACTGACCGGCGACAGCAGCAACGCCGCGTGCACATTCGCCGCCCGGCCCAGGTTCTTGGCGTAGTACTCGGCAATGGTGCCGCCCTGTGAATGCCCGACGATATCCACTCGGCTCGCACCGGTCGCGGCCAGTACGCCGTCGATATAGGCCGCCATCTCATCGGCCGAACTCCGCACCGCGGCGATACCGCCGAACGGAATCAGCGGCGAATCCTTGCCGTAGCTGGGCGCGAAGACGCAGTATCCGGCATCGGTCAGCCTGGGGCCCAGCACATTCCACGCGGTGGCGTCGTCCGCCGTACCGTGCAGCAGCACCACCGGATACGGATGCTCCGCACTCGGATGACAGGTCTGCGCCGCCTCTGCCGAGGCGGCGACCGTACCGATCAAGGTCGCGGAACCCGTCAGCGCTACCGCGATGCCGCCCGCCAGTACGGTCTTCGCGGCGGTGCGTGCGGCCCGGATGATGTGACGCATGGATCCTCGGTTCAGTCGTGCGGGAGCCCGACGGTACGCACGGCGGAAGTGAATTCGCCGTACTCGATATTCTTTGTCCCGCTCCATAATTGCTGAGCCATGATCGGCAGGCGAGTCAGTACCGGGGCGATCATCTGCTGTTCGGTCATGGTGGTCGGATCATCGGCCCAGATACAGAGTTTCGCGCCGAGCAGCTGGGATTGCTGATCCGGGCGCAGCCGGGTGCCGTTCACGAAAAGGCCCGGATCCCAGGCGTACAGCAGTTCCGGCGGGGAGTTCAGCGGTGCGGCGTAGCCGCCGGTAGCCCAATATGTGGGGGTGAAGGCGGCATTGCTCAGCGTGTAGCCGCGGTCGGCGAGTTGTTCCGGACCGCCGTCGGTTCCGATCCACGGCAGCAGGCCGTTTCCGGCCGTCCAATGATCGACGATGATCGAATTGTCGACGGGGATACGGCTGTCGCGCGGGATGCCGTCATTCCAGATGCGCGCCGTCTTACCGTACGAACGCACGATGTCATTGGCCCAGTTGAAGGTCTCCGCGACCAGCTCCGGGCCTCCTAGCTGTGGATAGCGACTGTAATCGCTGACGTACTCATCGCCGCCGAGATGGAAATAGCGGCCGGGAAACAGCGGAAGGTATTCGCGCAGTAGATCTTCGATGAGCGGCCGGGCGCGGGGATTCGACAGATCGATGCGCCCGTCGGCGGAACCGCTCAGCACGCTGTCCGTGACGGCGTCCAGGGGACCGGTGGTGGCCGGGTGCAGGATCAAGTCGGGATGCGCTGCGAGGATGGCGTTCATATGTCCGGGGAAGCCGATCTCCGGCACCACCTCGATACCGTATTCGCCCGCGTAGGCGATGATTTCGGCGATATCGGCGCGGCTGTAATGCTCCGGTGAGGTGATCTCGGGATGTGATCGGCTTTCCAGCCGGAAGCCGTAGTGATCCGAGAGATGCAGTTGCAGCAGGTTCATCCGGTAGTACGCCATCTCCCGAATGCGCTGCTTGATCCAGTCGACGGTGAGGAACTTGCGACCCAGATCCAGCAGCATCCCGCGCTCGCGGTAGTCCGGCCAATCCGTCACGGTTCCGGTGGGCACCGTGGCGGATTGGGAAAACCATTGCAGCAGAGTCTGTGTCGCGTGTATCGCGCCCGCTGCGCTCCGCGTGGTGGCGGTGATCGCCGCGCCGATCTCGATGCGATAGGACTCCGGGCGTTCGGGTCCGGAATCGTCGATGCGCAACACCACATCACCGGGCCCGGGCACGCCATTCCCCTCCGTGATGGTGCGCCCGGCTCGGTTCATCTCGGCCGCGAAACGCGCGGCAATCGATGCGGCGGGGCCCGGGGCGAGAATTCGCGCCGCTCCGCCGAGCGTGAAACTGCCTGATCCGGCGGCGAACTCGTGCACGCTCGGCACACTGATCGGAAGGGTGGCGATGTCGGCCCGTGCGCCGGGGGCGACGGTGCACAGTGCCACCGCCGCCAGCACCGCGAGCGCACCCGGCTTTCCGGCCCCACTGTGCCGCAACGATTTCACGATCCGCTGACCGGAAGCTCGACCGCCGACGGCGAACCGAAGACGACCGTGCTCCCCATCGGCGTCGAACTCTCGAACGGGATCGGATCCTGGGTGGTGACGGTGAGCGTCAGCCGGTGCCCGGGCGCGAGATTCCAATACGTCGGCGCGAGGTCCCATTCCAGCGTGGCGGGCACACCGGGCGTGAGACCATGCCGGGTGATCGGCCAGTAGCTGATGGTCTTGCCGGTGCCGTCCGGGCTCTCGTCGTAGAGGATGCCGATCATGGTGAGATCCGGCCCGGGCGGTGCGGCGGTAATGCGCAGGTGCGGTGTACCGGACAGCACGCCGCCACCGGCGAACGGCTCGGTGCGCCATACCCCCGCCGCGTTACGGTCCACGGTGCCGAGCGGAATGGCCGGGGCCAGCCCCAATTGCGCCAGCGAGCCGGTGACATACGGGATCGCGGCGACGGCGGTGGTCGGCGTGGAAATCATTGCCTGACTCCATGATTCGCCGGGATCCGCCCCCATGACCCCGCCGCCGGGCGCGGACAGCGCGAACTCGCGCGCCGCGATCTCCGCCGCACCGACCGACGAGAAGTGCACCAGCGCAGCCGGATCGGGCAGCAGGCTCACCGTATTGGCGGGCTGGATATTGACCGTCGGTTCCCGGTCGATACCGTTGTCGGCCCCGTTGACGTAGTGATCCAGCCAGCGCAGACCCGCGTCCCAGATCGAATTCGGCAGTCCGGCGACACCGCCCGCACCGCCGCCGGTGGAGTGATCACCGGGCACCACGTACAGCATCTTGGGCCCGGTCAGCTGATCGAACATGGAGTAGATCGGCCCGACCGGCAGCAGGCTGTCCTGCCAGTCGTGCGCCAGGAACACCGCCGTGCCATTGGCATTGAGCTGCGGGATCGCCTTGGCCAGCAGATGCCGATTCGGCAGTGCGGCAAAGGCGTTGGCATTGTGGTTCACGATGGCGTCGAGCCCGTGCGTCACCAGTTCCGGGCTGAATCGATTGGTGGCCGCGCCCGCGACGGTGAGCGCGATCGGCCCGCCGGTCTTGGGCGTGCCATTGGGTGCGAGCGCCTCGGTGACATCACCGGGCGGGGAATCGGCCACGATCGCCTTGATGCGCGGATCATGCGCCGCCGCGATCAAACTCATGCCCGCGCCGTACGATCCGCCCGCGATGGCGATGCGATCCGGGTCGATATTGAGGTTCGCGATGGCCCAGTCGATGAGCGCCGACGCGTCCTCGGCATCCTTCTCACCCAGCAGGTCGACCTCACCGCCGGACAGGTACATACCGCGCGCGGTGTATTCGATGGAGACGAATCCCTCTCCGCTGGAGAGCTTGTACGCCGATCCGATGCTCCCGACCGCGGGCATGCCCCAGCCGGAAGGTTGCAGTACCAGCGGGTTCCTATGCTCGGCCAGATCCGGCGGTGCGGTGATCACCGCGTTGATCGGCACCCCGTCCGCCCCGGGCAGGAAGAGCGTGGTCGCCTGTCCGCCGGGAATCGGCACGGCGGCGGCGGGTGCGAGGCATACCGCGCTGCCGGTGGCGAGCAGTGCGGCGGCGAGCGCGCCGAGCAGTGGTGTTCGCATGGCCGCCCTCACCGCAGGGTCGCGAGCAGTTGACCGAGGTTGTGCAGCAACGACATCGGTGACATGAGCAGATATCCGAGGATCGTGCCGATCAGATCTGGGGCGGGCAGTTCATGCATGAGAAGTCCTCTGAGACAGCGCCGGATTTATCGGTGCATCCGAGAGTAAGTGCGCATTTCTGCTCTGTCTATAGAGAAATCGATCATTAACAATCATTCAATCTGGACGCGGCAGTACCCGGGGAAGTTCCGGTTTTCACTGGCTCAGACGAGGTCCACCCGGACCCCGGCGGCGCGCAGTTCGGCCACCGATTCCGGATCGGCATCGCTGTCGGTGACCAGCACGTGAATCCGGTCGATGGGACAGATCCGCGCCAGCGCGGTGCGATGCAGTTTGTCCGAGGTCGCCACCGCGATGACATGCTGTGCGCGGCGCACCATTTCGGCGTTCACCCCCGACTCGTCCAGGTGGGTGCACTGCGCCCCACCCTCCACCGAGATCGCGTTCACCCCGAGAATCACCGTGTCCAAACGCAATTCGGCCAGCGACCGCTCGGCCAGCGGCCCATGCAGCTCATACGACTCCCGCCGCGCCATCCCGCCCAGGCAGATGGTCCGCAGATACGGCCGCAACACCATCTCCGCCGCGATATTCAGCGCATTGGTGACCAGCGTCAACCGCTCATCGGTGGCGGTCGCAAGATCCGGCCGTGTCGCCAGCGCCCGCGCGACCGCGGTGGTCGTCGTCCCCCCGTTCAAGCCCACCACAGCATGCGTATCGATAAGCCCCGCAGCATGTTCCGCGATCCGCTGCTTCGCCTCATCCCCGAGCCGATACCGCGCGGGCAGGTCATAGGCCACCGAGGTGGCCACGATCCCCCCGTGCGTCCGCGTCGCCAACTGCTGCTCGGCCAGCGCCGTGAAGTCCCGCCGCACCGTGGCGGGGGAGACGCCGAGTCGCTCGGACGCCTCCTCCACCGAGAGCCGCCCCGCCTCGGCGAGCAACTCCAGCAGACGGTTCCAGCGCATGGGCCTATCGGCCGCTGCGGTCATTTCACGCTTCCCGCGGTGAGACCGGCGACCAGGCGTTTTTCGATAACTGCGAAGAGGATGACGACCGGCACGATACCGACCGTAGAGATGGCGAAGACGTATTGCCAAGCCGTGTCGTACTGGCCGATGAATTTGGTGAGGGCTACGGACAGTGGCTGATTCTCCGGGGTGGTGAGAATGACCAGGCTGGCGGCGAATTCGTTCCAGCAGGCGACCACGGTGAAGATGGTGGCGGTCACTATGCCGGGCCAGACCAGGGGCAGGCTGACCCGGGTGAGGATTTGCAGGCGGGACAGGCCGTCGAGTTGGGCGGCCTCCTCGATCTCGACCGGGACCGAGGCGAAGAAGCTGTGCAGGATCCAGACCGCGAAGGACAGGTTGAAGGCGGAGTTCACCAGGATCATGGCCAGCCAGGTGTCATTGATGCCGAGGGTGAAGAACTCCCGGATCAGG
The DNA here is from genome assembly GCF_042266325.1 of Nocardia sp. NPDC056100. Lineage (NCBI taxonomy): Bacteria > Bacillati > Actinomycetota > Actinomycetes > Mycobacteriales > Nocardiaceae > Nocardia > Nocardia sp. NPDC056100. The sequence goes on from NZ_JBHJVY010000004.1 coordinate 51,917, forward strand.
CCGGTCACCAGCACGGTCGGTTGCAGCATCTGGGTGATCAGCACCAGGCCCAGGAAGGCCACGCGGCCCGGAAAGCGGCGGCGCGCGGTGTAATACGCGGCGGGGATCGCCACGAGGAGGACCAGCAGGGTTGCCGCCACCGAGATGACGATGGTGCTGACCATATTGAACGCCAGCGGGGTTTCCGGGGTGTTCCACATGGTGGAGTAGTTGTCCGGATGCCACTGCTGCGGCAGATACGTCGGCGGGATGTGCAGGATCTCGGCGCGCGATTTCAGCGAACCCAGCACCATCACGATGTACGGGATCAGGAAGATCGCCGCGAGTAGGACACCCACCGCGGTGAGTTCCCAGCGCCGCCGTTTGCGTCGCGGTGTGCGGGCGTCCGGCTTGCGCTGTTCGTGCGGCAGCGGCGCTGCGATCGTCATGCGTCCACCTGCTCGGTCGGGCGGATCACCTTCACGTAGATCGCGATGATCACCACGATCAGCACGAAGTTCAGCACGCTCATGGCGGCGGCCGTATCGACCTGCTGGTTCTGCCGAATCAGCTTGAACGTCAAGGTGGTTGTGGTGTCGGCGGAGAAGCCCGCGATGCTGCCGGTCAGGACCTGCAGGATGGGCAGCGAATTGAAGACGTTGATGATGTTGATGATGGCGGCGACCGCGATCGCCGGGCGCAGCTGCGGCAGCGTGATGTGCCGATAGCGCTGCCAGGAATTCGCGCCGTCCACCCGGCCCGCCTCCTGCACCTCGGCCGGAATCGATTGCAGCCCGGCCAGAATCGTGTACGTGGTGAAGGGTACCGAGACGAATACGCCGACCACGACCGCCACGATGAACGCCTGCGTCGGCTGTTTGGTGAAACCGTAACCGCGATCGAGCAGGCCGATATCGACCAGGAACCGGTTCACGATGCCGACATCCGGATCGAGCAGGTAGTAGAAGATCGTCGTCGTCATCACCACCGACGCCGCCCACGGCACCAGCACCGCCATCCGCACCGCGGTGCGACCCGGGAAATCCTTGTTCAGGAATTGCGCCAGCGCGGCCGAGAGCAGCAGCGTCAATCCGACCACCGCCACCACCCACACCACCGTGTGCACCAGGATCGGCCCGAGCTCCGGAATCGCGAAAAGCCTGCGGTAGTTGGCGAATCCGGCCGGACCCTGATCCTGCCCGTACGGGCTCAGCGCCCGGGTGCTGGTCCACAGCATGTACCCGGCGGGGAAGACCACGATCGCCGCGATCAGCACCAGCACCGGGCCGATCCACGGCAGGGCGGCCAGCCCCGCCGTGAATCGTGTTGTCCGCCTGCTCAACTCGCCGCCTGCGTGATCTTCTTCAGCACATCGGCCGGATCCGCGCCCTGCGCGATGGTGCCCATCTGCTGTTTGATCGCGCCCTGCACCGCACCCCATTTGGGATTGTTGCTCGGGTAGAACTTCGCGACCGGGAGGGTGGCGGCGAAGATCTTGGTCACCGGATCGTCGGCCAGTGCGGTGACCGCGCTCTTGGTGATCGGGATGAAGTGCTCGCTCTTGACGAAGTTCGAGTACACGTCGGCGGTGTAGAAGTAGTCCAGGAACTTGCGGATGGAGTCCTGCTTCTTGCCGTCCTTCTTGAACGCCATCAGATGATCTGCCACGCCGAGCGTGACGGGTGCGCCGGTCTCGGTGGGCGAGGGCGCGGTGGCGTACTTCAGCGCCGGATTCTTATCGCTGATCATGCCGAGCACCGGGGGCAGGCCCTCGATCATGCCGATCTTGCCCTGGATGAAGGCGTTGATCACGTCCTTGCGGTCGGTCGCGCCCGGATTCGGCTGTGTCACACCGGCATCGGCGATTGCCTTCATGGCCTTCACGCCGGCCAGGTTCTGCGGGGTGTCGATGGTGAGATTGCCGCCGTCGGACCAGTTTCCGCCCGCGCCGAAGGTCCAGATGGAAGTTTCGCCCTGTGCCTCTTCACTTCCCAGCGGCAGCCCGTAACCGGAGACGCCGCCGCCGAGCGCCTGGATCTTCTTGGCGTCGTCGGTGAGTTCGGCCCAGGTCTTGGGCGGGGTGGTGATGCCCGCTTTCTCGAATAGCTCGGAGTTGTAGAACAGCGTGCGGGTGGAGGCGAACAGCGGTAGCGCCCACTGGGTTCCGTCGATGGTCGCGTTCTGTGCGAAGGCGGGCTGGATATCGGCCAGGGTGGCGTCGGAGGTGACCTCCTTGGCCGAGTAGAGCAGTTTGTCCTTGGCGAAGGTGGAGTACGCGTCGATGTTCAGGATGTCCGGGGTGGTGGACTGCGATTGCAGTTTGGTGCGCACCACGTCATTGATGCTGTTCCAGGACTCGATCTGGAGATCGACCTTGATGCCCGGATTCTTGTCGTGGAATCCGCTGATGATGTTGTCCCACAGCGCCTTGGTGCCGTGCGCGCCATCGCTGTAGGAGGGCACGAGCAGTTTGACGGTGTTCGGGTCGTTATCGTCGGAGCTCTTGGAACCGAAGCCGCAGGACGAGGCGGCCAGCACCGCCGCGGTGAGCACGGCTACGCCGGTGAGTGTCCGATGGAGACGTCTTTTCACTTGTCGAACCTTTCGATACACACACCCGGGTCAAACGGGGGATGATGGGTCGACCGGGTGATCGTTGTCGAATCTAACCCAGCCGTGATTGATTGTGACTACTTTGGCTGTAAATTTGACATGAACGATCACTGGGCGCACGCTGGGCTGGTGCTGTCCTCCGCCGAACACACCCCAGCCACCCACCTCTCCACCGAGATCGCCTCGCAGCCGGACAACTGGGTCCACGCGCGAGTCATCGCCGAGCGAAATCGCGCACTGCTGCCCGCATCCGGCGAACGCGTGGCCGCGATCGGTTGCGGCACCTCGCTTTTCATGGCGCGGGCCTACGCCGCGCTGCGCGAGCGCACCGGACACGGACTCACCGACGCCTGGCCCGCCGGGCAACCGCCGATCGGGCGCGAGTACGACCGCTACGTCATCATCTGCCGCTCCGGCACCACCACCGAGGTGATCGACGCGGTGCGCGCGCTCCCGGCCGGGACACCGCGCGTGATCATCTGCTCGAGCCCGGGCACACCCGTTCTCGCCCTTGGCGATTCGATCCTCATCGACGAGGTGGACGAGCGGTCGGTGGTGCAGACCCGGTTCGCCACCACCACCCTGGCCATCCTGCGCTGGAGTTTGGGCGAAGACCTCACCCCGGTGATCGCGCAGGCCCGCGCGGTATTGGCCGAGGAGCCCGCGACCGCGCTCGCCGACGTGCGATACGCCGACCAGATCACCTTCACCGGAATGGGATTCGCCGCTGCGCTCGCGGACGAGGCCGCGCTCAAACTGCGCGAATCCTGCCAGTCCTGGACCGAGTCCTACCTCGCCACCGAATACCGGCACGGGCCGATCAGCATTGCCGCGCCCGGCCGCGCGGTCTGGGCGCTCGGACCGCTGCTGCCCGGCTTCACCGCCGATATCGCCGCCACCGGCGCGCACCTCGAGCATCGGGATATCGATCCGATGGCGGATCTGGTTCGAGTACATCGGCTCTGCGTACTGCGTGCCGCCGATATCGGGCTGGATCCCGATCATCCGCGTAGCCTCACTCGCTCAGTGGTCCTCGATTTCTGAGTCATGATGTGAGCCTGAGCGTGTTCGTCCGATCGGAGCCCGATATGAACCTGCAACCCGTCATCGGACTCGGCCCGCAGGCCCTGGTACTGGGCCTCGACGTCGGCGGCACCACCATCAAGGCCGAGATCAGCGATGCCGCGGGCGCGGTGCTCGCCGCCGGTGACGTCGCCACCCCGCGCGGTCCGGCCGCCTTCGACGCCATGCTGACGCTCGGAGACGCGTTGCTGGACAAGCTCTCCGAATCGGAGCGGGCGCGCGTGGAACGGGCGGCGGTGCTGCTGCCCGGGGTGGTCGATACGGCCAATTCCATCGCGGTGTTCAGCGCGAATGTGGGATGGCGGGATATCGAAGTCGGCTCGCGCTTCACCGAACGGTGGGCCATGCCGGTGGTGATCGAACACGATGTCGCGGCCGCCGGATGGGCCGAATGGCGCTTCGGGGCGGGTGGTGATCGTGACAGTGTGTGCGTGGTCATCATCGGCACCGGGATCAGCGGAACCCTCTCCGTCGGAGGGCGATTCGTGCGCGGCGGGATCGGGCAGGCCGGGGAGTACGGGCATATCGCGGTGCGGCCGGACGGACTGCCCTGCCCCTGCGGCAATACCGGCTGCGTGGAAACGGTCGCCTCGGCCGCTGCGATAGCGCGCGCCTACACCCGGCGAACGGGTATCGAATGTGACAGCGCGGCAATGGTATTCGAGCGACTTGCGGACGGCGGGGACGATGCCGACGCACGCGATGGCGGTACGCGCGTGTACGACGAGCACGCGCGCGCCGTGGTGGACGATGCCGTCGACGCACTCGCGGACGGCCTGCTCGGTGTCATCCACGCCGCCTGCCCCGAACGCATCGTGCTGGGCGGCGGTCTCGCCGGTGCGGGTGAAGCGCTCGCCCAGCCCCTGCGCGATGCGCTCGCCGCACGGCTGCGCGTCGTCCCCGCGCCCGAAGTGGTGTTGGGAGCCTTCGGCGCTCGCGCGGGCCTCACCGGCGCGGCGCTCTTCGCGCGGTACGGGGTGCTGGCATGAGGCGCGGGCTGAGCTCACCATCGCACCGAAATCCGCTGGTGCGCGGCCGGTGTGGATCCCGGCCAAAAGCACGCCGGGATGACGAGGGGCGGTCGCGTTGCGACGCCGGGCGGCGTGGTGTTGGGCGATATATGGATGGGGTGGGGGTATGAGTCGGTCTAGTCGGAGCAGGTCGCGGCGGAAGGCTGAAGTCGAGGACGCTGCGGTGAGTGTGCCTAGCTTCGCGGTGGATGCCGGGGTGCATATTCGCGGGCGGGTTTTCGCGCCGAGCCATGTGGTTGAGGATGGGGTGATATCCGTTCTGGGGGAACGGATTATCGCGGTGCGGACGCATGAGCAGTGGGCGGTGACGCATCCCGGGTCGGGGGAGTTGCCGTTCGAGGGGATGCTGTTGCCGGGGTTGGTGGACATTCATGTGCACGGTGGGGCGGGGCATCGGTTCGATACGGTCGATCAGGAGGAGGCCGCCGGGGCGGCGGCGTATCACCGGTCGCGGGGGAGCACCACCGTGCTAGCGGGGATAGTTACGGCCGCGCCCGACGATATGGTCGCGCAGGCGGCGGCGCTGCGGGAGCTGGCGCAGGACGGGGTGATCGGCGGGATATACGCCGAAGGGCCGTTCCTCTCCGAAACCCGCTGTGGCGCACAGGATGCGCGCTATCTCAGTGATCCAGATCCGGTGCTGGCGCGGCGGTTGCTCGAAGCTGCGGGCGGGCATCTGCGCATCATGACCATGGCACCCGAACGGGACGGGTACGCCACCGTGGCGAGTCTGCTCGCCGATCACGGGGTGACCGTCTCGCTCGGGCATACCGACGCCGAGTTCGGAGTCTTCCGGGATGCCGTGCAGCCCAACGGTGTTGCCCGCTCGGTCACGCATCTCGCCAACGGAATGCGGCCGCTGCATCATCGATCGGGCGGGCCGGTGGCGGCCGCCGTCGCGGCCGCCGCGCGCGGGCACGCCACCGTGGAACTCATCGGCGACGGGGTACATGTCGACGCCGGTTTCGGCGCACTGGTTTTCGCCGCCGCCCCACAGCGGATCGCACTCATCACCGATGCCATGTCCGCGGCCGGAATGCCGGACGGCGCGTACCGGCTCGGACCGCAGGAGGTTCAGGTCAGCGAGGGTGTGGCGCGCATCGCGAGCGGGTCCATCGCCGGTGGCACCGCGCATCTGCTGCGCTGCGTGGCCTGGGCGGTGTGGGAATGCGGTGCGTCCCTGGATGATTCGGTGCGCGCCGCCACCATGACCCCGGCGACCACGGCCGGGCTCACCGATATCGGGGATATCAAGCCGGGCGGATACGCCGACATCATCGCCGTGGACGAGCAGTTGGCATTGCGCCGGGTACTGCATCGCGGGCGGTGGTTGTCGTGATCCTCACGGTCACCATGAATCCTGCCTACGACCTCACCTATCGGCTGGAGAAGTTCGAATACGCTGCGGTGCAGCGCATTCCGGCGGTCGAACAGCGAGTCGGTGGTAAGGGCTTGAATGTCGCCCGGGTACTTCGCGCGCTCGGGCACGAGGTCGTGGCGATGGGATTCGCCGATGCGGCCTTCGCCCGCGCGGCCGCGGCGGAACTGCCGGTCGATTTCGTCGAAGCGCTCCCGTTCGTGCGGCGCACGGTCGTGCTCAGCGAGGCCGACGGCACCACCACCGGCCTGTGGGAACCCGGTGCGGCACTGAATGATCCGGCCGCCCCCGACGACCTGAAAGACCGCATCGCCGCCCGGCTGCCGCAGGCACGCGGCCTGGTCATCTCCGGCTCACTACCCGCCGGTCTCGACCCCGCCTTCCCCGCCGCCCTGGCCCGCCTCGCGATCCGCGCCGACGTACCGGTCATCTGCGATGTCGACGGCGAAGCCCTGCGGCAGGCCGCCAAGGTCGAGGGCGTCGTGCTCATGCCGAACGCAGACGAACTCGCCGCGCTACTGGGCGGGGTCGCGGGCGACCGTGCCGCGCCGGTCGGAGCTGTGCCGGACGATCCGGGGCGGCTGCTGGATGTGGTGCAGCCGCTACAGAAGTCGGGGGCGGCGGTGATCGTCGCGACGCGCGGCCGGGACGGGGTGTTCGCGATGGTGCGCGGTAAGGGCTGGTCCGCCGCGCCACCCGCCGAGATCAGCGGGAATCCGACCGGGGCGGGGGATGCGGCCGCCGCCGCGCTCATCGCGGGGTTGGCGGCGCTGCCCAAACTTCCGCGCCATATTCCGCCGGAGCTGCCGTTTCTGGCGACCGTCCCGCCCGGGTGGCTCGGTGCGCCCGAACTCGATTGGCCCGCACTGGTCGCCGAGGTGGTGGCAACCTCCGCCGCGGCCGTGGCCCGGCCGGTGGCGGGGGAGATCGATCTCGACCTACGCGCCCGCCTCATTCCGGAGATTCGGGTGCGGGAGTGGAACACCTGGCTCTACTAGGAGAATTCATGCTCACCCCGATTCCACGACTGATCGAACTGGCCCGGCCGGGCGGACTCGGCGCGTTCAATGTGATCACCCTCGAACACGCCGAGGCCATCGCCGCCGCCGCGGAAGCCGTGGAAAGGCCCGCGATCCTGCAGATTTCGGAGAACACCGCGCGCTATCACGGGAGTGTGAAACCGCTGGCCCGCGCCTGCCTGCAGATCGCGCAGGACAGTTCGGCGGCGCTCGCGGTGCATCTGGACCATGCCACCGAGATCGACCTGATCAAGGAGGCCGTCGAGGTCGGGATCGGCTCGGTCATGTACGACGGGGCGGCGCTCGACTATGCCGAGAATGTCGCTGTCACAGCGGAGATCGCGCGCTGGTGTCATGAGCGCGAGGTCTACGTCGAGGCCGAGCTGGGTGAGGTCGGCGGCAAGAACGGCGCGCACGTCCCGGGCGTGCGCACCGATCCGGACGAGGCGGTGGCCTTCGCCGCCGCGACCGGGGTGGACGCGCTCGCCGTCGCGGTCGGTTCGACGCACGCCATGCAGACCCGCGCCGCGACCCTGGACACCGATCTCATTGCGAGGTTGGCGAAGGCGCTGGATATCCCGTTGGTCTTGCACGGTTCCTCCGGTGTGCCCGATGATGGCCTGCGGTCTGCCGTGCGGCACGGCATGGTGAAGATCAATATCGGCACCCGGCTCAATATCGCGCTCACCGAAGCGGTCCGCACCGCGCTGGCGGCGGCCCCTGCCAGCTCCGATCCGCGAAAGTATCTGGGCCCGGGGCGGATCGGCATACAGCGCGATGTGGAACATCACCTCCGCGTACTCGGCACCAGAATCCTGCGGGCCGTACCGAACTGATCGGCCCGGACTGCCGCCTTTGCGAACCCTTTCACTGCCCATTCGCGAGGTTTGGGTCTTGCGCCCGTTGTGCTGACATGAACTAGTTGTCAGGGTGATCCTCACCGTGACCATGAACCCCGCCTACGACATGACCTATCGGGTCGAGCAGTTCGAACGGGGCCGCGCACACCGGGTGCGCTCGGTGGATCAGCGGCTCGGCGGCCGCGGCATCAATGTCAATCGGGTACTGAATCAGCTGGGCAAATACGCCCGCGCCACCGGATTCTCCGACCACTCCTTCGCCGCCGCGGCCGAATTGGAGATGCCCGTCGACTTCGTGCACGCCCTGCCCTGGGTGCGGCGCACCGTGGTGATCAGCGAATCCGGGGACGGCACCGCCACCGCGCTCTGGGAACCCGGACCGCGCATCTCCGAACCGCACGCGGTCGATCAACTGCGGGTACGGGTCGCGGGCATGCTCTCGGATATGAGCGGCATGGTCATCGCCGGATCACTACCCGGCGGCGTCGATCCCGGCCTGCCCGCCGAACTCGCCCGCACCGCCGTGCACGCCGGGGTGCCCACCATCTGCGACCTCGACGGTGCGGCGCTGGAACTCTCCGCGCGGGTACCCGGGATCATCCTGACCCCCAATACCGAAGAGCTGGAACGACTCACCGGCCGCCCCGCCACCACCGTCCCGGAGGTGCTGGCGGCGGTCGACCCGCTCATCGCCGACGGCGCGGGCGCGGTCATCGTGACCCGCGGCGGTGCGGGCATGATCGCGGTCACCGCCAATCGCGCGTGGTCCGCCGCCCTGCCCGAACCCCTCGCGGGCAACCCCACCGGCGCGGGCGACGCCGCGGTGGCGGCCATCATCGCGGGCCTCGCGGGCACCCGCACCCCCAACTGGCCCGCCCTGCTCACCGACGCCGTCGCCACTTCGGCCGCCGCCGTTGTCATTCCGGTCGCGGGCGAGATCGACCGGGTACTGCGCGACCGCTTGATGCCGACCGTTCGAGTCACCGAATTGGAACCGGTGGCCGCTCGCTCATAGTTAGCGGGTAATCCCCACGGCGGCTGTGCATGACTGTGGACAGGTGGCGCACGGCACTCTCGCACGGCGGCGTGGTGACCGGATCGGCTCGGCCCGGCGGGGTAAATTCGCTGGGATGCCGGATCTGCGGACCCCGTCCGACCACGGACAGGGAGTGGACGAGACGTACCGGATGCCGCGGGCGGTGCGCGCGGCACAGTTCATCGCGGTGCTCATGGCCCTGGTCGGAATCCTGTGCACGGCCTCCTCCGGCTGGTTGCTGGGAAGTAGTTCCGCCATCCAGACCGCGATTCCCTTCATCCCGGCGTGGCTGCTCGGGCTGGTGGCGTTGACCTTTCAGTCCGAGGGGCAGTCGGTGCGCATCGGCGCGATTCTGCTGGCCGTGCTCAATATGCTGTGGACGGTGCCGTCGATCACCGACGGGCATCCGCCGGGGCCGCTCGGGCCGATCACCTCACTCGTGGTGATAGTGCTGCTGTTTCGCCGGGAAGCCCGGGACTGGTTCGAACCGTCCGGCTGGTGAGGGTTCGGTAACCGGATTCGGGCGTCAGTCGTAACAGGCTCGAAATCAAGTCTGCCGATTCGCAATCTCGGTGCAATTCCCTGCTCCTATCGTGACCCTATGAGCTCGGGCGGAACAGGCATACACATCAGCGGTTTGAGCAAGACCTTCCGCTCCGGGCGGCGCAGCGTCGCCGCACTGGATTCGGTCGACCTGCATACCGACGAGGGCGCGTTCCTGTCGTTGCTCGGCCCGTCCGGCTGCGGGAAATCCACCATCCTGCGCATCCTCGCCGGACTCGACACCCCGAGCGCGGGCACCGCCCGCATCAATGGTGAGACACCCGCCGAACTGCGGCGCAGACATGAATTCGGCATCGCCTTCCAGGATTCGGCGCTGCTGCCCTGGCGCACCGTCGAATCCAATATCAAACTGCCTCTCCAGGTCGCCGGACTGCCCGCCGATCCCGGACTGATCGCGGACCTGATCGCGCTGGTCGGACTCGAGGGCTTCGAGAAGGCCAAACCCGCGCAGCTCTCCGGCGGTATGCGGCAACGGGTTTCGATCGCCCGCGCGCTGGTGGTGAAACCCAAGATCCTGCTGCTGGACGAACCCTTCGGCGCACTCGACGATATGACCCGGCAACGGCTCAATCTGGAACTGCTGCGCATCTGGACCGAAAAGCCCGCCACCACACTGATGGTCACGCACGGCATCGCCGAAGCCGTCTTCCTCTCCGATGTGGTCGCGGTGATGAGCCCGCGCCCGGGCCGCGTGGTCGAGGTGGTCGATATCGATCTGCCGCGCCCGCGCACCCCGGAAATGATGCGCACCACCGAATTCCACAAACTCTGCGACTATCTCTCCGAACTGCTGTTCGGGCGCACCGGACAGGGCGGGGTGGTGACCGAATGACAAGTACGGCAACCGAATCGGTGCGGGACGAGCCGCGCGGTGCGCTGAGCGCGCTGCGCGGGCAACTGCGCATCTCCACGCTCGGCGGCCTCGCGGGCATCGTGATCCTGGTGGGAGTGTGGGCGGTGCTCGCCGCACTGCACGTGGCCAATGGCACCGTGCCGGGACCGTGGCAGGTGCTGCACACCATGTACACCGACGGCTGGTCCCTGTACGGGCCGAACTTCAAGGTGACCGCCTGGGGCGCGCTCCAAGGTTTCGTGTGGGGGAACACCCTCGCCATCGTGCTGGCGCTGCTGGTGGTGCTGATCCCGCCGATCGAAATGCTCGTCACCCAGCTGGCCATCCTGAGCTACTGCACCCCGCTGCTGGCGCTCGGGCCGATCATCCTGGTGGTCTTCGGCGGGCGCACGCCGACCGTCTTCCTGGCCGCCATGTACTGCTTCTTCCCGACCATGGTCGGCGCGGTCTCCGGCCTGCGCTCGGCCGACGGCACCAGCTTGGACCTGGTGCGCGCCTACGGCGGCGGCCGCTGGCAGCGCATGCGGCGCGTGCAATTGGTGTCGGCGCTGCCGAATACCTTGGCGGCGTTGAAGATCGCCGCACCCTCGGCGGTGCTCGGCGCGATCATCGGCGAATATCTGGGCGGGGTGGACAGCGGTATCGGCGTCGCGCTGACCGCCGCGCAGACCGCGTACAACGTGCCGCGCACCTGGGGCATGGCCCTGGCCGCCGCCGCACTCGCCGGGCTCGGATACGCGGTGGTCGCCCTGATCGCCCGCGCCGCCCTGCCCTGGACCCGAGCAGAGGTGCGATGAAAGCCCTGAACATCCTGCGGCCCATTGCCGGATTCCTACTGCCGCTGGTGGTTTCGCTGATCCTGCTGGTCGTGCTCTGGTACGGCTTCCTACAGCTCTATCCACAGGTCGGGCTGGTCGGCAAGAGTCCGGGCGATGTGTGGAAGTACCTGGTCACCGGGCCTACCTCCGGGACCGCCCGGCACGCCATCTTCGCGGAGCTGCGAATCACGCTGCGCGACGCGGGAATCGGGTTCATCGCCGGTCTCGGCGGTGCGCTCGCGGTGGCGGCGCTGTTCGTCGGCGTTCCGGCGGTATCGCAGGCGTTCCTGCCGGTGGCCATGCTGCTGCGGTCGGTGCCGCTGGTCGCGCTGACCCCGATCATCGTGCTGGTATTCGGGCGCGGGCTGCTCGGCGTCACCGTCATGGCGGCCATCGTGGTGTTCTTCCCGGCGCTCGTCATGATCATGACGGCGTTGCGCGGAGCGCCGAAACAGGCGATGGAACTCGTTGCCGCGTACGGCGGTTCGCGCTGGACCGCCATGCGCATGGTGTCCGTGCCCGCGGCGCTGCCCTCGGTGTTCGCGGCCGCCCGGGTCTCGGTTCCGGGTGCGCTCATCGGCGCGCTACTGGGCGAATGGCTGGGCAGCGGAACGGGATTGGGCGCGGGGCTGATTCGCGCCATCCCGACGTTCCAATACAACCGGCTGTGGGCGTCCATCGCGCTGGTCACCGTCGTCTCGGTGTTCGCGTACGCGGTGGTCGGCGTGCTGGAGAAACTCGTGCTGGCGCGGTTCGCTCCGCAACAGGGCCGCGATTAGCCCCGCGGCAGGCCGCGATCTGCCCTGCGACAGACCGCGCTCGGCTCAGCGCGCGAGCAGCAGCAGCCCGGCCGCGACGATCTCGACGCCGCAGTAGAACCAGTTGGGATAGAAGCCGGTGGCATCGCCCAGCAACCGGGAGATGATGCGCCCCAACGCCATTCCGCCCAGCGCCGCCGCCACCGCGACGACCGCACCCGGGCGGATATCGCCCACGTCGGCGGCGGTCGCACCCAGCAGCGCCGCGATGGCCAGCCCGAACCCGCCGTAGACGGCCCGGATCTCCGAACGCGCCACCGGCGACTCGATGCGAATACCGAACGGCTGCGCCAGCGCCGCGGGCACGGCCAGCGCGTACAGGCCCATCAGCAGGAAGAACGCCGCGACGACGAGGATCAGAACGGTGCCCATGGGACCTCCCGGAAACGATGCGCCGCCCGCTGCGGCCACCATGCGATGATCGGCGCTGTGCCCGCCGACCCGCTTCCGGAAACGTGCTACCCGGCCACGGTGTGGCTCGGGCCGGGGTATGCGGTCTACCTCGGGCCGTCGCTGCGCCTGGACCCGCACTCCGGTTCGGTGCACTGCCTGGTGATCGGCGTCGACGCGCCGTTCACGCTGCGCATCGGCGATGACGAACAGGTGCTGCGCAGTGCGCTGATTCCGCCGCGCACCACCCATCAGGTGATCGCGGGCGGTGAGCGCATGCTGTTCCAGTACATCGATCCGGTCGCGATGGATGCGCGAATCACGGCCGCGCTGAAGACGATTCGCGCCGATATCGCGATGAACCCGGCCGCCGCCGAACTGGCCGCGGACGCCAATCTCTCGGTCTCGCGATTCCTGCACCTGTTCTCCGCCGAGACCGGCACCAGCTTCCGCCGCTACCGGAACTGGGCGCGCATGGCGCAGGTCATGCGCGCGGTGGCGGCGGGAGCCGATTTCACCACCGCGGCCGTCGACGCCGGATTCGCCTCACCGAGCCATTTCAGCGATACCTTCCACGCCATGTTCGGGCTGACCGCCGGTGCGCTGCTGCCGAACACGCGATTGGTGGTGTGCGGTGACGAACCCTGAGTCGCCCATCGCGCGTTAGTTAACCTGGCGCACACAAATACGTCGGCGAAAGCAAAATAATCGAAACTGAATGGCCCTAGGTTCGGTACATGAGTCGTTTGCGTCAGCCGGGTTCGGTTTCTCCCTTGTCCATGGATCGGCGATCCTTCCTTCGCGCCGCCGGGCTCACCGGCGCACTGGTCGCCGGCGGTGGCCTGCTCGCCGCGTGCGGAAAGGACTCGTCTAGCTCGGGTAACGGCAGCACCGCCGACGGATCCAAGTACGGGACCGTCGCGGTGCAGCTGTCCTGGCTGAAGAACATCGAATTCGCGGGTGAGTACTTCGCGGATTCGAAGGGGTATTTCAAGGACGCCGGATTCGGCTCGGTGAATCTGGTCGCCGGTGGCGCGGCCAGCACCTCGGTGGAGGCGGGCCTTGGCACCGGGAAGATCTGGATCGGCATGTCCGCGCCGCAGACCACCGCGCCCGCCGTCTTGGAGGGCTTGAACGCCAAGATCGTCGGCGCGACCTATCAGAAGAATCCGTTCTGCATCGTGAGCTCGGCCGCCAAACCCATCAACTCACCGCAGGATATGAAGGGCCGCAAAATCGGTGTGCAGGACACCAATCAGCTGATTTTCAACGCCCTGCTCACCGCCAACGGCATGACGCCCAACGATGTCACCATCGTGCCCGCGCAATTCGATCCGAGCCCGCTCGCCAACGGTGAGGTGGACGGCTGGGTCAGCTATGTCACCAATGAGCCGATCACCTTGAGCGCCAAGGGATTCGCGAACTCGAACTTCATGTTCGCCGATTACGGACTGCCGCTCACCGCGGAAACGCTCACCGTCAGCCAGCACACCATCGACAATGAGCGCGAGAAATTGAAGGCGTGGCTGGTCGCCGACATCAAGGGCTGGCGGGACGCGGTGGCCAATCCGGCCGAATCCGCGCGACTGGCCGTCGAGGTATACGGCAAGGATCAGCGCCTGGATCCGGAAGAGCAGAAGAAAGAGGCGATCGCGCAGAATGCGCTGGTGGTGTCACCGGAAACCCAGTTCGACGGACTGTTCACCATGAGCGACGCGTTGATCGCGCACAACATCACCGCGCTGGGCAAGGCCAAGATCGATATCACGGCCGACAAGCTGTTCGATATGTCGATTCTGAAAGAGGTCTACGCGGAACATCCGGAACTCAAGCAGGGCTGAGGATTTCGGCACTCCGGGAGTTACGACACCAGCGTGTGCCGCTGCGGCGGGCCACCCAGGCTCGACAGCGGTTCCGCGCTGGTGCTGTTCCGGGTCGCCAGCAGTTCGGCGGTGATCGAGACCGCGGTCTCGGCGGGGGTGCGCGCACCCAGATCCAGCCCCGCCGGGGCATGCAGTCGGGACAGCGTCTCGTCGTCGAAACCGCCGGCCTGCAGGGCCTCCATCCGATGCGCGTTCGCGGCCCGGGAACCCAGCGCTGCCAGGAACCCGAGCTCGGGTAGTCGCAAAGCGATCGTCAGCAGCGGTATCTCGAACTTCGCGTCATGTGAGAGCACCACAACCGCTGTGCTGGAATTGATCTCACCCGCCGCGGCGAGCGTATTGAGATAGCGGTGCGGCCAATCCACCACCACCTCGCAGCCGGGATAGGCATCGGCATTGGCGAAGGTGGGCCGGGCGTCGCACACCGTCACCCGATAACCGAGCAGCCGGGCCTGAATCGCCAGCGCACCGGCAATCGCATTGGCCCCCACGATGATCAGGCGCGGCGGCCGGGTGAACGAGGACACGAACACATCCGAATCCGGCAGCGACACCAACTCGGTGCCGTGCTTGCGATCGGTGATCAGATGCTGCCCGATCACATCCGGATCCGAATGCCACACCACGGTGAAAACGGTGACCTGCCGCTGCGCCGCGATATCCGCCGCCACATCCGGGAATTCCGGAAAATGCCTGCGCGAGAACGGTTCCGTGAAGACATCCAGGGTGCCGCCGCAATCCATACCGGCATCGAGGCCACTGCCCGGGGCGAAACGATGCAGACCCCGGCGACCGGTGCGCGCCGCCTCCACCGCAGCCTCGTATGCGGCCGCCTCGGCGCAACCCGCCGATACCGAACCGAAGGCCCGGCCCTCAGCGTCGACCACCATGGCCGCGCCGATCGGAAGCGGAGTGGAACCCATCGTGCGCACCAGCGTGGCGAGCCCGCCCGTCCGGCCGCTGTGCCACACCCGTAGCAGGTCGTCGACGATATCGCGCATCACTAGCTCCCGATCACCGTGTGCCGCACGGGTAGTCCCGGTCGATCCCCGTCGCTAGGTCATCACACGTGACGCACACCATATCCGCTCTTCCTCGCAAATAAGTCCCCGCCCCATAATTTCCTGTGGCATTCACCATCACGTCGGCCCAATGCGCGCGGCCCAATACCACCGGATGTCCCGGAGTCTTCCCGAAAAAGGCGCGCGCCAAACCGCTCTCGGCGATGCGCGCCGCCTCGATCACCCGGCGCACCACATCCGGGCCGACATCGGGCGTATCCACCGGCATGATCGCGACGTGACTCGGCGGGCCGGAAATCATGTCCGGAACGCTAATGCTCCCGGTGCGGGAATTATCGGCCGCAGTATTCCCCGCGGAGGTAATACCGTCGGCAGCAGTCCGCGCCGCAATGAATTCGCCGGGTGTGATTTCGCCCGGTGGAAAGGCGATTCCCGAAGGCGATGCGGGCGCGGTCACGAGACTCGGCGCGGCCGATACAGCAGCCAGACCCGCCTTCATCGAGGCGCTCACCCCGGTCGCCCAGTCCGACGCCCACACCGGATGCGCACCCTCGGGCACCGGGATGCGGGGCGTTTGCGAGACGAGCCGGCGTGGGCCGGAACCGGATTCGCCATCGCGCTGTGCCGGGCCGGTCGCACCCAGCACCACGAAGACTCGCGCACACCCGCCCGCCCGCAGCGCGTGCACCGCCGTGCGCAACCACGCGCCATCCTCGGCCAGCGCTTTCGGCATGCCGTAGCGGGTGCCTGCGCCCGCCGCCAGCACGATGCCGTCACAGCGTTCGGGGGTCATGCTGGGCAGGGTAACCCCGGGCGATGATCTTCGCCCCTCGAGTGGCGGGCGCGGTTGCCATCACCGATGCTGGAGGCGATGACGGACAACCCGATCGGCCTCGACGAATTCACCGCGCTACCCGAGGCGGCGGCGGTGGAATTACTGCTGACCTGCTGCTCCTCACCCGCCTGGGCGCGCGCCGTCGCCGCGCGGCGGCCCTTCGCCGGAATCGACGAACTGCTGCGCGCCGCCGATGCGGAACTCCGTGAGATCTCCCAAAGTGAAATGGAACGTGCCCTGTCCGGGCACCCGCGCATCGGCGATCGCCCGGACAGCGCCGCCTCCGCGCGCGAACAAGCCGGAATGGCCGACGCCGACACCGCCGTGCGCGCCGCGATCGCCGCCGGGAACCGCGACTACGAGGCAAAATTCGGGCAGGTGTACCTGGTGTGCGCCACCGGGCGGACGCCGGCCGAACTACTGGCCACGCTCACCGCTCGGCTCGGAAACGACCCGGATACCGAAAGGCGCATCGTGCGAGAGGAATTGGTGAAGATCAATCGAATCCGGCTGCGGCGGTTGCTCGATGCGGGAGCCGACGCGTGAGCACACTGAGCACCCACGTCCTGGACGCGGTCCTCGGCACACCCGCCGCCGACGTCACCGTGACGCTGTTCGCCTGGGACGGAACCGAATTGGCCACCGGCCGCACCGACGCCGACGGGCGGGTCGGCGCACTCGCCGAACTGCCGATCGGCGACTATCGGCTGCGCTTCGACACCGGTGGCTATTTCACCGCGCAGGGCATCGACGCGTTCTACCCTGAGGTGATCATCGCCTTCACCGTCACCGGGGACCGGCACTACCACGTGCCACTGCTGCTCTCACCCTTCGCGTACTCCACCTATCGAGGGAGCTGAGTCCCATGAATGCCGCTGCCGCACAGCACAATGACGGAGCACCGGTGAGCGCGCACGCGCGGGTCGGCAGTGGCGCGGCAGCGGCTCGTGACGCGGCGGCAGCGGCCGGTGACGTCGGCGTACTGATTATCGACGGCTGTGCCATCGCCACCGTCGACGCGGCCGGAACCGAATATCGGGACGGGCATGTCATCGTGCGCGGAAATCGAATCGAGGCGCTGGGAGCGGGGCCCGCGCCCGATGTGCCGGGGGCCACGCGCATCGACGGGCGGGGCTGCCTGCTCACGCCCGGGCTGATCAATACCCACCATCACCTCTACCAATGGGTCACGCGCGGGCTGGTGCCCGATGCCACGCTGTTCGAATGGCTCACCGCGCTCTATCCGATCTGGGCGGGGATCGACGCCGACGCCACCCGGATCGCCGCCACCGGTGGACTCGCCTCGCTGGCGCGCACCGGCTGCACCACGACCACCGATCATCACTACGTCTTCCCGCGCGACGCCGGTGATCTGCTGGCCGCCGAGATCGATGCCGCCGCACAGGTCGGGTTGCGCTTCCAGCCCTGCCGGGGCTCGATGGATCTGGGCCGCAGTGCGGGCGGGCTGCCGCCGGATTCGGTGGTCGAGACCCTGGACGACATTCTCGCGGCCAGTGCGGACGCGGTCGCCCGGTACCACGACCCCGGGTTCGACTCCATGCTCCGTATCGCGCTCGCACCGTGCTCGCCGTTCTCCGTATCCGCGGATCTGCTGCGCGAATCCGCGCTGCTGGCAAGGGAACTCGGGGTCCGGCTGCATACGCACGTCGCCGAAACCATGGACGAGCAGGAGTACTGCCTCGCCACGCACGGCGTCACGCCCGCCGAGTACATGGACAAACTCGGCTGGGTCGGGCCCGATGTGTGGTGGGCGCACGCCATTCACCTCGATGACAGCGCCATCGCGACCATGGCCCGCTCCGGCACCGGCGTCGCACACTGCCCCACCTCCAACGGTCGCCTCGGCGCGGGCATCGCCCGCACCGCCGACCTGCTCGCCGCCGGGGTCCCCGTCGGACTCGGTGTGGACGGCGCGGCCAGCAATGAGGCGAGTTCGCTCATCGAGGAACCCCGCAACGCGCTGTTCTTCGCCCGCCAGCGCGGCGGTCCACAGGCGCTGTCGGTACGCACCGCACTGGCGATGGCCACGATGGGCGGAGCCCGAACCCTCGGCCGCGCAACCGAAATCGGCTCCATCGAACCCGGAAAACTCGCGGACCTCGCGCTCTGGGACCTGTCGACACCCGCGCACGCGGGCATCGAAGATCCGGTCACCGCGCTGATCCTGGGTTCGGCTCCGCCGCTGGCCGCGCTGCTGGTGAACGGCCGAATCGTGGTGCGCCACGGCGAAATTCGAACCATCGACGAAGAACAGGTCGGTCGTGACGTCGCCCGGGCTCAAGCCGCCCTGGTGGCCAAGGCGGGCTGACGCCACCTTCGGAGACTCGGCCGCGATCCCGGCGCGCGGCCGCCGCGATCGGGGTATGCGGTGGGACGGAATGGTCGGATGATCGGATCATGGGGAAGAGTTACCCGCACGAAACAGGTGTGAGGGGTGTCGCAATCTCCGCGCAACTCGTGGCTCGTAATCTGAAAGGGAAGTCGTTACCAGCTGGCGCGGGGACGGCCCCGCAGGTGAGAGCAGGTGATGACAATGGATCTGGATACGATCCGAGAGGTGCTGATCGCCCGCGAACGGGCGGATCTGAAGGGATTGGGCGCGGGCACGGCGGTGCTCGCCGGGGGTACCTGGCTGTACTCCGAACCACAGGATCACCTGGAAAAGCTGATCGATATCACGCGCCTGGGATGGCCGCCGCTCACCATCGATGACGCGGGGCTGGAAATCGCCGCCACCTGCACACTCGATGAATTGGCCACGGGGGAGTACCCCGCGCGCTGGGGTGCGGTGCGGCTGTTCGAGCAGGCGTGCGGCGCGCTGGTCGCCTCGCACAAGATCCGGCGCACGGCCACGGTCGGCGGGAATGTCTGCCTGGCGCTCCCGGCGGGCGCGGTGGCGGCGGCCTTGACCGCACTTGGCGGATTCGGGCTGGTCTGGGGACCGCGCGGCGATCAATGGATTCCGCTGTCGCACTTCGTGACCGGCGTGGGGGAGACCGTCCTCATGCCCGGTGAGATGCTGCGGGCCATTCGGATACCGGAGTCGAATCTGCGCTCGCGCACCGCATTCCGCAAGCTCGCGCTCGCCCCGCTCGGCCGATCGGGAGTGGTGGTCATGGGCCGCCGCGATGCCGACGACGCGTGCGTGATCACCCTCAGCGCCGGGACCACCCGGCCGGTGGTGCTCGAGTTCTACTCGTTGCCGACCA
This sequence comes from Nocardia sp. NPDC056100, assembly GCF_042266325.1. Classification (NCBI taxonomy): domain Bacteria; kingdom Bacillati; phylum Actinomycetota; class Actinomycetes; order Mycobacteriales; family Nocardiaceae; genus Nocardia; species Nocardia sp. NPDC056100. Next base: position 71,329 of record NZ_JBHJVY010000004.1, read on the forward strand.
TCGGCGAACTGTCGGCAAAGGTCGCGGAGCTGAATTCCGCGCTCTGGTACGACGATCCGCACGGTGCGCCCGACTGGCGGCGGGAGATGAGCGGCCGCCTCGCCGCCGAGGTGCTCGCCGAATTGGGCGGGCGGCCATGAGATTCCAGGTCGACGGCGAAGCGGTGGACCGCGCCGCTCGCCCGGGGCAATGCCTGCGCACCCTCCTGCGCGAAACCGGCCACCAGGCCCCGAAGAAAGGTTGCGACGCCGGCGACTGCGGCGCGTGCACCGTCCTGGTCGACGGCGCGGCCGTGCACTCCTGCGTCTACCCCGCCCACCGGGCGGAAGGTCACACCATCACCACCGCCGCCGGACTCGGCACGGCTGAACCAACAGACCTGCAACGCCGATTCATCGAGAACGCCGCCTTCCAATGCGGCTTCTGCACCGCCGGAATGCTGGTCACCGCAACCGAATTGGAGCGAACGGGCGACCTCACCCCCGCCACCCTCCCCGAAAAACTCAAAGGCAACCTCTGCCGCTGCACCGGCTACCGCGCCATCACCGATGCGCTCACCTCCGGCCGCCCCGGCTGTGCCCCGAATGATGCGACCGTCCCTTGCGGCTCGCGGTCGGACGGGGTGGGGGCCGGGGTCGGGGCGCTCGCGGGTGGGCGGATTGTGCGCGGGGTGGAGCCGTTCACGATGGATGTCGATATGGGGGAGCAGGATTCGGGGAAGGTGCCGCCGGGGGAGGTGTTGCGGCTGGAGGTGGTGCGGAGTCCGCATGCGCATGCGCGGATCGTGTCGATCGATACCGCTGGGGCGGAGGCTGTTCCGGGGGTGCGGGCGGTATTCACGCACGCCGATGTGCCTGATCTGCTGTATTCCACTGCGCGCCATGAGATTCGCGAGGACGATCCGGACGATACGGTGATGCTCGATCGGATCGTGCGGTTCCGGGGCCAGCGGGTGGCGGCCGTGGTGGCGGATTCGCTGGCGGCCGCGCGGGCGGGGTGTCGTGCGATCAGGGTCGAATATGAGCTGTTGCCAGCGGTTTTCGATCCGGAAGAGGCGCTCGCGAAGCATGCGCCGCTGCTGCACGCCGAGAAGGGGCCGGAGTCGCGGATAGCCGATCCCGGGCGCAATGTGGTCGCTGCCGCGCAGGGCCGGGTCGGGGATGTCACCGCGGGGCTGAGCGCGGCCGTCGAGGTGGTGCAGGGGGAGTGGCGGACGCACCGGGTGCAGCATGTGCACCTGGAGACGCACGGCAGCATCGGCTGGCTGGATCGGGACGGGCGGCTGGTATTGCGCACCAGCACCCAGGTGCCGTTCCTGGTGCGTGATGAACTGTGCCGGTTGTTCGGGCTCGAGCGTTCGGGCATAAGGGTTTTCGCCACGCGCGTGGGCGGCGGCTTCGGCGCGAAACAGGAGATGTTCACCGAGGACTTGGTGGCCCTGGCCGTATTGAAGACCGGACTGCCGGTGCAGTACGAGCTGACCAGATCCGATGAATTCCTGACCACCTGCCGCCATCCCATGCGTGTGCGGGTCACCGCCGGGGCCGATGCCGACGGCCTGCTCACCGCACTCGCGGTCGATGTGCTCGCCGATGCCGGAGCCTACGGAAACCACAGCGCCGGAGTACTTTTCCACGGCGTCGGGGAATCCGTCGCCATCTACCGGTGCCCGAACAAGCGCGTCGACGGGCACGCGGTCTACACCAACAATGTCCCCTCCGGCGCGTTCCGCGGCTACGGCCTCGGCCAGGTCATGTTCGGCGTCGAATCCGCCCTCGACGAACTCGCCCGCCGAATCGGCCTGGACCCCTTCGAATTCCGCCGCCGCAATCTGGTGCGGGCCGGTGACGAACTGATCGGCGGTGCGGGCCACGCCGAACCGGACCTCACCATCGCCAGCTACGGCCTCGACCAATGCCTGGACCTGGCCGAACAGGCGCTGCGGCGCGGTAACGGCGTACCCGCCCCCGGCCCGGACTGGCTGATCGGCGAGGGTATGGCCCCCGCCATGATCGCCACCGTCCCGCCGCGCGGCCACACCTCCACCGCGCACGCCACCCTGCGCGCCGACGGAACGGTCGAACTACGCGCGGGCACAGCCGAATTCGGCAATGGCACCACCACCGTGCTGGCCCAGATCGCCGCCACCGTATTGGGCACCGATACCGCGCATATCGTCATCCGGCACGCCGACACCGATGTCACCGCCCATGACACCGGCGCTTTCGGCTCCACCGGCATCACCGTCGCCGGTCGCGCTGTGCACGCCGCCTGTGCACAACTTCGCGAACACGTCCTGCGTAGGGCGATCGCCCTTACCGGGGCGGACGCCGACCGGCACATCTTCGAACCCGGTGGCATTCGCGTCGATGGCAGATTCCTCACCGCCGCAACACTTGTCGCGGACGGTGAACTCACCGCCACCGCCACCCACGACGGCACCCCGCGTTCGGTCTCCTTCAATGTGCACGCCTTCCGCGTCGCGGTGCAGCCGGATACCGGTGAGGTGCGCATCCTGCACTCGGTGCAGGCCGCCGACGCGGGTACGGTCCTGAATCCGGTGCAATGCCGCGGTCAGGTGGAGGGCGGGGTGGCGCAGGCCATCGGTTCGGCGCTGTATGAGGAGATCCGCGTCGAACAGGGCGAGGTCATCACGAAAACCCTGCGGCACTACCACCTTCCGCAGCTCTCCGACCTGCCCCGCACCGAGGTGCTGTTCGCGGAGACCGCCGATCCGCTCGGCCCGCTGGGCGCGAAATCCATGAGCGAATCCCCGTACAACCCGGTGGCCCCGGCGCTCGCCAATGCCATCCGGGACGCGATAGGCGTTCGCCCGCAACAGCTTCCGATGACCGCGGATCGGATCTGGCGGCTGCTGCGTGATGCCCGAACGACAGCGGCCCCGCACCTGGGGGTGCGGGGCTGATGACCGTGCGGTCGTGACGGGCCGGGACCGTGTGGTCCCCGACCGATCAATGCGGTGCGATCGTGACTGATCAGGGTGGTGCGATCGTGACCGATCAGAACAGGGCGACCGCGATACCCAGTCCGGCCAGCGCGACGGCCTGGAGTCCGACCCGGTAGGGCAGGATGCTGTCCCAGCGATCCTGCAGCGCACGGGCATTCGCGGGAATGACACCGGATTTCGCGGCGGCGGTCTGTGCGGTGTTGACCGGCTTGGCGACCCGCACGTAGAAACCGAGCCAGCTCACCAGGGCCAGCACCGCGATCCCCGCGGCGATGGCCGCGCCGAAATGGCCCGACAGCAGGGCGGCCGCGGTGGTCAGCACGGCGGTGACGACGCCGCCCGCGCCGAAGATCGGCATCCGCTTATCGCCGTAGTAGTGCCCCCACCCGGCGGCGATCGTCACGGCCGCGTCGTCGAGGTGCTTGTTGACCGAGCGGGTGATGGCGGTCGCGGAGATATCGGTGCCGTAGACGGCCCCGTTGGCGAGGATGGCGGCGATGGCGAGGATCTGGCCGGTGGTGGTGAGCATGTCGGGTGCCTCTTCCGATTGATATCTAGCAACGCTAGGAACTGGAGCAACCATAACAGTAGCCCAGCTATGTTGTCTAGCGTTGCTAGATTTCAGTCCGGAAACCGGCGTTGATCAGGCAAAGAGATTGCGCACGAACGGAACCGAGTCCGGCAGCGAGGCATTCACGGTGCCATCGTGATTGGTCGGATAGGTGTGCAGCGTGACCGGCTGCCCGCCCGCCTGCAAGCGCGCCGCGAACGCCAGCGTCGCCGGGGTGATGACATCGGTGTCCAGCAGGCCCTGACCCAGGAAAAGCGGCTTGTCATAACCGGATTCGGGCAGTCCCATCACCCGGGTCAGCACACCGGGCAGATCCGGGATCTGCGACAGCGGGCGCGAGAACAGATCCCCGACGACCACATTGCCCGCGCTCAACTCCTCGCCGAGCGCCTCCAGGCAGGAGGTGTTCGCGTGATCGAGCCAGTACCGTCCCGAATCGGTCAGGTACGACTCGATATTCAGCTCCGGATACGTCGTACGCAGGCCGTTCAGGATGTACAGCACATATCCGGTGCTGTGCGGCGGCAGCTTGGCCGGCGGCACGCCCGGGCCCAGCGGCAGCAGAATGTCCTCGATATAGGCCGGTACGCCGGTGCCGACCGCACCCCGGTAATCGAGTCCCGGTCCGCCGAATTCGGTCGCGTAGCGCGCGGTGAAGACCGCCGCACCGCCGCCCTGGGACTGGCCGACCACCGCCCACTTATGCGACAGCGAGGAATAGTGGCTGGTCGCGGCCTTGACCGCGTCCACGACGTTATGCGCCTCGACCGTGCCGTTGAGGTACGGATGATCGCCCGGGGTGCCCAATCCGGCGTAGTCGGCGGCCACGATCGCGTAGCCCTGCTTCAACCAGGTGCCCAGGTAGGCCCAATCCCGTTCGCGCGCACCCGGACCGGCGATGGAGTACGCGCACTCGTCGCCGAGACCGATGGTGCCGTGCGCCCAAGCGATCACCGGCCAGCCCCCGGCGGGCGCGTCACCGGGCGGGAAGTAAACCGCGGCACTCGTGGTTGTGGGTCGGTCGCCCACGGTGGTGCTGCCGTAGAGAATGCGTTCCGCGCGGGCCGAGCCGGGCAGTACGGCGGCCGGTGCGAGCGGTTCCACCGAACTCACCGCGCCGATCTCGGTGGCAGGGGCTGCCATCGCGCTCGGCACGCTGACCAGCGCCGCGATCGAAGTGGCGGCCAGGGCCGTTGTGCACAGCCATCGTTTCCGCATCGAAGCTCTCCTTAGGTTCTCTGACGTCGCACCTGCGCTGGACGCGTGTCCAGATTAGGGCCTTTGGGGTACCCCGGGTGGTGTGCCCCACAGCCATCAAGATCACAATCGATTGTGAAGGTCCTCACAGCTCGCCGTCCATCGGCGCGTCGCGTGCCGGTGGCCGTCGTCACCCAAACAGTACGGGCGTTATGCAAAACTGCACGTCAGAGCTACTCGCAAGTAGATCTCCCGGCTGCAATTAACAAGCAAATTTCGCAGCATTAGCAAAAGCAGGGCCAAAGCTAGCCGGGATTCACACTTGCAACAGGTAGACGGACATTTTTTCCTGTGCCATCGTGTGGAAGTACACCTCGCGGGCATAGCAAGCCTGCAAATTGCCGCTCCAGCAGTGTCCGAATCATCGCGAGAGGGTTCGACCGGCGGGGCAACCGAGACCGAACGAAGAAGTGGAGTCAGAGATGTCGACTGTCGGCACCCCGAAGACCGCTGCGGAGATCCAGAACGACTGGGACACCAACCCCCGTTGGAAGGGCATCACCCGTAGCTACACCGCCGAGCAGGTTGTGAAGCTGCAGGGCACCGTTGTCGAGGAGCACACCCTCGCCCGCCGTGGTGCCGAGATCCTCTGGGATCTGGTCAACAACGAGGACTACATCAACTCCCTGGGCGCCCTCACCGGCAACCAGGCCGTGCAGCAGGTGCGCGCGGGCCTCAAGGCTATCTACCTGTCCGGTTGGCAGGTCGCCGGTGACGCGAACCTGTCCGGCCACACCTACCCGGACCAGTCGCTGTACCCGGCGAACTCGGTTCCGTCCGTGGTGCGTCGCATCAACAACGCGCTGCTGCGCGCCGACGAGATCGCCAAGGTCGAGGGTGACACCTCGGTCGCCAACTGGCTGGCCCCGATCGTCGCCGACGCCGAGGCCGGCTTCGGTGGCGCGCTGAACGCCTACGAGCTGCAGAAGGCCATGATCGCGGCCGGCGCCGCGGGCGTGCACTGGGAAGACCAGCTCGCCTCGGAGAAGAAGTGCGGCCACCTCGGTGGCAAGGTGCTGATCCCCACCCAGCAGCACATCCGCACCCTGACCTCGGCTCGCCTCGCGGCCGACGTCGCCGGTGTCCCGTCGGTCATCATCGCGCGCACCGACGCCGAGGCCGCCACCCTGATCACCTCCGATGTGGACGAGCGCGACCGCGAGTTCCTCGATGGCACCCGTACCGCCGAGGGCTTCTTCGGCGTGAAGAACGGCATCGAGCCCTGCATCGCGCGTGCCAAGGCCTACGCCCCGTACTCCGACCTCATCTGGATGGAGACCGGTGTGCCGGACCTCGAGGTCGCGCGCAAGTTCGCCGAGTCGGTTCGCAGCGAATTCCCGGACCAGCTGCTGGCCTACAACTGCTCGCCTTCGTTCAACTGGAAGGCGCACCTGGACGACGCGACCATCGCGAAGTTCCAGCGTGAGCTCGGCGCGATGGGCTTCAAGTTCCAGTTCATCACCCTGGCCGGCTTCCACTCGCTGAACTACGGCATGTTCGACCTGGCCTACGGCTACGCCCGCGAGGGCATGACCGCCTTCGTCGACCTGCAGGAGCGCGAGTTCAAGGCCGCTTCCGAGCGTGGCTTCACCGCCGTCAAGCACCAGCGTGAGGTCGGCGCCGGCTACTTCGACACCATCGCCACCACCGTGGACCCGAACACCTCCACCGCGGCCCTGAAGGGCTCGACCGAAGAGGGCCAGTTCCACTGAGCCATCCCGTGACCAGCTGTCACCCTGTGTGACAACGGGTTTCGAGATCTCACCTCGGGGCGGCAGTCGCATCACACCTTCCGCCGCCCCGGGGCCTGGAACCCGTCGAGGGGGATTCGTCCCCCTCGACGGTGTTCACCCGCCCTTCCCGTCGACAGCCCCGGCGGGGAGGGCATTTTCCTATAGCTTTTTGAATGAACGACCTTACGAAGGCGCAGGGTCACAAGTAAGTCCGACGCCTTCACCCATAAGCCACGACGGCTAACCAACAGCAGGAGCGGGACGTGAGCAGCGAGAAAATTCAGCGCGTTGGAATCATCGGCGCCGGACAGATGGGCGCGGGTATCGCCGAGGTTTGCGCTCGGGCACACGTCGATGTGCTCGTGTTCGAACAGACCCGTGAACTCGCCGCTGCCGGTCGCGCCCGCATCCTGCGGTCGCTGGACCGCGCCGTCTCCAGCGGCAAGATCTCCGAGCGTGAGCGCGAGCAGACCGCCTGGCGGCTGCGCTTCACCTCCGATCTCGCCGATTTCGCGGATCGTCAGCTGGTCGTCGAGGCCGTGCTGGAGAACGAAGATGTGAAGACCGCCATCTTCGCCGAGCTGGACAAGGTCGTCACCGACCCGAACGCCGTGCTCGCGTCCAACACCTCCTCCATCCCGATCATGAAGATCGCCGTCGCCACCAACAACCCCGAGCGGGTCGTCGGCATGCACTTCTTCAACCCGGTGCCGGTGTTGCCGCTGGTCGAACTGGTCACCACGCTCAAGACCACCGAGGCCGTCTCGCAGCGCGCCGAGCAGTTCGCCTCCGATGTGCTCGGCAAGCAGGTCGTGCGCTCCGCCGACCGCTCCGGCTTCGTCGTCAACGCGCTGCTGGTGCCGTACCTGCTCTCGTCCATCCGCATGGTCGAATCCGGTTTCGCCACCAAGGAAGACGTCGACAAGGCCATGGTGCTGGGCTGTGCCCACCCGATGGGCCCGCTGGCGCTGACCGACCTGGTCGGCCTCGACACCGTGAAGTCCATCGCCGACTCCATGTACGCCGAATTCAAGGAGCCGCTGTACTCCGCGCCTCCGCTGCTGATGCGCATGGTCGAAGCGGGTCTGCTGGGTAAGAAGTCCGGCGCGGGCTTCTACCAGTACAACCGCTGACGACTGGCACGCGGGTACGAGTCTTTCGTCGTCCGCGTGGGCATAAGCTGCAATAAAGGGCTGGTGTCACCGGCCAGCCCACTCGGGGTGGACTCGAGTCCATTCCAAATCAGGGCGCAAACTGTGCGGCGCTCACCTTCGGTGGTGGGCGCCGCACAGGTGACTTAAGGAGGAGTGGCGCGCTCATGGCCAACGTCACCGATGGCTTCGGATCAAGCATTCTGGGCTATCCCCGCATCGGACCGCACCGCGAACTCAAGCGTGCTCTCGAGTCTTATTGGCATGGAACGCTTTCTCGGGAAGAGCTGGTCGAGGTGGGTCGCGAGATCCAGGAATCCCAGTTCCTCGAGCTGGCTGCCACCGGGTTGACGCAGGTCCCCGGCAACACCTTCTCTTATTACGACCACGTGCTCGACAACGCGCTGCTCTTCGGTGCGGTGCCCAAGCGGTTCGAGCCGTATCGCGAGGGGCTGGATCCGCTCGATTTCTATTTCCTGATGGCGCGCGGCAATCCGGATGTGCCGCCGCTGGAATTGGTGCGGTTCTTCAATACGCCGTATCACTATCGGCAGCCCGAACTCGACACCGATACCGAATTCTCCCTGCACCCCGAGGCTTTGCTCGACGAATTCGATCGGGCCAAGGCGCGCGGCATCGAATTGCGGCCGGTCGTGCTCGGCCCGCTGTCGCTGCTGTTGCTGTCGAAGACCGGACACGTTCCGGGCGAGACCGAATTCGACAAACTGGTGCTGCTGGACAAGCTGCTACCCGTGTACGAGGAGCTGTTCGAGCTGCTCGCCAAGCGCGGCGCCACCTGTGTGCAGCTGGACGAGCCCTGCTTCACCAGTGACCGCTCGCCGTCCACCATCGAGGTGTTCGAGCAGGCGTACAACCGGCTCTCCAAAGCCTCGCTGCGGCCGCGACTGCTCGTCACCGGACAGTACGGCGATTTCGGTGAGGCCCTGGAAGCGTTGGCGCGCACCAAGGTCGAGGCCATCGGACTCGATCTGGCGAACTTTCGCATCCGGCCCGAGGATCTGGCCAAGATTCCCGGCATCGGCCGCAAGCGGCTGTACGCGGGCGTCATCAGCGGCACCAATGTGTGGCGCGCGGACCGCGTGGTCGCGCTGGAATACCTGAACGAGCTCGCCAAGGTGTGCCCGGACATGGTCGTCTCCACCGGTGCGACGCTGCTGCACGTGCCGTACGACCTGCTGGTGGAATACGACCTGGAAGAGCATGTCGCCGACCGGCTCGCCTTCGCGAAACAGAAGGTGCTGGAAGTGGTTTCGCTCGCCAAGGCGCTCACCGAAGGGCCTTCCGAGAAGTGGCGCAAGCGGCCCACCTCGGTGCACTTCAAGCAGAAACACGCTGTGCGGCAACGCGTTTACAACGTCACGCCGGAGATGCGCGAACGTGCGCCGTATGCCGAACGCCGGGTCGCGCAGCAGGCCAAGCTGAATCTGCCGCTGGTGCCCGCCACCACGCTCGGCTCGTTCCCGCAGACCAATGCCGGACGGCAGGCGCGCTACGAACTCGGTCAGGGACGGCTGTCCTACGACGACTACCGCAAGCGCATCGAAGCCGAGATCGAAGGCACCATCCGGTTGCAGGAGGACATCGGCCTCGACGTCTTCGTGCACGGTGAGCACGAACGCAATGACATGATCCAGTTCTTCGCCGAACAACTGGACGGCTTCGCCACCACCCACTTCGGCTGGGTGCAGGTGTACGGATCGCGTTGTGTGCGACCGCCGGTGCTGTACGGCGATGTGTCCCGCCCCGCGGCCATGTCGGTCGAATGGACCGCCTACGCGCAATCGCTCACCGAGAAGCCGGTCAAGGGCATGGTCACCGGACCGGTCACCATGCTGGCGCGCTCCTTCGTGCGCCAGGACCAGCCGCTGTTCGAGACCGCCGACCAAGTGGCGCTTGCCATTCGGGACGAAGTGGTGGATCTGGAGCGCGCCGGTATCGCCATCATCCAGGTGGACGAGCCGTCCATTCGCGAACTGCTGCCGCTGCGGGTCAAGGGGCGGGCTGAATACCTGCGCTGGGCCGTCGGCGCGTTCAAGCTCGCCACCTCGGGCGTGCTGCCGGAAACCCAGATCCACACGCATATCGGCTATTCCAGTCGCGGTGACGTGGTGCAGGCCATCGAGGAACTCGATGCCGACGTGACGGCCATCGTCGCCACCCGCTCCATCGAATGGGTGCTCAAGGCGCTGGAGGAAGACAATGCCGAGGGCCGCGGGCTCACCCACGGCGTCGGACCCGGTGTGTACGAAAGCCGTTCGGCGCGCATCCCGGATATCGACGAACTGGATGAGGCCCTCACCGCCGCTGCCGCGGCCGTGACACCGCAGCGGCTGTGGGCCAATCCGGACGGCGGGCTCAAGACCCGGCACCACTGGCAGCTCGATCCGTCACTGCGCAATATGGTCGCGGCCGCCCGCCGCGTCCGGCGGCGCGCGCTGGCGGCGGAAGCCGAAGCGGCGAAGTAACTTCCGCACGCGATACGACAGCGCGGCGGCACCGGATGTGATTCCGTGCCGCCGCGCTGTTTCGTATTCACGATCCCGTCACGATGAAGGAATTAGCCTGCGGGCATACTTCTTTCGAGACAGGAGGCGGATATGGATCCGACGGGTAAAGGGGATCAGCCGGACCCGGCCGAGAACACCAAGAGCTTCAATGAATCCGCGCAGAACAAGAGCGATCAGGTGGACCCGGATCAGCCCTGGAAGAGCGGGAACTAGTCGCCAACCACACACCCGTCGTTCCACCGTCCCGGTCGGCGCGGCCGATAGCCTGTGGCCGAGGTTGATTCGAGATAGGAGTACGACGGTGGGTCTGTTCGACAATCTGAAGGACGCGGCGGGCAAGGCGGCCGAACTGGCGAGCGAGCACGCGGACAAGCTCGACCCGCTGGTCGACAAGGTCGGCGACGTGGTCGACGAGCGCACCGAGGGCAAGTACGCCCAGCACATCGACAAGGTGCAGGACGCCGCCAAGAAAGCCCTGCACGAGCAGGCGCAGAAGTAGTTTCGGCCGGTCCCGCGCGGCAGTGCGCGGGACCTCCGGCGGGGCAGTAGTGGATCGCGCTCGGCGTTGAGCTGCCGGCGGCCACACTGCCGTCGGAATCCGCTAGTGCGTCACCAGCCGTTGTGGCTGTCGTGGCCGCTGTTGTGGTCGCGCTGGTAGCGGTCGCGGTAGTGGCCCCAGCAGTAGTTCCAGTCGAAGCCGCGGCTGTCGCGATCGCAGTACCAGTGGTAGTCGTCGCGGTCGTAATTGGTTGCGGCGGTGCCGGTTCCGGCGGGCAGGGCGGACGCGATGCCCGCGCCGAACGGGAGAATGAACAGGGTGGCCGCCAGGGCGGTGGTGATGCGCTTCGCGGTGGTGGTCATGTGGTCGGCTCCTCTTGCCTGGTCCCGGGAGGTGTTTCCCGATGCATGCAATGGTGCTGGTCAGCGGCCGAATACTCTGTCGTCGCATGGACACTGGAAGTGTGTCCGCGCCGACACTTCCGGGCGGGCTCTAGCGGTGATCGGCGACCTTCCACAACCGCACGGTGTTGTCGGCGCTGCCCGTGGCCAGCAGTGCGCCGTCGGGGCTGAACGCCACCGAATGCACCGCGTCCGAATGACCGCCCAGCGGATTTCCGATCGGTGTGCGAGTCCTGTTGTCCCACAGGCGAACCGTGCCGTCCCGGCTGCTGCTCGCCATGAGGCTTCCGTCCGGGCTGAAGGCGACCGCCAGCACCGGCTCGGCATGACCGCTCAGCGGATCCCCCGACGCGGCGCGAGTATCTGTGTCCCACAGGCGAATCGAGGCATCGTCACCGGCGGTGGCGAGCAACGTCCCGCCGGGGTGGAACGCCACCGCTCGTATCGCGCCGCGATGGCCCGCGAGAGCCGCACCCGAGGCGATGCCCGTTCCGCCGCGCCACAGTCGCGCCGTGGCGTCCTGGCTTCCGGTGGCGATCAGCGTGCCTTTCGGATGGAAGGCCACCGCGCGCACGGGGCCGGTGTGCCCGGTCATGGTGGTACCGGCGGGCTGGCGGGTCTGCACCGTCCACAGCTGCGCGGTGTTGTCGTCACTACAGGTCACCATAAGACTGCCGTCCGGGTGGAAGGCTATGCCGCGCACCGCGTTGGTATGCGCGGTCAGCGGCCCGCCGATCGGCTGGCGCGTATGCGCGTCCCACAGTCTCGCGGTGCGATCGTCGCCACCGGTGGCCAGCAGCTTGCCGTCGGGGCTGAACGCCACCGCGCGAATCGAATTGCTGTGCCCGGTAAGCGAATTGCCGCTCTCGGCACCGGTGTGCACATCGATCAGCCGGGTCGTATTGTCCTTGCCGCCCACCGCCAGCAGGGTGCCGTCCGGACTGAACGCGATCGTCATCACCTGCGTAGGCAGCGTGAGTTCACTTGGTACACCGGGTGTTTGCGTCGGCGCGGCCGTAGGCGTGGAGTTATCGCCGCCGCCGGTCAGTGCGATTCCGGTTGCCGCGGCGGCACCGCCGATGACCACGGCACCGCCGAACAGCGCCCACCGCCGGGTGAATCGGCGCGGTTGCCCGGTTGCCGTGGGCGGTGAGAGTGCGGTTTCCGCATCCTCGCCCTGCCAGATCAGCGGCGGTTCGGTGCGGTCCCGGCGGCCGGAATCGGTCGGAAAGTACTGTCCCGCAACAGTGGAGCCGGAGCGGTCCACGGCCTCGCGGGCCGCCGCGGCGAAGGTTGCGCAGTCGGGGAAACGGTCCTCCGGACGTTTGGCGAGGACTGTGGCGAGCACCTCGTCCAGGCCGTGCGGCAGTTCCGGGCGGTACTGGGTGGCGCGTGGAGGCGGGGCGTGCAGGTGGGCCGCGACCACGGCCGCGTCATCGGCGCGGGGGTACGGCGGTTCGCCGGTGAGGAGTTTGAACAGGGTGCAGCCCAAGGAGTACTGGTCGGCGCGGTGATCGGTCGGGCCGCCCGCGAAACGCTCGGGCGCGGCATACGCGAGGGTGGCGCTCACCCGGGAATTGGTCTCGGCGTCCTCGATACTGCGGGCGATCCCGAAATCGGTGACCACGGTGCGCTCGATACCGCCGATACCGCGCTCCACCAACAGATTCGCCGGTTTGATATCGCGATGCAGGATGCGATGCCGGTGCGCGTGATCGAGCGCGCGGCCCGCATCGCCGATCATCCGCACCGCCCATTCGGCGGATACCCGGCCGCCTTCGCGGGCGAGCATGGCGGCGGCGTCACCGCCGTCGATGTATTTCATGGAGATCCACAGCATGGGATCGCCCGGCGAATTGCGGTCGTAGATGGGCACGATATTCGGGTGGTCGAGGGTGGTGATGAGCGCGGCCTCACGCTCGAATCGCGCTCGCGCCCGGTAATCCTCGGCGAAGGTGTCATTGAGGACTTTGAGCGCGACCGACCGCTCCAGCCGGGGGTGGCGCGCCAGATACACCACGCCCATACCGCCCGCGCCCAATTGCCGTTCGATGGTGTAGCCCGCGAAATTTGCGCCCGCCTGCAATCGCATTCGGCTCCCACCCTCCGCGCCGTGCTCGCCGTCCAGCGACAGTATGCCGTGACGGCGGGCCGGGTCACCCGAGTTTGCCCGCCCTCCCGGTGGTTACGGGCGCGGCGCTCATCGGGTTCATTCGGCCGGGGGAGTGGTGCTCTTATCGCGCCGGAAGCGGTCGGCGAGTGGTTTGCGCTCGCGCGGTGCGGGTTCGGTCTCGGTCGGGGACTCGACTTCGTAGCGGCGGATGTACGCGCCGATGAACGCCTGCGCGGACGCGGTGACCGGGATGGCCAGTAGCGCGCCGGTCGCGCCGAACAGGGCCGCGCCCGCGAGCACCGCGCCGAACGCCACGGCCGGATGCATATCCAGGGTGGTCGCCGTAATGCGCGGTTGCAGCACGTAATTCTCGAACTGCTGATAGATCACGATGAAGCCGAGAATCCAGAGCGCGGTGCGCGGACTGTGCGATAGCGCCACCAGCACCGGCAGCGCCCCGGCCAGATAGGTGCCGACCGTCGGAATGAATTGGGAGACAACGCCGACCCAGAGCGCGAGCGCGATGGCGGAGGGGATATCGAGTATCCGCATGGCCACGAAATGCGCGATCGTGGAGCAGAGTGCCAGCAGCGCACGGGAATACAGGTAGCCGCCGGTCTTCTCGACCGCGATATCCCAGGCGCGCAACACATGTCGCTGCCGCTTGGGCGGCAGCACCGAGCACACGGCATTGCGGAAACGCGGTCCGTCGGCGGCGAAATAGTAGGTGAACAGCAGCACGCCCAGCGCCTGGAACAGCACGCCGATGGCGGTGGTGCCGATACCCCACACATCACCGGCCAGCCCTACCAGCCACGACTCCAGCTTGGAACTCAATTGCGAGGCGCGCTCGGTGATATCGGTACCCGAGAGCTCGGTGTGGAAGGTGCGGTTGATCCAGGCGACCAGATCCTCGGCATTATGCGGTGCGTTCTTCACCAGCGCGGTGACCTGATCGATCACCAGATCGCCCATGGCCCAGGCGAATCCGACGATCGCCACCAGCACGATCAGGAATACCGCACCGGTCGCCGGACCGCGCCGCCAGCCGCGCGCGGCCAGCTTGTTCACCGCCGGTTCGATGGCGAACGCCAGGAACAGCGACACCACCAGCACGGTCAACAGCCCCTGCAACTTCTGCAACGACCAGAAGGTGACCACGATCCCGGCCACCGTGGCTGCCGCGAGCAGGTACGCGCGCGGCAGCCACGGCGGAATCGCCACCGTCAGCCGCAATGGTGTGTCATCGTCCCCGCTCGCATCGATCCGCGCGGGTGTGTCGTTCTTCTCGGCCGCCTCGCCGGGCGCGCCGTCACTCTCATCGGGCACACCGCAAACGTAGCGGCGCGGCAGCTTTCCCGGTGGGAGCGGCGTGTTGTGCTACATGGTGGCGGCGTCGATGACGAAGCGGTAGCGGACGTCGCTGGCGACGACGCGGTCGTAGGCCTCGTCGATGCGGTCGGCGGAGATGACCTCGATTTCCGCGCCGATACCGTGTTCGGCGCAGAAGTTCAGCATCTCCTGGGTTTGCGCGATGCCGCCGATCATGGAGCCCGCCAGCGAGCGCCGGTAGCCCGCGATGGTGAAAGGCTTTACGCTGAGCGGGTTTTCGGGCAGGCCGAGGATCACCAGGGTGCCGTCCAGGGCCAGCAGTTTCATGTAGTCGTCGATGGGCAGATCCGCCGACACCGTATTGAGGATCAGGTCGAAGCGCCCGCGCAGCCCGCGGAAGGTCTGCCGATCGCTGGTCGCGTAGTAGTGGTGCGCGCCGAAGCGCTCACCGTCGGCCTGCTTGCTCAGCGAATGGCTCAGCACGGTGACCTCCGCGCCCATGGCGGCGGCGATCTTCACGCCCACATGCCCGAGCCCGCCCATACCGATGATGGCGACCCGCTTACCGGGCCCCGCACCCCAGTGCCGCAGCGGCGAGAAGAGCGTGACGCCAGCGCACAGCAGCGGCGCGGCCTCGTCCAGGCCGATGCCCTCCGGAATGCCGACCACGAAACCCTCGGTCACCACGATCTGCGTGGAGTATCCGCCCATGGTGTACCCGCCGGCCTGATCCTGCGCCGCAACCGGGGTGTTGTAGGTCATGGTCGCGCCCGGCTGGCAGTACTGCTCCTCGCCAGCCACGCACGGATCGCAGACGCCGCACGAATTCACCATGCAGCCCACCCCGACCCGATCCCCGACCTTGTGCCGGGTGACCTCGGAACCGACCGCGGCGACCAGGCCCGCGATCTCGTGCCCCGGTACGCAGGGGTAGCGGGTGCCGCCCCATTCATCGCGGGCGGTGTGGATATCGGAGTGGCAGATACCCGCGAATTTCACATCGATCAGCACATCTCGGGGTCCGAGTTCGCGGCGTTCGATGGCGAGCTTCTCGAACCGGCCATCGGGCGCGGAAACGGCATAGGCGGCAGCAGTGCTCATGCGTACATGCCTACCATTCCGGCGCGGCGTGCTCACGGCGCGCCGCCGGATCGGCATGCTGAAGCCCGTGGCGATTCTGCTGGCACTGGTGTCGATGTGCTCCACGTTCATCGGCGGACTGGTCGCGGACCGGCTCGGTGAGCGCAAACGCCTGGTCCTGGGCCTGGCCGCGGGCGTCATGCTCGGCGTGGTCGCCTTCGACCTGCTGCCCGAGGCGCTCGAACACGACACCCGCGTCGCACTCGGTGTTCCGGTGCCGCTGCTGGCCGCGGTGGTCGGCTTCTTCACCGTGCACATCGTGGAGCAGACGGTGGCGCTGCACACCGGGCACGAGGACGAATTCGGTACGCACCACCACGATTTCGCCTCGATCGGCCTGGTGGCCGCGGGCGGACTGGTGTTCCACAGCTTCCTGGACGGGCTCAGTATCGGACTCAGCTTCCAGGTCGGCGCGGCCACCGGGGCGGCCGTCGCCATCGCGGTGATCAGCCACGACTTCGCGGACGGCTTCAACACCTTCACCCTCACCACGCTGTACGGCAATGCCCGCAAACGCGGGCTGACCATGCTCGCCGCCGACGCCATCGCACCGGTATTCGGTGCTGTCGCAGGCACTTTCCTGAAGGTGCCATCGCAATTCGTCGGCATGTACCTCGGCTACTTCGCGGGTTTCCTGCTGTATCTGGCGACCGCGGACATCCTCCCGGAGGCGCACGCGGGCAAACCGTCCAAGGCCCCGCTGCTGCTCACCCTGCTCGGACTGGGTTTCATGCTCCTCATCGCCGCACTGAGCCACTGAAAACCTGGTACACCAATAGATACAGAGTTCGCAGCCGACGCAGCAGCGGAGGATTCCGATGTACGACCACCCGCGTCGCACGAACAATGCCGGTGGCGGACGACTATTCGCGCTGTTCTGCGTGGCCGTCGTCGGAATCACCGCGTTCCTGGGCTATCACGGTGATCTGGCGCGCTGGCCCTTCCGGCAGGATCCGCCCACCGCCAGCCTGATCGGACCGCCGCTGCCGCCGCTGGACACCCAACTGGTGTCACACCTGGTGGATCCGGTACTGGTGAACATCACCGCGGCCATGCGCCCGTACGGTCTCGGCGCATCCGGTTCCGGCATCGTGCTCACCGCGAACGGTGAGGTGCTCACCAGCCATCACGTCATCAAAGGCGCTGACACCGTATCGGTTTCGGATATCGGCACCGGTGCGACCTTCCCGGCCACCGTGCTCGGCTACGACTCCTCGGCCGATATCGCGCTCATCGCGCTCACCGGCGCGGACGGCCTGCCGATCGCGCGCATCGGGAGCTCCGCCGGATTGCGGCTCGGTGACCAGCTATTGGCCATCGGCAATGCGGGCGGCACCGGATCGCCGACGTCGGTCGGCGGTGCGATCACCGGTCTGGACAGCAGCATCGTGGCGCGCAACTCCGCGGATCTGTCGCGAAAGTCCTTGCACGGCTTGATCGAAGTCGCGGCCGCCGTCGCCGCCGGACAATCCGGCGGGGCGCTGGTGGATCGCTACGGCGCGGTCGTCGGCGTGGTCACCGCCGCCTCCGGAGATCTACAGGCGGCACTCGGCCGCGGACCCGAGGGCTATGCCGTGCCGATCGACGCCGCCATGGCCGTGGTGCGCCAAATCCGTTCCGGCACACCGACGGACACCGTGCACATCGGACCCACCGCCACCCTCGGCATCATCACCTCGGACGCGCAACCGGCGGGCGCGCGCATCGATGTGGCCGTGTACGGGCAACCGGCGTTCGCGGCCGGACTCGCCGAGGGGGAGGTGATCACCGCCATCGACGGCCGGGTCGTCGCGAGCACCCAAACCCTCAAGGCCGCACTGAATCTGCACAAACCCGATGACGTGGTGCGCCTGGATCTCACCGCACCCGGTGGCGGGCAGCGGACCGTGAACGTGACGCTCACGGTCGGGCCGCCCAACTAGCTCACAGGTGATCGCGCCAGTAATCCTGGAATTGGATGTACAGGATCAGAATCACCACCGCGTAGTAGATGGCGACGACGGTCCAGCGCCACTCCACCACGATCTGCAACAGTCCGCGGGACTTACCCCACAGTTGCCCGGTCACCACCGCCAGCAGCAGCGGCGTCACCGCCCACACCACCATGCACCACGGGCACAGCGCGTGAATCTGGAACACCGCCTGATAGATCAGCCAGCCGATGAACCCCATGCCGAGGACGAGCCCGGCCCACAGTCCGCCCCAAATCCAGCGCGGCAGACCGATATTGGCCACCGCGAGCACCCCGAGCGTCACCACCACCGAGAATCCGACCACACCGATGATCGGATTCGGGAAACCGAACGCCGCCGCCTGATCCGACTCCATGATCGTGGTGCAGGACAGCGTCGAATCGATACTGCACAGCGGTTTGAAACCGGGTTCGGTGAACAGCTTGAACTTGTCGACCAGCAGGGTCACCGACGCACCCCAGCCGATCAACGCGCCGATCAACAGCGGCCAGGCGGACCGGGGTGGAGCCGAGATGATCACTTCGCCGCGGCCTCGATGACCGGCTTCAGGCCGTTCGGGCTCATCAGCGACTGCTGATCGCTGATCTGCTTACCGTTCACGTACACCGAGGGGGTCGACTTGATGCCGGTGTCGAAAACGCCCTTGGTCTCATCCTTCACGAACGCCGCGTACTTCTGATCCTTGATGCCCTGTGCCACAGCGGGATCGGTGTAACCGACCGACGCGGCGATCTGAATCAGCTGATCGTCGGTCATGCCGTTGCCGCCCTCCTTGGGCTGCGCGCTGTACATCGCGGACAGCCAGGCCTGGAACTTCGACGGATCCGCCGAGGCGACCACGTAGGCCGCGCTCGCCGCGCGCGTGGAGAACTGGTTGCCGCTGGAGGCGCGGTCCAGGAACGAGATGATGTTGTACTCCACCACCGCGGTGCCGTTCTTCACCTCGTCCTCGAGCACGGCCGAGTTATTGCTCTCGAACATCTGGCAGGCCGGGCACTGCAGATCGGCCACGACCTGCACCCGTACCTTGGCGTCCGACTTGCCGATGCGGATCGCGCCGCCCTCGGTCAGATTCGGCGGCGTCGCGCCCGTGCTCGAGTCATGGGTGACGACCGGAGCGAACGACGAGGTGTTCTTGTCGTCGGACTTACGCATCGCCAGGCCGATACCGATGGCCGCGATCAAACCCACCAGGACGACACCCACGCCGACCTGAATGAGGATCTTGCGATTGCGATCGGCCTGTTGAGCCTTGGCCAGAGGATTCTTGCGATCACCCGGTTTGCTCACCGCGCGTTCACCACGCCTTTCGTAGTCACGACTGCTGCGGCCCCATCTTCACCCGCGAACCTGAGAGATTCCTGGTGAAACACCGCCGTTGTCGGCAACGGCGGTGTATGGGCGGCGCGAATCACGCCTGGGCGAGCTTCTTCTTCTCGGCTTCCACATCGAAAGTGGCGGCGGGCCAATCGAGTTTCAGGCCCTGCATGGCGTCGATGAGCAGTTCGGTCACGGCCAGGCGGGCGTACCACTTGGAATCGCAGGGGAGTACGTGCCAGGGCGCGTATTCGGTATTGGTGCGATCCAGGACCGCCTGGTACGCCTCCTGATACGCGGGCCAGTAGGCGCGCTCGGCGAGATCGTTGGGACTGTACTTCCAGTACTTGTCCGGGCGCTCCAGCCGCTGGGACAGGCGCTTCTTCTGCTCGTCGAGGGAGACGAACATGGCGACCTTGACCACCGTGGTGCCGTCGTCGACGAGTTTGCGCTCGAACTTGTTGATCTCGTCATAGCGCTTGCCCCACACCTCCGGCGGCACCAGATCGTGCACGCGCACCACGAGTACGTCCTCGTAGTGCGAGCGGTCGAAGACGCCGATCTGACCGCCGCGCGGCAGCTGCTTGCGAATGCGCCACAGGTAGTGGTGTTTCTTCTCCTCGGCGGTCGGCACACCGAAGGCCGCGTGATCCACACCCTGCGGATCCACCGAGCCGATCACATGCCGGACGATGCCGCCCTTGCCCGCGGTGTCCATGCCCTGCAACACCAGCAGCACACTGCGATTGTCGCCGTGCCTGCCGTTCGCGTAGAGCTTCTCCTGCAACTCCGACAAAACGCCTGCGCGCTCGGCCAGCAATTGCTCCCCGGCCTTCTTGTCACCCTTGAAACCGGGAGTCGCGGATGTGTTCAGTTCGCTGACCTGCACACCGTCGGCCCGCAGGGCTTTGGTGACCGGTTTCGACCAGGATGTTGCCTTCGCCATCCGTCATGCGTAACACGCGGCGCGGCCCGGTGGGGGCAAGCACGCCGAAATTCTCCCGGTGAACCCGAGGTGATCCGTATCCGAACGCCGGGTGTCCGGCCGGTTACACCCGGGCCAGGCGCACCAGATGTTCGGCCAGTTCGGCATCGCCGACCGGGGTGAGGGTGAGATCGGTGGCGGTGGTGAGCAGATAGCGGCCGTCACCGGTGAAATCCAGCCAGGTGCGATGCCGGGTGGGTGGGGACAGCGGATTCGCGGGCTCCACCGTGACGGTGATGAAACCGCGCCCGTCCACCGGCTCGCGCAATTTGCGGCGGAAGTTGTCGGCCGCCAGATCGGACGAATCCGGTTGGGCGGCAATATCTTCGGCATGCTCGCCCGGTTCGGCCGGAAGTAATACCGCGTGCTGCGGTTCGCTCATCTGGGCCTGCTGCCCGGCGGGCGCGGAGCCGATGATCTCCACCAGCTCCTGACCGAGTTGATCGGCGGGACAGATCATCACCGAGACGGCGTCCGGGAGCGCGACCAGAATGCCCGCGCGCTGCTGCGCCACCGCCGCGAAGGCGAGAATGCGGCGCGGCGCGGGATTGGTGCATTCGCCGTACAGCGTGACGGTGGTGGTGTCGGTGCGCGCGCACAGCATGAGCGCTGCGGACAGGTCCGGATCGGTGCGGCCCAGATAGCGGTGCCGCGGACGCGTGGCGGCGCTCGCGGTGCCGCGAGTCAGGGTGTCGAGGGGATAGGGGCGGCGTTCCAGCTCGGTTTCGCGGGTCCAGACCAGCGCGAATTCGTCCGGGGTCAGCATCCATTTCATGCAGAGTCCGGCCTGCTGTCCGTCAAGGACATACGGGCGTCCCCCTTTCCTGCGGTACGACCCTCCGTCCCGATCGCGACCCTACCGGAGCGTTTCGACGGCCGCGTCCCCTCGCGTAAGGGGGCTTACTGTGACGTACCGCACGGTAGGGTTCGGCGCGTCGGTGTGCGATCATCCCATCTTGGTCGAACGACCAGAGCTGTGTGCCGTTGTGCCGCAAACAGATAGCCGGAGGCAGAAATGCATATCGAATATCCGGCGGCGGCCGCGCCCACTCCGCGACCCGCGCGCCGCACCCGGGCGTCGAGCCTGGTGAGCGCCCTGCTCGCCGCCGGAACCCTGGCACTCACCGCCGGAACCGCCGGGGCCGCACCCATTCCCGCCCTGCCCGGACCGGACTTCCTCGGCACACCCGCCACCGCACAACCCGTCACCGGAGTGCCCGCGGTCCCGCAGCACCCCGGACTCGCCGCCAACGGGAACTCCGGCATCCACGGCGACGGCTGGATGAGTGACACCTACACCCGGCCCGGCCCACTCGGACATGACACCCGGGTTGACTCGCTGCTGCTCGGCAGCGAATGCGGATCGGTCGCCTTCGACCGCGCCGGGCGCATCATCTCCACCTGCCCCGGCCTCAATCCCGGTCTCTACCTGATCGATCCGGCTGGAATGAAGGTGCTCGGCAAATACGCGCTGCCGGGTCGCGGCCCGGGGGCGATGCTCGAGCCCGGAGCCTTCTCCAATTTCGGTGGCGGCGCGTACTTCTTCCTCGACAATCAGGACCGCGCGGTGGTCGGGTCCAGCAGCGGGCACGTCCAGATCTTCGCGGAAACCCCCGCGGCGGACGGCTTCACCCTCGAACACGACTACGACCTCACCGGCGCGCTGCGACCCGGCGAAACCCTGAACTCGGTGCTGCCCGACTCCAACGGCCTGCTCTGGTTCGTCACCAAGACCAACGGCGTCGTCGGCACCCTCGACACCGAAACCGGTGCGATACAGGTGATCCGGCTCGGCGACGGCGCGGAGGGCGAGATCGAGAACTCCTTCGCGGTCGGCAATGACGGCGACGTCTACATCGCCACCAACCGCGAAATGCTGCGCTTCGACGCCGGACCCGGCGGCAGCCCCGAGGTCACCTGGCGCATCGCCTACGCCAACAGCGGCCAGCGCAAACCCGGCCAGGTCGACGACGGCACCGGCACCACACCCACCGTGCTGCCCGGCGGCTACGTCGCCATCACCGATAACGCCGACCCCATGAACGTGGTCGTCTACCGCACCGCCCGCGACACCGCCCAGCGCGAAGTGTGCAGCGTCCCGGTCTTCGCGAAAGGCGCTGGGAATACCGAGAATTCGCTCATCGGCGCGGGAAACTCGCTGATCGTGGAGAACAATTTCGGCTACTCCGGACCCGAAGCCACCCTGGCGGGCCGCACCACCACCCCCGGCTTCGCCCGCGTCGACATCGACGCCGACGGCTGCCACCTGGTCTGGACCAACTCCACGGTCGCCGCGCCCAGCGTGGTCGCCAAACTCTCGCTCGCCACCGGACTGATCTACACCTACACCAAGGGCAACGACCCGACCGACCCCTGGTACTGGACGACCCTGGACTTCCGCACCGGAAACCTGGTGTGGCAGCGGCGATCCGGCTCCGGCCCGCAGTTCAACAACAACTACGCGGGCCTGGCCCTCGGCCCGGACGGCACCGCCTACCTCGGCGTCCTCGGCGGCCTCATCTCGCTGCGCGACGGCAGTTAGCTGACGCATCGTCAGCCGCCGACCGGCCCGGCGAACGGCAGCACCACCGTGCACCCCACGGGCACAGCGTGTTCCGGATCGAGTGCGTTCAGCACCACCCGCACCGCCACCGGGTCATAGGTGAGTTCGTTGTGCTCGGTGAAATCGGTCGCGCACAGGTCCTGGAGCACCGCGTTCCGCACATTCGGGCCGTCCAGCAGCCCGGTCGTATAGGGCGTGGAGATCTCGTCGTAGCGCGTAACCACCATGGTGAAACGGATATTCGGCGCTTTCGCAGGATCGGGATCGAGCGTGCGCAGGAACGGCTCACCCGGGGACAGGCCGCACGGGCCGCATTGGCGCAGCAGTTCCCGGCCCGGTTCCACGGCCGCGGCGAGCGGCTGTAGCGCGGCCAGACCGCTCACCGTGGATCCGTGCAGGGGAGCGGCCAGCGCGACGAAATGATCGACGTTCGGAATGCCGCCGAGCTGATTCAGGTAGTAGAAGGCCACCGCACCGCCGATCGAATGGGTTACCAGATCGACCTTTTCGGTACCGGTCGCGGCACGCACCTGATCGATGAACGCGGAGATCTGCCGCGCGCTGTCCTCGACAGGTGTGAAGGCGCCGATCAGCGGGCCCGCCGCACCCACCCCGTAGGTGGTGGTGAAGACACAGTATCCGGCCCGGGCGAGCACCGGAGACAGCGTGTTCCAGGAGATCGCGTCATTGGACAGGCCGTGCAACAGCACCACCGGATTCGGATGTGCCGCAGTGGGTTTGCAGTTCCAGTCGTTCGCGCCGGGCGGCGGCTGGCCGGGGCTGGTGAACTGGGCGGCGAGCCCGCCGGGATAGCTGTAGGACGGTTCGGGATCAGCCGCCGCGCTACCCGCCGCCAGGGTCGGCAGTGCGATCGTCAGGGTCGGCAGCGCGATCGTCAGTGCCAGCAGGCCGAATGTCCGGGCGGCGCGGATCTTCGCTGATCGCATTGCGGGACTCCATGTTTCGTGGACCGGTCGTCTCCCGCCGTCCCCTGCGCGGCGGGATGACCGACCGGTCGGTCACAGGTTAGCGTGAGTGGGTACCCTTCGGGAAGAGCCAATCGCCGAGAGGATTACATCGATGCCACGTCCGCCCGAACCGGGACGCAATGCCTTGCTCACCGCCGGAGCGGAAATCGCCGGGCGCGAAGGGATGCGCGGCCTCTCGGTCAATGCCGTGGTCGCCGCCGCCGGAATGGCGAAAGGCACCTTCTACCACCACTTTCCGGACCGCCGCAGCTATGTGGTCGCGCTGCATCACCGCTATCACGAGGAACTCGGCGCGGTCATCCTCGCGGCCATCGCCGGATGTGAACCCGGTGCGGAACGTTTGCGCACCGGTATCGCCGCGTATTTGGACGCCTGCCTGGCGACCAGCGGCACGAAAGCCTTTCTCGCGCAATCCCGTACCGATACCGACCTGATCGACCAGGTGCACGAGCGCAATCAACTGTTCGCCGCGATGATCGGCCCCGACCTGACCGAGCTGGGCTGGTCCGATCCCGAGCCGGTGGCGCTGCTGGTCATCGCCATGGTCGCCGAAACCGCGCTGGCCGAACTCTATTCGGCCGGTCCGCAGCCGGACCTGCGGGCCGCGCTGACGGCCCTGATGGAACGAGACCCCCGCCACCAAGGGTGAGCGGGGGTCTCGCGGGGGTATGGATCAGGCGACGTCGACGTCGATTGTCATGCCCGCCTTGCGAAGTCGATCGGTGAGGGCATCGCTCATCGCCGCGGCGGGGGTGAGAATACCTGCCAGCTCGGGCAATTGGTCGAAGGCCAGGGCCAGGCCGGACTGGCCGAGCATGACCGAGGTGGCGGCGTAGCCCGGATCGCCCTTACCGGCGAAGGTGCACACGTACTTCGCGCCCGAGGTGGTGTTCGCGAATGTCTTCATGGTGAACCAGCCGCTGTTGCGGGCCTTTTCGCTCGGACCGGTACCCGGCTTGGGCACCAGGCGGTCCAGCAGACGACGGCCGACGGCGACCCGGGACAGCACCGCGCCCGCCGCCATGCCCGCCACGATTCCGCCCGCCATACCCGCCGCCACCAGGGGAGCGGTGGCCGAGGTGCCCGCGCTCATCACCTCGCGGTAGCGGAAGTTCTTACCGTACGGCCAGCCCAGCAGGCCATTGCTGCGGCGCACGATCTTGGTGTTGTGCGCGCCCATGACGAAGGTGGCGACCCAGCCGCGCAGGCTCGGATCGATATTCGCCGCGCGCTCCAGCGCCTGATCGCTCTGCCGGCCGACATCGGGCTCGAGGGACTTGTCCGGGCTCAGCGAATACGGGTGCGACATGATCGCGCCCTTCTTCGGATCCGCGGCGATGGCCTCCATCATGGCGCGCCCGGAATCCACCGTGCCGCCGGAGACACCGCCCTTGAGCCAGGCCACCAGGGTGACATCGGTGAGTTCACCGGTGTTGTCGTCCACGCTGCGCTTGTACAGCTGATACACGCTCAGATCCGACGGAATCGAGTCGTAGCCCGCCGAATTCACGATCTTCGCGCCGGTCTCGGCGGCCCGATCCGCGAACCGGTCGATGCATTCGCGAATGAACAGCGGCTCACCGGTGAGATCGGCGTAGTGCGTGCCGTTCTCGGCGCACGCCTGCACCAGCGGCAACCCGTAGCGCAGGTACGGCCCGACCGTGGTCACCACGACCTTGGTGCGCGCCGCGAGCGCGTTCAGGCTGGCCTGATCCGTCGAATCCGCCTGTACCAGCGGCCATTCCGCGGCACCCGGGCCGAGTTCGGCGCGTACCGCCGCCAGCTTGTCCAGCGAGCGCCCGGCCAGTGCGATGCGTGCCCCGGCGGGTGCGGCCCCGATCAGATATTCCGCGGTCAGTTTGCCGACGAAACCCGTCGCGCCGAATAGCGCTAGGTCGAATTCCCTGTCTGCCATGATATTTCCCGTCCGGTGGGGTTACGCCTTCGCGGCGCGTTTGCGAGTGGTCTTCTTCTTGGGTCCGGTGGTCGGCGTCGGCGCGGGCCGGGTGGCCAGCCAATCCCGGTGTGCGATACCGAGTTCGGTGACCGGGTCCTCCTTGTACAGCCACTCCCGGGAGATGCGATGCCAATTCCCGGTCGCTTCCAGCTGCCCGAGCATGCCGAAGGTCAGGAAGTCCGCGCGCCGCGAGAACAGATGCTCCGGCGGCAGATTCTGCTGCTTCATTCCGGAGAACTCGCTGGCCCGCGGGTCGACGGCGAGAATGAAAGCGCCCGAGGCGAGCTCGGGCGTAATGGTGAGATCCTCATCGACCAGCGCCCATTCACAGGCCGCCAGCACGTACTCCAGACATTCCTCCGGGGTGATCTCGTCCGGGGAATCGATGACGCCGCGCTGAATCATCAAGTCGCGCAACTCTTCCGCATGATCCTCCGCGGCGGCGCGAATGCAGGTGGCCTCGAATTCGACGTGTTCGGGATCCATTCGGTTGTAGAGCCCGAAGTCCAGGAACGCCACCCGGCCGTCCGCGCCCAGCAGCAGATTGCCCGGATGCGGATCGCCGCAGAACTCGTTGAAGGTGAACAGCGAACCCACGTAGAACCGATAGATGATCTCGCCGATGCGATTGCGCTCCTCGGCGGGCAGCGCCCGGATCTCCTCGAACCCGCGCCCCGGGAAATACTCGCTCACCAGCACCCGCTGCGTGGACAGCTCCGGCATGGTGTCCGGCACCACGATGAACGGATGCCCGCGATACAGCGCCGCGATCTGCGACTGCGTATTCGCCTCGGCGACGTAATCGAGTTCGCTCTCCAGATTCAGCCGCAGCTCATCGAGTACCGCCGGGGTAACCCACGGCATGGCCGATTGCAGAATGCGCCGGAACATGGCCAGGTTCTTCAGATCCGCGCGCACCGCCGAATCGATGCCCGGGTACTGCACCTTCACCGCGACCGTGCGGCCGTCATGCAGCTTCGCCCGATAGACCTGCCCGATCGAGGCCGCCGCGATGGGTTCGGGTTCGAAATCGGCGAAGACCTCCTCCAGCGTCTTACCGAAATCCTCCTCGATGACCGCGCGCATCACCTCGAACGACACCGAGGGCGCGCTGTCGCGCAGCACCGCCAGGCGGCGCTGGAAACGTTCACGATGCTCGGGCGGCACCAGATCCAGATCCAGCACCGAGAGCATCTGCCCGAGCTTCATGGCGACGCCCTTCATGGTGCCCAGCACCATGACCATCTGCTCGGTGGCCCGGATCATCGACTCCTCGGCCATGCGCTCGCGCACCGCCTCCGAGCGCCCCCGCATCGATCGCCGCGTCTTCTGAGCTCGTATGGCATTACCGGCGACGGCCATTCCCAGCTTGGTTCCCCGCGCAAGCCTGGATGTGGGCAGCTCTTTCGCCATCAGTGACCCTCCATTGAACCGGCGCCCCCATTGGTGCCGAAGCGGGCGGAAACCAGACCCGCCTCCCCGAAACTCTAGCGCGCGGCTAAGAGCCGTCGAGGGTTGATTTTGCGGCCTGCGGTCTGGTACGGAACCTATTTTGGACGTACCCCTGGAGTTACCCAGACCTTACGAGATCAGTTGTCGCGTTGGGTCAGGGCTTGTTTTCCGGATCGGGTAGTACGTGCGGCTTGGAGTTGAAGTAATTCCGGTCACCGCCCGCGCGCACCATGCCCTCGATGGCGCTCCACGCCATCATGGTCAGGTAGTCGAGCATCTCCTCGCTGGACATCGTGCGGTTGGTGATCCACCAGTCCGTGGCCAGCTGGACGCCGCCGACCAGGACGTAGGCCCAGAGCATCGCGCCCTCGGTCTGCACCTTGCGGTCGAAGGCCTTGTCGATGATGACCGCCGACACCACCTGCGCGAACAATTTCTCGAAATCGGCGAGGGTCGAGGTGTCGGTCGAAGCGCCGTTGCCCATGATGAAGCGGTAGACGTCGGTATCGGCGTCGACGGTGTGCACGTACGCGGCGAGCGTATTGCGGACCAGCTGATACTCATCCAGATCATCGCTGATCGCCTCGTAGATGCGCGGCATCAGCGTGGTCTCGATGAACCGTTCCATGGTGGCCCGGGTGAGATCCTGCTTATCGGAGAAATACCGGTAGAGCACGGTTTTGGAGACGCCGATCTCCGCGGCGATCTCATCCATCCCGGCATCCCCGCCGCGGGCGCGAATGGCCGCGAGGGTGCCGTCGACGAGCTCTTCCCGGCGGTCGATCTTGTGTTGCTGCCAGCGCCTTTTGCGTCCGTCCTCTCGACCCGGTCGAGGGGTGGCGCCGTCGGCTCTGGCGCCGGCGTCGACGGCTCTTTGGGTGGACAGCGTGACTCCCGTGGTTCGTGTTGTGGGCTGGGCCTATTCAGCTTAAGCCTCGCATGCGCCGGATCGCCGACGTTCGGGACCGGCCCGGTGGCCGGGAGTAATTTCCGGGAAGCAGCAGAATGGAACATATGGAGCAACCTGCCGGCACCGCCGAGGTCCTCGAATCGAGCGGGCGTGCGTCGCAGCCCGCCCCCGCACCGGGTGGCGCCTTCGCCGACCTGCTGGGTGACGAAGGTAAAGCGAAGGACCTGTGGCGGATGAAGGCCATCGCCACCGCGTTCCTCGCCGCCGCCACCGTCATCTACCTGTTCTGCCGCTGGACCGAATCACGCGGCGCGGGCGGCGACTGGGTCGGCTACGTGCGGGCCGCGTCCGAGGCGGGCATGGTCGGCGCGCTCGCCGACTGGTTCGCCGTGACGGCGCTGTTCCGCCATCCGCTCGGCCTGCCGATCCCGCACACCGCCATCATCCGGAAGAAGAAGGATCAGCTCGGCGCGGGCCTGGGCGATTTCGTGCGTACCAATTTCCTCTCACCCGATGTGGTTGTGACGAAACTCAATTCCGCGCAGATCTCGTTCCGGCTGGGTCGCTGGATGGCCGATCCGGAGCACGCCGAACGCGTCGCCGAGGAGAGCGCCACCATGCTGCGCGCGTTCATCGGCGTGCTGCGCGATGAGGACGTCGAGCAGATCATCGACCAGACCATCGTCAAACGCGTCGCCGAACCGCTGTGGGGTCCGCCGCTGGGCAAGGTGCTCAAGGAGCTCATCGCGGACAACAGACAGGCGCCGCTGCTGGACCTGCTGGCCGAGCGCGCACACCAGTGGGCCCTGGACTCGCAGGAGACCCTGGACCGCATCGTGAACCGGGACGCGCCCTCATGGGCTCCGAAGTTCGTGAATTCGATGCTGGCCGAACGGATTTACCGCGAATTGGTGGAGTTCACCTGGAAGGTGCGCACGCAACCGGATCATGAGATCCGGCTGGCGGCGAATCGCTTCCTGGAGGATTTCGCGAACGATCTGCAATACGACGACGTCATGATCAAGAAGGCCGAGCGGGTCAAGGCCGAGCTCATGGGCCGCGCCGAGATCACCGGCCTGGCGCACGCGACCTGGCGCGCGGCCAAGCGGATGATCCTGGAGTCCGCCGAGGACCCGAATTCCACGCTGCGCCGCAAGGTTTCGGAGAATGTGCAGAACCTGGGCCAGCGCTTGTCGTCGGATGACGGCATGCGTGACAAGGTGGACGGGTGGCTGGAGCGCGGTGTCCGATACCTGGTCTCCAACTACGGTGATGAATTCGCCACGCTGGTCAGCGATACCGTTGCCCGGTGGGATGCCGACGAGGCCAGCCGCAAGATCGAATTGGCGGCGGGTCGCGATCTGCAATTCATCCGCATCAATGGCACGGTCGTCGGTTCCCTGGCGGGCCTTGCGATCTACGCCGTTTCAAATTTGCTGTTCAATGGCTGATCCCGGTACCGCCGGCGGTTTGCCGCAACGGTGCTAGCAGAGCGCTTGCAAGAGTTAGCACCCCCCTTTAGAATTGACCGCACAACCGCCGGAAGGTCAGTGATGACACACGATCCCGAGGTTCCCGAATCGATCGACGGCACACAGGCGGAGACGTCCGCCGCCGACGAACGAGCGGGCCGCGTAGCCAACGCGGCGCACGACATCGGGGGCTTCATCCGCGCGCAGCGTGAGGCCGCTCAGGTCTCCCTGCGTCAGCTGGCCCAGCTGGCGGGGGTGAGCAATCCGTATCTCAGCCAGATCGAGCGCGGACTGCGCAACCCGTCCGCCGAGGTGCTCGCGCAGATCGCGAAGGGTCTGCGGGTGTCCTCGGAGGTCTTGTACATGCGGGCCGGGTACCTCGAACAGAGGCCGCACGGCCCGGTCCGGGACGCACTGCTCGCCGATACGGAAATCTCCGAGCGGCAGAAGCAGGTCCTCCTGGACATCTATGAATCGTTCCGCCGAGAAAATGCGCAGAACGAGGACAGAGGGGACGCGACGAACCAATTGGGGGGCGCTCCCGGGGGAATCGAGGGCGCGAATGCCCTCAGGGACAACGAGGTTCCGATCCGTACTACCGAAGTTCCGCCACGCCAGGAGAACGAAACATCATGACTGAACCCACCCGTACCGCCACCGTGACCAAGCCGATCTACGCGACGGTCGGCGCCGGCGACGCCATCTACGCCTCCGTGCTCGACACCATCGACAAGGTCCGCACCCGTGCGGCCGCCGCCGATGTGAACGGCCGCGTCGAAGAGGCCCGCGAGCGCTTCGCGAACCTGCCGGCCGATGCCAAGGGCCAGGTCGACGTGGTGCGCCAGCGCATCGCCGCCCTGCCGTCCGAGCTGCCGGAGGACCTCGCCGGACTGCGCGAGAAGGCCACCCCCGAAGAGCTGCGCAAGCTGGTCGACCAGTACTACCACCAGCTGCTGGACCTCTACGCCGACCTGGCCGCCCGCGGCGAGGAGACCGTCGAGAAGATCAAGACCAGCAACCCGGCCTTCGAGGAGCGCTTCGGTCAGGTCGAGTCGCTGTACACCGATCTGGTGAACCAGGCGCAGGACGTCATCGGCAAGGTGTCCGATCAGGTCGCCCCGCTGCTGGGTGGCGCGAAGGAAGCGGCCGCTGAGGTCGAGGAGACCGTCGAGGCCGAGGTCGTCGGCGTGACCACCGAGTCCGAGCCCGCCGCCCCGGTCGCCGAGCCGGTCGCCCCCGCGAAGAAGGCTCCGGCCAAGAAGGCTCCGGCCAAGAAGGCCGCGCCCGCCGCCAAGAAGTAACAGGCGCTGAAACAACCTGCGGCCCTCGCGCATTCATTGCGCGGGGGCCGCGGTCGTCGTGTCGGCCGCGAGTAGCGGGAATGGGCGCGACAGCCCTCGTATGATGGGTGGGGTGATGGGAATTCCCGGGTTGATTCTGTCGGCGTTACTGCTGCTCGAGTTCGGCATGGTGGTGTTCGCCCTGGTGCATGCCCTGCGGCAGCGTTCGGACGCGTTCCCGGCGGTCGACAAGCTGACCAAGCCGGTGTGGCTGGCGATTCTGGTGGCTTCGCTGGGCGGGTTGCTGCTCACCCGGAATCCGGTCAATTTCCTCAGCCTCGCGGCGGTGATCGCGACGGGTGTGTACCTGGCCGATGTGCGGCCGAAGGTGGATGAGGTGCAGCGCGGGCCGCGCTGGTAGCTGTACACGGAGACTTTCGTCGGCCGTCTTCCCTGGTCAGGGGAGGGCGGCCGATTTTTTATTTTTCCGGGTGCTTGCACTAGCAAGCACGCTCTCGCGGAGTTACTGTATCTAGCAGTAACACAAAGGAGTGTGTCCCCATGCGAGCAATGCTGCGAGCGCACCGGGCGAACCTGCGTACCCGGACCTATGCCAACGCGGACCTGAACCCGCCGGCCGGTCCGTACGAGACCATTCCGGTCACCACCACCGACGGCGCGCGCCTGCGCGTACACGCCTACGGCCCCGCCGACGGCGATGTGCTGGTGCTGGTGCACGGCTGGACCTGCTGCCTCGAATACTGGAATCCGCAGATCAACGCCTTCGCGGGCGAATACCGCGTGATCGCCTACGACGTGCGCGGGCACGGTGAGAGCGAAGCGGGCACCGCGCCGCTCAGCACCGATCAGCTCGCCGATGATCTGCAGGCCGTGCTGGAGGCGTCCCTGAAGCCCGGCCAGCGCGCCGTCATCGTCGGCCACAGCCTCGGCGGTATGACCACGCAGGCGTGGGCCGGGCGGCATCCCGAGCAGGTGCGCAAGCGCGCCGCGGCGGTGCTGCTCACCAATACCGCCGCCGGACAGCTCATCGCCGAGACCACCGTGGTGCCGCTGTTCAATCGCGGCTTCCTGAAACTGCCCTTCAAGATGGGTCTGCTGGGCCTGAGCCTGCCGATCGTGTTCCCGCCGATCGCACCGGTGCAGTGGCTGTTCCGGCGGCAGATCATGAGCCTGGCCACGGTCGGCGATGTGGCGACCTTCGCGCAGGACATCGTGCGTTCCTGCCCGGCGCGGGTGCGCGGCCGGTTCGGCACGCTGCTCTCGCATTTGGATGTGGGGCGCGGCGCGGTGCATCTCACCGTGCCGACCTCGCTCGTCGCGGGCTCCGCCGATGACATGACCCCGGTCGTGCATTCGGATCGGATCGCCGAAATGCTCCGGGAGGCGGGCAGTCTCGACGGCTACCTGATTCTGCCGACCGGTCATCTCGGCAATGTCGAGGCGTACCAGGAGTTCAACGCCGAACTCGCGCGGGTTGCCCGCTCCGCCTTCGGAATTCCCGCGGCGGTTGTGGGCGCGTAGGCGGCAGGTGTGGGTTTCCCACCCCTGGGGGCCCTTCATCCGGGCACAAAACCTCGCCAGGATGTGTTCTAGGTAACAGCAGATTTCCGGTCCGCCGCCTCCGAAATGGCGAATGTGGTTGCGGCGGATGGGTATCCCAGGAAAGACGGGGCGCAATGCGGCGGGTTCGAAAAAACCCGCCGCTTGCTCTAGCAAGCACCACTGCTAGCGCGGTACTGTGCCCTGGAACACAAAGGAGTGCTCATGCTGGTAAAGCTTCCTGAGGCCGGTGCGGACATGATGACCGCGCCCTTCCGCAGCTCCCTACGGTCCCGCACCTACGCGACCGAGACCTTGAATACGCCCGTTCCGGCCGAGGTCATCCCCGTCACCACCCACGACGGCGCCCGCCTGCGCGTACACGCCTATGGCCCGGCCGACGCCGAGGTCATCGTGCTGGCGCACGGCTGGTCCTGCGCCCTCGAATACTGGAACCCGCAGATCAACGCCTTCGCCGGGGACTACCGCGTGATCGCCTTCGATCAGCGCGGCCACGGCGAGAGCGAGAGCGGCACACGGGCTTTCGGCGCCGAACAGCTCGCCGACGACTTCGCGCAGATCCTGGACGCGGTGTTGCGCCCCGGCCAGCGCGCGACCCTGGTCGGGCACAGCATGGGCGGTATGACCATCCAGGCGTGGGCCGAGCACTACCCGGAGCAGGTCGCCCAGCGCGCTTCGGCGGTGCTGCTGGCCACCACCGCCGCGCGGCAGATTCCCAACCGCGCCACCGTGATTCCGTTCCTGAACGATCTGGTGCCCGCCCCGAGCTGGGTGGCCAAGCTGATGTTCGGAACGCCGCTGCCGCTGCCCGGCGGTTCCGCCGTCGGCGCGATCGCCAAGTACCGCCTGATGACTCCGGCCGCGACCGCCGATGAGATCAACTTCGGCCTGTCCATCGTGCGGTCCTGCCGTCCGTCGGTGCGCGCCGCCGTGGCGCGTGGCCTGCTGCATCTCGACTTGCACGGTGCGGCAGCCAATCTCACGGTGCCGACCACGGTCATCGCCGGTTCGGCGGACCGCCTGCTGCCCGAAATCCATTCTCGTGAAATCGCCGACACCCTCGCCGATGCGGGTTACCTCGACCGCTACGTCATTCTGCCCACCGGTCACCTGGTGAATATCGAAGCGCCGCAAGCATTCAACGCCGAATTGCAGCGCACCATTCGCATGGGTCGCCGCGGGCTGGTCGCGGTCGCGGGCTGACAAAGGCTTTTTCCGGATAGCAGCAATGCCCCCTCCACAACGGCGTGGCGGGGGCATTGTGATGTCCGGGCGAAAAGTGTTTCAGGAGAACACGACTGTGCGGCGGCCGTGCACCAGCACCCGGCCCTCCAGATGCCAGCGCAGGCCGCGCGCCAGCACCACGCGTTCGATATCGCGGCCCTGGCGGACCATATCGTGCACGGTGTCGGCGTGATCGATGCGAGTGACGTCCTGTTCCAGGATCGGCCCGGCATCCAGTTCGGCGGTCACGTAGTGGCAGGTCGCGCCGATCAGCTTGACGCCGCGCGCGAACGCCTGGTGATACGGGCGCGCGCCGACGAAGGACGGCAGGAAGCTGTGATGGATATTGAGCGCCTTACCCGCCCAGTGCTCGCACAGTTCGGCGGGCAGCACCTGCATGAACCGGGCCAGCACCACCGCGTCCGGTTCGTGCGCGTCGACCAGTTTGCGGACCTCCTCGAAGGCCGGGCCGCGTTCGGCCGGATCCTTCGGGAACGGCACGTGATGGAAGGTGATGCCGTGCGCCTCGGTGATCGCCGCCAGATCCGGATGATTGCCGATGACGGCCTCGATGGTGGCGGGCAGTTCCCCGCTGGCCGCGCGGCCCAGTAGATCGTGCAGGCAGTGCGCGTCCTTGCTGACCAGCAGGACCGCGCGGCGGCGCACACCGGTGTCGAGCACATCCCATTCGGTGTCCGGTCCGAGTTCGGCGGCGACGGTGGTGAAGCGCTCGCGCAGTTCGTCCAGATCGAACGGGACGGTGGCGGCCTTGATGGCCTGCCGGGTGAAGAACCAGCCGGTATCCAGGTCGGAGTGGTATCCGGCCTCCACGATCGAACCGCCGAAATCGGCGATGAACGAGGTGATGCGGGCGATGATGCCCGGACGGTCCGGGCAGCCCAGGGTCAGCACGTAGCGACGGTCATCAGGGTTTGCCGGGGTGGAACTCATACCGGTAATAGTCGCAGTAAGCGCTGCTACAGCTCGTAGAAGGGGTCGGCGTAGCGGAATTCGCCCTTGATCTCCGGGTCGTAGGCGGCGAGGGCGCGGATCTGGAAATGCGAGGTCCAGTCCGCCTGGTCGGGTGCGATGCCGAGCCGGACGCCGGGCACGAAGCCGAAGCGCGGGTAGTAGTCGAGGCTGCCCAGCAGACCCACCAGGGGCTCGTCCAGGGCGTCCGCCGCGCCCAGGGCGGCGTGCATGAGGGCGGAGCCGATGCCGTGCGCCTGGGCGTCCGTACGGACGCCGATGGGGCCGAGGGCGAGCACCGGGAACGGGCCGACCCCGGCCCGGGTGAGGCAGACGTGGCCGACGATGTCGTCGTGCGATTCGGCCACCATGGACAGGGTCGGCATCCAGCCGGAACTATCGCGCAGCTGCCGGACCAGGCCGACTTCGACCGGGTCGGCGGTGGGGGCGGGGGAACCCGGCGGGCGGTCGCCATTGGCGTTCGCGAACTCGCGTGCGAAGGCGCTGCGGTGTACCGCGTCGATCGCGGCGTTGTCGCCGGTTCGTTCACGACGGATCAGCACAAGTACGAGTGTGGCCGACCGCGGTGGCGGCCCGCAATGAAATTCGCCACGCATATGCCAAACTCCATGCTCATGGCTGAGATTTCCCGTCGAGACGTGGCCGCGATGATCGACCACACCCTGCTCGCACCAGAAGCGACTGCTCAGGACGTCGACGCGCTGATCGATGAGGCCCGGGAACTAGGCGTGTTGGCGATTTGCGTATCGCCGTCCATGCTGCCGGTGCGCGCACCCGGGCTGATTGTCGCGACCGTCGCGGGATTTCCCTCCGGCAAACATCATTCGCTGGTGAAGGGCGCGGAAGCGCGACTCGCCGTGGAGCAGGGTGCGAACGAGGTCGATATGGTGATCGACGTCGGCGCGGCCCGCGCGGGCGATTACAACGCGGTGCTCGGCGACATCATCACCGTGCGCGAGGCCGTGGGTGACCGGGCCGTGCTGAAGGTGATCATCGAATCGGCGGCGCTGAGCGATGCGCAGATCGTCGAGGTGTGCCGGGCCGCGGAGAAGGCCGGAGCCGATTTCGTGAAGACCTCCACGGGTTTTCACCCCGCCGGGGGTGCGAGCGCGCACGCGGTGCGGCTGATGGCCGACACCGTCGGGGGGCGACTGGGTGTGAAGGCCAGCGGCGGCATCCGCACCTCGGAGGCGGCGGCCGAGATGATCGCCGCCGGAGCCACCCGCCTGGGTCTCTCACGCTCCCGCGAAGTCCTGCAAGGCTTTCCGGTCTGAAGACGCGAACGCCCGGACGGCGTCGGGCCGTCCGGGCGTTGCGGTAAGTGCTTGTCAGCAGGTCACATTGGTGGTCTTGCCGGTGGAATCGGTTGCCTCCAAGGTGGTTTTGCCACCCTTGAGGCTGACGTGGATTCCCGTCGAGGTGACCTCGACCTTGGTGGGCTGCAAGCCCATCGGGTAGGTCTGCAGGCTCTCGGTCATGAGTTCCACGATGCCCGAGACCAAATCGGTGGGCAGGCCGAAGCCGAGCAGTGAGGCGGACATGGTCTCCACCTCGACCTTGTCGCCGACGATCTTCGGCTTGACCTGGAGTTGTGCCAGGCCGCCGAGCACATTGAAGCTCAGCGTGCCCGCGCTCGGATCGGAGGTCGCGCCGGATACCAAGCCGCCCAGCGTTTTCACGATGCCGTCATTGCTCCAGTCCACCTCGGCCTCGGAGCTGCCGATGGTGCCGCCCGCGCGACCCTGATCCTGCACCTCGATGTCGTGGAAGGTGGCGTGCACGACCATGCCGACCGCCGGGCCGAACTTGGTGTCGTCACTGTCGACGGTCACCTTGCCGACCTTGTTGTCGAACATGGTGAGCAGCATGGGTTTCGCGCCGAACGAGACGTCGATCTTGGAGCCCATCTGCGCCTCGAACTGCGAACTGATGCAGTTCTCGACGGTGCGCCGGGCATACGCCTCGCCACCGGCCAGACCGCCGACCACGATCAGCGCGGCCACCAGTCCGACGATCAGGAGCGTCCGCTTCTTCCGGCTCTTGCGCGGCGAACCGCCTTCCCCGCCAGTGTTGTTCGCGGTGGGCGGCGGTGTGCCCGGCGGTGGCGGGGTGCCGCCGACGGTGGCGGCACCGGCCGCGTACGCGGCCGCCTCGCCCGGATCCAGTACCTGGGTGTGGTGTGAACCGGTGGTTCCAAGCACCTCGGTCGGATTCGGGCCGCTCCTACCGGCATCGGGATAACCGCCCTGGGCCGCTCCGCTCGCGGGGTCACCGCCCTGACCGTTGATGACCTGGGTGCGTTGATCGATGACCTCGGTGGCGGGCTCGGTGGCCTGGCCCTCATGCCACCATTCGGTCGCTCCGGCAGCGGGTTCGGCCTCGCCGCTCTGCTTGCTGAAAGCCGTGGTGGGGGCATCGCCCTCCGTGGTCGCCGGAGCCTGTGGTGCGTTCTTGCCGCCGATCACCTTGGTGGTGTCGTTGGTGCCGCCCGCGCCCGCCGGATAGGGCGCGCCGCCTAGGATCTCGGTCTGCGGTTCGGCGGTTTCGGGCTTGTCGAGACGGGCTGCCGGTGCGCCGGAATCGGCTGCGCCGGAGGGGATCTCGTAGTTCGCCGCGCCCGGGTGTGCGGGTGAGGTGCCATTCGCGCGCGAGGTCTCGGTATCGGGTTCCGGGCGCTTCGCGTCGTCCGAGGTGGGGTTCGAACTCATGCGGCCGATTCTTCCCGAGCTTTCTGTGTGAGCTCTGTGCTTCCGATGAGGTGTCGGTGGAGTCCGAGCTGATTGTGACGTAACACACAGGAGGTCGGCGTAGCCTGAGTGCATGGCTGGGAACCCCGCAGCGGAGCCGGACCCCGAACACGGCTGGCAGGCGCTGCAAGAGCTGGCCGGTCGGCACGCCGGATACTTCACCACCCGACAGGTGCTGCAAACGGGCTGCGAGGCGCGCATACGCGACGGCCTCCGCGACGGATCGGTGCTCCGCGCGGGCGTCGGACTGCTCCGCCTGGGCCGCTGGCCGGACGGGCCACTCGACGAATACGCCATGTGGTCGGCGTGGTTCGACGGCGCGGCCGCCGTCTCGCACCACAGCGCCGCCGAACTGCATGGTTTGGGCCGCCTGCGGCCGCGTTTCGTGCACATGTCCGCGCGCATCGGCCGTTTTCCGCTCTCCCCGCGCCTGGTGGTGCTGCGCCGCACCTTCGCCCGCAAGGATGTGGAATCCGCGGGCACCTTCCTGGTCACCACCCCGCTGCGCACGGTGCTGGATCTGGCCGAAGCGGGCATCGGCCAGGCCGCCCTCGACGAGGTCGTCGCCGACGCCGTCGCCATCCACCGCTGCGCCCGCGCCGAAATCCGTTCCGCCAGCGACGCTCTCCCACCCCCCACCGCCGCCCGCCTGCACCGCGCCCTGATCCGCGTCTGAAAGTTCGAGCTGGTGGGAGGGCCTGGGCGGGCTTTACAGAATTCGCTGTTCGTTCGGCTTGATTCGAGTTTTGCGCGCGCCGGTTTCGTGGCAGGGTGACCGGTATGGGGACGGTCCGTAATGGCATGTGGGATCTGGCTTTTCCACCCGGACCGCCCGAGCGGATCGCCGAGATGTTCTCGGCGGCGGTCGTCGCCGACGCGGTGCGCGAGTACGACGCGGATCTGGCGCAGTCGGTGGAGACGTGCCGGGACTGGCGGCATGATCATCGGCGCGTGTTCCGGGCCATGACCGCGCTGGCGGTGAGCGCGCCGGAAACCTCACTCGGAATCGCCGCGGCGGGGCTGCATTCGGTGCGCACCATGCTGCGATTCGCGGCCGGGCGCACCGTGACCGCGCTCGACGCGGTGGATGTGACGGCGGTGGCGCAAGGGTCGCGACTGGAGACCGAGGAGGTTTCCGGGACCGGTGCGGCGGTGCCGCGACTGGAGCTGCCGTGGCAGGGCAAGGTGCTGTTCGAGGACGAATTGCGGCGGCAGCTCGATGACTGGGAGCGGCGCGGGATCTTCGAACCCGGATTCGTTGCCGTGCTGCGGCGGGTGATCGACCATCCGGAGTGGTTGCGGCTGCCGGGTTTCCGGCTGTCGATCATCGGCGCGGCGGCGGAGTTGAGCCCGCTGCGGCCGCTGCTGGCCTGGGGCGCGGAGGTGCTCGCGGTGGACCGGCCGGGCCGGGCGCGCTGGGATCGATTGCGCGCCATGGCGAGTGCCGGTGCGGGGACCATGCGATTCCCGGTCGCCGCGGACGGGCCGGGCGTGGATATCACCAGATTCTTTCCGACCCTGGCGAAATGGCTGATCGCGCACACCGACGCGCGGCTCGCGCTGGGTCTGTACGCGGGACTGCCGGGGGCCGCCGGACTGCGGCTGGCGGC
Source organism: Nocardia sp. NPDC056100 (assembly GCF_042266325.1). Classification (NCBI taxonomy): domain Bacteria; kingdom Bacillati; phylum Actinomycetota; class Actinomycetes; order Mycobacteriales; family Nocardiaceae; genus Nocardia; species Nocardia sp. NPDC056100. Next base: position 110,072 of record NZ_JBHJVY010000004.1, read on the forward strand.
CGCCTCGGACGTGCTGGCCGAGCATCTGCTGCATGAGCGGCCCGATGCCGCACTGGCGCTGCACGGTTCATCGGCGGACTGCTACGCCGTTCCCGAATCGGTGGTGCTCGCGGCGCGGGAACAATTGGCGCGGCGCGGTATTCGCGGTGCCGCGCAGGACATCCTGCATCGGCTCTCGCCGAACTCCCTGTACCGCTTGAACTATCTGCGCCCGATCGTCGACGCCGACGGCGCGCGCTGGGGTCTGTTCGACAATCTGCCGTACCTCGGCGGCCCGGATTACGCCCTGGCGCAACGCCTGCCGCGCTGGCGCGCGGTCTCGGCGCACGCGGGCGGCCATACGGTCTCCTACACGGTCGCCCCGCCCGCGTGGACCACCTCGGTGCACCGGAGCTCATTGCGCACGGCCGCGCATCGCACCGTCGGCCATTTCGGCGTGGAGGTCTTCGATCCCGCTACCGCGCGAATCCTGCTGGCCGCCAAGCTCGTCGGCGATCTCATGGCCCCCGTTCCCGAGCCTTCCTCGAATCCCGAGGCGCTGTTCACCGCGGGTGCGGCGCACGGCGGGTTGTGGCGGCAGCCGTTCGCGCCGCGCTCGCTCGTCGCGCCCGCGGTGGTATCCGGGACCGTGCAGGAACTGCGGGATCGCGCGGCGAATGCCTTCGGCATCGGGAACCCGTAGAGATCAGTCGGGCAGGGGTGCGACGGCCGACCAGGGGATGGTGAGGAGGTTGTCGCGGAGGCGGCGACGGTAGGGGCGGAGCGGAAAACCCTCCTGGCGAAGGAGATTCGCGGCATGCCGCCAGCGGATGCGGGGGCCGTAGGGGGCCAGGGGCGCGGCGTGCGACCAGGCGCGGTCGGCGGCGGTCAGCAGGGCGTGGATGGGTTCGCCGGGGATGTTGCGGTGGATCAGGGCTTTCGGGAGGCGTTCGGCGATATCGGAGGGCTGGTCGACGGTGAAGGGGTCCCAGGCCAGGGTCAATGACAGCGGTCCGGTGCGGTCGAGCAGGACCCAGGCGCAACGGCGGCCGAGTTCATCGCAGGTGCCGTCGAGGAGCAGGCCGTCGGGGGCCAGGCCGGACAGGATGGTCGACCAGGCTTCGGGGACAGCGGATTCCGGGTATTGGCGCAGTACGTTGAAGGCGCGCACCAGGTTCGGGCGCAGGCCCGCGAGTTCGAAGCCGCCGCGGGCGAAGGTGACATTCTCCTGCGCGGGCACCACGCGGGCCGGATCGATTTCGAGTCCGGTCACGCGCAGATCCGGCCGAATGGTGCGCAGTCGCCGCGCCATTTCGAGGGTGGTGACCGGGCTGGCCCCGTAGCCGAGGTCGACGACCAAGGGATTCGGGGCATCCAGCAAACGGCTAGTGACCAAGGGGTCGTGCATGAGCCAGCGGTCCCCGCGGCGCAGCCGGTTGATACCGGTGGTGCCGCGGGTGATCGCCCCGATCGGTTTGATCAGGCGACGCGATGCTGTTGATCCAGCCAGCGCTGTGTCACCTCGGCCTCGGCTCGGAAAAGGTCGATCAGGTTCACCAGCATGAGCTGTTCGAGCTTGCGTCCGAGGAACGGTAGTTGCACGGTGGCGTACGAGGAGGTGCGCAGGGTGCACCCGGTCTCGGTCGGGAAGAGCCGCATGGTGCCCTCCAGGGTGCCGGGACCACCGGGCAGGAATGTGGTGTATTCGCCGGTCACCTCGGGTCCGAAGGCGCTGTAGCGCTCGGTGCGGGTGATCGTCATGTCCTTGCGCATGACGGCCTGCGCGAGATCGGGCAGGCTTTCGCGCGGCAGCACATGCCGGGTTTCCACCTCGATGCCGTTATCGCCGGATTCGAGGCGTACGAGATCGTTGGGAGAGTGTTTGCGCATCTCCTCGATCCGCGCGTCCCATAGGTCGCGGTTCTGCAGCGCCGCGTACACCTCTTTGGTGGTGTGCAGCGGATAGCGCGCGGAGTAGTCCAGTCGACGAGGCACGATCGGTCAGACTACTGCCGTGCGGGACATGTCCGTGCGAACTCGGGCAATCTCACTGCGAACTCGTGGCAATCGCATTGCGAAGCGGGGGTGGTCGCGGAGCGAATCGCTCAGTGCGAGCTCAGCCAGCTGTCGGTGAATTCGGCTTCGCGCTCCAGCAGTTCGGTGAGGTGTCCCTGGATGGCGGCCTCGATCTTCTTGCCGAAGAGCGGGATCTTCACCTCGATGGTGGCATCGACGGTGAAATCGGATCCGGTGCCCGCCTCGCGCATGATGAGGCTGCCGTTCACGGTGGCCGGAACGCCGTCCACGTGCGCTTCCACGGTGCCGCCCTGGCCGTTCCAGGTTTCGGTGCGCGGAATGACCAGATCGCCGGGGCGGACCGCGGTCACCTGCGGGGGCAGCTCGGACGCCGGGATCGCCTGGATCATCTCCACGCGCACGTCATCGCCGTTGATGCTGATCGATTCGATGCGCGCGTTCGGGCCGCCGACCGCTTCGATGCGGTCCTTCCAGTACTGCTCGTTGGCGAAGGCAGCGCGCACGGCGGCGGTGGAATGGGTCGAGTGCGCAGTGAAGGCCAGAGGTGTCGCCATGGTCGGACAGGCTACCGTCTGTGCCTGTGCGTACTACTGGGGTGGTGTCCTTCGACGACGTCCGGGACCGGTTGGCCGGGACCGGCGCGAGCCTGCGGGCCGCGGTGCCGCTGGCCGAGCTGACCACGCTGCGGGTCGGCGGCCCGGCCATCGTGGCCGAGTGCGTGTCCACCGAGTCGCTGGTGGCGACGGTGCGGGCGCTGGACGCGGCCGGTATTCCGGTGCTGCTCATCGCCGGTGGCTCGAATCTGCTCATCTCCGATGCCGGTTTCCCGGGTGTGGCGGTGCGCATCGCCAATGCCGGGGTGGAGCTCGGTGACGACTTCCTGATCGCGGAGGCGGGCGCGAATTGGGATGCGGTGGTGGCGAAGTCGGTCGCGGCGGGGCGGGGCGGCCTCGAATGCCTTTCCGGCATACCGGGTTCCGCCGGGGCGACGCCGGTGCAGAATGTCGGCGCGTACGGCGTCGAGGTGGCGGCGCTATTGCGCCGGGTGCGGCTGCTGGATCGGGCGAGCGGTGAGATCCGCTGGGTGGAACCGGGCGAGCTCGGATTCGGTTATCGCACTTCGGTGTTGAAGCACAGCGCTGCCGCGGTGGTGCTGGCGGTCGAATTCGCGCTGCGCGCGGATGGCTCCAGCGCACCGCTGGGGTACCGCGAATTGGCGAGCGCCCTGGACGCGCAGGAGGGGGAATCGCGTCCGGCGGAGCTGGTGCGCGCCGAGGTGCTGCGGCTGCGCGCGAGCAAGGGCATGGTGCTGGATGCGGCGGATCACGACACCTGGAGTGCGGGCTCGTTCTTCACCAATCCGATCGTTCCGGACAATCGGGTCGAGTCGGTGCGGGCGGCCATCGCCGCGCACCTCGGCGACGATGTGACGGTGCCCACATGGCCGGTGGACGGCGGGGTGAAGTTCTCGGCGGGCTGGTTGATCGAGCGCGCCGGTTTCGCCAAGGGTTTTCCGGGTACGGGCGCGCCCGCGCGACTGTCCACCAAACACACGTTGGCTCTGACCAATCGCGGTGCTGCCACTGCCGAGCAGCTCGCCGAACTCGCCCGCGAAGTTCGCCAGGGAGTTGCTGAGCGCTTCGAAATCCACCTCGAACCCGAACCTGTCACAGTGGGAGTCGCCCTGTAGGGGTGGCAGGTACCACGGTTTCGGCGGCTGGAGGACTCGGTTTGCGGGGGTAACGTCGAGGAAGTGAGTAGACGAGGATTCCCGGTCCGGCGGGCGACGGCTGTACTGGCCGCGCTACTGGCCGCGGTGGCGCTGGTGGCCGGATGCACGTCCGACAAGGGCGGAACCCCCGATAAACCTGCCGCTCCGGCCGCCAAGGTGACCCCCGAACCCGGCGATGGCGCACAGAATGTCAACCCGACCACACCCGTATCGGTCTCCGTCAGCGGCGGCCGCATCGACCAGGTGGCCCTGACCAACCCGAACGGTAAGCAGGTCACCGGCGAATTCAGCCCGGACCACAGTAAGTTCACCGTCAACGAGGCCCTGGGCTACGGCATCACCTACACCTGGTCCGGCACCGCCACCGGTACCGACAACAAGCCGGTGCCGATCGACGCGAAGTTCACCACCGTCAATCCCAAGACCGAGGTGAACGCGACGATCAATATCGCCGACGGTCAGGAGGTCGGCATCGCCGCGCCGATCATCCTGCAATTCAACAAGCACATCGACAACAAGGCCGCGGTCGAGAAGGCGCTCACCGTCACCACCACGCCCGCCGCCGAAGGCTCCTGGGCCTGGTTGCCGGATGACAACGGCGGCTCCCGCGCACACTGGCGGCCGCGCGAGTACTGGGTGCCCGGCACCGCCGTGCACGTGGGCGCGAAGCTCTACGGCCTCGATATGGGCGCGGGCTCGTTCGGCGCCGCGGACATCACCTCGGACTTCAAGATCGGCCGCTCGCAGATCGTGAAGGCCGTCGCCACCAGTCACCGCATGCAGGTGATCCGCGACGGACAGGTCGTATTCGACTTCCCGGTCAGCTACGGCGAGGGCAATGAGGACCGCAATGTGACGCGCTCCGGCGTGCACGTGGTGACGGAGAAGTACGAGGACTTCGTCATGTCGAATCCGCCGTTCTACACAAATGCCCGCGAACGCTGGGCCGTGCGCATCTCCAACAATGGCGAATTCATTCACGCCAACCCGGAATCGTCTGCCGCGCAGGGCAACACCAACGTCACCAACGGCTGCATCAACCTCAGCACCAATGACGCGCAGTCCTACTTCCCGACCGCGCTCTACGGTGATCCGGTGGAGGTGTCCGGCACCCGCATCAACCTCTCGGCCGCCGACGGCGACCTCTACGACTGGACCATCGACTGGGCCACCTGGAAGTCCATGTCCGCCATCCAGGGCGAACCGGCACCCGTGGTGACCGCCGCCCCCGTCCCCCCGCAGGCTCCCGGCGGTCGCTGACCGCAACGCTCACCGGCACGGCGCGGGCACTCGATACGAGTGCCCGCGCTGTCCCGTTTCCGGGCCTTGTACGGCCGCTCGCCCGCACGGGATGCGAACCCCGCCACCTCGCACTAGTCTCGCCGGACAGGCGCGGCGAGAGGCTCTACGGTGGTTGCGAGCAGAACGGCAACGACGACAACCGATTCCGGCCGCGAACTGAGCCCCTCGGAACGCTGGTTCTGGATCATCGACCGCATCTCCCCGGCGAATTGCGTCGGCAGGGTCCGGGTGCACGGGCGGCTGACCACGGAGCAAATCGAACGCGCGACCGCGGCGGTGCTCGCCGAATACCCGCTACTGCGCATGGGCGTCGTCGACACCGGTGACGGGCACCCGCGTGCCGAACCTCTCGATGAGCCGCGAATTCCGCTGCGGCAGTTCGGCTGCGCGGAGAACGACGCCTGGCAGCGCCATATCGACACCGAAATGATCACGCCGATCGAGGTGTCCGCGGGCTTCGCGCGTCTCACCGATATCGCCTATGCCCCGGGCACTTCCGGCGAACATCACGACCTCGTCCTGACGATCTCGCACATCATCGTGGACGGTCGCTCCCTGATGACCGTGCTGCGCAAGATCATCGAATACGCCGTGCGAGACGAGATCGAACCGGTCGCGAGCCGCCCACCCATCGCACCGTCCGATGACCTGATTCCCGTTGCGGCACGCGGATTCTGGCGCTACGTGTACACGACGATGTTCGACCAGGCGGCCGCTCTCGCCCTGCGGCCGCGACGGCTGCGCGGAAGCGCTCCGGTCGCACTGCCGGACCGGCTGACCCGGGTGGTCTATCGGAAGGTGCCCGCCGAACCGCTGGCCGAACTGGCTGACGACTGCCGCCGGGCCGGGGTCACGGTGCACGGGGTACTCGCGTCGGCGGTCGCACGAGCGATCGGAGAGGCATCGGGATCCACCGGCGGGATAGCGGGAATCGGCTCCCCGGTGGACTTCCGGGGTCTGCTGGAGCCGCAACCGGGGACGGACGAACTGGGCAACTACGCGCCCGTGCTGACGGCATTCGTGCGGTACGGGGCGGGTATCTCGCCGTGGAAGGCGGCGAGATCGGTGAACCGGCAGCTGTCGCGCGGTGTGCGGCAGCGGCGGCATCTGGCGACCGTGGCCGGAATGCGTTTCGGGACACCGCGCACCGTGCACACGGGCACGCGGATTGTCGAGATGGTGGATCGCCGCGCACCGTGGAATGTCTCGGTGACCAACCTGGGCCGCGCGGATTTCCCGGAAGAGGTTGGCGGCCTGCGTCTTTCGGGTATCACGGTGGCCGCCACCAACTCATGTGTCAGCGCGCTCACCGTGGCCATCGTGACCGCGCACGAGGAAATGCGAATCGCCTTCTGCTACGTCGACGGAGTACTGAACGCCGCGCAGACCGAACGCTTCGCCGACCGCGTGATCGCCGAAATCATTTCGCGCCCTGCGGTATAGCGCTACCTCTCCGTCATCCCGGCATGCTTTTGGCCGGGATCCACACATTTTGTGGTGCGCTGATCGGTGTGGATCCCGGCCAAAAACGCGCCGGGATGACGAGGGGATGGTGCGCGGAAAGGGTTCCTTGGCAGCGTATTTCAGTTGATTCGGGCGGCTAGTCGGGTGCGCAGGGCGGCGCGGTCGGGTTTGCTGGTGCGGCCGGAGACCGGGATTTCGTCGACGAGGATTATGTCGTCGGGGAGGGCGGAGATGTCGATCAGGGTGGGGAGTTCTTTGCGCAGGCGCGAAACGATATCCGCCGCATCGGGATCGGGGACTATGGCGAGAATGATGCGTTCGTCGCCTATTTCGTCGGGGAGGCCGATCATGATGGCTTGCCGCACACCGGGGATGGCATTGATGGCCGGTTCGTAGAGGCCGGGGTAGATATTGGTTTTGCCGCGCAGCATCATGTCTTTCTTGCGGCCCATGAGGATCAGGGTGTCGCCGTCCAGGCGGGCCAGGTCGCCGGTGCGGATCTCGGTCAGGGGTGGTTCGCCGAGGTAGCCGTGGCAGAGGTTGGGGCCGGACAGGATGAGTTCGCCGTCTTCGGCGATGGTGGCGGTGACGCCGTGCACCGGCGCGCCCAGGGGGTCTCCCGCACCGTCGAAGTCGAGTTTGGCGGTGCCGGAAGTTATTGCCACCGGCAGGATTTCGGTCATACCGTAGATGGCGAGGAATTCGCAGCCGGGGAGCGCCGCGCGGGCGCGGCGCAGCAGTGCCGTGGTGACCGGTGCGCCGCCGAGCGATATTTCGCGCAGGGTCGGGGGCGCGGTGAGTTTCCCGGTTTCGATGGCGGTCAGCACCACGGCCAGATCCGCCGGGGTGAAGAAGGCGTGTGTCGCGCCGGTGAGGTTCCGGGCGAATCCGATCGGTTCGATATGGGTGCCGAAGCGCGGGTAGCGCGGCATGGACCACTGCGCACCCGCCAGCAACGCGGGCAGTCCCATCATCAATTGTTCGGTGTGCAGGTGCGTGCCGGGTCCGAGGCTGCTGCGCCCGGCCATGGCGGCCAGGCCCGCGCCGAGTGAACCGCGGCTGTGCACAACGGCTTTGGGGGCCGCGGTGGTGCCGGAGGTGAAGACGATCAGCGCTTCGGCGGTCGGATCCGCGGCCGATTCCGCCGAATCGCTCGCGACGGGCGCGTCATCGAGCAGATGCCGCAGTGGTAGCGAGCCGCCCGGGGTTCCGGGCAGTCGCGGGCCACTGTGTATGTGCCGCACGGGAAGTCGCCCGAACGCGGGCAGGGACAGCCCCCGCATGCGGCCGACTCGGCTCAGTGGTCCGCTCAACATATAGAGCAGCGATTCCGTTGCCGCCCAAGCGGGTTCAACCAGTCCGACGCGTCGTGCGAACAGCTCCGGACCGACCCCCGGATCCACGAACACGATGGTTCCACCCGCCGCGATGGTCCCGAAGATCAGCACCACCGCGTCCACGCACGGCCGAATGGAGAACAGCATTCGATCGCCCGCCCGGAAACCATTGGCGCGCAGGCGTTCCGAGACCGTGGTGATCCGGTCGTCGAGTTCGGCGAAGCTGAGCGGGCGTTCCCCGACCATGCCCAGTGCCGGACTGTCCGGCTTGTTCCGGACCTGTTCGCGCAGCAGATACAGGAAGTCGCTCGCCGGTGCGGTCACCGAATATCCACCAGTTCCGGTTTGTAGCGGTGATCGGCGTACCAGGCGAGGGTCTTTCGCACGCCCCAGGCGCGCACCCGCCGGTTGGACGCGTGCACGCGCACATCGCGCCGCAGCCCGTAGTCGGTGGTGAGCATGCGCACCGCGTTCACCAGCGCCCGATCCTCGTGCAGATCCTCGATGGCGGTGCGCGGGAACCCGCCCGCGGCTTCGTACAGTTCGCTGGTGATCGCCATATTGCAGCCGGGCGTCATGACGTACGGTCCCAGATAGCGCGGGTCCTGATTACCGGGCCGCAGTTTGCCGAACGCGGACGCCACTTCCAGCACGATCCGGATGATGGTCCGGTCCCGCCAGCGCACGCCCTCATCGGTGCGGGGGATGAGCTGTCCGCTGACCAGCCGCAGCCCGGAGTCGAATCCGGCGTTGATCCGCTCGATCCACTCCGGATAGGGCAGGCAGTCGGCGTCGGTGCGGGCCAGCCGGGTGGCTCCACCCGCGATGGCGTACCGCATTCCGGTGTCGGAGGCGGCCCCGGTGCCCTTCTGGGTTTCGGTGATGATCTCGACGCGCATTTCCGGATGCGCGGCCGCGAACGCCTCGATCACGCCGACGGTGCCGTCGGTGGAGTTGTTGTCCACCACGACCAGCGTGAATTTCGGGTCCCGCTGGGCGGCGAGCGCGTCCAGCGTGGCGGATATGCCGTGCTCTTCGTTGTATGCGGGCACGATCACCCAGAGTTCGCTCATGATCATCCCTCCGGCGTCGATTATGCCGGAGGCAGGCGATACGCGATGGCCGCGGCGGCGGGCCCCGCTCCGGCGGCCACGAACAGCGCCACGTCGGCGGTGGCGAGTCTGCCGCTGTCCCGGGCCGCGAGATAGGCGGCGGGCAGGGCGGAGGTGTGCGCATCGCCCTCGACGTCGGCGGCCTGCACGGCATCGGCGGGCAGGCCCAGCCGGGCGGCGAGCAGCGCCGGGAAATCGGCTGTCGGACGACTGCAGATCAACAGGGTGCGTGCCGGATCGGCCTCGGCGACCTCGAGCGCTTCGCTGGCGGCCGAAACCGCATGGTGCAGTAGGTCTTCCACGGTATTGACGGTCCGGTCCACGATGATGGTGGAGCGCCCGGTGCTGCCCATCTCGGGTAGTCGCACATAGCCGACCGGTTCGGGCGTCGCCGCGGTCGCGCTGATGTGCAGCGCGCCGAACCCGGCCGCGCCCTCGCCCTGCTCCAGCAGCAGTGCCGCACCGACCGGGGTGATCGGGAAACCATCCTGTGGCGCAGTGGATTTCGACGGATGCGCGTCTCCGCTGACCACCAGCACCCGATGCACGTTCGGCGCCTGCAACAGCGCCTGGCTCACCTGGATGGCGTTGAGCACACCGCAGGCGCCGTTCATCAGATCGAAGGACAGGCAGGGCACATCGCCGCTGTGATATTCGAGCCCGATGCCGGCGGCCTGCTGTACGAGCGCGGACATGGCCGGTTCCACCATGTTCGAATCCCGGTAGACGCCGGTATTGATCAGCGCGTCGATCTGTTCGGGTGCGCTGCCCGCCTCGGCGATGGCGCGTTTGGCGGCCGCCGCGGCCTGTTCGATGGAACTGCCGCAACCGGTTTCGACGGCGACGGCGGAAATAACAATATTCATGCTCATCACACCCGCAGTTCTCCGAGAGTCACCGACAGAAACCCCGCTACTACACCGGAGGCCGCGGGCACCATCAGCACCTTCGCTCCGGACGCTAGCCGCTGCTGTCGCAGCGCGTCGTGCAAAACCACGAAATGCGAGGTGGAGGCCGTATTTCCGTACCGGTCCAGGACCGCGATACCGGGCGGAACGGCGGCGTCGAATTCACGCTCGGCGATTTTGTTGATCAATTCGACTGCGGGACCGCTGAATTGGTGGTGAATGACGTGGTCATAGCCTTCGGCGGCGAAATCGCTGTTCCGTTCGGCCAGGAAATCCCGTTGCCGCGTGGTCCACAGCAGGTAGCGGGATTCGTTGTGCATGGCGCGATTGTCGGTGTACAGCGCGATGCCCGGACTGCGGTCGCTGGGCATGCCGAGGCACAGTTGCGCGAAGGCGGCGCTGGTATTGAGTTCGATGTAATCGATGCCCTCGTCGGCGGTGCCCGCGTTGTCGAGGATGACCGCGGCCGCACCGTCGCCGACGGTGAGCGAGGCGAACTGCGGATCGTACTTCTCGGACATCTCGCGCACGGCGGTATCGGAGATGGGGGTGATGTATTCGCCGGACACCACCAGCCCGTTCTTGACGATGCCCGCGCGAATCATGCGTTCCAGCACCAGCACCCCGGTCAGCATGCCCGCGCAGGCGTTGGAGACGTCGAAGTGGATGGCTCCGGTAGCGCCGAGTTCATTGCGCAGCAGCAGCGCGAAGGACGGCTCGACCCAGAAGTCGTCCTCGCGTATCCGCGTGATCGAACAGGAGATGACGATATCCAGTTCGTTCGCCGCGTAGCCGGAGTTGGCCAGCGCGCCGTGTGCGGCGGCGAGCGCGACGGTGAACGAGTCCTCGCGCTGTCCGTCGGCGTCCACGCCGCAGCGGCGGCGATGTTTGACGCCGCTGACCTTCTCCAAGTCGATGGGGGATTCGACGTCGAGTTGCGTCAGCAGCTCGGCGGTAGATACTTCCAGGGTGGGCAGGTAGGAGCCCACCGCCTCGATTCGTGCTCGCACCATGTGATCACTCCAAACTGCCCACGGTTGCGGCGACGGTAGCAGTGCCGGTATTGCCAATATGAAAATTCCGCAATTCACTTTGTGTGAAGTGAACTACATTGGGACGCAACATGATCAACGCAGCCACCCGGCACGAACTGACGCTGCTCGCCGCCGGTCAACCCTGGCTGCCCGCCGTCCTGCTGGCGGGCCGCGCCGCCAAACCCATCCGCAAACTGCCCAAACTCGGCTGGTTCGTCGCCGATCCCCTGGTCGCGCGGCAGATCTTCAATGACAGCAACCACTTCAGCATCGTCGCCGAGGGCGCGGCCGGGCACTGGTGGGCGCAGGTCATCGGCGACTGGGTCGAGGACCTGTTCGAAGGGCCCGGGCACACCGCGCTGCGCACCAAGGTCCGCGACCTGTTCACCGCCGCGCACACCGATGCCCTGGTGGACGGGGTGCTCGGACCCGCGCTGAAGCAGATCACCGCCGACCTCGCCGACGGTAAGACCGTGGACATCGCCGAACGCGCGCGCGTGCTGGTCGGGCGCAGCGTCTCCGATCTGGTCGGCATGCGGCCCGCCGATATCGCCGCCATCTTCGCCGAGGACGGCGCGGCGCTCGACGAGAGCGATGATCCGGACCAGCCCTTCCGGATCCTGTTCGAACACGTCGAGGAATTGGTCAACCTCGCCATGGGGACAATGGCGTCAACCACCCTGGACCCGGTGGCCGTGGCGCGCGCCCGCACCCTGGCCACCAAACTCGCCACCTCGGTGCCCGACGCCTACGAACGCGCCGATCCCGCCACCACGCTCGGCCGCTGCCGTGAACTCGGCCTGGAACTCGAACACGCCTCGGGCCTGGCCATTCTCATGGCCGTCGCCGGAACCGACACCCTCGCCAGCGCCATGACCCGCATGGTCGCGCTACTGCACGACAGCGGTGATCACCGGGAACTGATCGCACGGCCCGAGCGCATGCCCGATGCCGTGCGCGAGACGCTGCGCGTCACCAGTCCGGCCTATCTGGTCGGGCGGTCGGTGATCGGTGATGTGGAGGTCGCGGGGCGGCAGCTGCGCGCGGGCGAGCACGTCAAAATCCTGACCTGGTCGATCAACAACGCGGCCGGGCCGTTCAGCATCGACCGCGACTACAACCCCGAGACCCGGCAGCTGTGGTTCGGCGGCGGCCGTCACCTCTGCGTCGGGCTGCAACTGGTGCACTCGGAGCTGACGTCACTGCTGGAAGCCTTGACCGCCAACGGCCGCCCGTGGGAGATCGTCGAACGGCGTTACCGCCGAAAGGTTTTCATCCCCACCTACGAGACCCTGCGAATTCGCTTGCTGCCCTAGCGGATTCAGCGGCGCGCGAAGCGGCCGGCCTCGGCCTGATCGCGCGGCTTCACCACGATGGTGTCCAGGTTGACGTGCGCCGGGCGCGAGGCGACGAAGCCGATGATCTCGGCGATGTCCTGCGCCACAAGGGGATCGATGCCCTGGTACACCTTGGCGGCGCGGTCGGCGTCACCGTCGAAGCGCACCAGCGAGAACTCGGTCTCCACCGCACCGGGCGCGATCTCGGTCAGCCGCACCGGCTGGCCCAGCAGCTCACCACGCAGGGTCCGGTGCAGCACCGCCTGCGCGTGCTTGGCGGAGGTGTAGCCGGAACCGTTGTCGTAGTGCGTCATCGCCGCCACCGAGGTGATGGTGACGATCAGGCCGTCGCCCGAGGCGATCAGCTTGGGCAGCAGCGCCTTGGTGAGGCGCAGCGTGCCCAGCACATTGGTCTCCCACATCCAGCGCCAGTCATCCAGATCGGCGTCGGCGACCGAGGCCAAACCCTTTGCGCCACCGGCATTGTTGACCAGCACGTTGACCGCGCCGATCGCCTCGGTGAACGCGCGCACCGACTCCTCGTCGGTGACATCGAGCGGCAGCGCCGTGCCGCCGATCTCCGCGGCCAGCTTCTCCAGCCGATCGACCCGCCGCGCTCCGACGTACACGTGGTACCCCTGCTTCGCGAGCTCCCGGGCAGTAGCCTCCCCGATTCCCGAACTTGCCCCGGTCACAACAGCGGTACGAATGCTCATGTCATGAGCTTAGGCAAGGGTCGGAAAACGCTCCCGGTTAGCCTGACCGGTATGGCAATTCGGGAAGTGGTCAGCGCGGACGGCACGAATATCGTTTACCGGGTCACCGGACCCGAAGGCGCACGACCTCTGGTGCTGTTGCACGGTTGGTCCGGAACCCTGCGCTGCTGGGGCCGCGCCGCCGACGACCTGGCCGGGCGTTTCCGGGTGATCGCCCTCGATCTGCGCGGGCACGGCTACTCCGACGCCCCCGACGCCGGATACGACGATCCGAAGAACTGGGCCGCCGATGTGGCGGCCGTGCTGGCCGCGGAGGGCATCTCCGCCGGTGCGGTGCTGCTCGGCTGGTCCTACGGCGGCATCGTGCTCAGCGACTACCTCACCGCCTACGGCACCGCCGCCGTCGCGGGCGTCGTCTACACCGGTTCTCAGGCCGGTATCGGCAAGAACGTGCCCGGGGCCGCGACCGGCCCGGCCATGCAGAAGGCCATTCCGGACGTGTTCGAGGAGAGCGCCGGTCGCGCCATGCGCGGTTTCGCGGCCTTCGGCAATGCCAATACCGGTCCCGGCCGGGATAAGGGCGGCGATGCCCAGCGCCTGTTCGGCGGCAGCGTCGCGACCCTGCCCCGGGTGCGCAAGGCGCTGTTCTATCGGACGGTCGACAACACCGAAACCCTCGCGAACCTCGATGTCCCGGTCTTCGTCATGCACGGTGAGGCCGACCCGGTGGTGCCGGTCGAGAACGGCCGGTACATCGCCGATACCGTCCCGAATTCGAGCACCTCGTTCTGGCCGCAAGCCCAGCACGGCCTGTTCATCGAGGACCCTGAACGCTTCGTGGCAGAGCTCACCGGCTTCGTCGAAACCCTGTCCTGACCGGGGCTTCCCATGTGAGAGAGGTCACTAGGTCGGGTAACCCACGTATATTCGCTTACCGCGGGCGTGCACACTGGTGTAGTGAGTCAACGTTCCGACCTACGGCCCAATCGGATTGCCGTGCTATCGGTGCACACCTCACCCCTGGCCCAACCGGGTACCGGCGATGCCGGCGGCATGAATGTGTACGTCCTGCAGACGGCCATCGAATTGGCTCGCCGCGGTACCCAGGTGGAGATCTTCACCCGGGCCACCTCCTCGAATGACGAACCCCTGGTGGAAGCCGCGCCGGGGGTGCTGGTTCGCAATGTCGTGGCCGGGCCGTTCGAGGGTCTGGACAAGCATGATCTGCCCACCCAGCTGTGCCCCTTCGCGGGTGAGGTGCTGCGGCAGGAGGCCCGGCATCTGCCCGGGCATTACGACCTGATCCATTCGCACTACTGGTTGTCCGGACAGGTGGGGTGGCTGGCACGCGATCGCTGGCGGGTGCCGATGGTGCACACCGCGCACACCCTGGCCGCGGTCAAGAATCTGTATCTGGCCGAGGGGGACACCCCCGAACCGGCCGCCCGCGTGATCGGTGAGAAGCAGATCGTCGCGGAGGCGGACCGGCTGGTCGCCAATACCGGTGAGGAAGCCCGGCAGCTCGTCGAGCTGTACGGCGCGGATCCCGAACACATCGATGTGGTGCTGCCCGGCGCGGACCTGAACAGGTACCGCCCGGGTGATCGCGCCGCCGCGCGCGCCGAACTCGGCCTGCCCGACAATGAGCGAATCGTGGCTTTCATCGGGCGAATTCAGCCGTTGAAGGCACCCGACGTGCTGGTCCGCGCGGCCGCACAGGTGCTGGCCGAGGAGGCCGCGCTACCGCAGCGCCCCGGGCGGCCGCTGCGCGTGCTGATCGTCGGCGGGCCCTCCGGCAGTGGCCTGGAGCGCCCCGACGCGCTCATCGAATTGGCTGCGGCACTGGGCATTTCCGATCGCGTCACCTTCCTGCCGCCGCAGCCGCCGCATCGCCTGGTGCAGGTGTACCGGGCGGCGGATCTGGTGGCGGTGCCCAGCTATAACGAATCCTTCGGCCTGGTCGCCATCGAGGCGCAGGCCAGCGGCACCCCCGTGCTGGCCGCCGATGTGGGCGGGCTCGGCACGGCCGTGCGCGACGGCGTCACCGGGCTGCTGGTGCCCGGCCACCGCACCCCCGAGTGGGCGAGCGCGCTGCGCTCGCTGCTGGAGAATCCGGGCCGCCTGGACGTGATGGGCGCGGCCGCGGTCGAACACGCCGCGAACTTCTCCTGGGCGCATACCGCCGACGGCATGCTGGACAGTTACGCCGCCGCGCTCGGCCAGTCCCGGGACCGCCGCAATCGCACCGGTAGCGTGCACACCGAAACCAATCAAGCCAGATCACTGGCGCTCTGGCGGCGCCGGATGGGAGCCGTACGCCGATGAGCGACCCCGTACAACCGGGTGATAGCGCCGCGCCTTCGAACGGTGCAGGGGCACAGTCGAATCCCGGTGGGGCCGAGGCCACCGCGCGGATCGTCGACCAGACGCTGCGCGACCGCGAGATCGAATACTCGCGCGAGGCCGACGGCACCTTCGTGGTGGTGCTGCCCGGTGAGCGCAAACTCAAGACGGTCATCGGCGTCACGGTCGGCAAGCACGGCATTCGCATGGAATCCTTCGTCTGCCGTAAACCGGACGAGAATTTCGAGGGCGTCTACAAATTCCTGCTGCGCCGCAATCGCCGCCTCTACGGCGTGGCGTACACGATCGACAAGGTCGGCGATATCTACCTGGTGGGCCGCCTGTCCAACCACGCCGTCACCCCCGATGAACTCGACACCTGGTTCGGTCAGATCCTCGAGGCCGTGGACGCCGATTTCAACACCCTGCTGGAATTGGGATTCGCGGAATCCATTCGCCGGGAATGGAAATGGCGGGTCTCGCGCGGGGAATCGCTGAAGAACCTGCGTGCCTTCGAACACCTCGTCGACGCCGAGGACAAGCTGTAGTCTCCCCGCCATGGTGGCATTGGCGCTGGATATCGGTGCGACGAAATTCGCGGCGGGCATTGTCGGCGCGGACGGCGGAGTGGAATCCGTCCGCCGCATCCAGGTTCCCGAGACGAAGGTCTGGACGGCCTGTCTGGAACTGCTGCTGACCGTCGCGGGCACCGCCGAGGTGACCGCGGTCGGCATCGGCGCGGCCGGACCGGTGGATGTGCGCACCGGCGTGACCGGACCGCTCAATATCCCGGAGTGGGTGGACGGTTTCCGGCTGGTGGACGCGGTCCGGGAGTTGTTCCCGGACGCGAGGATTCGGTTCGCCATCGACGGCGTCTGCCTGGTGCTGGCCGAACAGCGCTTCGGCGCGGCGCGCGGGGTGCCGAATGTGCTGGCGCTGACGGTGTCCTCCGGGATCGGCGGCGGCGTCATCTCCGATGACCGGGTTGTCATGGGCCGCACCGGAAATGGCGGGCATATCGGCCACATCATCGTTCCCGGTAACGAAGAGCCCTGCGCCTGCGGCGGTTTCGGCTGCGTCGAAGCCGTGGCCAGCGGGAAATCCTCGGTGCGCTGGGCGCGCGGGCAGGGATGGACCGGCAGCACCGGAATCGAACTGTCGAAAGCCGCGCACGCCGGGGACGAGATCGCGGTGGCGGCGCTGCATCGCGCGGGCACCGCCATCGGGGCGGCGGTCGCGTCGGCGGCGGCGCTGCTCGACACCGATCTGGTCGTCATCGGCGGCGGCTTCGCGCAATCGGGGGAGCCGCTCTGGGGTCCGCTGCGCGAGTCGGCCGCCGCGCACGCGCGGCTGACATTCCTGCGTGAGCTCCGTGTCGTTCCCTCCGAACTCACTGATCAGGCCACCCTCGTGGGCGCCGCGCTGCTCGTGGAAAGATGACCCCCATGACGTACACCCTCGTGCTGCTGCGCCACGGCGAGAGCGAATGGAATGCCCTCAACCTGTTCACCGGCTGGGTGGACGTCCGTCTCACGGATAAGGGTGTCGCCGAAGGCAAGCGTGCCGGTGAATTGCTGGCCGAGCACGGGATTCTGCCCGATATCGTCTACACCTCGCTGCTGCGCCGTGCCATCAGCACCGCCAATAACGCGCTCGACGCCTGTGACCGGCATTGGATTCCGGTCGTGCGCGATTGGCGTCTGAACGAGCGGCATTACGGTGCGCTGCAGGGCAAGAACAAGGCGGAGATCAAGGACGAGTACGGCGACGAGCAGTTCATGCTGTGGCGCCGCAGCTATGACACCCCGCCGCCGCCGATCGAGGCGGGCAGCGAATACAGCCAGGACGCCGATCCGCGCTACGCCGGTATCGATGTGCCGCTGACCGAATGCCTCAAGGATGTCGTGGCTCGGATGGTGCCGTACTGGGAGGACACCATCTCCCAGGATGTCACCGCCGGTAAGACGGTTCTCATTGCGGCGCACGGTAATTCGCTGCGTGCGCTGGTGAAGCACCTGGAGGGCATCTCGGACGACGCGATCGCCGAGCTGAACATCCCCACTGGTATTCCGCTCAAGTACGAGCTGGACGAGAACCTGCGCCCGCTGGGCCCGGGTGAGTACCTGGATCCGGAGGCCGCGGCCGCCGGTGCCGCCGCCGTCGCCAATCAGGGTGGCAAGTAACAGTAAGTAACGCGAACGCGCTGTAGCCGGATTACTTGGCTACAGCGCGTTTTTCATTTCTCCGGACAATTCGTGTCTCACGCTTATTCATAGCGTGAATGACTTACGATGTGATGCACCTCTCAGTACGGCACCGTAGGGTATTCCGCCGCAAGGCATTTCAAATTTGCCGGAATTTGCCCATTTAAAACGGTACGTGTAACCGGGGTTTGCAACTTACTTCTCGGTAGTTATGCTCTGGACGTTCGACCATTTGCGAGAGGTAGATCACGTTCGATGAAGCACGCGCTACGGGCCACTGTGCTAGCCACGGCAGCCACTCTTTTCGTTCCTTTGACCGCCATCACAGCGGACGCGGCCCCGATTCCGGCCGGTCCCGACGGTGGCGCGGCGGGAGCGGCCTGGACCGCCACCGAAGACGGTCAGCAGCAGTACCCGAACGTATTCATCGAATGGGACGTCCCCATCACGATGAGCGACGGAACCGTGTTGAAGGGCAACGTCTATCACCCGGCGGACGCCTCGGGCCGCCCCATCGACACCCCCACGCCGACCGTGCTGAACCTGACGCCCTACACCAAACTGGTGTCGAACGTCGCGGACAGCGCCTTCGCGATTCCCGGCCTGGGCGACGCCCTGGTCAATGTGTTCCGGAACATCAACCTCTCCGGCACCCCCATCTCCGGCTTCGGTGAACTGCTGAATGCCGCGGGCAACGGCGAACTCCGCAACTTCTCCGTCGACCGCCAGCTCATCAAATCCGGATACACGCAGGTCGTCGTGGACGTGCGCGGTACCGGATTCTCGCAGGGCGAATGGGACATGCTGCGCGGCCGCGAGCAGCAGGACACCGTCGAAACCATCGACTGGGCGTCCAAGCAGAGCTGGTCCAACGGCCGGGTCGGCATGAACGGACTGTCCTACAGCGCCATCAACCAGGTGCAGGCCGCGGAGAAGCAGCCGCCCGCGCTGAAGGCCATCTTCCCGATCGTGCCCGGCAGCGACCTCGTCGACGATGTGCTCGCGCCCGGTGGCGGCTTCGGTTTCAACTTCATCCCGCTGTGGCTGAGCGCCATCAACGGGCTCAAGTGGGTGCCGGATCTGGCCTCGATCGCGCAGGGCAAGTTCGACTTCAAGTGGTTGCAGGACCGCGCCGACGATCCGTTCACCTATCTGGACGTGCTCATGTCGGCGTACACCAGCACCGATATGAACAGCCTCGACCCGCGCGTGAAGGCGATGCTCAACGATCTGTCGTCCGAGCGCAAGGATTGGCTCGGCGATCCGAGCCGCATCCAGGTGCCGACCTTCGTCACCGGCGGCTGGCACGACCTGTTCACCTACTCGGAATCCAAGATCTACAACGAGATTCCGCTGCCCGCCGGGCAGAAGCAGCTGCTCATGGGCAACACCTACCACGTCACCTCGGGGTCGGAAGCCGGTCGCCCCGGCCTGCCGCCGCGCCTGGACGTGCTGCAGCGCGCCTGGTTCGACAAGTGGCTCAAGGGAATCGACAACGGCATCGACAAGTACGGCCCGGTCACCCTGCGCCAGCAGGGCGGCGGCTGGATCACCCAGGGCGGCTTCGGCACCTCCGCGCCCTCGGAGGAGGCCGCGCGCTACCGCCGCATGTACCTGTCGTCGCAGCGCAGCGGCACCGCCAACAGCCTGTACGACGGTTCGCTGACCGCCGAGGCCAATGGCGATACCGACCGGCTCAGTGTCGCAATGGGTTTGACCACGCTGTGCTCGAATGACGCCGCACAGGGCAGCGCCGGTGTGCTGTCCATCATCGACGGCTGCGCGCTGGATTCACGGGTCGCCGAGCTGAACGGGCTGACCTTCACCAGCGCCCCGGTCGCCGAGGCCACCACCATCTCCGGCCCGATCGCGGTGCACCTCAACACCGTTCAGGACGCCGCCGACGGCTACTGGACCGTCACCGTCAATGACGTTGCGCCCGACGGTAAATCGACCGTGCTGACCTCCGGGCAGATGATGGCGTCCATGCGTCAGATCGACGAGGCCAACAGCGCGCGCTCGGAGAACGGCGACTACACCGATCCCCGCGCCCTCACCTCGCTGGACAAGAGTGAGCCGACGGTGCCGGGCGAGGCCACCACCCTCGATATCGCGCTCAGCGGTACCCAGGGTCTGCTGCAGCCGGGACACCGGTTGCGGGTGGACGTTTTCGCGGGCAACTTCCCCAAGGGCCTGCCGATTCTGCCGATGCTCATCGATACCGGTCTGAAGCCGCAGCATGTGCAGCTCGACCCGAATCGTCCGAGCTTCGTGAATGTCCCGGTTCGCGGTAACACCGGCTGGTGATTCCGCTCTTCCGGGCCTGAAATCCGAGTGTGCACAACGGCGTGCACACTCGGTTTTTCTTTTTTTGTGCAGTTTCACGGACTTCCGGGGAAACTGTCCCAGACTGTTGTCTCCGCACCTAGCTTGGCGACCATGCCGCTCCTGTTGCGAGTCGCGGTGGCCATGACGGCCGCCGTGGCGCTGACGCAGTTCGTCTCACCCACCGCCGCCGCCGAACCCGTCGGCCCGGACGGCGGTGCCACCGGCGCGGAATGGGCTGCGACGGAAGATAATCCACAGGTTTATCCCAATGTGTACATCGATTGGGATGTGCCCATCACCATGAGCGACGGGACCGTGCTCAAGGGGAACGTCTACCATCCGGCCGATGCGTCCGGGCAGCCGATCACCGCGCCGACGCCGACCATCGTGAACCTCACGCCCTATACGAAACTCGGGTCCATGATCGCGGATTCGGCGCTCTCGGTGCCGGGACTGTCGGATCTGCTGGTGCAGGCGTTCCGGAATATCGATCTGTCCGGTACACCGATCTCGGGATTGACCGACCTCACCAAGGCGCTCGGCGGGGGACTGCTGCGCACCTTCACCGTCGACCGGCAGCTCATCAAATCCGGGTACACCCAGGTCGTGGTCGATGTGCGCGGAACCGGCTTCTCCCAAGGGGATTGGAACCTGCTCGGGGCGCGGGAACAACAGGACACCGCCGAGGTCATCGACTGGGCGGCGCGGCAGGGCTGGTCCACCGGGGATATCGGGATGAGCGGCATCTCCTACTCGGGACTCAACCAATTGCAGGTGGCCGCGAAACAGCCGCCCGCGTTGAAGGCCATCTTCCCGGTCGTGCCCAGCCGCAACCCCTTCCGCGATCTGGTCGCACCCGGCGGGGCCGTCGGCGCGGCCTTCATGCCGCTGTGGCTGGCGGCCGTCAACGGCGGCAAGCTCGTTCCCGATATGACCGCGCTGCTCCAGGGGCGGTTCGATATGCGCTGGCTCGCCGACAGATTGGCCGATCCGTTCACCTTCGTGGACGCGTTCCTGGAAGTGTTCCTGCAACCGAATATCGATCAGCTCAGCCCCAAACTGCGGGCGCTGCTGGAGTCCGGCAGCGATATGCGGCAGGCGTGGGAAACCGATCCGACGCGAATCACGGTGCCCACCTTCATCACCAGCGGTTGGCATGACGTCTTCGTCAACTCACAGGCCGATGTGTACCGGCGAATCCCGTTGCCACCCGGGCAGAAACAGATCCTCGTCGGCGACGGCTACCACATCTCCAACGGCAATGAATCCGGCCGCCCCGGCCTGCCGCCGCGCATGGATGTGCTGCAACGGGCCTGGTTCGACAAGTGGCTCAAGGGAATCGACAACGGCATCGACCGGTACGGTCCGGTCACCATGAAGGAACAGGGCGGCGGCTGGATCACCGCCGCCGCCTTCCCGCAGGCCGAGACCGACTACCGCCGCATGTACCTGTCCGCCGCGCCCAGCGGCACCGGCGGGCACAGCGCGCACGACGGTTCACTGTTCGGCGCACCGGGCGAGAGCGTCGACACCCTCACCGTCGCACCGGGTCTCACCGGACTGTGCTCCCGCGACGCGGCACAGGAGACCATCGGCATCATCTCGGTCATCGACGCCTGCGGTAAGGACTCGCGCATCTGGGAATCCAACGGCCTGACCTTCACCAGCACGCCGGTCGCCGAGCCGACCACCATCTCCGGACCCATTGCGGTGCACCTGAATACGGTGCACGACGCCGCCGACGGCTACTGGGTCGCCACCGTCAACGACGTCGCCCCCGACGGACAATCCATCACCCTGTCCTCCGGGCAGCTCGTCGCCTCCCTCCGCGCCATCGACGAATCCCGCAGCACCCGCCTGCCCAACGGCGACTACACCGATCCCGTCCCCGATATCTCCCTGGACACCCGCCGGCGCACCATCCCCGGAGTCCCGGTCACCCTGGACATCTCCATCCCCGGCGTAGACGCCGTCCTGCAACCCGGCCACCGCCTGCGCGTCGACGTCTACGCCGGCAACTTCCCGAAGGGCCTGCCCCCCTTGGCAATCCTGCTCGACTCCGGCCTGCTCCCACAGCACCTGCTCCTCGACCCGGCCGAGCCGAGCTACGTGAACCTCCCCGTCCGAGGCAACCCCGGCTGGTAAGGGCTTACTCGTCCACCTCGGCGAAGGTCGCGTCCAGCGGCGGGAACATGGCGCGAGAGTCGTTGCCGCCGAACCACTGTCCGACCACGAACGCCGAGGTTGCTTCCATGTACCGGGCCTGGGCGAGGCCGCCTGCGTGGCACGGCCGGAGTTTCAGGTCCTCGGTCAATGAGCTGACGCGCGCGATGGCGTCCGGGTTGTCGCCGCAGAGCGGGACCAGCAGGGTGCGGCCTTCGAATTCGAGCTGTGCCCCGACATAGACCTCGGCGGCGCACAGGTTGAAACCCTTCACCACATGGGCGTCCGGGACGGTGGCCGCGATGCGCTCGGCGACGGCGTCCTCGGTCAGCGTGAATGTCCCGAGGTCGGGCCGAAAGGCATTGGTGCAATCGATGAGGATGCGGCCGGTCAGTGCCGGGCCGATCCCCTCGAGTATTTCGGTCAGGGCGGCGACGGGCACGGCCAGTAGCACCGCTTCGCCGAATTCCGCCGCCTCGGCGATACTCGTCGACCGGGCATTGTCACTCCCGTCCCGCGCCCTGATCTCCGCGACCACCTCCTGGGCTTTCGTCGCATCGCGTGCCCCGATCACGATGTCGTGCCCGGCGGCGGCCCAGCCGCCGCCGAGGGCTCGCGCCATGGCTCCCGCGCCGATGATTCCGATTCGCATGTGAACTCCTGTGTCGTGGTTGCGAATTCGACGTTAGGAATTCCGATACGCACTCGCGGGTGCGCAATGGTGCTGGCAGGCTGGAACCGTGACGATCGAGATGGCCGCGCCCGAGGTGGTGGAGTTCCCGGAGTACGGGGACTACGAATCCGATTGCCCCGCCCGCCTGGCGGTGGACATCTTCGGCAACTCCTGGCTGACCGTGATCGTCTACACCCTGCGCGAAGGCCCGCTGCGCCCGATCGAATTGCAGCGCGCGATCGGCGGCATCAGTCAGAAGATGCTCACCCAGACCCTGCGCCGCATGGAACGGATGGGATTGCTGGAACGTCGCCGCTACGCCGAAGCACCCCCGCGCGTGGAGTACGAGCTGACGGCCGCGGGCATCGATCTGCTCACCCCGATCCTGGCCCTGGGCGTGTGGGCCGATCGGCACGGCGATGCCGTCCGCGTGGCCCTGTACGGCGACCCCGAGGACTGAACCGGCCCTACCTCGTGTTTGCCACAAAAATGCCGAACGCCGCCCCCGACCAGTCGAAACATTGCGTGAACGGCGGGCCAACTCCCGTCGAAGCCCCTGTGACCTGCGTGAAACTTCCTGCACCCGGGGTTGGCGACGGCTGAGTCGACCGTACGATTCAAAGCGTGAGCGTTCCACAGGCCGTGCTGTTGGCAGTCCTGGCGGCCGTCGTTGGACTGGCAGTCGGTGGATTGCTCATTCCGTATGTCAATGCCCGGCAGGAGCGGATTCGCGCCGCCACCGATTCGGGCCTGACCATGTCGCAGGTCCTGGACCTGATCGTGCTCGCCTCCGAGAGCGGTATCGCCGTGGTCGACCAGTACCGCGATGTGGTGCTGGTGAACCCGCGGGCCGAGGAGCTGGGCATAGTCCACGACCGGCTGCTCGACGAACGCGCCTGGGCCGCCGTACAGCAGGTGCTCGCGGGCGGCAGCGATATCGAATTCGAGCTGACCGCGAAAATCCCGCTGCCGGGCCGCGCGCGACTCGCAGTCCGGGGTGTTGCCAGGCCGCTGTCGCAGGAGAACCCGAACTTCGTGGTCCTTTTCGCCGACGACGATTCCGAACAGGCCCGCATGGAGGCCACCCGCCGCGACTTCGTCGCCAATGTCAGCCATGAGCTCAAGACGCCGGTGAGCGCCATGAGCCTGTTGGCTGAGGCATTGCTGGAATCGGCGGACGATCCGGAATCGGTGCGGCACTTCGGCGAACGCCTGCACGGCGAGGCCCGCCGCATGGGCAAGATGGTCACCGAGCTGATCGCACTGTCCCGCCTGCAGGGCGCGGAGAAACTGCCCGAACTCGAAGCCGTCGACGTGGACAGCGTCGTCAACCAGGCCATCGAGCGCTCCCGGACCGCCGCGGAAGCCGCGGGCATCACGGTGAGCACCGATTCCACCAGTGGCCTCGAGGTGATCGGCGATCAGACCCTGCTGGTGACCGCGCTATCGAACCTGGTGGAGAACGCCATCGCGTATTCGCCGCGCGGATCGCAGGTTTCGGTGAGCCGGGCACTGCGCGGGGGCCACGTGAATATCGCGGTCACCGATCGCGGTATCGGCATCGCCAAGGAAGACCAGGAACGCGTCTTCGAAAGATTCTTCCGGGCCGACAAGGCGCGTTCGCGCGCCACCGGCGGTACCGGGCTCGGGCTGGCTATCGTCAAGCACGTAGCGGCCAACCACAGCGGTGAGGTCACCCTGTGGAGCAAATTGGGCACGGGGTCCACATTCACCCTGCGTATCCCGTCCCACCCCGCCGATCTCAATGGCGGCGACAAAAGACTTTCCGCCGGGATTCCGGCGGCGAAGAAGGAAACCGGCCCGCGCCCCCTCGGGCGGGCCAGAACCAACGGTGTGGAGGCAACCCGATGACGAGTGTGCTGATCGTCGAGGACGAGGAGTCGCTGGCCGATCCGCTCGCATTCCTGCTGCGCAAGGAGGGGTTCGAGGTCACCGTGGTCGGTGACGGCCCGTCCGCGCTGGCCGAGTTCGACCGGTCCGGGGCGGACATCGTCCTTCTCGACCTCATGCTGCCCGGCATGAGCGGCACCGATGTGTGCAAGCAGTTGCGCGCCCGCGGCAGTGTCCCCGTGATCATGGTGACCGCGCGCGACAGCGAAATCGACAAGGTGGTCGGCCTGGAACTGGGCGCCGACGACTACGTCACCAAGCCCTACTCCTCGCGCGAGCTCATCGCCCGCATCCGCGCCGTGCTGCGCCGCGGTGTCGGCGAGGAGGCCGACAGCGGCGGTGAGACCAGCGTGCTGGAGGCCGGTCCGGTCCGCATGGACGTGGATCGCCACACGGTGCAGGTGAACGGCAAGGCGGTGACCCTGCCGCTCAAGGAGTTCGATCTGCTCGAATACCTGCTCCGCAACTCCGGCCGAGTGCTGACCCGCGGCCAGCTCATCGACCGCGTGTGGGGCGCCGACTACGTCGGTGACACCAAAACCCTCGACGTGCACGTCAAGCGCCTGCGCTCCAAGATCGAATCGGACCCGGCCAAGCCGGAACACCTGGTCACGGTCCGCGGCCTCGGCTACAAGCTCGAGGCTTAGAAACCAGAAGACCGCGCTCTCTTCGAAATTCGAAGAGAGCGCGGTCTGCGGTGTGCGGGAACGTCCGCTCCGATGCTCGGCCCCCACCAAAACGCCCCGCTTCGATATCGAAGCGGGGCGTGAATTGTCTTGTGCTGCTTATGCGGCGGGGTCGGACTGCATCGTGTAGACCCAGCCCGGGCCCAGGCCCGGGATGTCCTGCTGGGCGAGGTTGATCCAGCCCAGGTCGTCCTGCTGCTTGCAGTCGTAGTACGCCACATCCTGGCCGTTGCCGCGGCAGGCGATGGTCCGGGTGGTGCCGTAGGGGCTGACGATGATCAGCTTGCCGCTGTCCTTGGCGCTGAGCACGTTCAGGTCGTTGTACGGCACGAAGTTGGCGGTGACATCCGAGAACTTGGCGGGATCGGTGTTATCGGCACCGGCGTGCGGCGCGAGGGTGAGAACAACACCGGCGGCCAGCGCGGCGACGGTGAGCGATTTCTTGATCATGGGCAGGATGTCTAACACGTTTCGGTGAATCAGCAGTAGCGAGCCGATGTCGCGCGCACTTCCCATCGCTCACATTCCGAGGTCACGACGCCGGTAGATCTTCGAAACACCTTTCCGCGCAGCCTGATTCGAATGCCGTCCGAGATTCGGGCCGGTTCACCCGCTGTACACCTGTCGCGGTTGCCACACCTGTAACGCGGCCCAGCGGACGCCGCCTCGCGAACGCCCGCTGTAACCGCTGTCACTTCCGGGTCAGCTGCCCGCGCTGCCGGTCAATCCGCCGAGCAGGCCGCCGAGGGCCTTGTTCGCGCTGCCGGAGCTGCCGCCGGGGGTGCCCGGATTGCCGCCGCCGGGCGTGCCCGGGTTGGCCGGATCGGTGACGGTCACGGCGATGGTCTTGGTGCTGCCGCCCTGGGAGGCGGTGAGCAGATGCTGTCCCGGGGTGGTGGGCTTCCAGGTGATGCTGGAGAAGCCGACCGGCCACGGCACCTTGGGACCGCTCAGGTCATTGCCGTTGTCGGTCCAGTAGACGAGCAGGCCGATGCCCGCGCCGCTGAGATTCGCGGTGAGCGTGTACTCGGTGTTGATGGTGTGCGGATCGCTGCCGGACACGGTGATCGAGTCCACGGTCGCGCTCGCCTGGGGTGCGGCCAGGACGATGATCGCGGCGGCGGTGGCGAGACCGGCGACGCCGCTGCCGAGTCGCCGGGACATGCTGTTCATGCTGGTGGTTCCGTTCACTTGCCGTTGCCGGTGGTGCCGCTGCTGCCGCTGCCGAGCGGTCCGGCGGGTCCGAAACCGCTGCCGGAGCTGGAGCTGCCCGAGCCTAACGGCTTATCGGCCACCGTGACGGTCGTGGATTGGGTGCTGCCGCCCTGTTCGACGGTGATGATGTGCTGGCCCTTGGTGGACGGCTTCCAGGTGATGCTGGAGTGCCCGACCGGCCACGGCACCTTGGGGCTGCCGATGAACTGCCCGTTATCGCTGAAGTACACGAGCAGGCCGATGGACGCGCCGCTGAGGGTCGCCGAAATGGTGTATTCGGTGTCGACCTGGAAGTTCGAGCCTTCGACGGTGACGGTGTCGACCGCCGCGCAGGCCGTTGGCGCCGCGATGACGGCCGCCGCGGCGATGGCGGCGAAGCCGGTGATCCCCGCACCCGCTCGGCGGGCGGTGATCCTCGGTGGTGCGATGCGCATGGGTGTATCTCCTTCCGGTGAGTGAAATGTAGCTATTTCGTAATACTCGAGCAAGCGTCCGATTGGTTTCGGTGGGCGTGCCGGATCCCGGGGATTTCCGCCACGCCCACCTCTACCCGGCCCGCACTGCCCGCGCGCCGCGCCCGGAACTAGGAGCTGCCGAGCAATCCGCCGAGCAGCTTGCCCGCACTGCCGGAACCGAGACTGCCGGTGCCGCTACCGCTGCTGCCGCCACCCGGGGTAGTCGTCGCCGGGGGAGTGGTGGTCGGCGGCGTCGTGGGCGGCGTCGTCGGCGGGGTGGTCGGGGGAGTGGTCGGCGGGGTGGTGGTCGATCCGCTCGACACGTTCACCACGACCGATTTGGTGCTGCCGCCCTGCGACGCGGTCAGGATGTGCTGTCCGGGCGTGGTCGGCGTCCAGTCGATGGAGGCGTGCCCCACCGGCCACGGCACCTTCGCGCCGCTGAAGTCATTGCCGTTATCGCTCCAGTACACGAGCAGGCCGATGCTCGCACCGCTCAGATCGGCGCTGAGCGTGTAGGTGTTGCCCACCCGGAAGTCCGACCCGGCGATGCTGACGGTGTCCACGGTGGCCTGGGCGGACGGGGACATCGCGACGACGACGGCCGCACCCGCGGCCACGGTCAGCCCGGCGATGCCCGCGCCGAGCGTGCGGCGAGAGTTGTTACTGCGCATGGTTTCTCCTGTGCATACCTGGGGATGAATCCGCGCCCCAGGGGATTTCGAAAGGTTCGGTGTCAGAGACCGAACGGGAGCAGGCCGTTCGAGCTGCCGGTGCCGCCGCCATTGGGCTTGGTGGTCGTCGTCGGCGGAGCCGTGGTCGTCACCGGAGGTTCGGTGGTCGGCGGCGTCGTGGTCGGCGGGACCGTGGTGGTCGGGGGGACCGTGGTGGTCGGCGGCTCGGTCGTCGGCGGCACCGTGGTGGGCGGTGTCGTCGTGGTCGGCGGCACCGTCGTGGTGGGCGGTTCGGTGGTGGGCGGCACCGTGGTCGTGGGCGGGACCGTGGTGGTCGGGGGCACCGTCGTGGTCGGCGGCTCGGTCGTCGGCGGCACCGTGGTCGGGGGGACCGTGGTGGTCGGCGGCACGGTGGTGGTCGGGGTGGACCCGTCCGTCACGGTCACCGAGAGCGATTTGGTGCTGCTGCCCTGTGATGCCGTGATCACATGCTGCCCAACGGTTTTCGGCGTCCAGTCCAGACTGGCGTGCCCCACCGGCCAGGGCACCTTGCCGGCCGGGGTGAGGTTGGTGCCGTTATCGCTCCAGTAGATGAGCAGGCCGATGGAGGCGCCGCCGAGATCGGCGTTGAGGGTGTAGGTGTTGCCGACCTTCAGGTCCAGGCTCGACACGCTGATCGAGTTGACCGCGGCGTTGGCCGCAGGGGCGTCGGGCGCCGCGAGGACGGCGATGACGCCCGTCGCGACGGCGAGTCCGGCCAGGCCCGCGCCGAGGACGCGCCGGTTGGGCGGGGTGTTGCTCATGTGCTTCTCCTGTGCTGCGACCCACAGGATGTGGGTCCGTCGCACAGTAGGTGAGCAGTGAAGTGAAAATAGGTACTTTCAGAAAGTTACCCGCGAGTTCTGTTAACCCCGTTTAGTGGCCGTGGCCTTCTTCGACCCGGTCGCGGGCTTGGCCGCCGCGCTCCCCGCGCCGACCGTTTTATCCGCCTTCGCGGCGGCCGCGCGCACGCTTTCGGCCGCCTTGTCGGCGATGGCGGCCTCGTCCGCGGCCTTTTGCTCGGCGATAACCGTGGCCGGATGCACCGCCACGATCCCCAGTCCCTGCCGCCGCCGGCAGTGCTGTGCCAACTCGTCGTAGGCGGGCTGGCCGAGCAGTTCGATCAACTCGGGCGCGTACGCCTGCCACACCGGCCGGGTGCCGACATGCGCGTCCGGGGATCCGGTGCAGTACCAATTCAGATCCAACCCGCCCGGCCCCCAGCCGCGCCGGTCGTACTCGCCGATGACCGTCCGCAGGATCTCCACCCCGTCCGGCCGGTCCACCCAGTCCTGGGTGCGGCGAATCGGCAGCTGCCAGCACACCTCCGGCTTGACCGTGAGCGGCTCCAGGCCCTCGCGCAGCGCCATGGTGTGCAGCGCGCAGCCGATGCCCTTGTCGAACCCGGGACGGTTGAGGAAGATGCACGCGCCGTCCACCCGCCGGGTGCGCAGTGCGGGCTCGTCGTCGAGGTCGTCCTCTTCCAGATACAGCTTCTTGCGGACCTTGCCCTTGTCGTCCTGGGCCATCGGCATCAGCTGCCAATCCTCGAGTGTGAGCATTTTCACAGCCCGGGCCAGCTTCTTGCCATCCTCCTCATCGGAGAGGAACGCGCCGTGCGAACAGCAGCCGTCATCCTCGCGCCCGGCGATGATGCCCTGGCATGCCGGAGTGCCGAAAACGCACGTCCAGCGCGACAATAGCCAGGTCATATCGGCGGCAATCAAATGCTCGTCATTAGCTGGGTCGACGAACTCGATCCACTCACGCGGGAAGTCGAGCTCTACTTCGGGAGCCGGGTCGATCTTCGCCGCTGGTCGCAGCCCGGTCGGGCCACTCGCGGATGCACCTGCCGTCACACCGCGGAACGCTAACAGCTCAGTCGCCTGGCCTGAAGTCGTGACGCACCCAGTACCGTGTTCTTGTGCGGCTAGGTGTACTCGATGTGGGAAGTAATACCGTCCACCTGCTGGTGGTGGACGCGCATCGCGGTGGCCACCCGATGCCTATGAGCTCTACGAAGGCCACGTTGCGGCTATCGGAGAGCCTGGACGACCAGGGTCGGATCACGCCCGCGGGAGCCGCCAGGCTCACCGCGACAGTGGCCGAATTCTCAAGTATCGCAAAGACTTCCGGGTGCGCGGAGTTGATGGCCTTCGCCACATCCGCGGTCCGCGAGGCGGCGAATTCGGAAGAGGTGCTGGCCCGGGTGCGCTCGGAGACCGGGGTCAATCTCCAGGTCTTGACGGGATCGGAGGAGGCCCGCCACACCTTCCTGGCGGTGCGCCGCTGGTACGGCTGGAGCGCGGGGCGAATCCTCAATCTGGATATCGGCGGCGGCTCGCTCGAAATGAGCAATGGCGCGGATGAGCAACCCGATGTCGCTCTCTCGTTGCAGCTGGGCGCCGGGCGGCTCACCCGGGATTGGCTGCGGCACGATCCGCCGGGCAAGCGCCGGGTGGCGGTGCTGCGCGATTGGCTCGACGCCGAGCTGGTGCTGCCGTCCAAACAGCTGCTGGAGGTCGGCCGCCCGGATCTGGCGGTGGGCACGTCCAAAACGTTCCGTTCGCTGGCCAGATTGACCGGCGCCGCCCCCTCTGCCGCGGGTCCGCGGGTGCGGCGTACCCTCACGAGTTCCGGCCTGCGGCAACTGATTGCGTTCATATCGAGAATGACAGCCGCGGACCGGGCAGAATTGGAAGGCGTGAGTTCCGATCGGTCACAGCAATTGGTGGCCGGCGCGCTGGTCGCGGAGGCGAGTATGCGGGCATTGTCACTGGATACGCTGGAAATCTGTCCCTGGGCACTGCGTGAGGGATTGATCCTGCGAAAACTTGATACCGACCTGGGTAGCGAACCGATAACTGGCGGACCGAACGGTGGCCAGCCGGGCACGATCGAAACGGTGTCTCGATGACCGAGGATATAAGTCAACTGTCCGTAGCCGAGCTCTTGGCGCGCAACGGGCAGGGCGCGGCGCCCAATGCGGGCGGCGGGCGCAGACGTCGGAGTGGGCGCGGCATTTCGGTCGCGGATCTGACCGGCGATATGCCTGTGGTGCGGAATGGTTCGTCCTCGCACGCGGCATCGGATGAAGGGGACGACGCGCCCGAGGGCGCCGCGGCAGCTCCCACGGCCCAACCTAATTCGGGCGAATCGGACTATTCAAACTATTCGAATTATTCTGACTACTCGAACTTTCCGGAGTACTCGGACTTTTCCTATAGCTCGCCCACCCCGCAGGCCGACTTCCCGGACTACTCCGGGTACACCGCCCCCGCCGATCCAGAGCCCGCCTACTCCCCGCTCTCCGGCCCCATCTCGTACTACGACCCGCTCGCCGCCCCCGAACCCCCCTCGCTACCCGAGCCGTCCGGCTACCAATGGTCGGGCGGCTCCGACCTTTCCAACGGCCACGCCGCCCCGGAGCAGCCCCGCTCGGGCCGTCGCCGCAAGCCCGACCCGCTCGATGCCGACGTATCGCTGGCCGAGCTCGAGGACCCGTCCGCCGCACCGCGCCCGGAGGGCGGCCGACGCCGCCGCTTCGATCCCGAGGACGACACCACCGACGAGGTGCGCCCCTTCCGGGGTGGCCGCTCCGACGGCGCGCCCGCCGGAAACGACAGCGCCATGGGCGCATTGGACAGCGCGGGCCGCGCCCGCCAATTCGACGCCGCACCCGCCTGGTCGCCGGAACCGCGCACCCCGGGCTTCGATCCCGCGGCCGCGTCGCTCGCTCCGCCTCCCACGCAGGCCGCTCCCGCCGCCCCGCCGCTGTCCCGTTCGGCCCGCCGCCATGCCGAGGCGCAGCGCGCGGCCGAGGCCGAACGCCAGAGCGCCCCACCCGCCCGGCCCGAACCGCAGCAGTGGCAGCAACCGGAACCGCAGCCGTGGCAGCAGGATCCGCGGCGGCAGCCGGAGCCGTGGCAGAACGGCGCGCGCCGTCCCGAGGCCGACTGGCAGCAGGACGCACCGCGCCAGCCGCAGCCGCCACAGCCGCAGTCCTGGCAGGAGCCGGAGCAGTGGCATGACGACGAACCGCCCGCCCCGCCCCGGGACGATCGCCGCAACGGCCGAGCCGGACAGGACGCGGGCCGCAACGGTCGCGGCGGCCGCGACGCCGGTCGCGCCGCGGCCGAATCCGGTCGCGGGTCGCTGCCCGCGTGGTCGGCGCGAAGACGTGGGGACGGCGCGCCCGCCCCGCAGCCCGATCCGCGCGATCAGGCCGCCATTCCGACCACGGCCTGGACCTCCCCGGATCAGGATCAGCAGCTGGTGTCCGGCGGTACGGTTGCCGGGGATCTGCTGCACAATGCGCTCGAGCGGGAAGATCAACGCGCGGAACAGGATTCGCGGCGCGGCGGCAAACGGCGCGCCGCCGGTTCGCGCCGTCGCGGTCACCATGACGACCATCCGGATCCGGATGAGCATCTGACCGACGTCTACTCCCCGCTCGACGATGACGACGACTACGACGACGATGACGATTACGACGACGAGCCGCGTACCTCGGTGGCCGAGCGCTTCTCGGCGCTCACCTCGAAGTTCACCGCGCGCGCCGGATCGCTCACCGCCGGAAGGAAATCCGCGTCGCCGCGGGCGGCCGGAGCGCGGCTCGCCACCGAGGACGAGAACCGCCGTCAGTGGCTGGTGCTCGGCGGGCAGAGTCTGGGCGCGGCGGTCGCGGGCATGTTGCTGTTCAAGGGTTTCGAGCGCATGTGGGAAATGCTCCCGTGGGTTGCCCTGGCGCTGGCGATGATCGTGATCCTCGGTTTGGTCGCGCTCGTTCGTGTGTTGCGGCGCACCGATGACATTTTCAGCACTGTGATTGCCGTCGTCGTAGGCGTCTTTGTGACGCTGGGACCGCTAGCCTTTCTACTCAGTACGAACTGAGCAGGGAGCGGGCAGTGGGGCATAACGCGCAGGGGGCGAACGACAATCGAGCGGGGCGAAGGGAAGTCCGGATCGGACTTTCCAGCGCCTCGGTCTATCCGGAGAACACCGAGGCGGCCTTCCGGTACGCGGCCGAACTCGGTTACGACGGTGTGGAATTGATGGTGTGGGCGGAACCGGCCAGCCAGAGCATCTCCACCGTCCAATCGTTCTCGCACAAATACGACATTCCGGTGCTGGCGGTGCACGCACCGTGTCTGCTGATCTCGCAACGGGTCTGGGGGTCGGACCCGATCGCGAAGCTCACCCGCAGCGTGCACACCGCCGAGGCGCTGGGCGCGGCCACCGTGGTGGTGCATCCGCCGTTCCGCTGGCAGCGCCGCTACGCCGAGGGTTTCGCCGCGCAGGTGGCCGAGCTGGAGAACTCCAGTCCGGTCGCGGTGGCGGTGGAGAACATGTTCCCGATGCGGGTGGACACCCTCTTCGGGCGCGGTGACACCTCGATCAAACGGCTGGAGCGGCGCGGCGGTCCCGGACCGTCCATCACCACCTTCAGCCCGTCCTACGATCCGACCGATACCGGTTTCCGGCATTACACGCTGGACAGTTCGCACACCGCGACGGCCGGAATGGATCCGCTGCTGCTGGCCGATCGCATGGGCCGGGGCCTGACCCATCTGCATCTGGCCGACGGCCGCGGCGCGGCCACCGACGAGCACCTGATCCCCGGCGAGGGCACCCAGCCGGTGGCCGAACTCTGTGAACTGGTGCTGGCCAACGGTTTCGAGGGTCAGGCGGTGATCGAGGTCAATACCCAGATGGCCCGCACCACCATGGATCGCGCCGCCATGTTGAACCGCGCGCTGGTTTTCGCGCGTAGGCATCTGAACGGCATCGCGCCGACCCCGGAAGCCGCGCTCGCGCCGCGGCCCGAGCCCACCGGCGTCAGTCGCGGCTGATCCGGCCCGGTGCGCTCCGGACCCGCCAGTGATTCCCGCCACGGGACGGTGAGTTAGCCGGTCGGTCGCTTGTACGCTGTACAAACCGACAGTGGAGAGGACTAGCGGATGACAACGGAGTTGACCGTCGATCTGGAACCGGCGACCCGCGCCGACGCGCCCTTCAGCCGCGTCTGCGCGGTGACCGAACTCCCCTCGGACGATCCGGGTATCGGCCGCTACGCCGGTGTCATCGAATCGATCTGGACCATCGGCAAGAAGCTGCACGGCGGCACCATGGTCGCGGGCAGCGCCGCGGCCGCCACCGAATGGCTGCGCCGCACCGCCCCCGAGCGCGCCGAGATGTTCCCCATCGCCGCCAGCTCCGATTTCCTCGGCGCACCCGATCCGGGCGCGGTCGAATACGAGGTCCGCACCCGCAAGATCGGCCGCCAGATCTGCCTCATCGACGCGAGCCTGATCCAGAACGGCCGCACCCTCGTGCACACGGCCTTCACATTCAGCCACCTCGACGATGACGCGGCCCCGGTCTACTCCGCCGACCACGCGCAGGACATGCCCGCCGAACCCGGTGACTCGGCCCTGAGCTACGACGACGAGAACCCGATGGGCAAGCTTGTCCATGTGGCACAAGGCTCTTCGGTCGCCATCGACACCGAGTGGGCGCGCTTCCTCTCCGGCGAAACCGCCGAACCCCGTCTGCGCCTGTGGATTCGACCCTTCGAGGGCGATGAGCAGGATCCGGACGTCGCCGCGTTCTTCGCCCTGATGGCCGCCGACATGTCCCCGCCGGTTCCCATGAACCTCGGCCATTTCGGCTGGGCCCCAACGGTTCAGATCACCACCTACCTACGCCGCCGCCCGGTGCCGGGCTGGTTGCGCGTCATCGCGAGCGCCCGCGAAGTCGGCGGCCGCATGTTCGACGAGGATCAACTCGTGATCGACTCCACCGGCGCGATCATCGCCCAAAGTCGCCAATTGGCCTTGATTCCACAATCGCGATAGCGGAATTCATCCGCTGTAATGCTCGAACCCCGCGGTTTCGAATGCGATGCCGCACGCATTAGCCTTGATTTCCATGACAAGAGTTGCGGTGATCGGCGGAGGCCGGATCGGGGAGGCGCTGCTGGCCGGGCTCCTCGAATCCGGGCGGGCGAGCAAGGATCTGGTGGTGGTCGAGTCGGTTCCGGCGCGCGCGGAGTTGCTGGCGCAGCGTTTCGGAATCCGGGTTACCGATGTGGTGGCCGAGGCCGCCGTCGGCGCCGATCTGATCGTGATCGCCGTGAAGCCGCAGGATGTGGACGGCGTGGTCACCGAGCTGGCCAAGGCCGAACTGGGTGAGTCGGTGACCGAGCCGGTGATCGTTTCGCTGGCCGCGGGCGTGCCGACCATCAAGTACGAGGCCAAACTGCCCGCCGGTTTCCCGGTGGTGCGGGTGATGGCCAATACCCCGATGCTGGTGGGCCAGGGCATGAGCGCCATCGCGCCGGGCCGCTACGCCCGCAAGGAGCAGCTGGCGCTGGTCACCGAGGTGCTGGAGTCGGTCGGCAAGGTGGTGACGGTCTCCGAGGCGCAGATGGACGCGGTGACCGCGGTCTCGGGTTCGGGTCCGGCGTACTTCTTCCTGATCGTCGAGGCCATGATCGACGCCTCGGTGGGCCTGGGCCTGACCCGCGATGTGGCGACCCAGCTGGTGGTGCAGACCATGCTCGGCTCGGCCGCGCTGCTGGAGGAGTCCGAGCAGAGTGCGGTGGAGTTGCGCGCGGCCGTCACCTCGCCCGCCGGGACCACCGCCGCGGGTTTGCGGGAGTTGGAGCGGGCTTCGGTGCGTTCGGCCTTCCACGAGGCGCTCAATGCCGCGAAACGCCGTTCCGCCGAACTCGGTGCGAGTGCTGATTAGGCTTACTTCCCAGTAGCTCGTTTGCTGCCGGGCCCCGACTCGCCACAGCAAAGGCTGATTTCTCACACCCGTCGCAGCAATCCCACTGGTCCCGCTAAGCTTCAAGGAGCACGTGCGTGTCTGTTCCGCCGGTGGGGAAGCCGGCGGCGCGGACGTGCCGGAGGTCAGTGGCGCAATGATGTCTGGAAACAGCCAAGCGAGGTCCGCGAACACCCCAGTCAGCGCAGCCAGCGGAAACATTCTCGGCGGAGGAACGCAGTTCCTCACCGTCGCCGAGGTGGCGAGTCTGATGCGGGTATCGAAAATGACCGTGTACCGATTGGTGCACTCCGGAGAGCTGCCCGCGGTGCGGGTCGGCCGATCTTTCCGGGTGCACGCGAAAGCGGTGCACGACTACCTGGAGACGTCCTACTTCGACGCGGGGTGAACCCGCGCTAGTGGTGGCGTAGAGCGGAACGAGCGGGCGGTGCGGTTCTCCGCACCCACCCGTTTCGTTCGCTCGTCGGTGGCCCGGTAACATGAACCGGCATCCTGTACGTGCCGGTGGTGCCGTCGGGTCCATGTCGGCCCGTTACGGGTAGGACTTGTACAGGGTTGAAAGTGTGCTCCCCGCGAAGGTGGGGGTGACCCGAGAGAACGCGAGGAACAACCCTATGGGTTCTGTGATCAAGAAGCGCCGTAAGCGCATGTCGAAGAAGAAGCACCGCAAGCTGCTTCGTCGTACGCGCGTGCAGCGCAGGAAACTCGGCAAGTAAGCGCTACGTCGTAGCTGGAGCCCGTCACCTCAGGTGGCGGGCTTCCGCTTTTTTTACGGTGACAGAACTCATCGTTAGATCCTGGTTAATACCCTTCGGAGAGCCCTGGTCGCGCGGTTACCCTTGGAGCGCGGGAAAACTAGAAATGGGGGCTTGCGAGTGGGATCCGGTGCGACAGGTGCGGGCACCCGGGACGGTTCGGCGCCCAAGATCGTAATGGTGACCGGCGCCAGCCGGTTCTTCGGCGGCAATGTGGTGGCCAGGTTGGCGGCCGACCCTGCCATCGAACGCATTATCGCGGTCGACGCCAAACAGCCGAGCCGGGAGTTGCTGCGCCGCATGGGCCGGGCCGAATTCGTGCGCGCCGATATTCGAAATCCGTTGATACGCAAGGTGATCGACGGAAATCAGGTGGACACGGTGGTGCATCCCGCAGCACTGTCGCGCCCGCCGGCCGGTGGGGGCCGGGCGGCGATGAAGGATATGAATGTGCTGGGCGCCATGCAGTTGTTCGCGGTGTGCCGCAAGGCAGCCGGCGTGCGCCGCGTGGTGGTGCGGTCCTCGTCCGCCGTTTACGGGTGCAGCGCAAAGGATCCGGTGAAATTCACCGAGGAAATGAGCGCGCGCACGCCACCGCGCGGCTGGTTCGCGCGGGATATGGTCGAGGTGGAGGGATTCGTGCGCGGTTTGGCGCGGCGCCGTCCCGATATCTGCACCGCGATATTGCGTTTCCCGCCGATCGTGGGACCGCAGTTGGCGAATCGCGGTGTGCAGTATTTCCGTTCGCCGGTGACGCCCACCATTCTGGGGCGGGATCCGCGCATGCAACTGCTGCATGAGGAGGACGCGATCGCCTCGCTCACCCATGCCGCGCTCGAGGCTCCCGGCGGCACCTTCAATGTCGCGGGTGATGGTGCGATGGCTCTGTCGCAGGCGATTCGCCGGGCGGGCCGCATCGAAATGCCGGTGCCCTACAGCATGTTTCGCACCATCGGCCGCACCCTGATGGGTCCGGTCATGCGGGAGTTCACCGCAGAGCAAATCGACTATTTCCATTTCGGCTGTGGCCTGGACACCACCAGGATGCGCAGCGAACTCGGTTTCGAACCGCGCTGGACAACGGTGCAGGCTTTCGACGACTTCATAGGGGGCGCAGCGTTGCGGCCCGTGATCGATCCTCGCTGGATCGACGCCGCAGAGAACAAACTTCTCGGCCTGCTCGGGGCCGGGACGGGAGCACACCAATGAGTGATGTAGCGAAGGTGATTCGACTTCACGACGTGGATATCGAGGCGCGGCATCGTCCGTCGCGCGTCTGGCCGGGGGAACCGGCCCTCAAACCGGTCACCTCGCTGACCGATCGGCTCGCCGAAACCGAAGCGCGCCAGCCCAAATCATTGAGCGAGACGATTCGGGGGGCGGTGGCCGAGGGGGTCGGCCGCACCGCCGATTTCGCGCGCCGCCGTTTGACCGGTGACTATCAGGTCGACGAATTCGGTTTGGACGAGCACCTTTTGGAGACGGTGATCCTGCCGCTGCTGCGTCCGCTCGCGGAACTGTGGTTCCGGGTGGAAGTCAGTGGGATCGAGAATATTCCGGAGGCGGGCGGCGCGCTGATCGTCGCCAATCACGCGGGCACCTTCCCGATCGACGGCATGATGCTGCAACTGGCGGTGCACGACAAGCATCCCAAACAGCGCGCGCTGCGGCTGCTGGCCGCGGATCTGATTTTCGAATTGCCGATCGTCGGCGGTATGGCGCGCAAGGCCGGGCATACCCTGGCCTGCCCCGCGGACGCCGAAAGGCTTTTGCGCGCGGGCGAAGTCGCGGGAGTATTCCCGGAGGGCTACAAGGGCATCGGCAAGCCGTTCGGCGACCGGTACAAGTTGCAGCGTTTCGGCCGTGGCGGTTTCGTCGCGGCAGCGGTGCGCACCGGCGTGCCGATCATTCCGTGCTCGATCGTTGGTTCGGAGGAGATCTACCCGAAGATCGCCGATCTGAAGCCGCTCGCGCGCCTGCTCGGCATCCCGTATTTCCCGGTGACGCCGACCTTCCCGCATCTGGGCCCGCTGGGCGCGATTCCGTTCCCGTCGAAGTGGTACATCGAATTCGGTGAGCCGATTCCGACGAGCGAATACGAGCCCTCGGACGCCGATGATCCGATGACCATGTTCGAGATCACCGATCAGGTGCGCGAAACCATTCAGGGCACGCTGTACAAGAATCTGACCAAGCGCCGTAATCCGTTCACCGGATAGCGATTTCGCACGGCGGCGACAAACGAATCGGCCCCGTCCACCTGGACCGGGCCGATTGTCGTTGCTGCGCCGCTGTTTTCGCTCAGCTGGCCTTCGCCTCGCGTTTGCGGGAGATCACCGCGGCGGCCGCGCCACCGGCCGCGCCGAGCGCCAGCGCGGTGGGCACGCCGACCTTGGCGGCCTTGCGCCCGGTGCGGAAATCGCGAATCTCCCAGCCGCGGTTCTTCGCGACCTCGCGGAGGTCCGCGTCCGGATTGATCGCCACCGCGGTGCCGACCAGCGAGAGCATGGGAACGTCATTGTGGCTGTCGGAGTAGGCCGTACAGCGTTTGAGGTTCAATCCCTCCCGGATGGCGAGCGTGCGCACCGCGTGCGCCTTGCCCAGCCCGTGCAGGATGTCCCCGACCAGACGGCCGGTGAACACCCCGTCGTGGCTCTCGGCCACGGTGCCGAGCGCACCGGTGAGTCCTAGTCGCTTCGCGATGACCTGCGCCAACTCCACCGGCGTCGCCGTCACCAGCCACACCTGCTGACCGGCGTCCAGGTGCATCTGGGCGAGTGCGCGGGTGCCGGGCCAGATCTTGTCGGCGATGATCTCGTCGTAGATCTCCTCGCCGAGCGCGGCGAGTTCGGCGGTGGGGCGGCCGGCGATGAACTCCAGCGCGCGCTCCTTACCGCTGCTCATATCGGCGCTGTTCTCTTTGCCGGTGACCCGGAATTTCACCTGTTTCCAGGCGATATCGACCAGGTCGGAGGTCTTGAAGTATTTGCGGGCGGCCAGCCCGCGGGCGAAGTGCACGATGGACGCGCCCTGCACCATGGTGTTGTCCACATCGAAGAACGCGGCCGCGGTCAGGTCGCGCGGGATCGCGGGACGCGGCTCGTCGTAGAGGGCCAATTCGGCGTCGTGCAGCGCGAGCGCGGCATCGGCGCTGGCCTCACCGGCCAGATTGGCGCGGACCTCTTCCTCGCTGGGACCGAATGGGCTGCGGGTGATTCTGGTGAACTGGTCCTGTAGACCCTGTCCCCAGCGGGCCGGGAATTCCCCGAATCGGCCCGCGATCAATCCCGACCGCGAGTCCTTCGAACCCGTTCCGGCCTCTTTCGATCGTTCCGGCACCAGTACCTCCGCCTGTTAGCGCGAACAAGTCCACAGTAACGCCCACCGGTGACCACAACGTAGACGGCGAACAACATGACGGGTGTTGAATGTTCAGCATGAGCGTTTCCACGCATTCGGTGACCCTGTTGACCCGCAATGGCTGCGGTCTGTGCTCGGTCGCGCTGGAGCAATTGCGGCCCATCTGCGCCGATTTCGGTGTCGAGATCGCGCTGGTGGATGTGGACGAGGCTGCGGCCACCGATCCGGGCCTGCGCGCGGAATACGGCGATCGGCTGCCGGTGGTGCTGCTCAACGGCCGTGAGCACAGCTATTTCGATGTGGACGAGCCGCGCTTACGCGCCGATCTGGCGCGCTGAAACAGCGGGTCGTCCGGTTCGGTCCCCACCGGTCCCGACGCCACCCCGTAACCGGGCGTTCGAGTGTTCGATTCCCGGCGCGTTGCATGGCGGGTTCCCGTTTCGCGGGGTTGAATGATCCCGGGGCAGGAGGCCCCCCGCAAAGTGACTGAATTCACCGACTTTGTGCAGGGCTTCACAAGCGGTTACGGTGGTGGCACGCAACCCCGCCTTCAGCGGAAGCGACCCCGAACCCCTGACTCGACCTCGTCTGTTATGACCGCCCCGTTGACGGTCACCGGCGTCGGGTCGACAAAAGAACCCGGACACTCACCCCCGGCCGGACGAGGAGCGCAAGCGACGTGACAGAGCAGCATGAGACGCCACCGAGTGGTGTCTCCGGCAGGGCTCTGCAGAAGGACATCCCGCAGGCCACAGTGGCGCGTCTCGCCACTTATCTGCGGGTGCTCGCCGTACTCGCCGACGATGCTGTTGCCATCGTATCGAGTGAGGAACTGGCTGTCGCGGCGGGTGTCGGTTCCGCCAAATTGCGCAAGGATCTTTCCTTCCTCGGACCCAACGGCGTACGCGGTGTCGGGTACGACGTGATCAAGCTGCGCGACCGCATCGAAGACGTGCTCGGGCTCTCCGAGGGTCATCGGGTGGTGCTGGTCGGCGCGGGTCATCTGGGCCGGGCGCTGGTCGGCTACGGCGGTTTCCGGCGGCGCGGTTTCGCCATGGTCGGGCTGTTCGACAACGATCCCGCGGTGATCGGCACCCAGGTGTGCGGATTACCGGTGCGCGATGTGGCCGAATTGACCGGTGCGGTGGCCGAACTGGAGCCGACCATAGCGGTCATCACCACCCCGGACGCCGCCGCGCAGGGCGTATGCGACCTGCTGGTCGCCGCCGGGGTGTTGTGCATTCTGAGCTTTTCGCCCGTCGCATTGGACGCGCCGCCGCACGTAGAGGTGCGGCGGGTTGATCTCGCGGTGGAGATGCAGCTGCTCTCCTTCGAGCTGGCCCGCAATGCGGAGGCCGAACGGGAGCCGGTAGCCGCGGTGGGCGATTCGGTGGGCGTGATCTACACGCCGGAGGCAACCAGCAAGGGAGCGGTGGTCCAGCCATGAGTGTGCTTCTCGTCGGGATCTCACATCGCAGCGCGCCGGTGGCGGTGCTCGAGAAGATCGCGATCACCGAGCACGATCGACCCAAGCTGACCGAGTTGATGCTGGCCTCCAGCCACGTCTCCGAAGCCATGATCGTCTCCACCTGCAATCGCGTCGAGATCTACGCCGTGGTCGACGCCTTCCACCCCGCGCTCGGCGAGATCAGCGAATTGCTGACCAAGCATTCCGGGCTGCCACTGCCCGAACTCACCAAGCACGCCTACGTCCGCTACGCCGAGGCCGCCGCCGAACACCTGTTCGCGGTGGCCTCCGGACTGGATTCGATGGTGGTGGGCGAGCAGCAGGTGCTCAGCCAGATTCGCGCCGCCTACGCGGCCTCCGATTCCCAGCAGGCCGCCGGGCGCACCCTGCACGAGCTGGCGCAGCATTCGCTGCGGGTCGGCAAGCGGGTGCATTCGGAGACCGGGATCGATCGCGCGGGCGCGTCGGTGGTCTCGGTGGCGCTGGACCGGGCGCGGCTGGTGCTGGGCCCGCTGGAGGGTCGCACCGCGCTGGTGCTCGGTGCGGGCGCCATGGGCGGACTCGCGGTGGCGCAGCTGGCCCGGGCCGGGGTCGCGCGCATCATCGTGGTGAACCGGACGCTGGAACGTGCTGAGCGCCTTGCCAATACGGCCACCACCATGCACGGCGTCGCCGCCGAGGCAATGGATATGGACCGGCTCGTGGACGCGATGGCGGCCGCCGAAGTGGTGGTCACCTGTACCGGCGCGGTGGGCACCGTGATGACCATCGCCGATGTGCACCTGGCGCTTTCGGCCCCGGGCGCGAGCGAGCAGCTGGTCATCTGCGATCTGGGCCTGCCGCGCGATGTGGACCATGCGGTCGCCGGATTGCCCGGCGTCACCGTCATCGATATCGAGACGCTGCAGCGCGATCCGTCGGCAGGTGCTGCCGCCGACGACACCGCCGCCGCACGCGCCATCGTGGCCGCCGAACTCACCAAATACCTTGCCGGACAGCGCATGGCCGAGGTCACCCCGACCGTGGCCGCGCTGCGGCAGATGGCCGCCGATGTGGTCGAGGGCGAGCTATTGCGCCTGGATTCGCGACTACCCGGGCTCGACGCCGCACATCGCGAGGAAGTGGCGCGCACCGTGCGCCGCGTTGTCGACAAACTGCTGCACGCGCCGACGGTGCGGGTCAAGCAGCTGGCTTCCACACCCGGCGGCGACAGTTACGCCGAGGCGCTGCGGGAGCTGTTCGAACTCAAACCCGGTGCGGCGCAGGCGGTTGCGGCTCCGATGGAGATCGCCACCCCCGCCGGGGCGCTGGCCGATGATTTCACCGCCGCCCACTCGGGGGACGAACAGGGGCTGACCGCATGACCGGAGCGATGGTGCAGGACACACAGACAGGGCGGGAAGCCGTGCCGGACACATTGCGTGGAACCGTGGACGCGCCGTGGCGCATCGGAACCCGAGGCTCGCTGCTGGCCCTGACCCAGGCCGGGCATGTGCGCGACGCGCTCGTCGCGGCCGGGCAGCAGGCCGAACTGGTGATCGTCAAGACCGCCGGGGATCAGTCCTCCGCGCCGGTGCAGACCATCGGTGTCGGTGTCTTCACCGCCGCGCTGCGTGACGAATTGGCCTTGGGCACAGTCGATATCGCGGTGCACTCGTACAAGGATCTGCCGACCGCGCAGGATCCGCGCTTCGATATCGCGGCCATTCCGCCGCGCCAGGATCCGCGCGACGCCCTGGTGGCGCGCGACGGCCTGGTGCTGGGCGAGCTGCCCGCCGGTTCGAAGATCGGCACCTCCGCGCCGCGCCGCGCCTCGCAGCTGCTGGCGCTGGGCCTCGGGGTCGAGATCGTGCCGCTGCGCGGCAATCTCGACACCAGAATCTCCAAAGTCGCCAATGGTGAACTCGATGCCGTCGTGGTGGCCCGGGCCGGGCTGGCCCGCATCAACCGGCTCGATGTCGTGACCGAATCGCTGGAGCCGGTGCAGATGCTGCCCGCTCCCGCGCAGGGCGCGCTCGCTGTCGAATGCCGCAGCGAGGACACCGAAC
Organism: Nocardia sp. NPDC056100; assembly: GCF_042266325.1. Lineage (NCBI taxonomy): Bacteria > Bacillati > Actinomycetota > Actinomycetes > Mycobacteriales > Nocardiaceae > Nocardia > Nocardia sp. NPDC056100. The sequence continues at coordinate 153,143 of NZ_JBHJVY010000004.1, forward strand.
TCGTGACCATCCTGTCCGCCCTCGACGATGCCGGCACCCGTGCCGCCATCACCGCGGAGCGGGCGCTGCTGGCCGAACTGGAGGCGGGTTGCACCGCCCCGATCGGCGCGCTGGCCGAGGTCGTCGAATCCCTCGACGATGACGGCCGGGTGGTGGATGAACTGTCGCTGCGCGGATGTGTGGCGGCGATCGATGGCTCGGACACCATCCGGGCCTCTGTGGTCGGCTCGCTCGCGGACGCCGCGGAACTGGGCCGTGCACTGGCGCGTGAGCTCTTGGAGCTGGGGGCGCGCGACCTGCTCAGTGACCCCGGGGACAGCACACCGGTGGCCGAGCAATCCGACGACAGCAGCAGCAATCCCAGCCCAATGGAGAACATTCGATGAGCCGAGCGACGAAGAAGCACCCGGGTCGGATCCTTTTCGTTGGATCCGGGCCCGGTGATCCTGCGCTGCTCACCGTGCGTGCCCGCGAGGTGCTCGCCCGGGCCGAGCTTGCATTCACCGATCCCGATGTCGACAAGGGCGTGCTCGCCCTGATCGGCATCGCGGGCGAACCGGGCCCCGACGGGCAGCTGCCCGTCGATGTGCGCCCGGCGCTGGGTGATGCCGCCGAGGTCGCCAAGACGCTGATCGCCGAGGCCCGCAACGGTTTCGACGTGGTGCGCCTGGTGTCCGGCGATCCGCTGACCACCGATTCGGTGATCCAGGAGGTCAACGCCGTCACCCGCTCGCACCTGATGTTCGAGGTGCTGCCGGGTCTGTCGGCCGGAACCACGGTGCCCGCGTACGCGGGCATCGAATTGGGCTCCAGCCACACCGAGGTGGATGTGCGCGGTGAGGTGGACTGGGCGGCCGTCGCGGCCGCACCCGGCCCGCTGGTGCTGCACGCCACCTCCGGGCATCTGGCCGAGACCGCCAGCGCGCTGGTGGAACACGGTATGGCCCCGCAGACCCCGGTGGCGGTGACCGTGCGCGGCACCACCCGGCAGCAGCGCACCATCGACGCCACCCTGGCCACACTGAACAACGCGGCCTCGGAAATGGTCGGCCCGCTGGTCGTCACGGTCGGCAAAGAGGTCGAGAAGCGCGCCAAGACCTCCTGGTGGGAGTCGCGGGCGCTGTACGGCTGGACCGTGCTCGTCCCGCGCACCAAGGAGCAGGCGGGCGAGATGAGCGAGAAGCTCGTCATGCACGGCGCGATCCCGATGGAGGTTCCGACCATCGCGGTCGAGCCGCCACGCAGTCCGGCGCAGATGGAGCGCGCGGTCAAGGGTCTGGTCGACGGCCGCTACCAGTGGGTGGTCTTCACCTCCACCAACGCGGTGCGCGCGGTGTGGGAGAAGTTCGGCGAATTCGGTTTGGACGCACGGGCTTTCTCCGGTGTGAAGATCGCCTGTGTCGGCGAGGCCACCGCGGAGAAGGTGCGCTCGTTCGGCATCAACCCGGAGCTGATCCCGAGCGGGGAGCAGTCCTCCGAGGGCCTGCTGGCCGATTTCCCGCCCTACGACGACGTTTTCGACCCGGTGAACCGGGTGCTGCTGCCGCGCGCGGATATCGCCACCGAGACGCTCGCCGAGGGTTTGCGCGACCGCGGCTGGGAGATCGACGACGTCACCGCGTACCGCACCGTGCGCGCTTCCCCGCCGCCGGCGGAGACCCGCGAGATGATCAAGACCGGCGGGTTCGACGCGGTGCTGTTCACCTCGTCCTCCACCGTCCGCAATCTGGTCGGTATCGCCGGTAAGCCGCACGCGCGCACCATCGTGGCCTGCATCGGCCCCAAGACCGCCGAGACGGCAATCGAATTCGGCCTGCGCGTGGACGTGCAGCCGGAGATCGCCCAGGTCGGCCCGCTGGTCGAGGCGCTCGCCGAGCATGCCGCGCATCTGCGCGCCGAGGGTCTGCTGCCGCCGCCGCGCAAGAAGAGCCGCCGCAGCCGCTAGCGAATTCGGCAGTCGCCGAAGCGTTCGCAGTCTCGGAACCGAGCCCCGCATCCACCGATGCGGGGCTCGGTCATTTCCGTGCGGTCTGTTCGCGGGCCCGTTCGCGGGACGTGGAATCCACTGCCCAAGAAAGTATCGGCATTTCACCTTCGCGTCCTCCCGCTAACGTTCAGCATCGGGTTCGAAACAGACAAAAAGGATGCGTTTTCGTGAAGCGAATGATTGTGAACACGGTTGCCGCGGTTGCCCTTTCGAGCGGTCTGCTCGCGGCCGGAACGGGTGCCGCGCTCGCCGCGCCGTCGGGCCTGCCCCTGGAACCGGCGCAGGATGTGGCCGGGCCGCTCGACCCGTTCTTCGGCAGCGGCTCCGCCTCCGGTTCCGCACTGCTGGCCAAGTGCCTGACGAGCGGTTCCTCGCGCATTCCGGGTGACCCGATGGGTTTCCCGATCGTGTGCATCTGACGCGTTGATCGGCCCGGTGCGGAATCGCTGCCCGGTCCGCGAAAATCCGGGGTCCGGCAGGCCCTCTCGTCGTGACGACGAGAGGGCCTGTTCTTTTCACCCCGAAATCAGCGCTGGGCCTGCATCATGCGGCGCACCATGCGGCAGGTCGCATCCGAAGGCCAGTGCACGCCAACGGTTTCCGCGGTTTCGCGGATCTTGTCGTTGGTGGCGATATCGGCGCTGAAGGCGCCGGAATCCAATAGCGCGATGGCCAGGCGCATGGCCTTGAGCCGCCGATTGTGCTGGATGTACCACGAGCGCGGCCGGCCCGCGGGCAGCGGCTGTTTGAACAGCGGCCGCCAGGTGTGATCGATCACGTCCCCCTTCTTGGGTACCGCTGCCTCATCGGACATGTTTGTCTTGCTGGACATGTTGGGTACGGCTGCAAGCACGACCAATCCTCCCGTCGCGATCAGAGTTCGAGGCGAGAAATCCCGCCGCGATCTCTTCGAACACATCTTCGATTCTACTCGCGACCACCGACAAAGTCTGCTGCTCACAATGCTTTCCGGGCCGTCCGCGACGCGGTGCGGGCCACTCGCGACGGGTATACGGGACGGGCATATCATCGCCGTATGACCGGAATGGACCGCCCACGGCGGTTGCGCCGTACCCCAGCTCTACGTCGCCTCGTGGCCGAAACCACCCTGCAGCCACGGCAATTGGTGCTCCCCATGTTCGTCGCCGACGGGCTCGACGAACCGCGTGAGATCTCCTCCATGCCGGGCGTCTACCAGCATTCGATGGATTCGCTGCGCAAGGCCGCGGTCGAGGCCGTCGCCGCCGGGGTGGGCGGGCTCATGCTGTTCGGGGTGCCGCGCCCCGAGGACAAGGACGCGGACGGATCGCAGGCCAGCGATCCCGAGGGCATTCTCAATCGCGGACTGCGCGCACTCGTGCACGAGGTCGGCGGATCCACGGTCGTCATGGCCGACACCTGCCTGGACGAATTCACCGATCACGGCCACTGCGGCGTCATCGGCAAGGACGGCGGCGTCGACAATGACGCCACGCTGCGCCGCTACGTGGATATGGCCATCGCGCAGGCCGAGACCGGTGCGGATCTGCTCGGCACCAGCGGCATGATGGACGGTCAGGTCGGCGCGATCCGCGAGGGTCTGGACGCCGCCGGGCACACCGATACCGCGATCCTGGCCTACGCCGCCAAGTACGCCTCGGCGTTCTACGGTCCGTTCCGGGAGGCGGTGGGTTCCTCGCTGGAGGGCGATCGCCGCACCTATCAGCAGGATCCGGCGAACCGGCGCGAGGCCATCCGCGAACTGGAGCTCGATCTCATGGAGGGCGCGGACATCGTCATGGTGAAGCCCGCCATGTCGTATCTGGACATCCTGCGCGATGTCGCCGACCGTTCCACGGTGCCGGTGGCGGCGTACCAGATCTCCGGCGAGTACGCGATGATCACCGCGGCCGCGCAGAACGGCTGGATCGATCGGCGGGCCGCGATTCTGGAGTCGCTGTTGGGTATTCGGCGCGCGGGGGCGGATATGGTGCTGACCTACTGGGCCACCGAAGCCGCGCACTGGCTTGTCTGAACAGGCTCTGCCCACGGTGAATCCGATGATCCCCCCGACCGGCGCGCGCCCGGTGCCCGAGGATGTGCGCACCTCCGCTCAACTCTGGTGCGCCGCGCTGGCGGTCGGCGTGGTGCAGGCGATCGCGGTGCTGCTCGCGCAGTTGGGGCAGCGAGGTGAGTTGGCGCAGAAGCTGTTCGAGCAGGAGCAGGGTTCGCGCCAGCCGGTGACGCTGGCGGCCGCGCAGGTGCAGGTGCTGGTGGGTCTGGTGCTGATCACGCTGCTGTGGCTGGTGCTCACGGGTGCGGGCACGGCCGTGGTCTTCCAGCTGTGGCGCGGAAAGAATTGGGCGCGAGCGATTCTCACCGGATACGGGTTGTTCCTGATCCTGGGCGCGGTGCTGGTGATGTTCGGGGTGAACACCCAGACCGGGACCGCGGGCGTGATCGCGGGCGGTGCTTCGATCGTGCAGGCGGTGCTGGCGGGCGGGGCCGTATTCCTTTGCTACCGAATCGAATCGGAGCCGTACTTCCGGCCCGGACCGCGGTGAGTACTGCGGAGTTTGTTACCGGCGTACTACCGGGTATGGTGAGGGCTGTCACAGAGAGTTCGGGAACCGGAAGTCGCTCGTCATGCGTTGTGCCATGGTGCGTTCGGCTCCGGAGAGGCGGAGGCAACGATGCGAGTGGTTATTCAGCAACCACACAGCCTTCGGCGCGATGTGCTGGGGTTGAGTCTGCTTTTCCTGTTCGGACTGCTCACCCTCGCCGTGCTGCTGATTCCCAGCCTGCTGGCCTGAGCACACCGCTCGCAGTGTGCCGTTCGTCCGTTTCGCGCGGTCCGGCTAGGTTCTACCTATGAGTGACCCCGTCGCGAACGTGCTGTTCTCCGAGCCCGGTGCGCGCTATCGCACCATTGCCTACGGTCCCGTGCTGTGTGGAATCGTGCTGGCGCTGGAGGTCATTCGCGGCGGCGAGGCGCACTGGTTCGGATTGATCTTCTGCGGGCTGCTGCTGGCCGGTTTCGTCTGGTTGCAGGTGATCGCCGGAAAACGGCATATCAGCGTCGAACTCACCCCCGACACGCTGCGCGAGGGCACCGAAACGCTGCCGCTGCGCAACATTGCCGAAGTGTTGCCCGAGATCGATGAAGAGTCCTGGGATGATGAGGACTGGGAGTCGGCGCGCGCACTCGGGGAACTCACCGGGGTGCCGCGGCGGCGCAAGGGCATCGGACTGAAACTGCGCGACGGCAGTCTGGTGCAGGCGTGGGCGCGCGATCACCACACGCTGCGCGCGGAATTGACCGCGGCGGTGGCGGCGCTCGACGGAACCGCGGCACCCGCGGCCGAGAGCGCGGTGGCCGACGCCGGACCGGCCGAGGGCGACGAGGAGAAGGAGGCGCGGTGATGCGGTGGCTCGCCGTGCTCGCCGAATTCGTGGTCGCCGCGGTGCTCGCCGCCGCGGCGGTGTGGTGCTGGCGCAATGGCATTCACACCACGTGGTTCAAACCGTCGGGGGATGTGCCCGGTTTCTCCGCGACCCGGTATTCGGGTCCGTGGCTGGCCGGAGCGGCGGCGCTGGTGATCATCGCCGGACTCGTCGGCATCGATCTGGTGGCGCGGGCGCTGCAGCCGACACGCCGCGCGCAGGTGCGCGAAGAGCACTGATTGCCGGTGTTCCGGGGGAGTGCGGGCGGAGAATGGAAGCCATGACGCTGATGCCTACACCCGCGTTCTCCTGGCAAGACCTACTGCCGGTCCAATTGAACTGCCTGCTCAGCACGGGCTTCGCCGCCCTGTGCCTGGGCATTCCGCTGTCGTAGCGGCGGCTGGCTCAGCCCACCGCCGCTACGACAGCCGAAAAGTGTTCAGCCCCAGTTCTGGTAAACATCCAGCACTCGCCCGCCGCGCGATCCGGGGGCATTGACATAGATGACGACGGAGCCGTCGGGATGGTCGGCGGCTTCGGACACCACCTGCCGCAGTGAGGCGTGCACGCCGCCGGTGTCGTCCTTGTAGATCGTGGTATCCGGCTTGAGCCCCGCACCCATTCGGCTCAGCGGTACGAACATGCTCACCACCGCGGGCACCGGGCCACCGGCCAGCCCGGCGGTCTCATCGTGGGAGAGCGCGAGCCCGATCCGTCCTTGATCGGGCTGCATGATCGGCGTCCCGGCGGCCGCCGTTCCGGCGCACGTCAGCACCCCCGCCGAAACTCCCGCTGCCACCAGTACTCCCGCACCGACACGCGCCACCCGCATACAGTTCAGCCCTCTCTCGATGTCTGATACCTGGATCGTGAGATTACGCACCAGCAACTATCCAGCGATCGATGTTGTCCCCGAACCATTCCGGCGTGTTGCCTCGATGCCACCGCATCCCCGCCAGCCGCACCGGCGCGTCGAGAGCGGTGCGAGGTCTCCGGCTATTGCGTTGCGCCGCGGTGTGGTGCGCGGGCTCGGGGGTCGGGTGCGCTGGGGCTGAGCTTCTTGCGGATGCGGAGGGCAGCGCGGGATGCGAGGATGTCGGGTTGGGCTGTGGGACAGCGCACTCTCCTACACCCTGTCGTCGACGGGGATGCGACGGCTGAGAGACTGGGGGACGTGAGTTCTTCTCCGCGTGTGAGCCAGGCGTCGGTGCCGGTCTCAGCCCAGCTTTTCGAACGCGCCGCGGCGGTCATTCCGGGTGGCGTGAATTCGCCGGTGCGGGCCTTCAATTCGGTGGGCGGGACGCCGCGGTTCATCGCATCCGCGAGCGGCTACACGCTGACCGATGCCGACGGCAACGACTACATCGACCTGGTGTGTTCGTGGGGTCCGATGATCCTCGGGCACGCGCACCCCGAGGTCGTCGAGGCCGTGCAGCGCGCCGCCGTCGGCGGGCTGTCGTTCGGTGCGCCGACCGAGGCGGAGATTCTGCTGGCCGAGGCCATCGCGGCGCGGGTGGAACCCGTCGAGCGGGTGCGGCTGGTGAACTCCGGTACCGAGGCCACCATGAGCGCGGTCCGGCTGGCGCGCGGTTTCACCGGACGCTCCAAGATCATCAAGTTCAGCGGTTGCTATCACGGGCATGTGGACGCGCTGCTCGCCGACGCCGGATCGGGCGTCGCGACGCTGGGCCTGCCGACCTCGCCGGGCGTCACCGGTGCGCAGGCGGCCGACACCATCGTGCTGCCGTACAACGATCTCGAGGCCGTGGCCGCGGCGTTCGCCGCCAATCCCGGGCAGATCGCGTGCGTGATCACCGAGGCCGCCGCGGGCAATATGGGCGCGGTCGCACCGCTGCCCGGTTTCAACGCGGGGCTGCGCAAGCTCACGCAGGACAATGGCGCGCTGCTCATCATGGATGAGGTCATGACCGGATTCCGGGTGAGCGCGGCCGGTTGGTACGGACTCGAGGGTGTGGCGGGCGACCTCTACACCTTCGGCAAGGTGATGAGCGGCGGCCTGCCCGCGGCGGCTTTCGGTGGTCGCGCCGAGATCATGAATCATCTGGCCCCGCTCGGCCCGGTCTATCAGGCGGGCACGCTGTCGGGTAATCCGGTCGCGGTGGCGGCGGGTCTGGCCACGCTGCGCGCCGCCGATGCCGAGGTTTATGCCGCGCTGGATCGCAATTCGAAGCGGCTCGGCACGCTGCTGGGTGATGCGCTCGCGGCCGAAGGCGTCCGGCATCAGGTGCAATTCGCAGGCAATATGGTGAGCGTGTTCTTCGCCGACACCCCGGTCACCGACTATGCCGCCGCCAAGGCGGCCGAGACCTGGCGTTTCCCCGCCTTCTTCCATGCCCTGCTCGCGGCGGGCGTGTACGCGCCCCCGAGCGCCTTCGAGGCCTGGTTCGTCTCCGCGGCACTCGACGAGGACGCATTCGATCGCATCGCCGCCGCCCTCCCCGCCGCCGCGCGTGCCGCGGCCGCCGCCACCCCCGAAGGATCCGCCGCGTGACCTCCCAGCCCGAGACCGGTCTACCCGCCCCGGCCCCCGTCCCCCTCACCCCCGCCGAGGCCTCCCGCCTGCTGGACTCCATCCGCCAGGCCGAAGACGAACTCGCCGAAACCGGCGAGAACATCGCGGTCTCCCCGGCCGAATCCGCAACCCCCGCAGCCGAATCCACAGCACCTGTGGCTGAGGCTGCTGCGGCCGGGAACGCCGCGCCTGCCGCCGCCAAATCGAAGAAGGCGCCGCGCAGGAAGAAGACTGCCGCTCCGAAGCCCGATGCCGAGTCGCCGGTCGCGTCCGCTGCCGAGACCGAGGCCGTTGATGTGGTCGACGAAAATCCCGATGTCGCGGGTGAAGCGGTGAGCGCGGAGCAGGAGGCGTCGCCCGCCGATCTCGCCGCGATCGTCGCCGAGTGGAATGCCGCGTCGGCCGCCGATGCGAGCCGGTCCGCCGCTGCCGTCGCCGCCGCGGTGGAGGACGCCGATCGGGCCGACGCGGGTGCCGCCGCGGTGGATTTCTTCGCCGACGCGGTGTCGATCGGTGAGCCTGCCAAGGCCGATGTGGTTTCGGCCGGTCTTGATACGGCCGCCACCGGTTTCGCCGCTGTCGTCGAGGTGGCGGCGGATGAACCGTCCGCTGCCGATGCGCATACCGATGCGGATGATGCCGTGACCGAGTCCTCGGGCGTGACGGAGACTTCGACCGCAGTCGAGGCCGGTGAAAGCGCGCTCGCCGCAAGCGGTTTCGTGCTGCCCGGTGATGTGGCCGACGATGTCGAGACCATCGTGCACGTGATGCGGCACGGTGAGGTGCACAATCCCAAGGGGATTCTGTACGGCCGCCTGCCCGGATTCCAGTTGTCGGTGACGGGGCGGGCGCAGGCGCAGGCCGTGGCGCGTTCGCTGGCCGATCACGATATCGCGCTGGTGGTGGCGTCGCCGCTGCAGCGCGCGCAGGAGACCGCGGAACCCATTGCGGCACATCACGGTGTGATCATTCGTACCGATGACAATCTGATCGAGGCGGGCAATACCTTCGAGGGCCTGCGGGTGTCGATGAGTGACGGCGCACTGCGCAAGCCCCGGCACTGGTGGAAGATGCGCGATCCGTTCACCCCGTCCTGGGGTGAGCCGTATCTGCAGATCGCGCATCGCATGCTGGCCGCGGTGAACAAGGCCCGGGTCGAGGCGGCGGGCCGCGAGGCCGTGCTGGTCTCGCATCAGCTGCCGGTGTGGACGCTGCGCCGTTTCCTGCAGGGCCAGCGCCTGTGGCATGACCCGCGTAACCGGCAGTGCTCGCTCGCGTCGATGACTTCGCTTGTGTACCAGGGCGATACGCTGATCGATATCGTCTACAGCGAACCCGCGGGCGCCTCGGATCCCAAGGTGACGGGGGCATGAGCCGGTCCGCGTCCCGGCCCGGTCGTATCGTGTCGATCCTGCTGGCGAGCCTGTCCCTGGTGGCGGTGCTCGCCGGTTGCTCGACCGCGGGCAAGGACGCGGTGGCGCAGGGCGGGACCTTCGATTTCGTCTCGCCCGGCGGTAAGACCGATATCTTCTACGATCCGCCGGAATCGCGTGGCACCATCGGCAAGCTGTCCGGCCCGGATTTGATGACGGCGGGGAAGACCACCTCGGTGGACGACTTCCCCGGCAAGGTCGTCGTCATCAATCTGTGGGGTCAGTGGTGTGGCCCGTGTCGCGCGGAAGCGCCTGCGCTGGAACAGGTTTACGAGGCCACCCGGGACAAGGGCGTGGCCTTCCTGGGTATCAACGTGCGCGATAACCAGCAGGACAAGGCGCAGGATTTCGTCACCGACAACAAGGTCGGCTACCCGTCGATCTATGACCCGTCGATGCGGAGTCTGCTCGCGCTGGGCGGCAAATTCCCGACCAGCGTCATTCCGACCACGATCGTGCTGGACCGCGATCACCGTGTCGCCGCGGTGTTCCTGCGTTCGCTGCTCGCCTCGGATCTGCAGCCGACGGTGGACAAGCTGGCCAAGGAAGGTCAGCAGTGAGCGTGACAGTCCTTGCCAGCGTGGGTGATTCGTTCCAGCAGACCGCCGCCACCGGCCCGCTGCTGCTCGCGCTCGGCGCGTGCGTGCTGGCGGGCCTGGTGTCGTTCGCGTCGCCGTGCGTGGTGCCGCTGGTGCCCGGCTACCTCTCCTATCTCGCGGGTGTGGTCGGTGCGGAAGCGCCGCCGGTGACGGTGGAATCCGCGCAGCGCACCGCGGTCGCCGAACGCAATCGCGGTCGTATGCGAGTGGCGGGCGCGGCCGGATTGTTCGTACTCGGCTTCACCGTCGTTTTCGTGCTGGCCTCGGCCACCGTCTTCGGCACCATTCAAGCCTTGAACGTGAATCGTGAACTGCTGCAACGCATCGGCGGCGGCGTCACGATTCTGATGGGCCTCGCCTTCATCGGCTTGATTCCGGCATTGCAGCGCGATACCCGCATGGAACCGCGCCGCCTGAGCGGCCTGATCGGCGCACCGCTGCTGGGCGCGGTGTTCGCGCTCGGCTGGACGCCGTGCCTGGGCCCCACGCTGTCGGGTGTGATGGCGGTGTCCGCGGGCACCGAGGGCACCACCGCCGCGCGCGGTGTCGCCCTCATCGTGGCCTACTGCCTGGGCCTGGGCCTGCCCTTCGTGATCCTGGCGTTCGGTTCGGCGACCGCGTTGCGCGGTGTCGGCTGGTTGCGCCGTAATTCCCGCACCATTCAGGTGATCGGCGGCATCCTGCTGGTTGTCGTCGGCATCGCCCTGGTGACCGGGGCGTGGGACCAGTTCATCTCCTGGATCCGCGACGCCTTCGTCTCGAATGTGACCCTGCCGATCTGATGACTGCCACCGTCGAAACCCCCGCCCCCGCCCGCCCGCCGCGACAGTCGTTGCCGCGCAAGGCTTTCGCCGTGCTGCGCAATACCTGGCGCGGTTTGACCAGTATGCGCACCGCGCTCATGCTGCTGTTCCTGCTGGCGCTGGCCGCGATTCCGGGCGCACTGCTGCCGCAGCGCAGTCTGAACAAGCAGAAGGTCGATCAGTACATCGCGGACCGGGCGACGCTGGGTCCGTGGATGGATCGCCTGCAATTGTTCGACGTGTTCTCCAGCGCGTGGTTCACGGCCGTCTATGTGCTGCTTTTCGTTTCGCTGGTGGGCTGCATTCTGCCGCGCGTGCTCGATCACTATCGGGCATTGCGCACGCCGCCGGTGAAAGCGCCGCGCAATCTGTCGCGGTTGCCGCACAACTTCAGCGGTTCCGATGCCGCCACGCCGGATGCGGTGATCGAGCGGGCGCGTAAGGAATTGCGCGGCTGGCGCACCGTGGTGCAGCCGGGCACGCGCGAGGGTGAGATCACGCTCTCGGCGGAGAAGGGCTACACCCGCGAGGCGGGCAATCTGGTTTTCCATTTGGCGCTGGTGGGTCTGCTGGCCGCGATCGCCATCGGCAAATTGTTCGGGTACGAGGGCAATGTGGTGGTCATCGCCGATGACGGCCCGGGTTTCTGCACCACGTCCCCGGCGGTATTCGATTCGTTCCGCGCGGGCAATGTGAACGACGGCACCGGTTTGTCGCCGATGTGTGTGCGGGTCAAGGACTTCAAGGCCGACTATCTGGAGAACGGGCAGGCCGCCATGTTCTCCTCGAATATCCAGTATCAGTCGGGTGCGGATCTGGAGTCGGGGACCTGGCGGGACACCAGCATTCAGGTGAATCATCCGCTGCGGGTCGCGGGGGACCGGGTTTATTTGCAGGGCCACGGTTTCGCGCCGACGTTCACGGTGACGTTCCCGAATGGCAAGACCCGCACCGAGACGATTCAGTGGAAGCCGGATGACGCGACCACATTCCTGTCCTCGGGTGTGCTGCGCATCGATCCGCCGGGCGGTATGTATCCGAGCGAGGATGAGCGGCGTAAGCATCAGGTCGCGATCCAGGGTTTGTTCGCGCCGACCGCGCTGCTGCACGGTTCGCTGCTGACCTCGATGTATCCGGCAATGCGGGATTCGATGGTCGCTGTCGATATCTATCAGGGCGATACGGGCCTGGATACCGGTCGCGCGCAGTCGCTGTTCTCGCTGGATCCGGAGATGATCAAGCAGGGGCGGCTGGTCAAGGAGCAGCGGGTGAATTTGAAGCCCGGTGACACCTCGACGCTGTCCGACGGCACCAAGGTGACCTTCGACGGCGCCAAGGAATTCGTGAATCTGCAGGTGTCGCATGATCCGGCGCAGCAGTGGGTGCTGATCTGCGCGCTCACCATGATGGCGGGTCTGCTGGTGTCGCTGCTGGTGAAGCGGCGGCGCATCTGGTTGCGGGTGTACCCCGGCGCCGAGGCCGATGGAGTACGACGTACCGTAGTAGAAATGGGTGGATTGGCCCGCACCGACCAGGCCGGTTGGGGCGGCGAATTCGACCGACTGCGTGAGCGGCTGCTGACCGAGAACACGGGAGACAAGTAATGCCGATCGACGAGAACATCGCCTCCTACAGCGATCTCGCCTTCAAATCGGCCATCGTGATCTACGCGCTGGTCTGGATCATGCTGGTGTGGCAGTTCGCCATCACCCGCAGCGTGCCCACCACCGCGCGGGAACTGGTCACCGCGGGCGGCGGCTCGGACAAGGCTGGCGAACCCGCCCCGGACGTGCCCGGCCGCGTGGTGCCGACCGAGCGCGCCAAGCGCCCGTTCCCGGAACGCCTGGGCAATATGGCTTTCGCGGTGCTGTTCGTCGGCTTCGGCGCGCACGCGGTATCGATTGTGCTGCGCGGCTTCGCGACTCACCGTTTCCCGCTCGGCAATATGTTCGAGTTCATCAGCATGGCCTGTGCCGCCGCGATTTTGCTGGGCCTGGTGCTGCTGCGTGATCAGCGCTACCGCGCCATGTGGGCGTTCCTGCTGGTGCCGGTGCTGGTGCTGCTGTTCCTGGCGGGCACCAAACTGCATGTCGACGCGGCCCCCGTGGTTCCGGCCCTGAAGTCCTACTGGCTGCCCATCCACGTCACCGTCGTCTCCATCGGCAGCGGTGTCTTCCTGGTGTCGGGTGTGGCGAGTCTGCTGTTCCTGTTCCGCATGTGGCAGCCCGCGGGCCTCGAATCCGACAACCTGCTCGGCCAGCTGGCCCGCCGCCTCCCCGACGCCCAGCTGCTGGACCGGCTCGCCTACCGCACCACCATCATCGGCTTCCCCATTTTCGGCACCGGCGTAATCCTCGGCGCGATTTGGGCCGAAGCCGCCTGGGGCCGCTTCTGGGGCTGGGATCCGAAGGAAACCTGCTCCTTCATCGCCTGGGTCCTGTACGCCGCCTATTTGCATGCCCGCGCCACCTCCGGCTGGCGGGATACGAAGGCCGCGTGGATCAATATCGCGGGTTTCGTGGCGATGCTTTTCAACCTCTTCATCATCAATATCGTGGTGAGCGGTCTGCATTCGTATGCGGGCTTGAACTAATACCTTTCGGCCCCGGTGGCCGATCGCAGTGTCGCCGAACACAATTGGCCCGAGTGCGCATAACGGTACTCGGGCTTGATTTGCCGACCGCGATCGGATAGAACTTGTTCCGTTGCCTTTCGCAACGTGAAACGTTCTGCGCGCCATCTCATTCGAGCGCGCACGGGGTCGGGAGAATTAGGAAAATCATGCGTCGCACCATGCGTAATTTCGGTCGTAAGGCTCTTATCGCGGCATTGCCGCTCGCCGTCGGCATTGCCGTCGTCGGGTCGGGAACCGCCTCCGCCGACGCTCCTGTCGGAATCCTCCAGCCCGCCGCCGTGACGCAGGTGATCTCGGCCGAGCAGGCCCCGATCGCGGTGCAGCAGGCCGCTCCGGTCGCCGAGGCCGCGGCCGTCGTCGAACAGCCTGCCGTGCAGGACGAGGTGCAGCCGGTCGCGGCCGCGCAGGAGATCGCCACCAATCCCAATGCGGCCAACCATGATCCGCTGGGCAACGGCGCCGCCGCCGGCGCGATTGTCGGCGCCGTGGTCGGCGCGGTCGTCTGTGCCGCCACCATTGTCGGTATCGTGCTCATCCCGCTGTGCGCCCTCGGCCCGGCCTTCCAGGGCGCGCTCGTCGGCCTGATCGTCGGGGCCATCGCCCCCGACGTCATCCCGCAGGTTCTGCCCTGATCCCTCGGGGTAGGTAGCTCCATATTTTTGGGGGCAGTCGAATTCGATTCGACTGCCCCCGAACTGTTTTCGGGGGCAGGGGTGTGTGCCGGGGCACTCGCCGGACGGCCCTGCGGCGAATGAGTGCGACATCACGTCACAGTAATCTTCAGTCGATACCGCGGGTGCTTGTACTGTGCTGATGTCTGTTACAGCATGTACCGGAAACCCTTGGGAGAAGACGTGATCGACCCCGCGACAGCCGTCCTGCCGGTCGGCATCTGGCTCACCCTGCGCGTCGCCTCACACCTCGGCGGCGGCACCGACCTCGACTATCGGGGGCGCGAACAGCGCGCCGCCTACACGCTCACTCATCAGCCGCGCGGGCTAGCGCATATAGGGCGTCGCCTGCACCCAGTGAAAACCGCGGGAGACCGCGGGGAAGTGGTCCAGGGGGACCAGCGTCAGCCGCATATGGATCGGGCGGCCCGCTAGCGAACCATCCAGGATCAGTTGATTCGGTTGCGGCTGTTCGTAGTTCAGGCTGGCGAACGTCCGCGCCGAATCCTGGGCGATGGTGATGGTGCGCCGGTCGGTATCGATCTCGGCCGGGAAAGCCAGCAGGGAATCGTCCATGCGCTGTGCGGTGACGGCGGTCGGGATATCGAAGATGATGCGCCGCAAGCGATCCGAGGCGTTCGGCAGGCCGCCGTGCGATCCGTCGCGGAAATCGACCAGGGCGGGCACCTGCTGACCGGCGACGGTGTATTCGGTGACATTCCAGATGCCGTACAGCGGCGACTGCGGGCGCGCGCTGCCGTAGGTCTGCCAGCCGTCGTACCCCTCGCTGATGGCGGTGAACAGCAGCCAGCCACCGAAAATCAGTTGGGCCGCAAGCATTATCCGATTCCCGCGGCGGCTGCCGAAGCGCAGTTCCGGAACGCGCGCGGGCACCGTCCGGCCGATCAGCGCCCGCACCGTGCGTCCGATATCGGGGGTCGCGAGCACCACCGCGAGGATGAGCAATTGCAGTGAGAAGATCTTCACCGGCACGTCGAACGTCAAATTCAGCAGCGCCACCTGCAATGTCACGATGAACGCGAGCACCGCCCCCAGCCCCGCGGTGACCGGCAGCACCAGCAGCAGCGCCGCCGTGACTTCCGCTGCCCCCAAAGCGATTTCATACGGTTCGGACAGCGACGTCTGTGCCCACAGCACCGACATCGGACTCATATCCCCGAACGGTTCCACCAGTCGCTGCAGAATCATCGACATCTGCGACGGCAGCAATTTCACCATCCCGTACAGCAGCAGCGCACTCACCAGTGCGGCCCGCAGCAGCAGTCGGAACCACCCGTACAGCCGCGCGTAGTCCCCGCGCCGCCGATCCAGCACCGACCACACCCCGGTCGCCGCGATCGCCACCAGCAACCAGGTGAACACCGAAACCCACTGCGCCGCAGTATCTCCACTCCCCGTAGGCGTGAAATCGACCACGGTGCCGAACACCTGCGATCCGACCCAATCGGTCAGCGGATGCAATGCCGTCCACGTCCCCAACTCGGTCACCGACTCCTGCGACACCCCGAGTGACCGAAACAGCGCCGTCGCCAGCCACACCCCCGCCATCCCCAGCCCCACGAACACGAACCCGAACCGAAAAGCCATGCGCACCAACGGATGCCATCGATCCACCCCGCCCGGCTCGGTATCCGCCCCAACCACCTCGGCCGTCAACTGCGCAACCACGATCTTCCCTCCCACGGCCTCGACGGCCAATTCCTTTGCAGGTCAGAACGTTATTGCGCCCCCCGCCCCCGGTGAATCCGGCAAAACCCTTGCCCCAACCCCCACTGCCCCCAGAATTTGTGCCCCCGATTTACGATCGGCATATCCGTCACGAGCCAGGAGTAGCGAATGCACGCCAAACGCATAGTCACCAATCTGCCGGTGGCCGATATCGAGGCCGCGAAAGGTTTCTACATCGACTTTCTCGGCCTGAGCGTCGAAGAGTTCAATCTGGGCTGGGTGGCCCGCTACACCTCGCCGGAGACCGGCGCGAATCTGCAACTCGTCAGCGGTGATGCCACCGCACCGGTCGATTCGGCGATCTCGGTGATGACCGACGACGTCGACGCCGCCTACGCGGAGGCGATGAAACTCGGCTACGAAATCGTCCATCCGCTGACCACAGAGGAATGGGGCATCCGCCGCTTCTTCGTCCGCGACCCCGACGGCAACGTACTCAATATCGCCGCCCACCGCGACTGACGCCATCTGGGCGGGTGATCGGCCGATCCGATACCCTTCGCCGAGGAAATGATTCGGTACGAGGGGGAGATCATGACTGAATTCGCTGCGCCCGCATCGGATGCGGAGCTCTTGCGGCGCATCGGGCAGATAGCGGAGCAGGCCGGACTCGGGGCGCATCGGTCCGCGTATCCGGCCGCGCCGGCCAATTGGGGTGCGGTGCGGACCGCGTTCTTCCTGATGCTCGGCGGGGTGACGTTGACCGCCATCGGAGTGGCGGCGAATCTGGAATGGTTGCAGGGGCTCGCGGGATTCTTCTCCGTGGTGATGATCGGAACGGTGCTCATCGGGGTCGTGCGGACGTGGCGATATGACCGGAAGGTCGGGGGTAGTCGGCTCGATCTCTTCGAGCACGGCATGGTGACCGCACAGCCGGGCGGGGTGGTCGCGTTCCGATACGAGACGGCCGAGGTACTACAGCGAATCACCGAGCACTACCGCAATGGCGTCTTTCAGGGCACGACGTATCACTACACGTTCGCGGGTCCCGATGGCGCTCGCGCGGTGGTCAACGAAGCCGTCGCGAATGTACTGACCTGGGGACCCGAGATCCAGCAGGCAGTCACCACCGCCCAGTTGCCGAGGGTCGCTGCCCGGGTGCGCGCCGGCGAGCGGGTGGCCTTCGGCGATCTGTGGATCTCGGCCACCGAGGTGGGTTCCGGCCGCAAGTCCGTCGGATGGGATCGAGCGGAGCAACTGGTCGTCGTCTCGGGTAGTGCGTCGATCGGCGTGGACGGCAAATTCTTCGGGCTTTCCACGACGCCGATCAGCCGGATTCCGAATTTCTTTGTCTTCCAGGCGCTTTTCGAGCACCTGCGGTCATCGCACGGGCGTATTTCCGCCGTCGACTGAGGCGTACCGGCGAAAACGCAGCAGCGGGCCGAGTTCGCCTGGGACGGTGGCGAATCGAGTCAGACCGAGGCGTTCCAGGAGAACGGCGGAGGCGGTGTTCGCCTCGTCCACTTCACCGAAAACCGCTGGGAGACGGAGGGTTTCGAAGGCGTAGTCGATCACCGCGTGCGCCGCTTCGGAAGCGTAGCCCCGCCTCCATGACTCGGGGGTCAGGCTGTAGTAGATCTCCTGGCCCAGGTCGTCCAAGGGGCGCAGGCCCGCGGTGCCGATGAAGGTGTCGGTGGTGATGAGCCAGAGGCCGTGGCCGGCGGTGGTGAAGGTGTGTTGGCTGGTGGTGATGGTGTGGGAAATCTCTTCGGGGGTGAGGGTTTTGCCGTCGAAGAGGAATTCGCGGACCGCGGGGGTGGTCCAGTGGGCGAGCAGGGTGGGGTGGTCGGCGGGGGTGGCCGGGGTGAGGGTCAGGCGCGCGGTGGTGAGGGTGGATGCGGGCATTTCGCCGATTCTGGTTGGGGCGGGGGCGATGCGCACATGAATATCCCCGCCGGGCGGTAGCGGCGGCGGGGATGCGGGGGAGTCAGGGGGCGGTGTCGCCGAGGTCGGCGTTGGCCAGTTTCACCGCTTCGGCGGTGGCTTCCTTGGCGCGGGCGCGGTCCCATTTGTGGTTGTCGGTGTGATTGTTCTCCGCGACCTTGGCCTGCATCGGTTCGAGCAGGGGATCGGGGGGCGGGCCGGTGCCGGAGGCCAGGCGGGCGTCGTCGACTTCGCGGCGTTGCTCACGGCGTTCGGCGGCATGGGTGTCGCCCTGCTTGCGGCGTGCGTCCTGTGAGAGGTTCTCTTCCTTGTCCATGGGGCACCTTCCGGTCGCGTCGGGTGACACCAGTATGCGCTCGGAAAAAGAGGCCGGTCGGTTTGCTAGAAGAATGCCGACCGGACCTCGAAAACATCAGTGATCGGGAGAACCGGGTTCGCCGTCCCGGTGCTGGCGGGATAACCGCCAGAGAAAATCGGGATCGTCATCGGGACCGATGATGCGGTTGCGTGGTGCCGATGCTGTGCCGGTGCGGGCCGGTCGCTGGGGGCCGAAAGCTTTCCAGCACAACATCGCGACGGCCACTACCGCGATCAGTGCCAACAGGTACGTCACGTCGCTCACCTCCTGCCAACGAGGGTAATCCGTGTCCGTACCCGCGGCACCGCGGAAACGGTAAATAGGGGTTAGACGCGGGTCGCCTCGGTGGTGAGAGACCGGAGAAGCTGCAGAACTTCGCTTTCGCGGAACCGGCGGTGACCGCCCGGAGTCCGCAATGAGCCGAGCCGTCCCGCATGAGCCCACCGGGTAACGGTCTTCGGATCGACATGGAACATTGCTGCTACCTGGCCGGGGGTGAGCAGGGTGTCCTGGCTGTTGACGGAACCCATTACGCGGCTCGCCGCGGTGAACGCAGTCATTCGCAAACCTTTCCGTTTTGTCAGATCCCTCATCAGTAGCGACATCGTTGCACTGCACCCCCCGAGTGTTCGAACAGTCTCGATTTGGTAAAGGGGAAGTAATAGACAAAACGGATATCCGTACTGTGTTCGCGGTCACTGACTACTCCGGAGTAGCGAATATCCAGCGACATTCGGGCGGAGGGCACCGCATATGCCCGAATCCCCGTCACCTAGGCTGTCAGCGTGAGTGACGCAACCCCACCGGAGAGCGCGGGCCGCCGGCTGGCCAAACATCTGGCCCTCTACACCGTCGCCCGGCTCGGCCTGGTCGTCGTCATCGCCGCGATCATCCTGGGCGTGGCCGCCATCGTGAAGGTCGACATCCCGCTCATCGTGGCCGCGCTGTTCGCGCTGCTCATCGCCATGCCGCTGTCGCTGCTGCTGTTCAAGAAGCTGCGGACGCAGGTGAACAAGGACATCGCCGCCGTGGACGCCAAGCGGCGCAGTGATCGCGAACAGCTCATGACGCGACTACGCGGCGAAGACCAGTGAAACGCTGCGATCGCTCGGCGCCCCGCGACTGGGTCGACAACGCGGTCCGGCTGATCGACGCGGACGCCCAGCGCAGCGCCGATACCCATCTGCTGCGCTATCCACTGCCCGCCGAATGGGGCGTGCAGCTGTACCTCAAGGACGAATCCACCCATATCACCGGCAGTCTCAAGCATCGGCTGGCGAGATCGCTGTTCCTGTATGCCATCTGCAATGGCTGGATCAGCGAGGGCACCACGGTGGTGGAGGCCTCGTCCGGTTCGACCGCCATCAGCGAGGCGTACTTCGCGAAACTGCTGGGCCTGGACTTCGTGGCGGTCATGCCCGCCACCACCTCGCCGGAGAAGATCGCGCTCATCGAGGCGCAGGGCGGCCGCAGCCACCTGGTCGAAAAAGGCCCCGAAATCTATACCGAGGCAGCGCGTTTGGCGCGCGAGTGCGACGGCCACTATATGGACCAGTTCACGCACGCCGAGCGGGCGACGGACTGGCGCGGCAATAACAACATCGCCGAATCGATCTTCCAGCAGCTGGCTCTGGAGACGCATCCGGTGCCGGAGTGGATCGTGGTCGGCGCGGGCACGGGCGGCACCAGCGCGACCATCGGCCGCTATATCCGGTATCGCCGCCACGCCACCAAACTGGCCGTGGTCGATCCGGAGAATTCGGCCTTCTACGGCGGCTATGAGCTCTCCGACGCGGGTTATCAGACCGGGATGGGTTCCCGGATCGAGGGGATCGGCCGCCCGCGGGTGGAGCCGTCCTTCGTCGGCCAGGTCGTGGACTGCATGCTCGAGGTGCCGGACGCGGGTTCCATCGCGGCCGCGCGGCATGCGAGCCGGGTGCTCGGCCGCCGGGTCGGCGGATCCACCGGCACCAATCTGTGGGGTGCGTTTGCCCTGATTGCCGACATGATCGCGGCCGGTCGCACCGGCAGTGTGGTCACTCTGCTCTGTGATGGCGGGGACCGTTATGCCGGAACCTATTTCAATGACGCGTGGGTTGCCGGTCAAGGGCTGAGCCTGGACGAACCGACCGCGATCATCGATCGATTCATCGCCACCGGTACTTGGTCGGGCTAGTTTTCGCACCGCACAGGGCTCGGCTGAGAAGGGCCGCTCACCCCTCCGATTGATTGCTGATGATTTGCTGTAACGGTTGGGTTGGTGCTTGCTCGCGAAGTGAAGCATTCATGTTCGGTCGTTCGGGGGATAACTCCCGCGTCTCATCGGCGTTAATAGCCCTTGACGCTTTTGGCATTTCGCGCAGCACTGGACGAGTGACCGCCATGGGTTGATCGACCCCCGCGCCGACCACCAACATCCAGGACTGCAGGGTCGAGGAGGTGCGCCAGATGTTCATTCGCAACTCGGTGATGGCGAGGGTTTTCGGATCGCGCACCACCTTGCTGCGATCGCGTCGCTCACTGGACAGACTCTCATCGCGCCACATGGCCTCGAACTCCGGACTCGCCGTGCAGTTCTCGATAATCCGCGAAGTGTGCTGATCGGGGCCATGCCGGGCGAGCAGCATGCGGAACATGCCGAGGGTCTGCCGCGTCTCGCTCTCCCAATCGACCAGTACGGTCCGGGCCACCGGATTCAGCAGTAGCCATTCCACGTAGTTGGTGCCGGGGTCGAGCTGCGGGAAGGTCTCCGCGTGCGCGGCATTCACGGCCAGCACGTCCAGGGTGCCGGAGATGTACGCCGCGATCTTGGGGTTGAGCAGGTGCAGGTACTCCAGATCGGTGGCGGTCGGATGATCCGGGGTGCCACGCGGGAACGGCCCCTCGGCCAGGGTGAGCGCGTATTCGAACTCGACGGCCCGCAGTTCCAGTGCGGTGCCGAGGGATTCGATGACGCGGCGGGAGGGATTCGCGCCGCCCTCGATCTTGGTCAGATAGGGCACGGACAGGTTGGCGAGCCATGCCAGTTGCGGGCGGGTGAGGTTCGCGATTGTCCGGCGCTGGCGAATGTACTCGCCGAACGTGGGTACTCCATTCATTACTTAGGGTGACCTTACTAGGGTGGGGCGGTATCCCGTTTTCGCCCCAGTTTGAAACAACAACAAATCTGAAGTCGCGCCGGGTCGCCCCGGTTTCCGGTCGTGTCAATTTTCGTTGACACGCTCGCGACGTCAACGTAAATTGACGTCATGAGTGAAGCAACGACTCTGGCGGCCGCCGCCGGCAGCCCCGACCCGCAGGTCGGACTCCGCGCGGTCCTCGCCCTGCGCCGGCTGCTCGAGCGACTCGAGGCCATCCAGGTCACCAATGCCCGCAAGCAGGGCTGGTCCTGGCAGGCCATCGCCGACTCGCTCGAGGTCAGCAGGCAGGCGGTCCACCAGAAGTACAACCGGAAGGGCGGTATCCGCTGATGTTCGAACGATTCGACAAGGCGGCCAAATACGCGATCGTCATCGCGCAGGAGGAAGCACGCGAACTGCGTTCGCCAGCCGTCGAAATGGAGCATGTGCTGCTCGGGCTGCTGGTCAGCCCGGACGCGGGGCTCAAACAGGTGCTCGCCGATCACGGCTACACCGCCGAAGGCGTGCGAGAAGCGCTGGCGCGCAAGCGAACCACCGAACCCCTCGGTGAAGAGGACGCGGCCGCGCTGCGCTCCATCGGCATCGATCTCGACGCCGTGCGGGAAAGCCTGGAGGCCACCTTCGGCGAGGACGCGCTCGAACGGGCGGTCCCGGTGGAGGAACCCAGGCGCGGGCGCATGCGCGGCTGGGGAATCGCCAACGGGCACATCCCCTTCGACCGGGACGCCAAGAAAGTATTGGAGCTGTCCCTGCGCGAGGCGCTCACCCGGGGTGACGATCGCATCGAGGCCGGGCACATTCTGCTCGGCATCCTGCGCGCCCCCAATGCCGCGACGCGGCGACTGCTCGGCGACGAGACCGCGACCAAGACGCTGCGCGCCGCCGTCGGCGACTACCTCGATCACGCGGCCTGAGGCGGACGGGGTGCGAACGCGTGTGAAGATCACCCTCCGACGCGTTCGC
The DNA here is from genome assembly GCF_042266325.1 of Nocardia sp. NPDC056100. Classification (NCBI taxonomy): domain Bacteria; kingdom Bacillati; phylum Actinomycetota; class Actinomycetes; order Mycobacteriales; family Nocardiaceae; genus Nocardia; species Nocardia sp. NPDC056100. The sequence continues at coordinate 175,321 of NZ_JBHJVY010000004.1, forward strand.
GCCCTACGATCGGGGCATGACGCTCCTGCTACGTCTGCTGATCAACGGTGTGGCCATCTGGCTCGCGTCCGTATGGGTCGGCGGAATCGAGATCCACGGTCCCGACGATCCGGCCACGACCACCGACAAGATCCTCGTCATCGCGGTGATCACGGTCATCTTCACCATCGTGAACGCGCTGGTGAAGCCGCTGGTGAAACTGCTGTCACTGCCGCTGGTGGTGTTGACGCTCGGGCTCTTCCTGCTGATCGTCAACGCGCTCATGCTGTGGCTGACCTCGAAGATCACCGAGCACACCGATTACCAGCTGCATGTGAACGGATTCTGGGCCGCGTTCTGGGGCGCCATCATCATCACACTGGTGAACTGGGTGCTCGGCGTGCTCGTCCCCGACGAGGACTGAACGACTCAGCCGAAGGCCAGCGCCAGTCCGGTCACGACCGACCAGATCAACAGCGCCAGGCCCGTACCGGCAAGGGCGGGAATGAGTCCCGGCCCGTTCTTGCCGGTGCGGACCGGCTCATTGGCCTTGATCGCCAGCGGCAGCGCGAGCAGACCGGCCAGCGCCCACGGGGTGCGCGCGGCCAATGCCAGCGTGGCCAGGAACGGGACCGCCAACAGCACGATATGCAGTGTGCGCGTACGGGTATCGCCCAGGCGCACCGCGAGCGTGGTCTTACCGGTGACCGAATCGGTCGGGATATCGCGCAGATTATTGGTGACCAGCACCGCGCTGGAGAACGCGCCCACCGCGACCGCACAGGCCAATCCGGCCCAATCGACGCGTCCGGCCTGTACGAACTGGGTGCCGAGCACCGCGACCAGGCCGAAGAACACGAAGACCGCGATCTCACCGAAACCGCTGTAGCCGTAAGGATTTCGGCCGCCGGTGTAGAACCAGGCCCCGGCCAGGCAGGCCGCGCCCACGATCAGCAGCCACCAGGCGCTGGTCAGGACCAGGATCAAGCCGATCACAGCGCCCAGGACCAGGCAGCCGATGGCGGCATTGCGGACCGCCTGGGGCGACGCCAATTTGGAGCCGACCAGGCGCAGCGGCCCGACCCGCTCGTCATCGGTGCCGCGAATACCGTCGGAATAGTCGTTGGCGTAGTTCACGCCGATGATGAGGGACAGCGAAAGCAGCAGGCACAGCACCGCTTTCCACCACACCGCCCCGTCGATCGAGGCGGCGGCCCCCGTGCCCGCCAGGACCGGAGCGATCGCGTTCGGCAGAGTGCGCGGCCGAGCGCCCTCGATCCACTGTGCTGCTGTAGCCATGTATCGCAGCCTAGTGCGAGGGTTCCGGCCGCACCCGTCAGCGTGTCGGGCGGGGCGCGCTCATGGTTCCGCGGCGGGCCGCGCTCAGGCTTCCACGGCGGGCCGTGCTCAGGCTTCCGCGGCGGCCTTCAATTGCGCGAGGCCCTTCTCGAAGTCCTTGCCGATCATGGAATCCATCGGCATGAGCTTGGCCATGAACGCCATCAGGCCGCTGCGCTCACCGGTCATCCGCCAGCTGACGGCGGTGCCCTCGGGTTGCGCGATGAATTCGAAGGTGACCTGATTGGTGTTCCGGATCGGCTTCTCGAAATTCAATCGAATGCCGATGGCCTGCGAGGTGACCGAGGTGATCTCCATATCGCCGCGGCCCGCCTTGCGGTTGCCACTCCAGAAATACCGGGCGCCGATACCGCGATCGGCCCCGCTGTACGTGCGTTCCATGGCCGGATCCAAACCCTCCCACGGTGACCACTGCTGCCACTGGTGGAAGTCGTCGACGAGTGCTTGGATCCGGGCGGGATCGGCCTTGATGACCGTTTCCCGGTGGATGTCGAATGCGGCCATGATCGCCAGCGTAGGGGACCGCACCGACGGATCCGGTGAATCGGGCGTCCTCCGCGTCGCTCACCTAGGATTGGCAAGGAATGTTTTCGGAAACAGGCAGTGCCAACGGCGCCGGGAGTACCCGGCCGGCACCCGCGAGCGACACGGTCCTGCTGGCCCTGCTGGGCGAGGTCGCCGTACGTCGCGACGGCGGGCTCGCACCCGTACCCGGAGCCCGGGCGCGCCTGCTGGTCGCGGCCCTGGCCACGCATCCCGGTCGCAGCCGCAGCGCGCAGGCCCTGATCGACGACGTCTGGGGTGAGGATCCGCCGCGCGCCCCGATGAACGCGCTGCACACCCAGGTCTCGCGGTTGCGTTCCACCCTGCCCGAGGGCGCGCTGGAGATCGGCCCCGCCGGATACCGCCTGGTGTTGCGCTCCGATCAGGTCGACCTGACCCTGGCTCAGCAGCTGGAAAACCAAGCGCGCCAGGCGCATACGCGCGGCGACGACACCCACTGCCTGGCTCTGATCGCCGAGGCCCGCACGCTCTGGCGCGGTGATCCGGCCGCCGATCTGCCCGCCGGATCGGTCGCGGACGAACTCACCGAACTCGCCACCGCCCGCCGTCACGGCCTGGACACCCTCGAACTCGCCGCCCGCGAAGCCGTCGGCGATCTGGCCGGAGCCCTCGAGCTGGCCCGATCCGCGGCCGCCGCACAACCTTTCGACGAACCCGCGCACGGCACCCTCATGCGCCTGCTCGCCGCCGCCGGGCGCACCAACGAAGCCCTGGACGTATTCGCCTCCCTCCGAACCCGTTTGGTCGATCAACTCGGCGCGGACCCGGGCCCCGCACTCACCGCCATGAACACCGCCCTGCTCCGCGGCGAACCGCTACCTGGAGCGCAATCACCCGGGTCGGGTAGTGGTTCGCCGGGCTCGAACAACTACGGTTCCGGTGCGAATAACCCTGCCGGGCAACGTTATTCGACGGACGAGCGGCCGGGAATCGGAACGGATCGAAGCCTTCAGCCGAATCCCGTCGGGCATGGTTCGAGCGACTCCGGCGCGGGCTGGGGTTCGGCGCAGAGTCTGCGGCGGATGGCCGCGGCACAGCACGCGGCTGGAACGCGCGATGCCGGTGACGGCGCCGGGGTGGGGATCGGATTGCGGGCCGCGCCGAATCCGCTGCTCGGGCGCGAAGCCGATATCGATGCGCTGGAAGGACTGCTGCGCACGTCGCGGGTGACCACGGTGCTCGGTCCGGGAGGCACTGGCAAGACCCGGGTCGCCAATGAGCTCGGCGCGCGCGTTGCACACGAATGCACGGTGGCGCTGGTCGAATTGGCATCGCTGCGCGCGGATCCGGCAGGGGAAGCCGAGACCCGGGTGGAGATCGAGGCCGCCATCGCGACCACGCTCGGGGTGGGCGAGTTCAGCCGCGACACCAATATTCTGCGGGCCACACGCACCCGGGATCTGGGGCAGCGATTGCGCGAGGCGCTGTCCGCGCGGCCCATCCTGCTGATTCTCGACAATTGCGAACATCTGGTGGACGCGGTCGCCGAACTGGTCGCCGATCTGGTGGGGGCCAGCGATCAGCTGACGGTGCTCACCACCAGTCGCGCGCCACTGCAGATCACGGCGGAAACGGTATACCCTTTGCCGCCCTTGACCATCGACGCGCAGGGTTCACCGGCCACCGAACTGTTCATCGCGCGGGCGCGCGCGGTGCGGCCGTCGGTGCGCTTGGATCCGGAGGTGGTGGCGCGACTGTGCCGCACCCTGGACGGTCTGCCGCTGGCCATCGAACTCGCCGCCGCGCGCACCCGCACCATGAGCGTGGAGGAGATCGAGTCCCGGCTCGATCACCGTTTCGCGCTGTTGCGCAGCGGTGATCGCAGTTCCCCGGAACGGCATCGCACCCTGCACGCGGTAATCGAGTGGAGCTGGAACCTGCTCGACGGGGAACAGCGCGCCGCACTGCGCCGACTGTGCCGATTCCCGGCAGGATTCACGCTGGCCGCGGCCGAGATCGTGCTCGCCGGATCCGATATCACCGATGCCGCGGCCGCTGTCGACGGTCTGGTGGGCCAATCCTTGCTCACCGTGCTGGAATCCGATGATCCCGAATACGACGGCACCCGCTACCGCATGTTGGAGACGGTGCGCGAATACGGTGAGGAACAGTTCGCCGTCACCGGGGACGCCGATCTGGTGATGGACCGGATGGCCTGCTGGGCAAGGGAATTCGCGCTCCTCTCGGCGCGCCGGTATCACGGCGACGATCAGGTGGCGGTGGTGCTCGGCGTCGCCGCCGAGGCCGACAACCTGAACGCGGTGCTGCGGTACGCCGTCGACCGCGGTGACACCGCGACCGCGCACGCTGTGTACCCGGTCCTTGCCATGCTGTGGATGATGCGCGGCGCGCACCTGGAACTGATGAGCTGGTCCTCCCGCATGGCGACCATGCCGCTGCGCACCGGCGCGCTCGGCGCGGAGGAAGCCGATCTGCAGATGTTCGGGCAGCTCATTCTGGGCCTGCACATGATGTTCCTGGGCGGTGAGGGCAATCGCGATGTCATGCGCGTGCGCACCCGGGTACGGCGACTGCTGCGCAGCGGAGGTCCGCTCAGCCCGGCCTTCCGTTTCCTCGGCGAACTGGCGGCGCTGACCAGGAACGGTGTGCAGCTGGGCCGGAAATTCTGCGAGGGCACGCATTCGCCGGACGCGCACACCCGGGTGGTGGCGCTGCTGTTCCGCGCCAATGTCCGGGAGAACTCCGGCGATGTATACGGCTCCATCCGAGATGCGGTGCGCGCCTTGACAACCGGTGCGCAGGACGATCTGTGGGGCACCGCCATGGTGTGCCAGCACCTGGGCGGCATGTACGCGCAGTCCGCGCGCTACACCGATTCGGTGGAGTACTACCGGCGCGCCGCCGAACTGCTCACCACGCTGCGCGCCTATGACGAGAGTGTGGAGATCCGCAGCTATCTGGCGGTCTCGCTGACCGGCACCGGACAGCTCGACCAGGCGCGGCGGGAACTCGCGCCACTGCTGCCCGGCGCGGGTATCGATCCGGCCGTGGTGCACGTCGACGTGCCGCCGAATCACCGGCGCGCCACCGTGACCGCCGGGCTGGCGGAACTCGAACTGGCCGAGGGCGATATCGATACCGGATTGGCCCGCTTCCGGCAGGCCCTGCGGTTGATGGCCTGGCCGCACGGCGCGGTCGCACCCGGTCCCGGCGATCTCATGGTGGCCTCGGCGGTGATCGACGCGCACGTATTGCACGGGCATCTGGCCGAGATCGACGAATTGGTAGCGCAGTTGGTCGGATTGGCCGTGCTCAAGCTCGGGCAGTTCTGGGATCTGCCGCAGATCGGCGCCGTCGCCACGGCCGTCGGCAGCTATCTACTCACGTCCGGGCGCGATCTCGACCGGGGGCTGGAGATTCTCGTGCTCGCGCCGAAAGTCTTCGCGCGGCAGGACTATCCGTCCATGCACTGGCGGCGGCACATCGAGCTGAACCTGCCCGCGGTGGGCGCGGAACGCCTCGAAGCGGCGACGCGTGCGGCGACCCGCTGGAATCGGCGCGGTGCCTCGGAGCGGATCATGGAATTGATGCGCGAGGTACACGAAAACCGCTGATTCGCGCGGCCGGTGCGCCCGGTCGGCGGTATCGCGGGCGCGGTGTCGGCCCGGTCATTCGGCCCGCGAGCGTGCTGCGCGGGCCGAATGTCCTTGCAGGTCAGTCTTTCTCGGCGAATTCCGGAGCTTGCTCGGCGGTGCCGGTCGGCTCCTGTGTGCGTAGCAGCCGCCAGCCGATCAGACCCAACGCGCCCGCGCCCAGGATCAGCAGCACGGTGGTGTCGGACACCGCTCGACCCAGGCGCTGCACCGCCGCTTCCAGGTGGAATTCGGTTTCCGCGCCCAGCAGGCCCGGCAGACCCGAGGTGCCGTCGAAGAGCAGGAATACGGTGCCCAGCAGAATGAAGAACAGTCCGGAAATCAGTGCGGTGGTGTGCAATTCCAATTTTCCGATGCTGAATGACCTGCCGCGCAACCACTTCCGCCGACCCAGATCGAAACGGTCCCAGCACGCCGCCAACGCGAACAGCGGGGCCGCCATGCCGAGCGCGTAGACCGCCAGTAGCAGACCGCCCTCGACCGGTGAGCCGCCGACCGCGGCCACCGCCAGAATGGAACCGAGAATCGGCCCGGCGCAGAATCCGGCCAGGCCGTAGACCAGGCCGAGCAGATACACCGCACCGGATCGTTCGGGGCGGCCCTGTTTCGCCGCCGCACGCTGGGCGAAGCCGAAACTGAAACCGCGCCCGAGGATCTGCAGCACGCCCAGACCGATGATGGTCCAGCCGCCGATGGTGATGAGCAGTTCGCGATTGTTCGAGAACAGTTGTCCCGCAAACGATCCCGCGATGCCGAGCGGTACCAGCGTGGTGGCCAGGCCCAGATAGAACATGCCGGTGCGAGCCAGCAGTCTGCCGCTCGAGGTGAACGAGTACGCGAAGAAGCTCGGCAGCAGCAGTGCGCTGCACGGGCTCAGCAGTGCCAGCAGGCCGCCCAGGAAGGCCGCGAAAAAGCCTACGGTGCCGCTCATTCCGCGTTCCCCGACGCGATATTCGCTGCCGCCTCGATCACGGCGGAGAACTGTTCGATGGGTTGCGCGCCGAGCACCGGGCGGCCGTTGACCAGGAAGGTCGGTGTGGAGGACGCGCCGAGCGAATACGCTTCGGCGGCATCGCGCTGGACGGCCGCGGTGGCGGCGGGGGAGTCCTGATCCGCGCGGAACTTCGCGATATCCGGTACGCCCGCCTGTTCGGCGAATTCGGCCAGCCGGTTCGGGGTCAGCACGCCGGTGTTCTTCTTCTCGGGCGCGTTCGCCTGCACGGTGTTGTGGAATTCCCAGAATCTGCCCTGCTGGGCGGCCGCCCACGCGGCACGGGCCGCGTTCTCCGATTCCGCGCCGAAGATGGGGAAATTGCGCCATTCGATGCGCAGCACACCCTGATCCACATATTTCGCGATGAGCTTCGGTTCGATGGTGCGGCCGAAGGTGCGGCAGAACGAGCACTGGAAATCCGAGTACTCGATCATCACCACGGGGGCGTCGGCACGGCCGAGTGCGAGCGGATCGCTCGCATCGCGGCGCGCCAGTTTCGCGAGTTCGGCGAACATGGGATTGGTGGTGGCGGTGGCCGCTTCCGGCGTGGATTTCTTTTCGCCGCCGAGCATTTGGAAACCGGCGATGGCGAGCAGGCAGGCCGCCGCGAACAATGCGAGCCCGGCGAACATCTTCCTATTGCCGCTCGGACGCTTCTTACGAGTTTTGGACATGCGAATACCCCTGGACGACTCGGGTCCTGATCGATGTGAAATGTGCTGGAAGACATGGCTGTACGCCGGGTCTCCTAAATGATCAGCACCGTCGTCAGATGGGGGGATGTCACGGGCAGCGTCGGCCCGCGCGGCTGGATGTCATAGGAAAGCCACTGGGTGGCGGGGAGTTCCGGGATCACCGCGAATACCGGCGTGAGCAGCTGATCCGCCGCGGCACGCGGTGGTGCGGCGACCTGGCCGATCGGGTCCGAACCCTGTTGATCCCGGCGCTCGCAGAAGGGCGAGTGAATGGTCGTCGCGGTATCGGCGGGCGCTACCGCCGCCTGTACCGAAACCTGTTGTGTCGAACCCCAATCCGCGACCGCGGCGAGCAATCCGACAATGGCGAAAAGGCCCATCAGCAGCGCAGCACACGACAGCCGGAATGACTTCCGGCTGTGCGGGGCAGGATGGGAATTCACCGCCCCGACCATAACAGCCGAACTCGCGGGCACGGCAAAATGCCCGCCCACCGGGGATTCGGCGGACGGGCATTCGGCGTGCTTCGGGTTATGCGTGCCGCATGTAGGCGCGCAGTGCGAGCGGGGCGAACACGATGATCACCACGACGCCGCCGATGAGCGACCACGCCAGGTTGGCGGTGACGCCGGTCCCGTTCATGAGCTCGCGGGCGGTATTGCACATGTAGTAGATCGGGTTGGCCTTGTTGATGCCCTGCAACCAGCCCGGCATCTTGTCGACCGGTGCGAAGGTGCCGCCCATGAAGGTCAGCGGGAACATGATCATCATCGAGATGCCCTGCACCGAGGCCGCGCTCTTACCGGTGACGCCGACCAGCGCCCAGATCCAGCTGATGGCGAAGGAGCAGAACACCACGACCAGTCCGGCCGCCACGACACCGAGCACGCCGCCCTCGGGACGGTAGCCGAGCGCGAGACCGACGATCACGGTGAGCGTGGTCGCCAGACCGTAGCGCACCATATCGGCCAGCAGTGCGCCCGCCAGCGCCGAAATACGGGCGATGGGAAGGGATTTGAAGCGATCGAAGACGCCCTTGTCCATATCCTCACGCAGCTGGGTGCCGGTGGCGACCGAGGTCAGCACCACCGTCTGCACCAGAATGCCGGGAATGAGCAGCGGCAGATAACCCGAGACGCTGCCGCCGATCGAGCCGCCGAAAATGTAGGCGAACAGCGCGGTGAACAGGATCGGCTGCACGGTGACGTCGAACAGCTGCTCCGGATTGTGCCGGATCTTCAGCAGGCCGCGGTACGCCATGGTCAGCGAGTTCTGCGCGGTCTTCTTGAGGCTGATGTGATTGCTGACATCGGGAATCGGGGCCGGGGCGACCTGTTTGGTCAGGTCCGGCGAGGTGAGTGTGGTGGTCATGCCGCGCTCTTTTCGGTATCGGCGGAGTCGTCTTCGGCACCGTGTCCGGTGAGCGCGAAGAACACCTCGTCCAGGCTGGGCTTGCTGACATTGATTTCTTCGACCCGAATGTCGTGCTCGCGCAACCGGATCAGGATGTCGGTGGTGATGGCGGGATCGGGCAGCGGTGCGGTGATGCGGCCCGCCTCGGGGGAGACGGTCGCCTCGACGGTCTTGCCCTCGGCGCGGGACAGGTACTCCGAGACCAGGGCGCGGGCCTCATCGATGCGGCCGCGGTCCTCCAGGGTGAGCTGCAGCGCGGACAGGCCGACCGAGCCCTTCAATTCGTCGGAGGTGCCGTCGGCGATGACCTTGCCGCGATCGATGACCGCGATCCGGTCGGCCAGTTGATCGGCCTCGTCCAGGTACTGCGTGGTGAGCAGTACGGTCGAGCCCTCACGCACCAGGCGGCGGATGGTCTCCCACATCTGGGCGCGGGTGCGCGGGTCCAGACCGGTGGTCGGCTCGTCCAGGAACAGCAGCGGCGGGGTGGAGATCAGGCTGGCGGCCAGATCGAGTCGACGCCGCATACCGCCGGAGAAGTTCTCCAGGGCCTTGTTGGCGGCCTCCTCGAGTCCGAACTCCTCCAGCAGTTCGGCGGCCTTGCGCCGGGAGTCGGCCTTGGACAGGCCGAGCAGCCGCGAAAAGATAATGAGATTCTCGGTGGCCGTGAGCTTTTCGTCGACCGAGGCGTACTGCCCGGTCACGCCGATCAGCGAGCGGACCGCGGTGGGTTCGGTCAGCACATCGCGGCCGAAGATGCGGGCGCTGCCGCCATCGGGCTTCAGCAGGGTGGCGAGCATGCGAATGGTGGTGGTCTTCCCGGCGCCGTTCGGGCCGAGTACGCCGTACACCGCGCCGCGCGGAACCGCCAGGCTCACGCCGTCGACAGCCCGCTGCTCCCCGAAGATCTTGACCAGGTCATTCGCCTCGATGGCGAGTGCCTCAGCAGGTGTGTATGAAGTCATGACCCATACTCTGCGGACCCGGACTTACACGCCCCTTGCATGACGATTGCGCGCCGACGCAAGCCGGTGACGGCACTCACGCAAGCCGGTCGCGCGAGCGCGCAAGCTGGCGTGGCGAGACCCGCTCGAGCCTGCGGTGACCCTCATGAGCAGCGCATTCGTCACCGCCGCCGCGCGTTCCCAGGCATTCGGACCCGCGCTTGTTAGCCTGGCCACACGTTCTTGCTCGACCTGCTTTTCGTTCCCGGTTCGTCCCGTGCGTATGGATTGCGAGGTTCCGTTGAGAGTCGTTCCCGTCGCCCTGACCACGGCCCTGGCCGCGCTGACCGCGGTCGTGACCACCGTCACCGCGCATGCCACGCCGCTCGCGGTGGACGCCCCGGATTCGCATGCCGCGCAAGCGGACGATCCGGGCTCGAACCAGCTGCTGCTGACCTGCCCGCCGACGCCGGACGCCGATGACCCGCTCGCGCCGATCCCGCCGCGGGATCCGCTGTGCGGTGAGAACGATATGCAGCTCACCGGGGATGTGTACCTGCGCAGCAACGCCTATCGGCGGCTGTCGACCATCTACGGCCCGGACGTGGCGGTCAGCCTGATCGGCAACAATCACTATCAGCTGCGCGATCATTCGGGGAATCTGATCCTCGGCGAGGACCGCAGCACGCTGCATCATGTGCCGTTCGGGCGGGAGATCCCGCCGCCGCTGCCGGGCAATACCGCCGATCTGACACCGCATGAGCAGGCGGTCCGGGAAGGCATGTCCCGGGTGACGGTCGGGCTCATGCAGGGTGTGGTCTACACCGGCGATCTCACCGATATGTCCGCCTACCTGACCACGCCGATCGGCTCGCTGATCGTGCAGGCGCCGGGCACCGGAACCGATCCATTGCAGCCGGGACCCGGCGGTGAACGAGAGTTGCAACTGCTCAACAACTTCCAGGTGCTGGACGCGCACGGCCGCTACGTCATGGGCAATACGCTCACGCTCGGTTCGCCGATGGCGTTGTGGCCCAACGCTGCGGTGCCCTGCCCCGTCGGCACCGTCCCCATCTCCCGGCTGCCCTCGGCCGACAAGCTGCCCCGCAATGCGGCGGACCTGCCGGATCCGGTGTGCAAGGCCCCGGCCACCGTCCCGATCACCGGATTCATCGACGATCCGGCGGCGGACCCGGCCGCCCCGCCCGCACCCGGGACCAAGCCGAATCCCGATCCGGTGCAGCGGCAGAAGGACATCAACGACGCGTACAGCGCGGTGGGCACCCAGTTCGGTCTCGCGGTCAGCGTCGGCGGCCTGGTCGGCGGTATGACCGGGCTCATCATCGGTTGTCTCGCAGGCGGAATCGGCGCGGGCACGGCGGGCACCTTCTCCGCGGCGCTCGCGGGCACCGCCACCGGATTCGCGGGCGGCTGCCTCACCGGCGCGGCCCTGCTCGGCGCGATGGGCGGCACCATCGGCAGTCTCGCGATCGGTGTTCCGGTCGGCATCATCTCGGGCGTGAACGCCTACAACACCCTGCGACTCCAGGGCGATGTGGCGCGCAACCCGATCGCGGACCTCGCCCCCGCGCCGAAGGCACCAGAGGTGTCGCCGCTCATCACCGCGGGCGTCCCACCGGAAGTCGCCGCGGCCGTTCCGCCACAACTGATTCCGGCGGTTGCCGACTTCATCGCTCCGGTGGCACCGCAACTGGCGGCCGATCTGAAAGCGCCACAGGATGTTCCGCCGATCGCACCGATGGACGGTCTGACCCAACTCGCCGCGAGTGTGGCCCCGATGATCGCCAACGCGATACCCGCGCTCTTCGGCCAGCCCGCCGAGCCCGCCCCGGGGGCGTAGACCCCCCGACGGGACGGTCAGTTGGAGGAGGTGCTGAGGAGATACTCGCGGAGCGCGGCGCGGTCGGGTTTGCCGACGCCGCGCATCGGGAGTTCTTGCAGCACAGCGAGTTCGCGCGGGGCGGCGATGGCGTCGAGTTCGGCGACCACGTGGTCGCGGAGTTCGTCCAGGGTGGGGGCGGTCGCGCCGGGGGCGGTGACGATCGCGGTGACCACGCGCTGACCCAGGCGGGAATCGGGCAGGCCCAGGACCACGCATTCGGAGATGGCCGGATGGGTGATCAGCACCGCCTCGACCACCTGGGGCAGCACCAGCAGCCCGCCGGTCATGATGGCTTCGTCGAGCCGCCCGGTGACGGTGAGGACGCCGTCCTCGAAGCTGCCCGCGTCCTCGGTGCGGAACCAGCCGGGTTCGGCGAAGGCCGGATGGTCGGGCTGATTGCGGTAGCCCTTGGCCAGGGTCGCGCCGCCGAGCAGGACGCGGCCGTCCTCGATGCGGACCTCGGTGCCGTCCAAGGGGATTCCCTCGTAGACGCAGCCGCCGCAGGTTTCGCTCATACCGTAGGTGCGGAAGATGGTGATGCCCGCCGCGCGAGCGCGTTCCAGCACCGGTTTCGGGGTGGCCGCGCCGCCGATGAGCACGGCGTCGAGCTGCGCCAGCGCCGCGGTGGCGGCGGGTTCGTCCAGGGCCTTGATGAGCTGGGTCGGCACCAGCGAGGTGTACCGGCGCGGTCCGCGCATCCCGGCGATGGCCGCGGCCAGCCCCTCGGGCAGGAAGCCGCCGGACACATCGAGCACGGCCGGTTCGGTCCCGGCCTGAATGCTGCGCAGCAGCACCTGGATGCCCGCGATGTGATGGGTCGGCAGCGCCAGCAACCACTGTCCGGGCCCGCCCAGGCGGGTGTGCGTGGCCTCCCCGCTGGCGCGCAGCGCGGCGGCGGAGAGCATGGCGCCCTTGGGAATTCCGGTGGTGCCGGAGGTGGTGACGACCAGCGCCACCTCGTCGTCGATCTCCTCGCCGGGCCGCAGGCTGCTGCTGAGCCGCTGTGCCTCGCGGCGGTCGGCGGTGGGTATGGGTAGCCAGGCGGGGCCGTTGCCCTCGAGGGCTTCCCGCAGGTGCGGCAATACATCGCCCACCGATGCACCGGTGGGCATGGGGAGGGTGCGGAGGGTATTGCTCACGTTCGCGATCGTGTCATGTGATGGGGTGGCCGCGCACCTGTGGGGGTCCGAGGCCGGGGGTCGATGGTGGTCGGTCGGTCAGTCGGACGTCGGTGTCGCCAGTGGCCATCCACCGGCTGCCAGCCGGGAGGCCACTCGGGCGATATCGTCCTCGCCGGGTTGTTCCTTGGCAACTCGGGAAATGGCGGCCTCGATATCGGCGCGTTCGATCTCGCCGGTGGCGACGCGTTCGCTCACCAGCTCCTCGACGACCAGGTGTACTTCGTAATCGGTGAGCCGCCGGTGCAGCACCGCGAGCAGCGCCACGTAATCGGACTGCGGAATGCCCTGTGGATACCCGGCTTTGAGCCAGTCCAGGACTTTTTGCAGCACGTTCTGGCGCGGCGGGGTGCGCGCCGGATCGGTGTTCGGCTGTTCCGGAGTAGTCAGCTGCGTGCCTTTCTTCCCGTGGCGTCAGGCGCCGAGCAGATGGATGCCGAGCCGGCTCGCGAGGAAGCCGCGTGCGATGAAGAGCACACCGACCACCACCGCGATCATGACCACGGCGAAGCAGAGCGCGGAGATGGCGACCGCGGTGGTGCGCGCCGCTCCGGTCGCGCCGTCGTCCAGTTGCGAGCGGTAGCGAATGCCGAACGCGAAGATGACGGGCAGTCCGGCCCCGAAGACCAAGGCGGCCAGCGTGACCCGCCACAGATCGCTGATATTGGACAGGAAGGTGTGCACGGCGTCGCTCCTATCCGATTCCATTGCCGACGGTGTCGTCACTGCGCAACGCGGCGCTCGGCGGCGCGGCGTCGCCGGTGGGTCCGGCCGCCGCGTGCTCGGCCTTCCAGTCGGCATTCACGTTGTGCGAGTTGACCTCGGTGCGCTTGGAGCGCCGCCAGATCGCTCCGGCCGCCGCGAGCAGCAGCGCGAACACCACGAGTACGCCCGCGGTGCCGCCGATGGCGTTCAGGATGGCCCAGCACAGCGCGCCGACCACACCGGCCAGCGGCAGGGTCAGCACCCATGCCACCACCATGCGGCCGAGCACGCCCCAGCGCACTTCCGCGCCGGGCCGTCCGATGCCCGAACCCAGGATGGATCCGGTCACGGTCTGCGTGGTGGACAGCGGCAGGCCGAAGTGCGCGGAGGTGAGAATGATCGCCGCACTGGTGGATTCGGCCGCGAAGCCCTGCGGCGGCGCGATATCGACCAGGCCCTTGCCGAGCGTGCGGATGATGCGCCAGCCGCCCAGGCAGGTGCCCGCGGCGATGGCGACCGCGCAGGACACGATCACCCACAGCGGCAGCGGATCGCTGGCCTTGGCCGAACCGTGCGCGATCAACGCCAGGAAGATGATGCCCATGGTCTTCTGCGCGTCATTGGTGCCGTGCGCGAGCGAGACCAGCGAGGCGGAACCGATCTGCCCCCACCGGAATCCGCCCTCGACGGTCTTCTCATTGCTGCCGCGCGTGATTCGGTACACGGCCCACGAGCCGAGCGCGGCGACCAGCGCGGCGACCACGGGTGCGGCCAGCGCCGGAATGATGATCTTGGCGAGTACGCCCTTGCTGCCCGCCGCCCAGATGACGCCGTCCCAGCCCAGCGCCGCGATGGTCGCGCCGATGAGCCCGCCGAACAGCGCGTGCGAGGAACTCGACGGCAAACCCAACAGCCAGGTGAACAGATTCCACAGAATGCCGCCGACCAGTCCCGCGAAGACGATGTCGAGCAGGGCCCGGCCGCTGACTTCGGAGAGGTCGACAATGCCCTCGGCGACCGTCGCGGCGACCGCGACACTCAGGAAGGCGCCCACGAGATTGAGCCCGCCGGAAAGGAGTACGGCTGTTCGAGGGGGGAGCGCACCGGTGGCGATCGAGGTGGCCATCGCGTTCGCGGTGTCGTGGAATCCGTTGGTGAAGTCGAATACCAGGGCCGTGAGAACAACGATCAGCAGAACGAGCAGTTCGGCAGACACACCGTTCAGTTTGCGCTACGGCATTCATCCGTTGTTAACCGGTGCCCCCCGACACGCCTCACAGTTACTCGCGTGCTAAGGCTTTCGAACATCCCGGCGAATCGGATGGTCGGCGGGGATCTCCACCAGCACTATCGGCACGTCATCCGGATCACGCACCCACATTTCGATCAGGCCCCACGGTTCGCGAGTCGGCTTGCGGTCGATGGCGACTCCCGCGAGCGCGAGTTCGGCGGCGGCGTCCGAACAATCGCGCACCTGCAACCAGATCGCCCCCGCGAATCCCGCCGGTCCCGCGCCGCGCCCGTGCCCCGCGACTTCGAGCAGGCCCTGTCCCGCGAAGAACACGGTGCCGCCCGGATACTCCCGGGCAATCGCCAATCCGAGCGTGTCCCGGTAGAACTCCAGCGTCCGCTGATAGTCCGCGGGCCGCAGGATCAAGCGACTGCTCAGGATCTCCATGGCTTCTACAGTGTCAGAAGTAGTACGGGTACGGGGACCAGTCCGGGTCACGCTTCTGCAGGAACGAATCGCGGCCCTCGACGGCCTCATCGGTCATGTACGCCAGGCGGGTGGCCTCACCGGCGAACAGCTGCTGTCCGACCAGACCGTCATCGCTGAGGTTGAACGCGTACTTGAGCATGCGGATCGCCTGCGGTGACTTGCCGAGGATCTCACCGGTCCATTCCAGCGCCACATCCTCGAGCCGATCGTGATCCACGACCTCGTTGACCGCGCCCATGAAATGCATCTCCTCGGCGGTGTACGGCCGCCCCAGGAAGAAGATCTCGCGAGCCCGCTTCTGCCCCACCATCTTCGCCAGGTACGCGCTGCCGTAGCCGCCGTCGAACGAGCCCACATCGGCGTCGGTCTGCTTGAACCGGGCGTGCTCGCGGCTGGCGAGGGTGAGATCACAGGTGACGTGCAGGCTGTGCCCGCCGCCCGCGGCCCAGCCGTTCACCAGCGCGATGACCACCTTCGGCATGAAGCGGATGAGCCGCTGCACCTCGAGGATGTGCAGTCGCCCCGCGCGCGCCGGATCGACGGTGTCGGCGGTCTCGCCCTCGGCGTACTGGTAGCCGCTGCGCCCGCGAATCCGCTGATCGCCGCCGGAGCAGAAGGCCCAGCCGCCGTCCTTGGGGCTCGGGCCGTTACCGGTGAGCAGCACCGCGCCCACATCGGAGGTCATGCGCGCGTGATCGAGCGTGCGGTACAGCTCGTCGACGGTGTGCGGGCGGAAGGCATTGCGCACCTCGGGCCGATCGAACGCGATCCGGACCGTGCCCTGCTCCACATGCCGGTGGTACGTGATGTCGGTGAGGTCTTCGAATCCAGGGACGGGTTTCCACAGCGCTTCATTGAAGGTCACCCTCAAGAACATAGCGGGGCCCTATGGACGTAACGCAAGGTGACAACTTATTTCGGGTCGATCGGCGGTTACTCCGGGGTACGCCCGAAACTCGCTGGCTACGCGATCGCGAACATGCGGTGCGGCGCGATGGGGTACCCACGAAAGGCGCCGAAAAACCTGCGGGGGCACCGGAGGTGGTCGCTTGTTCGAGTGAATGGTGCGAATGTGAAACGCTGCCAAGGGATTGCGGAGGCTTTACAGTGCAGTAGCTGCCCTGGCAGTCGAGGCGCGTCTGCATCATGTGTGCGGGAACATCGGTGCGTATAGTTCTGTGCGCTCGTTCATCGAAAAACTATCCGGAGGAACCTGAAAGTGGTTGCAGCACTGTCTGAATCCCTGCTCGATGACGCCAAGCGTCCGGCCTTCCTGGCCGACGCCAAAGAGGTTCTGGATGCTGAGGTGTCGGACAAGGGCGGCGCGTCGGGTCTGGCCGTCAAGGGCGGCTACGCCGCGGTGAAGAAGGTCAGCCCGACCATCGTCGGCGATGCGCTGGAGTCCTTCATCCCGAAGTTCGTCGCGTCCCTGGAGCCGTTCTGGTCCGAGTACCAGGCTTCCGGCGCCGGCTCGTTCGCCGACCTGCTGGTTTCCAAGCAGGACGAGGTTTCCGAGGCGCTGCTCTCGGTCACCGATGAGCGTGCGGCCGCCTCCTCGCGTCCCGCGCTGACCAAGGTCTACAACTCCATGCGGTCCTCGGCGAAGAAGCATGTGGCCGAGGCGCTTCCGCGCGTCGGCGCGCTGGTCCAGCGTCACGCCTGATCAACCGTTGATCAAACGACCGGTTCGCGGCCCGTGTTCGGGCCGCGAACCCGGTTATCGGTAGTGCTGTCCGAGCCGAGCTCGGACAGGCTCACCCCGCGGCTTTGCCGACCCGCCAGTAGCCGGTGAAGGTGATGTCCGCCTTGGGGATTCCGCGTTCCTGCGCCCAGTAGCGGCGCAGGCCGGAGGCCAGTTTCTGTTCGCCCGCGACGAAGGCGTAGACGCCCGTGGCGGGAATCTCCTGCCCGCGCACCGCTTCCGCGACCACCGAGCCGACTTCGGCATTCGAATCCGCGCGAATCACCCAGTGCACCTCGACGCCCTCGGGCGCGTCGAATTCCTGGGCATCTTCCGGATTCGGGATCTCCAGGTAGGCAGCGCCTTTCAGATCGCGGGGCGCGGAGCGCAGAATGCCCGCGATGCCGGGGACCGCGCTTTCATCGCCCACCAAAAGAGACCAATTGGTATTTTCTGGGGCCTGATAGGTGATGCCCTCATCCAGCAATCCGACTTTGTCGCCGGGCGTCGCGCCGCCCGCCCAGTTCGAGGCCGGGCTGTCATCGCCGTGCGAGAAGAAGTCGATATCGATCTCGGCGGTGCTGCCGAATTCGCCGAAGCCCGCGGCGCGGTAATCGCGCACGGTGTAATTGCGCACCAGCGGCCGATGTTCCTTGCCCATCATGAGGTACTGCGCATACCAGCCGAGCGTGCTGGCGGAGGTGGGGAGTTTCAGGCTGCCGTCGCGGCCCGGCAGGAACAGTCGGAACCACTGGTCGAATCCCATGGCGGTGAAGCCAGCCAGCCCGTCGCCGCCCAGGGTGACGCGCACGAAGTTCGGGCTGATCCGTTTGCTCGCGAGCACCTGTGCGGTGAGGATCTCCCGGTGCTCGGGCTTGACGTATTTGGGTCGCTTCGACATGAGCTTAGGTTAGCAAACCCTAAGTATAGATGACAGGTGTGAGCGGGCTGACGCAGCGCGGAATTCGACTGTCTGAGAGGCTGGGAGGGTGAATCCTTCGACAGCACAGGCGCACGTCATCGTGGACGAGCTCGCGCGCGGCGGAGTCCGAGACGTGGTCCTGTGCCCGGGATCGCGAAATGCCCCACTGGCCTTCGCATTACAGGCCGCCGACGCCGCCGGGCGGATCCGGCTGCACATGCGCATCGACGAGCGCAGCGCCGGATTCCTGGCCATCGGCCTCGCCTCGTCCAGCGGCCGCCCGGTTCCGGTCGTGATGACCTCCGGCACCGCCGTCGCCAACCTCGGCCCCGCGGTACTCGAAGCGAACTACGCGCGCCTGCCGCTGATCGTGCTCAGCGCCAACCGGCCCTACGAGATGCTCGGCACCGGCGCGAATCAGACCGTCGAACAATTCGGGCTGTTCGGCAGCCAGGTGCGCGCCGCCATCAGCCTCGGACTCGCCGAGGCCGAAGCCGGTGAACCGCTCTACCCCACGCAGAACAGCGTGTGGCGCTCCGCGGTGTGCCGGGTGCTCGCCGCCGCGCGCGGCACCCGCTCCGGCAATGCCGGACCCGTGCACTTCGATATCCCGCTGCGCGAACCGCTGGTACCCGATATGGCCGCCGGTGATCCACTGCCGCTCGGCCGGGACGGCGATAGGCCGTGGACCGCAACGCAGTACGCCACCCTGGATGTCCCGCTCGATATCGATCTGAGCCTGGACACCGTGGTCATCTCCGGTCACGGCGCGGGGCATCGGCCCGAACTCGCGGCGCTGCCGACCGTCGCCGAACCGACCGCGCCCATGCACGGACCCGCACTGCATCCGCTGGCGCTGGGACTGCTGAAGCCGAAACAGGCCATCATCACCGGGCGGCCGACGCTGCACCGGCAGGTGTCCAAGGTGCTCGCCGATCCCGAGGTGACGGTATTCGCGCTCACCACCGGCCCGCGCTGGCCCGATGTGTCGGGCAATGTGGTCGGCACCGGCACCCGGGCGGTCACCACCGGCGCACCGCGTCCGGAATGGCTGGAACAGTGCCGCGATCTCAATGAGCGGGCCGTCGCGGTGGTGCGCGCGGAACTCGCCGGACATCCGAAGCCGACCGGGTTGCATGTCGCGGCCGTCGTACTGGACGCACTGCACGAGGGTGATCAGCTGCTGCTCGGTGCGTCCAATCCGGTGCGCGACGCGGCACTGGTCTCGCACCCGCGCACCGGGATTCGCGTGCTGTCCAACCGCGGGGTCGCGGGCATCGACGGCACCGTCTCGGCCGCCGTCGGCGCGGCCCTGACCCATCCCGGCCGCACGGTGGCGCTGATGGGCGATCTCACCTTCCTGCACGACGCCTCCGGCCTGCTGGTCGGACCCGGCGAACCGCGGCCCGAGGACCTCACCATCGTGGTCGCCAATGACGACGGCGGCGGCATCTTCGAACTCCTGGAACAGGGCGATCCGCAGTACGCGGGCGTCTTCGAACGGGTCTTCGGCACCCCGCACGGTATGGACCTGGCCGCGCTCTGCGCCGCCTACCGCGTCCCGCACCGCCAGGTCGACCCGGCCGAATTGGCCGAGGCGCTCACCGGTCACGCGCACGGCATCCGGGTGCTCGAGGTCGCCACCGAACGCTCCAGCCTGCGTGAACTGCATGCCACCGTGCGCGCGGGCATCTCCGCCTGAGACGCTGAAAACCGTTGTGGCGGTGCGGGTCCGCACCGCCACAACGCGATTCATCGATCGTCGGCGCGGCCCCGCCGGAATGACGGGTCGCCGGGATGACGTCGATCAGGCGTCGGTAGCGCCCGCCCCCTCGTAGTCGTCGTCCAGCGGGACCGGGATGGACTGTTCCACCAGATCCGCCTCATCGGCGGTCCAGCCGAGATCATCCTCCGGGAGCGGTGTGACCTCGGCGTCCGGCTCGATCACCTCGGTCTGCTGCTCCAGATAATCGGCCTCGGGCACGGCATCGATTCGATCGGTCATCACAATGCTCCTCTCCGCCATATCGGCAAAGCCAGGTGAAGTCGGGCAGCTTCGAGCCTGCCCCGCATTCGGCGACACGGCAACCCGGACACGGCTCAATCGACGGGCGCGCCGAACCATTTCGGCAGGTGGGCGTGGAGATCTCGCTGATCTTCACCGATCCACGCCACATGTCCGTCCGGGCGCAGCAGAACGGCCGGGGCGTCGAGTTCCTCACTGATATCGACGATATGGTCGACGCGGTCGGCCCAGCCGTCGACGGTGAGGCGACCGGTTTGATCGAGCAGCAGGCCGCGGCCGGTGTGCATGAGGTCGTAGAGGCGGCCGCGTTTCAGCGGGATATCGCGCAGGCGGCGGCCGATCAGATCGTCTTCGACGCCGAAGTCGTAGCGGATATCGACGGCGATGATGCCCTCGAGCAGGCGGCGGTTCACCTCGTCGATGGTCATCAGCTTCGTCAGGAGATGGCGCAGCGCACGGGCATTCGGGTCCAGGGACATCAATTGCATTTGGGCGCGGGTGTTTTCGAGCACATCGGCGGCGACGGGCCGACGTTCGGCGGCGTAGGTGTCCAGCAGATTCGCGGGGCCCCAGCCGTTCACGACCGCGGCCAGTTTCCAGCCGATATTGAACGCGTCCTGCACCCCGAGATTGAGACCCTGCCCGCCCATGGGCGGATGGACGTGCGCGGCATCGCCCGCCAGCAGCACCCGGCCGGAGCGGTAGTCGTCGGCGAGGCGGGTGCCGTCACCGAAGCGGGAGAGCCAGCGCGGGGAGTGCACACCGAAATCGGTGCCCGCGGTGGCGCGCAGCTGCCGCCGGAATTCATCCAGCGTGGGCGAGACGGTGCGATCCTCGGCCACCCCGGCGGCTGGAGCCACCACCCGGTACGCGCCGTCGGCCAGCGGCATCGCACCGAACAGCCGCTGGGTCTTGCGCACCTCGGCCACAATCGCATTCAGTGTTTCCGGCGGTTCGGTCAGTTCGACCTCGCCGACCAGGGTGTCGACCCGGCTGGGCTCGCCGGGAAAACCGATGCCCAGCAGTTTTCGCACCGTACTGCGGCCGCCGTCGCAGCCGATGAGATAGCGCGAGCGCAGTCGGGTGCCGTCGGCGAGGTCGATATCGACGCCCTCGGCATCCTGGTCGAATCCGATCAGCTCACTGCCGCGCCGGATTTCGACGCCGAGTTCGGCGGCGCGTTCGGCGAGCAGGCGTTCGGTGACGGGCTGCATGATGCTCAGCACATAGTCGTGCGAAGTGTCGAGCAGACCCGGCTGCGGTGCGGGAATGCCCGCGAAGAAGCCGCCGAGCGGATACCGCGTGCCGAGCGCCAGGAATCGATCCAGCAGCCCGCGCTGGTCCATGATCTCGATGGTGCGCGCGTGGATTCCCATCGCGCGCACGATCGCAGTGGGCTCGGCCTCTCGCTCCAGTACGACCGTGCGCACCCCGTGCAGTCGTAGTTCATTCGCCACCATCAATCCGGTCGGTCCGCCCCCGGCCACGATCACGTCGATCATGTGCTGTCCCCTCGATCATTTGCGCTGGTACTGGCTTCGGCCGACGATTGTGCGGCATCGATGGGGTCTTGCCGCAAGCCCCGGGGTGCGCTATATGTTGAATGGGGCAAGAGAGTGACGTAACCTCCTTGCCTTTTCTCATGACCTCCGCTCATAGCCGCCACGCCGGACGTGTGACCAGGTCTTATGGCACGCGCCCGGGGACGCGGCTAACCTCGAAACCGGGACAATCGCGGCGCTCGCCGGACAACGCAGGTCAGGGGAGTGGCTGCGCTGTTTCCGAAATCCAGCGGGATTGGGTTTGAAAGGCACTGCAGGACAATAGGTTTGGAGCTCACGTGGTAAAGGCAACGCATCCGGCATCGACCGTCGCACCCCGCCCGCATACCGAGACTCCGCCCCCGAGTCCCAGTCCCTGGTACGAAGGCTCGCTCTGGTGGGACGCCAAGAGCGTCGTGGTGACCCGGGCCGTCGAGCCGGGCGTCATCGCCACCACCCCGCACCTGGTGGTACCCGCCGAATTCGGCCGCTTCGCCTTCCTGCTCTCCTCCTACGGCGAGGAGGCCATGCAATTGGCCCGCGACCCCCGGGTGGTCATCCAATCCGGTGATTGGCGCGGCCGCCCCGCCATCGGCTCCCGCCAGCACTACGGCACCGCACGCATAGTCGGCGATCCCGGCCTGTCCCACCGCATCCAGGACGGCATGCGCATCAAATACGGCGCGCGCACCAAACTGGCCCGCATGGCCCACCGTTTCGCCAACGGCTCGGTGCCCTACGGCGATGTGGTGGCCCTGGTGGAGTTGCACCCGCACCGCCCGCTCATGATCGCGCCCTGAGGCCGATCGCGCATCGAGCGGTGCGCTCGTTCATCGGGCGGCAGCGCTCATTCATCGGGCGGCAGCGCTCATTCATCGGGAAGTAGCGCATTGTCGGCCGGGTGCTCCACGAGTGCGAGTACCCGGCCCGCCATGAACCTGGCGGTTCGGACCGAGGTGCCGGTGCGGGTCACCTCGCTGACTTCGACGACGCCGCGCGCGATGCGCACCTCCACGCGGCGGCCCGCTCGGCTGGCTGTTATTTCGTAATTTCTGGTTCCGTCGCCCATATCGACGACGATCTCCACGCGATCACCCTTCATCTATCAATTCTCCTCGCTACCAGGGCTTTTCGCGAGGAAAGCGGCTCGAAATCGGCTAACGAACGGGTTGCGAATCGGTGCCTTCGGCGGTGAAAACTCCTGCCTCCGCGGCGATTACGGCCGCTGCCACGGCGGCGGTGGCGGCAGCTTCGTCGGGGGGTGCGGCGCTGGTGAGCAGGCGGTAGTAGAGGGGTGCGGACACTGCGGACAGGACTGCGCGCGGGTCGGTGCCGGGTGGGATTTCGCCCCGGGTGACGGCGTAGTCGACGCAGGGGGACCATTCGGTGAGGCGGGTGTCGTAGAAGGCGTGCAGGGCGGCGGCGGCCGTGTCGTCGGTGGTTCCGGCGGCGATGAGGGCGCGGAAGAGGCGGCCCTGGCGGGGGTCGGTGAGTGTCTTGGTCACCAGGCGGGCATTGGCCAGCAGATCGCCGCGTAGTGAACCCGTATTGCTATGCGGCAGTGAGGTTTCCGCCATATCCACGAGCAGATCGGCGACCAGTCCGGCGGGGGTGCGCCAGCGGCGGTAGACGGTGGTCTTGCCGACCTCGGCGCGGGCGGCGACCTCGCCCAGATCCAGGTGCGCGTAGCCGCGTTCGGCGAGCAGGTCACCGGCGGCGTGCAGGACCGCTTCGCGAACGCGGGCGGTGCGCCCGCCGGGGCGGATCGAACCGGGTGCGGTGGTGTCCGAGGTCATAACGGGGCTCCAGTTCCATTTGCGTCCAGGTGAGTGTACTGTCTGTTTTGTTAATGAAACTGTAGTGCCGTTAGAGGTTGGTCATGGAATACCGTCGGCTCGGTGCGTCAGGTCTGCTGGTTCCGGCGTTGAGCTTCGGCGCGGGCACCTTCGGTGGGCGCGGTGAACTGTTCAGCGCGTGGGGCGATACCGATGTGGCGCAGGCCCGCAGGCTGGTGGATATCAATCTGGAGGCGGGCGTCACCATGTTCGATACCGCCGACGTCTACTCCGACGGCGCGTCGGAAGAAGTGCTCGGCCAGGCCCTCTCGGGTCGTCGCGACCGGGTGCTGATCTCGGCCAAGGCGGGTCTGCCCACCGGTCCCGGACCGAATGACGCGGGCACCGGCCGGGCCAGGCTGATCGGCGCGGTGGAGGGATCGCTGCGGCGGCTCGGCACCGAATACATCGATCTGTTCCAGCTGCACGCCTTCGATGCGGGTACCCCGGTCGAGGAAACCCTTGCGGCACTGGATGATCTGGTCCGCGCGGGCAAGATCCGCTATGTCGGCGCATCCAATTTCGCGGGCTGGCAGCTGATGAAATCCCTTGCGGCCGCGGACAAGAACGGCTTCCCGCGCTATGTCGCGCACCAGGTCTACTACTCGCTCGCCGGACGCGATTACGAATGGGAGCTGATGCCGCTCGGTGTCGATCAAGGTGTCGGCGCGGTGGTGTGGAGCCCGCTCGGCTGGGGCCGTCTCACCGGCAAAATCCGTCGCGGGCAACCACTTCCGGCGGGCAGTCGATTGCATCAGACCGCCGCGGCCGGACCGCCGGTGGATGACGAGAAGCTCTACGACATCGTCGACGTGCTCGACGAACTCGCCGCTGAGACCGGCCACACCGTGCCGCAGCTCGCGCTGAACTGGCTGCTGTCCCGCCCCACCGTGGCGACCGTCATCGTCGGCGCGCGCAATGAGGAGCAACTGCGGCAGAACCTCGGCGCGGTCGGCTGGAGCCTGGACGCCGAGCAGATCGCTCGCCTGGACAAGGCGAGCGCGGTGACCCCGCCGTATCCCTACTACCCGTACTACCGGCTGCCGGATTTCGCGCGGCTCAACCCGCCCGCCGTCTGACACCCGCCGCCCGAATCACGGCGCGGAGTACAGCCCCGCCGCCAGCACCGGCCAGGACGTCTTCAGATCGTCCTGCCAGTAGCCCCACGAATGCGTGCCGGTGGGACGGTAATTGAAGGTGGCGGGAATGCCGAGTGAATCCAGCTTCTGCTGCAGCGTGACGGTGGACAGTTCGACATTCGCCTCGATGAAGCCGCCGAGCGCCACCGTCTGCGGCGTCTCCGACGGCTTCTCCATCCGGAACTTACCGCCCGGCACATCCCAGATTCCCGGAATTCCGGTGCCGGAGGAGATGAAAAGTTTGGTGCCGCGCAGCTTTTCGGCATTCAGCGTGGGATCGTTGGCCGCCCAGAGCGGATCGTTCTCCGGCCCCCACATATTCGTGACATCGCCGCCGCCGTACAACTCGGTGACGGCCTTCACGGCTTCGCGCGCGATCGGCGTGGTGGTTTGATACAGGCCGCTGTAGGACGCGGCGCTGCGGAACATGCCGGGATGCGCGATGGCCATGTTCAGAATGGGCAGTCCGGCCATGGAGATTCCGGCAATCGCGTTGACCCGGTTGGTATTCAGCGCGGCATCGATGAGCGGCGGCAGTTCCTCGGCGAGATAGGTGCTCCACCGGTTGACCCCGAGCGCGGGATCGGTCTTGACCCAGTCGGTGTACCAGGCGAAGGCGCCGCCGACGATCTGCACCACATTGATGTTCTTATCGGACAGGAATTCCAGTGCGTCCGTGCGCAATTGCCAGGTGGCGTCGTCGACGCCGCCACCCGCGCCATTGAGCAGGTACAGGGTGGGGCGCGGTGCGGAGGTGTCCTCGGGGCGCAGCACGTCCACCGGGAAGGTCTGGTTCATGGCGGCGGAGAACACCGTGAGCCGAATATTGCGGGCGTCCTTGATCTCGACGTTCTTGATATATGAACCGTCGGCCGATTTCGCCGTGCTGTTCACCGCCGCTGCGGCCGGGGTGTCGGCGGTGGCGGGATATCCGCCCAGTGCGATCGATACGGTCGCCGCCAGGGCCGCCATTGCGATACGCCCGGTGATTCGTGGGTTCAAGACCTGCCCCTCCATGAAAAACGCAACGTTTCACATCGTAGGGGCGGGACCCGGGGGAATCCACCGCCGCGCTGCCCCGAGAAATCCGGGCGCGATCAATACACGTCGCGCACGTACCGTTTCTCGGCGACGAGTTGCTTCTTGAACGCCAGCGCGCCGTCCTCGCTCAATTTCCCGTGAATGCGAGCGATTTTCAGCAGCGCGTCATCGACATCCTTGGCCATGCGCGCGGCATCACCGCAGACGTAGAAGTGCCCGCCGTCGCACAGCCACGACCACAATTCCGCACCGTGCTCGATCATGCGGTGCTGCACATAGATTCGCTCCCGCTGATCCCGTGAGAACGCCAGATCCAGCCGGGTCAGGAAACCCGAGCGGAACATATCCTCCAGTTCGGTGCGGTAGTAGAAGTGCTCGTGCGCGTGCTGATCGCCGAAGAACAGCCAATTGCGGCCCTTGCAGCCCAGCGCCCGGCGCTCGTGCAGGAAACCGCGGAACGGCGCGATACCGGTGCCTGGGCCGACCATGATCATCGGCGCGTTCGGATCCAGCGGCGGCCGGAAATGCGGTGCGCGCTGCAGGAAGATCGGCACCTCGGCATCCGCGCGATCGGCCAGGAAGGTCGAGCAGACCCCACCGCGGCGCGCCGAATCCGCGGTCACCGGAGCGCCGTAGCGCACCACGCCGACGGTCAACTGCACCTCGTGCGGGCTCACCAGCGGACTCGACGAAATCGAATACTGGCGCGGCTGCAGCCTTTTCAGCACGCCCAGCCACTCCACCAGATCGGCCCGCACCGGGAAATCACGCAGCACATCCACCGGCTGCCGATCCCACAGATACCCGTCCAGTTCATTGCGATTGTCCCGGCGCAGCAACTTCGCCAGTCGCACACTGGAATTGCGCTCCCCGATGAACGACAGCAGATCCGTGCTCACCTTGGTGATATCGAATCGGGTGCGCAGCGCCTCGGCGAGCGGGATCTCCCGATCATCGGCCTCGATGGTGCGGCGACCGTCCAAACCGGTGGCGTGCAGCCATTCCGCCACCAGCGCATCGGAATTGGACGGCCGAATCCCCAGCGAATCCCCGACCTCATAGCTCGCGTCCAGTCCGCGCAGATCGAAGCCGAACTGCCGCACCTCTTTCACGGATCCCCGGGAGAGCAGCTCATTGCGCGCCACCCGCGCCGCAACCGGTGCGGTGCGGGTGAACTGCGCGGTGGCGGTGGCCGTCACCGTGGAGCCGCCGCTCCGGCGCGGGCTCGCCGGTGCCGGTGCGGGCGCCGGCGCCGGTCCCGGGTCGGCCGGGGCGTCCACCAGCGCGGCGATCACCTCGGTGAGCCAGCGCTCGGAGAGCTCTTCGTGATCGGGCTCGCTGTCCACCCGGGGGAGCAGGCGGATCGCGCCGCGCTTGGCGAAGAGTTCGTCGAGTTTGCGGCCGTGACCGCAGAAATCGTCATAGGAGGAGTCGCCGAGGGCGAAGACGGCGTAGCGCATGCCGTTCAGCCGAGTTTCGCTGTCGCTCAATCGATCCCAGAAGTCCGAACCGTTGTCCGGCGGTCCGCCGTCGCCGAAGGTGCTGCTGATCACCAGTACGTCGCCGGTCAGATCGCCGAGTTGCGCGGCATCCATATCCAGCAGTCGAGGCGTGAAATCGGCATCGGCCAGTGTGGTCGCGACACCGGCCGCGAGTTCTTCCGAGGTGCCGGTCTGCGAGGCCCAGAGCACCGTCACGGTCCGGGTGTCGGCGGTGACCCCACCGGCCGCACCGTCCACGGCGCTGCCGTCATTCCCCGAGGGTGTCGAGAGGGTGTGCGGGCCACGGGAATACATGCCCGCGAGGAGCCCGTCGATCCACATCCGGCTGCCCGCCGAGATCGGTGCGGTCTCCGGCAGCACCGGTACACCGTTCACCGGAATCGATTGCAGCGCGGCGAGATAGCCGCCGAGATAGATCCGCTCGGTCTCGCTCAGCGTCGGTGCGGTGGCGCGCTCCAGGCCGAGCATCGCCGACAGCGGATGCACACCGGCATCGGGCGCGGTGACCGTCGCGGATGCGGTCACGGGTTCGGGCCGCGCCGGTGCGGCGACCACGGCGACCTTGCGCAACCGCACCGCGCACGCCTTGAATTCGGGTTGTAGCGAGGCCGGATCGACGGCGTCATTGGTGACGGCATTGATGGTCAGGTATTCACCCTGCTCGTCATTCCAGTGGAACGGCGCGAAGCAGTTGCCCGGCAGCACCCGATCGCTGATCCGCACCGGCAGTACGGCTCGCCCACGGCGGGAGGCGATTTCGAGCTGATCGCCCTCGCGGACCTCCAGTGCGGCGGCGTCCTGCGGATGCACCTCCAGGAACGGCTCACCATTCAGCTTCACCAGTTTGGCGACCTTGCCGGTCTTGGTCATGGTGTGCCACTGATGTTGCAGGCGACCGGTATTGAGCACGAACGGGTGATCCTCATCCGGCATCTCGGCGGGCAGCAGATGCGGGCGTGGATAGAAGACCGCGCGGCGACTCGGGGTGGCGAACGCCAGCCGGGGCCGATGCCCCTCGGCATCGGTGTACAGCTCCTGGCTGACACCGTCGTTCACATAGCGAATCGGATTGCGCCGCTGTGCCGGATCCGGGCACGGCCACTGCATCGGTCCGTCGCGCAGGGCGTCATAGGTGATACCGCGCAGATCGTATCCGGTGTTCGGATTCGTGAATTGCCTTATCTCCTCGAAGATTTCGGAGCTGTCGGCATAGTCGAATCCCGGAAATCCCATGGCCGTGGCGACCTGTGCGATCAACCGCCAATCCGGTCGCGCGTCACCGATCGGCGGTACCGACTGACGCAGCAGGGTGAGGTTGCGTTCCGAATTCACCATCACCGCATCGGACTCCGCCCACAGCGTGGCGGGCAGCAGCAGATCGGCGTAGGCGTTGGTGGCGGTATCGGTGTACACGTCCTGGGCGATCACCAGCTCCGCGGCTTCCAGTCCGGCGATCACATTGCGCCGATTGGCCATGGAGGCAACGGGATTGCTGCACACGATCCAGCACGCCTTGATATCGCCGTCGGCGAGACCGCGGAACATCTCGACGGTGCCCGGTCCGGCCGCATCGCGAATGGTTCCGGGTTCGAGCCCCCACGCGGTCTCCACGAAGGTCCGGTCCGCGGCGGACAGCAGGTTGCGCTGACCGGGCAATCCCGGTCCCATATAACCCATTTCGCGCCCGCCCATGGCATTGGGCTGCCCGGTCAGCGAGAACGGTCCGGAGCCGGTGCGGCAGATGGCTCCGGTGGCCAAATGCAGGTTGATGATGGCATTGCTGGTCCAGGTGCCGTGCGTGGACTGATTCACGCCCATGGTCCACAGCGACATCCATTCGCCCGCCGCGCCGATCCATTCGGCGGCGGTGCGGATATCGGCCTCGGGCACCCCGGTCAGTTGCGCGACCAGATCGGGGGAGTAGTCGGCCAGGAATTCCGGCATCGACTCCCAGCCCTCGGTGTGCTCGGCGATGAATTCGGCGTCCACGTCACCGTTTTCGACCAGCAGATGCAGCAGCCCGTTCAGCAGCGCCAGATCGGTGCCCGGCTTGATCTGCAGGAACAGATCCGCGCGCGCGGCGGTATCGGTGCGGCGCGGATCCACCACGATGAGTTTCGCGCCCGCCTTGAGCCGATCGGCCATGCGCAGGAACAGAATCGGATGACAGTCGGCCATATTCGCGCCGATGGCGAAGAACAGATCCGCGTGATCGAGATCGTCATACGATCCGGGCGGCCCGTCCGCGCCCAGGGACTGCTTGTAGCCGGTGGCCGCGCTCGCCATGCAGAGCCGGGAATTGGCCTCCATATGCACGGTCCGGATATGGCCCTTGGCCAATTTCGTCGCCAGATACTGGGCTTCGATGGACATCTGCCCGGAAACGTAGAGCGACACCGCATCCGGGCCGTGCGCGTCGAGGATCTCGCGCAGTCGCCGCCCCGCCTCCAGCACGGCCTCGTCCACCGGGACCGGCACCGGCGGCTGTCCGCGTTCGGGACGCCGGTAGGCCGATTCCATCCGCCCGTCCGCGCGCATCATCTCCGCGTGCGTGGCGCCCTTGGTGCACAGGCGGCCCGCGTTCACCGGATGCAGCCTGTCGCCGCTCACCTTGGCGATCACGGGTGCGCCCGCGGCATCGAGCGTGGTGTGCACGGTCATACCGCAGCCGACCCCGCAGTACGAGCACGCGGTCCGGACGCTCGTCGAGGGTGCGCTGGAATCCGGCATGGTTCCGATCTTCGTCATCCCCGATTGCGCCGGATTTACCGAAGGTTATCTCCAGGTGACTTTTCCCCTCACAACCGTTCACCGCCGCCGTGAGGTGCGAAAACAGTGTGAAAACGGCCACAGGGCCGGGCGGCTCAGCCGAGCTTGTAGCCGCGATGCAGGGCCACCGCGCCACCGGAGAGATTGCGCCACTTGACCTGCGACCAGCCCGCGTCCGCGATGCGCAGCGCCAGCTGCGACTGGGTCGGCCAGGCCCGAATGGAGTCGGCCAGGTAGATGTAGGCCTCCGGATTGCTGGACACCCGCTTGGCGACCGCGGGCAGCGCCTTCATCAGGTACTCCATGTAGACCGTCCGGAACAGCGCGAAGGTCGGTGTGGAGAACTCCGCCACCACCAGCCGCCCGCCCGGCTTGGTCACCCGCAGCATCTCGCGCAGCGCGAGATCCGGATCGGACACATTGCGCAGGCCGTACGAGATGGTCACCGCGTCGAAGGACTCATCCGCGAACGGCAGCGCCATGGCATCGCCCGCCACCATCGGCACCCTGCGGAACCGACCGGCGGACAGCATGCCCTGCGAGAAATCGGCTGCCACGCACCACGCCCCGGACTTGGCGAGTTCCAGGGTCGACACCCCGGTTCCGGCCGCCAGATCCAGCACTCGCTCACCGGGCCGCAGCGCCAAGGCTTTCCGGGTCGCCCACCGCCAATAGCGGTCCTGACCACCGGAAATCAGCGTATTGGTGAGGTCATAGCGCTTGGCAACACCGTCGAACATGGAAGCGACCTCATGCGGCTGCTTGTCCAACGAAGCCGTAACCAATTCCCGCCGCTCTGTTTTCGCCACACCCGCACATTAGCTCGCGTCGCGCGTACGCGACCAACGCCTGCGCGCCGCGCCGAACCAGCGCGCCGGAGGCGATCCGAGCAGCCACAGCGCGGGCAGCGCCACCAGCCACGTCACCACGATCACCGAGGCCGCCGGGATGATCGCGACACGGGCGTCGCGGCCCGCGACACGCACCAGGTCCGGATCGCCGCGCCGGTACTCGACATTGATGCGCTCACCCGCGGTCAGCTTGGTCGGGTACAGCACGCCGACCTTCGGATTGTGGGTCTCGCCGTCGGGGGTCACGAAGGTGACCGCGGAACGCAGTCGCCCGGCCGACAGCACCTCACCGCTGGTGGTGCCCATATCCGAGCTGATCAGATGGTCATCGCGCCAGGCCGCGAGCACCAGCAGCACCGAGAGCACGCTGATCGCGCAGGCCGCGACGGCGATCACCATCCGGGTGCGCCGGAAGCGACTCGCCGATGGCTGCGCCTGTACGCCGCTCGCCTCCGGAGCGGTGACAGACTGGCTGGTTTCCGACACTTCACCAGGCTATTCCATGACTGGACTACGGTAGCCGCCATGTCCCGTAAATTCAGCTTCACCGTGCAGTACAGCGTTCCGGTAGAAGAGCTTCACCGGGCACTGACCAACGACGAGATGTGGAACGCCCGCTTCGCGGACGCCACCACGGCAACACTGGACCTGTCCCACCCGGACGGCCCGGGCACGATTCGCATCCATATGACCGAAAAAGCACCCGAAGACAAGATTCCCGGCCTCGTGAAGAAGGTTCTCAAGAGCGACCTCGTGCTCGAGCGCACCGACACCTGGGGCGCACTGGAGGGCGATATCGCCAAGGGCACCTTCGCGGGCGCCTCCGGCGGCATCACCACCGAGATGGAGGGCACCTTCGAATTGCGGCCCACCGCCGAGGGTTCCGAGCTCGAGGCCGCCGGCGTCGTGACCGTCAAGGTCCCGCTGGTAGGCGGCGCCATCGAGCCGCTGGTGGAAAACCTGCTGGAGAAGGTGATGAACAGCGAGCGCAAGTCCGTCGAGGCATGGTTCGCCGCGCAGAACGCCTGATCGGCTCGTAACTGTTCCAACCGAGAACCGTTGATACCGGCGGCTTCTCACGTTCGAGGGGTACCCCGTGGCTGCGCCCACCCGCAGCCACGGGATTCCATGACGGCCCGCGGACTCCGCTACCGCGCTCGTGGGAGCGCTACTGCGCCCGGGTGGGATCGAATTCGCGATTCTCCACCAGCACCAGCCAGTTCCCGGAATTGTCGCGAATGATCGCCTCCACCCCGTACGGCCGCTCGGCCGGGGGCTGTACGAATTCCACGCCCTTGGCGGTGAGCTCCTCGAAAGTCTTGTGGCAGTCGTCGGTACGCAACCCCAGCGCACCGTGCGTGCCATTGGCCAGCGACCGCCGGATCGCCTCGGCCAGCTGCTCGTCCAGCGGCGGTCCGGGGACCATCAGGGTCACCTCCAGCTCCAGATGATCCGGATGCGCCACGGTCACCCAGCGGAAGCCGTTCTCGCCCATGGTCACATCGCTGACCTCGACGAATCCGAGCTTATCGAGATACCAGGCCTTGGCCTCGGACTGATCGGTCACGTAGACGGTGGTGAGGGAAACGTTCGTAATGGTCGTCATGCGATAAGGCTATGGACTCGCCCGCCCGGCACGCTTCTCCGAAATTGCGGTGAGTGTGACGTAACCCGCGGGAAATGAGTCGGCAAAGCCAGCTCTACATGAGCCGACGAGTCTCGATCACGGAAACCGCTCACCCACGAGCCTGATCGAGGAGTTATCGGTGGTCGAAGTACAAACCCGCGCGGCGAATTCCGTCGCGGCGACCAAGGAGACGCTGGAGGACTACACCCTCCGGTTCGCCCCGCGCAGTTACCGCACCTGGAGTCCGGCGGTGGTGGGCGTCTCGGCGCTCGGCGGCATCGCGTACCTCGCCGACTTCTCCATCGGCGCGAATATCGGCATCGCCAACGGCACCGGCAACGCGCTGCTCGGCATCGGCATTTTCGCGATCGTCATCATGCTGACCGGTTTCCCGCTCGCCTACTACGCCGCGCGCTACAACATCGACCTGGATCTGATCACCCGCGGCAGCGGATTCGGATACAAGGGGTCGATCGTCACCAATGTGGTGTTCGCGTCGTTCACCTTCATCTTCTTCGCGCTCGAGGGCTCGATCATGGCGCAGGGCCTGAAACTCGGCCTGCACGTGCCACTTCCGCTCGGCTATCTCGCCTCGACGCTGCTGATCTTCCCACTGGTCATCTACGGCATGAAGACGCTCACCAAACTCCAGGTGTGGACCACCCCGCTGTGGCTGCTGCTGATGGTGCTGCCGTTCGTGTTCCTGCTGGTGCGGCATCCGGATTCGGTCGGCACCTTTCTCGCTTACGGGGGCAAGGACGGACAGGGCGTGAGCCTGACCGGAGCGCTGCTCGCCGCCGGTGTCTGCCTCTCGCTCATCGCGCAGATCGCCGAGCAGATCGACTACCTGCGCTTCATGCCGCCCAAAACCCCTGAGAACAAGCGCAGTTGGTGGGGCTGGATGCTGCTCGCCGGACCCGGCTGGGTGCTGTTCGGCGCCATCAAGCAGGTCGTCGGCCTGTTCCTCGCGGTCTACCTGATCGCGAATCTGCCCGGCGCACAGGACATCGCGAATCAGCCCGTGCACCAGTTCCTGGAGATCTACCGGGACATGATGCCCGCCTGGCTCGCCATGACCCTCGCGGTGGTGCTGGTCGTCATCAGCCAGATCAAAATCAATGTCACCAACGCCTATTCGGGTTCGCTGGCCTGGACCAACTCCTTCACCCGCATCACCAAGAACTACCCCGGCCGACTGGTCTTCCTCGGGCTCAATCTGCTCATCGCGCTGATCCTGATGGAAGCCAATATGTTCGACTTCCTGAACAATATCCTCGGCTTCTACGCCAACTGCGGCATCGCCTGGATCGTCACCGTCGCAACCGATATCGCGGTCAACAAGTACCTGTTGAAGATCTCGCCCAAGCAGCCGGAATTCCGGCGCGGCATGCTCTACGACTACAACCCGGTCGGCCTGGTCGGCTTCGGGCTGTCCGCGGTGCTGTCGATCATGACGTTCTTCGGGATCTTCGGTGAGACGCTGAAGCCTTACTCGCCGATCATCGCGGTCATCGTGTCCTTCGTCGCGACACCGCTGACGGCGATCCTCACCAAAGGCAAGTACTACCTGCGCCGCACCGACGACGGCATCGACGCGCCCATGTTCGATGAGCACGGCAATCCGTCGGGGGAGACCCTCACCTGCCACATCACCGGTATCGACTTCGAACGACCGGACATGATCGCCTCCCCGGTGCCCGGACCCGAAGGGGAGATCCAGTACATCAGCTCACTGGCGCTCTCGACCGACAAGACCGGCATCCACGTGCTGCCACCGCAGTGAAAACCGCTGCTACAGCAGCGGTTTGCGATCCGAGAGCCCGTGCATGAAGACGTAACAGCCGGGAATATGGGGAGCGCCCTCGGCGGCGAACTTGGCCTGATACTCCGAGGGCGACATCCCCACCAGTTCGGTGAACTTGCTGCTGAACGAACCCAGACTGCTGTAGCCGACCATCATGCACGCCTCGGTCACCGTGATATTGGTGGCGCGCAACAGATCCTGCGCCCGCTCGATCCGGCGCTCGGCCAGATACAGGGCGGGCGTCTTCCCGTAGGTGGCGGCGAAACAGCGCAGGAAGTGATACTTCGACACCCCGGCCGCCGCCGCCAGACTTGCCAGATCCAAAGGCTCCGCGTAATTCCGGTCGGCCAGATCCCGTGCCCGCCGCAGATGCGGGAGCAGATCCTCGGGAACCGGCCGGGGAGTCATGCGAAGGGCTGGAGCTTGTCGAATCGCATCGAGGCCCGGCCCGCACCGCGCCACAATCGCGCGGTCAGATCCAGATCCTCATCGGTGACCAGATTGCCCATCACCCGGACCGCGGTGCGCTGCAACAGCTGTGAGCGCATCACCGGCGGACCGCCGAACGGCACCGCGCGCGGATGCGTGGCCAGCGCCGCCAGCCGCCGCGCCACCGAATAGGTGCGGCCGTAGCGCTCGCGCAGCATATCCGGCCAGATCCGGGTCAGATCCGGCTCGTCCAGCAGGCCCGAAAGCATATGGCCGCCTTCGAGTCCGTAATCGATGCCCTCGCCGTTGAGCGGATTCACACAGCCCGCGGCATCGCCGACCAGCACCCAATTGCGGCCCGCCACATTGGATACCGCACCGCCCATGGGCAGCAGCGCCGAAGCGACCGCGCGCGCTTCACCTTCGAAGCCCCACTCCTCGCGGCGCAGCGAGACGTAGTGCTGCAAAAGCGGTTTCAGCGCGATATGCGAGGGTCGCTTTTCCGTCGCCAGCGAACCGACGCCGATATTGACCTCGCCGTTGCCGAGTGGGAACACCCACCCGTAGCCCGGCACCAATTCATTGTTCGCGTCCCGCAATTCGAGATGCGAGGAAATCCACGGATCATCGTGCCGCTCGGACTTGATATACGCCCGCGCCGCCGTCCCGTACGCGTATTCGCGATGCCAGGTGCGCCCCAGCAGTTTTCCGACCGGCGACCGCACCCCGTCCGCCACGATGAGCACCTTGCAGGACACCGCCCGCAGCCCGCCCTCGGTCTTCACGGTGACCCCGGTGACCCGATCCCCGTCCCGCGCCACCTCCACGACCTTCGCGCCCTCGACCATGCGCGCGCCGAACTTCACCGCGGTATCGCGCAATTTGTCATCGAGTTCGGTTCGCGGAACGGCGCTTCCGTACACCGGGAACGATCCGGCGGGCCACGGCAGCAACGCCTCACGCCCGAACCCGGCCATCCGCAGCCCGTGATTGACCGTATGCCCGCGCACCCACTCCCCGAGCCCGAGATGCTCCAACTCGGCCGTCGCACGCGGCGTCAACCCATCCCCGCACGTCTTGTCCCGCGGGAACACCGCCGAATCCAGCAGCAGCACATCACGCCCCGCCTGCGCCGCCCACGCCGCCGCCGCCGACCCCGCCGGACCCGCCCCAACCACCAGCACATCGGCATGCGCGGGCAGAACATCCGAGGTGTGCCCCTGCTCCGGCGCGATTTCCGCTGAACCCATGGCGTCAATACTTGCAGCCCATCGTGATCGGTGTCGATGCGGCTGCGCCTTGTGCACGTGCATATCGACACCCGCGACGGCGACCGACGCCATACTGCAGTGTTCTGTTGCTCGCACTACGGTGGTGTGCATAGGGGGCTGGGTGCATACACGCTAGGTTCTTTGGCGTGGGGTCGGACGCGGCACTGGGAGATGAAATGAGCGCATCGGCTGTGAGCGATGAGAGCACGGTGGTGGCGGGGGTGGATCTCGGCGATCCCGAGCTCGCGGTAACAGTGCGTAAGGGCCTGGTCCAGGTAGAGGATCTGCTGATCACCGAACTGTCCGACGGCGAGGATTTCCTGCAGGAGGCGGCGCTGCATCTGGCCAAGGCCGGAGGGAAGCGCTTCCGGCCGCTGTTCACCATTCTCACCGGACAGCTCGGCCCGAATCCGGACAGCCCGGACCTGATCACCGCGGGGACGGTGGTCGAACTCGTGCACCTGGCGACCCTCTACCACGACGACGTCATGGACGAGGCCCCGATCCGGCGCGGCGCACCCAGCGTGAACTCCCGCTGGGGCAACAGCGTCGCCATCCTGGCCGGCGACTACCTGTTCGCGCACGCCTCGCGCCTGGTCTCCACCCTCGGCCCGGACGCGGTGCGCATCATCGCCGAAACCTTCGCCGAACTGGTCACCGGCCAGATGCGGGAAACCATCGGCGCCCGGCAATCCCAGGATCCGGTCGAGCACTACCTGCGCGTGGTGTGGGAGAAGACCGGTTCGCTCATCGCGGCCTCGGGTCGCTTCGGCGGCACCTTCTCCGGCGCGGACCTGGACCATGTGGAGCGCCTGGCCCGGCTCGGCGACGCGGTCGGCACCGCCTTCCAGATCTCCGACGACATCATCGACATCTCCTCGGTGTCCGAACAGTCCGGCAAAACCCCCGGCACCGATCTGCGCGAGGGCGTGCACACCCTGCCCGTGCTCTACGCGCTGCGCGATGAGGGTTCCGAGGGCGATCGCCTGCGCAAACTGCTGGCCCGCCCGCTGGAGACCGACGCCGAGGTCGAAGAGGCCCTGGATCTGCTCTCCCGCTCCCGCGGCATGGTGCTGGCCAAGGAGAAGCTGCACGGCTACGCCGATATCGCGCACGCCGAACTGTCCGCGCTGCCCGGCGGCCCGGCCAACGAGGCCCTCGAGCGGCTGGTCCGTTACACGATCGAACGAGTCGGCTGACAGGGGAACTTCGGAGCCGCCTTCCATCGTTGAGCAGGAGTAACGCAACGATGGAGGGGGCGCGGCAAAGGAGATCGGATGCACTCGCACGGGTATGCCAACGGCTTGAAGACCTTCGGGCTGCTGGTGGGCATGTCGGCGCTGATCGTGTTCGCCGGGGCCCTGTTTCGCAGTCCGACGATTCTGATCCTGTCGATTCTGATCGCCGTGGGCATGAACGCCTACGCGTATTTCAACAGCGACAAACTCGCGTTGAAAGCCATGCACGCACAACCGGTGACCGAACTCGAGGCGCCGGTCATGTATCGCATTGTGCGCGAATTGGCCACCGCCGCAAGGCAACCCATGCCGCGGCTGTACATCAGTCCCACCAACGCGCCCAATGCCTTCGCCACCGGGCGCAATCCGCGCAATGCCGCGGTCTGCTGCACCACGGGCATTCTGCAAATCCTGGACGAGCGCGAATTACGCGCGGTGCTGGGTCATGAACTCTCGCACGTCTACAACCGCGACATTCTGATCTCGTCGGTCGCGGGCGCATTGGCCTCGGTCATCTCCGGCCTCGCGAACCTGGCTTTCTTCGCCAGCGCCTTCGGTGGCAATCGCGATGGCGAGGGCCCGAATGTCATTGGCATTCTTCTGGTTTCGCTGCTCGGCCCGATCGCGGCCTCGCTCATCAAGCTGGCCGTCTCGCGATCCCGCGAATATCAGGCCGACGAGGACGGCGCGGCCCTCACCGGTGACCCCCTGGCGCTCGCCTCAGCCCTCCGCAAGCTCGAACGCGGGGTGCAGGCCGCCCCGCTCCCGCCGGAGCCTCAGCTGACCGCACAGTCGCACCTGATGATCGCCAACCCCTTCCGCGCGGGCGACAAGATGGCACGCTGGTTCTCCACCCACCCGCCGATGGCCGACCGCATCGCCCGCCTGGAAGCCATGGCGGGCGGCACCAGCGGCCCGGCGGCGGGCCCCCGCGAGTACTGAGACATGAAAAAAGAGGGTTCGGGACATCCTGTCCCGAACCCTCTTTCGCTGTTCCTAGCGGTAATTCACGAACTGCAGCGCGACCTCGAAATCGCCGTTGCGCAGCAGTGATTGGACCGCCTGCAGATCATCGCGGCTCTTGGAGCTGACCCGCAGCTCCTCACCCTGAATCTGCGCCTTGACGCCCTTGGGCCCCTCGTCGCGGATCTTCTTGGTGATCTTCTTGGCCTGCTCGGTGGTGATGCCCTGCACGAGCTCGCCTGTGATTTTGTACACCTTGCCCGACGCCTGCGGATCGCCCGCGTCGAACGCCTTCATGGAGATATCCCGGCGAATCAGCTTCTCCTTGAACACATCCAGAGCCGCCTTGACGCGGTCTTCGGAATCGGCGGTGAGGATGATCTTCTCCTCGCCCGACCATTCGATGCTCGCGCCGGTGCCGCGGAAGTCGTAGCGGGTGGCCAGCTCTTTGGCCGCGATGTTCAGCGCGTTGTCCACCTCCTGACGGTCGACCTTGCTGACGACATCGAACGACGAATCGGCCACGCGTGTGCTCCTGTCCGAGATCGGAAAGTTGGGGGTTGCCCCGCCGAAGGTAGTCCGTCCGGCACCGCGTTTTCCAGCCGGTTTGCATTCCGGGCGGGTGTTCGATGTATTCTCGTCACCGCGCTGCAAGGCGTACCCAGGCAGATTGCCCGAGCGGCCAATGGGAGCGGACTGTAAATCCGTCGGCGAAAGCCTACGTAGGTTCGAATCCTACATCTGCCACCGCGAAACCCCCCGAGACCGGATCCGGTCTCGGGGGGTTTCGTGTTTTTCACCCTAGGTCGCGGGTGTGGTCGACGCCGTTGTCGACCAGCATGCGGCCTTGACCAAGGAGTACCCACTCCAAACGCGGTAAAAACCTCCGATGACCAGCCGGTTTGGAGAGTGGGCGAGATGTTGTGTAACCTCGTTCAAGTCTTCAGCGCCCGGTTCGAAAGACCGGAGCAACGCAGACATGCCCCCTTAGCTCAGTCGGCAGAGCGTTTCCATGGTAAGGAAAAGGTCAACGGTTCGATTCCGTTAGGGGGCTCGCCGGATTGCCGGTGGTGTCACTCGGCATCCAGATCGATGGACCGGGCTCGCGCCGCCGCGAATCCTCGCATGGCGGTGTAGCTCAGTTGGTAGAGCAAACGACTCATAATCGTTGTGTCGCCGGTTCAAGTCCGGCCATCGCTACCCATACTGATTAACCACATCAGGCTTACCGGAAAGAGGGCGCATCGTGGCCGCGAAGTCCACTGATATCCGGCCAAAGATCACCTTGGCCTGCGAGCAGTGCAAGCACCGTAATTACATCACCAAGAAGAACCGGCGTAACGACCCGGATCGTCTCGAGCTCAAGAAGTTCTGCCCGAACTGCGGTACCCACCGGGCCCACCGCGAGTCTCGCTAACTTAACCCCGCGCGTTCTACCGCGTGGAAGAAGTGCCGGATCGTCTCGTCACTACGTCCTCCCTACCAGGGGACAGTGGCACTCGGTCCGGCACTTGGTGTATATAGCGGTGGTTCAGCGCTCTGCCGATTCCGGTGACGGGATCAGATAGGTGACTTCCTGCCGTGACAATCAACACCGAAATCGAGATCGAATTGGGCAACTCCGAGGCGCTCGACCCGAGCGAGGTTTTCGATCCCGCCGCGCACGCCGCCGCCATGGTCGGCCACCACTACCGGGTGGAGGACTACTACGAGGTCGGCCGCGAGAAGGTGCGTGAATACGCCCGCGCCGTGCAGGACTACCACCCCGTGCACTGGGACGAGGACATCGCCCAGGAATACGGCTACGACAGCCTGGTCGCCCCGCTCAGTTTCATCTCCCTGGTCGGAATCCTGGCCCAGCGCAAGCTCTTCGAGCAG
This sequence comes from Nocardia sp. NPDC056100, assembly GCF_042266325.1. NCBI lineage: Bacteria > Bacillati > Actinomycetota > Actinomycetes > Mycobacteriales > Nocardiaceae > Nocardia > Nocardia sp. NPDC056100. Next base: position 214,906 of record NZ_JBHJVY010000004.1, read on the forward strand.
ATCGTCACCGGCTACGACCTGAGCCAGATCATGCAGACCGATCAGATCCTGGAATTCCACCGCCCGATCAAGGCCGGCGACCAGTTGACCTGCATCGTCTACCTGCACTCGTTCCGCCAGGCGTTCGGCGGCGACATCATCGTCACCAAGAACGACGTCGTCGACCAGCACGACGAACTGGTGCTCACCACCTACACCACCCTGATCGGCCGCAGCGGCGGTGATATCGATCCCAATGTCGGTGACGCGGTGCGCAATGTGCTCATGCACGGCGTCGGGCCGGAGGAGACCCCGGATCACAAGCCGCGCACGCTCGCGGTCGCGGATCTGCAGCCCCAGCCCGTGCCGGTCACGCTGCCGGGCAAGATCGTGCCGAGCAAGCACGCGCTGCGCTTCGAGGACGTGACCGTCGGCGATCCGCTGCCCACCCGCGTGGTGCGCCTCACCCGCGGCGATCTGGTGAACTACGCCGGCGTCTCCGGCGATGCCAACCCGATCCACTGGAGCGATGAGGTCGTCAAGCTCGTCGGCCTGGAAAACGTTGTGGCGCATGGCATGTTGACCATGGGCCTGGGTGGCGGCTTCGTCACCTCCTGGCTCGGCGATCCGGGCGCGGTGAAGGAGTACAACGTCCGTTTCACCAGTCCGGTGTACGTGCCCATCGACCAGGCCGCCGAGATCGAGTACACCGGCAAGGTGAAGTCGGTCGATCCGGAAACCCGCACCGCCGTGATCGCCATCGTCGCCAAATCACAGGGTCGCAAGATCTTCGGCCGCGCCACCGCGACCGTCCAATTGGCCTGATTCGACCGGTGACCCCCGATTGGCGATTGCCGCGCGAGGTAACGTAGACTCGGCAATCTGGGGTCACCAGCCGCTGCGCGCTGCTCCGAGGAGCGGCGCGTATGTATGTGAGGGCCCTGCTGTACAACTGAAGAGATACTGTGGTCGGACATTGAGCAATCGGCGTCCAACCGAAGGGGCGTAGCTCAATTGGCAGAGCAGCGGTCTCCAAAACCGCAGGTTGCAGGTTCAAGTCCTGTCGCCCCTGCCCTTAATGCCAGCGACGAGGAAGGATCGACGTGAGCGACGAGCGGGATACTCGCCACGAAGATGGCGATGACACCGCCGCAGTGGCTCGTCCGAGCGGCAAGCGGTCCGCCCGGCGTCGAAATACGTCGGCCACGACCGTGGCGACGATCGATCGACCCACGTCATCGGCGAAGGCAAGCAAGAAGTCCGGCAAGGCCGGTCGTGGCGGTACGGGCAATCCGTTCAAGCGCCTGGTGAAGTTCCTCAAAGAAGTAATCGCGGAACTGCGCAAGGTGATCTGGCCGAACCGCAAGCAGATGGTCACCTATACGAGCGTTGTTCTGGTGTTCGTGATCTTCATGATCGCGTACATCAGCGGGTTGGATCTGGCGTTCATCAAGGGTGTCAACTGGCTGTTCGGCTAGCTGACCGTCGGCGCCGGTAACCGTTCCCCGAGCAGAGGCGGGGCGCGGGGCCATCCGCCGGGTACCCCCCGGCGCGCACAGGATTACGTGACGACAAGGAAGCGAGTGCCCCAGTGAGCACCCCGGAGAACGGCACAACCGACGAATTCCAGGTCGACGAGCTGGTGGAGGAGACCACCGACGTCGATGAATTCGTGGACCCCGCCGACACGGAGGACGCTGAGCCGACCGCCGAAGAGCTGGCCGCACCCGTCGATGCCGAACCCGCCGATCCCGTCGCCGAAATGAAGGCCGCGCTGCGCCGCGCCCCCGGTGACTGGTACGTGATCCACTCCTACGCCGGTTACGAGAACAAGGTGAAGACCAATCTCGAGACCCGCGTGCAGAACCTCGGTCTCGAGGACTACATCTTCCAGGTCGAGGTTCCGACCGAAGAGGTCACCGAGATCAAGAACGGCCAGCGCAAGAACGTCAATCGCAAGGTGCTGCCGGGTTACATCCTGGTCCGCATGGAGCTGAACGACGAGTCCTGGGGCGCGGTCCGCAATACCCCCGGTGTGACCGGTTTCGTCGGCGCCACCTCGCGCCCGTCGCCGCTGTCCATCGACGATGTGGTGAAGTTCCTGGTCCCGGCCGCCAAGCAGCAGAAGCCCACCGCGGCAGCCGCTTCCGGCTCCGGCGAGACCTCGGGCGAGACCCCGATCATCAAGCCCACCATCGATGTGGACTTCGAGGTCGGCGAGTCCGTCACGGTCATGGACGGTCCGTTCGCCACCCTTCCGGCCAGCATTTCCGAGATCAATGCCGAGCAGCAGAAGCTCAAGGTGCTCGTCTCGATCTTCGGCCGTGAAACCCCGGTCGAGCTGGCGTTCACTCAGGTCGCCAAGATCTGACACACACTTGCAAACCGCAAGAACCTAACCAAGGACGAAAGATGCCCCCGAAGAAGAAGAAGGTTTCTGGGCTTATCAAGCTCCAGATCAAGGCCGGTGCGGCCAATCCGGCTCCGCCCGTTGGTCCCGCGCTGGGTCAGCACGGCGTCAACATCATGGAGTTCTGCAAGGCTTACAACGCCGCGACCGAGTCGCAGCGCGGGAACATCATCCCGGTCGAGATCACGGTCTACGAAGATCGTTCTTTCGATTTCAAGCTGAAGACCCCGCCTGCCTCGCAGCTGCTGCTCAAGGCCGCCGGTGTGCAGAAGGGCTCCGCCGAGCCGCACCGCAACAAGGTCGCGCAGGTCACCATGGATCAGATCCGTGAGATCGCCAAGACCAAGGCCGAAGATCTGAACGCCAACGATATCGATCAGGCCGCCAAGATCATCGCCGGTACCGCTCGCTCGATGGGTATCACCGTCGCGGAGTAGCCCTTTCGGCTGCAACTCCCGTGGGAGGGCCCGCCTGGCCCGAAAACCACGTCTGAACTTACGAACAGGACAGAACAACATGGCAAAACGAAGCAAGGCTTATCTCGAGGCGGCCGCCAAGGTCGACCGCGACTCGCTGTACGCACCGCTGGCCGCCGCGCGGCTCGCGAAGGAGACCGCCACCACGAAGACCGACGCGACCGTCGAGGTCGCCGTCCGTCTCGGTGTCGATCCCCGCAAGGCCGACCAGATGGTCCGCGGCACCGTCAACCTGCCGCACGGCACCGGTAAGACCGCCCGCGTCATCGTGTTCGCCGTCGGTGACAAGGCCGCCGAGGCCGAGGCCGCCGGTGCGGACGCCGTTGGCGCCGAGGACCTGATCGAGCGCATCCAGGGCGGTTGGCTGGACTTCGACGCCGCGATCGCCACCCCGGATCAGATGGCCAAGGTCGGTCGTATCGCTCGCGTGCTGGGCCCGCGTGGCCTGATGCCGAACCCGAAGACCGGCACCGTCACCCCCGATGTGACCAAGGCCGTCAACGACATCAAGGGCGGCAAGATCAACTTCCGCGTCGACAAGCAGGCCAACCTGCACTTCGTCATCGGCAAGGCGTCCTTCGACGACAAGAAGCTGGCGGAGAACTACGGCGCCGCCCTCGACGAGATCCTGCGCGTCAAGCCCTCCACCGCGAAGGGCCGCTACCTCAAGAAGGTGACGTTCTCGACGAACACCGGACCGGGCATCCCGGTGGATCCGAACCGCACCCGCAACTTCGCCGAAGAAGACTGATTTCTTCGACGGGCGAGCGTAGCAACGCACAAGCCTGAAGGGCCGGTACAGGGAAACCTGTACCGGCCCTTCGCTTTTCAGAGATCGTGCAGATTGCAGAGTGCGCTGCCGGGATTCACCCCGCACAGCAGTTTGGCGATCAGCGCGGGCAGCGGATTGACGAACGCGGTGGATCCGGCTTGGAGCAGACTGGAACCGGCGTCGACTCCGGCCGAGCCGGTGCCCTTCGGCGGCAGGACGACGTCGGCGTTCGCCGGGGCGGCCGCCATTCCCGCGATGCCGACGCAAAGTGCCGCTGCGGCAAGGGTTTTGGTGAGCTTCTGGCTCATGGTGTTGACCTCCATGCTGGGTTGGTCGAACCCTAGCCGCGCTCCGGAAAATTGAAATACCTCAGTTTCACTGGCTTGTGAGGGGGCCCGTTTTGGCGGATAGATGCACGTCCGCTATGCTGGTCCACGGTCACCGACCCGTTCGATGACCACCCAATCGTTCTACCGAAGACCGTTGGTTGCTGCCGCGAGGCAGTCGAAGGTCCAGCGTTACTGCTGGCGGCCCACGCAGGGAGAGCCGAGGTTGGGAAACCACTGCGAGTAATCGCCTTGTGTTTCTTATGCGCCCCGGGACTCTGCGTCCGCGGGGCGTTTGCTTTATCGCTGGCCCCTGGCGGAAGTCGGTAGTTCATCACGAACCGACCATCCAGAGAGGAGGCGAAGTATGGCAAACGCAGAGAAGGTCACCGCGGTAGCGGAGATCACGGAGCAGTTCAAGAGCTCGACGGCGACTGTCGTCACGGAATACCGTGGCCTGTCGGTCAGCAAGATCACCGAGCTGCGTCGTGCGCTCGGCAGCAATGTCAGCTACTCCGTCGCCAAGAACACCCTGGTCAAGCGTGCCGCCGCCGAGGCGGGCGTCGAAGGCCTGGATGACTTGTTCGTCGGTCCGACCGCCATCACCTTCATCAAGGGTGAGCCGGTCGACGCCGCGAAGGCGCTCAAGGCCTTCGCCAAGGACAACAAGGCGCTGATCATCAAGGGCGGCTACATGGACGGCGTCGCGCTGTCCGTTGCCGAAGTTGAGCGGATCGCCGACCTGGAGTCCCGCGAGGTCCTGCTGGCCAAGCTGGCCGGCGCCATGAAGGGCAACCTGTCGAAGGCCGCGGCGCTGTTCGCAGCCCCCGGCAACCAGCTCGCCCGCCTGTTCGCGGCGCTCGAGGAGAAGAAGGCGAACGAGGGTGGCGCTGCCGCTCCCGCCGCCGAGGCTCCTGCGGCCGACGCCGAATAAGTCACCACCCCAAACCTATTCGTCACCGCTCGCGCGGGGATGAACCACCGAAAGGAAACATCAATGGCTAACGTTGACGAGCTGCTCGAAACCTTCTCCGGCATGACCCTGCTCGAGCTCTCCGAGTTCGTGAAGGCGTTCGAGGACAAGTTCGAGGTCACCGCGGCTGCCCCCGTGGCCGTCGCCGCCGCCGGTGGCGCTGCCCCGGTCGAGGCCGCCGAAGAGCAGGACGAGTTCGATGTTGTCATCGAGTCGGCCGGCGACAAGAAGATCCAGGTCATCAAGGTCGTTCGCGAGATCGTCTCCGGCCTGGGCCTGAAGGAAGCCAAGGACCTCGTCGAGAGCGCCCCGAAGGCCATCCTGGAGAAGGTCAACAAGGAGGCCGCCGACGCCGCCAAGGCCAAGCTCGAAGAGGCCGGCGCCAAGATCACCGTCAAGTAATTCTTGCCGGTATCCCCTAGGGACTACGGAGTTGATGTGGGGGCTTCCCCCACACCCCCGAGAACCTAAGGACGCAATACTTGAAAAGAGCGGTTCCCCTTGGGGGGCCGCTCTTTTCGCGTATTCCAGTCCTCGTAATAACGTCGTTATTGCCCGCTCCGGAATGTTTCGTTACTGACCGGTCAGGTCTCGGTGTCCGAGACGGGGCTTATGCGATACAGTGACCGGACCTACTGTGATGCGCCACACCGCGCAATGCATCAGTGCAATTAGTGCAAGTGAGGGTCGCCGCAGTGGGGCGCTCGTCGGAGAAATTGTGGAGGTTGGCGTGGGCGTCGAGGTCAGGACCGAAGGCATCACCAAGTCGTTCGGTTCGCAACGGATTTGGCAGGACGTCTCACTGACGCTGCCGTCGGGGGAAGTCAGCGCGTTGCTCGGCCCCTCCGGTACCGGTAAGTCGGTGTTCCTGAAGTCGCTGATCGGCCTGTTGCGGCCGGAGCGCGGTTCCATCTACATCGACGGCACCGATATCACCACCTGCTCCAACAAGGAGCTCTACGAGATTCGTAAGTTGTTCGGCGTTCTGTTCCAGGACGGCGCGCTCTTCGGCTCGATGAACCTGTTCGACAATGTCGCGTTCCCGCTTCGTGAGCACACGAAGAAGAGTGAATCCGATATCAAGAAGATCGTCATGGAGAAGCTCGAGCTGACCGGTCTGCTCGGCGCCGAAGGCAAGCTCCCGGGCGAGATCTCCGGCGGTATGCGCAAGCGCGCCGGCCTGGCCCGCGCCCTGGTGCTGGACCCGCAGATCATCCTGGTCGACGAGCCGGACTCCGGTCTGGATCCCGTTCGTACCACCTATCTTTCGCAGCTGTTGATCGATATCAACGCGCAGATCGACGCGACGATCCTGATCGTCACGCACAACATCAACCTGGCGCGTTCGGTGCCGGACAACATCGGCATGCTGTTCCGCCGCAACCTGGTCATGTTCGGCCCCCGCGAGGTGCTGCTGACCTCGGACGAGCCGGTGGTGAAGCAGTTCCTGAACGGCCGCATGCAGGGCCCGATCGGTATGTCCGAGGAGAAGGACGAATCGCAGATGGCCCGCGAGCAGGCCATGTTCGACGCCGGTCACCACGCCGGTGGCGCGGAAGAGGTCGAGGGCATCATCCCGCAGATGAAGGCGCAGCCGGGTATGCCCGTGCGTGCCGCCGTGGGCCGTCGCCGTGAGCGCGTGCGTCAGATCCTGCACACCCTGCCGCCCGCCGCGCAGGAGGCGATCCGGCACTCCATGGAGGAGAACGGGGACGCCGACACACAGGTGATGCCCGCCTACACGGGCGGGTATGACGCCACCGTTCGCCACAACCTGACTAACGGGTAACATACCGCCCGTGAATCAAACCCTGACGCGGCTGCGCACCCCGGTCGAGTCGGGTCTTGCCCAGGCCGGCAACATCTTCGCGCTCCTATTGGATGTTATGCGGAAGACTTTCCGCCGGCCCTTCCAGTGGCGGGAATTCATCGAACAGTCGTGGTTCATCGCGAGTGTCTCGATTCTTCCCGCCGCCCTGGTGGCAATCCCGTTCGGCGCAGTGGTAGCCCTGCAGACCGGCTCGCTCATCAAGCAGCTCGGCGCAGAAGCATTCACCGGTGCCACCAGCGTGCTCGCAACCGTGCAGCAAGCCGCTCCGGTGGTCACCGCCCTGATCATCGCCGGTGCCGCCGGCTCCGCCGTGGCCGCCGATCTCGGCTCGCGCACCATTCGCGAGGAGATCGACGCCATGGAGGTGCTGGGCATCGATCCCATTCAGCGCCTGGTGGTTCCGCGCGTGCTCGGCATGATGCTGGTCGCGCTGCTCATGAACGGCTTGGTCGCGGTCGTCGGCATCTGCGGCGGCTATTTCTTCAATGTGGGTCTGCAGGGCGGTACGCCCGGCGCCTACCTGGCTTCGTTCTCCGCGCTCGCCCAGTTGCCCGACCTTTGGATCGGCGAGATCAAGGCCCTCATCTTCGGACTCGTGGCCGGCGTCATCGCCGCCTACAAGGGTCTGCATCCAAAAGGGGGACCGAAAGGAGTAGGTGACGCCGTGAACCAGTCCGTGGTTATCACGTTCCTGGTGCTGTTCTTCCTGAACCTGGTGCTGACCCTGATTTACCTTCAGGTCGTCCCGGCCAAGGGCGCGTGATCCATGGTTGTTTCGCAGCGCACCAACGCGATTCAGCGGGGGGCGCGCCGGTTCTCCGGTGTCGCCAAGGCGCCCATCAACCTGGTCGATCGCGCGGGCGATCAGATGTCGTTCTACACCCGGGCCGTCACCTCGATCCCGAAGACGCTGGTGCACTACCGCAAGGAGGTCATGCGGCTGCTGGCCGAGGTGACCTTCGGTTCGGGTGCGCTGGCGGTCATCGGCGGCACCATCGGCGTCATCGTCTTCATGTCGGCGTCGGTCGGTGTGGTCGTCGGCCTGCAGGGTTTCAAGGCCCTGGATTCGCTGGGTTCCGGTGTGCTCACCGGCTTCCTGACCGGGTACATCAATACCCGTGAACTCGCGCCCCTCGTTGCGGCGCTGGCACTTTCGGCCACGGTCGGTTGTGGTTTCACCGCGCAATTGGGCGCCATGCGCATCTCCGAGGAGATCGACGCGCTCGAGGTGATGGCGGTGCCCGGTGTGCCGTTCCTGGTGACCACGCGCGTGATCGCCGGCTTCATGGCGGTGATTCCGCTCTACATCGTCGGCCTGCTCGGCACGTATGTGGCGTCGCGGTTGATCAGCATCTACTTCAACGGGCAGTCGAGTGGTTCCTATGACCACTACTTCCAATTGTTCCTGCCACCAGAAGATGTCATCTATTCATTCCTGAAGGTGCTCGTCTTCGCGTTCGTCATCATCCTGGTGCACTGCTACTACGGCTTCAATGCCAGTGGCGGCCCGGCGGGCGTGGGTGTCGCGGTGGGTCGCGCGGTGCGCGCCGCCATCGTGCTGATCAATGTGCTCGATTTCTTCCTCAGCCTTGCCATTTGGGGCACGACCACGACGGTGCGGGTGGCCGGATGAGTAATCCAGAGCGCGTGCTTTTCTGGCGACGGACCGAGAAGCTGCGCAAGCGCACCATGGGCGTGCTGTTCTTCGTGGTGGTCGCGGTGTTCCTGTGGAGCACCATCGCCATCTACAACAAGCAGTTCGTGGATACGGTCCGGGTGAACCTGCTGACCGATACCGTCGGAAACGCCTTGACCCGCAACGCGGATGTGAAGGTCCGCGGTGTGACGGTCGGCGAAGTGCGCTCCAGTTCCTATGACGGCCATCAGGTGAAGCTGGACCTGGCGCTGGATCCGGCGAAGGCCGACAAGATCCCGGCCAATGTCACCGCGCGCCTGCTGCCCAAGACGCTCTTCGGTGAGCGCTATGTCGAATTGGTGTGGCCGCAGCAGCCGGACGGCAAATTCATCACCGAGGGCATGACCCTGCATCAGGACACCAGCGGGCACGCCATCGAGGTGAGCCAGCTGCTCGATCATCTGCTGCCGCTGCTGCAGGCGCTGCCGCCGCAGTACCTGGCCTCCACGCTCGGCGCGATCTCGCAGGCGCTGCAGGGACAGGGCACCGAACTCGGCAAGACCATCGATCGCCTGGACGACATCTTCACCCAGGTGAATACCGAACTGCCGACGCTGCAAGAGGATTTGAAGAGCTTCGCCGATGTGGCCGCGGTGTATTCCGATGCCGCACCGCAATTGGTGGACGCGCTGGACAATCTGCGCACCACCAACGCGACCATCATCCAGAAGCGGCCGCAGATCGATCAGCTGCTCGCCACGCTGACCCCCAGCTCCTCGGATCTGGCGGACTTCCTGCAGGCCAACCGCGACAACATCATCGATGTGGCGGCGGATTCGCGGCCCGCGCTGGAAGCGCTGGCCAAGTATTCGCCCGGCTACACCTGTGCGCTGAAGAACTTCGCGCAGATGAAGCCGCGCATCGACGACCTGTTCGGCAAGGGCACAGATCTGCCCGGTTCGCGCGTGACGGTGGAGATCGTCAATCCGCGCGGCCGCTATGTGCCCAATCAGGATGAGCCGCGCTGGTTCGATCCCCGTGGCACCATGTGCATTCCGGAGTACCCGCTGACGGTCGACCCGGGCCAGTACACCAACGGTTCGGCCAATGACGGTTCCTACCAGCCGCCCAGCCGCACCCCGGGTGATCAGGCCATCGGGCTCATGCCCGCACCGCAGTACAAGGTGTTCGGCCCGCACGCGCCGACCACCGCCGGATCTCCGCAGGAGCAGCAGACGCTGAACACGATCTACGGTGCGGCCAACGGTGTTTCGCCGGAGCAGGTGCCCAGCTGGATGTCGCGCATCGCGGCCCCGGCCTTCCGCGGCAGCGAGGTGACCATCCGATGAGGGACCTGCTGCGCGGTCTCGGCGGCACGCTGACCAAACTCGTCATCTTCATCGTGGTGACGGTGCTCGCGACCGGCATGCTGGCGCTGACCATCGCCAATTACGGTGGTGGCGGCACCAAGTTCAATGCCCGCTTCACCGATGTGACCTCGCTGAATCCCGGTGACGAGGTGCGCATCGCCGGTGTGCGCGTCGGCAAGGTGACCAAGGTCGCCATTGTCGACAAGCGGCTGGCGAACGTGGAATTCGAAGTGACGGACCGCAATTGGCTGCCCGCCTCGACCACCGCGACCATCAAGTACCGGAACCTGGTCGGCCAGCGCTATATCGCGCTGGAGCAGGGTGCGGGGGAGCAGGGGCGCAAGCTCAACAAGGGCGGCACCATCTCGCTCGAGCACACCAAGCCCGCGCTGAATCTGACCGAGCTGTTCAACGGTTTCCGGCCGCTGTTCCAGACGCTCACCCCGGATGATGTGAACAAGCTGTCCTACAACATCATTCAGGTGTTCCAGGGCGAGAAGGGCACCATCACCGATCTGGTCGCCAATACCGCCGCGCTGACCAATAAGCTCGCCGACAAGGACGCCGTCATCGGTGAGGTGGTCAAGAACCTCAACGCGATCCTGGACGCGGTGAATCAGCATGACGGACAGCTGGATCAGCTGATCGTCAATACCGAAGCGCTGGTCACCGGATTGAACGCGGATCGCGGCACCATCGGCTCCGCGGTCACCTCGCTCGGCAATCTGGCCTCGGCCACCGCCGATCTGCTGGTGCCGGTGCGGCCGAACCTGCAGGGCGCGATCGCGGGCCTGAACCAGTTGACCGGGACGCTGAACGATCGGTCCGACGAGGTCAACGAGGGTCTGGCGAATCTGCCGATCAAGATGGACAAGCTGGGCCGCGCCGCGAGCTACGGCTCCTGGTTCCAGTTCTACCTGTGCGGTATCGATATCGTCGCGGGTCCGGGTACGGCCGACGCGCCGCAGCTGAATCTGCCTCCGGCCATTGCGAATATGCCGACTGTCAATCAGCCGGTGTACACCAATCCGGCTCCCCGCTGCCATGGAAAGGGAGGCCGCTGATGGATGACCGGGTCGTGCTCGGTAAGCGCAGTCCGGCGTTCATGGGCGGACTGGGCCTGGTCCTGGTGCTGTTGGTCACCATGTCCGCGTTCAGCCTCGACAAGCTGCCCATCCTGGGCGCCGGCACCAAATACACCGCCGAATTCTCCGAGGCCGCGGGCCTGAAGAAGGGCAATGAGGTCCGCATCGCGGGCGTCAAGGTCGGCCAGGTGCAGGATGTGCGCCTGGACGGTGACAAGGTGCTGGTCGACTTCCGCACCCAGGACGCCTGGATCGGCAATGAGACCACCGCGTCCATCCAGATCAAGACGCTGCTCGGGCAGAAGTATCTGGCGCTGGATCCCAAGGGCGCGGATCCCGCCGATCCGTCCAAGGCGATTCCGTTGTCCCGCACGGTTTCCCCCTATGACGTGGTGGACGCGTTCAGCGATGCCGCCGCCGATATCGAGGACACCAAGACCGATCAGCTGGCGCAGAGCTTCCGGGTGCTCTCGGAGGCGTTCTCCGGCACCCCGGCCGATATCCGCGGTTCCATCGACGGCGTCGCCCGGCTCTCGGAGACCATCGCCAAGCGCGATGACCAGCTCAAGAAGCTGTTCGGCGCGACCAAGAAGACCACCCAGGTGCTCGCGGACCGCAATGCCGAATTCGAGCGGCTCATCGGCAATGGCGGGCAGCTGCTCGCCGAGCTGAATATGCGGCAGCAGTCCATCGCGCAATTGCTCACCGGTGCGAAAACCATTGCGGCCGAACTGACCGCGCTGGTGCACGATAACGAGGAGCAGATCGGCCCGGCGCTGACCAACCTGCGCAAGACCATCGATCTGCTGAACGCGAACCAGGCGAACATCTCCAAGACGCTCACCCTGGCGGCCCCGTTCTACGGTCTCTACGCGAACGTGCTTGGCACCGGCCGCTGGTTCGACGCGGTGATCACCAACCTGATCCCGCCCGCCCTGCCCGATGTGCCGGGCGACCGTGCGCCGATCCGAAAGATGGGAGGCTAGCGATGGCGACCAATCCGCTGACCGCCCTGCGGGCGTCCAGTACCAAGAGCAAGCTCATCGCCGGTGTGGCGGTGCTGGCCGTACTGGCCGCCGGACTGGCGTGGTGGGGGCTGGACAAGCTCAACACCACCACCATCACCGCGTACTTCGATAAATCGGTCGGCATCTACGAGGGTTCGGATGTCCGGATTCTCGGTGTGCCGGTCGGCAAGGTCGCCTCGGTGACCCCCGAGGGCGAGCAGGTCAAGGTGGTGCTGAACGTCGATCGCAAATACGACGTGCCCGCCGACGCCAAGGCCGCCCAGATCACCCCGTCGGTGGTCTCGGACCGGTACATCCAGCTCGCGCCCGCCTACAAGGGCGGTCCGAAGATGGGGCGCAACGCCACCATCCCGAAGGATCGCACCGCGACCCCGGTCGAGGTGGACCGGCTGTACAAGAGCATCACCGAACTCTCCGATGCCCTCGGCCCCAATGGCGCGAACAAGGACGGCGCGGTCAATGACCTCGCCCGCACCGCCGCACAGAACCTCGCGGGCAATGGCGACGCGCTCGCCAACAGCTTCACGCAGCTGTCCAAAGCCGCTGCGACGCTGTCGGATTCGCGTACCGACATCTTCGATACGGTGAAGAATCTGCAGTCCTTCGTGCGGATGCTCTCCGATAACGACGCGCAGGTGCGGACGTTCAATTCGCAGCTGTCGTCGCTGGCGGGATTCCTGGCCGATGAGCGCCGCGATCTCGGTGACGCGCTGAGCCTGCTGTCCGTCGCGCTCGGCGATGTGGCCCGGTTCATCGACAACAACCGGGAACTGGTGCAGTCCAACGCCGATGCGCTGACCTCGCTCACCAAAACCCTCGCCGATCAGCGCGACGATCTGGCCAAGGCGCTGCCGCTCATCCCGACGGCGCTGAGCAACCTGATCAACGTCCACAACGGTGAGACCGGCACCCTGGACATGCGGCCCAACTTCACCGATCTGCAGAACCCGTTCGGGGTGATCTGCAAGATGCTGGATCTGGGCAAGCTGCGACCGGGCGATCCCAAGTTCGACGCCATCTCGCGTCAGCTCAAGCCGATTCTGGACAACTGCGGGATCATCACCGATCAGCTCACCGCGGGCGTGAAGACGCCGTCGCTGGTGCTGCCGTTCGGCATCCTCAGCGGTGACAATGTGCAGCGCAATACGGTGCCCGGATCCGTACCGGGTGTGCCGTCCGATCAGCAGCCGCCGTCGACGCAGGAAGGTGGACAGCGATGAGCCGCAAGCGCATTCCCGCGCGGGCGCGCACCGCCGCCCTGGCGCGCCGCAGCACCGTCGCGCTCGCGGCGACGCTCGGCGCGGCGACGTTCGCGGTCGCGGGCTGCGGCAACGGCGCGTTCAGCGTGCCGCTGCCCGGTGGCGCGGACGTGGGCGATCACCCCATGCACCTGGATATCCGCTTCTCCGATGTGCTGGATCTGGTCCCGCAGTCGACGGTGAAGGTGGACGGCGTCGCCGTCGGCCGGGTCGACAAGATCGAACTCGCGCCGGACGGCTGGACCGCCAGCATCAAGGCCGTGGTGAACAAATCGGTGAACCTGCCCGCCAATGCGCGGGCCGAGGTGCGCCAGTCCAATCTGCTCGGCGAGAAGTTCGTCGAATTGTCCGCTCCCGCAAACGATCCCGATCAGGCGCGGTTGAAGGACGGTTCCACCATCAAGGTCGAGAACACCCGCACCGCCACCGAGGTGGAGCAGGTGCTGGGCGCGCTCTCGCTGCTGCTCAACGGCGGCGGCGTGGCCCAGCTGCAGCCCATCGTGGTCGAGCTGAACAAGGCCCTGGACGGCCGCGACGCCAAGGTGCGCTCGCTGCTGGAACAGGCCAACACCCTCATCAACGGGTTGAATCAGCAGGTCGACGACATCACCCGCGCGCTGGACGGGCTCAACACCCTCGGCAGCCGGGTCGGTCAGCAGACCGAGCAGATCGGCAAGATTCTCGACGAGCTGCCGCAGGGCATCAAGATTCTCAATGAGCAACGGCCGCAACTGATTCAGCTGCTCACCCAGCTGGATCGGGTGGGCCAGGCCGGGTTCGACGTGCTGGATCACTCCAAGGAGAACCTGATCACCGACCTGAGCTCGCTGCGGCCCACGCTGCAGGAGCTCGGCAAGTCGGCGGGCGATCTGGTGACCGCGTTCCCGCTCATCCCGACCTATCCGTTCCCAGACGAGGCGATCAAGTCCGCGTTCGGCGGTCAGGTCAACACCTGGCTGTCGGTGGACCTCGAGGTCGGCACCCTGCTGTCGAATCTCGGTGTGGGCAAACCGGATCCGACATACCTGCCGCCCAACGGCCGCCAGGTCAACGTCGATCCGAGCAACCCGTACTACAACGGCAACGGACCGCGCGGTGGCTGGCCCACCGTCTCACTGCTGCCGCTGCCGCCCACCGTGGCCCGCCCGACCGGGGCCCCCGCACCGTTCGATCCGCTGGGATCGATTCTCGACCAGCTGGGAGTGGGTGGTCCGCGATGAGCCGTCTGGTACGCAACCAGCTGATCCTGTTCGTGATCATCGCGGTACTCGGCGTCACCTTCGTGGGCGCCAAGTACGTGCGGTTGAACAATATGCTCGGCTTCGGCCTCTACAAGGTCACCCTGCAGATCAACGACACCCCCGAGCAACCCGCGGGCACGGGCAACCTGTCCAAGGGCGCGGAGGTCACCTACCGCGGTGTGCCGGTCGGCCGGGTCGGCGATCTCGACATCACACCCGACGGCGTCATCATCACGCTCGAAATGGACTCCGGTAAGCCGAAAGTCCCGCTCAGCGCGAAGGCCGTCATCGCGGACCGCTCCGCCATCGGTGAGCAGTACGTGGACCTGCAGCCCACCAACAACGGTGCGCCGTACCTGAAGGACGGTTCGGTCATCACCGGCGCGGTGCTGCCCATCCGGGTCGAGGAACTGCTCTCCAGCGTCGACCACTTCGCCCAGACCACCGACCTCGCGGCGCTCAGCACCGCGGTCACCGAACTGGGTAAAGCCTTCGACGGCAAGGGCAATGACCTCAAGGTGCTGGTCGAATCGCTCAACAAGTTCACCGCCACCGGCGTGGACTCGCTGCCGCAGACCCTGGCCCTGATCCGGGACGCGCGCGGCGTGCTCGCCACCCAGTCCGAGCAGGGCCCGGCCATCCGCAATTTCAGCGACGGGCTGGACAAGCTCTCCGCGCAGCTGCGCTCCAGTGATCCGGATATCCGCCGGCTCATCGGCACCAGCACCAGCGCGGGCGCGCAATTGCAGAAGCTGATCCAGGAATCCGGTCCGGCCCTGACCCAGGACCTGACCAACCTGCGCACGCTGCTGCTCACCATCTCGCCCAAGTTCTACGCACTCGGCCCGGTGCTGCAGATGCTGCCGCTGCTGTCCATCGGCGCGTCGGCCACGGCCCCCGGTGACGGCACCACCCACTTCGGCCTAGTGCTGGAAACCAACAACCCGCCCGCCTGCACCGTCGGCTACGAGGGCACCCAGGCCATCATCGACCAGATGAAGGCGCAGAACCCCAACTTCGACGATTCGCGCGACGATTTCCCCTTCAACACCGAGGCGAAATGCGCTGTCCCGCAAGGCAGTGAGACCGCCGTTCGTGGCGGCGCGCACGCCGAGACGGCCGACCCCAGCGTCCCGCAGCCGTGGGATGACAAGCCCAAGTACGACCCGGAGAAGCTCAACCTGAACCCGGTCGCCAATCAGTTGGCCACGCTCATGGGCGTGACCACCAAGCGGTGACGCGCCGCGCCGTAATCCGGCCGCGCGTCCGCCGTCAGTACCCCGGCGTGTGCCATCGACCCCGATGGCGCACGCCTCAGGCGTGGAAATGCGCATAGCCGACGTGGTTCGGCGCGGAGAGGAAAGTATGGTGGCGGCGTGAGCCAGCAAAAGGACAGCAACCAGGGGGAACACCCCGGCGACCCGATCGGGACCCCGGCCGGACCGACCCTGGAGCCGAACTCCCCAGCTGGCTCCGCGCCCGCGGACGCCCCCGTCGACGCGGCGGCGGGCGATCCCACCGTCGCCCTCGGCAAGGCCGCAGCCGCCGATATCGCCGACGACGGTGACTCCGGCGCTTCCACCGCGGCGGCCGACGCCCCTGCCGATGCGGCGGATGCCGACGCGGATTCGGCGGCCGTCGCGGACCGGGCCACGCCCGATGCGGACGCGGTTCCGCTCGGCGAGTCCGGCGATGCGGCCGGTGCCGGGGCCGCCCGCGGCAAGGGTTCGGCCAAGAGTGAAACCGCCTCCGCCGCAAAGGAATCCGGTGCTTCGGCGGCGAATTCGGCTGCGGCCGAGGCGAGTACCCCGCGCCGCGTCGTCACCCTCGCGTCCATCGCGCTGCTGGCCGTCGCGGCCGTCGCCGCGGCCTGGTTCGGCGGCACCTGGATCGTGGGCGGGCTGCTGCGGGACAAGCCGCGCGGCGACGCCCGCGATGCCGCGCTGGCGGCCGCACAGCAGGCCGCGATCAACATCACCTCGATGAACCTGAACGACATCGACGGATCGCTGGCGCTGGCCCGCTCCTCGATGACCGGCGATCTGCTGGACGCCTCCACCAAGAACGAGGCGCAGATCAAGAAGACCGCCGCCGATTCCAATGTCAACACCACCTCCAAGGTGGTCGGCGGGGCTATCACCGAGCTCAACTCGGAGCGGGATCAGGCCGGTGCGCTGGTCGTGCTGGAGGTGACCGAATCCGGGGCCGGTAAGCCCACCGGCCGCCTGCGCTACACCTGGTCGGTGGACGTCGTCCTGAAGGACGGGGTCTGGAAGGCCGATCAGGTCGAGGCGGTGGCCGATCCGGTCTCGGTCGGCGGCAGCGCCCCCGCCCAGCAGGCCCCGGCCGACCCGACCACCCCGCCCGCCCCGCAACCGGGTAACTAGGAGACCGCGATCATGGCCAATCGACGCCCCGTCAATCGCGTCAGCTCCAAGCGCCGCCCCGCCGCCCAGCGCGGCAGCGGTAACCGCACCACCGCAGCCGACGTCCAGAAGACCGAATCGCCGCGCGGCGCAACGGGTTCCGGCCGCGGCGCGATCACTTCCGCGCAGGGTGGCGCCACCCGTGCCACCGGCCGCCCCGGTGCGTCCCAGCGCGGCCCCGGCCTGTCGAAGAACCAGTCCGCGCCCGCACAGCGCCCCCCTGCCCGTCCTGGCGATTTCTGGCGCAACTGGCGGCTCGCGATCATCTGCGGTACCGCGGCGGTCCTACTGGCCGCCCTGGCCGTCGTGGGGGCCCTGAAACCGGGTGTGGACGACGGCAACCGGGCCTATGTCGACAACTCCTCGACCGATGAGGTGAAGGCGGCCGCCCGCAACGCCCTCATCACGATCTACGGCTACAACGCCAAGGACATCGACAAGTTCCGCGATACCGCCCGCGGGGTGATGACCGGCAAGATGCTCGAGGAGTTCGACAAGGACAAGCTCCTGGACACCGGTATCGACGCAATCAAGCAGACCCAGACCGACACCAAGGCCACCGCCGACCCGATCGGGGTGACCCTTCTCACCGGCGACCACGCGGAACTGCTGGTCAACCTGAATATCGCCGCCATCAAGGACGGCAAACCGCAGCCCCTGGCCGCGGGCCCGATCGTGCTGCGCATGCAGAAGGTCGGCGGCAAATGGCTCGCGGCGGAGATCGCCGACCGCTGACCGCCCCGCTCCGGCGAACGCGCCGGTGAGCGGCGGTATCCGGTGACCGGACATGACATACCCGGCGACGGCCCCCGATTTCCGGGGGCCGTCGCGCCGTTTCCGGGCCCATTGCGCGACGTAGCCGGGTGATCTTGTACTGGGGCAGGGGATCTCGCGGTTTGTCAACTTCTCGCGCCACTTGACGAGTTTCGTCCGACCCGTCACGCTATTCACAACAGCGGCGGCTGTCACAGGGGACAAGACGCCGACGAGGGCCTCGAGGAACGCAGCCAGCGGACACCGAGCCCGGTCGGCACCGGGGTGTGGCACCGCCGACGTGGTCTTCACTTCGCAGCGATGCGGTGTGGTCACCACCGCGACACGCTTCGGCGCGTTAGCCCTCCGGGGCTCGCCACGGGTGGTACTTTGACACCCCCGTAGGTTTGGGTGTAGTTTTGGACGTTGCGCTGGCTGCCTCCTGTCCATACCTTGATCGCATCGACGAAAGTTCCACCTTCCGGTGTTACTTCCGCTGTTTGCTGCCTCGGTTTCGGTTGGGTCGTCACCAGCGGAATTCGTAGCAGACAAGCGACGGTCGCGGACCACCACGCGACGCGCGTGAGGTGCTGGAAGGACGCATCTTGGCAGTCTCCACCCAGACCAAGGCCGGTATTCCCGGAGCCCCGAAGCGGGTGTCTTTCGCGAAGATTCGTGAGCCCCTCGAGGTTCCGGGTCTTCTCGATCTACAAACCGATTCGTTCGCCTGGCTGGTCGGTGCACCGACTTGGCGGGAAAAGGCAGTCGCCCGAGGCGACGTCAACCCCTTCGGCGGGCTCGAGGAGGTGCTCGAGGAGCTCTCGCCGATCGAGGACTTCTCCGGTTCCATGTCGCTGTCCTTCTCCGACCCGCGCTTCGAAGAGGTCAAGGCCTCCATCGAGGAGTGCAAGGACAAGGACATGACCTACGCGGCGCCGCTCTTCGTGACCGCGGAGTTCATCAACAACAACACCGGTGAGATCAAGTCTCAGACGGTCTTCATGGGTGATTTCCCGATGATGACCGACAAGGGCACGTTCATCATCAATGGCACCGAGCGTGTTGTCGTTTCGCAGCTGGTCCGTTCGCCGGGCGTGTACTTCGACGATTCCATCGACAAGTCCACCGAGAAGACGCTGCACTCCGTGCGCGTCATCCCCTCGCGTGGCGCGTGGCTGGAATTCGATGTCGACAAGCGCGACACCGTCGGCGTGCGTATCGACCGCAAGCGCCGGCAGCCGGTCACCGTGCTGCTCAAGGCGCTGGGCCTGACCACCGAAGAGATCGTGGAGCGCTTCGGCTTCTCCGAGATCATGATGTCCACCCTGGAGAAGGACAGCACTCCGGGTCAGGACGAGGCGCTGCTGGATATCTACCGCAAGCTGCGTCCGGGCGAGCCGCCGACCAAGGAGTCCGCGCAGACCCTGCTGGAGAACCTGTTCTTCAAGGAGAAGCGCTACGACCTGGCGCGCGTCGGTCGCTACAAGATCAACAAGAAGCTCGGCCTGAACCTGGACAAGCCCGTCACCGGTTCGACGCTGACCAAGGAAGACATCGTCGCGACGATCGAATACCTGGTCCGTCTGCACCAGGGCGATCGCATGATGACCGCTCCCGGCGGCTCCGAGGTCCCGGTCGACGTCGATGACATCGACCACTTCGGTAACCGTCGTCTGCGTACCGTCGGCGAGCTGATCCAGAACCAGATCCGCGTCGGCCTCTCGCGTATGGAACGCGTCGTGCGCGAGCGCATGACGACCCAGGACGTCGAGGCGATCACGCCGCAGACCCTGATCAACATCCGTCCCGTCGTGGCCGCGATCAAGGAGTTCTTCGGAACCTCCCAGCTGTCGCAGTTCATGGACCAGAACAACCCGCTCTCGGGTCTGACCCACAAGCGCCGCCTGTCGGCTCTTGGCCCGGGTGGTCTGTCCCGTGAGCGCGCCGGCCTGGAAGTCCGTGACGTCCACCCGTCGCACTACGGCCGCATGTGCCCGATCGAGACCCCGGAAGGCCCGAACATCGGCCTGATCGGTTCGCTGTCGGTGTACGCGCGGGTCAACCCGTTCGGTTTCATCGAGACCCCGTACCGCAAGGTCGAGAACGGCCGCGTCACCGATGAGGTCAAGTACCTCACCGCTGATGAGGAAGACCGCCACATCCGCGCCCAGGCGAACTCGCCGGTCGACTTGGACGGCAACTTCCTCGAGGCCCGCGTCCTCGCCCGCCACGGCAACGAGGAAATGGAATACGTCGGCGCGCAAGAGGTCGACTACATGGACGTCTCGCCGCGCCAGATGGTGTCGGTCGCGACCGCCATGATTCCGTTCCTCGAGCATGACGACGCCAACCGTGCCCTGATGGGCGCGAACATGCAGCGTCAGGCCGTGCCGCTGATCCGTTCCGAGTCGCCGCTGGTCGGCACCGGTATGGAGCTGCGCGCCGCCGTCGACGCCGGCGATGTCGTCGTGAACGCCAAAGCCGGTGTGGTGGAAGAGGTTTCGGCCGACTTCATCACCGTCATGCATGACGACGGCACCCGCCGCTCGTACCGCATGCGCAAGTTCGAGCGCTCCAACCAGGGCACCTGCGCCAACCAGCGTCCGATCGTGGACGAGGGTATGCGCGTGGAGGCCGGGCATGTGCTCGCCGACGGCCCCTGCACCGAGAACGGTGAGATGGCGCTCGGCAAGAACCTGCTCGTGGCGATCATGCCGTGGGAAGGCCACAACTACGAGGACGCGATCATCCTGTCGCAGCGCCTCGTGGAGGATGACGTGCTCACCTCGATTCACATCGAGGAGCACGAGATCGACGCTCGCGACACCAAGCTCGGTGCCGAGGAGATCACCCGGGATATCCCGAACGTCTCCGACGAGGTCCTCGCGGATCTCGACGAGCGCGGCATCGTCCGCATCGGCGCCGAGGTTCGCGACGGCGACATCCTGGTCGGCAAGGTCACCCCCAAGGGTGAAACCGAGCTGACCCCGGAAGAGCGCCTGCTGCGCGCCATCTTCGGTGAGAAGGCTCGCGAAGTTCGCGATACCTCGCTCAAGGTGCCGCACGGTGAGTCCGGCAAGGTCATCGGCGTCCGCGTGTTCTCGCGTGACGACGACGACGATCTGCCCCCCGGCGTGAATGAACTGGTCCGCGTCTACGTTGCACAGAAGCGCAAGATCCAGGACGGCGACAAGCTCGCCGGTCGCCACGGCAACAAGGGTGTCATCGGCAAGATCCTCCCGCAGGAAGATATGCCGTTCCTCCCGGACGGCACCCCGGTCGACATCATCCTGAACACGCACGGTGTGCCGCGTCGTATGAACATCGGTCAGGTGCTGGAAACCCATCTGGGTTACATCGCCAAGACCGGCTGGCAGGTCGACGGCTCTCCCGAGTGGGCCAAGCGCCTGCCGGAGGAGATGATCGGCCAGCCCGCCGACACCAATATCGCCACCCCGGTATTCGACGGTGCGCGCGAGGAAGAGCTGACCGGCCTGCTCGGTTCGACTCTGCCGAACCGCGACGGCGAGAAGATGATCGACGACAACGGTAAGGCTGTACTGCTCGACGGCCGCTCCGGCGAGCCGTTCCCGTACCCGGTCTCAGTCGGCTACATGTACATCCTGAAGCTGCACCACCTGGTGGATGACAAGATCCACGCGCGTTCGACGGGTCCGTACTCGATGATCACGCAGCAGCCCCTCGGTGGTAAGGCCCAGTTCGGTGGTCAGCGCTTCGGTGAAATGGAGTGCTGGGCGATGCAGGCGTACGGCGCCGCCTACACCCTGCAGGAACTGCTCACCATCAAGTCCGACGATGTCGTTGGCCGCGTGAAGGTTTACGAGGCGATCGTCAAGGGCGAGAACATCCCGGAGCCGGGTATTCCGGAGTCGTTCAAGGTTCTGCTCAAGGAACTCCAGTCGCTGTGCCTGAACGTCGAGGTGCTGTCCTCGGACGGCGCCGCGATCGAAATGCGCGATGGCGATGACGAGGACCTGGAGCGCGCCGCGGCGAACCTGGGCATCAACCTGTCCCGCAACGAGGCTGCGACGGTCGACGACCTGGCGCAGTAAGAGCGATCGGTCTGGGAGCGCTCCGAGCGCATTGCGAAAAGCGCTCCCAGGCAACGGATTTAGCGACTTTTGCTCATACTCAACCCGAACAGGGGAAAGGAAGTTACGTGCTAGACGTCAACTTCTTCGATGAACTCCGGATCGGCCTGGCGACCGCTGAAGACATCCGCCAGTGGTCGTTCGGCGAGGTGAAGAAGCCGGAGACCATCAACTACCGCACGCTGAAGCCGGAGAAGGATGGCCTCTTCTGCGAGAAGATCTTCGGTCCCACCCGGGACTGGGAGTGCTACTGCGGTAAGTACAAGCGTGTCCGCTTCAAGGGCATCATCTGCGAGCGCTGTGGCGTCGAGGTAACTCGTGCCAAGGTGCGCCGTGAGCGGATGGGCCATATCGAGCTGGCCGCTCCGGTTACCCACATCTGGTACTTCAAGGGCGTCCCCTCGCGCTTGGGCTACCTGCTCGACCTGGCGCCGAAGGATCTGGAAAAGATCATCTACTTCGCCGCCTACGTGATCGTCGGCGTCGACGACGAACTGCGGCACAACGAACTCTCCACCCTCGAAGCCGAGATGGAGGTCGAGAAGAAGAACGTCGCCGACCAGCGCGATTCCGATCTCGAGGCCCGCGCACAGAAGCTCGAGGCGGATATCGCCGAGCTCGAGGCCGAGGGCGCCAAGTCCGATGTGCGCCGCAAGGTGAAGGACGGCGGCGAGCGCGAAATGCGTCAGCTGCGCGACCGCGCCCAGCGTGAGCTGGACCGTCTCGACGAGATCTGGACCACCTTCACCAAGCTTTCGGTGAAGCAGCTGATCATCGACGAGGTCATCTACCGCGAGCTGCAGGACCGCTACGGCGAGTACTTCACCGGCGCCATGGGTGCGGAAGCCATCCAGAAGCTGATGGAGAACTTCGACATCCCGGCCGAGGCCGAGAACCTGCGCGAGATCATCCGTACCGGTAAGGGCCAAAAGAAGCTTCGCGCGCTGAAGCGTCTGAAGGTCGTGGCCGCGTTCCAGACCAACGGCAATTCGCCGATGGGCATGGTCCTGGATGCCGTTCCGGTGATCCCGCCGGAGCTGCGCCCGATGGTGCAGCTCGACGGTGGCCGCTTCGCGACCTCCGACCTGAACGATCTGTACCGTCGCGTCATCAACCGCAACAACCGGTTGAAGCGTCTGATCGATCTGGGTGCGCCGGAGATCATCGTCAACAACGAGAAGCGCATGCTTCAGGAGTCCGTTGACGCGCTGTTCGACAACGGCCGTCGTGGCCGTCCGGTCACCGGTCCGGGTAACCGCCCGCTGAAGTCCCTGAGCGATCTGCTCAAGGGCAAGCAGGGTCGTTTCCGTCAGAACCTGCTCGGTAAGCGTGTCGACTACTCGGGCCGTTCGGTCATCGTGGTCGGTCCGCAGCTCAAGCTGCACCAGTGTGGTCTGCCGAAGCTGATGGCGCTCGAGCTGTTCAAGCCGTTCGTCATGAAGCGTCTGGTGGATCTCAACCACGCGCAGAACATCAAGTCCGCCAAGCGGATGGTCGAGCGTCAGCGCGCTCAGGTGTGGGATGTCCTCGAAGAGGTCATCTCGGAGCACCCGGTGCTGCTGAACCGCGCGCCCACCCTGCACCGCCTGGGTATCCAGGCCTTCGAGCCGCTGCTGGTCGAAGGTAAGGCCATCCAGCTGCATCCGCTCGTGTGTGAGGCGTTCAACGCCGACTTCGACGGTGACCAGATGGCCGTGCACCTTCCGCTGTCCGCGGAGGCGCAGGCCGAGGCGCGCATCCTGATGCTGTCCTCGAACAACATCCTGTCGCCCGCCTCGGGTCGTCCGCTCGCCATGCCGCGACTGGACATGGTGACCGGTCTGTACTACCTGACTCGCCTCGAAGAGGGCGCGAAGGGCGAGTACCGCGCGGCCGCAAAGGATTCCGCCGAGTTCGGCGTGTACTCCTCGCCGGCCGAGGCGCAGATGGCCGTCGACCGCGGTGAGCTCACCGTGCGTTCGCTGATCAAGGTCCGCCTGACCACGCAGCGTCCGCCGAAGGAGATCGAGGCCGAGCTGTTCCCGAACGGCTGGCAGCGTGGTGACGCGTGGACCGCGAAGACGACCCTGGGTCGCGTGGTCTTCAATGAGCTGCTCCCCGCGGATTACGCGTACATCGACGAGCCGATGCCGAAGAAGCGTCAGGCGGCGATCATCAACGATCTCGCCGAGCGTTACCCGATGATTGTCGTGGCGCAGACCGTCGACAAGCTGAAGGACGCGGGCTTCTACTGGGCGACTCGTTCCGGTGTCACCGTCTCCATGTCGGACGTGCTCGTTCCGCCGGAGAAGGCGGAGATCATGGCGCGTTACGACGCGCAGGCCGATCAGATCGAGAAGAAGTACCAGCGTGGTGCTTTGGACCACCAGGAGCGCAACAACGCCCTGGTCAAGATCTGGCAGGAAGCCACCGAAGAGGTCGGTAAGGCGCTGCGCGCGCACTACCCGTCCGATAACCCGATCATCACGATCGTCGACTCGGGCGCCACGGGTAACTTCACCCAGACCCGTACCCTCGCGGGTATGAAGGGCCTGGTGACGAACCCGAAGGGTGAGTTCATCCCGCAGCCGATCAAGTCCTCCTTCCGTGAGGGCCTGACGGTTCTGGAGTACTTCATCAACACCCACGGTGCGCGAAAGGGTCTGGCCGACACCGCGCTTCGTACCGCCGACTCGGGTTACCTGACCCGTCGTCTGGTGGACGTGTCGCAGGACGTCATCGTGCGCGAGACCGACTGTGGCACCGAACGCGGCATCGTGGTGCCGATCGCGGAGCGGCAGGCCGACGGCTCGCTCATCCGTGACGCGCACGTCGAGACCAGCACCTTCGCTCGTACGCTGGCCACCGACGCGCTGGACGCCAAGGGCAACGTCATCATCGAGAAGGGTCACGATCTCGGCGACCCGGCCCTCGAGACGCTGCTGGACGCCGGTATCACCGAGGTGAAGGTCCGCTCCGTGCTGACCTGCACCACCGGTACCGGTGTGTGTGCCACCTGCTACGGCCGTTCGATGGCCACCGGCAAGCTCGTCGATATCGGCGAGGCCGTCGGTATCGTCGCGGCGCAGTCCATCGGTGAGCCGGGTACCCAGCTGACCATGCGTACCTTCCACCAGGGTGGTGTCGCGGGTGACGACATCACGGGTGGTCTGCCCCGAGTGCAGGAGCTCTTCGAAGCTCGTGTGCCCAAGGGCAAGGCGCCCATCGCGGAGGTCTCGGGTCGCGTGCGGCTCGAGGACGACGATCGCTTCTACAAGATCACGATCATTCCGGACGACGGTTCGGAAGAGGTCTTGTACGACAAGCTCTCGAAGCGTCAGCGTCTGCGCGTGTTCAAGCATGAGGACGGCTCCGAGCGTCTGCTCGCCGACGGCGATCATGTGGAAGTCGGCCAGCAGCTGCTGGAGGGCTCCGCGGATCCGCACGAGGTGCTGCGCGTGATGGGCCCCCGTCAGGTGCAGATCCACCTGGTCCACGAGGTCCAGGAGGTCTACCGCTCGCAGGGTGTGTCGATCCACGACAAGCACATCGAGGTCATCGTCCGGCAGATGCTGCGTCGTGTGACCATCATCGATTCGGGTGCGACCGAGTTCCTGCCCGGTTCGCTCGTCGAGCGCGCCGAGTTCGAGAACTCGAACCGTCGCGTGGTCGCCGAGGGCGCCGAGCCGGCCGCAGGCCGTCCGGTCCTGATGGGTATCACGAAGGCGTCGCTGGCCACCGATTCGTGGCTGTCGGCGGCCTCCTTCCAGGAGACGACTCGTGTCTTGACGGACGCGGCGATCAACTGCCGCTCCGACAAGCTGATCGGCCTGAAGGAGAACGTGATCATCGGTAAGTTGATCCCGGCCGGTACCGGTATCAACCGCTACCGCAACATCCAGGTGCAGCCCACCGAGGAAGCCCGCCAGGCCGCGTACGCGGTGCCGTCCTACGACGACACCTACTACAGCCCGGACGGCTTCGGCACCACCACCGGTGCCGCGGTTCCGCTGGACGACTACGGCTTCAGCGATTACCGCTAAGCCTTAGCTGGACAACAGCATTCGGCCCCCGCTCCGATCTCGGAGCGGGGGCCTTTTGTGTTTGCGGGCGTCTCACCTCGGGTTTTTCGTTCACGTCGGCGAGCGATGCGAGTACGCTGCTGATTGCCTGGACCCGGTGATTCCTCAGTGAGAGGGGTTGGTGTGCGAGCTTTTCGGCGTATTCCCGCGGTGTTGCTCGGTGCCGCGCTGCTTTCCGCGACCATGGTGGGGACCGCGGCCGCGGGACCGGGGGACGGGCTCGGCGGGTGTTCGAAGGGCAACGTGCTGACTTCGAATCGGGTGCCGGGGACCGGGAGCGCGGGGCAGAGTGTGCGGCGCACGGCGGAGCTGTGGGAGTGCTCGAGTCCGTTGTTGCCCGGAATCGTGTCCGGACGGTTCACCGGCGAATTGCCTTGGAACACTTTCGGTGTCACGACCGCGGCGACATTCACGTGGTCGGATGGGAGTGTCAGCACGGCGACCGGATTGCCGAATACGCTGTGGGCCATCACCTCCGGGCCCGCGACCGGTCATACCGTGCAATTCCAGCTGTCGATGCCGATGAACGGCGACTGGTACTACACCGACAACAGTATGGCGGTCGTGGGCGCGAGGTTCCTGGAGTAACGGGGTCAGTTGCCCTGCGGCGGCGCGGGGAGCGCTTCGAAGGCTGGGGCGAGGGCGTCCGACGCGCCGGGGACGAGGCTGTTGGCGTAGCCGAGGGCGGCGTCGATGGCGGGCTGGCCGCCGGACTGCTGCAGGCCGATGGCCGCGCCGATGATGCCGCCGATGACCGCGCCTACGGGTGCGGTGATGATGTCGAAGACGAACAGTCCGGCGGGGAAGCCGAGCAGGAAGCCGATGGCAGCGCCGATGCCCGCGCCGGTCAGGATGCCCTGCTGGTTGGCTTGGACCACATCGAAGAAGCGCTGCTGGGCGCTGATATCCCGGAGCGGGGTGGGGGTTTGGGCGACCGGGGTGAGGGTCAGGTTCCGGTGGTCGGCGTCGATCGCCGAGGTGAATTCGATCTTCTTCCCGGCGATGTCGTACTTCAGCGGAATGGTGCCGATCACCCGCCCCGAGTCATCGGTGGCTATGACGGCTTCACCGTCCCAGGTGTTCAGGAAGCGGCCGGACAGCAGGCCGGTCACGGTGGAGCGATAGTCGTCGCTGACGCGGGACTGGTACGCGACTCCGTGGTCGACTCCGTGGAGTCGCAGGTCGTTCTGGCTGTCCTCGGTCGCCGGGATGGCGGTCGCGGTGGCGGACAGTGCGACTGCGGCGGTCAGGCTGAGTAGCACTGGCGCAATGGTCTTGGTTATTCCCATGTGGTGGTGCCCCTAGCGATTGCGGGCTGCGCGGAGCCCGAGATTTGCTGACGAAGGTACCGGGGCCGGTGGATAAGCGAAACCCTTTCGTCGCATATGCGCCGTTCCCCACACCGCCGGATACGCGAAGTTCGCTCCGAATTCGGCTATCCGCAGCGCTATTCCGATTTCCCGGCCGAATTCGGCAGTGCGTGCGCGATCCGTTCGGCGGCCGCGCGCAGTCGCTCCTCGAGTTCGGGAGAGTCGCGCACCTCGAACGGTACGTTCAGCGAAATAAGCCGCGTCGCAAGCCATTCCGGGTCGTCATCGCGTTCACCCCGGAGCCGGCAACTGTCCGCCCCCGAGGTGTCGAGTTCGCCGGGGGCGTCGCCGAGCCGCCCGGCGATCCGATACCCGGGCGCGTGGATGGTGATATCCATCCGATAAGGCGTTGTACCCCAATCGGTTCGGTCTCCTATGACATAGGCGGCGGCGTCCGCTGCGGGCAATTCGCGCGGTGTGAACCGTGCGCCGGTCGGCTGCGGCTTTTCGATTCGGTCGATTCGAAAACTGCGCCAGGCGTCGCGATCCACATCGAATCCGACCAGGTACCAGCGCCGGTGCACGGTGGCGAGGCCATTGGGTTCGACATTGCGGCGGGTTTCGTTTCCGGCGGCATCGCGATAGGCGAAGCGGACGCGTTCCCGGTTGGTGGCGGTGGCGGCAAGTGTCGCCAGTACTTCCGGATCGGCGACGGGTCCGTCGCCGCCGAAGGTGGCGGTGGCGGCCCCGATCACCCGTACGCGCCGCCGAAGTTTGTGCGGCAGCACCTGTTCCAGTTTGGCGAGGGCGCGTACCGAGGCTTCCTCGATTCCGGCCACGGCCTGTCCGGCCGCCGCGCGCAGGCCGACCGCGATGGCCACGGCCTCCTCATCGTCGAGCAGCAGCGGGGGTAGTGCCGCGCCCGCCGCGAGCCGGTAGCCGCCGGTGACGCCGAGGGTGGCTTCGACGGGGTAGCCGAGATCGCGCAGCCGGTCGATATCGCGCCGCACCGTGCGATCGGTGACGCCGAGCCGGGTGGCGAGTTCGCTGCCCGGCCATTCGCGCGGTGTCTGCAAGAGGGACAGCAGTCGCAGCAGCCGGGCGGGTGTGTCGTTCATGGTTGTCATAATGCCCCAGAACTAGGACTGGAATGGTCCTAGATGCTTCCTAACGTGGTTCTCGAACGACATATTCGCTACTTCAGGAGCTCACGATGAATGCCATTCGCCCGTTCCGCATCGATATCCCGCAGGCGGATCTGGATGATCTGCGCGAGCGGCTGCGGCACACCCGCTGGTCGGCGCAGACGCCGGGCAAGGGGTGGGAGCGCGGTGTTCCGGTCGACTACCTGCGCGAGCTGGCCGACTACTGGGGCGCCGAATTCGACTGGCGCGCACAGGAAGCCGAATTGAATCGGTTTCCGCAATTCCGGACCGAGCTGGACGGCCTCGACGTGCATTTCCTGCACGTGCGCTCACCGGAGCCGAACGCGGTGCCGCTGCTGCTGGCGCACGGCTGGCCGAATTCGTTCGTGGAGTTCAGCCGCACCATCGGCCCGCTCACCGATCCGCGGGCGCACGGGCTGGATCCGGCGCTCGCCTTCGATGTGGTGATCCCCTCGATCCCGGGTTTCGCCTTCTCGGAGGCCCCGCGCGAGCTGGGTATGACGATCCCCCGGGTGGCGCGCATGTTCACCGCGTTGATGGCCCGCCTCGGCTATGACCGCTACGGGGTGCAGGGTGGCGATCTGGGCGCGTACATCGTGCCCGAGATGGCGCTGGCGGCACCGGAACACGTGATCGGCGCGCATATCGACGGTGGCCTCGGCATGCCGACGGCCGATGACGTGCCCGGTATGACGGCGGATGAGCGCGCCGAATGGGATGCCATGCAGGGGTGGATGACCGCCGTCAGCCATCACTCCCTGCTGCACGCCGCCCCGCAGACCTTCGCGCACGCCTGGACCGATTCACCGGTGGGGCTGGCGGCCTGGCTGATGCACAAGTTCAAGGATTTCACCCCGCTGGCCGATCAGGTGGAGGACGTCATGCCCCGCGATCTGCTGCTCACCAATATCAGCCTGTACTGGTTCACCAATACGATGGCCAGTTCGTCGTGGCCCATGTTCGATGGTCCGGCCCCGATCGGTTCCAGCTGGCCGAAGGGCCAACGGGTGGTTCCGACCGGGGTGTACGGCGGCGGTTCGGCCCTGATGCGCCGACTCGCGGAGCGGGACAACGACATCGCGCACTGGCCGTCCGGCAATACCGGCAATCACTTCATCGCGATGGAGGTGCCGGATATGCACGTGGCCGATATTCGCGCCTTCTTCAGCGCGGTTCGCTGAGGGTCGGTTCGTCGGCGATCTCGGCGGGTTCGCCGAGTCGCACGACCACGACACCGGCCAGAATCAGTACGCCGCCGAGCAATTGGATCAGGTGCGGGGTCTGGCCGAGCAGTGCCCACGCGAAGATGATGGCCGCGAGCACTTCGGACAGGGCGGCGAAGGAGGCCAGCCGGGAGCCGAGCGCGCGGGTGGCCGCGATACCGGTGACGTAGGCGAGTGCGGCGGTGATGACGGCGAGCGCGAGCAGCGGCAGCCACCATTGCGTGGTGAATCCGTGGAAGGCAACGGGTTTCGTGCTCGCGTCCAGCGGGACGATGCCGATGAGCCCGGCCAGCAGGATGCCGGTGCCGCCGACCAGCAGGCCGCCGGTGGCGAGCACGGTGCCGGGTACGGCGTCGCCCGCACTGCCGGAGAGGATGAAATAGCCTGCCGCGCCGACCATTGCGCCCAGCGCCCACAGGATGCCGACCCAACTGGTCGGCACGTCGGAGTTCAGGTCGAGCACCAGGATGAGTCCGGCGATGCCGATGAGTGCGCCGAGAATCGTTACGCGGCCGGGCTTTTGGC
This sequence comes from Nocardia sp. NPDC056100, assembly GCF_042266325.1. Lineage (NCBI taxonomy): Bacteria > Bacillati > Actinomycetota > Actinomycetes > Mycobacteriales > Nocardiaceae > Nocardia > Nocardia sp. NPDC056100. The sequence goes on from NZ_JBHJVY010000004.1 coordinate 244,868, forward strand.
TGTGCCGCAGCCACAGCCAGGCGATGACGGCGATGGGCGCGGTGTATTCGATGAGCAGGGCGACGCCGACGTCCATATGCGCGACGGCGTTGAAGTAGGAGAGCTGGGCTCCGGCGACCGCGAGTAGGCCGTAGCCGATGAGCAGGGATTTATTGCGGCGCAGCAGCTCCCAGTTCCCGTGCAGCTGGTAGACGGCGACCGGTGCGAGCACGGCCGCGCCGATCAGCACGCGCACGATGACGACCGCGGCCGGACTCCAGCCCGAATCGATGAGCCCGCGCGCGAGCGCGCCGGAGAGGCCGAAGGACGATGCGGACAGCGCCGCGAGGAGCAGGCCGTTGCCGAGTCGGCTGCGCACGGGGGTGTCATGTGTCAACGTCGCCATGACTAATGACGCTAAGTGGCGTGTGTGTAATATGTCAACATGCTTTTTGCTGATGACACGGTGGCATCGCTGGCCGCCGCCGTAGATCTGGTGAATTCGGCGGAACCCCCGGATACGATGACCGAAATCACCCAGTTGAAGGACTTCTTCGTCCGGCACGGCTACACCGGCACCCGCACCGGCGGCGCGGCCGAACTGGAGGCGGTGCGCGCCCAGCGCGCCCCCATGCGCCGCCTGCTCACCAGTGACCGCGATACCGCCGTGCGGCTGGTGAACGACATCCTGGCCGAACATCGCGCCGTCCCGCAGCTGGTCCGCCACGACGACCTCGACTATCACATCCACGCCGTACCCGCCGCCGACCCGCTGCCGGTCCGCATCGCCGTGGAAACCGCCATGGCCATGATCGACCTCATCCGCGCGAACGAACTCAGCCGCCTGGCGATCTGCGCCGACGACACCTGCGAGGGCATCGTCCTGGACCTGTCCCGCAACCGTTCCCGCCGCTACTGCAGCACCGCCTGCGGCAATCGCAATGCGGTGGCGGCATATCGCGCCCGCCAGCGCTGAAAGTTCCTACGCCAGCCAGGAATTCACCCAGGCGTTCCCGATGCGCGCCGCGCGCTCGGGCGGCATGCGCTCGGGTTCGGTGATGACCGAGATGGAGAGTCCGTCGAGCAGGGCCAGCAATGCCGCCGCGGCATCGGCGGATTCGCTCTCGCGTTCCGGATTCGACCGTGCGAGAACGCGATTCAGTAGCTCTTCGGTGCCCTGCCACTGCTCCCGGTGCAGCGCCGCGATCTGCGGATCATGGGCCGCGCGCGCCGCCAGCGCGAACCAGACCCGGGAGAGCCGATGGTCATGGGCCGGGGTGAGCAGCAGTTCGGTCAGCTTGCGCAATTGGTCCGCCGGGGCCAGATCGGCGATCCCGGATTCGGTGAACCGGCGCGCGGCATGTTCCCGGACGTACAGCCAGACCGATTGCAGCAGATCGCTTTTGGTGGCGAAGTAGTACTGCACGGTGCCGATGGACACCCCGGCGCGGGTGGCGACATCGCGAATGCTGACACCCTCCATACCGTTCTCGGCGATGGCGTCGGCGAGGCGTTCCAGCAGATCGCCGCGCCGATCGGCGTCGCGGCTAGTAGCGGCCACGACGTCCTCGCGAGCCCCGGTAGTACCGCCACGCCTGCGCCCCGACCTGCTGGGCCAGTGCGAGCGGTTCGCGGCGCTGATCTCCACGCGCTGCCCGGTCGGCGACCGCTGCGAAGAACAGCAGCAGCAATCCGATGCCGCCGACGCCGAAGTACAGTGCGTCGCCGATCATGCCGACCATGAATCGCGCCGAATCATGTTCCTCGCCTTCCAATCCCGGCATGATGACGCCGATCTGCAACCAGTGCAGGCCCTCCGCGATCAGCCAGGCCAGCGCGCCGAGCAGCAGCGCCGCCCCGGCGACCGGATAGCGCCGCAGCATGCTCACTCCGGCCACGAGCGTACCGGCGGCCAGGGTGAGCACCGCGATCTCGCTCACCTCGAACAGCAGTGGCGCGCTCATGCCCGGACCTCCCGCCGCAGTCGCACGGCCACGAGCAGCAGCAGCCAGGCTCCGGCGAGGAACAGGTTGCGCAGTCCCGCACCGAATTCCATGCGTTCGGTCATGCCATGGGTTCCGCCGCCGCCGAACCACATGGCGCGTTCGGTGAGCATGCCGATGCCGGAGCCCAGCAGGGCCAAGGCGGCGGCGACGAGCGCGTAGCCCAGCGCGGCCCCCATGCGCCGCCGGTAGTACAGCACCAGGCCCGCCCCGACCACCGGCGCGCAGAGGCCGAGAAATTCGATGACGCGAAGCATGATCACACCCCTCTCATACGACTGTATGAGTCGAACCATACGCTCGTATGACAGCTCGGGCAATGGGTCACCCGGCGGGAAACGACGACGGGCGCGGGAACGGGATGCTTGTTAGCGTGCTCCGAACGCTCTACAAGTCCAATGGGGTTCTCCGGAGACAATGACTATGAATACGCAAGCGGCCCTGCGTCCTTACGATGTGGTGCTGGTCGGCGGTGGGATCATGAGCGCGACACTCGGCATCCTGCTCAAACATGTGGAACCGACCTGGTCGATTGCGGTGTACGAGCGATTGCCCGAACTCGCGGCGGAGGCGTCCGCACCTTGGAACAATGCCGGTACCGGGCATGCCGGACTGTGCGAACTCGACTACACGCCCGAGAATCCGGACGGCGGTATCGATATCGCCGAGGCGATCCGCGTCAATGAGCATTTCCAGCAGAGCCGGCAATTATGGGCCTCGCTGGTCGAGGCCGAAATAGTGGGTAAGCCGGACACTTTCATCAATCCGGTGCCGCATATGGCCCTGGTGCACGGCACCGACGATGTGGACTATCTGCGGCGCAGATTCGAAACTCTGTCCGCCCAGCCGCTTTTCAGCGGAATGCGGTTCAGTGCCGAATCCAAGACCATCGAGGGCTGGGCGCCGCTGCTCACCGAGCGCCGCGGCCTGTACGAACCGTTCGCGGTGACCCGCGATGTCACCGGCACCGATGTCGATTACGGTTCGCTCACCCGGCAGATGTTCGCGCACCTGGAGGCGTCCGGGGTGGAGGTTCATCGGCGGTGCGAAGTCCGCGGCATGCGCAAGAACAATGACGGCTCCTGGCAATTGCGCATTCACCAGTTCACCGATAACGATCGCCTCACCCGCTGGGTGGATACCCGATTCGTTTTCGCGGGCGCGGGCGGCTGGGCGCTGAAACTCCTGCAGAATGCCGGACTTCCGCAGGTGCAGGGCTACGGACTGCTTCCGGTGAGCGGGCGATTCCTACGCTGCGACAATCCCGAACTCGTCGCCCAGCATCATGCCAAGGTGTACGGCCGGGCCAAGCGCGGGGCGCTGCCGATATCGCTGCCGCACTTGGATACTCGCGTGATCGACGGTAAACGCGCACTGCTGTTCGGACCCTATGCCGGCGCGAATCCGAAACTCCTGAAGCACGGTTCGATGCTCGATACCGCGGCCTCGCTGCGCTCACACAATGTGGGTTCGCTGGCCTCGGTGCACAAGGGCGATTCCGGGCTGATCCGGCTGCTGCTGACCCAGATGACCGCCACCCGCGGCCGGAAGATGGCGGTACTGCGCGAATTCGCGCCCGCCGCCAATAACGGTGACTGGACCATGATCAAGGCCGGGCAGTACGCCCAGCTGGTCAAGCGTGACGCGAACGGCAGGGGTGTACTGCAATTCGGCACCGAGGTGGTGTCGTCCGCGGACGGCAGTATCGCGGGGGTGCTGGGCGCGTCGTCCGAGGCGTCCTCGGCGGTGTCGATCCTGCTGGATGTGCTCGAGCGGTGTTTCCCGCGCTACCGCGGATTGTGGACGGCGTCGCTGCGCGATCTGATCCCCTCGCTGGGGCAGAGTCTGGCCGCGGATACCCGGCTGGCGCGGCACACCATGTCGCGCACGGCGGAGGTGCTGGGGCTGGTGGCCCCGGACAATCTGCCGTGACCATGGACAACATCGCCCCGCACCCGGTATAGAAATTGGAACACGTTTCAATTTCTGTAGGAGATGCGATGGACAGCGCCACCATGGGCGATCTGGTGATGGCCGGATTCAAGAAGCTCGGCTTCATCCAGTTCACCGGTATCGAGGCGGTGGAATTCGCCAGCGGCCGCAATGCGGTCGCCATGGCTCCGCGCCCCGAACACCTCAACCACAATGGCGATATCCACGCCGCCCTGCTGTTCGGCCTCGCCGAGACCGCCGCCATGGGCGCGTCCATCTCCGGCATCGTCGACCTGATGGGCGAGACCTTCATCGTCGCCCGCGACGGCCGCATCACCTATCTGGCCCGCGCCAAGGGCGAACTCGGCCCGTTCACCGCGACCTCTGTGCTCGACCCGGACCTCGTCGCCAAAACCCGCGCGGATATCCAGTCCCACACCGAAATTGAACTCGAGGTCCCGGTCACCATCACCGACAGCACCGGAAAAGCCGTAGCCTCAGCCGCTTTCACCGCCGTCATCCGCCCCCGCCGCAAGTAGCAGCCCCGCCCTTCGTCGTTAGCGGATCAGCGCTCGCTGTCCAGCATGGCCATCTGGGCTTCGGCGTAGCGGCCACCCGCTACCTGGTCGGCGGGCACGGCCGCCTCGATCGCGGCCAGTTCCGCCTCGGACAGCTGGATGTCCACGGCCGCAACGGCTTCGGTCCAGCGTTCGGGGCGGCGCGCGCCGATGATCGGCACGATATCGTCACCGCGCGAAAGCACCCAGGCGATGGCCAGTTGCGCCACGCTCACCTGGTGCGCCGCCGCGATCTCGGCGAGCGCCTCCACCAATCGCAGGTTGGCGGTGAGGTTCTCGCCCTGGAAGCGCGGGCTGTGCGCGCGGAAGTCGCTCGGCGCGAATTGCGCTCCGCCGCGCAGGGAATCGCTGAGCAGGCCGCGCGAGAGCACCCCGTACGCGGTGATGCCGATGCCGAGTTCCCGTGCGGCGGGCAGGATTTCCTTCTCGATACCGCGCGTGATGAGCGCGTACTCGATCTGCAGATCGGCGATCGGGTGTACGGCGGCGGCTCGGCGCAGCGTCTCCGCGCCCACCTCGGACAGGCCGATATGCCGAATGTATCCGGCCTGCACCAGCTCCGCGAGCCCGCCGACGGTCTCCTCGATCGGCACGTTCGGGTCCAGCCGCGCGGGGCGGTAGATATCGATGTAATCGGTGCCGAGCCGCTGCATGGAGTACGCCAGGAAATTCCGCGTCGCCGCGGGCCGGGTATCCACCCCGCCGAATTCGCCACCCGGCCCGCGCAGCGCTCCGTATTTCACGCTGAGCAGCACGTCTTCGCGCTTGCGCTCGGTCAGCGCCTGGCGGATCAGCGCTTCGTTATGCCCCATCCCGTAGAAGTCGCCGGTGTCGATGAGGTTCGCGCCCGAGTCGATGGCCGCGTGCACGGTGGCGATCGAGGTCGCCTCGTCACTGGCCCCGTACATTCCGGACATTCCCATGGCCCCGAGGCCGATGCGCGAAACGACGGGCCCGGTCGTGCCGAGCTGAACGGTGCTGAGGTTCTTGGTCATGACACGAGCCTGCGCCCCGAATCCGAGGATCGGGAGAGGACCGCTCATCCAGGGATCGGCGATCCCTGGTTCCCGCGCGCTCGGACCAGGCGATTCGCGTGCCGTAACCCCGTGGCGGCCAGGGTGTGAGCATGGCGGGATACGAGGTGTCGAGCCGGTGCGGGCGAGGCAGGGATCGTTGGTACCTGGATAGGTGGGCGCGGACGCGGGAGAGTGGGGGAGTGAATCGCGACGAATTAGCCGACTTCCTGCGGCGGCATCGAGAGGCCCTGCAACCGGCCGCCGTCGGGCTGCCCGAGGGCCCGCGGCGTCGCACGCCGGGACTGCGCCGCGATGAGGTGGCGATGCTCGCGGGTATGTCGACCGATTACTATACGCGGCTGGAGCAGGCGCGCGGGCCGCGACCGTCCACGCAGGTGCTGGCCGCGCTGGCGCGGGCGCTGCGGTTCACCGATAACGAGCGCGATCACCTCTACCACCTGGCCGGGCAGCAGCCGCCCGCGCGCGGCGGCGATACCCATGTGGGCCCGGGCATTCTGCACGTGCTCACCAAGCTCGATGACACGCCCGCCTGCGTGGTCTCGGACCTCGGCGAGTTCGTGGTTCAGAACCGCATGCACACGCTGATCTCCGGTGACTATTCGCAGCGGCGCGGCCTGGACCGCTGCGTCCCGTGGCTGTGGTTCACCTCCCCGCCGGAGCGCGAGAAGTTCCCCGTGGAGGATTGGGACACCATGGCCCGCAATCACGTGGCGGGCCTGCGCGCCACCGCCGCGGCCCGCTCCGGCGATGCCGACGTCACCGAGCTGGTGGCCCGATTGCGTTCCGCCAGCACCGAATTCGAGGCACTCTGGGATGAGCACGAGATCCGCGACCGCTCCGGCCACAACAAGCGCATGATCCACCCCGAGGTCGGCCTGCTGGACCTGGTCTGCGAACCCCTGCTCACCCCCAGCGCCACCCGCCGCCTCCTGGTCTACTACCCCAAGCCGGGCACCGACACCCAGGAAAAGCTCGACCTGCTCCGCGTCATCGGCACCCAAACGCTCACGCTCTGAACGACTTTCACGCATTCGGCCCCGGACCGTACGGTCCGGGGCCGAATCATGGTGCGGGGCAGGCGCTCAGCAGCGGCGCTTGCGGGGTTTCAGATGCAGCGGCGGGAGTGGTGGCGCGGGGATGCGCTGGTCCGGGGTGTGGCCCTCGATATCCGGGAAGCGCACGAGATCGTGTGCCTCCCAGGCGTTTCGGGCGTCCTCGATCTCCTCGTGGCTGCGCGCCACGAAGTTCCACCACATGACCAGGTCATCGGCGAAGGGTTCGCCGCCGACCAGGATGGCGTGCCCGCCCGCGCCACTGGTGAGCGGCAGTTCGGTGCGATCACTGCCCAGGTAGAACAGGCTGCCGGGGGTGACCTCGGTGCCGTCGGCGGTGATCGAACCCTCGATGACCAGCAGCGCGTGCTCGAATTCGGGGTTCAGCGGCAGCGTGAGTTCCGCGCCCGCGTCGACGTTCAGGTCCGCGCCGACGATCGGGGTGTAGGCGGTGGCGGGTGAGGTGTGCCCGGCCAGCGAGCCGATCAGCACCACACCGTGCAGCCCGTCCAGCTTGAACTCCGGCAGATCCCGATGCTGTTCGAAATGCGGTGCGACACCGGCGCTTTCCCGCGGCAGCGCGATCCACAACTGGAGTCCGGCCCCCGATTCGTGCCCGGCCACCCGATATTCCGAATGCGCTATCCCGCGCCCGGAGGTCATCAGGTTCAACTGCCCCGGCCGGATCTCCACATCCGACCCGACACTGTCGCGATGCCGGATGCGCCCGTTCAAAGGCCAAGTGACGGTTTGCAATCCGATATGCGGATGCGGATCGATATCGTGCCCGTCCGGATGCGCCTCCGACCCGGATCCGAAATTGTCCAGGAAGCACCACGCGCCGACGGTCGGCAGATCGCGCTGCGGCAGCGACCGGAATACGGTCACACCGCGCACGCCGCCGAGCGGCACCTCACGGGAGGGGAAGAAGACCGCGCGCGGACCGGGCCGCCCGGAGGCCTCGCACAGCGATTCCTCCGGATGCGATTCCAGGTCACTCATCGTTTGATGCCCTTGCCGACCACGTGCTCATCGTAGTCGGGGTGCTTGTCCAGCCAGGCTTTGATGAATGGGCAGCGCGGCACGATGACGCGCCCGCGCGCGATCACATCCTCGATGGCTTGGCGGGCGAGTACGCTGCCCAGGCCCTTGCCGCCGAACGCGGGATCCACCTCGGTGTGGATGAAGATGGTGTCGTTATCGCGCTCGCGGTATTCGGTGAAGCCGGCGAGCGAGTTGCCGTACCAGACTTCATAGCGGTGTTGCGAGTCATTGCGGACGACGGTCGCCGCCACGGCTTGTTCGCTCATTGTTCAGTTCTCCTTTCGTACCCGCACCGGATGCTTGCTCATGATCGAGACCCGGTTGAAGGCGCCGATCGTGGTCGCGGCCCAGATGAGGACGGACACCTGGTCATCCGACAGGTGTTGCCGCGCAGCAGCATACTGAAGTTCGATGGCCGCTTCGCCCGGTAGCGCGGTGACGGTTTCGGCGAGGACGAGCGCGGCCCGCTCCTGGTCGGAGTAGAGGTGCGGGCTGCGCTCCCAAGCGTCCAGTACGGCTAGTTGCTGGGTGGTGACCCCGGCCTCCTGAGCGGCCCGGAAGTGCACATCGAGGCAGTAGGCGCAGCCATTGAGCTGGGAGACGCGCACGTTCACCAACTCCATCACCGCCCGGCCGAGATCGACTGCGGCAGCGGCGTTTCGCACGGCGGCGGCCACACTGTTGAGCGCGTGAAAGACCTCTGGTGTCTGTTTGTCTATCCAGACACGGTCATGGGATACGAGCGACTGCATAGTGGAGGCATCGTATGCCGCGAAGCTGAACCCCGCCCTCCGGTTCGGCGATCACGGCCTGTGATTCTGAATTGGGGCGTGTTCGGAATACCGGGCGGCCCGCCGAGGTTGCGACACCGCAGAATGTCGATCACGAATCTCGGAGCGGCCATGAGCCCAACAGCGAGCGATGGTGCGCGGGTCCGCACCCGCGTACGGATACCGCTGACCTTCGCCGACGGCTACGCCACCACCGCCGAGGCCGTCACCTTCGACGGTCTCGCCGACGGACGCGAACACCTGGCACTGATCCTGGGCGAGGCGGGGGACACCCCGCTGGTGCGACTGCATTCGGAGTGTTTGACCGGCGATGTCTTCGGGTCCGCCCGCTGTGACTGCGGACCGCAACTGCGCGAGGCCGTGCAGTTGATCAGCGAGGCCGGGGGCATCCTGCTCTACCTGCGCCAGGAGGGCCGCGATATCGGGCTCTACAACAAGCTGGACGCCTACGCGCTGCAGGACGGCGGCCTGGACACCTATCAGGCCAATGCCGCGCTCGGCCTGCCCGAGGACGCCCGCGACTACACCGCCGCCGCGCAGATGCTCGGCGCGCTCGGCGTCGGCGAACTGGATCTGCTCACCAACAATCCGGAGAAGGCGCGCCAGCTGACCGAACTCGGTGTGCGGCTGCGCGATACCGTCCCGACCGGTGTGCATTCCACGCCGGACAACCTGCGCTACCTGCGCGCCAAGGTCGACCACACCGGCCACACCATCAGCCTCGCGGGCTGAGTGGCCGAAACGCGTTGAGCCCGTCACCTTTCCGGTGACGGGCTCGATTCGTTTCATGCTCCTGCGGGGGCGCGCTCAGGTCGTGCGGGTGAGTTCCTGATCGGCGATCGGAGTGCACGCGAGCACGGTGCGCCAGTCCGGCCCCGGAACGCCCTCGTAGTGGGCGATCTTGCAATCCAGTACGGCGACAGTCTGTTTCAGCTCCTCGATCTGGGCGAGTACCTCCGCGCGGGTGTGGCGGAACATGTCCAGGCGTTCGGGGAAGGTGTGCTCACCCGCGCGCACGAGTTCGGCGTAGCGCACCATATCGGCCACCGACATGCCGGTGCGGCGCAGTTTTCCGATGAGCGAGAGCCAATCCAGATCGCGATCGTTGAACCGGCGCTGCCCGGCGTGATCGCGGCCGACGTAGTTCAGCAGGCCGATGCGCTCGTACCAGCGCAGGGTGTCCCGGGTGAGCCCGCTGCGCTCGGACACCTCGCCGATCGAATAGCGCGGCCGCTCGTACTCGGGGCCGTGCTGAACCGACGCCTCCAACGATGCTGTCGAACCCATCTGCCCACCCTTCCGTGCCTGGACTCTCACCGCCGCCGGGGCGCTCGGCCCCGGCATCGACGCTACCGACTTGGAGTGCACTCCAAGCAAGCCCATTCTGCCCGGATTCGGCCGGGGCCGCGATTGCTCCGGCGTGCCGGGGTGCGAGGTTCGTTTCCACACTGAATAGCGGCCGATACGCGCCTACGCTGGGGGCATGGCAAAAGACATTGATCGGGTTCGGGCGCGCTCCGCGCTGGAGACCGTGAAGGAACAGCCGGTCATCGCGGCCATCGCCGCACTGCCGGTGGTCGCGGTATTCGGCGTCGTGTGGTGGCTGCTCGGGTTCTTCCCGGCGCTCCTGCTGCTGCTCGTGGTGGGCGGCGTGGTCGTCTGGCGGGGCAAACTACTCGGCTAGCCCGCATCTCCCGGCACCACCCGCGATCACCGCCTCCCCGGGTCGCGGAGTGCTATCGCGGCACGTGGAAGGTGACCAGCTCGCCCGTGCCGGTGTCGATGTCCGCCCAGGGGCGGTCGAATTCCAGGACGGCCAGCGCCGAGGTGGGGAATTTCGTGCTGAGCTGATCCGCCGCGGCCGAATCCCGGTTGGCGGCCAGTTCCCATGCGGTCCACGGCATCCCGGGGGAGTGCCCGATCATCAGCAGCGTCCGCACCGATTCGTCCGCCAGCCGCGCCAATTCGATGAGCGCGTGCGGCGACGCCTCGTAGATGGATTTCTCGTACGTCACCGGGGCGGTGATGCCGGTCGCGGCGAGCGTTTCGCGGGTGCGGGTGGCGGTCGAGCAGTACACCGCGTCGATGGGCGGCTGGGTGGCGCGCAGCCAGTCTCCGGCCAGTCCGGCCTCGCGCAGACCGCGCGGCGCGAGCGGTCGTTCATGGTCCGCCACGCCGTCCGGGTAGCCGGATTTGCCGTGGCGCATCAAGATGAGAGTCCGTGCCATGCGCACTACGGTATGCCCCGCCGTTCTACCTGCCGAGACTGGTCTCACATCAACCGATCCCGCTCCCGGCAGGAGACGCGCCTCACACTCGAGGCACACTGAATGGTGGTGCCACACCTGCGTGCCGCAAGGCTCCGGAGCGCCGATATATTAGAACGTGTTCTACCCGCCCTGCTCGAACCCCGAGCGGAGTAGCACCACGCGACTGTTTCGAGGATCTGCGAGATATGGCCTATGTGATCACGCAGCGTTGTTGCAACGACGCCAGCTGCGTACCCGAGTGTCCGGTCGATTGCATTCGTCCCACCCCTGAGCAACGCGAGTTCGCCTCGACCGAACAGCTCTATATCGACCCCGATACCTGCATCGACTGCGGCGCGTGCGTAGACGCCTGCCCGGTCGACGCCATCTTCTCCGAGGACGACCTACTGGCGTCGCTGGCGAGATTCAAGGACATCAATGCCGCGTACTTCGTGCGGCATCCCCTGGAATCGAACTTCGAACCGCTGGTGCCGCCGACTCGCGCGCCCAAGGATCTGGGCACCCTGCGGGTCGCGATCGTCGGTGCGGGACCGGCCGCGTGCTACGCGGCCGAGGAGCTATTGCGCCGCGCCGATGTCGAGGTCGAGCTGTTCGATCGCCTGCCCACCCCCTACGGCCTGGTGCGCGCGGGTGTCGCCCCCGATCACCCGGGCACCAAGTCGGTGGCGAGCCTGTTCGAATCCGCCTTCCGTCGGGACGCGCTGCAGTACCGCCTCAATGTCGAGGTGGGCAAGCACGTTTCGCACGAGGAACTGCTCGCGCATCACCACGCCGTGCTCTACGCGCACGGCGCCTCCACCGACCGCAAACTCGACGTACCCGGTGAGGACCTGCCCGGCAGCCACTCCGCCACCGAGTTCGTGGCCTGGTACAACGGGCATCCGGATTTCGCGGACCGCGAATTCGACCTCTCGGGCGAGCGGGCCGTCATCGTCGGCAACGGCAATGTGGCCCTGGACGTCGCGCGCGTGCTGACCGTCGATCCGGACGAGCTGGCCAAGACCGATATCGCCGATCACGCCCTGGACGCGCTGCGCCGCAGCAACATCAAGGAAGTGGTGGTGCTGGGTCGTCGCGGTCCGCTGCAGGCCGCGTACACCTCCTCGGAGTTCCTGGCGCTGGCGCATCTGAAGGGCGTCGACGTGATCGTCGACCCCAACGATCTGGTGCTCGATCCGGCCAGCCAGGCCGAATTGGATCACGCCGACGTGGAACCGTCGCTGGCGCTCAAGTACACCCTCGCCAAGGAGTACGCGGGCGCGACGGCAAAGCCGGGCAATAAGCGAATCGTCTTCCACTACCTGGTTTCCCCCACCGCCATCACCGGTGACGGCAAGGTGGAGACGGTCGAGTACGTGCACAACGAACTCGTCGAGGAGAACGGCCGCACCGTGGCCCGCCCCTCGGAGCGCACCAACAAGCTGGAAGCCTCACTGGTGCTGCGGTCCATCGGCTACCGCGGCGCGCCCATCGCCGATATCCCGTTCGACGAGACCCGGGGCGTGGTGCCCAATGCCGCGGGCCGGGTCGTGGACGCCGACGGCAATCCGGTGCAGGGCGTGTACGTCTCGGGCTGGATCAAGCGCGGCCCGCGCGGCGTCATCGGCTCCAACCGGGTCGATTCGCAGGAGACCGTCGATCATCTGATCGCCGATTTCACCGCCGGCAAACTCGCTGCCCCGCAGTCGAATCGCGCGGACCTGGACGCGCTGCTGTCCGAGCGGCAGCCCGATATGGTCGGCCGCGAGGGCTGGAAGGCCATCGATCAGGCCGAGCGCACCGCGGGCAAGGCCGCCGGCCGCCCCCGCGTGAAGTTCACCAGTCTGGCGGATCTGCTCAAGGCCGCCAAGGGCTGATCGCGGTACCTTCATACGACTGCGGCCCATCCGATTCGGATGGGCCGCAGTCGTATTCGAGGGTGCGTCAATTGGCGCGCAGGGCGATGGTGAGGCCGTCCTTGGCGCACGCGGACGGTGTGGCCGGATCGGGCTGGGCATTGCAGGACCAGCCGTCGATGGTGGCGGCGTCCGTATCGCTGATGGTGCGGGCGTAGGTGGTCGCCACATTGATGGCCTCGGTGCAGCCGACGCGCCCGGCGGGCGTGGCGACGGCGATCACCGTGCGGGTGCCGCCGCCCGCGTCGGTGACGGTGCCGCAGTTGACGTCATCGAGTTTGGCCGGTGTCGTGGTGGGCGGCGGTGTAGTCGGCGGCACGGGCGGGTTGGGTGCCGCCGCACCGCGCAGGCCGATGAGGAAACCGTCCTTGAAGCAGATGTGCGGAATCACGGTGTCCGGCTGCGGTTCGCAGGTCCAGCCGTCCACCTGGACCGCATCGCCGGTGCGGGTGGCGTTGACGTAATCGCTGGCGACGGTAATTGCCTCGGTACATCCGGGGCGGCCCGCCTGATTGGCGTACGCGATGACATTCGCGCTCGCGCCATTGGCTCCGGTTATCGGCCCGCAATCGGCATCGGAGAGGGTCTGCGTGGTGGGCACCGGCGGTCGGGTCGGATTGGGCGGCAAGGTCGGCGGCGGTACCGGCTTACCGCCGATCGTGGTGGTCGCACCGGCCGTCGTGGTGGTCGGCTTGGTGGTCGAAGTGCCGCTGCTCTTGGCCGAATCCGAGGAATGCCCGCACGCGGTGAGGGCGATCAGCGCGGGCGCGACCACGATGAGCGCGCAGCGGGTGAGTCTCATGCCGGTGATCTCCTGTCCTCGATCACCGGATGGCGATCGGTTGCGGAGAGTGTGGCAGGCAAACATTCAGCGATTGCGCTTTTGCCGGGAATGTCCGGCAACCAAGCGAATTCGGGCCGCCCGCGGATCCCGCGCCCGGACTCATACCGTCGGCAGCGGCCCGATCCGCACCGTCGTGGTGGTGATACCGCCGACCACGAACCACAGCCGCAGCACCGGATGCCCGGTCCGATCGCCGGGCTCATAGCGGCTGCGCACGGTCACATGCTGGCGCGCCAGCACCGGCGCGATGTATTCGATGACCGCGCGATGCGGTCCCGCCACCAGTTTCGGATAATCCACCAGATACTGCTCCACGGCCTGCCAATACGCGGCATTGTTCACGTGGTTGTACTGGTCGATATCGGTGGCGCGCACCGGATAGGTCAGATCGGTATCCGATTCCGGCGGCGTGTGATCGACGAGCCAGGGCCGCCAGCGCAATCGATGTTCACTGGTGGTGCGGGCGAGTTCGGCCAGGCCCTCATCGCTGATGCGAGTCGGCATATTGGTGAACTCGTTGATATTGATCCAGAAGCCCTCGGTCTCGATGAGACCGCCGTTCTCGCTGGTGATGCGCACCCGCATATTCGTCCACCGCGTCGACATGGCCGAACACCAACGGGTCAATTCCACCCGGTCCGGCCAGTGGATGGGTTTGACCACATCCACCACGGTGCGCCGTACGATCCAGGCCGGATCGGTGCGATGGAAGAACCCGGAATGCATTTCCTCCCAGGCGATATCTTGCAAATAGCGGGCGATGGCATCGAACCGTAACCGCTGATAGGGGTCCACGTCGCCAGCCCGGACGGGCCACGCCGAAGCGAAGCCCATGCCCTCCTGGGGAAGCGGGGCTAGTGGCTGATCGTGTGACACTGGTGCTCCTCGCGCTGCACGGTGTGCCGCGTTTCGTGCGGTGCTTGCTGTGACATGACTTTACGGGGCGTGCGTCACACACTCGCGTCGAGTCGTCCGATACTCCTATCAGCCGGGACCGACGTGCGCCCGGGAATGACAGCCGGAAGCCCGGCCCGTAGCCTTTTCCCGTTGAGGACAGCACCATGGGAGGGCACACGGGTGGCCGCAACGAACAGGGCCGGAACGCGATTCGGGCAATATGAATTGCGGCGACTATTGGGCGTCGGCGGTATGGGCGAGGTGTACGAGGCCCACGACACCGTTCGCGATCGCACGGTCGCGCTGAAACTGCTCGATACCCAGCTGGCCAAATCACCCACCTATGTGGAACGTTTCCGCCGCGAATCCCGCACCGCCGCCCGCCTGCAGGAACCGCACGTCATTCCGGTGCACGACTGGGGCGAGGTGGACGGCGTGCTGTTCATCGATATGCGCCTGGTCCGCGGACAGGATCTGCACGACCATCTCACCGCGCACGGACCACTGCGACCGCAGCAGGCCGTCGAGGTGATCGAACAGGTCGCCGCCGCCCTGGACGCCGCACACGAGAGCGGTCTGGTGCACCGCGATATCAAACCCGCGAACATTCTGCTCACCGGCGAACTATTCGCGTACCTGGTGGATTTCGGTATCGCGCACGCGGAATCGGATGTGCAGCTCACCAGTGCCAACAGCGCGATCGGCTCCTTCGCGTATATGGCCCCCGAACGTTTCGAACACCACACCGCGGTCTCCGCGAGCACCGATATCTACGCGCTCGCCTGTGTGCTGTACCAAAGCCTCACCGGGCGGCCGCCTTTCCTGCGGGACAGCAATCTGGCCACCGTGCACGCGCATATGCTCACCCCGCCGCCGCGCCCCAGCGCCCGGCCGGGGGTGCCGCCGAGTTTCGACCGGGTGGTCGCCACCGGCATGGCGAAAGACGCGGCCGACCGGTACGCCACGGCCGGAGACCTGGCCCGCGCGGCGCGCGCCGCCCTCTCCGAATTCGCGCCGGTACGCCCCGGCGACGAGCAGCCCCTGCCCGAAACCCGGCCGCAAATCACCACGCCACCGGAATCCGCTGTCCCCCAGGCGCTTCCGCATGGACGCCCGCAGCCGGGCCCGCAGCGTCCCGTGCCGGGACCCGGGCAGCGGCGTGCCGACCCGGTGGAGCGACCGCCCGTACCGGCAGCGGTTCAGCCGCCGCGCCCCGGCGTGCCGCGCGCACATCCATCCGTGCCGTCACAGGTCCAGCCGCACCCGGTGATGCCGCGTGAGCACCCGTCCGCCCCGTTGCCCTCCTCGCCGCGCGAGCGTGGCTCGCGGCCGATTCTCATCGGAGCACTGCTGGTGGGGGTGCTGGTGACCGGTGCTGTGCTCGCCTGGCTGCTGGTGCACGGTAGCGGCGGCGGGGGCGGGACCACCGCGACCGGCACCACCGGACCCGTCACCCGCACCCTCGCGCCCTTCAGCGGAACCGTATCCGCCACGGACGCACAGGGTTTCACCGATGGGCCGCGTTGCAACGCCTACGATCCGGCGTACGCCATCGGCCGCACCGCCGCGTCCCGGGTGCTCATCTGCCGGACCAGCGCGGGTCGCTACTACTACAAGGGTTTCCGGATCAGCGACAGCGCGGTCAAGGAGATCGACGATCCGACGCCGGACGGGTCCGGCGGGTTCACCGCGGTCAACACCGCCGACAACACCCGGTATCACCTGTCCGCGACCGCGCTGTCCATCGACAAGGACGGCACTCAACTCGCGAACGAGCAGATGATCGAATACGCGCATCGCTGAACCCGGTTCCTTCAGGGTCATGACACCGGGGCTCGCGCGCCGTAGCCTTTTCCTGGGGCTGGAAACAGACAGGGGAGGCTGCGCCCGTGGCCGCAGGAGACAGGGCCGGAGCTCGGTTCGGACAATACGAATTGCGACGCCTACTCGGCGTCGGGGGGATGGGCGAGGTCTACGAGGCCTACGACACCGTCCGCGATCGCACGGTCGCCCTCAAACTGCTGGATGTGGAACTGGCGAAATCGCCCACCTACGTGGAGCGCTTCCGCCGCGAATCCCATACCGCCGCCCGCCTGCAGGAACCGCATGTCATCCCGGTGCACGACTGGGGTGAGGTGGACGGTGTCCTGTTCATCGATATGCGCCTGGTGCGCGGCCGCGATCTCAAGGCCCACCTGTCCGAGGAGGGGCCGCTGCCGCCGCAGTCCGCGGTCACCGTGGTGGAGCAGATCGCCGCCGCACTGGACGCCGCGCATCAGATCGGCCTGGTGCACCGCGATATCAAACCCGCGAATATTCTGCTCACCGGCGAATTGTTCGCGTACCTGGTGGATTTCGGTATCGCGCACGCGGAATCGGATGTGCAGCTGACGAGTATGGGCAGCGCCATCGGATCATTCGCGTATATGGCCCCCGAACGGTTCGAGCAGAGCGCCGCGGTCTCGGCGAGCGCGGATATCTACGCCCTCGGCTGCGTGCTGTACGAAAGCCTCACCGGCGAAATACCTTTCAAGACCGACAGCAATCTGGCCACCATCCGCGCGCATATGATGACCCCGCCGCCGCGCCCCAGCGCCCGCCCCGGCATACCCGCCGGATTCGACCAGGTCATCGCGACCGCGATGGCGAAGAACCCGGCCCACCGCTACGCCACCGCCGGACAACTCGCCCGCGCCGCCCGCACCGCGGTCCTGCACGCCGAGAACCAGATCACCCGCACCTCCGCCCCCGCGACCGTCGTGGTCCCGCCCAACCCCTACCCGGGCTCCGCACATCCGTCCCGGCCGAACCGCACCTCCGATCAGCGATCCGGCCCCCTCGGCTTCGCCGATCCGGGTGGTTATCCCGGCCAGGACTCTGGTTCGCGGGGTTTCACCGACTCGGGTTCCGGACCGGTCGGCTACGGTCAGGGGCCGCTGGGCTTCGCCGGTCCAGGTGGCACGCTCGGGTATGGCGGGCATCCGTCCGGGCCGGTCGACTATCAGGCGTCGCAGCCGACGCGGTACGGCGTGCCGACCGGGCTGCCGCGCGAACATCCTTCGGCCCCATTGCCTTTGCCGCCCCGGGCGCGCAGCAGTATGCCGGTGGTGGTCGGTGCGCTGGTCGGCATGGTGCTGGTGCTCGGCGGGGTGCTGGGCTGGTTGCTGTTGTCCGGCAAGGACAATGGCGGCACCGCTACCGGCGGAGGCGGGACGTCGATCGCGCCGCCCACCATGCTCACCGCGACCAATGCGGGTACCGCCACCTCCGGGGCGATATCGCGGCCCACCACCCCGGTCACCACGCCCAGCCCCGCGCTGTCGCCGTTCATCGGAGCGGTATCCGGTACGGA
Organism: Nocardia sp. NPDC056100; assembly: GCF_042266325.1. NCBI lineage: Bacteria > Bacillati > Actinomycetota > Actinomycetes > Mycobacteriales > Nocardiaceae > Nocardia > Nocardia sp. NPDC056100. The sequence goes on from NZ_JBHJVY010000004.1 coordinate 262,542, forward strand.
CGCACAGGGTTTCGCGGGCAGCCCGCGCTGCAATGCCGATAACCCGGCCTACGCCATCGGCCGCACCGCCGCCTCCCGGGTGCTGGTGTGCCGCACCGGCGTCGGCCGCTACTACTACAAGGGCTATCGCATCAGCGACGGCGCGGGCATCGAACTCGACGATCCGGTCCCCGACGGCAGCGGCGGATTCACCGCGACCAACCCCGGCGACGGCACGCAATATCGCCTCACCGCGGCCACCCTGACCATCGTGAAGGGCGGGAATGTGCTGGCGAACGAGACGATGATCGAATACTCGCATCGCTGAGCGCAGCAATCTCCGGCACGCCGACGGTGACACGCCGCAGGTCCATGGGTTACGTTCGGCGGAGTATCCAAAGGTGGATTGATCGGAGTGTTGGCATGCGCGCAGCCGTGGTGAGCAAGCTGGAAGGCCCGGAGAGCATCGAGGTGCTCGATATGCCCGAGCCCGCCGCCTATCCCGGCGGCGTGGTCATCGAGGTGCACGCCGCCGGCATCGCCTTCCCGGACGTGCTCATGACGCGCGGCCAGTACCAGATGAAGCCGCAACTGCCGTACATCGTCGGCTGCGAGGTCGCGGGCATCGTGCGCGAAGCTCCCGAGGGCTCGCACGTGGCGGCCGGTGACCGCGTGGTCGCGCTGACCCTGCTCGGCAACGCCGCCGCCGAACTCGCCGTCACACCCGCCGAAATGGTGTTCACACTGCCCGACAATGTCTCCCTGGAGGCCGGTGCGGGCGTGCTGTTCAACGATCTGACCGTGCACTTCTGCCTCACCAAGCGCGGCCGCCTGGCCCCCGGCGAAACCGTGCTGGTGCACGGCGCGGCCGGTGGAATCGGCACCTCCACGCTGCGCATGGCCAAGGCGCTCGGCGCGGGCCGGGTGATCGCGGTGGTCAGCACCGAGGAGAAGGCCGAGGTCGCGCGCGCCAACGGAGCTACCGATGTGGTGCTCACCGACGGCTGGCTGGCCGCGGTCAAGGAACTCACCGGCGGGCGCGGTGTGGACATCGTGCTCGATCCCGTCGGCGGCGACCGCTTCACCGACAGCATTCGCTCGCTCGCGTCCGCGGGCCGGGTGCTGGTGGTCGGCTTCACCGCGGGCGATATCCCCACCGTGAAGGTGAATCGCCTGCTGCTCAAGAACGTCGAGGTGATCGGCGCGGCCTGGGGCGAATGGGTGATGTCGCATCCCGGCTACCTGCAGGAGCAGTGGGCCGAGGTCGCGCCGCTGCTCGCCAACGGTGATATCGCGCCACCCGAACCGGTGCTGTACAGCCTCGCGCACACCGCCGAGGCGGTCTCCGCGCTCGATAAGCGCACCGCCACCGGCAAAGTCGTCGTCACCCTGCGCTGAGCACTCGCGGACCACCGGACTCCCGTAGCGTGCGTGAATTGTGAAGCTCACCAACCGGGTTCTGAATCGCACACTGCTGGCGCGCCAGCACCTGCTGGAGCGCTCCACGCTCACCGCGCCGCAGCTGTGCGACCACCTGATCGGCCTGCAGGCGCAGGACATGCTGCCGCCGTTCATCGCATTATGGAGTCGCACGGTCGATTTCGATCCCGCGGTGGTGTCGGCGGCACTGGACGACCGGTCACTGGTGCGAATCACGTTGATGCGCGGCACCATTCACCTCGTCACACCGCCGGACGCGTTGCGCATCGCACCGCATATCCAGCCCGAGCTCGAAAAGGTGCCGTTCCGTAAGGGATTCAACTACGGGGCCATGGTCGGCCTCGACCCCGACGAGGTGCGCGCGCACGGCGAGAAGGTGCTCGGCGACGAACCCATGAGCGCCGCCGATATGCGCGCCCAGGCCGCGGCGCTGTACCCGGACCGCGATCCCGGTGCGGTGCTGCAAACCTGGCTGTACCAGCTGCCCGTCCTGCAAACCCCGCCGCGCGGCCGCTGGAAGGACAGCAGCCGCCCGGTCTGGTCGCGCGTGGAACCCTGGCTGGGCGCACCCCTGGACCCCGGCTACCCGTTCGAGGAACTGCTGCTCCGCTACCTGCGCGCCTTCGGCCCCGCGACCACCATGGACATGCAGACCTGGTCTCGGCTCACCGGCCTGAAGACCGCCGTCGCGAAACTCGGCGACCGCGTCCGCACCTACACCGACGACCGCGGCCGCACCCTCTACGACGCCGCCGACGCCGAACTCGCCGACCCGGACCTGCCCGCCCCCGTCCGCCTGCTCGGCTGGTACGACAACGCGCTGCTCTCACACCAGGACCGCACCCGCATCATCCCCGACGGCGCGGCACCGCCATTGCGCGCCTTCGCCTCCCAGGTCTCCGCCATCCTGGTCGACGGCCACCTCTCCGCCCTCTACAAAATCTTCCCCACCGGCGACACCGCCCGCCTCCGCATCAGCCCCACCCGCACCCTGACCCGCCCGGAACACGCCGACATCGAAGCCGAAGCCCACGCCTTGCTGTCCTTCGTCGAACCCGACCGCACCCCGGTCGTCGAAATCCTCGCCCCTGGCGCAGATCTCAAACCCTGACCGCACCACCCCCCCGGTCATACCGGCGCGCGGGCTCGGTTGGATGCAATTCAGGTTTCCCCGGCGGCATGCAGGCTTAACCGGCATGCAATACATGCTCGATAGGCTCGATTCACGGCGTTCATGGCTGAAACGGACGCATGTGCACCGCTCCGACCGGGCGGGCGAACCAGCCGCATTTCCCGGAGGAATGCCGCATGGTGCCCAGCGCAGCCCTGTCCACTGTCATCTCTGATGTCACCGTCTATGCCGCGACCGAGTCCGGCCCGCAATGGGTTTCGGGGCGGGATGTGGTCGTCGAGGACGGTCTGATCACCGCTATCGGTCCGGCGGGTGCGTCCATCTCTCCCGAGGCATTCGCGCCCGGGCCGGGTGGTTCGGTGCCGCGTCGCGTCGACGGGCGTGGCGGCCATCTGATTCCCGGGTTCGTGAATACGCACACCCATCTTCAGCAGTCCGTGCTGCGCGGGGCGGGGGAGGGGCTGCCGCTGCTCGAATGGTTGCACTGCGTGGGTGAATTCACGGTGGCGGCCACACCGGAGCAGACGTATATCGCGGCGCTCGCGGGTGGTCTGGAACTGCTGCGCAGCGGGGTGACGACCGTGGTCGAGCATATGTGGCCGAATTCGTCGGAGCAGGTGCACGCGGCCGCCCTGCGGGCACTGGATGAGCTCGGTATCCGGGTGGTCTTCGGCCGCGGCCTCGCGGATCGCGCGGACCCGACGCGCAAGTGGGGGATGGATCCCCGCCTGGTGCAACCGCTTTCGGAGGTGTTCGCGCACATCGACGAGCTGGACAAGGAGCTGGCGGGGTCGCGCATCAGCACCGCGCTGGCCGTGCCGAATCCGCGCTGCCTCACCCCGGAAGGCATGGCCGCCGTGCGCGATTACGCCGACCGCACCGGCAAAACCCTGTCCATCCACCTGCTGGAAACCAGCACCGACGAGGACATGTGCCGACTGCATGCAGCCTGTTCGGCGGTCGAGTACCTGGACGCGGGCGGCCTGCTCGGCCCGCGCACCCTCGCCGTGCACTGCTGCAAGCTCGATGAGCGCGGTCGCGCGGTATTCGCCGAACGCGGAGTCGCGGTGTCCTACAACCCGCTGAGCAATATGCGGCTCGGCAGCGGTGTCGCCCCGATACCCGAAATGCTCTCCGCCGGAATCGATGTCGGCCTGGGTGTGGACGGCGCTGCCTCCAATGACACCCAGGACATGCTGCTGGCGCTGCGCATGGGCGCGTACCTGCAACGCGCCGCGCATCAGCGCGCCGATCTGCTCGGTTTCCACGACATGATGCGCCTGGCCACCCGGGGCGCGGCCCGCGCACTGGGTTCTCCCGCAACGCATTCCGGCGTAGCCGTAGGCGACCGCGCGGACCTCACCCTGCTGCGCTTCGACCGCGATTTCGCCTGCCTGCCGGTCCGTGACCCCGGCGCGACGCTGCTCACCACCGGCTCACCCCGCGTGGTCGACACGGTGTGGGTGGACGGTGAGCCGGTGATCCGCGACGGCCGCAGCACCCGGGTGGACGAACGGGAGCTCGTACGGATGCTCAGTCACATGCAATGACAGTTAATCAACTGGAAACAGTCGCACGATTGCATGTAATTCAACTCCATAAGACTGTTCCCATGCACACGGTGCACGCAATGCCCGGCAGTGCGAGGTACTCGATCCGAGAGAGAAGGTGAGCGCGGTGGTCCTGCACGACACGGTGCCCAGCCCGGCCGCAACCCGTCCGCGTACCCCGGCGGCGAATACCCCGGACTCCCCGGAGATCTCGTTCGCGGGCATCGGTAAACGCTTCGCGGACAAAGGTTCCGGTGCGGTCGTCGCACTGACCGATATCGACCTGGAAGTCCGGCGCGGCGAATTCGTCGCCGTCGTAGGCCCTTCCGGATGCGGTAAGTCCACGCTGCTGCGACTGGCCGCGGGCCTGGACTCCCCGACCTCGGGAACCGTTGCGGTGCAAACCGATTCGGTCGGCTTCATCTTCCAGGAAGCCACCCTGCTGCCCTGGCGCAAAGTACTGCGCAATGTCGAACTCAGCGCCGAACTGCGCGGTATCGACCGCACGGCCCGGCGCGAACGCGCCACTCGCGCCCTCGCCGCCGTCGGGCTCGCCGATTTCGCGGGCAAACTCCCCGGTCAGCTCTCCGGCGGTATGCGCATGCGCGTCTCGCTGGCCCGCGCGCTCACCCTGGAACCCGAACTCATGCTGCTCGACGAACCGTTCGGCGCACTCGACGAGATCACCCGCCTGGGCATGCAGGAGGAATTGCTGCGCCTGTACCGCGACAACGCCTTCACCGCCCTGTTCATCACCCATTCGGTCTCCGAGGCGGTCTTCCTGGCCAGCCGGGTGGTGGTCATGTCGGCCCGCCCCGGCCGCATCCACCAGATCCTCGATATCGATCTGCCGTATCCGCGCGACCGCGAGCTGCGCTTCGAGCCCGCCTTCACCGAACTGGTGGCCCGGGTCTCGCATTCCCTGAAAGAGGCTTCGTGATGGTAGGACTGGCCGTCTCCGCCCCGATGCGCTCGGCTCCCGCCTGGCGTATCCCGTATCACCTGCTGCGCAAAACCGTTGTGCCGCTGGTCTGTACCGGTTTGGCGCTGGCCGCCTGGTACACCGTCTCGCTGGTGCTGCTGGCCCCCGAACGCCGTTTCCTGCTGCCGCCGCCGCATCAGGTGTTCCGCGAATCCCTTTCGGACCCGGCGAAACTGGAGGTGATGCTGCGCGCCCTCGCGGTGACCGCGCGGGTGGCGGTCACCGGCCTGTTCTTCGCCGCCCTGATCGGCATCGCCGTCGGCGTGCTGATGAGCCAGGCGAAAGCGGTCGAACGCGTGGTGTATCCGTACGCGGTTGTGCTGCAAGCCATCCCGGTGCTCGCCGTGGTCCCGCTGATCGGCCTCTGGTTCGGTTACGGCCTGACCGCCCGCACCATGGTCTGCGTACTGATCGCGGTGCACCCGATCATCGCCATGACCCTCTTCGGCATTCAATCCGTCGACGGCAATCTGCGTGAACTCTTCACGCTCGGCCGCGCGAATCGACTGCGCCGCTTGATATCCCTGGAACTCCCCGCCGCTCTGCCATCCATCATGACCAGCCTGCGCACCGCCGCCGGGCTCGCCGTCACCGGCGCGGTGATCGGCGACATGTTCTTCGCCAAGGGCAAACCCGGTATCGGCACCCTGCTCGACACCTATCGCGCCCGGCTGCAATCGGAGGATCTGCTCGCCGCGCTGCTGCTGGCCGCACTCTTCGGTGTCGCGGTATTCGCCCTGTTCACCGCCATCCAGCGGCTGACCGTCGGCCGCTGGCACGCCTCCGGGCGCTGAATCGCCCTCGCCCCCTTCCTCTCCTCTATCAACAGCCTGTGGAGAACTCATGCACAACTCCCTGCGCCGACTCGGCACCACCGCCCTCGCCGCCGCCGTAATCATCACCGCCGCAGCCTGTTCCAGCTCCGACGAGGACTCGGCGGCGGTACAACTCCCCGCCGCGCCCGCCGAACAACAACTTGCCGGTGCCTGCCCCGCCACCGTGGTGGTGCAGTTGCAGTGGGAACCCGAAACCGATTCCGGCCCCATCTTCGGCCTGCTCGGACCGGGTTACCGCGTCGATTCCGATAACAACAAAGTCGTCGGACCGCTGGTCGTCGACGGTAAGGACACCGGCGTCAAACTGGAGATCCGCGCCGGCGGACCGGCCATCGGGTTCCAGACCGTGCCCTCGCAGATGTACGTGGACTCCTCGATCACCCTGGGCCTGAGTCATTCCGAGCACGCCATCGCCGCCGCGGACAAACAACCCATCATCGCGGTCACCACCCTGCTGCGCGGCAGCCCGCAAATGCTGATGTGGGATCCCAAAACCCATCCGGACTGGCACGGCATCGCCGATATGGGCAAAGCCGGTGTGCCCGTGGTGGTTTCCCAGGGTCAGCTCTATCCCGACTGGCTGGTCTCGCGCGGCCTGCTGCGCGCCGATCAGATCGACAACTCCTTCGACAACGGCCCCTCCCGCTTCGTCGCCGATCCCCGCATCGCCCAGCAGGGCTTCGCCAACTCCGAACCGTACGTGTACGAGCACGAGGTGCAGGCGTGGAACAAGCCGATCGCCTACCAACTGCTGCGCGATACCGGCTATGAGGGATACGCCCGCACGGTCAACGTCCGCAAGGACAAACTGAACGAGCTGCGCCCCTGCCTGCAGAAGCTGGTGCCCATGATCCAAAGGGCCACAGCGCAATTCCGCGCCGACCCGTCGCACGTCAACGATCTCGTCGTCGACGTGGTCGCCAAGAGCGCCAACTTCACCCCGTACAGCGCGGGCCAGGCCGCCTTCGGCTCCAAGGCCCTGATCGACAACGGCCTCATCGGCAATGACACCGACGGTGTGCTCGGCAGCTTCGACGAAGCCCGGGTACAGCGCCTCATCGACCAATTCGCGCCCATCCTGCGCAAGGGCGGCTCGACGGTCCCCGCCGGACTCACCGCCCGCGATCTGGTCGACAAAGAGTTCCTCGACACCACCGTCACCGCGAGCTGACCGAAACCCGCTACCGGACAAGGAATCCCATGAGCAACGACACCGCAGAAATCGCGCGCGAGAAGCAGATGGGCGGACTCGGCGCGGAAGCCGCCCGGGCGATCGCCGTCATCGACCTCACCGATTTCGAGGACCGCCGCGCCGAGATCACCGAACAGCTGTGGACCGCCGCCACCGAGATCGGCTTCTTCCAGCTCTCCGGACACGGCATCCCGCAGGAACAGATCGACGCCGTATTCGCGCTCACCGCTGGCTTTTTCGAACTGCCCGAACCGGTGAAAGCCCAGTACCCACTGGTCAAAGCCGATAACGCCGGATGGGAGAGCCTGAGCCAGGTACGGCCCTCCATCGGCGTCCCCGATCAGAAGGAGTCGTACCAGATCACCCGGCCGCATATGACCGGACGCTGGCCCAGCGAAGCCGAACTGGCCGGATTCACCGCCGCCATACTGGATTTCGAGAACCGGTGCTGGCAGGTCGCCATGCGGGTGCTGTCCTGCTTCGCCGACCGGCTCGGCCTGCCCCGCGAACACTTCACCGCCGCACACGATCCCGGCTCCGAGCACTACCAATCCACGCTGCGGCTGCTGCACTACTTCGCCGTACCGCCCGAGCTGCGTGATGTCCCCGGCCGCTGGCGGGCGGGAGCGCACACCGACTTCGACTGCCTCACACTGCTTTTCCAGCGCGACGGACAGGGCGGTCTGCAGGTCTGCCCCGGCAAGGAGATGGACGCGCAGCAGTGGACCTCCATCACCCCGTCCTCGGCGCTCATCACCTGCAATATCGGTGACATGCTCACCCGCTGGAGCGATGACCTGCTGCCCTCGAACTTCCACCGCGTCCGCAGTCCCGGCGCGGACGAATACCAGGGCGAGCGCTACAGCATCGCCTACTTCGCCCAGGCCGACCGCGACGCCATAATCCAAGGCCCGCAGGGCGTCTACCCGCCCGTCACCGCCGCCGACTTCCTCGCCGAGCGGGTGCGCGCCAACTACCGGCCGCAAGGGTAATTTCGTACCGAATCAGGAAAGGACGGCCATGACCGAACCGGACAGCGAGCTACTCGGCCCCTCGGTACACCGGCAACTCCGCCAGCTCGTCCTGTCCGGTGAACTGGAACCGGGCGCGCCGCTGAGCGTGCTCGCCCTGTCCACCCGCCTCGGGGTGAGCCGCAGCCCGGTGCGCGAAGCCGTTCAGCAACTCATCTACGAGGGTCTGGCCGTGAACGTCCCGCACGCGGGCGCTCGGGTCGCGGTCGTCGACGACGGCCAGATCCGCGATGTCCTCGAGGTGCGCGCGGTGCTGGACGGCCTCGCGGCGGCGGGCGCGGCCACCCGCGTCACCGAATTCGATCTCGGCAAACTCAGCACCATGCTCACCGGGCAGGAGGCCAACCTCCGCGATAACGCCGACCCCGCCCGCGACGCCACCCTCGACCTGGAATTCCACACCTTCATCCGCGACCGCTCCGGAAACCGCACGCTCGCCGACGAACTCGCCCGCCTCGAAGCCCAGGCCCACCTCTACCGCGGCGACCTGTGGACACACCCCCGCAACCGCCGCACGGCCCTGCGCGAACACCGCCGCATCCTCGAAGCCCTCGAATCCGGCGACCCCCGCGAAGCCCGCACCGCCGCCGAAGCCCACGTCTGCGGCCTGATAACCCGCATGACCCGGCTCTGAGCGTCCCCCCGTCATCCCGGCATGCTCTTGGCCGGGATCCACACCTCGCTAGTGCGAATTGCGGTACGCCGGAGCCTTACTCGATCCGGACGGGGCCAGCGTGCGCAACAGCGGCAGCGTGCGCTGGGTGACCACCGTCGACAACACGATCACACTGTGCGACCGCGAAATGGACGTGCTGCGATCGATGCTCAGCAGCACGCTCTGCAATCCGGCATGCGAATCCGCGCCGATCCGGCACAGCACATCGCTGGACCCGGTGGTGGCGTACGCCTCCAGCACACCGGGGATGGCCTCCAGATCCGCCGCCACCGCCTCCAGCGCGCCCTGCGCGATCTCCAGCGTCACGAACGCCTGTACATCGAAACCCGCTGCGGTGACATCGATCTGGGGATCATAGGAGGCGATCACACCCGCCTCCTCCATGCGCGCTATGCGTGATTGCACCGTCGCGCGCGCGACCCGGGTGCGCCGGGACAGCTCGAGAATCCCAGCCTTCTGGTACTCGTGCATGGCGGTCAGAATGGCCAGGTCCAATTCGTCCAGCTTGGCCGGAGTGCGTGCCATGGCGGGACCTCCGCTTCAGGGGTGTCGAGGTATTCAAATTGTCCAGCACGAGGCCCGAGATGGTGGCGTAATCCGCCAGGGTGTCTACTCGAACTCGCCGATATTGCTCAGCTGACCCCCGTGACGATTTGCTGGACACATGAGCATCGAGGTTGCTGCACAGCGGCTCGCCGAGACAGAGTCCGATGATCTCCGCCAACTGGTCGGGCTGATCGATCACGACGCGGCCGCCGACCCCTTCCCCGTCATCGGCTGGGACGCGCTGGTCTGGACGGTCGGCAACGCCACCCAGACCGCGCACTTCCTGGAATCCGCCTTCGGCATGCGCCTGGAGGCCTACTCCGGCCCCGAAACCGGAAACCGCGACCACAAGGCCTTCGTATTACGAAGCGGCGGAGCACGTTTCGTGGTGCGCGGCGCGGTAGACCCGGACAGCCCGCTCATCGCCCACCACGACCGGCACGGCGACGGCGTCACCGATATCGCTCTCGAGGTCCCCGACGTGGACCGCTGCATCGCCCGGGCCCGCGAACAGGGCGCGACCGTCCTGATCGAACCGCACGACGACACCGACGAATTCGGCACCGTCCGCTCCGCCGCCATCGCCACCTACGGCGACACCCGGCACACCCTCATCGACCGCTCCCGCTACGACGGTCCCTATCTCCCCGGCTTCATCGCGCGCCGTTCGAATTTCGAGCCCCGCCCGGGCGCACCGAAGCGCGTCTTCCAGGCCATCGACCACGTGGTCGGCAATGTGGAACTCGGGCGGATGGACGAATGGGTCGAGTTCTACCGCCGCGTCATGGGATTCGAGAACATGGCCGAATTCGTCGGCGACGATATCGCCACCGAATACTCCGCGCTCATGAGCAAGGTGGTCGCCAATGGCAATCACCGCGTCAAATTCCCGCTCAACGAACCCGCGGTGAGCCGCAAGCGTTCCCAGATCGACGAATACCTGGAGTTCTATCGGGGCCCGGGCGTCCAGCACATCGCGCTCGCCACCGGTGACATCCTCACCGCCGTCGACACCCTGCGCCGCGAGGGCGTCGAATTCCTGGACACCCCCGACACCTATTACGAAGACGCCGAACTCCGTTCGCGCATCGGCCACGTCCGCGCCCCCGTCGAGGAACTGCAGAGCCGCGGCATCCTGGTCGACCGCGACGAGGACGGCTATCTCCTGCAGATCTTCTGCAAGCCCATCACCGACCGCCCCACCGTTTTCTTCGAACTCATCGAACGGCACGGTTCCCTCGGCTTCGGCAAGGGCAATTTCAAGGCCCTCTTCCAAGCCATCGAACGCGAGCAGGAGGCCCGCGGAAACCTCTGAGCTTCGCGACCGGAAAGCCCTGAGCTGCACCGCGACCGCGTGGCGAGCCGCTCCGCCGAGCGGCTCGCGCCGAACCCAGTAGAGTTCACGCCATGCGGATGACGTCGGCGATCGTCACGGGGCTGAGCCTCGCGTTGCTGCTGTCGGCGTGTGGGGGAAGCGGCGATTCGGACACTCCCAGCGGACCTTTGCGACCACCTCCGAAGGTGGCCACGCTGGGTCCGTTCGTGGGCGAATGCGGCCACCTCACCGACGACGAAGTACGCGATATCGGCGGTTTGGGCACCGTGTCCTCGGTCTTCAAGAACGCGGTCGGCTGCAATTGGCAGGCCGCCGGAATGACCTCGGCGAGCGTCACCTTCGCCTCCTACCGCGGCAGCCCCATCGATCGCGAGAAGGCGTGGGTGGCCAGCGTCGGCCGCAATCCGCAGACCATCGACGTCGGCGGTAAGAAGGGCTTCCAGGCCCTGGACCCGCGCGGCAGCGTCTGCGACCTCGCGGTCCAACTCGATGACGACTTCTTCGAATGGTCCATGTCCTACGGCGTCTTCGGTGCGGGCAATCTGGGCAATCCGTGCGACCGCACCCACAAGATGGCCGAACTGACCGTGCAGCGGCTCGGATGAGGGGGAGTACGGGCATGCAGCGAACCCGGGGCGCGGCGCTGCTCGCGGTGCTGGCCCTGACCACCGTGGTCGCCGGTTGCGGCAACACCGTGCCCGGCACCGCGCTCCCCGCGGGCGGGACCACGAGCACCGGCGGCGGCAAGATCAACACCAATTTCGACAAGCTGCTGCGCGAATGCGAGGTCGTCTCCAATGACGACATCGCCAAGACCGTCGGCGAGGGCACCTACGCCAACCCGTCCTTCAACGGCGCGGTCTGCATGTGGGATCTGTCCGGCGGCACGGCGGGCAGCGGCATGGTGACCCTCAGCTGGTACGAGGAGGGTTCGCTCGCGAACGAGAAGTCCAATAACGACCGGCTCGGATATGTGACCAATGACATAACCGTGCAGGGCCGTCGCTCACTGGAGACCCATCGCCCCAACGACCCGGATTCCTGCGGTGTCAGCGCGCCCGCGGCCGACACCGGGATCGTCGGCTGGTGGGTGAACTATCGGGCCGGTTCCAGTCACGGCGATCCGTGCGAAGCGGCCCGCAAGCTGGTGGAGTTGACTCTCAATCTCGCGCGATAGCCCCTTTACCAGCCCCGGTGCGGGGACCCCTTTTTGCCCCCTTGAAAGCGTGCGGGTATCGTGGACCGCTGTGCCCGGAAGCATTCGGGCAGGTTTGTGCGCAGTACGTAGGCCAGCGAGAGCGGCTGACCGTTCCAGCGTGCCCGGATTCCGGGAAACGCGCTGCGCATGACACGCCCGACCTCGTGGCAAGGAAATGCCGTGGGAACTGGGCGGAAAGCTCGAATGACCAAGACATGAAGTTCCAGACACCTGGTTACTAATAAGGAAAGCCGGTCTATGCCAACCATCAACCAGCTGGTCCGCAAGGGTCGTCGCGACAAGGTCTCCAAGACCAAGACCGCGGCCCTGAAGGGGAGCCCGCAGCGTCGTGGCGTGTGCACCCGCGTGTACACCACGACCCCGAAGAAGCCGAACTCCGCGCTGCGTAAGGTCGCGCGTGTTCGCCTGACCAGCGCGGTCGAGGTCACGGCGTACATCCCCGGCGAAGGCCACAACCTGCAGGAGCACTCGATGGTGCTCGTTCGCGGCGGTCGTGTGAAGGACCTCCCCGGTGTGCGCTACAAGATCATCCGCGGTTCGCTCGACACCCAGGGTGTGAAGAACCGCAAGCAGGCTCGCAGCCGTTACGGCGCCAAGAAGGAGAAGAGCTGATATGCCACGCAAGGGCCCCGCACCCAAGCGTCCGCTGATCAACGACCCGGTCTACGGGTCCCCGCTGGTCACTCAGCTGGTCAACAAGATCCTGCTGGACGGCAAGAAGTCCACCGCCGAGCGCATCGTCTACGGCGCCCTCGAGCAGGCGCGCGAGAAGACCGGCACCGATCCGGTCGTCACCCTCAAGCGCGCGCTGGACAACGTCAAGCCCGCCCTCGAGGTGAAGCCCCGCCGCGTCGGTGGCGCCACCTACCAGGTGCCGATCGAGGTCCGTCCGGGCCGCGCGAACACCCTGGCGCTGCGCTGGCTGGTCAACTACTCGCGCGCACGTCGTGAGAAGACCATGGTCGAGCGTCTGGCCAACGAACTGCTGGATGCCAGCAATGGTCTGGGCGCTTCGGTGAAGCGTCGCGAGGACACCCACAAGATGGCCGAGTCCAACCGGGCGTTCGCGCACTACCGCTGGTGATTGGACGCCCGGCCCGTCCCCTTGCGGGGATGGGCCGGGAGTCGAGTCACAGTCCGGCGCCGCGGTCGAGTCACCTGTTCACAGGGCACTCACCTGCTGCGCCGGGCGTTGACACAGTGATGACCGCTGGAGAAGCCAGGGTCGTTCCCGAAGTTCCCAACTAGCTACGAGCGGGGAAGATTTCCGTGGCACAGGAAGTGCTCACAGACCTGAACAAGGTCCGCAACATCGGCATCATGGCCCACATCGATGCGGGTAAAACGACCACGACCGAACGCATCCTCTTCTACACCGGCATCACGTACAAGATCGGTGAAGTTCACGATGGCGCCGCCACCATGGACTGGATGGCGCAGGAGCAGGAACGCGGCATCACGATTACGTCGGCCGCGACGACCTGTTACTGGAACAACAACCAGATCAACATCATCGACACCCCCGGGCACGTCGACTTCACCGTCGAGGTGGAGCGTTCGCTCCGCGTCCTCGACGGCGCCGTCGCCGTCTTCGACGGTAAAGAGGGCGTCGAGCCGCAGTCCGAGCAGGTGTGGCGTCAGGCCGACAAGTACGACGTGCCGCGCATCTGCTTCGTCAACAAGATGGACAAGCTCGGTGCGGACTTCTACTTCACCGTGCAGACCATCAAGGACCGCCTGGGCGCGCGCCCGCTGGTGATCCAGCTCCCGATCGGCGCCGAGGATACCTTCGAGGGCATCGTCGACCTGGTCGAGAACAACGCCAAGGTGTGGCGCGGCGACACCAAGCTCGGTGAGGCCTACGAGGTCGTCGAGATCCCGGCCGACCTCAAGGAGCGCGCCGAGCAGTACCGCCAGGAGCTGCTCGAGACCGTCGCCGAGTCGGACGAGGCGCTGCTGGAGAAGTTCTTCGGTGGCGAAGAGCTCTCGATCGAAGAGGTCAAGGGCGCCATCCGCAAGATGACCGTGGCCTCCGAGCTGTACCCGGTGCTGTGTGGTTCGGCGTTCAAGAACAAGGGCGTTCAGCCCATGCTCGACGCCGTCGTCGACTACCTCCCGACCCCGCTGGACGTCGAGTCCGTGCAGGGCCACGTGCCGGGCAAGGAAGACGAAGTCCTCACCCGCAAGCCGTCCGTCGACGAGCCGTTCGCGGCGCTGGCGTTCAAGATCGCCACGCACCCGTTCTTCGGCAAGCTGACCTACGTGCGCGTGTACTCCGGCCGGGTCGACTCCGGTGCCCAGGTCATCAACGCGACCAAGGGCAAGAAGGAGCGTCTGGGCAAGCTGTTCCAGATGCACTCCAACAAGGAGAACCCGGTTCCCGAGGGCGTCGCCGGCCACATCTACGCGGTCATCGGCCTCAAGGACACCACCACCGGTGACACCCTGTGCGATCCGCAGAACCAGATCGTGCTGGAGTCCATGACCTTCCCGGACCCGGTTATCCAGGTCGCGATCGAGCCGAAGACCAAGGCCGATCAGGAGAAGCTCGGCGGCGCGATCCAGAAGTTCGCCGAAGAGGACCCCACCTTCAATGTGAAGCTGGATCAGGAGACCGGCCAGACCATCATCGGTGGTATGGGCGAGCTCCAGCTCGACATCTACGTGGACCGCATGAAGCGCGAGTTCAAGGTCGAGGCGAACATCGGTAAGCCGCAGGTCGCGTACCGCGAGACCATCACCAAGACGGTCGAGAAGCACGAGTACACCCACAAGAAGCAGACCGGTGGCTCGGGCCAGTTCGCCCGCGTGATCATCGCTCTGGCCCCGCTGGTCGATGCCGAGGACGGCGCGACCTACGAGTTCCAGAACAAGGTCACGGGTGGTCGCGTTCCGCGCGAGTACATCCCTTCGGTGGATGCCGGCATCCAGGACGCCATGCAGTACGGCGTGCTGGCGGGCTTCCCGCTGGTGAACGTGAGCGCGTCGCTGCTCGATGGCGCCTACCACGAGGTCGACTCCTCGGAAATGGCGTTCAAGATCGCCGGTTCCGCGGCCCTCAAGGAAGCGGCCCGCAAGGCCGGTCCGGTGATCCTCGAGCCGCTGATGGCGGTCGAGGTCATCACGCCCGAGGATTACATGGGCGAAGTGATCGGCGACCTGAACTCTCGCCGTGGCCAGATCCAGGCCATGGAGGAGCGCAGTGGTGCCCGTGTCGTCAAGGCGCTGGTTCCGCTTTCGGAGATGTTCGGCTACATCGGTGACCTGCGGTCCAAGACCCAGGGCCGGGCCAACTTCTCCATGGTGTTCAATTCGTACGCAGAGGTTCCGGCCAATGTGTCGAAGGAGATCATCGCCAAGGCGACCGGCGAATAGCCTCCGGTTTCCTGATCGACCCCCAGTTATTCAAACCTGCACTGCTGCAAAAAAGCACGCACTAACTAGTCCAGGAGGACCACAGTGGCGAAGGCGAAGTTCGAGCGGACGAAGCCCCACGTCAACATCGGCACCATTGGTCACGTCGACCACGGCAAGACCACGCTGACCGCGGCGATCACCAAGGTGCTGGCTGACAAGTACCCGGACCTGAACGCGGCGTTCGCGTTCGACCAGATCGACAAGGCGCCGGAGGAGAAGGCTCGTGGTATCACGATCAACATCTCCCACGTCGAGTACCAGACCGAGAAGCGCCACTACGCCCACGTAGACGCCCCCGGCCACGCCGACTACATCAAGAACATGATCACCGGTGCCGCGCAGATGGACGGCGCGATCCTGGTCGTGGCCGCCACCGACGGCCCGATGCCGCAGACTCGCGAGCACGTGCTGCTCGCCCGTCAGGTCGGCGTGCCCTACATCCTGGTCGCGCTGAACAAGTCGGACATGGTCGACGACGAGGAAATCCTCGAGCTCGTCGAGATGGAGGTCCGCGAACTGCTGGCCGCTCAGGAGTTCGACGAGGATGCGCCGGTCGTGCGCGTCTCCGGTCTGAAGGCGCTCGAGGGCGACCCGAAGTGGGCCGAGTCCATCGTCGAGCTGATGAACGCCGTCGACGAGTCGATCCCGGACCCGGTCCGTGAGACCGACAAGCCCTTCCTGATGCCGATCGAGGACGTCTTCACGATCACCGGTCGTGGCACCGTCGTCACCGGTCGTATCGAGCGTGGCATCGTGAACGTGAACGAGGAAGTCGAGATCGTCGGCATCCGCGAGAAGACCACGAAGACCACCATCACCGGCATCGAGATGTTCCGCAAGCTGCTCGACAACGGCCAGGCGGGCGACAACGTCGGTCTGCTGGTTCGTGGCATCAAGCGTGAAGATGTCGAGCGCGGCCAGGTCGTCGTGAAGCCGGGCACCACCACTCCGCACACGGAGTTCGAGGGCCAGGCGTACATCCTGTCGAAGGACGAGGGCGGCCGCCACACCCCGTTCTTCAACAACTACCGCCCGCAGTTCTACTTCCGTACCACGGACGTGACCGGCGTCGTTACCCTCCCCGAGGGCACCGAGATGGTCATGCCCGGCGACAACACCGAGATGAGCGTCAAGCTGATCCAGCCGGTCGCCATGGACGAGGGCCTGCGTTTCGCGATCCGTGAGGGTGGCCGCACCGTCGGTGCCGGTCGCGTCACCAAGATCATCAAGTGATTTAGTTTCCTGAATCGCTGAGAAGGGCCGTTCCCCTTGGGGAGCGGCCCTTTTCGCTGTCTGAAAGACTTTCCCGGTGCGCTCTCCACTGACTCTCGCCGCCGCTCAGATCCCCTGCGTTCCCATCGATATCGAGCAGAACGTGGCCGCGCACGCGGCCGTGCTGGCCGATGCCGCGGCGGCGGGCGCGCGGGTGGTGCTGTTCACCGAGTTGTCGCTTACCGGCTACGAGCTGGAATCGATCGCCACCCGGCTTCCGGAACTCGCTGTGCGCGAGGATGATTCGCGATTGCAGCCGCTGCGCGCGGCGTGCGCGCGGTATGGCGTGTACGCCATCGTCGGCGGAATATTCGCGGTCGAGAACGGATATACCCTGTCCGCCTTGGTATTCGATGATCGCGGCGAGCTGGCCGCCACCTACGCCAAGCGGCATCTACACGGCATAGAAGCCGAAATATTCACTCCCGGAACCGATTTCACGGTGCTGGAGGTCGACGGCCACCGTCTCGGCCTGGCCATCTGCGCGGATGTGAATTATCCCGAACACGCGGCGGGAGTGGTGGCCGCGGGTGCGGAGATCTATCTGGCGGGCGCGCTCTACCTGTCCGGCAAGGAAATCCGCCGGGATGGCCATATGAGTGCGCGAGCCGTCGAAAACAATTGCTGGACAGTTCTTTCCGCGTACACGGGTGAGTTCGAGGGTAATCGCACCACCGGTGGCAGCGGTATCTGGTCGCCGGACGGCATGCTGTTCGCCCGTGCGGATCCGGGCGTGGATCTGGTGGTCGCGACGCTGGGGGGTCAGTCCCCGGCGGGTTCGTCCCGGCCGTAGATGGGATCGCCGTTATCGTCGACCCAGTCCGATATCGCCGTCCCCGAGATCATGCCGCCGGTGCCCGGCAGTATCGTCATCGGCCGGTTGTCGGCATAGGTTTCGGACATGCGAGCCGCCTCCGCCCGATTCTCGTCGGTGACCTCCGGCTCGGGGACGGCCGGGCGTTCTTCCTCTCGTCCTGCTGTGCTCATAGTGCAGACCTGCCCGAATCCGAGCAGGCCAAACGCCGATTCAGGCGGTGGGTACCGAACCGAGTCGTTGTGCGCCGAGCAGGCGGCCGGAGTCGAAGGCCGCCGCGGCGGCGGGCATGACGCCGGGGCGGTTGCTGGTGAGCACCCGGGTGACGGCGGTGCCGGCGGTGGGGCGGCCGAGCGCGTCCATGCGCCGCAGGGTTTGGGCGGCAACGGCTTCGGCGCTGTCGAAGACCCGGATGCCCGGCGGCAGCGCGGCCAGGATGGCATCGATGACCAGGGGATAGTGTGTGCAGCCCAGCACGATGCCCTCGGTGTCGGCGGGGGTGCGTGCGGCGGCGCTGGTGATGGCCGCGGTGACGGCGGGCAGATCGCCGCGGTCGATGGCGTCGGCCAGTCCGTGGCAGGCGACCCCGGTGACCTCGGCCTCGCCCGCGAACCGGGCGATGAGGTCGGCCTGGTAGGCGCTGGCGGTGGTGGCGGCGGTCGCCCAGACGGCTACTTTCCGGCAGGCCGCGGCGGCGGGTTTGATGGCCGGGACGGTGCCGATGACCGGTACGCCGGGCCCGACTTCGGCGCGCAGCGGTTCCAGTGCGGTGACGCTGGCCGTATTGCAGGGCACCACAATGACTTCCGCGCCTTCGCGCAGGGAGGCGCGGGCGGTTTCGAGCACGCGGTCGATAACCCACGGCTCGGGTTTGGGTCCCCAGGGCGCGCCGTCGGGGTCCATTTGCAGCAGTAGATCGATATCGGGCCGCAGCTTGCGCAACCACGCCCCTGTGGGCAGCATCCCGAGTCCGGAATCGATGAGCGCGACGATCACACGTGCCACGGTAGTGAAGGGCTCCGGTCCCTCGCGAACCGCGGGTCCGGATTGCGGCTTTACCTGCGAGGTAATTGGGTTCGGCGCGGGGTGGTTCTAGCGTTCGAGGCGGTCGCCGTGGATGGGCGGCCGGTTCGAGCGAAGGAGTGCCTCATGTCCGCGTATGGGTTCGCGCATCTGCGGGTTCGGCGACCGCATCCGGAGATTCTGGAGTATCTGGAACGTATTCAGGACACCCTGGATCCGTTCGGCGGCCGGTTCGTCATTCACGGTGAGCCGGTGGAGGTGGTGGAGGGGGAGTGGCCGGGCAGCATGGTGCTGCTGGAGTTCCCGAGCATGGAGCGGGCGCGGGCCTGGTACCGCTCGCCCGCGTATCAAGAGATCTTGCATTTGCGGTCGGATCACATCGACGGTGACCTTTTGTTGATCGAGGGCGTCGGCCCGGACTACGACCCGAGCGAGCGCGCCGCCAAGCTGCGCGCCCGCGCTTGATCGCGCCCGAGTCGAATCGGTCTCAGCCGACCGGTGTTTGGCGCGTAGCCGCGAGCTGCCCGCGCATCTTCATCACCTTGCCGGTCATACCCGCGCCGACCACGGCGACCAGGGTGCCGTCCCGGAACAGATGGGCCAGGAATTTGCGTCCCTTGTCCTCCACGATCTGTACCTCGTCGGCGAGCGCGGGGGTGCCGAGCACCTGGATCTTGACGTCGTACTGATCGCTCCAGACGTACGGAACCCGGACGGCGGCGGGCGGTTCGGCACCGAGCAGTGCGGCGGCCAGCAGCTGCGCCTGTTCGCCCGCATTGGTCCAGTGTTCGACGCGCCGGTTGCGCCCGGCTTCGTGCGCGCCGCGCCAGGCCGCCACATCGCCGACGGCCCAGACGCCGTCGACGCCGGTGTGCCCGTTCTCATCGGTGAGCACGCCGCCGCCCTCTGCGGGTGCGGCGAGCGGGATGCCGGAGTCGGCGAGCCATTCGGTGACGGGTACCGAGCCGACGCCGATGACGACGAGATCGGCGTCCACGACGCTGCCGTCACCGAGTCGCACACCTGTCACGGCCGGTCGCGAATCATCCTGGCCCGCAGCGGATTCGGTGGTGATCAGCGCGTCGACGCCGACGCCGCAGCGCACATCGACGCCCTCTTCGCGGTGCATGCGCGCCACCAGTTCACCGATCTCGGTGCCGAGCGCGGCGGCCAGGGGAGTGGCCTGCGGTTCCACCAGCGTCACGTCCACTCCGCGCGCCCGGAAGCTGGCGGTGAGTTCGCAGCCGATGAATCCCGCGCCGACGACGACCGCGTGCCGCGCGTCCGCCAGCTGTTCGCGGAGTCCGGTGGCGTCGTCATGGGTGCGCAGTACGTGCACGCCGGCCGCGTCGGGGAAGCTGGGAATGCGCCGGGGCCGCAGTCCGGTGGCGATGACGAGCTGGTCGTAGCCGATCGTTTCGCCGTCGCCGAGCCGTACCCGCCGGGCGGTGGTGTCCACGCCGGTGGCGGTGACTCCGAGGCGCAGGTCGATGCGGTTTTCGGTGAAGAATTCGGCGGGCCGCAGGGCGGTGTCGTCGATTTCGCCGCGGACGAACTGTTTGGACAGCGGGGGCCGGTCGTAGGGTGCGTGCGGTTCGTCGCCGAGCAGGGTCAGTTCCCCGTCGTAACCTGCGCGTCGCAACTCTTCGGCGGTTCGTAGTCCGGCCAGCCCGGCCCCGACAATTAGAACGTGTTCTACCGATTGCGACATGGTGCTCACCATATCGGTTCCGGAGGGGCCTTGACGCTGTGTCACGGGTCACATCCGATCAGGTGCTGAATCGTAGCCGGGAGTTTATTGATCGGGCGGTCAATCAGGACTAAACCGGAAAGTAGGACATATCCTCAGCCTTTAGGAGGCACCCCATGTTCACCGAGAGCCGCTCCCACGCGGTGACCGTTATCCTCGGCGCCGTCGCCGCCCTGTCGCCCCTGTGGGTCGGCCACAACGACAAGGCCCTGTGGTCCCTGGTCGTGCTGGGCGTGCTGATCGCCCTCACCGGTCTGGGCCTGATCGGCGATCTGCTCGGCGGTATCGCCGACTACGCGCTGCTGGTCCTGGGCGCACTGCTGTTCATCTCCCCCTGGGTGATGAGCTTCGATTCCTACAGCGGGGCCTCGTGGACCGCGTGGGTCGTCGGCGCGCTGAGCGTCGTGATGGCACTGTCGGCCATGCCCGCGGTGACGGGCCGTCTGCACCTGGGCGCCAGCCACTGATGCAGATGCGTCGACCGGGAGCGGGGCGCCGCCGGACCAGGAAGCTGGACGGCGACGCCCGTCAGCTCATTCTCGATGCCGCCGAAAAGCTTTTCGCGGCACAGGGATTCGATGCGACCCCGACCGCCGCGATCGCCGCGGCGGCCGGGGTTCCCAAGGGTTTGGTCTTCTATTACTTTCCGGCCAAGGACGCCATTCTGTCGGCGTTGATGGCCGAGCGGGTCCCGGCGCAGCCGATCGATGACATCGAATCATTGGTCGCCCCGGGCGATCCGGTGAAGAGCCTGGTGAATCTGGATGCGGCGCTGAATCTTCGGGATACCCGCTCCGGGGTGTTGCGGGTGATCATGTGGCGGGAGGCGGATACGCACCCGGACGTCCGGAAACAGTTGCGCCGCATGCGCGATCAGATGCTCGATATCACCGCGCGGGTATTGCAGGCGAGTGCGCCCGATCCGGTGCAGCCCACCACCCTGCGGGCGTGTGCGGCGGCCTTCGTTTCGGCCATGTTCGCCATCGCGAGCACCGATCGATTGCATGCGCTGGACGGTCTGCCGCTACCGACCTCGGACGAGATATTCACTGTCGCGCAGGTGGTCGCGGCCGGTATGGCGCAACTCGGTTAACTCATTTGCTGGTGTGTCGCTGAAGCATCTGAAACGTTTCGCTGTGACACTCGATGTGGGGCAGAAAATGCACCACGACGAGGTAAATCATGGTGGAGGTGCGGATGCGGTCCGGATGGTTGCTACACAAGGTCATGCTCGTGGGGGCGGTCCTGGTGAGCGTGATCATCGCCGCCCCGGCCGCCACGGCGGAACCCATATATCCAAGACCGGATCCGGACCCGTTCTACGCGCAGCCCGCCGATCTGGCGCGGCACGATCCGGGCGATGTGCTGGATTCGCGAATCATGCCGCCGCTGCCGTTCTTTCCGGATACCACCGTCACGGTGATCAAATTCCGTTCCACGAATTCGCGGGGCGCGCCGATTGCCGCGATCACCACCGTGCTGACTCCGCGCGAGCATCGCCCGGACGGTCCGCTGCTGTCGTATCAGCACATCATCAATGGCCTGGGCAGTCAGTGCGCGGTGTCGAAGGTGCTGTACACCTCGGACCCGAATCTGTTCGTCAAGGAATCGGTCGCTTTGAATGTGGCGCTGCGGCGCGGCTGGTCGGTGGCGCTGCCCGATCATCTGGGCCCGAATTTCGCCTATGGCGCGGCCAAATTGGGCGGTCAGATCACCCTGGACGGTATTCGCGCGGCCCAGCGGCTGCCGCAGTTGGCGGTGGCGAACAGTCCGGTGGCGATGGCCGGTTATTCCGGCGGCGGGATGGCGACCGCGTGGGCGGCCGCGCTGGCCCCGTCGTACGCGCCGGATCTGCGCATCGCGGGCGCGGCCACGGGCGGTGTGCCCATGAATATGCTGAAGATGGTGAATTCGCTGGGCTGGCAACCGCATCCGGCCTTCGGTCTGGCGATGGCGGCGGCGATCGGCCTGGAGCGCGAGTATCCGGATCGGCTGCCCATCAGCACCCAGATGAATCGTCAGGGTCTGGCGGCGCGCGATGCCATGGCCAATGGCTGCACCAATGAGATCATGGCCGTCGGGGCCGGTCACAGTGCTCGCGAATTCGCCGCCAGTACATCGATGATCGATGATCCGGGCGTCCAGGACGTACTGCGGGAGAACAGTCTGGAGCTGTTCGACGGGGTGCCGAATATGCCGGTGTTCGAATGGCATTCGCCGAGTGATCCGCTGATTCCGGTGGATGCCATAGTCAATACCGATCGACGCTATTGTGCGGCGGGGGTGCGGCTGCAAATGGATGTGAACGCCTCGCCCGAGCACCTGTCCGCCGCGGTGTTCGGGGTGCCGTCGGCGCTGGCCTGGGTGGATGCGCGCTTGCGGGGTGAGCCCGCACCGTCGAACTGCTGATATACCGTCAATCCCCCAATACTGTTGCTCGTGAATCGCTTTCGCCGCGGCCCGACTCGCATGGGCCACGGTGGAGCGGTAAGAATGTCGCCCATGGATGCCGATTTCACCAACGGCTCGAGTTCTTCGCGGAACTCGCGTCAGGAGAACTACCGCCTCACCAATCCGAATGGCGCCGATTCGAACGGTTACGGCTCTCCGGCGCTGACCGGCGTCGATACCGGCTCCCACGCCACCCTCGGGCGCACCGCCCTGGACCAGCCGGAACAGCCGGTGCAGTGGTCATCGCCGATGACCCGCCGCACCGCCGAATCGGATCCGCCGCAGCGGCGTTCGGTCCAGGATTTCGCGTCGACCCCGCGTCTGTCGACGCCGGAGGTGGATACGCCCACGCGTCGCTCGGTGCAGGATTTCGATGCCGCGCCCAACTTCACGGCCGATTTTCCCCCGGCCACCAATGGGCACGCGATCACCGAAGCGGATTCGCGTCGTGCGTCCCAGGATCTGGAATCCTCGCGCCGCGCCGCACAGGATCTGGAGGCGTCGCTGCGCCGTGCGGCCGAGCTCGAGGCCGCGGTGCGGCGTGCGGCCGCCGAATCCGATTCCGCCCCGCAGGCTCTCGCGGAGCCCGAACCCGGGTCGCGGCGTGCGATTCCGGAGCCGGAGCTCGCCTCCTGGCGTGCCACGCCCGAGCCCGAACTCGCGTCCTGGCGTGCGATTCCGGAGCCGGAACCCGCCTCCCGGCGCACCGCTCCGGAGCCCGATCTCCCGTCCCGGCGTGCGGCTCCGGAGCCCGACCTGCCGTCTCGGCGTGCGGCCCCGGAACCCGAACTCGCATCCCAGCATTCGGCCGCGGACGCGGGCACCTCGCACCGCGCGGTCGCCGAGGTCGACGCGCCCGCACGCCGTGCCGCCCCGGAGGTGAACACGCCCGCCGGTCATGCCGCGCCGGAGTCGAACGGGATCTCGCGCCGGGCGGAGCGGTCGAACGTGTCGTCGGGCCGCCGTGCCGCCCCGGAACCCGAACTGCCGCAGCCGGTTCCGAACGCCGATGGTGAGCGTGCCCGGCAGTTCCGCGCCGAGGACGCCCCCAATATCGATCTGCACCACATCATGGGCCTGCTGGTCGCCAGCCATGACCTGGAGGTGGCGGCGCAGGCGGCGGAGTCCGGTGCCGGTTCGGTCGCGGATCTGGCCGAGGCCGCGCGCCGCACGCGCACGGCGGCGGTGGATTTGGTGGCGGCCTGGTACGGCGGCCCGGATCATATGCGCCGATTCGGCGAGGTGCTGTTACAGGCCGCGGCTGAAACCGCTTGATATCGCGCATCGTCCGGTGCGCTCCCGAATTCGGGAGCAGGGACCCGATGATGCCGGTTGACGATTTACCGCTCCGGCGTGGAGCGGAGTTGGTGTCGGTGCCCTGCCCGATCATGGTGGGGTGACTGGTGAATTGACCGCGGCGGCGGTGCAGGGGGAATTGTCGAAGGTCGCCGATGCGGGGGACGCCGTGCATCTGCGGCGCTTCTTCAAAACCGGGCCGGGTGAGTACGGCGCGGGGGATGTGTTCATCGGGGTGCGGGTGCCCAAGACACGGGCGGTGGTGAAATCGTTCGCGGGTATGCCGCTTTCGGAGATCGATCTATTGCTCGACAGTGCGGTGCATGAGCATCGGCTGGCGGGTCTGATCATTCTGAATGGGGAGATGGCGCGGGCCACGCGCACCAGGGGTGCGGATGTGGCGGCGCAGCAGCGGATCACCGATCTGTATTTGGCGGCGGTGCGTCGTGGCCGGGTGAACAACTGGGATCTGGTGGACGCTTCGGCGGAGTTCGTGCTTGGCCCGTGGTTGCTGGCGCGCCCGCGCGATGTGCTGTTCGAGTTGGCGGCCGCGGATTCGCTCTGGGAGCGGCGGGTGGCTTTGCTGACGACTTTCGCGTTCATCAAGGCGGGGGATACCGGTACCACGCTGGAACTGTGTGAGCGATTCCTCGAGGACAAACGCGATCTGATTCAGAAGGCGGTGGGCTGGATGCTGCGCGAAATCGGTAAGCGGGTGGATCGCGCGATTCTCACCGGATTTCTCGACGCGCACGCCCCAGCTATGGGCCGGACAGCTTTGAGCTACGCCACAGAACACCTGACTTCGGAGCAGCGGGCGCACTATCGATCCCTGCGCTGAGCGGGGGAATCGGTGGAACGCGTGACAGTCGCGCCCATCCGGCAATCTATCTGTTCATCTTCAGTTAAGTTTACGTTAACCTAGCGCAATCATTCTGTGACTTACCAAGAACAGACCGCGCGTCCGGTTATAGCCGGACGTACTCGACCTTCATGCGGAATCCTCCGCGATCCGAGACGCCTCCGGCGGCGGTGTTCACCACATAAGTCAGCAGGTCATCAGAATGCGAAAACTGTTTCCCCTAGCCGTACTCGCCGCGCTCGCGGTGGTGCCCGTCCAGGCGCATGCCGATGTCCCCGGCGTCCCGGCGGAGCTGCAGCAGCCCGTCGAGCAGGCTCAGCAGTTCGCTCGCACGCTGCCCGCGCCGCAGCAGGATCAGATCCGCCAGTTCACCCAGACGCTGCCCGCGCCGTACACCGAGCTGCTGCCGCCGACCTTCACCGATGATCTGGACGGCTGGATCAAGAACGCCCTCTACGTGATGGGCAAGAACAACATCCCGGGCGATTACGACAGCATCTTCCGGAACATCATCCGCGAGTCCGGCGGCAACCCGCGCGCCATCAACCTCTACGACTCGAACGCGGCGGCGGGCATCCCCTCCAAGGGTCTGCTCCAGGTCATCGACCCCACCTTCCAGGCGTACCACGTCGAAGGCACCTCCTGGGATATCTACGACCCGGTCGCCAACATCACCGCCGCCTGCAACTACGCGGCCCACCGCTACGGCACCATCGCCAACGTCTTCTCGGCCTACTGAGGCTGTCTCCCAACGAAATTGGCCGCCGCGTCACTGACGCGGCGGCCAATTTCGAGAATTGGGTAGCTAGAACTGGATCTTCAAGCGATCCGTCGTCGGCCGCGCCTGGCAGCCGAGGATGTAGCCGTTGGCGATGTCCTCGGGATCCAGGATCTCCGCGTTCTCCATCTCGACCGAGCCCTCCACGACGGTGCAGGCGCACGAGCCGCATTCGCCCTCGAGGCAGGAGTAGGGCACGTCCAAGCCCTTGGAGAGCATGATGTCGACCAGCGTCTGACTGCGCGGCCAGGTGAGTTCGTGTGTCTCCCCGTCGAGTTCGACCTCGACGGTCGCCGCGTCCGCCGCTTCCTCTTCGCTGATCTCGCTGGGTGCGACATCGGCGAACGGATCGCCGGAGAGCGAGTTGAACACCTCGGCGTGAGTCCGGTTGCGCGGCATCTCGTTCTGCGCGAGCGCGTCGTGCACCCGATCCATGAACGGCTTGGGCCCGCACATGAACGCCTCGTACCCGGCGTAGGGCGCGGTGAGGGTGGCGAGCGCGTCTGCGGTCGGCAGCCCCTGTAGATGCTCGAGCCAGTGGATGACCACGAGCCGCTGCGGATGCTTGTCCGCGAGTTCGCGGAGCTCCGAGGCGAAGATGACCGATTCGTGGTCCCGGTTGGCGTACACGACCACGATGCGCCCGTTGCCGCGCGCGAGCCCGGACTTGAGGATCGACATCACCGGGGTGATGCCGGATCCGGCCGCGAACAGCAGCAGATCCTCGTCGAGGTTCTTGGGCGTGAAAACGCCGGAGGGCGGCAGTACTTCGATCTCGCTGCCCGCGACGAGGTTGTCGCACACCCAGTTCGAGGCGTAGCCGTCGACGGTGCGCTTGACGGTCACCTTGGGCTGGTCGTCGGTGTGGGGTGAGCTGGCGAGCGAGTAGCAGCGCGCGACGGACCCGGTGAGGTCGCTGGGAATGCGCAGGGTCAGGAATTGGCCCGGCTGGTAGGCGAAGCGTTCGCGCATATCCTCGGGGACGTCGAATACCAGCGATACGGCGTCGGCTGTCTCATTGATGACCGCGGAGACCCGCAGCACAACCGATCGTGAGCTGTGCGGTACGTCGACGGTGGTCATAGTGTCCTCTCGAACCCGGCGCGGTAAGCGATTCCGGCCCAGTGTGCCCAAACTAGAACGTGTTCTAGTTTAACTATACGGTGCTGTCTCGCTGCCGGACAAGCTGAGCCTCGAGACCGGCGACCAGCACATCCATCGAGAAGTCGTAGGAATACTTTCCGCGCAGGTCGCCCAGGTGTTTCATGGCTCTTTCCACCGCCTCGGGCAGCGCCCGATCCTGGAGTGCCCCGCGATCGCGCGGATTCACTTTGCTGCGCCCGAACAGATAGGTGTGGATGGTCGCATAGGCGGCGAGCACATTGCGTTCGTTGAATCCGGCGTCGAACAGGATCTCCATCACCGCGGCGATCAGGTCGAGCTGTTTGCCGAGCATCTGCTCGATCAGCACATCGCCGAGTCCCGGGTGCCTGCGCAGTTTTTCGTCGATCTGATCGATGAGGTCGCGCAATCGCATTTGCCAGGGCCCGAATTCGGGTGGCTGCTTGCGTACTCCGGTGAGGGCGGCGGTGGCGACGAGATCGAGTAGCTCGCGCTTGTCGGCGACGTAGTAATAGGGAGCCATCGGGGAGACGCCGAGTTCGCGCGAGAGCCGGCGCATGGAGAGTTTTTCCACGCCGTCCTGACGAACCACCCGCAATGCGGCTTCGACGATCTCTGCTTCGGAGAGAGTGTTACTCCCGCCCCCGCTGGTCTGCATACGTCCTACTCCCATGCCACCGGATTTCCGTTCCTGCCTGTTCACCTGCCGGTTTTTCCGCCCCCGCAGTGTAGAGCGCCGGGTGTTCGACCGGTTCCGCCACTGTGATCCGCACGGACTTATGGACTATCGGTGATAGTGAGCGGCGCGCCAATCATGATTGCCGGTGGTGTGCTGACCTAGCATTTCAGGAATGCGCCATGATCGCCTTCCCGATGGTTTCGGGGTGCGAATCGATCCGCGGGTGCGCACTTACTCCGGTGGACGGTTCCTGGTCGGCGGCACGCCGAACCGGTTGCTCCGCCTTGCGCCGGAGGCTGCGGCCATGATCGGTGACGGGTACCTCGAAGTTAAGGACCCTACTTCCGCCCGGGTTGCCAGACGTCTGCTCGATTCCGGTGTCGGTAATCCGCGGCCGCGGTTGCTGCCTTCGCTGGAGGACGTCACGGTTATCGTTCCGGTGCACAATGATCCGGATGGTCTGACTCGGTTGCTGTCCGCTTTGCGCGGTTATGCGGTGATCGTCGTCGATGACGGATCAGACCGCCCGGTTCGAATTCCGGTGGCGCGCGCCAATCGCTGCCGGGTGACCGTGCTCCGCCGCGATAAACGCTACGGCCCGGCCGCCGCCCGCAATTTCGGATTGCGCTGCGCCTCGACCGAATTCGTGGCCTTCCTGGATCCGGATGTGGTGCCGCGCACCGGCTGGCTGGAGGTCATGCTCGGACATTTCAGCGATCCGAAGGTGGCGCTGGTGGCCCCGCGCATCCTGGCCATGGATCCGGACTCCACACTGCTGGCCCGCTATGAGCACACCCGCGGTTCGCTGCATCGCGGCCGCCGCGAATCGGCGGTGCAGGCGCACGGCCCGGTGCCGTACGTGCCGAGTACCGCACTGCTGGTGCGCCGCTTGGCCCTACTGGCCGAGGGCGGTTTCGACGAGTCCATGGCGGCGGGCGGCGATATCGACCTGTGCTGGCGGCTGGATCGCGCGGGCTGGCGGCTGCGCTACGAACCGGCCGCCCGGGTGGCGCACAGCAATCCGGTATCGCTGCGAAAGTGGTTCGCGCACAAGGTGACCCACGGCACCGGCGTCGCGCCGCTGGGCCAGCGGCACGCGGGTATGGCCGCACCGCTGTCGATTCCGATCTGGACGGCCGTGGCCGCACTGCTCTTCGGCACCCTGACCCGCTGGGGTGCGGTCGGCGGTGTGCTCACCCTGGTGGCCACGCTCTTCCGATTACGCCGCGTCTTCGCCGAACTCGACAACCCGACCCGGGTCTCCGCCATATATATGGCGCGCGGATTCTCCGGCGGCCTATGGCGTTTGGCGTCGTCCCTGTGTCGTCACTACTGGCCGGTGACCCTGCTCGGCATGCTGTGCTCGCGCCGCATCCGCCACCTCGCGGTGACGATCGCGGTGGCCGACGGCCTGGCCGACTGGTTCATCCACCGCGAGACCGGGAGCCTGGACCCGACCCGCTACGTGGCCTGCAAACGCCTGGAGGACGTGGCCTACGGCACCGGCCTCTGGTGGGGCGCGGCCAAACTCCGCGATCTCGCCGCCCTACGACCCACCCTGCCCCCCAACTGATTTCGCGGTCAACCGCACCGGCATATGCCGCACGCCCGTGTGTTTGTTGCTGCGCGTGTATTCGATCGGCCCGGTGAGTTCGACGCCGTCGACCTGATCGAGCAGTGCGGTGAACACCACGCGCATCTCCATCCGCGCCAGCGCCGCACCGAGGCAGAAGTGGCCGCCGCGCCCGAATGCCAGGTGCGGGTTGGGTTTTCGGGTGATGTCGAAGCGGTGCGGGTCGGCGAAGACCGCCGCGTCGCGATTGGCGGAGGCCCACCAGAGGGTGATCTTGTCCCCGGCGCGGATCCGCTGTCCGTGCAGTTCGTGGTCGCGGGTGGCGGTGCGCCGGTTGTACGGCGTGGAGGAGGCCCAGCGCAATATCTCCTCGACGGCCCCGTCCAGCAGCGTGCGATCCCGCCAGAGCGCGCGCCAGAGCTCGGGCCGTTCGATGAGCGCCGCCATGCCCAATGCGACGGAGTTCCTGGTGGTTTCGCTCCCGGCGGCGATGAGCAGGCTGAACAGCATGGCCTGTTCCATATCCGAGAGCGGTGCGCCGTCGATGGTCGCGGTGGCGGCCAGTGACATCAGATCGTCCGCGGGATCGCGTTTCTTGGCCGCCAGCAACCGCGTCCCGTAGGCCCGGGTCTCGGCCACGGCCTGCCGGGTGCGCTCGGTGATTTCGCCGAGTTCGCGATCCTGGTAGTCCAGCGCCACATTCGCCCAGCCGAACAGTCGATGCCGGTCTTCCTGCGGCACGCCCAGCAATTGCGCGACCGCCTGCAGCGGTAGCTCCGCGGCGAGGTCGATCAGGAAATCGCATTCGCCCTTGGCAACCGCAGCCGCGACGATGGCATCGGCCCGCTCGCGCAGTTCGTCTTCGATCAGCCGCAGCGTGCGCGGTGCGACGCTCGGTGCCAGCAGGCGTCGTACGCGTGCGTGCCGAGGGTCGTCCATCATGTTGAGCAAAACTCCGGCGGCCCAGTCGGCGGGCAGGTCTTCGATGAGTGTGCCGCCGCCGGAACGGTTTCCGCCGCCCTGTGAGGAGTAGGTGCCGGAATCCCCGGCCGCGGTGACGATATCGGCGTACCGGCTCAGTACCCAGAAGCCATCCCCGTCGGGGGTGTGCGCGGTGGGCGAATGCCAGTGGACCGGGGCGTTTTCCCGGAGCCGATCGAAGTGCGCGTGTGGAAACCCGGCCGTGAAGAGGTCCAGTGCGGTCAGGTCGATATCGTCCACAACCCCGTGCTTACACCGTATGACGCAGTCCCGTGGCGGATCCGCAATTAGACGGGGCTCACATTCTGCGTGGTTCGGTTTCCGGTGTGACCTGCGGGACAAACGATCGGTCTCGTACTTGTGTGCGGTAGCCGGTCGGTACTCTTCGGGTACGGAAAGAAAGGCAAATGGTCAGCAATCTCGCAGGTGGGAGCAGTCCGCAGCACGGTGCCGAACCGGGCACTCAGTTGGGTGCGCTCGAGGCCTATGCCGCGCAAGCCCACGGATATCTCAGTGTGGGCGGCGAACAATTGGGTCAGCTGCCTGGTTTGTTGCGACCGATGGTGCTCGAGTCGTGGCTGCGCAGTGTGCGCGGCGGCGTCGATCCCATGGACGACAATGACGGCCGCGGACTGCGCGGCGCTGATCTCGAACGTTATCGCGACGCGCACCCGATCGCGGCGGTCATGCCCCTGGTGGACAAGCTGCTGCTGCGCGACGCGACCAGTACCGGTCTGATCGTCGTCATCGCCGATCAATTCGGGCGGGTGCTGTCGGTGCACGGTAATCCCGATCGGGTGCAGGCGGCGGCCGATGCCGGTTTGCGCGAGGGCAATGATCTGAGCGAGCGCCGGGTGGGCACCAATGCCGTTGGGCTGGTGGTGCGTACCGGTCGCGCCGCGTGGATTCACGGTCCGGAGCATTTCCTGCATCGCATGCATCAGATCACCGGTGCGGCCGCGCCCGTTCACGATCCGGATGGCCGCCTGGTGGGCGTGCTGATGATCGCGGGTGGGGTGCGGGTCGCGCGCCCGGAGATTCTGGCGCTGGTGAAGGCGGCGGCGACGGCGGCGGAGATGGATCTGCTGCTGGCGGCGGTGCGTTCGGGTCATGATCGCCGCGCGGGTGCGGACGCCCCGATGCCGGAGCGCCTGGGTCTCGAGGTGCTGGGCCTGGGTCAGCCGCAGTTGACGGTGGCGGGTGAGCGAGTTCCGTTGTCGCAGCGCCATGCCGAGATCCTGTTGCTGCTGGCCGAACATCCGGAGGGTTTGTCCGCGGATCATCTGGCGCTGCTGCTCGATGACGCGGATCTGGACAACGCCACGATTCGCGCCGCCATGTCGCGGTTGCGGTCGGTGGTGGGTCCGAATGTGTTCGGTTCGCGCCCTTACCGTTTGCGCGTTCCGATCGCCACGGATGTGGAGGCTTTGCGGGCCGCCCTGGATTCCGGGGACGTCGATGCGGCGGTGCGGCTCTATGCGGGTCCGGCGCTGCCGCGTTCGAATGCGCCGGGAGTTATAGACATTCGCGATGAATTGCGAGTCCGCCTGCGGACCGCCGTGTTGCGTTCCGGTGAAGCGGCGGTCCTGAGCAAGTGGACCGCGGGTGCGGAAGGCCGGGACGATGCGGCCGCGTGGGCGGTGTATCGATCGACCGTCGACCGTGATTCGCCACTGTATTCACAGATCGAGGCGAAGATTCGCGTGCTCGATCGGCGCATGGGCGCCGATGCAACGCAGATGCAACGTTTCGACTCATAGTCTTCGCAACCGAAAGTGCGCTCGGTCACACGTTGGCCTCGCCATGTGGTTGCACCCACATTCTCTGCGGTCTCCGCGTAATCTCCGGAACCAACTAGACGCTCGTCCAACTTTTTTTCGGGAAAAAGTTCCGTTTTATTCACTTTGCCCCTAGTCTTCGCAATGCATGGACGGCATCCATGTGATGCAGGCGACAGGGCATCGCTCACCAAGATCGAGTGGGCGCGGTGAAGTTGGAGGAGATCGACAGCACGACAAACCGATGCGGATGACCCGGAGGCACCCGCATCCCGGCCGAGAACAACGGGCACCCGGCCGGAGCGAGAACCAGTAGGAATCACGCGCGAAAGCGTCATCCCCGACGCCGCGCATTCGTCGAATCACCCAGGGCAGTGCGGTTTTCCGCGACCTGGCGGCCGGTTTCCCACCGGCACGCACAGGTCTATTTCGCGATGCCCGAAAGCGTTCGGCCACAAAGCAATTCGGGCAAATCGAGGAGGCTCTGGTGCAGGGTACGGAGTTGGGTGGTTTCGGACCGGGCAGCGATCGGGCGGTGGGCAGCGGCCCCGCGCCGGAGGCTTTCGAACTCACCCCCGGGCAGCTCGGACTCTGGTACGCCCAGCTGCTCGATCCGGATGTGCCGATCAATGTCGCGCAGTACGTGGACGTACAGGGCGAACTCGATCCGGCCGCCATCGCCGAGGCCACCGGCCACACCATGCGCGAGTACCAGGCGCTGGTCACGCGCCTGATCGAGGTCGACGGCCAGCCCCGGCAGATCGTCGATCCCACGCTGCCGGTTCCGGTGCCGTACCTGGATATGCGCGATGCGGCCGATCCGATCGCCGCCGCCCGCGAATGGATGCACGCCGACTTCTCCGCACCCGCGGATCTGCTGCGCGACCGCCTGTTCAACGGTGCGGTGCTGCAGGTCGCGGATCACCGCTACTTCTTCTACCTGCGCTGCCACCACATCCTGCTGGACGGATTCGGCGCGCTCAACATCACTTTGCGCGTGGCCGATCGGTACAACGCGCTGATGACCGGCGGTGAACCGTCGGCCATCGATCCGGGCGATATCCCGGTGCTGGTCGAGAACGAGCAGCGGTATCGCGCCAGCGCGCAGTTCGCCGGGGATCGCGAGTACTGGGCCGATCGGGTGCTGGGCCTGGAGGCCACCACCCTGGATCGCCGTACCGCCCCGCCCGCCGCCGCCAATCTGCGATTCGGCCGGCAGCTGCCGCAGCGGGTGCTGGATCGCGTGAACCAGGTTGCCCGCGAACGGGATTCGAAGCCCGTGGTGGTGCTGCTGGCCGCCTTCGGCGCCTATCTGGCCCGGCTCACCGATCAGCGCGAAGTGGTGGTGAGCCTGCCGGTGACGGCGCGCACCGATGACTACACCCGGCGTTCGGCGGGCATGCTCTCCAATATCGTGCCGTTGCGCCTGGCCGTCGGCGATCAGGACAGCTGGGGCGCGGTACTGGCCGGGGCGCGGCAGGAATTGTCGAACGCGGTGCGCCACCAGCGGTATCGGCACGAGGACATTCGCCGGGACGCCGATCGCGACGGGCAGCAGACCCGGCGCGCGCTGTTCGGCCCGCTGGCCAATTTCATGCTCTTCGATATGGCCCTGCCGCTCGGTGCGGCGACGGCGCGCTATCACGTGCTCACCACCGGTCCGGTCGAGGATCTGAGTCTGCAGGTGTACTACGCGGACACCGATCAGCTGCACCTGGAGCTGGAGGCCAATCCGAATCTGTACGGCAGCGACGATCTGGCCCGCCATCACGCGCGCTTCACCGGTTTCCTGGAGCGGCTGCTGGAGCTGGATCCGGCGACCCCCCTCGCCGCGGTCCCGGTCATCACCGAGCTGGAACGCGAAGTGAGCCTGCGGATTTGGAATGACACCGCGCGGGACTTCGGCGCGGCCGAGCCGCCGGTCGCCGAGGACGCGACGCTGGTGTCCATGTTCGCGGCGCAGGCCGCGCGCACCCCGGATGCGGTAGCGCTGCGCTACGCCGGGGAACCGGCGGTCGAACTGACCTACGCCGAACTCGCGGGACGGGTGAATCGTCTTGCCCGGCATCTGATTTCGCTGGGCGTCGGCCCGGAGACCACGGTGGCGCTGCATCTGCGCCGTTCGGCCGAGCTGGTGACGGCGCTGTACGCCGTGCAGGCGGCGGGCGGCGCCTATGTGCCGCTGGATCCGGATCATCCGGCCGATCGCACCGCGCACATCGTGGCGACGGCGCAACCGGCAGTGGTGCTGACCAGCTCCGCCGACCGGCCCGCCGCCGAATTCGACGCACCGGTGTTGCATCTGGACGAACTCGCGCTGGACGCGTACTCGGCCGCACCCCTCGATGCAGCGGAACTGCTTGCGCCGCTGCGTCCTTCCAATACCGCCTATGTCATCTTCACCTCGGGGTCGACCGGTCTCCCCAAGGGTGTCGCGGTCACGCACCGCGGCATCGTGAACCGGCTGGCCTGGATGCAGTCCGAGTACGGTCTGACCGCCGAAGACATTGTGCTGCAGAAGACCCCGGCCACCTTCGACGTCTCGGTGTGGGAGTTCTTCTGGCCGTTGCAGATCGGCGCGACGCTGATCGTGGCGACGCCGGACGGGCATCGCGATCCCGGCTATCTGGCGGAAACCATTGTCCGCGAACGGATCACGGTCGCGCACTTCGTGCCCGCCATGCTGGCGGTGTTCCTGGGCGAGCTGGTCGCGGCGTCCGCGCGCGATATGCGGCTGCGCCTGGTCTTCTCCTCCGGTGAGGCGCTGCCCGCCGCCACCGCGCAGCGCTTGCGCGCGCTCACCGGCGCGGCGCTGCACAACCTCTACGGACCGACGGAGGCGGCGGTCGACGTCACCTTCCACGCGGTCACCGACTTGGATACCGAGGTGGTGCCGATCGGCGCGCCCGTATCCAATACCCGGCTGTACGTGCTCGATTCACGTCTGCGGCCGGTCCCCGTGGGGACCCCGGGTGAGCTGTATCTGTCGGGGGTTCAGCTCGCCCGGGGCTACGTGGCACGGCCCGGACTGACCGCGGAGCGCTTCGTCGCCGATCCCTTCACCGGGCGCGACGGTCACGGCGACGCGGGTGAATTGATGTACCGCACCGGCGATCTGGTGCGCTGGACGCCGCAGGGCGAACTGGTCTATCTGGAGCGCACCGATTTCCAGGTGAAGCTGCGCGGTCTGCGCATCGAACTGGGCGAGATCGAAACCGTGCTCGCCGCACAGGATTCCGTGCGCCAGGCGGTCGTGGTGGTGCGCGACGAACAGCTCGTCGCCTATCTGGTTCCGGTCGCCGATCGAGCGCCGGATGTGGCGGCGTTGCGCATCGCGGCCGCCGAGGCGCTGCCCTCCTATATGGTGCCGTCCGCGTACGTGGTGCTGGATGCGTTGCCGCTCAATGCTTCCGGCAAGCTGGACCGCCGGGCGCTGCCCGCGCCGGAGCCGACCGTCACCGTCTATCGCGCCCCCGTTTCGGTGGTGGAGCAGGCGATAGCGCGGGTCTTCGGCGAGGTGCTCGAGCGCGAGGGCCTGGGGCTCGACGACGATTTCTTCGCCCTGGGCGGCAACAGCCTGATCGCCACCCGGGTGGCGGCGCGCATCAGCGGTGATCTGGGCTGCCGGATCGGGGTGCGCGAGCTCTTCGGCGCGCCGACGGTGGCGACGCTGGCCGAGCTGGTGGAGCGGCAGTTCCTCGATGACGATGCCGAATTCGGCACGAGGGTGCCGGAACTCGCGGTGCGTGAGCGCCCCGAGGTGCTCCCGCTCTCGCCCGCTCAGCAGCGCATCTGGTTCATGAACCGGTTCGCCACCGGCAGCGCCGACTACAACATGCCGTTCGTGCTGCGCCTGCACGGTGAGCTGGACGCGGACGCCATGCGGGCCGCGATCGCGGATCTGGTGGCCAGGCACGAGGTGCTGCGCACCGTCTTCCCGCAGACCCCGCAGGGTCCGTGCCAGCGCGTGATTCCGGCGGCCTCGCTGTCCCCGCGCGGTGCGCTGGAGACGCTCGCTGATCAGTTGCTGACCGATGCGGTGACCGAGTTCGACGCCACCGCGACGGGTCTGATCGCGGGCACCGATCTGATCGCCGTGGTCGAGGAGATCGCGGCCGCGGATCTCGAGGCCGAACTGCTCGAGTTCGCCGCTCGCGGCTTCGATCTCGAGACCGAGATCCCTTTCCGGACCCGCCTTTTCGACATTCGGGACGAAAAGGACAGTGGCGAGGCGGATTTCGCGCTCGCCGTCGTCCTGCACCACATCGCGGCGGACGGTCTGTCGCTGCCCGTGCTGGCGCGGGATCTGGTGGCCGCGTACACCGCGCGCCTGGCCGGTCACGCGCCCGGCTGGGCCCCGCTGCCGCTGCAGTACGCGGATTACGCACTGTGGCAGCGGGAACGGCTCGGGGACGCGGCCGATCCGAATTCCCTGCTGGCGCAGCAGTTGGAGTTCTGGACGCGCACGCTGGCCGGCGCGCCGGAGCAGTTGGATCTGCCCTCGGATCGCCCGCGTCCGGCGGTGGCGAGCGGTCGCGGCGGTACCCACCATCTGGAAATACCGGCCGGTCTGCACTCTCAAATTCTGGAAACCGCTCAGGAACATGGGGTTTCGGCCTTCATGCTCATGCACGCGGTGCTCGCGGTGCTGCTCGCGCGCCTGTCCGGGGGTGATGACATCGTCATCGGCACCCCCGTCGGCGGTCGCGGCGAACGCGATCTCGACGAACTGATCGGTATGTTCGTCGGCACCCTCCCGCTGCGCACGCATATCGACACGCGCAGCACCTTCGCCGAATTGCTAGGCACCGTACGGGAATCCGATCTGGCCGCCTTCGCGCACGCCGATGTGCCGTTCGAGCAGCTGGTCGAGACCCTGAATCCGGCGCGCTCACAAGCCCGCCATCCGGTCTTCCAGGTGACGCTGTCTTTCACCGGTACCGGGAATATCGACATCGAACTGCCCGGATTGCTTGCCATGCCGGGTACGCTGGACACCGGAGTGGCCAAGTTCGACCTATCGATCGCGGTCACCGAAAGCTTCGCCGGTGCCGGTCCCGGGGAAGGTCCGGCACCGGCGGGGATCCAGGCGGAGTTCGCTTTCGCCACGGACCTCTTCGATTCCGCCTCCATCTCCGTGCTCGCCGCGCGCTTCCTGCGCCTGCTCGAGTCCGTCACCGCCGCCCCCGCGACCGTGGTCGCCGATCTACCGCTGCTGTCCCCGCGCGAATACGCCAATCTCACCACCCGCTCCGGTGGCCCGGTCGTCGCGACCGGTTTGCTGCCCGAGGTGCTGGCCGAGGCGGCCGAGGCCGATCCGGACGATATCGCCCTGTGCGATGAGCGCCGCGCCCTCACCTACGCCGAACTCGACGCCGCCTCTTCGCGTTTGGCGCGACTGCTGATCGATCGCGGCATCGGCCCGGACGATCTGGTCGCCGTCGGCGTGCCGCGTTCCATCGAACAGGTCACCGCGGTCTGGGCCGTCATCAAATCGGGTGCGGGCTGGCTCCCGGTGGATCCCGCCTACCCGGTGGACCGCATCACCCATATGGTGACCGATTCCCGCGCGGTCCTGGGCCTGACCACGGCCGCGTCCCAGGCCGCGCTGCCGGGCCCGCTGCCCTGGCTGCTGCTGGACGATCCCACGTTCGAGGCCGCCTGCGCCGGATTCTCGGCCGAGCAGATCACCGACGCGGACCGGCTGCGCCCGCTGCACCCGCAGCACATCGCGTATGCCATCTACACCTCCGGTTCCACGGGTCTGCCCAAGGGCGTGCTGGTCACGCATGAGGCGCTGGTGAGCCTGGCGGCCGAGCAGACCGTGCACTACTTCGGTCATCCGGGCGCGCGGGTGCTGAGTGTGGCCTCGCCTTCCTTCGATATCTCGGTTGCCGAACTGTTGCTGGCGGTGAACTCCGGGGCGACCCTGGTGATCGCGCCCGCCGGTGCGACCGTCGGTCAGGAGCTCGCGGATTTCGCTCGGGTACAGCGGGTCACGCATCTGGCCATGACGCCGTCCGCCGCCGCCTCGCTGGATCCGGCGGATCTGCCGGATGTGCAGTCGGTCGCGGTCGGCGGTGAGGCCGTACCGGCCGAACTGGTGCGCCGCTGGGTCGAGGCCGGGCGGACCATCGTCGACGCCTACGGCCCGACCGAGACCACGGTCATCGTGAATATGTCGCAGCCGTTGCGCGCGGGTGAGCCCGTGCACGTGGGCCGCCCCATCCGCGGTGTGCGCGAATGGGTGCTCGATGCCGCGCTGCAGCCGGTGCCGGTCGGCGCGATCGGCGAATTGTATGTTTCCGGAACGCAATTGGCGCGCGGCTACCACGGTCGCCCGGAGCTGACCGCGAATCGTTTCGTGGCCTGCCCGTGGGCGCCGGGCGAGCGCATGTACCGCACCGGCGATCTGGTGCGCTGGGCCGCCGACGGCTCCGTCATCTATGTGGGCCGCAACGACTCCCAGGTGAAGGTGCGCGGCTACCGCATCGAACTCGGTGAGATCGAATCCGCGCTGGCCGCGCACGAGCAGGTGCGCCAGGCCGTCGTGGTGGTGCACAGCGATGCGGTGCGCGGCGATCAGCTGGCCGCCTACCTGGTGCCCGCCGATGCCGCCGCGGGCGTGCGCACCGAGTCGGTGCGGGCGAGCCTGGCGGGCCGGTTGGCCCCGCATATGGTGCCCGCCGCCTTCACGGTCATCGCCGAACTGCCGATGACCCCGAACGGCAAGCTCAACCACAAGGCGCTGCCCGCACCGGAATTCGCGGCTCGTGAATACCGTGCGCTCACCACCTCGGCCGAGCGCCTGGTGGCCGCCGCCTTCGCCGAGGTGCTCGGTGGCAGTGCCGCCATCGGCGCGGACGACGACTTCTTCGATCTGGGCGGCAATTCCCTCATCGCCACCCGCCTGACCGCCCGCCTCGGCGCGGCCCTGGACGCCCGCGTCCCCGTGCGCCTGATCTTCGACGCCCGCACGGTCGCCGAATTGGCCGCGGCCCTCGGCGATCTCGCGGGCACCGGCGGCCGCCCGCCGCTGGTCGCGGGCGAACGCCCCGCCACCGTGCCGCTGTCCTACGCCCAGCAGCGCATGTGGTTCCTGAACCGCTTCGACACCGCCTCGGTGGCCGATAACCTGGTCGCCGCCATCCGCCTCTCCGGCGACCTGGACCGCGAAGCCCTCGCAGCGGCCCTCGACGATGTCATCGAGCGCCACGAAACCCTGCGCACCATCTACCCCGCCACCGACGGCATCGGCCGCCAGCAGGTACTCCCGCGCACCGAAGCCGCCGTCGGCCTGCGCACCGAAGATGTCGCCGCCGCCGATCTGGATGCCCGCATCCGCGAACTGGCCCTCCAGCCCTTCGCCGTCGACAGCCGGGTTCCCCTGCGCCTCAACCTGCTTCGCACCTCCGATGACGAGCACATGCTCGTGTTCGCGGTGCATCACATTGCCGCCGACGGTCTGTCGGTCGCGCCGCTGACCTTCGATCTGATGGCCGCTTACGCCGCTCGCCGTCGCGGTGAGGCTCCGCAGTGGGCCGCGCTGCCGGTGCAGTACGCCGATTACGCGCTGTGGCAGCGGGAACTGCTCGGCGACGCCGGTGTGCCGGAGTCGCGGCTGGCGCAGCAGATTTCGTTCTGGCGGGATGAGCTGTCCGGGCTGGCTCCGGAACTGTCGCTGCCCTTGGATCGGCCGCGTCCGGCCACCGCCTCCGGGCGTGGCGCGCGGTTCGAGTTCACCCTCGACGCCGGGCTGCACGAGCGGCTGCGGGAGCTCGCGGAGCGCTCGAACGCCTCGCTGTTCATGGTGGTGCACGCGGCCCTGGCCACGCTGCTGGCCAAGGTTTCGGGACAGTCGGATATCGCCATCGGCACCCCGGTCGCCGGTCGTGGTGAGCAGGCGCTGGACGGCCTGGTCGGCATGTTCGTCAACACCCTCGCCCTGCGCACCGAGGTCGCGCCGCGAAACTCGTTCGCGGAGTTGGTCTCCGCCGTCCGCGACGCCGACCTGCGCGCCTTCGCGCACGCCGACGTCCCGTTCGAGCGACTGGTCGAGGCGCTGAACCCGGTGCGCACGCAGGGTCTGCACCCGCTGTTCCAGGTGGTGCTGGACTTCCAGAACATCGCGGGCGCGGCCCTCGAGCTGGAGGGTCTGGAGGTGTCGCGGCTCGATATCGATACGCACACCGCCAAATTCGACCTGCAACTCTCCATCGGCGAGCAGGCCGACGGCGGCCTGGCCGCCGTATTCACCTACGCCACCGATATTTTCGACGCCGACGGCATCGCGGCGCTGGCTCGCCGCTTCGAGCGCGTGGTCACCGCGGTCGCGAACGACGACCTGCTGCCGGTCGGCGATATCGAGGTCCTCGATGCCGATGAGCGCGAGCTGGTACTGCACGAGTGGTCGGCCACCGGCACGGATATCGCCGAAACCGCCACGCTGGCGGATCGTTT
Organism: Nocardia sp. NPDC056100; assembly: GCF_042266325.1. Lineage (NCBI taxonomy): Bacteria > Bacillati > Actinomycetota > Actinomycetes > Mycobacteriales > Nocardiaceae > Nocardia > Nocardia sp. NPDC056100. The sequence goes on from NZ_JBHJVY010000004.1 coordinate 302,717, forward strand.
CGCCGCCGCCGCGCTGATCGATCCGCACGCCGTCGCCGTCCGCTCGGGCGAGACCACCCTCACCTACGCTCAGCTCGACGCCCGCGCGAACCGGCTGGCCCGCCGCCTCATCGCCGCCGGTGTCGGCCCGGAATCGCTGGTGGCCGTTGCGCTTCCGCGCACCGCCGAACTCGTCGTCGCATTGCTCGCGGTGCTCAAGTCCGGTGGCGGTTACCTGCCCATCGATCCGAACTACCCGGCCGATCGCATCGAGTACGTGCTCGATGACGCCCGTCCGGTGTGCGCGCTCACCAGCGCGGCCGCGAATCTGCCCGCCGGTTGGTTCGGCGGTCCGGTGCTGGATCTCGACGCCCTGGATCTGGCGGACCACTCCGACGCCCCGGTCACCAATGCCGATCGGCGCGCCACGCTGAACCCGGCGAACACCGCCTACGTCATCTACACCTCGGGTTCCACCGGCCGCCCCAAGGGCGTGCTCATCCCGCATCTGAATGTGGTTCGGCTGCTCGACAATTCGCAGCGGCACTTCGAATTCGGCCCGTCCGACGTGTGGACCATGTTCCACTCCTACGCCTTCGATTTCTCGGTGTGGGAGCTGTGGGGCCCGCTGCTGTCCGGCGGCAGCGTCGTGGTGGTCGACTATTTCACCTCGCGTTCGCCGCAGCAGTTCCGGGAACTGCTCGCCGCCGAGCGGGTTACGGTGCTCAACCAGACTCCGTCGGCGTTCTACCAGCTGATCGCCGCCGATCAGGAGCGGGAGGCCGACGATCTCGCACTGCGCGTGGTGATCTTCGGTGGCGAGGCCCTGGAGCCGCAGCGGCTGCGCGAGTGGTTCGCCCGCCATCCGCAGGCCCCGGCGCTGGTGAACATGTACGGCATCACCGAGACCACGGTGCACGTGTCGTACCGCCCCATCACCCCGGACACCGGTTCGGCCAGTGTGATCGGCGGTGCGCTGCCGGGCCTGGTTGTGCGCGTGCTGGATTCGCGGTTGCGCCCGGTTGCGCCGGGTGTGCCCGGTGAGGTCTACGTCTCCGGCGGGCAGCTCGCGCGCGGTTACCTGTCGCGTCCCTCGCTGTCGGCGGCCCGCTTCGTCGCGGACCCGTTCGGCCCCGCCGGTAGCTCCGCCTACCGCACCGGCGACCTGGCCCGCTGGACCGCGACCGGTGAACTGGAATACCTGGGTCGCGCCGATCAGCAGGTCAACCTGCGCGGATTCCGCGTGGAACTCGGCGAGATCGAGGCCGCGCTGCTCGATGAACGCGGTGTGCGCGAGGCCGCCGTGGTGGTCCGGCACGACGATATCGTCGCCGAGGACCGCCTGGTCGGTTACGTGGTTGCCGAGGCGACCGTGGACACCGCCGTGCTCCGGCAGGCGATCGCCCGTCGTTTGCCCGAGCATATGGTGCCTTCCGCCATCGTGGTGATCGATCGAATTCCGCTGACGGTCAATGGAAAACTGGATCGCGCCGCTCTGCCAGCCCCGACTTTCGAGGGTGCGGCGTACCGGGAGCCCGGCACGCCCGCCGAGATCGCGGTGGCCGGTGTGTTCGCCGAACTGCTCGGTCTCGAGCGGGTCGGCGTCGACGATGATTTCTTCGCGCTCGGCGGCAGTTCGCTGCTGGCGGCGCGCGCGGTCGCCCGCATCGGCGTGGCCCTGGATTGCGAGATCCCGGTGCGCGCGCTGTTCGAAACCCGCAGTGTGGCAGCGCTGGCCGAGTACGCGCACGAACGCTCCGGCGCCGGCGCGCGCACGCCGCTGCTGCCGCGCATGCGCCCGGAGCGGTTGCCGCTGGCCCTGGCGCAGCAGCGCATGTGGTTCCTGAACCGGTACTGGGCGGCGGAGGAAACCGCCGGACCCGGTGCGGCGGCGGACAATATCCCGCTGGTCATCCGGTTCTCCGGACAACTGGACACGGTCGCGCTGGCGGGTGCGCTCGCCGATCTGGTGGCGCGGCACGAAACCCTGCGCACCGTGTACCCGGACGGGGTGGAAGGTCCCGAACAGGTGATTCTGCCTGTCGCCCAGAGCGTTCCGGCGGTCGTCGCCGAGCAGCTCGACGAATCCGAACTGGATGCCCGCCTGGTCGACGCCGCCACCCACGCGTTCGACCTGACCTCCGAAACCCCCGTGCGCGCTGAGCTTTTCCGGCTGTCGGGCACCGAACACGTACTGGCCCTTGTCCTGCACCACATCAGCGCAGACGGTTTCTCGCTCGGCCCGCTGGCGCAGGATCTGATGGCGGCGTACATCGCCCGCCACACCGGTCAGGTCCCGGCCTGGCAGCCGCTGCCCGTGCAGTACGCGGATTACACGCTGTGGCAGTCCGAGGTGCTCGGTGCGGACACCGATCCGGAGTCCGAGGCCGCGCGTCAGCTGAACTACTGGCGCACCCGCCTGGCCGGGCTGCCCGATCAGCTGGACCTGCCCGCCGATCGCCCGCGCCCCGCGGTGTCGACCCAGCGCGGCGGCACGCACCACTTCACCGTGGACGCGGGCCTGCACGGTGATCTCGCGGCGCTGGCGCTGAAGCTGGACACCACCATGTTCAGCACCGTGCACGCGGCGCTGGCGGTCCTGCTGTCCCGGCTGTCCGGCGCCACCGATATCGCCATCGGCACCCCGGTGGCCGGACGTGGTGAACAGGCCCTGGACGGTCTGATCGGCATGTTCGTCAACACGCTGGTGCTGCGCACCGAGATCGATCCGCGCACCGGGTTCGACACCCTGCTCGGTCAGGTCCGCGGCGGTGATATCGCGGCCCTGTCGCACACCGACATCCCGTTCGAACGTGTCGTGGAGGCGCTCGCCCCCGCCCGCGCCCAGAACCGGCACCCGCTGTTCCAGGTGCTGCTGACCTTCCAGAACTTCCCGCTGCCCACCCTGGAACTGCCCGGTCTGCGCGTGCACCCCGCCCAGATCGAGTCGGGCATCGCCAAATTCGACCTCCAGTTCACGGTGACCGAATCCTTCGCCGCCGAGGGCCGCACCGGCGGCATGGATATCGAGATCACCTACGCCACCGACCTTTTCGACGCCGACAGCATCGCCCTGCTGGCCCGCCGCTTCGAACAGGTGCTGGAGACGGTGGCCTCCGACCGCATGATCGCCGTCGGCGATATCGACCTGCTGCGCGCCGACGAACGCCGTCGCGTCCTCACCGAGTGGAACGCCACCGCCCGCGACATCACCACCGTGCTGCCCGGCAATCGGTCCGGCGCTCCCGCGCTGACCGAGGCCAACCTCGTATCGCTGTTCGAGGCGCAGGCCGCGGCCACCCCCGATGCGCGGGCCATCGTCTTCGAGGCGATGCCCGAGCAGGCACAGGCTCGCGTGGAACTGTCCTATGCCGAGTTCGCCGCCCGGGTGCACCGCCTCGCCCGGCACCTGATCGCCCAGGGCATCGGCGCGGAAGCGACTGTCGCCCTGGCGATTCGCCGCTCGGTCGACCTGGTGATCGCCATGTACGCGGTGCTCGAGGCCGGTGCGGCCTACGTTCCGCTGGATCCGGATCAGCCCGCCGACCGCATCGACTACGTCCTGGATACGGCGCGCCCCGCCGCCATCCTGACCACCGGTCGCGATGCCGTCGCGACCGCCAGCGGTGCCCTGCTGGTGGAGGTCGACACCCTCGACCTCGCCGAGTACTCCGCCGCACCGATCACCGATGCCGAACGCGGACAGGCGATCAGCCCGTCGCATACCGCGTACGTCATCTTCACCTCCGGTTCGACCGGTCGCCCCAAGGGCGTGGCGGTGGAGCACGGTGCGATCGTGAACCGTCTGCTGTGGATGCAGCACGAGTACCCGATCTCCGCCGAAGACGCTGTGCTGCAGAAGACTCCGGCCACGTTCGATGTGTCGGTGTGGGAGTTCTTCTGGCCCTTGCAGACCGGTGCGCGTCTGGTCGTCGCCAAGCCCGACGGCCACCGTGATCCGGTGTATCTGGCGCAGATCATCGCCGAACAGGGCATCACCACAGCGCATTTCGTGCCGTCCATGCTGGCACTGTTCGTTGCGGAACTCGGCGACGCCGCTGCCTCCACGATCGGCGATACCGCCGATACGGCTCTGCGCCAGGTGTTCGCGTCCGGTGAGGCGCTGCCCGTCACCATCGCGCAGCAGTTGCGCGAGCTGACCGGTGCCCGCCTGCACAACCTGTACGGCCCCACCGAGGCCGCCGTCGACGTCACCTACCACGAGGTCATCGACGCCGACACGCTGTCGGTGCCGATCGGCCGCCCGGTGTGGAATACCCGCACCTACGTGCTCGACGCCCGCCTGAACCCGGTCGCCCCGGGTGTCGCGGGTGAGCTGTACCTCGCGGGTGATCAGCTGGCCCGTGGCTACCTGGGCCGCCCGGACCTGTCCGCGGATCGTTTCGTGGCCAACCCCTTCGGCGCCTCCGAGCGCATGTACCGCACCGGCGATCTGGTGAAGTGGAACGCCGAAGGCGAGATCGAATACCTCGGCCGCACCGATTTCCAGGTGAAGCTGCGCGGTCTGCGCATCGAGCTCGGCGAGATCGAATCCGCGCTCGTCGCACAGGATTCCATCGCTCAAGCCGTGGTCGTGGTCCGCTCCGACGACCGCCTCGGTGACCAGCTGGTCGCCTATCTGGTCCCCGCGATCTCCGCCGCCCCGGTCGCGAATATCGCGAACGCGCCGGAATGCGCCGCGACCGCGAGCACAGGAATCACGGACACCGCCGCGAACACTCGCGGCGCGGGTGCCGCTGACAGCGCACAGATTTCGGCGACCGCCGCGGATCGTGTACAGCTGGATCAGATCCGCTCCGCACTCGCGGCGGCACTGCCCGGCTACATGGTCCCGGCCGCCTTCGTGGTGCTGGACGCGTTCCCGCTCAATGCCTCCGGCAAGCTGGATCGCAAGGCGCTGCCCGCGCCGGTGTTCGAGGCCAAGGTGTTCCGGGCTCCGTCCACACCGGTGGAGGAGATCGTGGCCGGGGTGTTCGCCGATCTGCTCGGCAGTGAGCGCGTCGGCGTGGACGACGACTTCTTCGAACTGGGCGGCAGTTCGCTGCTGGCCGCGAAGGCGGTCGCGCGGATCGGGCAGGCGCTCGGCACCACCGTGGGTGTGCGGGCGATGTTCGAGGCGTCCGCCGTCGGCACGCTGGCGGCCCGCGTCGAGGTCGCGCCGCAGGGTGTTTCGCGTCCCGCGCTGGTGGCGGGGGAGCGGCCCGACAGTCTGCCGCTCTCGCCCGCACAGCAGCGCATGTGGTTCCTGAACCGCTTCGACGGCAGCTCGACCGCGTACACGATTCCGCTGGCGCTGCGCCTGCGCGGCGATCTGGATATCGCCGTCATGCGCGCGGCCGTGGCCGAACTCGTCGAACGGCACGAGACGCTGCGCACCGTCTATCCGGAGACCGCCGCCGGACCGGTGCAGGTCGTGCTGTCCGCCGAACAGGCCGCACAGTCGCTGGATGTCATCGACTGCACCGCGGCCGAACTGCGGCGGCGCATGCTGGAGCTGGCCGGAACCGAATTCGATGTCACCACCGCGGTTCCGGTGCGGTTCGCACTGTTCCGGATCACCGACGCGGTCGGCCCGGAATACGTGTTCGCCGGTGCGCTGCACCATATTTCGGCCGACGGCTCCTCGCTGGTGCCGTTCGTGCGCGATCTCATGCACGCCTATGACGCACACCTGGCCGGGGCCGCCCCGGCGTGGTCGCCACTGGCGGCGCAGTACGCCGATTACGCGCTGTGGCAGCGCGCGCTGCTCGGTGCCGAGAGCGATGCGGAATCGATTGCGGCACAGCAGCTCACCTTCTGGCGCGAGACCCTGGCCGGTCTGCCGGATCAGCTGGATCTGCCCGCCGATTTCCCGCGCCCGGCACGGCAGAGCCTGCGCGGTAAGCGCATCGCGTTCGGCGTGGACGCCCAGCTGCACGCCGAGCTGACCCAGGTGGGCCGCCGGCACGGCGCGACCCTGTTCATGGTGGTGCACGCCGCGTTCTCGGCCCTGCTGGCCCGGTTGTCCGGTACCGCCGACATCACCGTCGGCACCCCGATCGCCGGTCGCGGCGAGGCCGCCCTGGACGACATCATCGGCATGTTCGTCAACACCCTGGCGCTGCGCACCGAAATCGATGCGGCGGAACCGTTCTCGGCGCTGCTCGGCCGGGTGCGCACCGCCGATATCGCCGCCTTCACGCACGCCGACGTCCCGTTCGAGCGTCTGGTGGAGGTGCTCAACCCGCAGCGCTCCACCGCCCGGCATCCGCTGTTCCAGGTCGGCTTCTCCTTCCAGAACCATGAGCGCGCCGCCCTGGAGCTGCCCGGTCTGACGGTCTCGGAGGTCGAATTCGACAATGAGATCGCCCAGTTCGACCTGCACCTGTTCGCGGTCGATCACTACGGTGCCGCCGGTGTGCCCGCCGGGGTCGAACTGACCCTGGGCTATGCCACCGATCTGTTCACCGAGGCCACCGCGCTGCGCTTCGCCGCCGCGCTGCGGCGGGTGCTGGAAACCGTTGCGGCCGAACCGGACAGCATTGTCGGCTCGATCGATCTGCTCGGCGCGAACCTGCGCGAGCGGGTGCTCACGGAGTGGAATGCCACCGCGCACGCGGTCGCTCCGGTCACCCTGGTGGATCTGGTCGACGCCCAGGCCGCCGCCACCCCGGATGCGGTCGCACTGCTCAGCGCGGATGGCGAAATCGCCCTGAGCTACGCCGAATTCGATGCTCGGGTGAACCGCCTGGCCCGCCGCCTGATCGCCGACGGCGTGGGTCCGGAGCAGACGGTTGTGCTGGCCATGCGCCGCTCCGTCGAGCTGGTGATCGCCATGTACGCGGTGGTCAAATCCGGTGCCGCGTACGTGCCGATCGATCCGGACCACCCGGCTGATCGCATCGCCTACATCGTCGAGACCGCCGCTCCCGCAGCGGTTCTCACCACCTCCGCCGACGGCGTCCCGTTCGAGACGGTGCTCCCGGTGCACGAGGTGGATCGCCTCGACACCGCCGCGCTCTCGTCCGCGCCGATCGCCGACGGTGAGCGGGTGCGCCCGCTGCGCCCGCACAATCCCGCCTACCTGATCTTCACCTCCGGCTCCACCGGCAAGCCCAAGGGCGTCTCCCTCCCGCACGCCGCCATCGCCAACCAATTGCAGTGGCTGCGTGACACTTTCGCCCTGGGCGCGGGGGATCGCGCACTGCTGAAGACCCCCGCCACCTTCGATCTGTCGGTGTGGGAGTTCTGGTCGCCGCTGACCACCGGCGGCAGCCTGGTCGTCACCGCCCCCGGTGACGAGCGCGATCCGGACCGCCTGTGGGAACTGCTGGACACGCACGCCGTCACCGTCCTGCACCCGGTCCCGTCCCTGCTCGGCATGCTGCTCACCACCGGCCCCCTCCCGGCTTCGGTGCGCACGGTGCTGGCCATCGGCGAGGCCCTGCCGGTCGCCACCGCCGCCGAGTTCCTGCGGCTGCACGCCTCGGGTTCGGCTCGCCTGTTCAACCTGTACGGCCCGACCGAAGCCGCCGTGTCCATCACCGCGTTCGAGGTATCGGAGCAGCCCGAGCAGGTCGTTCCGATCGGCGCTCCGGCCTGGAACAGCGGTGCGTACGTACTGGATTCGCGTTTGCAGCCGGTGCTGATCGGCGTCCCCGGCGAGCTCTACCTCTCCGGTGCGCAGCTGGCGCGCGGCTACCACGGCCGCCCCGGGCTCACCGCGGATCGCTTCGTGGCCAACCCGTTCGGCGCGGGCCGCCTGTACCGCACCGGCGATATCGTCCGCCGCCGTGCCGATGGCGCACTGGAATACGTCGATCGCGCCGATTTCCAGGTGAAGATCGGCGGCTTCCGCATCGAGCTCGGCGAGGTCGAGACGACGCTGCGCCGGCAGGACGGGGTGACCGCCGCGGTGGCGGTGGCTCGCGATGACAGTGGCAATGGAGCCAGGCTGGTCGCCTATGCGGCCGTGCCGGGTGCCGACCCGGCCCGCTACGACGAGGTGGCGGCCGGGTTGCGCACCGCGCTCGCGGCCGAACTGCCGCACTACATGGTCCCCGCCGCCCTGGTGGTGCTGAACGCGTTGCCGCTCAACGCCAATGGCAAGGTCGACCGGGCGCGCCTGCCCGAACCGGTCTTCACCGCCGCCGCCTACCGTGCCCCGGTATCGCGGATCGAGCGCCTGGTCGCGGCCGCGTTCACCGAGGTCATCGGCCTCGCCGCGACCGATGCGGCTGCCGCCGAGGCAACCCCGGAGTCCGGTGCCACTGTCGGCCTCGACGCCGATTTCTTCGCCCTGGGCGGTAATTCGCTCATGGCGACCCGGCTCGCGGCCCGCCTGGGCGCGGATCTGGGTGTGCGGGTGCCGGTCGCGGCGGTGTTCGAAGCGCCGACCGTATCGGCGCTGGCCGAGCGGCTGGCCGCGATCGATCCGTCGGACACCCGGCCCGCCCTGGTCCGCCGGACCGGTACCGGACCGGCTCCGCTGTCGCTGGCACAGCAGCGCATGTGGGTGGTGAACCAGCTCTACCCGGCTTCAGGTGCGTACAACGTCCCCGCCGCGATACGCCTCACCGGCACGCTGAATCACGCCGCACTTGCCGCCGCCCTGCGGGATCTGGTGCAGCGCCACGAGATCCTGCGCACCCGCTACCCCAAGCTGGACAGCGGTGAGGTCCAGCAGGTGCTGGCCGTCGACGACGTACATTTCGATCTGACCCCGATCCCGGTGTCCGCCAACGGCATAGACGATCGCATCGCCGAAATCGTCGCGGCCGGTTTCGATGTCACGATCGCACCGCCGGTGCGCATCGCGCTGCTGTCGGTATCGGCGAGCGATCACGTGCTGGTCGTGGTCATGCACCACATCAGCACCGACGGCTACTCGGTCGCACCGATGGCGCGAGACCTGGTGTCGGCGTACACGAGTCGACTCGGCGGTGCCGCCCCGTCCTGGGCTCCACTGGCCATCCAGTACGGCGATTACAGCGACTGGCAGCGCACCGTGCTCGGCGCCGAGGCCGACGCGGACAGCCTGCTCAACGCCCAGCTCGGCTTCTGGCGCACCGAATTGGCCGCTCTCCCGGAGCAGCTCCCGCTGCCCACCGACCGCCCGCGCCCGGCTCGCCGCGAAATGCGCGGTGACACGGTCGATTTCGAGATCTCCGCCGATCTCACCGAGCGACTGTCCACCCTCGCCCGCGAGCACAACGCCACCCTGTTCGGCGTACTGCACGGCGCTTTCGCGGTGCTGCTGTCCAAGCTGTCGGGCCTGAGCGATATCGCCGTCGGCACCCCGGTCGCCGGTCGCGGTGAACGCGCCCTGGACGACCTGATCGGCATGTTCGTCAACACCGTGGTGCTGCGCGCCGAGGTGGACACCCGAGCGCCGTTCACCGATCTGCTGCGTCAGGTCCGGGATCGCGATCTGGCCGCCCTGGCCCAGGCCGACGCCCCGTTCGAGCGGGTGGTGGAGGCGGTGCTGGCCGCGTCCGGCCGCGCCCGTTCCACCGCGTACACCCCGCTCTTCCAGGTCATGTTCACCTACCAGAACATGAACACCGGCACGGTCGCCCTGCCCGGCCTGGATGTCGAGGTGCTGGAACCGCGCTTGGCCGAGGCCAAGTTCGACCTCCAGCTCACCGCACTGGAGCAGTACGACCCGCGCGGCCGCGTCACCGGATTGCGCATGCAATTCGCCTACGCGACCGATATTTTCGACTCCGCCACCATTCGCCTGCTGGCTGAGCGGCTGCTGGGCGTGCTCACCGCGATCGCCGCGAATCCCGCGATCACGGTGCGCGCCATCGATATTCGTACCGAATCGGAGCGGCCTCGCAGCGGCAACTCCGGTCCGGCGTCCACCCCGGTGCCGTCGCGTGCGGCGGCCGGGGCGGAGCGGACACCCGCCGAGGTGCCCGCGGCCGAGCTCCCGGCGCTCATCGCAGCCGCCGCCGAGCTCGCTCCCGACGCTGTCGCCGTCACGCACGGCGCGCACAGCGTCACCTACCGCGATCTGGCCACCAAGATCGCCGCCGTCGCCCGGGCCATGGGCGCCGCGGCGAAGCCGGAGGCCCTGGTGAATATCGCGCTCGCCGGTTTGGTGCCCGGCATCCTGGCCGCCCTCGGTGCGGGTGGCCTGTCCCAAGTCCTGCACACGCTTTCGGGCGCGGCGCAGGCGCTGGTTCAGTCAGAAGGAGACCTCTGATGTCTCGTGTGGAGTCGGTCGCCCTCAACCGGTTCGGTAACCATGCGGCGCTGCGCAGCGCCTACGGCGCCGCGGACCTGCCGAATCTGATCGAAACGGTGGCAGCCCTGGACCCGGATCGCATAGCGGTCCGGCACGGGGAGCTCACCGTCGCCTACGGCCCGCTCGCGGCCGAACTGGGTGCGCTGGCCGAGGCCATGGGCGGCGCACTGGAACCCGAGGCCCTGGTCCAGGTGGTCATCTCGGGTCAATTGCCGGCGCTCATGGAGGGGGAGGAGGGCGCGCTCACCGCCGTCCTGGACGACCTGCTCGATGACGCCGTCGAGGCCGCGGCCGCCGTGCTCACCCCGCACTTGGCCCCGGTCGAAACCCTCGCGACGCTGTTCGAGGAGCAGGTGCGCCGCACCCCCGACGCGGTGGCGCTGCAATTCGGCGGCGAAAGCCTGACCTACGCCGAATTCGACGCCCGCGCCGACACTCTGGCCCGCCGTCTGATCGCCTCGGGCGTCGGCCCGGATGTGCTGGTGGGCCTGGCCGTGCGGCGTTCGTTCGAACTGCTGGTCGGCATGTACGCGATCATCAAGGCCGGTGGCGCGTACGTGCCGCTGGATCCGGATCATCCGGCCGAGCGCCTGTCCTATGTGCTGTCGGTCGCGAATCCCGCCGTGGTGCTGACCACCACGGCCGATGAACCGGATTTCGAGACCGCCGTCCCGGTGCTGCGCATCGACGAGTTCGAGCGCACGGTCACCACCTCGGCGCTGTCGCCCAGCGCGGATCCCGAGGTGCCGCAGGCGATGGCGGACAACATCGCCTACGTCATCTTCACCTCCGGTTCCACCGGCCGCCCCAAGGGCGTTGCGGTCTCGCATCGCGCGATCGTGGCGAATCTGCGCTGGCGGCAGCGCATGTACCGGCTGCACGGCGATGACGCGGTCTTGCAGAAGACCCCCTTCACCTTCGACGTATCGGTGTGGGAGTTCTTCTGGCCCTTGCAGATCGGCGCGCGCCTGGTGATCGCGGAACCGGACGGGCATCGTGATCCGGCCTATCTGCTGCGCACCATCGCCGACTACGGCATCTCCATCGCGCATTTCGTGCCGTCCATGCTGTCGGTGTTCGTGGCCGAGGCCGCGCACGAGGGCGTATCCGATTCGCTGCGCGCGGTTTTCGCCTCCGGTGAGGCGCTGCCCGCCGCCACCGCGGCCGGATTCCGCGATGTCAGCGGTGCGACGCTGCACAATCTGTACGGCCCCACCGAGGCCGCGGTCGACGTGACCGCGCACGAGGTGACCGCCGCCGATACCGTGCAGGTGCCGATCGGCGCGGCCGCCGACGATACCGATCTGCTGGTGCTGGACGAGAACCTGCGCCCGGTCCCGATCGGCGTGGTCGGTGAGCTCTACCTGGCGGGTGTGCAGCTGGCACGCGGCTATGTGGCGCGCACCGGTCTGACCTCCGAGCGCTTCGTCGCCAATCCCGAAGGCGCGCCCGGTGATCGCATGTACCGCACCGGTGACCTGGTGCGCTGGCAGCCCGCCGTGGACGGCGGCCCGAACGAGCTGGAATACCTGGGCCGCACCGATTTCCAGGTGAAGCTGCGCGGTCTGCGCATCGAACTCGGCGAGGTGGAGGCCGCGCTGCTGACCCATCAGCAGGTGGCGCAGGCGGCGGTGCTGCTGCACCACACCGCGACCGGTGATCATCTGATCGGCTACGTGGTGCCCGCCGCGGCCGAACTGGATACCGCCGCGGTGCTGGCGGCGGCGCGGGATCGGCTGCCCGAGTACATGGTTCCGGCCGTGCTCATGGCGCTGCCGGAATTCCCGCTCAACCCGAACGGCAAGCTGGACCGGCGCGCGCTGCCGGAGCCCGAATTCACCGATGCCGCGGTCGAATTCCGGGCGCCGGAGACCACCGCCGAGCTGGCGGTGGCGGCCATCTTCGCGGATCTGCTCGGTACCGACCGGGTCGGCGCGGATGACGATTTCTTCGCCCTGGGCGGCAATTCGCTCATCGCCACCCGGGCCATCGCCCGGGTCGGCGAGGCGCTGCGCATCACCCTGGATGTGCGCGATTTCTTCGAGCGCCCGACCGTCGCCGCGCTCGCCCTGCTCGCCGATGATCCCGCCGCCCAGCTGGATTCGGACGCCGAACTGATCGGCCCGGCCGAATTCGACGCCGATCGCCCCGTGCTCGCGGCGGGGGAGCGGCCCGCCCTGGTGCCGCTCTCGCCCGCACAGCAGCGCATGTGGTTCCTGAATCGCCTCGCGCACGACGAATCCGCAACGCCCGCCGACGGTTTCGACGCGGCGGCGGTCGACAATGTGATCGTCGCGCTGCGCCTGCGCGGTGATCTGGACACGGCCGCGCTCACCGCCGCGGTCACCGATCTGATCGCCCGCCACGAGGTGCTGCGCACCTCGTATCCGCAGACCCCCGCCGGTCCGATCCAGCTCGTGCACGCCGCACCGTTCGGCCCGATCTCGGCCGGGCATCCGATCGCCGCCGAGCTGACCCCGGCCGATACCACCGAGGGTGAGCTGCGCGCCGCCATCGAGGCCGAGGCGAAGCGCGGATTCGATGTGGCGGCACAGGTTCCGCTGCGCCTGCGCCTGCTGCGCGCCGATGCCACCGATCACACGCTGGTGCTGGTGGTGCACCATATCGCCGCCGACGGCGTCTCCATGGCCCCGCTGGTGCGCGATCTGGTCGAGGCGTACACCGCGCGCCGGGCCGGGGAGCGGCCGGACTGGGCTCCCCTGGAGATCCAGTACGCGGATTACGCCCTGTGGCAGCAGCGCCTGCTCGGCGATGACGCCGACTCGGAATCGCTTGCCGCGCGCCAGCTCTCGTTCTGGACCCGGGAATTGGCCGAACTGCCCGCGCAATTGGATCTGCCCGCCGATCGCCCGCGCCCCGCGGTCTCCGGATATCGCGGCGCGACCGTCGGTTTCGCACTCGACGCCGATTTGCGCGCCGCCGTGGACGCGCTCGCCGCCCAGGCCCGGGCCACCCCGTTCATGGTGCTGCACGCCGCGCTGGCCGCCCTGCTGGCGCGGTTGTCCGGCACCACCGATATCGCCATCGGCACCGCCGTCGCGGGTCGCGGCGAACGCGCCCTGGACGATCTGGTCGGCATGTTCGTCAATACGCTGGTGCTGCGCACCGAGGTGCGCGGCGAACTGTCCTTCGCCGACCTGGTTTCGGTTGCCCGCGAACGTGATCTGCGCGCGTTCGCGCACCGCGATGTGCCGTTCGAGCGCCTGGTGGAGGTGCTCAATCCGGCCCGCGCGCGCAATCGCCATCCGCTGTTCCAGGTCGCCCTGGTCTTCCAGAACCTGGGCGTCTCCACCCCCGAACTTCCCGGGGTGGACACCGAAACCGTCGAATTCGACGCCGGTTTCGCCAAATTCGACCTCCAGCTGACCGTGGCCGAGGACGGCGACGGCTATCGCGCCGAATTCAACTACGCCACAGAACTGTTCGACGCGCCCACCGTCGCGGAGTTCGCCGCCAAATTCACCCGCCTGCTGACCGCCGCCACCGCCGCGCCCGAGCGCGCGATCGGCGATCTCGAACTGCTGGACGCCGGTGAACTCGACTATGTCGTGGATTCCTGGAACGCCACCGGCCACAAGGTCCCGGATCTGTTCCTGCACGCCGGTTTCGACGCCCAGGCGCAGCGCACCCCCGCGGCGCGCGCCCTGGTATTCGGCACGACCGAGCTGACGTACGCCGATCTCGACGAGCGCGCCAATCGACTGGCCCGCCTGCTCATCGAATCCGGTGTCGGTCCCGAATCCCTGGTCGTGCTGGCCATGGGCCGTTCGGTGGAGCTCATCGTCGCCATGTACGCGGTGCTGCGCGCCGGTGGCGCGTACGTCCCCGTCGACCCCTCGCATCCGATCGAGCGCATCGGCCATATTCTCGGCACCGCCGAACCGCAGCTCGTATTGACCACCGCCGGTGACGGTTTCGCGCTGCCCGCGCATATCGACGTCCCGCTGCACCGCGTCGACGAACTCGATCTCGCCGAGTACTCCGCCGCCAAGATCACCGATCGCCAGCGTCGCGCGGTGCTGCATCCGGAGCACCCCGCGTACGTGCTGTTCACCTCTGGCTCCACCGGTAAGCCCAAGGGCGTCGCCGTGAGCCATCGCGCCATCGCCAACCAGATGGCGTGGATGCAGGCCGAATACGGTATCGGCCGCAAGGACGTCTACCTGCAGAAGACCGTCTCCACCTTCGATGTCTCGCTGTGGGGCTACTTCCTGCCGCTGCGCGCCGGTGCCACCATGGTGCTGGCCGCGCCGGACGGGCATCGCGATGCCCGCTACCTCGCCGAAACCGTCGCCGCGCACGGTGTCACGCTCACCGATTTCGTACCGTCCATGCTGTCGGTCTTCGCCGCCCACGCCGAGGCGGGCGAACTCGATTCCCTGCGTGCGGTTTTCGTCGCCGGTGAGGCGTTCCCGCCGGAGACCGTCGCGGCGTTCCGCGCGGTCTGCGACGCCGATCTGCACAATCTGTACGGCCCCACCGAGGCCGCGGTCACCGTCACCTACCGCGAGGTTGGCGATGAGCCGCACGCGGTCCCCATGGGTGAGCCGGAGTGGAACACCCAGGTCTACGTCCTGGATTCGCGCCTGCGCCCCGCCCCGATCGGCGTCCCCGGTGAGCTCTACCTGGCCGGTGTGCAGCTGGCGCGCGGCTATCACCGCCGCGTCGACCTCACCTCGGATCGCTTCGTGGCCAACCCCTTCGGGTTCGGCGGCGAGCGCATGTACCGCACCGGCGATCTGGTGAAGTGGACCCAGGACGGTGAACTGGTCTACCTGGGCCGCATCGATTTCCAGGTGAAGTTCCGCGGTCAGCGCATCGAACTCGCCGAGATCGAGACCGCGCTGCTGACCGCCCCCGAGGTCGCGCAGGCCGCGGTCCGGGTGATCGCGGGCGATACCGGCGACTACCTCGCCGGGTACGTGATCCGCACGGCCGGAACCGAACTCGACACCGAGGCGCTGCGCACCCGCCTCACCGCACTGGTGCCCGCCTACATGGTGCCCACCGTCATCGTGGAGCTCACCGAGTTCCCGCTCGGCACCAGCGGCAAGCTGGATCGCGGCGCACTGCCCGTTCCGACCTTGGCCGCCAAGCGTTTCCGCGCCCCCGTCGACTCCGCGCAGCGCCTGGTCGCCCGCGTCTTCGGTGAGGTGCTGGGCCTGGAGCGGATCGGCCTGGACGACGATTTCTTCGCCCTCGGCGGCAGCTCGCTCTACGCCACCCAGGTGACCGCCCGCGCCGGAGCCGAACTGGGCGTGCGCATTCCGGTGCGCACCCTGTTCGACGCGGGCACCGTGGCCGGTTTCGCCGCGGCCGTCGGCGAATTGGCCGGTGCCGCAAAGCGTCCCGCGCTGGTCCCGCAGCCGCGCGTCGATCGCGTCCCGCTGTCCTCCGCGCAGCAGCGGCTATGGTTCCTCAATCGCCTGGAGAGCGAACAGGAACTCCCCAGCAGCTACAACCTGCCGATCGTGCTGCGCCTGTCCGGCCGTCTCGATGTGACCGCGCTGGAGCAGGCCATGCTGGACCTGCTGGCCAGGCACGACGCACTGCGCACCTACTTCCCGGACACCGAATTCGGCCCGTACCAGAAGACCCTCGATCCCGCCGATGTCGGTCTCACCCTGAACCCGGTGCCGGTCCGCGAATCGGAGATCGTCGCCGCCGTCACGGCCATCGCCGAGGCCCCGTTCGACGTGGTCCGCGAACTCCCGTCGCGCATCGCCCTGCTCGTGGTGGATCGCGGTGCGGACGCGCCCTTCGACTCCGATGAGTACGTGCTGGTCATCGTCCTGCACCACATCGCGGGCGATGCCCTGTCCATGACGCCCCTGCTCGGCGATGTGGTGCGCGCGTACACCGCCCGCCTGGCCGGACAGGCCCCCGGCTGGGAGCCGCTGGCCATCCAGTACGCCGATTACAGCCTGTGGCAGCGCGCGCTGCTCGGCTCGGACACCACCCCCGGCGATCTGGCCCACCAGCAGCTGGAATTCTGGCGCGACACCCTCGCCGGTCTCCCCGCCCAGCTGGCCCTGCCCACCGACCGCCCGCGTCCCGCCCAGCCCCGGAACACCGGTGGCGCAATCGATTTCGAACTCGGCCCGGATATCCTCGCCGCCCTGCGCGATCTCGCCGCCACCCGGCAGGCCACCCTGTTCATGGTGCTGCACGCCGCTTTCGCCGCCACCCTGGCGCGCCTGGCGGGCAGCACCGATATCGCCATCGGCACCCCCGTCGGCGGCCGTGGCGAGCGCGAATTGGACGCGCTTATCGGCATGTTCGTCAACACCCTGGTGCTGCGCACCGAGGTCGACCTCGCCGCCCCCTTCACCGAACTGCTCACCCGCGCCCGCGACACCGATCTGGCCGCCTTCGCCAATGCCGACCTGCCCTTCGAGCGCCTGGTCGACGATCTGGTGGTGGACCGCTCCACCGGCGCGCATCCGCTCTTCCAGGTCATGCTCAGCTTCGGCGAAGACCGCGGCGCGACAACGGATCTGACGCTTCCGGGCCTGACCGTCACCCCCGTCGAACTCCCCGACGCGGTCGCCAAGTTCGATCTCCAATTGGTCATCAACGAGCGTTCCACCGTCCCCGGCGACGCCCTCACCGGCAGCCTCCGCTACGCCACCGAACTGTTCGACCCCGCCACCGCGTCCGCCCTGACCACCCGCCTCACCCGCGTCCTGGCGGCGGTGGCCGCCGACCCGAACGTCCGCGTCGGCGATATCGACCTCCTCGACGCCACCGAGCGGGAGTTGGTTCTACACGGCTGGAACGACACCGCCACCCCCGTCGACACCACCGCGACCCTGGTCTCCCTCTTCGAGGCCTGCGCCCTGACCAGCCCCGACGCCCCCGCGCTCGAATTCGAGGGGACAGTCCTGTCCTACGCCGAATTCGCCGCCCGCGTAAATCAACTGGCCCGCTACCTGGTGGCCCAGGGTGTCGGCGCGGAATCATCGGTGGCCCTCGGCATGCGCCGCTCCCTGGACCTGGTGATCGGCATGTACGCCGTCATCACCGCCGGCGGCGCCTACGTCCCACTCGATCCCGATCACCCGGCCGACCGCACCCGCTACATCGTCGAGACCGCGCGCCCGGTGTGCGTGCTGACCTCCGGCCACGACCTGGAAGAGGTTGCGGCGCAGCAGGTTCGCATCGATACCCTCGACCTGTCCGGCTATTCCGATGCCCCGCTGACCGATGCCGAACGGGTCACCCCGCCGCGGCCGTCGAATACCGCGTACATCATCTTCACCTCCGGTTCCACCGGTCGCCCCAAGGGTGTCGCGGTCTCGCACGCCGCCATCGTCAACCGCCTGGTCTGGATGCAGGCCCGGTACGGCCTGACCGCCGCCGATGTGGTGCTGCAGAAGACCCCCGCGACCTTCGATGTCTCGGTGTGGGAGTTCTTCTGGCCCATGCAGATCGGTGCCCGACTAATCGTGGCCAGGCCGGACGGGCATCGCGATCCGGCGTATCTGGCCGAACTCATCGCCGACCGCGGTGTCACCGTCGCGCATTTCGTGCCGTCCATGCTGGCGGTGTTCGTCGCCGAGCCCGCGGCCGCCGAATGCGATTCGCTGCGTATGGTTTTCGCCTCCGGTGAGGCGCTGCCCGCGCCGATCGCGCAGCAACTGCGCGCGCTGACCGGTGCGGCGCTGCACAATCTGTACGGCCCCACCGAGGCCGCCGTCGACGTCACCCATCACGAGGTCATCGATGCCGATGCGGTGTCGGTGCCGATCGGCGCGCCGGTGTTCAACACCCGGCTGTTCGTCCTGGACGCGCGCCTGCACCCCGTTCCCGTCGGCGTTCCCGGCGAGCTGTACCTCGCCGGGGCGCAGCTCGCCACCGCGTACGCCGCCCGCCCCGATCTGACCTCGGATCGCTTCGTGGCCAACCCGTTCGGCGCGTCCGAGCGCATGTACCGCACCGGCGACCTGGTGAAGTGGACCCCCGGAGGTGAGCTGGAATACCTGGGCCGCACCGATTTCCAGGTGAAGCTGCGCGGTCTGCGCATCGAACTCGGCGAGATCGAATCCGCCTTGACCGCACAGGATTCCATCGCACAGGCGGTGGTCGTGGTGCGTTCCGACCACAACACCGGTGACCGCCTGGTCGCCTATCTGGTACCCGAGGCCGATGCCCGCATCGAGATCGATCTGCTGAAGATCGCCCTCGATCAGCGCCTGCCCGCCTATATGGTGCCCGCCGCCTTCGTGGTGCTGGACGCGCTGCCGCTCAATGCTTCCGGCAAGCTCGACCGCCTCGCGCTGCCCGCGCCCGTGCTCACCTCCCGCGCCTTCCAGGCTCCCGCGACCCGGGCCGAGCGCATCGTCGCCCGCATCTTCGGCGAGGTGCTCGGGCTGGAAGCCCCGGTCGGGGCCGGGGACGACTTCTTCGAACTGGGCGGAAATTCGCTCATCGCGACCCGTCTGGTGGCGCGGCTCGGCGCGGCCCTGGACACCCGGGTGCCCTTGCGCGCGCTCTTCGAGCACAGCACGGTCACCGCGCTGGCCGCCGATGTCGGCGATCACGCCGGTGCGGGCGCACGGCCCGCGCTGGTCGCGGGTCCGCGCCCGGATGAGATTCCGCTGTCGCTGGCGCAGCGCCGCATGTGGTTCCTGAACCGCTTCGACACCGAATCGGTCGTCGACAATATTCCGCTCGCGGTGCGGCTCACCGGCGCTCTCGATGTCGACGCGCTGCTGACCGCGGTCGCCGATGTGGTGGACCGGCACGAGGTGCTGCGCACCATCTACCCCGAGACCGCGACCGGGCACGGCGTGCAGGTGATCCTGCCCGCCGGACGGGGGCTGCCGGACCTCGGACCGGAACCGGTCACCGCGGCCGAACTGCCCGCCCGCGTCCGCGAGCTGGTGCTCGCCGGATTCGACGTGACGATGGAGGTTCCGGTGCGCGCCCGGCTGTTCCGGGTGACCGACGCCGAAACGCCCACGCACGTCATGGCGCTGGTGGTGCACCACATCGCCGGTGACGGCTGGTCCGTGCATCCGCTCGCCCGCGATATCATGGCCGCCTACACCGCGCGCACCGAAGGCCGTGCGCCGCAGTGGAATCCGCTGCCGGTGCAGTATGCCGACTACGCGCTCTGGCAGCGCACGGTGCTCGGCTCCGAGGACGATCCGGATTCGATCATCGCCCAGCAGGCCGCGTACTGGTCCGGCGCCCTGGCCGGCCTGCCGGATCAGCTGGAACTGCCCGCCGATCGCCCCCGCCCGGCCGTCGCCTCGTATCGCGGTGACGTGCACGGCTTCTCGATCGACGCCGAGCTGCTGGACGCGCTGAACAGCCTGGCCCGCAGGCACGGGGCCAGCCTGTTCATGGTGGTGCACGCCGCCTTCGCCACCCTGCTCGCGCGGCTGTCCGGACAGGACGATCTCGCCATCGGCACCCCGGTCGCGGGGCGCGGTGAGGCGGTGCTGGACGACGCGGTCGGCATGTTCGTCAACACCCTGGTGCTGCGCACCGCCGTCGATTCCGGCGCCACCTTCCCCGAGCTGCTGGCCCGGATCAAGGACGTCGACCTGACCGCGTTCGAGCACGCCGAACTGCCCTTCGAGCGGCTCGTGGAACTGCTCGATCCGGCCCGATCGCAGGCCCGGCACCCGCTGTTCCAGGTGATGCTGTCGTTCCAGAACACCGGCAGCACCACCTTCGAGGTGCCCGGTCTGGACGTTACCGGGCTGCCGGTGGAGGTGGCCTCGGCCAAGGTCGACCTGCAGCTCAACTTCTCCGAGGTGCCCGGTGTCGACGGCCTCGCCGCCGAATTCACCTATGCCACGGATCTTTTCGACGCCGACACGATCGCGGCCATGGCGGACCGCCTGCTGCGTGTGCTGCACGCCGCCATCGCCCAGACCGGCGAGCCGATCGGCGATATCGAGCTGCTGCGCACCGCCGAGCGCGATCTGGTGCTCTCCGAATGGAACTCCAGCACCGTCGAACTCCGGCCCGCGCTGCCCGAGAACACCGCGGCGACCCTGGTGTCGCTGTTCGAGGCGCAGGCCCTGACCAGTGCCGACGCACCCGCGCTCAGCTTCGACGGGACAACTCTGTCCTACGCCGAACTCGCCACCCGGGTACACCGCCTGGCCCGTCATCTCATCGCCCAGGGTGTCGGCCCGGAAACCACCGTCGCGCTTGCCATTCGGCGCTCACTGGATCTCGTCATCGCGATGTACGCGGTGCTGGAGTCCGGTGCGGCCTACGTCCCGCTCGATCCGGATCAGCCCGCCGACCGCATCGAATACGTGCTGGACACGGCCCGACCGGTCGTCATCCTGACCACCGGTCGCGATGACTTCCAGGCCAGCCGCTTCACCCCGGTCCTGGCGGTCGATGCCCTCGACCTCACCGGATACCCGAGCACGCCGATCGTCGATGCGGAACGCCGCACCGCGCTGCTGCCGTCGCACCCCGCGTACGTCATCTTCACCTCCGGTTCGACCGGCCGCCCCAAGGGTGTCGCGGTGGAGCATCGCGCCATCGTGAACCGCCTGCTGTGGATGCAGTCGGAGTATCCGATCGATGCGAATGACGCTGTGCTGCAGAAGACTCCGGCGACATTCGATGTGTCGGTGTGGGAGTTCTTCTGGCCCTTGCAGACCGGTGCGCGTCTGGTCGTCGCCAAGCCCGATGGCCACCGCGATCCGGCCTACCTCGCCCGGGTCATCGCCGAAGAGGGCATCACCACGGCGCATTTCGTGCCGTCCATGCTCGCGCTCTTCGTCGCCGAGCCGGCGACGGCCGAACGCACCGCGCTGCGTCAGGTATTCGCCTCCGGTGAGGCACTGCCCGCCTCGACCGCGCAGCGCCTGCGCGAGTTGACCGGCGCCCGCCTGCACAACCTGTACGGCCCGACCGAGGCCGCCGTCGACGTCACCTTCCACGAGATCGCCGACGCCGACACCCTTTCCGTGCCGATCGGCCGCCCGGTGTGGAACACCCGGCTGTACGTGCTGGATGCACGGCTGCACCCGGTGGCCCCCGGTGTCGCGGGTGAGCTGTACCTCGCGGGTGATCAGCTCGCTCGCGGGTACCTGGGCCGCCCGGACCTGTCGGCGGATCGTTTCGTGGCCAACCCGTTCGGCACGTCCGAGCGCATGTACCGCACGGGCGACCTGGTGAAGTGGAACGCCGAGGGTGAGATCGAATACCTCGGCCGGACCGATTTCCAGGTGAAGCTGCGCGGTCTGCGCATCGAGCTGGGTGAGATCGAATCCGCTTTGACCGCACAGGATTCCATCGCCCAGGCCGTGGTCGTGGTCCGCTCCGACGACCGTCTCGGTGACCAGCTCGTCGCCTATCTGGTCCCCGTGGATTCCGCCGCACCGGCCTCGACCGAGGTGAGCTCCACCGGTGCGGGCGTCGTTGACGGCGTATCTGTTTCGGCGGCCGCCACCGATCGCGTGCGAGTGGAACAGGTGCGTGCCGCGCTGGCGGATGTGCTGCCCGGGTACATGGTTCCGGCCGCGTACGTGGTGCTGGATGCCATGCCGCTCAACGCCTCCGGCAAACTGGACCGCAGGCAGCTGCCCGCGCCGGTGTTCGAGGCCAAGGCGTTCCGCGTGCCCGCGACTCCAATTCAGGAGATCGTGGCGGGCACCTTCGCCGAGGTGCTCGGCGTCGAGCCCGCGCTGGGTTCGGTCGGTCTCGATGACGACTTCTTCGGGCTCGGCGGTAATTCGCTGCTCGCCACCCAGGTGACCGCCCGATTGTCGGCCGCCGTCACCGCCGAGCTGTCGGTGCGTGATCTGTTCGAGGCGTCCACCGTCGTCGCGCTGGCGGCGCTGCTGGAATCCCGTGCGGGCGCGGGCAGCAGCCGCCCTCCGCTGGTGGCGGGGGAGCGCCCGGCCGAGCTGCCGCTATCGCTGGCGCAGCAGCGCATGTGGTTCCTGAACCGATTCGATCCCGAATCGGCGGTGGACAATATTCCGCTGGCCGTGCGGTTGCGTTCGGACGCTGCGGGTTTCGGCGCGCTGGACACCGAGGCGCTGCGGCTGGCCGTCGGTGATGTGATCGACCGGCACGAGGTGCTGCGGACCGTCTACCCGGCCACCGAGAGCGGTAGTGGCGTTCAGGTCGTGCTGCCGCCCGGGCAGTCGATCGGCGATCTCACCCCGATTCCGGTGACCGAGGACGAACTGGCCCGTCGCATTGCCGGACTCGTCGGCACGCCGTTCGATGTGACCTCCGAGATCCCGGTGCGCGCAGCGCTTTTCACCCTGCCCTCGGGTGCCGAACATGTGCTCGTGGTGGTCCTGCATCACATCTCGGGCGACGGCTGGTCGCTCGGCCCGCTGGCCCGCGATGTCATGGCCGCCTATGCGGCGCGCAGCGAAGGGCAAGCGCCGCGGTGGAATTCGCTGCCGGTGCAGTACGCGGACTTCGCACTGTGGCAGCGTGCGGCACTGGGCTCGGAATCCGATCCGGAGTCCGTCCTCGCGCGCCAGCTCGACTACTGGAGCGATGCGCTCGCCGCCCTGCCGGACGAGCTGCGGCTCTCCACCCGCCCGCGCCCGCCGGTGGCTTCGGGACAGGCCGGTACGCACCGGTTCGAGGTGCCCGTCGATGTGGTGACCGCACTGCATCGCGTCGCGCGATCGCACGGCAGCACGCTGTTCATGGTGGTGCACAGCGCCTTCGCGGCGCTACTGGCCCGGCTCAGCGGCAGCGACGATATCGCCGTCGGCATTCCGGTCGCCGGACGCGGTGAGCAGGCGCTGGACGCATTGGTCGGCATGTTCGTCAACACCCTGGTGCTGCGGGCCCGGGTCGATACCGGCGCGACCTTCACCGAACTGCTGCAGTCGGTGCGCGAGCGCGATCTGCAAGCCTTCGCGCATACCGATGTGCCGTTCGAGCGTCTGGTCGAGGCGCTCGACCCGGCTCGCTCGCAGGCCCGGCATCCGCTGTTCCAGGTCATGCTGTCCTTCCAGAACCAGGGCGGCACCGCCCTCGAACTGCCGGGCCTGGCCGTCACCGAATACCGCCTGGATCAGCAGGGCGCGAAGTTCGATCTCCAGCTCGCACTCGGCGGTGGCACCGATGCGGAGCCGATGCGCGCCGAACTCGTCTACGCCACCGACCTTTTCGACGCCGAGTACGCGGATTCGTTCGGACGCCGCCTGCTGCTCATGCTGGCGGCGGTCGCGGCCGATCCGGCCGCCCGCATCGGCGATGTGGAACTGCTGGACGCCGCGGAGCGGTCGCGGGTGCTACACGGCTGGAACGACACCGATGCCGATCTGTGGCTGGAGGGCGTCGCCCCCACCCTGGTTTCGCTGTTCGAGGCGCAGGCCGCGCGTTCGGAACAGCGCACGGCGGTGAGCTTCGACGGGACGGGTCTGTCCTACGGCGAATTCGCCGAACGGGTGAACCAGCTGGCCCGGCACCTCATCGCGCACGGTGTCGGACCCGATTCCCTTGTCGCCCTGGGCATGCGCCGCTCCCTGGATCTGGTCGTCGGCATGTACGCCGTGCTCACCGCCGGTGGCGCGTACGTGCCGCTGGATCCGGATCAGCCCGCCGAGCGCATCGAATACATTCTCGCCACCGCCGACCCCGTCGCCGTACTGACCTCGGGTGCGGACCTGTCCATCGATACCGCGCAGGTGCGCATCGACCTGCTGGACCTGTCCGGCTACGCGGCCGATCCGATCGCCGACGCCGATCGCCGCCGCCCGCTGCGCGCGGACAACATCGCCTACGTCATCTTCACCTCGGGTTCGACCGGTCGCCCCAAGGGTGTCGCGGTGCCGCATTCGGCGATCGTGAACCGCCTGGTCTGGATGCAGTCCGAATACCGGCTGGCCGCCGATGACGTCGTGCTGCAGAAGACCCCGGCCACCTTCGACGTCTCGGTCTGGGAGTTCTTCTGGCCGTTGCTGACCGGCGCCCGCCTGGCGCTGGCCAAGCCGGAAGGTCATCGCGATCCCGCCTACCTGGCCCGGATCATCGCCGAGGAGAGCGTCACCACTGCGCATTTCGTACCGTCCATGCTCTCGGTGTTCGTCGCCGAGCCGGGTGTGGCCGAATGCGTCTCACTGCGTACGGTTTTCGCCTCCGGTGAAGCCCTGCCCGCCCCGACCGCACAGCGACTGCGCGCGCTGACCGGAGCGGCGCTGCACAATCTGTACGGTCCCACCGAAGCCGCCGTCGACGTCACCTATCACGAGGTGACCGACGCCGACACCGTCACCGTGCCCATCGGCGGCCCGGTGTGGAACACCCGGGTGTACGTACTGGATTCGCGCCTGCACCCGGTGGGCGCCGGTATCGCGGGTGAGCTCTATCTCGCGGGCGAGCAGCTGGCCCGTGGCTACCTGGGCCGTCCGGAGCTGTCCGCGGACCGCTTCGTCGCCAATCCCTTCACCCCCGGCGAGCGCATGTACCGCACCGGTGACCTGGTGGTCTGGACCGCCGACGGTGAGCTGGAATACCTGGGCCGCACCGACTTCCAGGTCAAACTGCGCGGCCTGCGCATCGAACTGGGTGAGATCGAGGCGGCGCTCACCGCGCACGACTCCGTCGCCCAGGCGGTGGTGGTGCTGCGTTCGGACGCGCGCACCGGCGATCTGCTCGTCGGCTATGTGGTTCCGTCCGCCGCCGGGTCGGTCGATGTGGCGGCCCTGCGCACCCACCTGGCCGCGGCGCTGCCGTCGTACATGGTGCCGTCGGCCCTGGTGGTGCTGGAATCCTTCCCGCTCAATGCCAACGGCAAGCTGGATCGCAACGCGCTACCCGCTCCCGAGATCACCGCGGCCGCGTTCGAGGCCCCGGAGGGTGAGGTCGAGGCGCTGGTCGCGGCGATCTTCGCCGATCTGCTCGGCGTGGAACGAGTCGGCGCGGGTGATGACTTCTTCGCCCTCGGCGGAAATTCGCTGATCGCCACCCAGTTGGCGGCGCGCCTGTCCAAGGCCATGACCACGCCGGTGCCGGTGCGCACCGTCTTCGATGCCGCCACGGTGCGCGAACTCGCCACCCGGGTGACCGCGCTCGCGAACGAAGCGGACGCGAATCTGCCACTGCCCCCGCTGGTTTCGCAGCCGCGCGAGGGCCGCATCCCGCTGTCCATCGCACAGCAGCGGATGTGGTTCCTGAACCGCTTCGACGCACAGGGCGGCGGCTACAACATCCCCTTCGCCCTGCGGTTGACCGGTGCGCTGAACGTGCCTGCGCTACAGGCCGCCATCGCCGATGTGATCGACCGGCACGAGACGCTGCGCACCCTGTATCCCGAGCGTGACGGCGAGGCCGCACAGCTGATCCTGCCCGCCGGAACGCATCTGGTGGAGCTGGAGCCGGAGACCATCGCCGCGGCCGAACTCCCCGCACTGGTGGAATCGGTGTCCGCCACCGTTTTCGACGTCACCGTCGAGGTGCCGATTCGGGTGCGGCTGCTCGAACTCGCCGATGAACACCCGCAGACGCACATCCTGCTGTTCGTGGTGCACCACATCGCGGCCGACGGCTGGTCCTTCGCGCCCCTGGCCCGGGATCTGGCCAAGGCGTACGTGGCCCGCTGTGCCAATACCGTCCCGAATCTCGGTGTGCCGCAGGTGCAGTACGCGGATTACGCGCTCTGGCAGCGGGCCGCGCTCGGAGCGGTCACCGATGAACAGTCGGTGCTGGCCCGGCAACTGCGCTACTGGAAGCGCCGCCTGGCGGGCGCGCCCGAACTGCTCACACTGCCCACCGACCGTCCCCGCCCGGCCGTGGCGAGCACCCGCGGCGCGGCGCTGCTCGGCACCCTGGACTCCGAATTGCATTCCGATATCGTGGAATTCGCGGCCGAGCACCGGGTGACCCCGTTCATGGTGCTGCACACCGCATTGGCCGTGCTGCTGGCCCGGCTGTCCGGAAGCGCCGATATCGTCATCGGCACCCCCGTCGCGGGTCGCGGCCAGCAGGAGCTGGACGATCTGGTCGGCATGTTCGTCAACACCCTGGTGCTGCGCAGCGAGATTCGCCCCGGCGCTGCCCTGGGTGAGGTGCTGGCGCAGGTGCGCGATACCGATCTGGCGGCCTTCGATCACGCCGCGCTGCCCTTCGAAGCACTCGTCGACGCGCTGAATCCGGCACGCTCCCAGGCGCATTCACCGATCTATCAGGTCGCGTTCACGCTGCAGAACCACGCCAAGCCGGAGTTCCGGTTGCAGCGGCTGTCCATCACCGGACTCGACGCCGGGGTGCCGCCCATCCAGTTCGATATGGACTGGACCCTGCACGAGCATTTCGCCGACGGTGTGCCCGCCGGACTCGACGTGCACGTGCACTACGCCCGAGATCTGTTCGACGAGAACACCATCGGCGAATTCCTGGTCCGCTACGAGCGGGTGCTGCGCGCCCTGCTCACCGATCCGCGCACCACCGCCGCCGATGTGGAACTCATGTCGGTGGCCGAGCGCGGCGTGGTGCTGTCCGACCGCAACGCCACCGCGCGGATGATCCCGCGCGAAACCCTCGCCGATCTGCTGGACCGGCGCGCCGCCGTCGATCCGGCGGTGACGGCGGTGGTGCTCGAGGACGAAACCCTGAGCTACGGCGAACTGGCCGCCCGCGCGAATCGACTGGCGCGCTGGCTGATCAGCCAGGGCGTCGGCCCGGACGATATCGTCGGCGTGACCGCGCAGCGTGGATTCGATATGGTCATCGCGCTGTACGCCGTGGTCGCGGCGGGTGCGGCCTATCTGCCGGTGGACCCGGCGCATCCGGCGGATCGCCTCGCGCACATTCTCGGCACCGCCGAAACCACCCTGGTGCTGGCGGTCGACGAGCTGCTCCCGCCCGCGCTGGACGGCGTGCGCACCGTGGCCGTCGCGGATCTGGATCTGAGCGGCTACGCGGGCACACCCGTCACCGATGCCGAGCGGATCGTGCCGCTGCGCCCGGACAACCTGGCGTACGTGCTGTTCACCTCCGGCTCGACCGGTCTGCCCAAGGGTGTGGCCACCAGCCACCACGCCATCGTCAATCAGCTGTACTGGCTCGAACACCGCTACGGCGTCACCGCCGCCGACCGCATCATGCAGCGCGCGCCGCTGTCCTTCGACGTCTCGGTGTGGGAGTGCTTCCTGCCCGCGCTGGTGGGCGCGCCGCTGGTGCTGCTGAAGCCCGGCGGGCACCTGGACCTGGACTACCTGGCCGGGAAGATGCGCGAGCACGGCATCACCATCGCCGAGCATGTGCCGTCCGTGCTGGCCGCCCTGGTCGCCGAGGGCCAGGGATCCGCGCTGGGTTCGTTCCGGCATCTGCACACCGGTGGTGAGGCGCTGCCCGCCGAACTGCTCGCCGCGCTGCGCGAGCACGTCGGCGGTGCGGTGCACAACGCCTACGGACCCACCGAGGCCGCCGTCTCGACCATCTACCACGAATTCACCGACGCCGATCCGGATTACGAGGTCGCCATCGGCCGTCCCAACTGGAACACCCGCGCGTACGTGCTGGACGCCCGGCTGCGCCCGGTGCCGACCGGCGTCATCGGCGAGCTGTACCTCGCCGGTGATCAGCTGGCTCGCGGCTACCAGGGCCGCGGTGCGCTCAGCGCGGAACGCTTCATCGCCGATCCGTTCGGCGTGCCCGGTGCGCGCATGTATCGCACCGGCGATCTGGTGCGCTGGAACCGCTCCGGTGATCTGGTGTACCTGGGCCGCAACGACTTCCAGGTGAAGCTGCGCGGTCAGCGTATCGAGCTCGGCGAGATCGAGGCGGCCCTGCTGACGGCCGCCGGTGTCGCCAATGCCGCCGTGCTGCTCGCCAAGGACTCCGCCGGCACCGATGCCCTGGTCGGATACGTCTCCGGCCCCGGTCTTTCCGCCGAAGCGGTACTGGCGCATATCCGCGAGCAGTTGCCCGCGTACATGGTGCCCGCGCACCTGGTGGTGCTCGACGATATGCCGCGCACCAGCGTCGGCAAACTGGACCGCAAGGCCCTGCCGCCGGTCGAATTCACCGCCGCGGCAACCGCTTTCCGCGCACTGCGGGAAGGCTCGGAGTCGATGCTGGCCGGGCTGCTGCACGATCTGCTCGGCGGTGATCCGATCGGCGCCGATGACGATTTCTTCGACCGGGGCGGTAACTCGCTGCTGGCCATGCGTCTGGTGGCGCGCGTCAACGCGGCCTTCGGCTGCGAGATCGGCGTGCGCGAGATCTTCGAGGCCCCGACCGTTGCCGAACTGGCCACCCGGGTCGCGGGCGGTGGCCGCACCCTGCCGCCGCTGACCGCGGCGCCGCGGCCGGATCGAATCCCGTTGTCACTGGCGCAGACTCGTATCTGGCTGCTGAACCGGCTCGATCCGGAATCGGCCGCGTACAACATCCCGGCCGCCATCCGGCTGATGGGCGATCTCGACATTCCGGCATTGCGCGCCGCCCTCACCGATGTGATGACCCGGCACGAGGTGCTGCGCACCATCTACCCGATGGACGCCGAGGGCGAGGGCTACCAGGTGATCCTGCCCGCGGGCACCGCCATCGAGTTGCCGGTCGAACTCGTCAGGGGTTCGGTGCTGCCGCGCATCTACGAATTCGGTTCCACCGGTTTCGATATCACCACCGAACTGCCGATGCGCGCGGTGCTGCTGCGCGAATCCGAGCACAGCACCGTACTGGTCGCGGTGCTGCACCACATCGCCGGTGACGGTGCGTCCATGGATCCGCTGCTGCGCGATGTGATTCTGGCGTATCTGGCGCGCACCTCCGGGTCCGCACCGCAGTGGGAACCCCTGGCCGTGCAGTACGCCGATTACGCCCTGTGGCAGCACGACGTGCTGGAAACGGTTGCCGCACCGGAACTCTCGTACTGGCGCGAACAGCTCGCCGGACTGCCGGACGAGCTCCCGCTGCGCACCGACCGGCCCCGTCCGGCGGTCTCCTCCTATGCGGGCGCGGTGGTGCGCGGTCGCATAGGCGGCGATGTCGGCGAACGAGTGCGCACGGTTGCCAAGCGGCACAACGCGACTCCGTTCATGGTGTATCACGCCGCGCTGGCCGTACTGCTGGCCCGGCTCTCGGGCACCGAGGACATCGCGATCGGCACCCCGGTCGCCGGCCGCGGCGAGGCCGCCCTGGACGACCTGGTCGGCATGTTCGTCAACACCCTGGCGCTGCGCACCCGCCCGGCCCTGGACCGCCCCTTCGCCGACCTGCTGGCCGAGAGCCGGACCGTGGACCTGGCCGCCTTCGCCAATGCCACGGTGCCGTTCGAGCGCGTGGTGAACGAGCTCGGCATCGAAACCAATCGGTCCCGGCATCCGCTGTTCACGGTGACGCTGAACTACCTGAACCTGGACGGCGATACGCACGGTGTGCCCGGACTGGTGCTGGAGAACGTCGAATTCGACGACACCATCGCCAAATTCGACCTCACCTTCTCCATCGGCGATGAACTCGACGATGACGGCCACCTGATCGTCGAGGTCACCTACGCCACCGATCTGTACGACGAGGCGACCGCGGCGGATCTGCTGCGCCGCTTCGGCCGGGTGCTCGGCGCGGTCACCACCGATCCGGCGGTGACCATCGGCGAGATCGAACTGCTGGCTCCGGTGGAGCGCGCCGAACTGCTGGCCCGGCGTGGCCCGCGGGCGCTGCCGCCACGCACCCTCGCCGAGCTCATGCGGGCCGCGGTCGAGCTGAATCCCGAAGCGACGGCGCTGATTTCGAGCGGTGAGACGCTCACCTACGGACAGCTGGACGAGCGCTCCTCGCGGCTGGCCCGGTTGCTCATCGGATTCGGCGTCGGCGCGGAGGATTTCGTCGCCGTCGCGGTGCCCCGCTCCATCGATTCCGTGGTGGCGCTGTGGGCGGTCGCCAAGACCGGCGCGGCCTTCCTGCCGGTCGACCCCACCTATCCGGCCGAGCGCATCGCCTACATGCTGGCCGATTCCGGCGCCACCCTCGGGCTGACGCTCACCGCGCACCTGGAACAGCTTCCGGCGCAGGCGACCTGGATCGTGCTCGACGGCGAATCGCTGTCCCGCGATCTGCTCGCCTTCGACGCGAACCCCATCGCGGACACCGAACCGGTGCGCCCGGTGCGCATCGGCAACGCCGCCTGGATGATGTACACCTCCGGTTCCACCGGCCGCCCGAAGGGCGTGGTGGTCAGCCACGCCGGTCTGCCGGGCGTCGCGGCCATCCATCAGGAGCACGCGCCGACCTCCGCGTCGGCCCGCGTCCTGCACCGGGCCTCGCCCAGCTTCGACGCCTCGCTGATGGAACTGCTGATGGCCCTGCCGGTCGGGGCGGCACTGGTCATCTCGCCCGCCGACGTCTTCGGCGGCGAGGAGATGAGCGAGCTCATCCACCGTCAGCGGGTGACCCACGCGCTCATCACCCCGTCGGTGCTGCAGACGCTCGATCCGGAGCGACTGCGTGGCCTGCGGCACCTGTCGGTCGGCGGCGAGAGCTTCGGCCCGGAACTGGTGGAACGCTGGGGCGGCGGCCGCGATCTGTACAACTCGTACGGGCCGACCGAGGTCACCATCACCACGCATATGAGCTCGCCGCTGCGGCCGGGCGACGGTGTGGTGCTGGGCGGGCTCGCGCACGGTCTCGGCGCGGTGGTGCTGGATGCCCGGCTGAGCCCCGTGCCGGACGGCGCGGTCGGCGAAATGTACCTGCGCGGACCGGGATTGGCGCGCGGCTATCACGGTCGCGCCGATATCACCGCGGACCGCTTCATCGCCGACCCGTTCGGCGAGCCCGGCGGGCGGCTCTACCGCACCGGTGATCTGGTGCGCTGGGTGCGGCGCTCGGTCGGCGGCATCAGCTACCCGGTGCTCGAATACCTGGGCCGCTCCGACGATCAGGTCAAGGTGCGCGGCCTGCGCATCGAACTCGGCGAGATCGACACCGTGCTCACCACCCATGAGAGCGTCGATTTCGCGGTCACCATCGGCCACACCGGTCGTTCCGGCGATATCTCGCTGGTGTCCTACGTGGTGCCCGCACCGGGCCGCGTCGTGGACACCGAAGAGTTGCGCGCCTTCGCGGGCCGCTCGCTCATCGCCTATATGGTGCCCGCCGCCATCATGGTGATCGACGCCATTCCGCTCACCCCGACGGCCAAACTGGATCGAAAGGCACTGCCGGAACCGGTATTCCGCACCGCGGAGTTCCGGGCCCCGGTCACGGTCGCAGAACGAGCCATCGCGACCGTCATGGCCGAACTGCTCGGGGCCGCCGATCCGGTCGGCCTGGATGACGATTTCTTCGCACTCGGCGGCAATTCGCTGAGCGCGGTGAAGCTTTCGGCCCGGTTGTCCGCGCGCCTGGGTGTCGCGGTGGCCATGCGCACCGTGTTCGAGCATCCGACCGTGGCCGGATTGGCCGCTGTCATCAGCACCTCCGGCGAAATCGTCGCGACCGGTCCGGAGCTCGTGTCGCGCCGCGAGCAGGGCCCGGTGCCGCTTTCGCTGGCACAGCGGCGCATGTGGTTCCTGAACCGGTTCGACGGTGAATCGGCGGCCTACAATATGCCGCTCGCCATCCGGCTCACCGGTGAGCTGGACATCGCCGCCCTCGACGCGGCGTTCGCCGATGTGGTGGCCCGGCACGAGGTGCTGCGCACGCTGTACCCGCTCACCGAATCCGGTCCGGTGCAGGTGATCCTGCCCGCCGCCGAGGCGCGCGGGCCGCGGCTCAGCCCGATTCCGGTGGCGGCGAGCGAATTGCTCACCGTCGTCAGCGAATTCGTTTCCGTGGGCTTCGATGTCACCGCCGCGGTACCGCTGCGCGCCCGGCTCTACCTGCCCTCGGATGCCGCGGATGAGCACGTGCTGGTCGTGGTGCTGCACCATATCGCCGCCGACGGCGCCTCCATGGCCCCGCTGGCCCGCGATGTCATGGCCGCCTACGCCGCCCGGCATGCGGGCGCCGCGCCCGTGTGGGAGCCACTGCCGGTGCAGTACGCGGATTACGCGCTCTGGCAACGGGATCGGCTCGGCTCCGAAGACGATGCCCAATCGCTGCTGGCACAGCAGCTGCGGTTCTGGACCGAGGCCCTGGCCGGGCTGCCGGATCAGTTGGAGTTGCCCGGCGATCGACCGCGTCCGGCGGTGGCTTCCACCGTCGGCGACGAGATCAATTTCGGCATCGACGCCGGGCTGCACGCCCGGCTCGCCGAACTGGGCCGCGCCCAGGGCTCGACGCTGTTCATGGTGGTGCACGCGGCCTTCGCGCTGCTGCTGTCCCGGCTGTCCGGGAGCGCCGATATCGCGGTCGGCACACCGGTCGCGGGTCGCGGCGAGGACGCGCTCGACGATCTCGTCGGCATGTTCGTCAACACCCTGGTGCTGCGCGCCGAGATCGATCCCGCGCTCGGCTTCAGCGCCCTGCTGAACCAGGTCCGCGCCCGCGATCTGGCTGCCTTCTCGCACGCCGACGTGCCGTTCGAGCGCCTGGTGGAGGTGCTCAACCCGGAGCGCTCCACCGCTCGGCATCCGCTGTTCCAGGTCGGCTTCTCGTTCAACAACACCGAGCCCGCCGCCTTCGAACTCGACGGATTGCGCGTCGGCGCGGTCGATTTCGAGACCGCCATCTCGCAGTTCGATCTGCACCTGGTGGTCGTGGACCGCTATGACGCGGACGGCACGCCCGCCGGACTCGCGGTCTCGCTCACCTACGCGACCGCGCTGTTCGACGCCGACACCGTCGCCGGATTCGCCCGGCGCTTCGAACGCCTGCTGGCCGCGGTGGTCGCCACCCCGGAGCTCGCGGTCGGCGCGCTGGAACTGCTCGCGCCCGACGAGCGCGTCCGAATCCTGGAGTCCTGGAACGGCACCGCGCAGCCGGTCGACACCGAGGCGACCCTGGCCACCCTGCTGGACCGAGTTGTCGCCGGCGATCCGAAGGAGATCGCACTCGTCGCCGATACCGCCACCGGGCGTGAGGAATTGACCTACGCCGAGCTC
The DNA here is from genome assembly GCF_042266325.1 of Nocardia sp. NPDC056100. Taxonomy (NCBI): domain Bacteria; kingdom Bacillati; phylum Actinomycetota; class Actinomycetes; order Mycobacteriales; family Nocardiaceae; genus Nocardia; species Nocardia sp. NPDC056100. The sequence goes on from NZ_JBHJVY010000004.1 coordinate 335,915, forward strand.
GACGCGCGGGTGAACCGTTTGGCGCGTGAGTTGATCGCGCGTGGTATCGGTGCGGAAGACCGTGTGGCGCTTGCCATCCGGCGTTCCACCGATCTTGTGGTCGCGATGTACGCGGTGGCCAAGTCCGGTGCGGCGTATGTGCCGATCGATCCGGATCAGCCCGCCGATCGCACCGGTTACATCCTCGAAACCGCCGCTCCGGCGGTGGTGCTGACCACCTCGCGGGACGGCTTCGAGCATGAATCCGCATCGGTAGCGCGTATCGATGAGCTGGATCTGTCCGGATACTCGGACGAGCCGATCACCGCTGCCGAGCGGGTGCGGGAGCTGACGTCCGCCAATACCGCGTACGTCATCTTCACCTCCGGTTCCACCGGCCGTCCCAAGGGTGTGGCGCTGCCGCATGCGGCGGTCGTGAACCAGTTGCTCTGGAAGGTCACCGAATTCGGTCTGGATCCGGCCGATGCGGTGCTGCTCAAGACCGCCGCGACCTTCGATCTCTCGGTGTGGGAGTTCTGGTCGGCGGTGGCCTGCGGTGGCCGTCTGGTCATCGCGCAGCCGGACGGGCACAAGGATCCGGCGTACCTGAACGAGCTCATGGCTCGGGAGTGGGTGACCACCCTGCACGTGGTGCCGTCGATGTTGGACGCGCTGCTGGCGGACGGGCTGCCGGATTCGCTGTGGCGCATCCTGGCGATCGGTGAGGCGTTGCCGGGCGCGCTGGCCCAGCGGGTACTGGCCGAGCGTCCGCGTACCGAGCTGTTCAACCTGTACGGTCCGACCGAGGCCGCGGTCTCGATCACCAATCACAGGGTCACCGATGCGGATCAGACCGCGGTGTCCATCGGCGCGCCCGAATGGAACAGCCGGGTGTACGTGCTGGACGCACGGCTGCGTCCGGTGCCGGTCGGCGTCTCGGGTGAGCTGTACCTGGCGGGTGCGCAGCTGGCGCGCGGCTACTTCGGCCGCGCGGATCTGACTGCGGATCGCTTCGTGGCCAACCCGTTCAGCGCGGGCGAGCGCATGTACCGCACCGGTGACCTGGTGGCCTGGAATGCCAAGGGCGAGTTGGACTACCGGGGTCGCACCGACTTCCAGGTGAAGATCCGCGGCTTCCGCATCGAACTCGGCGAGATCGAGGCCGCGCTGCTGGCGCTGCCGGAGATCGCACAGGTCGCGGTGCTGGCCAAGTCGGATCAGCGCACCGGTGACCGCCTGGTCGCCTACCTCGTTTCCTCCGACGCGAATGTCGATGTGGCTCAGGTGAAGTCGGCATTGTCGGCGACCCTGCCGTCGTACATGGTGCCTTCGGCGTTCGTGGTGCTGGACGCGCTGCCGTTGAACCTCAACGGCAAACTGGATCGAAAGGCGTTGCCGGAGCCCGAGTTCGAGACCACGGCCTTCCGTGCGCCGTCCACCCCGATCGAGGAGATCGTGGCGGGCGTGTTCACCGATGTGCTGGGCGTCGAACGCGTCGGCGCGGATGACGATTTCTTCGCTCTCGGCGGAAACTCGCTGCTGGCAACGCAGATCGTCGCCCGGATCGGCGCGGCCCTGGACAGCCGCATTCCGGTGCGCGCGCTTTTCGAGGCGTCCACCGTCGCCGGACTGGCCGCGAATGTCGCGCGGCAGTCGGGTGCGGGTGACCGCCGGGCCCTGGTGGCCCGGTCGCGCCCGGCGGCGATTCCGCTTTCCCCGGCCCAGCAGCGCATGTGGTTCCTGAACCAGTTCGACACCGAATCCGCCGCCTTCAACGTGCCCATCGCGGTCCGGCTGTCCGGTGCGCTGGATGTGCCCGCGCTGCGGACCGCCATCGCGGATCTGATTGCCCGGCACGAGATTCTGCGCACCGTCTACCCGATGACGGGGGAGTCGGACGCCGCGCGCCCCGCCCAGGTGATCCTGGCCCCCGCGCAGGCGACCCCGGAGCTCGAACTGCGCGTCGTCCCCGGCGCCGAACTCGAGGCCGTACTCGACGAATTGGCCCGCATCACCTTCGACGTCACCGCGCAGGTGCCGGTCCGGGTGCTGCTGCTCGATATCGACGGCGCCGGAAACGATTACGTGCTCGCGATGGTCGTGCACCACATCTCCGGCGACGGTTCCTCGGTCGGCCCACTGACCCGGGATCTCATGACCGCCTACGCCGCCCGGTCACGCGGTGTCCAGCCGGGCTGGACGGCGCTGCCCGTGCAGTACGCCGATTACGCCATCTGGCAGCGTGAGGTGCTCGGCGACGAAAGCGATCCGGAATCGCTGTTCGCCACCCAGGTCGGCTATTGGAAGTCGGCGCTGGCGGGACTGCCCGATCAGCTGGATCTGCCGTTCGATCGGCCGCGTCCGGCATCGCAGTCCCTCGAGGGCGGCAAGACGCCGGTGCTCATCGACGCCGAAACCCACTGTGCGCTGGTCGAACTCGCCCGCGCACAGGGCGCGACGCTGTTCATGGTGGTGCACACCGCCATCGCACTGCTGCTGGCCCGGTTGTCCGGCACCGGCGATATCGCCATCGGCACCCCGATCGCGGGTCGCGGCGAGGCCGCGCTCGACGATCTGGTCGGCATGTTCGGCAATACGCTGGTGTTCCGCACCGAGGTCGACGCCGCGGCCGCGTTCACCGAACTGCTGGCCCGCCAGCGCGAGATCGATATCCAGGCGTTCGCGCACGCCGACGTGCCCTTCGAGCGTCTGGTCGAGGTCCTCAACCCGGTGCGATCGACCTCGCGCAATCCGCTCTTCCAGGTCGGCCTGTCGTTCCAGAATCTGGCGCGCACCCGGCTCGAGCTGCCGGGGCTGACCGTCTCCGAGGTCGACTTCGACAATGTGATGGCGGCACTGGATCTGCACTGGATCCTGTCCGACGGGTACGAGCAGGACGGCACGCCCGCCGGTATCGCGGGCAATCTCGTATACGCCGGTGATCTGTTCGACGCGAGCACCGCGGTCGGGTTCACCGAGCGACTCGGTCGCCTGCTTGCCGCCATCGTGGCGGATCCGACCCGCCCGGTCGGTGATATCGATATTCTCGATCGCGCCGAGCTGGATCGAATCCTGCAGGGCCGTAACGAAACCCGACATGAGATCGTCGACGAGCCGCTGCTCGCCGGTTACCGCCGGACGGTGGCCGCGCATCCGGATGCGATCGCGGTGGTCTACGAGGGCATCGAGCTCACCTATCGCGAATTCGACGAGCGGGTCAATCGACTGGCCCGGTTGCTCATCGCCCAGGGTGTCGGCACGGAATCCGTTGTGGCGGTGGCGATTCGGCGCTCTCTGGATCTGGTGGTCGGACTCTATGCCGTGCTGTCGGCGGGTGGGGTGTACGTACCGCTGGATCCGGACCATCCCGCCGACCGCATCGCGAATATCTTCGACACCGCCCAGCCGGTCTGCCTGCTCACCAACACCGCCGACGCGGTGCGCGCGCCCGCGGGCGTTCCGGTACTGAACCTGGACGAGCTCGAGCTGGACCGGTTCTCGGCCGCACCGGTACGGCCGGAGGAACTGCTGCGCCCCATCACCGATGAGAACCTGGCCTACATCATCTTCACCTCGGGTTCCACCGGCAGGCCCAAGGGCGTCGCCACCGGGCACTGGGCCATCCACAACCAGATCGAGTGGATGCTTGCCGAATATCCGATGACGCCGGCGGACGCGTATCTGTTCAAGACCGCGACCACCTTCGACGTCTCGCTGTGGAGCATCTTCATGACCATGCGGGTCGGGGCGACGCTGGTCATCGCCGCGCCCGGCGGGCACCTGGACACCGCCTACATCGCGGATGTCATCGCGGCCCAGCGTGTCACGATGGTGGACTTCGTGCCCTCCATGCTCACGGTCTTCGCCGCGCACACCCCGGCGGGGTCGCTGACGACCCTGCGCGATGTGTTCGTCATCGGTGAGGCATTGCCGCCGGAGACGGTGACCTCGACACTGGCGCTGGGCGCCGGGGTGCAGGTGCACAACCTGTACGGCCCGACCGAGGCCGCGATCTCGACCACCTACTGGAAGGCGACGGGCGGCGAGACCCGCTCGGTTCCGATCGGCCTACCGCAGTGGAACACCCAGGTCTACGTCCTGGACGCGCGGCTGCGTCCGGTGCCCGCCGGGGTGCCCGGCGAGCTCTACCTGGCCGGCGACCAGTTGGCGCGCGGTTATGAGCGCCGACCGGATCTGACCTCGGATCGGTTCGTGGCCAACCCGTTCGGTGTCGGCGCGCGCATGTACCGCACCGGCGATCTGGTGCGCTGGAACGCCGCCGGAGCGCTGGAGTACATCGGCCGCACCGACTTCCAGGTGAAGTTCCGCGGCCAGCGCATCGAGCTCGGCGAGATCGAGATGGCGCTGCTGGCGCATCCGGCGGTGAGCCAGGTGGTGGTGCTGGTGGTGCCGACGGCGCTGGGCGATCAGCTGGTGGCGTACGCGGTGCCGGTGCCCGGCGCGGTCATCGATCCCGCCGGACTGCGGTCCACGGCGGCGGATGCCCTGCCCGCCTACATGGTTCCGGCCCAGGTCATCGTGCTCGAGGCGTATCCGCTCAACGCCAATGGCAAGCTGGAACGCCGGGCGCTGCCGGAGCCGGTCTTCACCGGCCGCGAATTCCGGTCGCCCGAAACCGAGTTGGAGATCAAGGTCTGCGCGGCCTTCGCCGAGGTGTTGAAGTCCGAGCGAATCGGCCTGGATGACAACTTCTTCGAGCTCGGCGGAACCTCGCTGGTTGCCGTGCAACTGGCGGCTCGGCTCAGCGCCGCTGTCGGTGAGCGTGTTCCGGTGACCTGGTTGTTCTCCGCTTCCACCCCGGCGGCCCTGGTCGCCGAACTGGAAAGGGCCACCGGCGGTCTGGGTGAGAGTGCCTTCCAGGTGCTGCTGCCGCTGCGCACCGGCGGATCCGGCGAACCGCTGTTCTGCATCCACCCGGTCGGCGGCATCTCCTGGTCGTTCGCCGGTCTGGCCGCACACCTGGACGAGGACCGCCCGATCTACGGTCTGCAATCGCCCACCCTGGCCTCGGATGTGCCGCTGCCGGCCTCCATCGACGAATGGGCGGCGCGGTACGTGCGGGAGATTCGCGCCGTACAGCCCGAGGGCCCGTACCACCTGCTCGGCTGGTCGCTCGGCGGCGTGCTGGCGCATTCGGTCGCGGTGCAGCTCCAGGCGCTGGGACAGGAGGTGCCGACGCTGGCCATTCTGGACAGCTGGCTCGGCGGGGACACCGAAGCCACCGGGCCGGTACGCATTCCGGTCGCCGAGGTGCTCGGCGGTCTGTTCGCCGGACAGGTCGAACTGGGCGACGGTGATATGGATCCGGAGGAGCTGGCCGAGAAGCTGGCCGGACTTCCCGAACCGTTCGCCTCCCTGGGCACGGACCGGCTGACCCGGATGGTGCGCACCGGTGTCGACTCGCTCGCGCTCATCGGCGCGTACCGGCCCGAGCGCTTCAAGGGTGAACTGCGGTATTTCGCTGCCGCCCTTGATGATCCGAGCTGCACGGAAGGCGTGTCCACCTGGACCGATGCCATCGACGGTGTGCTGCACACCCATGCGGTGCAGGCCACGCACTGGCGCATGACCGAACCCGCGGCGCTGGCCGATATCGCCCGGGTGCTGAACCACTCTTCGAATCCCTTGTGAGAAAGGCACTTCGCGATGAGCAATCCCTTCGATGACGACGACGCGCAGTTCTACGTACTGGTGAACGAGGAGGCGCAGCATTCGCTGTGGCCGATCTTCGCCGCCATCCCCGGTGGCTGGACCATCGCGCACGGACCGGCGCAACGTCGTACCTGCCTCGACTACGTCGAAACCCATTGGACCGATATGCGCCCCAAATCCCTGGCCGACGCCATGGCCACCGAGGTCGACTGATTCGGTTCGAAAATCTCTGCGGCCCAACAACTCCGCAGTAAGGACTCGGGGCGCGAGCGCGCCCCGTGCGGCGGTCCCGGCGCATTCACTGGTGATCCAGGCGAACAGTTTTCGGGGGTCTGTCCGCGAACGAAGAAAGGAAACACATGACCACTCCTCCTGCTACCGATCCCACCGGCGGCGTCGACATCGGCGGCATCCTGACCACCCTGCTCAAGTTCCTGAGCGGTGGCTCGACCGCCAGCTACACCCCGCACTGATCCGTAGCCCCCCAACACCTTTCGAAAGGAAAACACAATGCTCAGTGGCAGCGGCTTCACCGACCTGCTCATGGCTTTCGCCCACCTGGTCGGCTCGGGTTCATCCACCTCGGTAACCCAGCCCACCCCGCCGGTGACCACCCCGGTCGTCTAGGAGCCCAAATGTTCTCTGGCAGCATGGTTAACGACCTCTTCGCCACCCTGGCCAAGATGCTCGGCACCGGCTCCTCCTACACCTTCCCGCCGCAATAGCGACCGGAAAGGTCGTGAGGCCGCCAGCGCGCAACGCCCTGGCGACCCCACATTCCACCTGAATAAGCGCCGCGATGTACCGTTCCACCACTCCCTGCCGGACCGGTACATCGCGGCGTCCAGGCATTGTGAGTATCTCAGCTACCTCGCTCCGGTAGTCCCGCTCGCGCCGATCGATACAGTGCGGTGATATCCGCGCATCGGATAGCGGCTGTCGATGACATCGAATGCACCGGGCCGCCGGCATTTGCGGAGTTCCCGATCCCGGCGTCCGGGCGGCCCGCGATACCCGATATTTGCAACCGATTGGTATCTAATACGGACGCGGTTTTCGGCGGTATCCGGCCCTCGCTCGTGTGGAAGTTCTCGCGGTGTGTCGACCGATTCGTGCGCGAGTCGCGGTGCGCAACCGGATAATTCGGACATCTTATGGTGTGGTGGTTTGCGCCGCGGCCGATCGGATTCGACATGATTCCGCATGTCGGTCCGGCATTCCGGCCGGATAGCGGTTCCGAAAAGTGGAGCTTTATTCTTCGGCGAATTCGACTCACCCCCTTCACTTCCTGCATCCGCGAATGTTTGGCAAATATATTTGTGCGGAAGGCAAGGCATAGTCGCCGCGAAACAGGCCCGGAAGTGTGGGAGCGAATACTTTTCGATAGCGCGCAACGAAGGGATTTCCAATGATGACGGTTACGGAATCCACTGAGCAGCCAGCGGTCACGGAGAGGAACACCATGAGCCGGAGCATTACGGTCGAGCCGCGTACCGTCGGTCTCTACTGGGACCGCGACGGTGATATCTGGCAGCGCGAGGAAGCCGGTTGGCGCCTCATTCTGCAGAGCGGCGTCGCCGTTGATCCGATCTCATTGTGGGAGTGGGAGGACGGGCACGTGGCCGACTACGCGCCGTTCACCCCCATGTCCGTCTTCACCCCGGCATAAGACCCCGCCGGTGCGGCGCGGTTACGCTCGCGCCGCACCGAAGAGGCTGACCTCCATCAGCCGGATCACCCTTTCCTGCGGGCAGATTCGCGGATCGTCACCGAAGACGCGCCCCATATCGACCACCAGTCCGAACCCGGCGTGCACCAGGATTCTGGCCTCGCCCTCGGACAGTTCCGGGCGCACCGCCACCAGCAGCCGCACCCATTCGGCCACGATCAGCCGCTGCACATTGCGCAGCATGGTGCGCTCATCGGGCGAAACATGGCTGAACTCCGCGTAATACACATAGGTCAGCTCGCGTTCGGCGAATGAGCCCGCGACATAGAGGTCGACGAGCTTGCCGAGCGCCTCGGCCGGAGTCGCGGACGACGACACCGCCGGTCCGATCGCCCCGGACACCCGATCGGCCGCGCGCCGGAAGGCCGCCGCCAGCAGATCACCCTTGCTCCGGTAGTACCGGTACACCGCCGAGGCCGCGGACAGATCGGCCGCCGAGGCGATGTCCTCCACGCTCACATTGGGGTATCCGCGCTGATGGAAGAGCTCGACGGCCTTCTTCAACAGCAACTCGTGCTTGAAGGACTGCGGGATCTCGGTGGCCCGCGGCAGGCTGGCATCGGTGCCGGGCGGCGGTAGTTCGGCGGCGATGAGCGCATCGCAGGCCGAATGCAGCAATGCGGTCAGCGCTTTCACCGGCAGCGCCGCGTGATGGTCGCCGATACTGCTGACCACGCTGAAGATGGCCACCGCGCGCACCGCGCGATCCTGTTCGTCCAGCTCCGGTCGCACCGCCCCGATGAGATCGCGCAGCACCTTCAGCGCCGCGGTGAACTGATCGGACAGCGTCTGCCGATCGGCATCGTCGAGGTATCGCTGCTCCCAGCGCAACAGGGTGACCGTGGCGCGATTGGCGATGGTCTCGGCGATGATCCGATCCAGCACGCTCGACAGTCGTGCGGCCGGGTCCAGACCCTCGCCGTCCTCCGGCGGCGTGGTCGCGTCGACGGTGAGCTGACCCAGTCGCAGCAGCTCCTCGCGGAACAGCGCGTACTTGCTCGGGTAGTGCCGATACAGTGCGGCCGAGGAGATTCCGAGTCGCGCGGCGATATCCTCCATGCTCACCCCGTGATAGCCGAGCGAGCCGAAGGCGGCCGCCGAGGTGGCGGCGATCTGGGCGCGCCGGTTCTTCGGGCGGCGGCGGATCACACGCTGCTCCTCGACATTCATGCCCGTAATGGTAGTCACCAGGTCTTTTGCCGCCCTGCCGGGTTGGGGAGGGCTGTGCTTGCAGGCGAAAGCACAAGGCGCTCACCCGATTCGGCGTTTCGCACGCGTTTCGTTCTACGATCGGCGGCCCATCTCGTAGGCTGCGCAGAGGTTAGGGCGAGATCAGGATGGAGCCGGCATGCGCACGGTCGATGTTCAGCGCACGATCCGGGCTCCACTCCCGGATGTCTTCGACTGGCTCACCGATGCGACCAACTATCAGCGCGTACCCATGGTCCGCCGGGTAACCCTGGTCCGCCCCGGCAACACCACCGGTCACGGTGCCGGAGCGGTCCGGTTGATCGTGACCCCGCTCATTCGCCTCACCGAAGAGATCGTGGAGTACGAGCCCCAGCGCCTCATGCGTTATCGACTCCTGAAATCCGTTCCGCCACTGCGACATCAAGAAGGTTTCATAGCTTTCGAGGAGGTCGCTCGCGGCACCCGCGTGCGCTGGTTCTCCACCTTCGAGATCGCCTCGCCGATGTGCGGCGGTCTGGCCACCACCCTGTTCCTGCCCGTCATCCGAGGCGGATTCCTCATGGTGCTGCGCACCGCCGAACGCGAACTTCGCGGTGCCTGAACACAATTCGAGCGCGCTCGGGGTGTAGATCACACCAGGGCGGCCACGGCCATGCGGCGCAGCACCGGCCGGGCGCGGGTCGCGGTCGCGGCCGGGGCGCTGTGCGGGGTGGAGTTGATCAGGCCGAAGATCGCGTGCGCCTGCACGCGGGCGGTCGCCTCGGGGAGGTCGGGCCGGACTTCGCGCAGTACGGCGACCCAGACCTCCACATATTGGCGCTGGGTGCGGCGGACCTGGCGGCGCGCGGCTTCGGGCAGATTCTCCAGATCGCGATCCTGGATGCGAATGAGTTCCGGCTCACCCAGGGCGAAGTCGAGGTGGAAATCGATCAGCGCGTCCAGCGCCTCGGCGGGTGCGGTGGCCGCCGCCGCGACCGCCCGGCCACCGTCGAGCAGCCGCTGACTGATGCCGACCAGCAATTCCACCAGCAGCGCTTCCTTATTGGGGAAGTGGCGGTAGACCGCCGGGCCGCTGATACCCGCCGCCGCGCCCAGATCGTCCAGGCGCATACCGAGGAAGCCGCGGTCCGCGATCAGCCGCGCGCCCGCGTCCAGCAACTGCGCGCGCCGCTGCGCCTTCAACTGTTCGCGCCGGGTGAGCGGTGCTGCCGCCAGCGCGGCGCGGGTCGTCGCGGCGGTTTCGGCCGGTGCCGAGGGCACGGTTTCCGCGCTGTTCACCGTGGCTCCCTCCTGCGGTTCTGGACAACTCAGTTAGTGAAGATTATCTTACATTTGAGTTATTGGTGATTAACCGAGCCTGAGGATGACGTCATGACGGTGGCTGGGGAGGTGCGCTCCGGGAACCGGGCCGCGCATCACGCACTGGTCGAAGAGCTGCGCGAGCGCTTGGCCGTGAGCGCGCTGGGCGGACCGGACAAGGCCCGCGAGCGGCATCTGGCCCGCGGCAAACTGCTACCGCGGCAGCGGGTGGATCAGCTGCTCGATCCCGGCTCGCCGTTCCTGGAGCTGTCGCCGCTGGCGGCCACCGGGCTGTACGGCGATGAATGCCCGGGCGCGGGCGTGATCGGCGGTATCGGCCGGGTCTCCGGGCGCGAATGCGTGATCATCGCCAATGACGCCACGGTCAAGGGCGGCACCTACTACCCGATGACGGTCAAGAAGCATCTGCGCGCGCAGGAGGTGGCGCTGCAGAACAACCTGCCGTGTATCTACCTGGTCGACTCGGGCGGTGCGTTCCTGCCCAAGCAGGATGAGGTCTTCCCCGATCGCGAGCACTTCGGCCGCATCTTCTTCAACCAGGCGAATATGAGCGCCAAGGGGATCGCGCAGATCTCCGCGGTCATGGGCTCCTGCACCGCGGGCGGCGCGTACGTCCCCGCCATGAGCGATGAGACCGTCATCGTGCGCAATCAGGGCACCATCTTCCTGGGCGGCCCGCCGCTGGTGAAGGCCGCCACCGGCGAAGTGGTCACCGCCGAGGAACTGGGCGGCGGCGAATTGCATTCGCGCACTTCCGGTGTCACCGATCATCTGGCCGAGAGCGATCAGGACGCACTGCGCATCGTGCGGAACATCATCGCCACGCTCGGCCCGAAGACGCCGACGCCGTGGGAGGTCCGGCCCACGGTCGACGCCATCGCGCCGCAGGACGAGCTGTACGACATTGTCCCCGTTGATCTCCGGACGCCCTACGACGTCCGCGATGTCATCACCCGCATGGTCGACGGCGGCGAATTCGCCGAGTTCAAGGCCGAATACGGCCGCACCCTGGTCACCGGCTTCGCGCACATCCACGGCCATCCGGTCGGCATCGTGGCCAATAACGGCGTGCTGTTCGCCGAATCCGCCATGAAGGGCGCGCATTTCATCGAACTCTGCGATAAGCGCAAGATCCCGCTGCTGTTCCTGCAGAACATCACCGGCTTCATGGTCGGCCGCGATTACGAGGCGGGCGGTATCGCCAAGCACGGCGCGAAGATGGTCACCGCGGTGGCCTGCGCACGGGTGCCCAAGCTGACCGTGGTCATCGGCGGCTCCTACGGCGCGGGCAACTACTCCATGTGCGGGCGCGCGTATTCGCCGCGCTTCCTGTGGATGTGGCCGAACGCGCGCATCTCGGTGATGGGCGGCGAGCAGGCCGCCTCCGTGCTCGCGACCGTGCGCGGCGATCAGCTGGACGGCTCCGGCAAGCCGTGGTCGGACGAGGATCAGGAGGCTTTCAAGGCCCCTATCCGCGATCAGTACGAGGCGCAGGGCAATCCGTACTACTCCACGGCCCGGCTCTGGGACGATGGCGTCATCGATCCCGCCGATACCAGAACAGTTGTCGGCCTGGCGCTTTCGGCGTGCGCGCAAGCGCCGCTGGAGGACGTCTCCTACGGCGTCTTCAGGATGTGATCGCCTTGATGAACAAAGCTCACCCCGTCGCCTTCGATACGGTGCTGGTCGCCAATCGCGGGGAAATCGCGGTGCGGGTCATCCGCACCTTGCGCGCCATGGGAATTCGCTCGGTCGCGGTGTATAGCGATGCCGATGTGAACGCCCGGCACGTGCACGAGGCCGATATCGCGGTCCGGCTCGGACCGGCCCCGGCCCGCGAGTCGTATCTGGATATCGCCAAGGTGGTGGACGCGGCGGTGCGCTCGGGCGCGCAGGCCGTGCACCCCGGCTACGGATTCCTCTCGGAGAACGCGGCTTTCGCGGCGGCGCTGGACGCGGCCGATATCGTCTTCCTCGGTCCGCCCGCCCGGGCCATCGAGATCATGGGCGACAAGATCGCCGCCAAGAACGCGGTCTCCGCGTACGGCGTCCCCGTCGTGCCCGGTATCGCCCGCCCCGGTCTCACCGATGCCGAATTGATCGAGGCGGCAACGGAAATCGGCTATCCCGTGCTGGTCAAACCGTCCGCCGGTGGTGGCGGCAAGGGTATGCGCCGGGTCGAGGATCCGGCGCTGCTGCCCGAGGCCCTGCTCAGCGCGCGCCGCGAGGCCGGTTCGGCCTTCGGTGACGACACCCTGTTCCTGGAGCGATTCGTGAACCGCCCCAGGCATATCGAGGTGCAGATCCTCGCCGATGAATTCGGTCAGGTGCTGCATCTGGGCGAGCGTGAATGCAGTCTGCAGCGCCGCCACCAGAAGGTGATCGAGGAAGCGCCGTCACCGCTGCTGGACCCGCGCACCCGCGCCCGCATCGGCGCGGCGGCCTGCAATACCGCGCGCAGCGTCGACTACGTGGGCGCGGGCACCGTGGAATTCATCGTCTCGGCCGATAAGCCGGACGAGTTCTTCTTCATGGAGATGAATACCCGGCTGCAGGTGGAGCATCCGGTCACCGAACTGGTCACCGGCGTGGATCTGGTGGAATGCCAGGTGCGCATCGCGGCCGGGCAGAAGCTGGCGGTCAGCCAGGAGGACATCAAGCTGACCGGGCACGCCATCGAGGCGCGCGTGTACGCCGAGGATCCGGGCCGGGGCTTCCTGCCCACCGGCGGCACCGTGCTCGCGCTGTCCGAGCCGGAAGGCAAGGGCGTGCGGGTGGATTCGGGCCTCCGCGCCGGAACGGTGGTCGGCACCGACTACGACCCGATGCTGTCCAAGGTCATCGCGCACGCGGGGGATCGCGCCACCGCGATATCGAAACTCGATGCGGCGCTTCGTGATACCCAGATTCTGGGCGTGCGGGACAATATCGACTTCCTGCGCTTCCTGCTCGCGGACGCCGATGTGCGGGCCGGAAATCTGGATACCGCCCTGCTGGACCGGCGGGTGGTCGACTACGGCCCGCCGGTGGTCTCCGATGCCCAATTCATCGCCGCGGCAACGGATCTCTGGTTGCGCCGGTGGCCGAGCGCGGCGGCCGATCTGTGGGCGACGCCGAACGGCTGGCGGATCGGCGCGCACGCGCCCACCGTATTCCGGCTCACCGGCGGCGATCGCACCGCGCACGTCTATCTGTCGGGCACGCCCGGCAATGCGCTCGCATGGGTAGCGGACGGCGAAAAGCATTCCCTCACCGCCACTTCCGATGCCGAATGGCTCACCCTCACCCTCGACGGCCTGCGCACCCGCTACCGCGTCGCCACCGGTGACGGTCAGCTCTGGGTGGCCGACGCCACCGGCGTCGCCCAGCTGCGCGAGGTCGCCGAGGCCGATATCCGCGGCGGCGGCGAACACATCGGCGATGCCGAAATCAAGAGTCCCATGCCGGGTTCGGTCATCGCCGTGCCCGCGGTACACGGCAGCGAGGTCGAGGCCGGGGCCCCGATCGTCATTGTCGAAGCCATGAAAATGGAGCACACCCTCACCGCCCCCGTGGCCGGTCGGGTGGAGGTGCTCGTCGAGCCCGGTGCCCAGGTCAAGCTGGAAGAGCTGCTGGCCCGCATCATCACCGCCGATTCCCAGGAGAACACCGCGTCATGACCGACTTCCTGTCCACCGGAACGCTGCCGGACGAATATCGCGAACTGGCGCTCACCGTCCGCGATTTCGCCAATCAGGTGGTGGCCCCGGTCGCCGCGAAACACGATGCGGAGCACAGCTTCCCGTACGAGGTCATCGCGGGCATGGCGGATATGGGCCTGTTCGGCCTGCCGTTCCCGGAGGAGTTCGGCGGTATGGGCGGCGACTACTTCGCGCTCTGCCTGGCTCTGGAGGAGCTCGGCAAGGTCGATCAGAGCGTGGCCATCACCCTCGAGGCCGGTGTCTCGCTGGGGGCCATGCCGATCTACCGCTTCGGCAATGACAAGCAGAAGCAGGAGTGGCTGCCATTGCTCGCCAGCGGGCGCGCGCTCGGCGCGTTCGGGCTCACCGAACCCGGCGCGGGCAGTGACGCGGGCGGCACCCGCACCACCGCCGTTCAGGACGGCGACAGCTGGATCATCAACGGCAGCAAGCAGTTCATCACCAATTCGGGCACCGATATCACCCGGCTGGTGACCGTCACCGCGGTGACCGGCACGACCGAGGGCAAGAAGGAGATCTCCACGATCATCGTGCCCGCCGACACCCCCGGATTCGTGGCCGAGCCCGCGTACAACAAGGTCGGCTGGAACGCCTCGGACACTCATCCGCTGAGCTTCACCGATGTGCGCGTCCCGGCCGAGAACCTGCTCGGCGAACGCGGCCGCGGTTACGCCAACTTCCTGCGCATTCTCGACGAGGGCCGGATCGCCATCGCCGCGCTGTCGGTCGGCGCGGCACAGGGCTGCGTGAACGAGAGCGTCAAATACGCCAAGGAGCGTGAGGCGTTCGGCCGCCCGATCGGCAGCAATCAGGCCATTGCCTTCAAGATCGCCCGCATGGAGGTGCGCGCGCATATGGCCCGCACCGCCTACTACGACGCTGCCGCGCTCATGCTGTCCGGTAAGCCGTTCAAGAAGCAGGCCTCGATCGCGAAACTCGTGGCCAGCGAGGCCGCCATGGACAATGCCCGGGACGCCACCCAGATTTTCGGCGGCTACGGCTTCATGAACGAATATGCTGTGGCACGGCACTATCGCGACAGCAAGATTCTCGAGATCGGCGAGGGCACCACGGAGGTGCAGTTGATGCTTATCGGGCGGGAGCTGGGTCTGTGACCGAACAGGATTCGCAGGCGCGCCGGATCGTTCAGCGCGGCCTGTGGTTCGAGGAGTTCGAAACCGGTGTGGTGTACGAGCACCGGCCCGGCCGCACGATTACCGAAGCCGACAATGTGCTGTTCACGACGCTCACCATGAACACCCAGGCGATGCATCTTGACGCGGCGTTCGCCGCCACCCAGGAGCCGTTCCGGCAGGTGCTGGTGAACTCCATGTTCACCCTGTCCACCCTGGTGGGCCTGTCGGTGGCGCAGCTGACCCAGGGCACCATCGTGGCCAATCTCGGCTTCTCCGAAATCGCCTTTCCCAAACCGCTTTTCCACGGCGACACGCTGTACGCCGAAACCGTGGTCACCGACCTGCGGGAATCCAAGAGCCGTCCCGGGGAGGGCATCGTGACCTTCGCGCACACCGGCCGCAATCAACACGGGGACGTGGTGGCGACGGCCGTCCGCAAAACCCTGGTGAGAAAGCAGAAATAGATGAGCTGGGAGCTGCCCGGACCGGCGTGGCTGTTCTGTCCCGCGGATCGCCCCGAGCGCTACGCCAAGGCCGCCGCCGCGGCCGATGTGGTGATCATCGATCTGGAAGACGGTGTGGCCGAAGCGGATAAGGCGGCCGCCCGCGAGGCGCTGATCGCCACCCCGCAGGATCCCGAACGCACCGTCATCCGGGTGAACGCGGCGGGCACCGTCGAGCACATGCTCGATCTGGACGCCCTGCTGCGCACCGAGTACCGGCGGCTCATGCTCCCCAAATGCGAATCGGCGGAACAGATTACCCGGCTGGCCGATTACGAGGTGATCGCGCTCATCGAATCCCCGCTGGGCGCGATGGCGGTCGGGCGAGCGGTCATGGTGCGCAATGCCATCGGCGTCATGTGGGGCGCGGAGGATCTGGTCGCGGCGCTGGGCGGCAATTCCAGCAGGCACGCCGACGGCGGCTATCGGGATGTGGCGCTGCATGTGCGCTCGCAATCGCTGTTGGCGGCCAAGGCATATGGCAAATTCGCACTCGATTCGGTGTTCCTGAATATCCCGGATCTGGATGGGCTGGCGGCGGAGTCCGAGGACGCGGTCGCCGTCGGCTTCGACGCCAAGGTCGCTATTCATCCGAGTCAGATTCCGGTCATCCGGCGCGCCTACGCACCGGTGCCCAAGGAAGTCGATTGGGCGCAAAGGCTTTTGGCCGAGGTGCCGAACCATCGGGGTGTGTTCACCTTCGAGGGCCGCATGGTGGATATGCCGGTCATCCGGCATGCCGAGCGAATCGTGCAGCGCGCGCAGGTCGCGGACAGCGCCGGATTCGCGTCGTAGGAGGTAGTGCAGGTGGAACCACAGTGGATGCCGTCCGCGGCCGATATCGCCGGGGCGCGGGTCACCGATTTCGCGGCGTTCGTGACGGCGCGGACGGGGGAATCGTTTCCGGACTACCACTCGCTCTGGCAGTGGTCGGTCGACAATGTGGCGGGCTTCTGGGGTGCGCTCTGGGACTATTTCGAACTGGGGGAGCGCACCGGCGCGGTGCTCGTCTCCACCGAAATGCCCGGCACCAAATGGTTTCCGGCGGCGCAGCTGAACTATGTCGAACAGGTGGTGCGGCAGGCGCGCACCGATCGGCCCGCCATTCTCGGCGTGGACGAGGACGGCAGCGTCATCGAGCTGTCCTGGGCCGAATTGCTGAGCGGCACCGCGGCTTTCGCCCGTGCCCTGCGGGAACTCGGTGTGGGCCGGGGTGATCGGGTCGCGGGCTATCTGCCGAATATCCCGCAGGCCGTGATCGCGTTCCTGGCCACGGCCAGTATCGGAGCCGTCTGGAGCGCCTGCGGTCAGGACTATTCCGCGCAGGCCGCGCTGGACCGGCTCGGTCAGCTGAAACCCAAGGTGCTGGTCACCGCCGACGGCTATCGCTTCGGCGGCAAGGACCACGATAAGACCGCCGATATCGAGGCGCTGCGGGCGGGGTTGCCGTCACTGGCCGCCACCGTGCTGGTATCGCGCATCGGGGCGACCCTGCCCGATGTACTCGCCTGGGATGAGCTGCTCGACGCACCCGGTGGCGAAATCGATATCGCGCCGGTGGATTTCGAACATCCGCTGTGGGTGCTGTACTCCTCCGGCACCACCGGCAAACCCAAGGGCATCGTGCACGGTCACGGCGGGGTGCTGCTGGAGCATTTGAAAGCCGTTGCCCTGCAATCCGATATCGGGCGCGACGACACCTTCTTCTGGTACACCAGCCCGAGCTGGATGATGTGGAATTTCCAGATCGCCGGATTGCTGGTGGGCGCGACCATCGTCACCTACGACGGCAGCCCGTCCGCGCCGACCACGGATGCGTTGTGGGCCATAGCCGCTCGCACCGGCGCGACGGTGGTGGGCACCAGTCCGGGCTATGTGCTGGCCTGTATCAAGGCGGGGGTGGTACCGCGCCGCGATCACGATCTGTCGGCGCTGCGCATGGTCGGCATCACCGGTTCCTCGCTGCCGCCGTCCTCCTCACTCTGGTTGCGCGACAACGTCGGTGAGCATATTCCGGTCGCCTCCATCAGCGGCGGCACCGATGTGGTCTCGGCCTTCATCGGCGGTGTGCGCACCGTCCCGGTGTGGCCCGGTGAACTCTCCGCCCCCTACCTGGGCGTGGCATTGGACGCCTGGGACGAGAAGGGCCATCCGGTGCGCGGTGAGGTCGGCGAACTCGTCATCACCAAACCGATGCCCTCCATGCCCGTGCACTTCTGGGACGATCTCGACGGATCCCGTTACCACGACGCGTATTTCGATATGTACCCCGGCGTCTGGCGGCACGGCGACTGGATCACCGTCAACGACCACGGCAGCATCACCGTGCACGGCCGCTCCGATTCCACCCTGAATCGGCACGGCATCCGCATGGGCAGCGCCGATATCTACCAGGTCGTGGAGGCGCTCCCCGAGGTGGCCGAGGCACTGGTGCTCGGCATCGAACTGCCCGAGGGCCGCTACTGGATGCCGCTGTTCGTGGTGCCCGCCCCCGGCGTGGAACTCACCGATGAGGTCAAGGCGCGCATCAACGCCGCCATTCGCGCCGAGGTGTCCCCGCGGCACGTCCCCGACGAAATCATCGTCGCCCCCGGCATTCCGCACACCCGCACCGGCAAGAAACTCGAAGTCCCGCTCAAGAAACTCTTCCAGGGTGCGGAACTATCCAGGGTGGTGGCCCCCACCGCGGTGGACGATCCGGCATTGCTGACCTGGTATGCGCAACATACCCCGCCGAAATAGCGGAAACCCGAACAATTTTCCGCAATCGACGACCCGGCCGCTCAATGCGCGCCGGGTAACCGTCGTCGTCCGGAACACACTTCGGACGCCAAATCCTCATAGCCGACGGCTAATTCGGCCAGCCTTTCCCAAATGCGCGTCAATTCCGGCCCCGAGGCATGGGCGAGCGCCTCATAGGCGTGCGCCGTCAACTGCGCGAGCCGGTCGATAACCGCCCCCATGGTCTCGGTATGCACCCGCGCCGCCCCATGTGAAGGTGGCAGCCGCGAGGTGACCCAGCAATCGATGCTGTGCACCAATTCATCTCGCAGACTATCGAGTTCACCGCAGACATCCGGCCCGGCAGCCATCTTCCGCCCGTGCAACTCCGTCAATTCATGAGCCGCACTAAGTACCGGATGCCCCGGAAAGCCGGACCCCCGGCAAGCCAGCAAAACCTGCCTCTTACTAGGAAGCGTATCCCGCATCGCAACCCCTCCTCATCCGAGAACTGCGAATTCCGAGAACGCTATTCCCTCAAAATGACCACCTCGTAACCTCCACCCCAACACCCCATTTCGCGATCATCCGAATGGTGCGGACGCCGGGGTGAGCTGTCATGCGTTCCGGCCGCGCAGCGCGGATTCGGGTTCGGCCGCCGCCAGCACCCGGGCGGCCTCGCGGCCCGCATTGGTATTCGGCAGTCCCGCACGCGATCCCGCCAGCTTGGCGCGGATGTGGTCGGCGACCGTCACCGGCTCGTATTCGCTGCCCTCACCGACGCAGGACGGCAGCGTCTCGATGAGCGCGTCGATATTGCCGTCGTGGAAATACGCGGCGCTGCGCCGGCGCTGAATCGTGCCGTCCACGATCGGCGGCTTGACCCGGTGCAGCGTGGACAGCCAGCGCTCATTGGTCCAGCGGGCCATGAGATCACCGAGATTCACCAGGAGAGCGCCGTCGGCGGGCTGTACGTCATGCCAGCGGCCGTCCGCGCCGAGCACCTGCAATCCGGGTGCCTGATCGGCCCACAGCACGGTGACGATGCCGTAGTCGGTATGTTCGCCCATCCCGATCAGATCGCCGTCCAGATCGACGGTGCCGGGCGGGAGCGCGTAATTGTTCATGCGCAGCACATCGAGGGAATGATCGGTATAGCCGCCGAAGTACCCGGCGGGCAGTTCGAGCGCATCGGCGAAGGCGGTGGTGAGGGTGCGCGCCACCCGCGCGGCCTCGGCGTAGTACGCCTCGACGGGCACCCGATACCCCGGAACCTCCTGCGGCCACACGTTTTCCGCGTAGTCGGCCGCCGGTAGATCCAGGCCCGGGTAATCGGCGAGCGATGCGCCGATATTGAACGCCTCGAAGAAATCGTTCATCCGGGTCGCCGATTCCACGCCGAGGCTCAAACTCAAGCTTTCACTCTTGGGCGGCGAATAGCCCCGATTGATCTCGGGCGGAGTGCGATACCGCTTCTTGGTCTCCAGATCCAGGGCGAAGAACTCGTCCAGCGCACCGGCGAATCCGTCGATCACCGATCCGGGCACCCCATGCCCGACGATCTGCATGAACCCGACCGTACGAGCGGCCTCGTCGATCCGCCGTGCGACGGCGCGCCGGGCCGTGGCGTCCCCGCCGCCGACGTACGGCGCGATATCGATGATCGGCACGTGAAAATCCATGGAGACGTCCGTCCCGCCGTAGTGATAGGTCAGGCGATCAGATTCTCCCACCCGTGTTCCCGCGGTGTGTGGACGCTATTACGCCTGTGGGTAGGTGCCGCTGCGGGGACCGCGCAATTCGGTGAGCATGTCGCGAAATTCATCATCGCTATCGGTGGTCGGCGGGATCTGCAGCGCTATGCCATCGCAGTACGAGCCGTACCAGCGGTCCAGCACCGTCGGCAGATCGGCGTAGACCGCTTCGGGGACAAGGGTTTCCAGTACGTCATCGGTCAGGATGGCGGGCAGGTCGGTCCATGCGCCGGCGTGCGCGGCGGCGCTCAGGCGATCGGCGGTCTCGGGATGGCCGACAAGATCGAGGGTGCCCCGGTAGGCCGGGGTGGAGTAGAGGAAGGCCAATTCCGAGCGCAGCCGCTCGCGGGACTCCGCCAGGGATTCGGCGTCGGGACCGGTGATCATCTTGGGGACCACGATGATTCGGGGGCCGCCGTCGGTGCGCCGGGCTCGCTGCGCGCCGATGTGGAGGGCGGGCAGCACCCGATCGGCGAGGGAGAGCGGATGTGAACCCGTCGGGTGGGCCACGAAGCCGTCCGCCGCCGCCCCGGCCAGCTCGCACATGCGCGGGCCTACGCCGCCCATCCAGAGGGACGGCGGGGTCACGTCCAAGGGACCGGGGTTGAAATATGGCTGCAGGCGGGTGAATTCGTAGTGCGAGCCGTGATGGTCCAGGCGCGAGCCGGTCTGGAAGGACTCGAAGATGGCGCGGAGGGCGGCGGCGTAGTCCGAGAGCTGGGCTACCGGATCGGTCCAAGGGGTGGAGTAGCGGCCGACTATATTGCCCCTGACCTGGGAGGCTATGCCTAGCTGGAAGCGGCCGCCGGAGAAGCGGGCCAGATCCCAGGCGGCGTAGGCGGTGAGCATGGGGCTGCGGGGGAAGGCGACCACCATGCTGGTCCGGATGGTCAGGGCGGTGCTGTGTTCGGCCGCGAGGGCGCAGACGCCGAAGGGATCGCGCACGGTTTCGGAGATGTGCACGGTATCGAAGCCCAGGGCCTCTATCCGGCGGATTCGTGTCGCCACCTCCGACAGGGGTGTGTCGGCGGGTAGCGATGTCACGAGTTCCATGACGGTCCTTCGGGATCGGCGCGGCTACCGGGCTCGGCGCGCGGAAGCCGCTCGATCCTGTCAGACCGCGTGGGCGGCTCGGTGCTCGGACTCCAGGGTCAGGCTGCCGTCGACCATGCGGTGCACGGTGTCCATCTGATGCAGGTGCGCGCGATCGTGCGTGACCAGCAGGGTGGCGGCATTGTGCTCGCGGGAGATGCGCACGATCAGGTCGATGATGGCCGCCCCGCGCTCCTGGTCGAGGGAGCTGGTCGGCTCGTCGATGACCAGCAGGGCCGGATTGTTCATCAGGGCGCGAGCGATATTGACGCGCTGGCGCTGACCGCCGGAGAGCTGGGCGGGACGCTTGTTCTCCTGACCGGCGAGGCCGACCGCGTCGAGGAGTTCCCTTGCGTGCGAACGGGCTTCGCGGCGACGGGCGGGGGAGACGAAGAAGGTCTGCCCGAGATGGACCATGGCCTCCAGCTGTTCGAGCGCGGTCAGCGCCGGAACCAGATTGGATTGCTGGAACACGATGCCGATGGAGTTCCGCCGCAGGGTGGTGGCGTCGCGACGGCTCAGCTGCGCCAGATCCACCGTGCCACCGGAGGTTTCGAGCTCGATGCGCCCCGAGTCGGGCCGGATGAGCGTCGACACCGTAGCCAGCAGTGTGGATTTGCCGGAGCCGGACGGCCCGGTGATGGCGGCGATCTCGCCGCCGCGCACCGCGAGGTTCACCTGCTTCAGCGCGGTGATGCGCTCGCCGCCGTCCGGGAAGGTGAGGGTGAGGTCGGCGACCGTGAGGGCGTTGGTCATCGCAAAACTCCTGGGGGACAAGGTGATCAGCGCGCCTGGTTGAGGGCGGTGAGCGGATCGGTGGTGGCGAGGAAGCGCAGCGCGAAGGCCGCGCCGAGCAGGCCGAGCAGAATGAGCGCGGCCGCGGGGAAGAGCGTGGTGCTCACGCTGAGCACGAAAGGCAGTGCGTCACCGAGGAATAGGCTCGCCAGCGCGGTGATCCCCACGCCGACACCGACACCGGCGACCAGCACCACCAGCGCCTGACCCAGCGCATCCCGGACCAGTGAACCGGTGGTCGCGCCGAGGGCTTTCAGCGTGGCGATATCGGGGGTGCGCTGCACCGTCCACACCGTGAAGAACGCGCCGATCACCAGCGCCGAAATGGCGAACAGCATGCCCGTCATCAAGGTCAGCGAACCGTTCTCGGCCTGATACGAACTCATGGCCGACAGCGAACCCTTGGACGAGGTCGTGGTGGTGTGCGCCGCCGCGTTGATCGCGGACTCGTCGTGCACCCCGGAGACCGCCATGATGGTCGCCGCACCCGAGCGCGGATTGAGCGTCTGCCAATCGCCGAGCGTCATCCACACCACCGGGGTGTGCGCGTACCAGTCGTCCTCGGTCACGCTCCGCACGGTGAAGTTCCCCGCGCCCAGCGCGACGGTGTCACCCGGCCCGGCCTCGAGATCCTTGGCGGCGGCCTTGGACAGCACCACCTGCCCGGCATCGGTTGCCACACGATTGCCGAACGGCGTCCCCTGCACCCCGAACAGTGCGACCTGCGCGGGGGAGGCCCCATCGTGCGTGGCCCGGGTCCGGCTGATGCCGATCGGGTCGACGGTCCCGTCCGATCCGGCGGCGGACTGCCAGGCCCGCACCTGCTCATCGCTGAGCGTGGAGGAGTCGAAGGAGGCCGCCGACCCGGTGTCCGCGAAGACGACCGTGCCGGTCTGCAACGATTGGATGGCCGAAATGTTTTGGTGCCCGAGCCCGGCGGTCAACCCGCTCAAGAAGCTGACGAGCAGCGCGACCATGGTCACCACGAGGGCAATGAGCAGGAAGCGGCCGCGGGCGGCCCGCAGATCCCGGAGTGCTACGAACATGACTCCACTCTGGTGCGGATGCCCGGCGAATCCATCGCGCCGCGGGACGAATCCGGCCCCAGCCAACGGTGGTCCGGCGTTTCCTACTTTCGATGGATGCCGGTGCGGTTGCCCGACATAAGCTGGTCGACGTGCATCGATCGCCCCTCACCCCCGTCCTTTCCGCCGTGCAGCTGGGTCTGCACGCGCTGGTGGTGGCGCTGACGGCGGTGGTGGCGGCGCGGGCCATCATCGCCGACGCGCACCCCTATCTGGTGGTGGTGCTGTCCGGGGCATTCCTCGGGGTCTACTTCGCCGGTGGCCTGTTCCGCCGCAGGCTGGTGGCCGCACGGGTGTGGCTGGTCGTGCTGACCGTGCTGTGGCTGGTGCTGGTGGCCTTCGTGCCCGAGGCGGTCTATCTCGTCTTCGGCCTGTTCTTCCTGTATCTGCATCTGCTGCCCCGTAACTGGGGCCTGGTGGCGGTCACCGTCACCACGGTGGTGTCGGTGGTCGGCTTCGCCCTGCATCGCGGCTGGACCTTCGGCGGCATCATCGGCCCGCTGCTGGGCGCGCTGGTGGCGGTCGGCATCGGCCTCGGCTATGAGGCGCTGTTCCGCGAGGCCGCCGAACGCCAGCGCCTGATCGACGAATTGCTCACCACCAGAAACACTCTCGCGGAACAGGAGCGCACCGCGGGCAAGATGGCCGAGCGCGAACGCCTGGCCCAGGAGATCCACGACACCGTCGCCCAGGGTCTGAGCAGCATTCAACTGCTGCTGCACGCGGTGGAGCGCGCGGCCCCGGATCACCCGGCACTGGCCAAGATTCGGCTCGCCCGCGAAACCGCCGCCGACAGCCTGGTCGAAACCCGCCATCTCATAGCCGAACTCACCCCGGCCGCCCTGGAAGGCCAATCCCTCGCGGGCGCGCTCACCCGAATCACGCAGCGCGCCACCGCCCCCGGCCTGCACGCCGAAATGCTGGTCGAGGGCGATCCGCACGCGCTGCCCATGCCCATCGAGGCCGCCCTGGTGCGCATCGCGCAGGGCGCGGTCTCGAATGTGGTGCGGCACGCACAGGCGCAGCGTATGCGGGTCACCCTCACCTACGCCGGTGACGCCGTGCACCTGGATGTGGTCGACGACGGCATCGGCATCGCTCCCGAGGTGCTGGCCCAATCGCCTTCCGGCAGTTTCGGTCTCACCGCCATGCGCAATCGAGTGGAGCAGCAGGGCGGCACCATGGAGGTGGAGTCCGAACCCGGTCATACCGCCGTCACCGTCTCGTTCCCGCTGGAGGAGCAGTGACTTCCGCTGGAGGACGAATGATTCGCATCCTGCTCGCCGACGATCACGCCATCGTGCGCGCGGGCCTGCGCGCCCTACTGGATTCCGGTGCGGCGGAAAGCGATTCCGGTGCGGAGATCGATGTGATCGGCGAGGTCGCCACCGCCGAGGAGGCCGTCGCGTTCTGTTCCACCACCCGGGTCGATCTGGTGCTGATGGATCTGCGCTTCGGCCCGGGCAAGTCCGGTGCGGACGCCACCGCGGCCCTGCGCGAACTGCCCGATCCGCCGAATGTGCTGGTGGTCACCAACTATGACACCGACGCCGATATCCTCGGCGCCATCGAGGCGGGCGCGGTCGGCTACATCCTCAAGGACACCCCGCCCTCGGAATTGCTGGCCGCGGTCCGTTCGGCGGCCGAGGGCGAGAGCGTGCTGTCCCCGTCGGTGGCCTCGCGGCTGATGACTCGCGTCCGCAAACCCGACACCACGCTGAGCCCGCGCGAGATCGAGGTGCTCCGGCTGGTCGCGGACGGGCATTCCAATCGTGAGATCGGCCGCCGCCTGTTCCTGAGCGAGACCACGGTGAAATCGCACCTCGTGCACATCTACGCCAAGCTCGGTGTGAAATCGCGGACCTCCGCCGTGGCGCGTGCTCGCGAACGCGGGGCCATCTGACCCTACGGTGGGTCCATGGCTTCCCTCTCCGATCCCGAAGTGCGCGAATTCCTCTCCGAGGGCACCCGCACCGGCAAGGTCGCGTTCATCGCGGCCGATGGACGTCCGCTCGTCACCCCGGTCTGGTTCGTCCTCGATGGTGACGCCGTCGTTTTCAATACCGGTGCGACCTCGGCCAAGGGCAGGTCCATCGCTCGCGACGGCCGCCTGACCATGGTCGTCGATCTCGAGGCCGCCCCCTACGGCTATGTCCAGGTGCAGGGCAAGGCGGAGGTCTCCGAGGATCTGGGCGAACTGGTGCGCACCGCCACGCTGATAGGCGCTCGCTATATGGGAGCGGACCGGGCCGAGGAATTCGGCAAACGCAATGGGGTCGCGGGCGAGCTGGTGGTGCGCCTGGTGCCCACCAAGGTGACCGCCGCCTTCAACGTCAGCGACTGAGACCCGTCCGCACGCCCGGCCGCGGGGGTGCGGGGGTGCGAGACGGCGGCGGGCCGGGGCAATGCCAGACTCGGCGGCATGACTGTGCACTTCATCGGGGCCGGACCCGGAGCCGCGGACCTGCTGACGGTGCGCGCGGTGGGTCTGCTGCGCGAGTCGCCCGTCTGTCTCTACGCCGGGACCTATCTCGACCCCGAGGTGCTGGCGCACTGCGCGCCCGATGCCGAACTCATCGATACCCAGGGCCTGGATCTGGATCGGATCATCGAGCACTGCGTGCGCGCCACGGCCGCGGGCAAGGACGTCGCCCGGCTGTGTTCGGGTGATCCGTCCATATATTCGGCGCTATCCGAGCAGACCGGCAGGCTGGACGCCGCCGGTGTGCCCTGGGATGTCACCCCGGGCGTTCCCGCCTACGCGGCCGCGGCGGCGCTGCTGGGCACCGAACTGACGGTCCCCGAGCTGACCCAGTCCGTCGTGCTCACGCGCACGCAGGCCCGTTCCACCGCGATGCCCGACTCGGAGGCGCTGTCCAACTTCGCCCGCACCCGCGCGACCCTGGTATTGCATCTCGCTATCACCCGCATCCGAGCCCTCGCCGATGAGCTGATTCCCGACTATGGGAACGACTGTCCGGTCGCGGTCGTCTACCGGGCCAGTCAGCCCGATCAGCTGGTCCTGCGCGGCACGCTGACCGATATCGCGGACCGCGTCGAGGCCGCCGATCTGCGTCAGGCGGCGGTCATCCTGGTCGGTCGCGCACTGGCGAAATCGGTGGATTGCGCCCAGTCACACCTCTATGACCCCGCCCGGGACAGGACGCATATCACTGGCTGAGACCGCGAAATGCGGTGATAGTTCGCAGCTATGGTGCTTCTTCGTTAGGGGTTGCAAGCTGCCGGTAGATTGGTCCGGGTGTTCAGCAGCATTGTGCCGATAGCGGCCGGAAGTCCATTGGACGTTCGTACGCCCATGTAACAAGTTCGGTCGACTGGGTAGATAGCCCAGGGGATCTCAAAAATACGTGAAGTGAGCCCCGAGCATCGGACGCCACCCTGGCTGGTGTGGCGTCCTGTTCGGGTTTTCGGTGGGGAGCGCTGTGGTGTTCCAGAAGCGAGGTTTGGGTTGGACCGGCTAGATTTCGGCGGCAACGGCGAAGCTGGCAGCGAAATCGCGCCGGGATCGGGCGAGGCGTTTCCGCTGTCGCCTGCTCAGCTGGGCATTTGGTACGCCCAGCATCTCGACCCGCAGGTGCCGATCAATATCGCGCAGTACGTCGAACTGCGCGGTGTGATCGACGTTCCGCTCCTGGAGCAGGCCATGGTCGACGGCTCGCTCGAGGTGGGTTCGGGCTTCCTGCGCATCATCGAGCGCAATGGCGAACCGCTGCAGCTGATCGACGAGTCGCTGGACCGCACGATCTATCAGGTCGATGTCCGCGATGCCGAGGATCCGCGCGCGGCCGCCCTGGAGTGGATGCGCGCCGACTACAGCCGGCCGCTGAACATCACCGAGGATCGCCTGATCCGCTCGGCGATGATCCAGGTGGGCGAGGACCACTACTACTGGTACGCCCGCGTGCACCACATCGTGCTCGACGGTTTCAGCGCCATGACCTACCTGGGTCGCGTCGCGGAGATCTACACCGCGCGCTACAACGGCGAGGAACCCGCCGCCTCCAAGGCGACCCCGCTGCGCACCATGGTCGAGCAGGAGTTCGCGTACCGCGAGAGCACCCGCTTCACCGGGGACAAGGCGCACTGGGCCGAGCGAGTGGCCGGTCTGGAAGAGGGGACATCTCTGTCCGGGCGCAGCGCGCCCCCGGCCGCGATGAACAGCGTCGCCTCCGCCTCGCTCACCGATGATCAGAGCGCACTGCTCGATACCGCGGTGGCCGTTCATGATTCGTCTCCGGCGGTGCTGCTGGTGGCCGGTTTCGCGGGTTATCTGGCGCAGTGGACCGGCACCGAGGACGTCATCCTGTCGCTGCCGGTGACCGCGCGCACCACCGCGGCCATGCGCCGCTCGGGTGGCGCGGCATCGAACATCGTGCCGCTGCGCCTGCGGGTCGGGCACGGCACCACCATCGACGAGCTGGTCAAACAGGTCACCGTCGAGATCTCCGGCGCGCTGCGGCATCAGCGCTACCGGCACGAGGACATTCGCCGCGACAGCGCGGGCGAGGGCGTGGTGAACCGGGAGTTCTTCGGACCCTGGGTCAACATCATGCTGTTCCACAACGAGGTGACCCTGGGCCCGGTCACCGGTGAGTACAGCGTGCTGTCCACCGGTTCCATCGAGGATCTGGGCATCAACTTCTACCAGTCGGTGGCGGGCACCCGGAACCACATCGACTTCGAGACCAACCCGAACCTGTACACCGAAGACGAGACGCGTCAGCATCATTCGCGTTTCCTGGAGTTCTTCGACAACTTCCTGGCCGCGAGCGCCGAGCAGCGGGTGTGGGGTCTGCCCATCACCACCGCCGCCGAACGCACTCGCACCCTGGTGGAATGGAATTCGGCGGGACATCAGGTCCCGACCACTACGCTGCCGGATCTGCTGGACGCACAGATCCCGCTGACGCCGGACAATATCGCCCTGGAATTCGAGGGCGCGACGCTGACCTACGCCGAATTCGGCGAGCGCGTCAACCGCCTGGCGCGGTTCCTGATCGCCGACGGCGTCGGCCCGGAATCGCTTGTCGCCCTTGGCATGCGGCGCTCGCTGGAACTGGTCATCGGTATGCACGCGGTGCTGCGCGCCGGTGGCGCGTACGTGCCGATCGACCCGGATCATCCGGCCGATCGCACCGCCTACATCCTCGAGTCCGCGGCACCGGTCTGTGTGCTGACCACCGCGCGCGATGAACTCGCGCTGCCGGATTCGGTGCGGCGCTTGGAGATCGACACCCTCGACGTATCGGGCTACTCGAACAATCCGGTGACGGACGCGGATCGAATCGCCCCGCTGCGCCCGCTCAATACCGCGTACGTCATCTACACCTCGGGTTCCACCGGCCGCCCCAAGGGCGTCGCGGTCACCCACCACGCCATCGTCAACCAGGAACTCTGGATGCTGGACGAGTACGGCTTCACCGCCGACGACGTCTACCTCCAGAAGACCGCCACCACCTTCGACGTCTCGCTGTGGGGTTACTTCCTGCCGCTGATGGTGGGCGCGAAGATGATCATCGCGACCCCGGACGGGCATCGCGATCCGGTGTACGTCGCGGAAACCATTCAGCGCCACGGGGTCACGGTCACCGACTTCGTGCCGTCGATGCTGACCGTGTTCGTCTCGCATGCCAGTGCCGCGCAGTGCGTTTCGCTGCAGACCGTCTTCGTCATCGGTGAGGCGCTGCCGCCGGAGACCGGCGCGAGCTTCCGGGCGCTGAGTTCGGCGGGCCTGCACAACCTGTACGGCCCCACCGAGGCCGCGGTCTCGGTGACGTACTGGGAGAACACCGATGCCGACACCGTCACCGTGCCGATCGGCGTGCCGGAGTGGAATGTCGATGTCTACGTACTGGATTCGCGCCTGCGCCCGGCCGCGATCGGTGCGCACGGTGAGCTCTACCTGGGCGGGCGTCAGCTCGCGCGCGGGTACAAGGGCCGCCCGGATCTGACCTCGGATCGCTTCGTCGCGAATCCGTTGTCGGACACCGGCGAACGCATGTACCGCACCGGTGACCTGGTGCGCTGGAATGCTTCCGGTGCGCTGGAGTACATCGGCCGCACCGACTTCCAGGTCAAGTTCCGCGGTCAGCGCATCGAACTCGGTGAGATCGAGACCGATCTGCTCGCGCATCCGTCGGTCAGCCAGGCCGCCGTGCTGGTGATGGACACCGCGACCGGTCAGCAATTGGTCGCGTACGTGGTGCCGATGCCCGGCCAGAGCATCGAACCGGCCGAGCTGACCCGTTTCGCCGCCGAGAAGCTGCCGACCTACATGGTCCCGGCCTCGATCATGGTGCTGGCGGCGTTCCCGCTCAACACCTCCGGCAAGCTGGACCGCAAGGGCCTGCCCGATCCGGTGTTCAGCGTGGACGCCGCCGGGTACCGCGCCCCGCGCACCGCCGCCGAGGAGATCGTGGCGGGCATCTTCGCCGATGTCCTGGGCCACGAGCGCGTCGGCATCGATGACAATTTCTTCGATCTGGGCGGTAACTCGCTGGTCGCCACGCAGGTGGTGGCCCGCATCTCGGCCGCGTTCAGCACCCGCCTGGGTGTGCGCGCGCTGTTCGAGACGCCCACCGTCGCGGGCATCGCCACCCGCATGGAGAACACCGCCCCGTCCGAGGTTTCGCGGCTGCCGCTGGTGGCGCAGCGGCGACCGGAGCGGGTGCCGCTGTCGCTGGCGCAGCAGCGCATGTGGTTCCTGAACCAGTTCGACCCCAATGTGCCCACCTACAACCTGCCGTTCGTGGTGCGGTTGCGCGGCGGCGTCGATCTCGACGCGCTGCAGTCGGCGCTGCACGATGTGGTGGAGCGGCAGGAATCGCTGCGCACCGTCTTCCCGGAATCCGGTGACGGCGGCCTGCAGCAGGTGCTGCCCATGTCCGAGGTGGATCTCGGCATCGAGGTCCAGCCCATCGCCGATAGCGAATTGTTCTCCGCGCTGGCCGAATTCGCCTCGCGCGGTTTCGATGTCTCGCGCGAACTGCCCATTCGGGTGCGGGTGTTCCAGGTGGGCGAGGCGACGGCCGAATCGGCCGATTACGCCGTGGCCTTCGTGGTGCATCACATCGCGGCGGACGGTTTCTCCTTCGGTCCGCTCTCGCGCGATATGACCGCCGCCTATCTGGCGCGGGTCGGCGGGCAGGAGCCCGCGTGGGCTCCGCTGCCGGTGCAGTACCAGGACTTCTCCCTCTGGCAGCGTGAGGTACTGGGTTCGGAATCCGATCCCGAATCCATGGCCGCCCGCCAGATCGCCTACTGGCGTTCGTCTTTGGCGGGTCTGCCCGATCAGCTGGACCTGCCCGCGGATCGCCCGCGCCCGCCGGTGCAGTCGTTCCGGGGTAGCCGCGTCACCTTCGAGATCCCGGCCGAGCTGCACGGCAAACTCGCCGGATTGGCTCGCGCGCAGGGTGTTTCGCTGTTCATGGTGATGCACTCCGCGCTCGCGGTGCTGCTGGCCCGGCTCTCGGGCACCTCCGATATCGCCATCGGCACCCCGGTCGCCGGTCGCGGCGAGCAGGCCCTGGACGACCTGATCGGCATGTTCGTCAACACCCTGGTGTTGCGGTCGGAAGTGCGCGGGGCGGAGAGCTTCTCCGAATTCCTCTCGCGCACCCGGGAAACCGATCTCGCGGCGTTCGCGGCCACCGATGTGCCGTTCGAGCGTCTGGTCGAGGTCATCAACCCGACCCGCTCGCAGGCGCGGCATCCGCTGTTCCAGGTGATGCTGTCCTTCCAGGAGATGTCGCACGGCTCCATGGAGCTGCCAGGGCTCACCGTGTCCGCGGATGAGCTCGAGGTCGATATCGCCAAGTTCGACCTGCAGTGGACCCTGACCGAACAGCGTGACCTGTCCGGCGCTGCCGCCGGACTGTCGGTGGTGCTGTCCTACGCCACCGATCTGTTCGATGCCGAGACCGTGGCCGAGTTCGGGCACCGTTTCGTGCGCGTGCTCGAAACCGCCGTCACCGCACCGGAAACCGTGGTCCGCGATATCGACATCCTCAACGAGGATGAGCGCGCCCAGGTGCTGGGCGATTGGAGCCGCAACGAACACGCGCTGCCCGGCGCGCGCACCGTGCTGGATCTGTTCGAGGAGCAGGTCCGGGTGCGCCCGCACGGCACCGCCCTGATCTTCGATCCGGGCGAGCGCAGCGGCAGCATGTTCGGCGCGGCCGCCGAACTCAGCTACGCCGATTTCGCCGACCGGGTGAATCGCCTGGCGCGCAAGCTCATTGCCGAGGGCGTGGGTCCGGAGACGCTGGTCGCGGTCGGCATCCGCCGTTCCATCGACATGCTGGTGGCCATCTACGCCACCCTCACCGCCGGTGGCGGTTACGTACCGGTCGATCCCGATCATCCGGCCGAGCGCACCGATTACGTCCTCGGCAGCTCGCGTCCCGTGGTCCTGCTGACCACCACCGATGACGCGGTCGAGAACGCCGAATGCACCGTGCTGCACCTGGATTCGCTGGATCTGAGCGAATTCGACGCCGCGCCGATCACCGACGCCGATCGACTGGCTCCGCTGCGCCCGTCGAACACCGCGTACGTGCTCTACACCTCCGGCTCCACCGGCCGCCCCAAGGGCGTCGCGGTCCCGCACGGCGCGGTACTGAACCAGATCGCCTGGATCACAAGCGAATACGGCATCGACGACACCGATGTGATCCTGCAGAAGACCCCCGTCACCTTCGACGTGTCGGTGTGGGAGCTCTTCGGTTCGCTCGCCGTGGGCGCACAGCAGGTCATCGCGGCCCCGGACGGGCACCGCGATCCCATGTACCTGTCCGAGGTCATCGGACGGCACCGGGTCACCATGACCTCGTTCGTGCCGTCCATGCTGAGCGTGTTCGCCAGCAGCGCCTCGGCGGCCGAATGCCTTTCCCTGCGTGCAGTTCTGGTCGCCGGTGAAGCCCTGCCGCCCGCCACGGTCACCGCGTTCCGGCGCTTCTCCACCGCGGCCGTGCACAACCTGTACGGCCCCACCGAGTTCACGGTGCACGCGACCTACGCCGCCATCGCCAACCCGACCCCGGCGCAGGTGCCGATCGGGCGTCCGGTGTGGAACGCGCACACCTACGTCCTGGACGAGGGCCTGCGTCCGGTCCCGGCCGGTGTCCCGGGTGAGCTGTACCTGGGCGGCACCCAGGTCGCGCGCGGTTACTACGGCCGCCCCGACCTGAGCGCCGAACGCTTCGTCGCCGACCCGTTCGGCACCCCGGGTTCGCGCCTGTACCGCACCGGTGACCTGGTGCGCTGGAACGCCTCCGGCGCACTCGAGTACATCGGCCGCACCGACTTCCAGGTGAAGTTCCGCGGTCAGCGCATCGAACTCGGCGAGATCGAGACCGCCCTGCTCGGCCACCCGTCGGTCAATCAGGCCGTGGTGCTGGTCATCGACACCGTCGCCGGTGATCAGCTGGTCGCCTACGTGGTGACCCGCGGCCCGGTGGATCTGGACAGCGTGAAGGCGCTGCTGCACCGCACGCTGCCCGCGTACATGGTGCCGTCGGCTTTCGTTGTGCTGGAAGCCTTCCCGCTCAATGCCTCGGGCAAGCTGGACCGCCGGGCGCTGCCCGCGCCGGTGTTCGAGGTGCGCGAATTCCGCGCTCCCACAACGCCTATCGAAGAGATCGTGGCGCAGATCTTCGGCGAGGTGCTCGGCATCGCGCGCGTCGGCGTCGATGACGACTTCTTCGAACTCGGCGGCAACTCGCTCATCGCGACCCAGGTGGCGACCCGCCTGGGCACGGCCCTCGATACCCGCGTGCCGGTGCGCATGCTGTTCGAGGCCGCCACCGTGGCCGCGCTCGCGGCCCGGGTGGAATCGCATGCCGGTGACGGTGCGCGCAAGGCCCTGGTGGCCCGCGAGCGGCCCGCCGATATCCCGCTTTCCCTTGCGCAGCAGCGCATGTGGTTCCTGAACCGCTTCGATACCGCCTCGGCGGTCAACAACATCCCGGTCGCCATCCGGCTCTCGGGTGAACTCGATGTGGCCGCGCTCCAGGTCGCGGTCATCGATGTCATCGACCGGCACGAATCGCTGCGCACCGTCTTCCCGGAGACCGCGCACGGCCCGGTGCAGCGCGTGCTCGATGCCGCGCAGATCGTGCCCGACCTGACCCCGGTGCCGGTCACTCAGGCCAACCTCATCGACCATCTGGTCGAGCTGGCGTCGATGGCGTTCGACGTCACCGATGAGGTGCCGATGCACGCCGCGCTGTTCGAACTCAGCGAGTCCGAGTTCGTACTGGGCATGGTGGTGCACCACATCTCCGCCGACGGCTGGTCCATGGGACCGCTCGCGCGCGATGTCATGGTCGCCTACGCCGCCCGCACCTCGTGGGAGGCTCCGGCGTGGGCGGAACTGCCCGTGCAGTACGCCGACTACGCGCTCTGGCAGCGCGAGGTGCTCGGTTCCGAGGATGATCCGAACTCGTTGATCGCCAAGCAGATTCGGTACTGGGCCGACACCCTGGCCGATCTGCCGGACGAGCTGGTGCTGCCCTCGGATCGCCCGCGCCCGGCCACCGCCTCGTACCGCGGCGGCACCTACCCGTTCGCTATTTCCGCCGAGACGCAGCAGCGCCTGGTGGAATTGGGCCGCAGGCACAATGCCTCGCTGTTCATGGTGCTGCACAGTGCGCTCGCGGTCCTGCTGGCCCGCCTGTCGGGCACCAGCGATATCGCCATCGGCACGCCGGTGCACGGTCGCGGTGAGGCCGCGCTCGACGATCTGATCGGCATGTTCGTCAACACCCTGGTGCTGCGCAGCGAGGTGGAGTCGGAGAAGACCTTCGCCGATCTGCTGGCGCAGGCGCGCGAGAGCGATCTGCACGCCTTCGCGCACGCCGATGTGCCGTTCGAGCGCCTGGTCGAGGTGCTCAACCCGGCCCGCTCGCAGGCCCGTCACCCGCTGTTCCAGGTCATGCTGACCTTCCAGAACACCCGGCAGGCCAGCCTGGAACTGCCCGGACTCTCGGTCAACGGCATCGACTACGACGCCCAGCTGGCCAAGTTCGATCTGCAATTGACGTTGCAGGAGGCACAGGACGCGCACGGCGAGAATGCGGGCATGTCTGCCGAGTTCTCCTACGCCCGTGACCTTTTCGACGAGGCCACGGTCGCGGCGTTCGCGCATCGGCTGGACTTGATTCTGGCGGCCGTCGTGGCCGATCCGTCGCAGCCGATCGGCGATATCGATCTGCTGATCGACGGTGAGCGCGACAGGGTGCTCGAGGGCTGGAACAACACGGCCTTCGACCTCGCCGAGGTATTGCCCGCACTGCCCGAAGGCGATGCGGCGACGCTGGTTTCGCTCTTCGAGGCACAGGCTCTGACCAGCCCCGATACGACTGCCGTCGTTTTCGAGGGGACAGCTCTGTCCTACGCCGAGTTCTCGGGCCGCGTACATCGCCTGGCCCGCAAGCTCATCGCCCAGGGCGTCGGCGCGGAATCGCTGGTGGCCCTTGCCATCCGCCGTTCGGTCGATCTCGTGGTCGCCATGTACGCGGTGCTCGAGGCCGGTGGCGCGTACGTGCCGCTGGATCCCGATCAGCCCGCCGAGCGCATCGACTACGTCCTCGACACCGCCCGCCCGGTCGCCATCCTGACCACCGGCCGTGACGACTACGTCACCGGCCGCAATGTGCCGGTGCTGGAGATCGATTCCCTCAACCTCGAGGGCAATTCGGCCGCGCCGATCACCGATGCCGAACGCGGACAGGCGATCAGCCCGTCGCATACCGCGTACGTCATTTTCACCTCGGGTTCGACCGGTCGCCCCAAGGGTGTGGCGGTGGAGCACGGTGCGATCGTGAACCGTCTGCTGTGGATGCAGCACGAGTACCCGATCGACGCGAATGACGCTGTGCTGCAGAAGACTCCGGCGACGTTCGATGTGTCGGTGTGGGAGTTCTTCTGGCCCTTGCAGACCGGTGCGCGTCTGGTTGTCGCCAAGCCCGATGGCCACCGCGACCCGGTGTATCTGGCGCAGATCATCGCCGAACAGGGCATCACCACGGCGCACTTCGTGCCGTCGATGCTCTCGGTCTTCGTCGCCACCCTCGGCAATGAGAACGGTGACTCCACCGTTGCCGCGCCGCGGCTGCGGCAGGTCTTCGCCTCCGGTGAGGCGCTGCCCGCCCCGACCGCGCAGAAGCTGCGCGAACTGACCGGCGCTCGCCTGCACAACCTCTACGGCCCCACCGAAGCCGCCGTCGACGTCACGTACCACGAGGTCGTGGACGCCGACACCGTCTTCGTGCCGATCGGCCGCCCGGTGTGGAACACCCGCACCTACGTCCTGGACGCCCGCCTGAACCCGGTCGCGCCGGGTGTCGCGGGTGAGCTCTATCTCGCGGGCGATCAGCTCGCTCGCGGGTACCTGGGCCGACCCGATCTGTCCGCGGATCGCTTCGTGGCCAACCCCTTCGGCGTTCCCGGTGCTCGCATGTATCGCACCGGCGACCTGGTGAAGTGGACCGGCGCGGGGGAGATCGAATACCTGGGCCGCACCGACTTCCAGGTGAAGTTGCGCGGTCTGCGCATCGAACTCGGTGAGATCGAGGCCGCCCTGCTGTCGCAGCAGGGTGTCGCGCAGTCCGTCGTGGTGGTTCGCGCCGATGCCCATGCCGGTGATCAGCTCGTCGGTTACGTGGTCCGTGAGCCGGAGGCGGTCATCGATCTGGACGCGGTCAAGGCCGCGCTCGGTCGCTCGCTGCCGGGCTATATGGTCCCGGCCGCGATCATCGTGCTGGACGCCTTCCCGGTGAACGCCTCCGGCAAGCTGGATCGCAAGGCGCTGCCCGCACCGGTCTTCGAGGCCAGGCGTTTCCGCGCCCCCGCCACCCCGATCGAGGAGATCACCGCCTCGATCTTCGCCGAACTGCTCGGCATCGACCGGGTCGGCGTCGACGACGATTTCTTCGAACTCGGCGGCAACTCGCTGGTCGCCACCCAGGTGGTCGCCCGGTTGTCCGCCGCGCTCAATGCCGAGATCGGCGTGCGCGTGCTGTTCGAGGCGCCTACCGTGGCCGCGCTGGCCGCCCGCGTGGAGTCGCACGCCGGAACCGGTGTGCGCCAAGCGCTTACGGTGCGCACCCGGCCCGAGCATCCGCCGCTGTCGCTCGCACAGCAGCGCATGTGGTTCCTGAACCGGTTCGACACCGATTCGGCCGCCAATAACATCCCGGCGGCCGTAAGGCTCACCGGCGCACTGGATCTCGCCGCCATGCGCGGTGCGATCGCCGATGTGGTGGCGCGGCACGAATCGCTGCGCACCATCTACCCGTCCTACGAGGGCGTCGCCTATCAGAAGGTGCTGCCCACCGCCCGCGCGATTCCGCAGCTCGACGTGCTGGACGTGGCCGAGGGCGAATTGTTCGCCGCCGTCTACGATTTCGCCGGTCGCGGCTTCGACGTCACCGCCGAACCGCCGGTGCGCCTGCGCGCGTTCCGCCTGGCCGAAGACGATCACGTATTGGTGCTCGTCGCGCATCACATCGCGGCCGACGGTTTCTCGATGAACCCGCTGGTGCGCGATCTCATGACCGGGTACGTCGCGCGCAACAACGGCGAGGCCCCGGGCTGGCCGGAACTGCCGGTGCAGTACGCGGATTACGCGCTGTGGCAGCGCGAAACGCTCGGCTCCGAGGATGATCAGCGCTCGCTCATCACCGAACAGCTCGACTACTGGCGGCGCACGCTGGCCGGACTGCCGGATGAGCTGCGCCTGTCCGCCAAGCCGCGCCCGGCCGTGGCCACCTACGAGGCGGGCACACACCGCTTCCGGGTGTCCGGTGAGCTGATCACCGGATTGCAGCGGGTCGCGCAATCGCACGGCACCACGCTGTTCATGGTGGTGCACAGTGCTTTCGCCGCGCTGCTGGCCCGCCTGAGCGGCACCGATGACATCGCGGTCGGCATTCCGGTCGCCGGTCGTGGTGAGCAGGCGCTCGACGATCTCGTCGGCATGTTCGTCAACACCCTGGTGCTGCGTTCGCCGGTCGATACCGAGGAGAGCTTCGCCGAACTGCTGAAGAAGGTGCGCGAGCGCGATCTCGCCGCCTTCGCGCACGCCGATGTGCCGTTCGAACGCCTGGTGGACGTGCTGAACCCGGCGCGTTCGCAGGCCCGGCACCCGCTGTTCCAGGTCATGCTGTCGTTCCAGAATCTGGGCCGCACCGCACTGGAACTGCCCGGGCTGAGCGTGTCCGAGCTGGGCATCGACCAGCAGTCGGCCAAATTCGATCTGCAACTGACGCTGTCCGAGGTGCCGGCCGCCGGTGCAGACGCGGCGAATCCGGCCGGCATGGACGCCGAACTCGTCTATGCCACCGACCTTTTCGACGGTGCGTTCGCCGAGGTCTTCGCGCAGCGGTTCGAGCGCATGCTCACCGCCCTGGTCACCGATCCCACCGTGCGGGTCGGCGATGTGGAGCTGCTCGGCGATCGTGAGCGCCAGCGCGTGCTGCGCGGCTGGAACGACACCGCGTTCGAGCTGGACGCGGCGCTGCCGGAGATCGCGG
This sequence comes from Nocardia sp. NPDC056100, assembly GCF_042266325.1. NCBI lineage: Bacteria > Bacillati > Actinomycetota > Actinomycetes > Mycobacteriales > Nocardiaceae > Nocardia > Nocardia sp. NPDC056100. The sequence goes on from NZ_JBHJVY010000004.1 coordinate 373,149, forward strand.
AAGGCGCTGCGGCGACCCTGGTTTCGCTGTTCGAAGCACAGGTCGCACTGACTCCGGACGCGACCGCGGTCACCTTCGAGGGGACGAGTCTGTCCTACGCGCAGTTCGCCGGACGCGTCCGGCAGCTCGCGCGCTGGCTCATCGCCGAGGGCGTCGGCCCGGAATCCTTTGTGGCCCTGGGTATGCGCCGCTCCATCGATCTGGTGGCGGGTATGTACGCCGTCACCGTCGCCGGTGGCGCGTACGTGCCGCTGGATCCGGATCATCCGGCCGAGCGCACGCAGTACATCCTGGAGACCGCGCGGCCGGTGTGCGTGCTGACCTCCGGGGATGATTTGGACGGCGTCGCGGATCTGGAAGGGTCTGCCGCACGCCGGGTTCGGATCGATCAGCTGGATCTGTCCGGTTTCGCGGACACCCCGCTCACCGATGCCGACCGCATCGCCCCGCTGCGGCCGCGGAACACCGCGTACGTGATCTTCACGTCCGGTTCCACCGGTCGCCCGAAGGGTGTGGCGGTCAGCCATGCCGCGATCGTGAACCGCCTGGTCTGGATGCACGCCCAGTACGGCCTCGCCGCCGACGACGTGGTGTTGCAGAAGACCCCCGCCACCTTCGACGTGTCGGTGTGGGAGTTCTTCTGGCCCTTGCAGGTCGGTGCGCGCCTGGTCGTCGCCAAGCCGGACGGCCATCGCGATCCCGCCTACCTGGTGCGCCTCATCACCGCCGAGCACGTCACCACGGTGCACTTCGTACCGTCCATGCTGGCCGTGTTCGTGGCCGCCGAGGGCGCCGCCGACTGCACCAGCCTGCGCAATGTCTTCGCCTCCGGTGAGGGCCTGTCCGCGCCGACCGCGCAGCGGCTGCGCGCGCTGACCGGTGCGCGCCTGCACAACCTGTACGGCCCCACCGAGGCCGCGGTCGACGTGACCTTCCACGAGGTCACCGATGCCGACATCGCCACGGTGCCGATCGGCGCGCCGGTCTTCAATACCCAGGTGTACGTGCTGGATTCGCGGCTGCGGCCGGTTCCGGTGGGTGTCGCGGGTGAGCTCTATCTGGCGGGCGATCAGCTCGCCACCGCGTACGTGGCGCGTCCCGATCTGACCTCGGATCGCTTCGTGGCCAACCCGTTCGGGGCCGGTGCGCGCATGTACCGCACCGGTGACCTCGTGGTCTGGACCGGTACGGGTGAGCTGGAGTACCTGGGCCGCACCGACTTCCAGGTCAAGCTGCGCGGTCTGCGCATCGAACTCGGTGAGATCGAATCGGCGCTCACCGCGCTGAACTCGGTCGCGCAGTCCGTGGTCGTGGTGCGCAATGACGAGCGCACCGGCGATCAGCTGGTGGCGTACCTGGTCGCGGCGGACGGTCATATCGACCTCGACGCCGTGAAAGACGCACTGTCCCAGCAGCTTCCGGCCTATATGGTCCCGGCCGCCTTCATGGTGCTGGACGCCTTCCCGCTCAACGCCTCCGGCAAGCTGGATCGCAAGGCGCTGCCCGCCCCGGCCTTCGCGGCCAAGGTGTACCGCGCCCCGGAGACCCCGGTGCAGCAGACCGTCGCCGGTGTCTTCGCCGATGTGCTCGGCGGCGATACGGTCGGCCTGGACGACGATTTCTTCGAACTCGGCGGCAATTCGCTGATCGCCACCCAGGTGGTGGCGCGCCTGTCCACCGCGCTCGACGCCGATGTGCCGCTGCGCACGCTGTTCGAGGCCACCACCGTGGCCGCCCTCGCGGCGCAATTGGAATCGCGCGTCGGCACCGGCAGCCGCGCACCACTGGTCGCGCAGGAGCGCCCCGCCCCGGTGCCGCTGCCGACCGGTGAGACCGCCGCGCTCGCACCGCTGTCCCCGGCACAGCAGCGCATGTGGTTCCTGAACCGCTTCGACAACCGCACCGCCGTCAACAACATCCCGGTGGCGCTGCGCCTGACCGGCGAGGTCGATCTCGCGGCCTTCAATGCCGCCGTCGGCGATGTGCTGGCGCGGCACGAGGCGCTGCGCACCGTCTACCCCGAGGTCGCCGGTGACGGCTTCCAGCGCGTGCTGGAACTGTCCGAGATCGATTTCGAGGTGCGCACCGAGACGGTCAACCTGGCCGAATTGCCTTCGCGCATCACCGAACTCGCGAGCGTGTACTTCGACGTCACCCGTGAGCTGCCGTTCCGCGCCACCGTGCTCACGGTGACCCCGGAGGGCAAGCACGCCCGCGCCACCCACGTGCTGGTACTGGTGCTGCACCACATCAGCGCCGATGGTTTCTCGCTGCGTCCGCTGCTGCGCGACGTGGTGGGCGCGTACCTGGCCCGCAGTGGCGGTTCGGCTCCCGAGTGGACGCCGCTGCCCGTGCAGTACGCGGATTACGCGCTGTGGCAGCGCGAGGTGCTCGGCGATGAGCGCGATCCGGAATCGGTCGCCGCACAGCAGGTGCACTACTGGAGCGAACAGCTGCGCGATCTGCCCGAGCAGATCGAGTTGCCCGCCGACCGGCCGCGTCCCGAGGTCGCCACCAATGCCGGTGGCACCTACGACTTCTCGATCGACGCCGAACTGCGCCGCGCGCTCACCGGGCTCGCCCGCGAGCACGATGTCACGCTGTTCATGGTGCTGCACGCCGCGCTGGCCACCTGGTCCGCGCGCCTGTCCCGCTCCATCGATATCGCCGTCGGCACCCCGATCGCCGGTCGCGGCGATCGCGCGCTGGACGATCTGATCGGCATGTTCGTCAACACCCTGGTGCTGCGCACCCCGGTGCTGCCGGACGCCTCCTTCCGCGAGCTGCTCGCGCAGGTGCGCCGCACCGATCTGGCCGCCTTCGCGCACGCCGATGTGCCGTTCGAACGCCTGGTGGATGTGCTCAGCCCGGTGCGCTCACAGGCGCATCACCCGCTGTTCCAGGTGGCGCTGACCTTCGAGGCCGCCGGCGCCAAGGACGCGGGCGCGGTCTCGCTGCCCGGCCTGGAGCTGGAAGCCGTCGAATTCGATCCCGGCACGGCCAAATTCGATATTCAGCTGACCGTTGGCGAACGCGCCGACGATTCGCTGAGCCTGTCCTGGAACTACGCCACCGATCTGTTCGATCCCGAGACCGTGGCCTCGTTCGCCGAGCGCCTGGTCCGTATCCTGCGCGCGGTCACCGAGGATCCCTCGGTGTTGCTGGGCGATATCGATCTGCTCGGCGGCGTCGAACGCCACGAGGTGTCCGAGCGCTGGGTCTCCGCCGGTGACGACATCGTGGAACTGGCCGCGGTCGCCCGTGCCGCCGTGCGCGCCAACGAGATCGCCGTCGAGACGAACGGCGCGGCGCACACCGCAGGCACGAACGGCGTCGCGATCGCGCACACCGGCAACGCCGATATCTCGGCCGAGGAACTGGCCGAGGTGCTCACGCCGGGCGGCGTGCTCGGTGCCGTCGGTGAACTGTTCACCGATCCGGTGGCGGCGCTGTCCAGCCCGTTCGTGGACGCGGACGCCACGCTGTCGAGCCTGTTCGATCGGGCCGTCGCGGCGCATCCGGAGCGGATCGCGGTGCGGTTCGGCGAGGACGAGCTGACCTATCACGATCTGGATCGGCGCTCGAATGTGGTGGCGCGCAGGCTGATCGAGGACGGCGCGGGTCCGGAGTCGCTGGTCGCGGTGCTGCTGCCGCGTTCGCTGGATCTGGTCGTCGCGCTGCTCGCGGTCATCAAGACCGGTGCGGGTTATGTGCCGGTCGATCCGACCTACCCGGCCGATCGCATCGCGTACGTGCTGTCCGATGCGAAGCCGACCAGCGTGGTCGTGGATTCGACCGTGACGGTGGAACTGCCCGCCGGACTGCCGACCGTATCGCTGGACGGGTACACCGTCGAAGCGGGCGATGTGGTGGATGCCGACGATTCGCCGATCACCGATGCCGATCGCACCGCCGCGCTGCGGCCCGATCACGTCGCGTACGTCATCTACACCTCCGGTTCCACCGGCCGCCCCAAGGGCGTGGCCGTGGCGCACCGGAATGTGGTGCGGCTCATGGCCAATACCGATCGCGAGTTCGGATTCACCGCCGATGACGTGTGGACGCTGTTCCACTCCTACGCGTTCGACTTCTCGGTGTGGGAACTCTGGGGACCGCTGCTCTACGGCGGCAAGCTCGTGGTGGTCGACTACTACGTCTCGCGCTCGCCGGAGCAGTTCCTGGAATTGCTGCGCCGCGAACGGGTTACGGTGCTCAACCAGACCCCGTCGGCGTTCTATCAGCTGGCCGAGGCCGAGCGCATCGCCGCCGCGGCGGGTGACGAACAGTCGCTCGCGCTGCGCTACGTGGTCTTCGGCGGTGAGGCCCTGGAGCTGCGCCGCCTGAGCGATTGGGTTGCGCGCCACGGTGATTCGTCGCCGTACCTGGTGAACATGTACGGCATCACCGAGACCACGGTGCACGTTTCGCATCGGGTCCTGGACGCCGACACCATCGCCGCCGCCACCGGCAGCGTGGTGGGTCGCGCCATCGCGGGTCTGCGCGTGTATGTGCTCGATGAGCGCCTGCACCCGGTCCCGGTGGGTGTGGCGGGCGAAATGTATGTCGCCGGTGCGCAATTGGCGCGCGGCTACCTGGGTCGCCCCGACCTGACCTCGGCTCGTTTCGTGGCCAGCCCGTTCGGCGCGCACGGCAGTCGCCTGTACCGCTCGGGTGACGTCGCGCGCTGGAACCGCTTCGGTGAGCTCGAATACCTCGGCCGCGCCGATGATCAGGTCAAGGTGCGCGGTTTCCGCATCGAGCTCGGTGAGATCGAAGCGGCCGTGCTGGCCCAGCCGGGCGTCGCCCAGGCCGCGGTCATCGTGCGCGAGGACGCCCCGGGCGATCAGCGCATCGTCGCCTACGTGGTGCCCGAGGCCGGTGTCGAGCCGACCGATATCCGCCTGCTCAAGATCCGCGACGGCGCGGGCGAACGCCTGCCGTCGTACATGGTCCCGGCCGCCATGGTGGCCATGGATCGAATCCCGTTGACCGTCAACGGCAAACTCGACCGCCGTGCGCTGCCCGCCCCCGCGGTGCAGGCGCGCGCCTTCCGCGCGTCCGAGACCCCGATCCAGGAGACGGTCGCCGCCGTCTTCGCCGAGGTGCTCGACCTGCCGCGAGTCGGTCTGGATGACGACTTCTTCGATCTGGGCGGCAATTCGCTCATCGCCACCCGGGTGGTCTCGCGCATCGGCGCGGCCCTGGACACCACGGTCGCGGTGCGCACGCTGTTCGAAGCGAGCACGGTGGAGGCCCTCGCGGCCCGCATCGAATCGCATGCCGACGGCGCGTCGCGCGCCAAGCTAGTGGCCCGCCCGCGCGTGCCGGGTGAGCTCGCGCCGCTGTCGTTCGCGCAGCAGCGCATGTGGTTCCTGAACCAGTACGACACCTCCTCGGCGGCCTACAACCTGCCGCTGGCGATTCGCCTCACCGGTGAACTCGACACCGCCGCACTGGAACTCGCGGTCGCCGATGTCGTGCGCAGGCACGAGTCGCTGCGCACTCGCTATCCCGAGCACGGCGGCACGCCGATGCAGGTGGTCGTCCCGGCCGAGCAGATCGCCCTCGATCTGCGCCCGGTCACGGTCGCGGCGGGTGAGCTCACCGAGACGGTGACCGCCTTCGCCACCCTCGGATTCAATGTGGCGGACCAGGTTCCGCTGCGCGCCCGGCTGTTCCGGGTCGGCACCGAGGACGCGTCCGAACATGTGCTCGTGGTCGTGGTGCACCACATCGCGGGTGACGGTTTCTCGATGGCCCCCCTGACCCGCGATGTCATGGTGGCATACTCGGCGCGCACCCAGGGTGCGGTGCCGGGCTGGGCCCCGCTGGCCGTGCAGTACGCGGACTTCGCCGTCTGGCAGCGCGAAGTCCTCGGTAGCGAAGAGGATTCGTCCTCGCTGATGGCCCGCCAGGTGGGCTACTGGCAGCGGACCCTCGACGGTGTGCCGGATGAGCTGGCGCTGCCGATCGATCGCCCGCGCCCGGCCGTGGCCACCCATCGCGGTGCGACCTTGCAGCGCAGCCTGAGCCCCGAACTCATTGGCGCGCTGGAAGACATTGCGCGCAAGCGCGGTTCGTCGCTGTTCATGGTCATGCACAGCGCGCTCGCGGTGCTGCTGGCCCGGCTGTCGGGTGGCGATGACATCGCCGTCGGCACCCCGGTCGCCGGTCGTGGTGAGGCCGCGCTGGACGATCTGGTCGGCATGTTCGTCAACACCCTGGTGCTGCGCACCGGAATCGATCCGGCGGAATCGTTCTCGGATCTGCTCGATCGCGCCCGGCATACCGACCTCGACGCCTTCGGCAATGCCGATGTGCCGTTCGAGCGCCTGGTGGAACTGCTCGCACCGGAGCGATCGCAGGCCCGGAACCCGCTGTTCCAGGTCATGCTGGCATTCCAGAATCTGGATCGCGCCACCCTGGAACTGCCGGGGCTGACCGTCGCGGCGCTGGATCTCGACGAGAACATCTCGCGGTTCGATCTGCAGTTCACGCTGTCCGAGCAGGACGCCGGTATGGCGCTCGCGCTGACCTATGCCACGGATCTGTTCGACGCGGATACCGCCGCCGGGTTCGCGCAGCGCTGGCTGCGGGTGCTGGAAGCCGTCGCCGCCGATCCGGAGGTCACGGTCGGGGCGATCGATATCCTCGATCAATCCGAGCGCGCCGATCTGGTCGCGCGTTTCGGCGCTCCCGCCATCGCGGGCCGCACCCTGCCCGAGCTGCTGGCCGAGGCCGTGGCGCGGGATCCGCAGGCCGTGGCCGTCCGCTTCCAGGGGCGAGGTCTGTCCTACGCCGAACTCGACGAGCGCTCGAATCGCCTGGCGCGCCTGCTCATCGAGCGCGGTATCGGCACCGAGAACCTGGTCGCCATCGCGGTGCCGCGTTCGGATGATTCGTACTTCGCGGAATGGGCGGTCACCAAGACCGGTGCGGCGTTCGTTCCGGTCGACCCGAACTATCCGGCCGACCGCATCGCGCATATGGTCACCGATTCGGGTTCCCCGGTCGGCCTGACCGTCGCCGCGGTGCACGCCGATCTCCCGGAATCGGTGGAGTGGCTGGTTCTGGACGAACTGGACCTGAACGCCTTCTCCGCCAAGGCCATTGGCGATGCCGAGCGGGTGCGCCCGCTGCGCCCGGAGCATCCGGCGTACGTCATCTACACCTCCGGCTCCACCGGCGTCCCCAAGGGCGTCGTGGTCTCGCATGCCGGTCTGGCCAACTTCAGTGTCGAGCAGGTCGAGCGCTACGGCCTCGATTCCGCTTCGCGCGCACTGCATTTCGCCTCGCCATCGTTCGACGCCTCCATGCTGGAGTTCCTGCTCGCCATCGGCGCGGGTGGTGCGCTCGTGGTGGTGCCGCCGGGCGTCTACGGCGGTGACGAGCTGTCGGAGCTGATTCGCTCCGAGGGCGTCACGCACGCGTTCATCACCCCGGCCGCGCTGGCCACCTTCGATCCGGCCGGACTGGATACGCTGCGCGTACTGTCCGCCGGTGGTGAGGCGGTCCCGGCCGATCTGGTCGCAAAGTGGGCTATTCCGTTGGCGGACGGCACGATTCGCGCCTTCCACAATGGTTACGGTCCGACCGAGACCACCATCATGACCAATATCAGCGATCCGCTGGTCGCGGGCGATCTGGTCACCATCGGCGGCCCGACCCGGGGTATGCAGTCGCTGATCCTGGACAACCGGCTGCGCCCCGTCCCGGTCGGTGTCGCGGGTGAGCTCTATCTGTCCGGCATTCAGCTGGCGCGCGGCTACCACGCGCGTCCGGGCCTGAGCGCGGATCGCTTCGTCGCGAACCCGTACGTGGACGGCGAGCGCATGTACCGCACCGGTGACGTGGTCCGCTGGACCCGCACGGGCGAGGTCGAATACGTCGGCCGCTCGGACTTCCAGGTCAAGGTGCGCGGTTTCCGCATCGAGCTCGGTGAGATCGACGCCGCGCTGGCCTCGCACGAGAGCGTGGACTTCGCGGTCACCATCGGCCATAAGAACGCCGCCGGTGCGACCTCGCTGGTGTCGTATGTGGTTGCCGCGCCGGGTCATTCGGTCGATATCGCCGCGGTCACCGCGCATGTCGAACAGCGCCTGCCCGCGTACATGGTGCCGTCCTCGGTCATGATCATCGATCGGGTGCCGCTGACCCCGGTCGGCAAGCTGGACCGCAAGGCGCTGCCCGAACCGGTGTTCGCCACCGAGGTGGTGTTCCGCGCCGCGCGAAACACCCTCGAGCACACCATTTCCGAGGTGTTCGCCGAGGTGCTGGGCCTGGAGCGGGTCGGCATCGACGATTCGTTCTTCGCCCTCGGCGGCGATTCCATCGTCTCCATTCAGCTGGTGTCGCGGGCCAAGGCGCGCGGTGTGATCTTCAGTCCGCGTGACGTTTTCGAACAGCGCACCGTCTCCGGTCTGGCCGCCATCGCGGAAACCGCCGACGGCCAGGGCGATTCGGCTCCGCAGCTGCTGGAACTGCCCGGCGGCGGTGTCGGTGTCATGCCGCTCACCCCGGTGGTGCGGTTCATGGTGGAGCGACCGGGCGAGTTCGGGCGCTTCAACCAGACCATGGCGCTGGAACTCCCGATCGGCATCGACCGGGCCGGTATCGCCGCCACGGTCGGCGCGGTCATCGACCGGCACGACATGCTGCGGGCGCGCCTGCGGCGGGTGCCGGGTGCGGACTGGATCGTGGAGACCGCCGCGGCGGGCGCGATCGATGTGGATTCGCTCATCGATCGCACCGAATTCGATCCGAGCGTCGGCGCGGAGGAGTTCCTCGAAATCGCCTCGGCCGCACTGGATGCCACGCTGGACAAGCTGGATCCGACCGCGGGCGTCGTCGTGCGCTTCGTCTGGTTGGCACCGGCCACGGCGGGCCGTGAATCCGGTACCGATCAGTCCCGCGCCGGTCGCCTCATCGTGGCCGCGCACCACCTGGTGGTGGACGGTGTCACCTGGCGCATCCTGGTGCCGGACTTCGTCGCCGCCTGGGGACAGATCTCCGCCGGGCAGACCCCGGAACTGGTCGCCCCCGCGACCAGCATGCGTACCTGGGCGCACGCCCTCGAGCGCGAGGCCGCCACCGAGGAGCGGCTCGCCGAACTCGACTTCTGGCGCGGCGTCGTCGACGGACCGGATCCGCTGCTCACCGAGCGCGCCATGGATCCGGCGGTGGATGTCACCGCCGTCGTCGAGAAGCACAAGGTCGAGGTTTCCGCCGAGACCACCAAATCGCTGCTCACCACCGTGCCCGCGCTGTTCCACGGCGGCGTCAATGACGGTCTGCTGACCGCGCTGGCGCTGACCGTGGCGAAGTGGCGCTCGGACAAGGGGATTGCGGCGGGGGAGAAGGCCGGGGCGCAGAACACAGCGCTCGTTCGGCTCGAAGGCCACGGCCGCGAAGAAGAGGTCGTGCCCGGCGCGGATCTGTCCCGCACGGTCGGCTGGTTCACCGCGATCTTCCCGGTGCGCTTCGATCTCTCCGGGATCGATGTGGACGCCGCCCTCACCGGCGGCGACGCCATGGGCCGCGCCATCAAGGCGGTCAAGGAGCAGCTGCTCGCGGTGCCGGACAAGGGCATCGGCTACGGCCTGCTGCGCTACCTGAACCAGGCCACCGCCGATCAGCTGCCCAAACAGCTGCCCGGCCAGGTCAGCTTCAACTACCTGGGCCGCGTCAACGAGGGTGATGTGCCCGAGGCGCTGCGCGGCTTCGGCTGGATTCCGGCTCCCGAGCTCGGCAATCTGGGCGGCGCGTACGACGCCGATATGCCCGCCATGGCCCCGATCGATATCAACGCGATCGTGGTCGGGGACAAGCTGACCGCGAATATCGGCTACCCGAGCACCCTGCTCGACGCGGCCGCCGTCGCCGAATTCGGCGCACTGTGGATCTCCGCGCTGGATGCCGTCGCGCACCACGCGGAATCGGCGCAGGCCGGTGGGCACACCCCGTCCGACTTCGGTCTGGTGAATATCACCCAGCGCGATATCGACGGCTGGGAACAGCGTTTCGGCGCGATCGACCAGGTGTGGCCGCTGTCCGCGCTGCAGGCCGGTCTGCTCTTCCACGCCCAGCTCGCCGCCACCTCGGTGGATGTGTACACCGCGCAGGCGGTGCTCACCCTCACCGGTCGCGTCGACGGCGACCGCCTGCGCGCGGCCGCCCAGGCGCTGCTGGATCGGCACGAAATCCTGCGCACCGCATACGTTTCCGACGCCAATGGCGTTCCGGTACAGGTGGTGCTGGACGGCGTGCACGTGGCCTGGGCCGCGCACGATTTCAGCGATATCGCCGATGCGGACGCTCGCCGCGCCGCCGTGGAACAGGTCATCGACGCCGATCGCATGACCCGGTTCGACCTCACCGCGCCGCCGCTGATTCGCTACACGCTGGTGCGGACCGCCGCCGATGAGTGGCAGCTGGCCGTGGCCAACCATCACATCCTGCTCGACGGCTGGTCCATGCCGCTGCTCATGCAGGATCTGCTGGTGCTGTACGCCACGCATTCCGATGTGAGCGTGCTGCCGCCGGTGCGGTCCTACCGGTACTTCCTGGAATGGGTTGCGCAGCAGGACCGTTCGGCTTCGCTCGATGCCTGGAAGCAGGCGCTGCGCGGGGTGTCCGAGCCGACGCTGCTGACCCGCCCGGACGCGGGCCGTGAGATCACCGCGCTGTCCGGTGAGTACTTCTTCGATCTAGACGAGGCCGCGACCGCGCGCCTGACCGCGCTGGCCGCCGATATCGGCGTCACGCCGAATACGGTGCTCCAGGTGGCGTGGGGCATTCTGCTCGGCCGCCTCACCGGCCGCGAGGACGTGCTGTTCGGCACCACCGTGTCGGGTCGCCCGGCGCAGCTGTCCGGTGTGGAATCCATGGTGGGCCTGTTCATCAACACCGTGCCGGTGCGGGTCGCGTTCGATCCGGCCGAATCGGCGCGGGCGCTGCTCAACCGCACCCAGGGCGAGCAGGCCGATCTGCTCGATCACCACTACATCGGCCTGGCCGATATCCAGTCGGCCGCGCGCATCGGCGGGCTCTTCGACACCCTGGTGGTGTTCGAGTCCTATCCCGTTGACGCCGAAGGCATTCGGTCGCAGGCCGCGGATATCGACGGTATGGCCGTCACCGGCCTGGACGCCGCCGATGCCACGCACTACCCGCTGACCCTCATTGCCCAGCTCGACACCCGCCTGCGCGTTCGCGCGGGTTACCTGCGCGATCTGTTCGACGAGGACACCGTTCACCGCATCGCGGATCGCCTGATTCGGGTGCTCACCGCGATCACCACCGAACCCGAAGCGGCAGTGGGCGATATCGAACTGCTCGATGCCGATGAGCTGGCGCTCGTCACCACCGAGTGGAACGAGACCGGATACGACGTCGACACCGCCCTGGCCGTGACCTACGGGCTGGCGGACACCGATCGTGTGGATCCCGGCCACAAGCATGCCGGAATGACGGGGGCGGAGCCCGACGCCGCGAAGACGCTGGTCGCGCTGTTCGAGGCGCAGGCGGAGCGGACGCCCGATGCGATCGCGCTCAGCTTCGAGGGCACAAGTCTGTCCTACGGCGAGTTCGCCGAGCGGGTGCACCGCCTCTCGCGCTGGCTCATCGAGCGCGGCGTCGGCGCGGAATCGTTTGTGGCGCTGGGTATGCGGCGCTCGGTCGACCTGGTGGTCGGCATGTACGCCGTCACCGTGGCCGGAGCCGCGTACGTGCCGCTGGATCCGGATCATCCGGCCGAGCGCACCGAATACATCCTGGCCACCGCCGATCCGGTGACCGTGCTGACCTCCGGTGAGGATCTGCCGGTGCAGACCGCGCAGGTGCGGATCGATCTGCTGGATCTGTCCAGCTACTCGGCCGCCCCGCTCACCGACGCGGATCGCGTTGTGCCGCTGCGGGCTTCGAATACCGCGTACGTCATCTTCACCTCCGGTTCCACCGGTCGCCCGAAGGGTGTGGCGGTGCCGCACGCGGCGATCGTGAACCGCCTGGTGTGGATGCAGTCCGAATACGGGCTCACCGCCGATGACGTGGTGCTGCAGAAGACCCCGGCCACCTTCGACGTTTCGGTGTGGGAGTTCTTCTGGCCCTTGCAGATCGGCGCGCGCCTGGCCATCGCCAAGCCGGACGGCCATCGCGACCCGGCCTACCTCGCCGAACTCATCGCGGGCGAAGGCGTCACGGTCACCCACTTCGTGCCGTCCATGCTGGCGGTGTTCGTGGCCGAGGAAGCGGCGGTGCGCTGCACCAGCCTGCGCATGGTCTTCGCCTCCGGTGAAGCGCTCTCGCCCAAGCCCTCGCACAAGCTGCGCGAGATCACCGGTGCGGAACTGCACAACCTGTACGGCCCGACCGAAGCCGCCGTCGACGTCACGTACCACCATGTGACGGCCGTGGACGTGGACTCGGTGCCGATCGGCCGCCCGGTCTTCAATACCCAGGTCTACGTACTGGATTCGCGCCTGCGCCCGGTTCCGGTGGGTGTCGCGGGTGAGCTGTACCTGGCGGGCGATCAGCTCGCCACCGCCTATGTGGCGCGTCCCGATCTGACCTCGGATCGGTTCGTGGCCAACCCGTTCGGCTCTTCCGAGCGCATGTACCGCACCGGCGACCTCGTGGTGTGGAACGCCGACGGCGAGATCGAGTACATCGGCCGCACCGACTTCCAGGTGAAGCTGCGCGGTCTGCGCATCGAACTCGGTGAGATCGAATCCGCGCTCACCGCACTGGGTTCGGTCGCCCAGTCGGTGGTCGTGGTGCGCGGGGATCAGCACACCGGTGATCAGCTGGTCGCCTATGTCATCGCCGCGCCGAACCGCACCGTGGACATCGAGGGCGTGCGCGCCGAACTGGCCGAACGCCTGCCCGCGTACATGGTGCCGTCGGTGCTCATGGTCCTGGACGAGTTCCCGCTCAACGCCTCCGGCAAGCTGGACCGCCGCGCGCTGCCCGCACCGGTCTTCGAGGCCGCGGTGTTCCGCGCCCCGACCACCCCGATCGAGCAGATCGTGTCGGGCGTGTTCGCCGAGGTCCTGGGCCTGGAACGGGTCGGCCTGGACGATGACTTCTTCGCCCTCGGCGGTAACTCGCTCATCGCCACCCAGGTGGCGGCGCGCCTGTCCGCCGCGCTCGACACCCATTTGGGTGTGCGGGAGATCTTCGAGGCGTCCAGCGTCGCCGCGCTGGCATCGCGCGCCGAATCGCATGCCGGGACGAACGCGCGTCAGGCCCTGATCGCGCGGGAACGCCCCGAACGCCTGCCGTTGTCGCTGGCACAGCAGCGCATGTGGTTCCTGAACCGGTTCGATCCCGAATCGGCGGTGGACAATATCCCCGCCGCCGTGCGCCTCTCGGGTCTGGTCGACCGGCAGGCGCTGCAGATCGCCGTCGCCGATGTGCTGGCGCGGCATGAATCGCTGCGCACCCGCTACCCCGAGATCGACGGCACCGCGTACCAGGAGATCGTGCCCACCGGCCAGGTCATCCCGGACCTGACGCCCGTCGACGCCACCGAAGCCGGACTGCCGCAGGCGCTTTCGGAATTCCTGAGCACCGGCTTCGACGTCACCGTCGATGTGCCGTTCCGCGCCCGCCTGTTCGAAGTGAGCCCCACCGAACACGTGCTCGCACTGGTGGTGCACCACATCTCCGCCGACGGTTTCTCCATGGGCCCGCTCACCCGGGATGTCATGACCGCCTACGGCGCTCGCGTCGAGGGTGGCGAACCCGCCTGGCAGCCACTGGAAGTCCAGTACGCGGACTACGCGCTGTGGCAGCGCGAGGTGCTCGGCGACGAGGCCGACGCGGAATCGGTTATCGCACGGCAGATCTCGTACTGGGGCCGGGCGCTGCGCGGACTGCCGGATCAGCTCGACCTGCCCGCCGACCGGCCGCGTCCCGCGGTCGCCACCGGCAAGGGCGCGACGCACACCTTCGCCATCGACGGCGAAACCCATGCCAAGTTGGTCGAATTGGCGCGTCAGCGCGGGGCCACGCTGTTCATGGTGGCGCACACCGCGCTCGCGGTGCTGCTGTCCCGCCTGTCCGGTGAAGAGGACATCGCCATCGGCACGCCCGTCGCGGGCCGTGGTGAACGCGCCCTCGACGATCTGATCGGCATGTTCGTCAACACCCTGGTGTTGCGGACCCCGATCGATGCCGGCGCGGGCTTCACCCAGCTGCTGGAATCAGTGCGCGCCACCGATATCCAGGCGTTCGGTCATGCCGATCTGCCGTTCGAGCGGCTGGTGGAAATCCTCAACCCGGCCCGTTCGCAGGCCCGGCACCCGCTGTTCCAGGTCATGCTCTCGTTCCAGAACATGGGACCGGCCGAACTGGAGCTCCCGGGTCTGACCGTGAGCGGTGTGGATCTGCCGCTGGACACCGCCAAGTTCGATCTGCAACTGGTCCTCACCGAGGCCACCGCCGCGCACAATGTGTCCGGCAACGGTTTCGGCGGCACCCCGTCCGGCATCACCGCCGAACTCATCTACGCCACCGACCTGTTCGACGCGGCCACGATGGAACGCTTCGCGGCGCGGTTCAACCGTTTGCTGGAAGCCATTGCGGCACAGCCGGAAACACCGGTCGGCGATATCGATCTGCTCGCCGGTGGTGAGCGGTCGCGGGTCGTGCTGGATTGGAACCGCACCTACTACTCCGTCGACGAGGTCGTCGCCGAGCAGACCGATGCGGTCGAGCGCGACGATATCGACTGGGCCGCACTGGAAGTCCCGGGTGCGTCCCGGCACGACCTGTGGCAGCTGCCCGAGACCGGTGACGCCGCGAACACGCTGGTCGCGCTGTTCGAGGCGCAGGCCGCGCGCACGCCCGACGCCGCTGCGCTCGGCTTCGAGGGCACAGGTCTGTCCTACGGCGAGTTCGCCGGGCGCGTACATCAGCTGGCGCGCAAGCTGATCGAGGCCGGAGTCGGCCCGGACAGCCTGGTGGCGCTGGGTATCCGCCGCTCGCTCGATCTGGTCGTGGCCATGTACGCGGTGCTGGAGGCCGGTGGCGCGTACGTGCCGCTGGATCCCGATCAGCCTGCGGACCGCATCGACTACGTGCTCGAGACGGCGCGGCCGGTCTGCGTGCTGACCACCGAACGCGATGGGTTCACTCATGCGAGCGTTCCGGTGCTCGCGGTGGACACGCTCGACCTCTCGGGCTACTCGGACGCGCCGCTGGGTGATGCGGATCGTGTTGCGCCGCTGCGTCCTTCGAATACCGCGTACGTCATCTTCACCTCGGGTTCGACCGGTCGCCCCAAGGGTGTCGCGGTCAGCCACGCGGCGATCGTGAACCGCCTGGTGTGGATGCAGGCCGAATACGGCTTGACCGCCGAAGACGTGGTGTTGCAGAAGACCCCCGCCACCTTCGATGTGTCGGTGTGGGAGTTCTTCTGGCCGCTGCAGGTCGGCGCGCGCTTGGTCGTGGCCAGGCCCGATGGTCATCGCGATCCGGCCTACCTGGCGGAAGTCATTGCCGCCGAAGGGATTACCACCGCGCACTTCGTGCCTTCGATGCTCGCGGTGTTCACCGCGGAGCTCGGGGCCAGTGGTGGATCGCTGCCGTTGCGCCTGGTCTTCGCCTCCGGTGAGGCGCTGCCCGCCACCACCGCGCAGCAGTTGCGGGCGCTGACCGGTGCGGAGCTGCACAACCTGTACGGCCCGACCGAAGCCGCCGTCGACGTCACCTACCACCACGTGGTGGACGTCGATACCGAGACGGTGCCGATCGGCCGCCCGGTGTTCAACACCCAGGTCTATGTGCTCGACGCGCGCCTGAACCCGGTCGCGCCGGGTATGGCGGGTGAGCTCTACCTCGCCGGTGATCAGCTGGCTCGCGGCTACGTCGCGCGCCCGGATCTGACCGCCGACCGCTTCGTCGCCAACCCGTTCGCGGCCTTCGGCGCGTCCAAGCGCATGTACCGCACCGGTGACCTGGTCACCTGGACCGCCGCCGGCGAACTGGAATACCTGGGCCGCACCGACTTCCAGGTGAAGCTGCGCGGTCTGCGCATCGAACTCGGCGAGATCGAGGCCGCCCTCACCGCGCACAACGCCGTCTCCCAGGCGGTCGTGGTGCTGCGCTCGGACGCCCGCACCGGTGACCAACTGGTCGCCTACGTGGTCCCGTCCGGCTCGGCGTCGGCCGCCGCCGGTGCCACCGCGCAACTCACCGATTCCGACGCTGCCGCCGCGACGCCGGGGAACCCCGGTGCTCCGGCCGCCGGTGACACCGCCGTATCGGCTGCTCCCGGCACCGTGGCGCTGCCCGCCGGTGCGGTGGATGTGGACGCTCTGCGCGAGCACCTCACGGCGCAGTTGCCGTCGTACATGGTTCCGGCCGCGTTCGTGGCCGTTGCCGAGTTCCCGCTCAATGCCAATGGCAAGCTGGATCGCCGGGCGCTGCCCGAGCCGGAGTTCGCGGCTCGCGAATTCCGTGCTCCCGCAACGCCCGCCGAGGAGATCGTGGCGAGCGTGTTCGCCGAGGTGCTCGGACTGGAGAACCCGGTCGGCGCCGATGACGACTTCTTCGAGCTGGGCGGTAACTCGCTCATCGCGACCCAGGTGGTCGCGCGACTGGGCGCGGCGCTCGATACCCGCGTGCCGGTGCGCACCCTGTTCGACGCCCCGACGGTCGCCACCCTGGCCGCCCGCGTCGAGGCGCAGTCCGGTACCGGCCGCCGCCGCGAGCTGGTGGCGCAGGAACGGCCCGAAGAGATTCCGCTGTCCCTCGCACAGCAGCGCATGTGGTTCCTGAACCGCTTCGACACCGCCTCGGCCGTGAACAATATTCCGCTCGCGGTCCGCCTCACCGGCGATCTCGACGCGGACGCGTTGCGCCTGGCCGTCGGCGATGTGCTCGAGCGCCACGAGGTGCTGCGCACGGTCTACCCCGAGAACGCCGAAGGCCGTGGCGTGCAGGTCATCCTGCCCGCCGATCAGGTCAGCGTGGCCGCCGAGGCGGTCGACGTGACCGAGGCGCAGCTGCGCGATCGCGTCGCGGAGCTGGTGCTCACCGGGTTCGACGTGACCGTGGCCCCGCCCGTGCGCGCGGGTCTGTTCCGGGTGACCGATGCCGAAACGCCTACGCACGTGCTGGTTTTCGTGGTGCACCACATTTCCGGTGACGGCTGGTCGGTGCGACCGCTGGCCCGCGATGTGATGCTCGCGTACGCCTCGCGCGCCAATGGTGTTGCCCCGCAGTGGGAACCGCTGCCGGTGCAGTACGCGGACTTCGCGCTGTGGCAGCGTGAGACGCTCGGCGACGAGTCCGATGCCGAATCGCTGATCGCCCAGCAGGTCTCGTACTGGTCCACCGAACTGGCGGGCCTGCCCGATCAGATCGATCTGCCCTCGGATCGCCCGCGCCCGGCCGTGGCCTCGAACCGCGGTGGCGTGCACGAGTTCGCCATCGACACCGCGCTGCTGAACAGCCTGAACAACCTCGCCCGCGAACACGGCGCGTCGCTGTTCATGGTGGTGCACGCGGCGTTCGCGGCCCTGCTGGCGCGCCTGTCCGGCGGCGATGACATCGCCATCGGCACCGCGGTCGCCGGTCGTGGTGAAGCGGCCGTCGACGATGCCATCGGCATGTTCGTCAACACCCTGGTGCTGCGCACGGCGGTGGACGGTGGCGAGAAGTTCACCGAGCTGCTGGCCCGCACCAAGGACACCGATCTGTCGGCGTTCGGTCATGCCGATCTGCCGTTCGAACGCCTGGTGGAGATCCTCAACCCGGCGCGCTCGCAGGCCCGGCATCCGCTGTTCCAGGTCATGCTGTCGTTCCAGAACACCGGTGAAGCCACCTTCACGCTGCCGGGTCTGGAAGTGGCCGGCGTGCCCCTGGACGTGGTGACCGCCAAGTTCGATCTGCACCTGAACCTGACCGAACGGGTCGGCGCGGACGGCGCGACCGCCGGTATGACCGGTGAATTCGCCTACGCCACCGATATTTTCGACGCCGCCACGGTGTCGGCGTTCGCGGATCGCCTACTGCGCACGCTGACCACCATCGTGCTGGAGCCGACCACCCTGGTCGGCGATATCGAACTCCTGGACGACCTGGAGCGCCGCCGCGTGCTGCGGTCCTGGAACGCCACCGAATACGACGTCACCCGCGTCGCGCTGGCGGGCCGCAAATCCGCCGCCGATGTCACGCTGGCCTCGATGTTCGCGGTGCAGGCCGCACAGACGCCCAAGGCCCCGGCCGTGGCGTTCGAGGGGACGACGCTGTCCTACGGCGAACTGGCCTCGCGGGTGAACAAGCTGGCCCGGCACCTGATCGCCAACGGTGTGGGACCGGATTCGCTTGTCGCACTGGGTATGCGCCGTTCGCTGGATCTGGTGATCGGCATGTACGCGGTGATCGCCGCCGGTGGCGCGTACGTGCCGCTGGATCCGGATCACCCGGACGAGCGCAACGGCTATGTGCTCGACACCGCACAGCCGGTGTGCGTGCTCACCACCGCCCGCGACGGCTTCGACGCCGCCCGCTCGGCCACCGTGCGCATCGATGAGCTCGATCTGTCCGAGTACTCGGACGCCCCGCTCACCGACGCGGATCGGATTGCGCCGCTGCGGGAGTCGAACACCGCGTACGTCATCTTCACCTCCGGTTCCACCGGCCGCCCCAAGGGTGTGGCCGTCTCGCACGCCGCGATCGTGAACCGCCTGGTGTGGATGCAGACCGAATACGGCCTGTTCGACGACGATGTGGTGTTGCAGAAGACCCCGGCCACCTTCGACGTGTCCGTCTGGGAGTTCTTCTGGCCCTTGCAGGTCGGTGCGCAGTTGGTCGTCGCCAAGCCGGACGGTCACCGCGATCCCGCCTACCTGGCGGATCTGATCACCGAATACGACGTCACCACTGCGCATTTCGTGCCGTCGATGATGTCGGTGTTCGTGGCCGAGGCCAAGGCCGCCGAATGCGTCTCGCTGCGACAGGTTTTCGCCTCCGGTGAAGCCCTGCCCGCACCGACCGCGCAGAAGCTGCTGGAACTGACCGGTGCGCAGCTGCACAATCTGTACGGCCCCACCGAGGCCGCGGTCGACGTCACCTATCACGAGGTGACCGCCGCGGACACGCTGTCCGTGCCGATCGGCCGCCCGGTCTTCAATACCCGCGTGTACGTGCTGGATTCGCGCCTGCACCCGGTCGCCGCCGGTGTCGCGGGTGAGCTCTACCTGGCGGGCGCGCAGCTGGCGCGCGGCTATGTGGCGCGTCCGGAACTGACCTCGGACCGCTTCGTCGCCGATCCGTTCCACGCCGGTCAGCGCATGTACCGCACCGGTGACCTGGTCAAGTGGACCGGCGCGGGTGAACTGGAGTACCTGGGCCGCACCGACTTCCAGGTGAAGCTGCGCGGTCTGCGCATCGAACTCGGCGAAATCGAATCCGCTTTGACGGCAATCGATTCCATCGCCCAGTCGGTGGTCGTGGTGCGCAGCGATGATCGCCTCGGCGATCAGCTGGTCGGCTATGTCATCCCGGCCACCGGTCGCAGCGTCGATGTGGAGGGTGTGCGCGCCGAACTGCAGGACGCGCTGCCCGGCTATATGGTCCCGACCGCGTTCGTGGTGCTGGACGCCTTCCCGCTCAATGCCTCCGGCAAGCTGGATCGCAAGCAGTTGCCCGCACCGGTGTTCGAGGCCAAGGTCTTCCGCGCCCCGTCCACCCCGATCGAGGAGATCGTGGCGGGCACCTTCGCCGATGTCCTCGGTGTCGGCCGCGTCGGCGTCGACGACGATTTCTTCGAACTCGGCGGCAACTCGCTGATCGCCACCCAGGTCACCGCACGACTGGGCGCGGCGCTGGAAATCCAGCTCGCCGTGCGCGATCTGTTCGAAGCCTCCACCGTCGCGGCACTGGCCGCGCGGGTGGAACGGCACGCCGGTTCCGGCCGCACCCGCCCGCGCCTGGTCGCGGGGGAGCGCCCGGAGCACCTGCCGCTGTCCCCGGCACAGGCGCGGTACTGGTTCCTGAACCAGTTCGACACCAGCACCTCGGCCGTGGACAACATTCCGCTCGCGGTGCGGCTCACCGGTGCGCTGGACCTGAACGCCATGGGTCTGGCAATCGGCGATGTGCTCAGCCGCCACGAGGTGCTGCGCACGGTGTACCCGCGGGCCGCCGACGGACCGCACCAGGTGATCCTGCCCGCGACCCAGACCGATGTGGGTCTGGTGCCGGAGCCGGTCACCGAAGGCGAATTGCTCGGCAAGGTCATCGAATTCGCGATGACCACCTTCGACGTCACCGTCGAGGTGCCGCTGGCCGTCAAGCTGTTCCGCATCACGGACAGTGTGGTGGAACAGCATGTGCTGGCCTTCACCATCCACCACGTCTCCGCCGACGGCTCCTCCATGGGCCCGATGGCGCGCGATGTGATGGCCGCGTACGTGGCCCGCGCCAACGGCGAATCCCCGCAGTGGGCCGCGCTTCCGGTGCAGTACGCCGATTACGCGCTGTGGCAGCGCGAGGTGCTCGGTACCGAGGACGATCCGGAATCGCTTGCCGCACAGCAGGTCGCCTACTGGACCCGCGCCCTGGCCGAGCTGCCCGATCAGCTGGAACTGCCCACCGATCGGCCGCGCCCGCCCGCGCAGTCGTTCCACGGCAAGGCGATTCGCTTCGATATCGACGCCGAACGGCACGCCAAACTGCATGAGCTGGCGCGCGCCAATAACGCGTCGCTGTTCATGGTCGTGCACGCCGCGCTGGCGATCCTGCTGGCGCGCCTGTCCGGCACCGATGACATCGCGGTCGGCACCCCGATCGCGGGTCGCGGCGAGCGCGAACTCGACGACCTCATCGGCATGTTCGTGAACACCCTGATCTTCCGCACGAAGATCGATCACGGGGTGCCGTTCGCCGATGTGCTGGCCGAGGTGCGCGAACGCGATCTGGAAGCCTTCGCCAATGCCGAGGTGCCGTTCGAGCGCCTGGTCGAGGTGCTCAACCCGGTGCGCTCCAACGCCCGCAATCCGCTTTTCCAGGTCGGCCTGTCCTTCCAGAACCTGGCCGAGACCGCGTTCGAACTGCCCGGCCTGCACGTGAGCGCGGTCCAGTTCGAATCGCAGCTGGCCAAGACCGATCTGCACGTCACGCTGTACGACAGGTACACCGATGAGGGCGCGCCCGCCGAGATCCTCACCGAATTCGGTTACGCCACAGATCTGTTCGACGAGAGCACCGTGCGTGCGTTCGCCGATCGGTTCCTGCGGGTGCTGGACGCGGTGCTGGATGATTCGGGCATCACCGTCGGCGATATCGATCTGCTCGACGCCGATGAGAACGAGCGGATTCTCCAGCGCTGGAACAACACCGCGCAGGATGTGGCGCAGGTGTTCCCGGAGGGAGCCGAGGCCACGCTGGTCTCGTTGCTCGACGCGGCCGTGGCTTCCGACCCGAAGGCGGTGGCCATCGTGGCCGATACCGCCGACGGGGTGGAGAACCTGACCTACGCCGAGCTCGATGCCCGGGTGAACCGTCTGGCGCGTGAGTTGATCGCGCGCGGTATCGGTGCGGAAGACCGTGTGGCGCTTGCCATTCGGCGTTCGACCGATCTTGTGGTCGCGATGTACGCGGTGGCCAAGTCCGGTGCGGCGTATGTGCCGATCGATCCGGATCAGCCCGCCGATCGCACCGGTTACATCCTCGAAACCGCCGCTCCGGCAGTGGTTCTGACCACCGTCGCGGATGCTTTCGAACACGACACCGCGACGGTGCTGAAGATCGATGAGCTCGAGCTGTCGGAGTACTCGGCCAAGCCGATTACCGCCGAGGAGCGGGTGCGGGAGCTGACCTCCACCAATACCGCGTACATCATCTTCACCTCCGGTTCGACCGGTCGCCCGAAGGGTGTGGCACTGCCGCACGCCGCCGTGGTGAACCAGTTGCTCTGGAAGGTCACCGAATTCGGTCTCGATCCGGCCGATGCGGTGCTGCTCAAGACCGCCGCCACCTTCGACCTCTCGGTCTGGGAGTTCTGGTCGGCCGTAGCCTGCGGTGGCCGCCTGGTCATCGCGCAGCCCGGCGGGCATAAGGATCCGGCGTACCTGAACGAGCTCATGGCTCGTGAATGGGTGACCACCCTGCACGTGGTGCCGTCCATGCTGGACGCGCTGCTGGCCGATGGTCTGCCGGATTCGCTGTGGCGCATCCTCGCCATCGGTGAGGCGCTGCCCGGACCGCTGGCCCAGCGCGTGCTGGCCGAGCGTCCGCGCACCGAACTGTTCAACCTGTACGGCCCCACCGAGGCCGCGGTCTCGATCACCAACCACCGGGTGACCACCGCCGATGAGGTGTCGGTGTCCATCGGTGCGCCGGAATGGAACAGCCAGGTCTACGTGCTGGACGCGCATCTGCGCCCGGTGCCGGTCGGCGTCTCCGGTGAGCTGTACCTGGCCGGTGCGCAGCTGGCGCGCGGCTACTACGGCCGCAGCGATCTGACCGCCGACCGCTTCGTGGCGAATCCGTTCGGCACCGGGCAGCGCATGTACCGCACCGGTGACCTGGTGGCCTGGAATGCCAAGGGCGAGTTGGACTACCGGGGTCGCACCGACTTCCAGGTGAAGATCCGCGGTTTCCGCATCGAGCTCGGCGATATCGAATCCGCCCTGCTGCGTCAGCCCGCGGTGGCCTCGGCCGCCGTTGTGGCGCACCAGGATTCGGCGCTCGGCGATCGCCTGGTCGCGTACGTCGTCGGTGCCGACGGCGATCTCGACAAGCAGGCGCTGCAATCCGCGCTCGCCGCGGAACTGCCGTCCTACATGATCCCGTCGGTGTTCATGCAGCTCGACGCGCTGCCGCTGAACGCCAACGGCAAGCTCGATCGCAAGGCGCTGCCGGAACCCACCTTCGAGAAGGCGGTCTTCCGCGCACCCGTCACCCCGATCGAGCAGATCGTGGCCGGCGTCTTCGCGGATGTGCTGCGCATCGAGGGCGGTCGCATCGGTCTCGATGACGACTTCTTCGCGTGGGGCGGCAACTCGCTGCTCGCCACCCAGGTGGCGGCGCGCCTCGGCGAGGCACTGAACACCCGGGTGCCGGTGCGCCTGATGTTCGAAGCCTCCACCGTGGCCGCACTGGCCGCCCGGGTGGAACTCGACGCCGGTGCGGGCCGCAAGGCGCTCACGGCGGGCGAACGGCCGGAACACATTCCGCTCTCGCTCGCACAGCAGCGCATGTGGTTCCTGAACCGCTTCGACAACCAGTCCGCGGCCTACAACGTGCCCGTCGCGGTGCGCCTGTCCGGTGCGCTGGATATCGAGGCCATGCGCGCCGCCATCACCGATGTCGTCGCCCGGCACGAGATCCTGCGCACCATCTACCCGCAGACCGAACAGGGTCCGGTCCAGGTCGTGCTCCCCGCCGCGCAGGCGGTCCCGGAGTTCGAGGTGCGCACCGTCTCGGCCGATGAGGTCACCGGCGCGGTGGTGGCGCTCACCTCCACCGTCTTCGACGTCACCACCGAGGTGCCGCTGAAGGTCGCGCTGTTCCGCATCGGCTCCGACGAGTCCACGGAATATGTACTGGCACTGGCGATTCACCACATCTCCGGTGACGGCTCCTCCGTCGCGCCGCTGACCCGCGATCTGATGACCGCCTACGCCGCCCGCTCCTTCGGCGAGCGGCCGGGCTGGTCCAAGCTCGCGGTGCAGTACGCCGACTACTCCATCTGGCAGCGCGATCTGCTCGGCAGCGAGGACGATCCGGAATCGCTGTCCGCCAAGCAGGTCGCCTACTGGAAGCAGGCGCTGGCCGAGCTCCCGGATCAGCTGGATCTGCCGTCCGATCGCCCGCGCCCGGCCGTGCAGACCTTCGCCGGTGACCGGGTCGAGGTGCGCATCGATGCCGAAACGCACCGTGCGCTGGTCGATTTGGCGCGCGCCGAGGGTGCGACGCTGTTCATGGTCGTGCACACCGCGCTCGCGGTGCTGCTGGCCCGCCTGTCCGGTACCGATGACATCGCCATCGGCACCCCGATGGCCGGTCGCGGTGAGGCCGTCCTGGACGACCTCATCGGCATGTTCGTCAACACCCTGGTGTTCCGCACCCGGGTCGACGCGGGCGCGCCGTTCACCGAACTGCTGGCCCGCCAGCGCGAGACCGATATCCAGGCGTTCGCCAATGCCGATGTGCCGTTCGAGCGCCTGGTCGAGGTGCTCAACCCGGTGCGCTCGACCGCGCGGCATCCGCTGTTCCAGGTCGGCCTGTCCTTCCAGAACCTGGCCCAGTCCAGCCTGGAACTGCCCGGCCTGACGGTGTCCGGTCTGGATATCGACACCCAGATCTCGCAGTTCGACCTGCATCTCATCGCCACCGACCGATACGACGAGTCGGGTGCGCCGGTCGGCATCACCGGCCTGTTCACCTACGCCACCGATCTGTTCGATCAGGCGACCGTGCAGGGCTTCGTTGACCGCTTCGTGCGACTGCTCGGCGCGATCACCGCCGCACCGCGCACCGCGGTCGGCGATATCGAACTGCTCGCGGGTGACGAGCGCGCCGATCTGGTGCTGGCGCGCAACGCCACCGCGCACGAGGTCGACCGCTCCGCGACCCTGGTGTCGCTGCTCGATGCCACCGTGGCGGCCATCCCGACCGCCGTGGCGCTCATCGGCCCGGACGGCGAGGTGCTCACCTACGCCGAGCTCAGCGCTCGGGTGAATCGCCTTGCGCGGCAACTGATCTCGATGGGTGTGGGTCCGGAGTCCCGGGTGGCGCTGGCGCTGCGGCGTTCGGTGGATCTGGTCGTGGCCATGTACGCGGTGTCCGTCGCCGGTGGCGCGTACGTGCCGGTCGATCCGGATCAGCCTGCCGAGCGCACCGACTACATCCTGGAGACCGCGGCACCGGTCTGCGTGCTCACCAATGCCGAAGCCCGCTTCACGACCGAGGCCGCACCGCTGGTGCGCCTGGATCAGCTGACGCTGGAAACCGTTGCGGCCGAGCCGATCACCGATGCCGAGCGGGTCGCCCCGCTGCTGCCCGCGAATACCGCGTATGTGATCTTCACGTCCGGTTCGACCGGTCGCCCGAAGGGTGTGGCGCTGCCGCATGCCGCAGTGGCGAACCAGTTGCAGTGGAAGACAGCCGAGTTCGGTCTCGGTGCGGACGATGCGGTGCTGCTCAAGACCGCCGCGACCTTCGACCTCTCGGTCTGGGAGTTCTGGTCCGCGGCCGCGAGTGGTGGCCGTCTGGTGATCGCCTCGGCCGATGGTCATCGTGATCCGGCGTACCTGAACGAGTTGATGGCGCGCGAGCTGGTCACCACGCTGCACGTGGTGCCGTCGATGCTCGATGCGCTGTTGACCGAATCCGGTGGGGCACTGACCGGTTCACTGCGTCGCGTGCTCGCGATCGGTGAGGCGCTGCCCGCCACGGTGGCGCAGCGCTTCCGTGTCGCGAACCCGGCCGCGCAGCTGTTCAACCTGTACGGCCCGACCGAGGCCGCGGTCTCCATCACCAACCACCTGGTCACCGACGCCGACAAGGGTTCGGTCTCCATCGGCCTGCCCGAGTGGAACAGCCAGGTGTACGTGCTCGATGCCCGCCTGCACCCGGTCGCGGCCGGGGTCGAGGGTGAGCTGTACCTGGCCGGTGCGCAGCTGGCGCGCGGTTACTACGGTCGCGCGGATCTGACCTCGGATCGCTTCGTGGCCAACCCGTTCGCCACCGGTGAGCGCATGTACCGCACCGGTGACCTCGTTGCCTGGGCGGGCAATGGGGAGCTGGAGTACCGGGGCCGCACCGACTTCCAGGTGAAGATCCGCGGTTTCCGTATCGAGCTGGGTGAGATCGAGGCCGCGCTGCTGGCGCTGCCCGGTATCGCACAGGTCGCGGTGCTGGCCAAGTCCGATCAGCGCACCGGTGACCGCCTGGTGGCCTACCTGGTGCCGTCGGATCTCACCGCGGGCGTACAGATTTCGCAGGCGAAGGCGGCGTTGTCGGCGGGTCTGCCGTCGTACATGGTGCCCTCGGCCTTCGTGGTGCTGGACGCGTTGCCGTTGAACGTCAACGGCAAGCTGGATCGAAAGGCGTTGCCGGAACCCGAGTTCGAGACCACGGCATTCCGTGCGCCGTCCACCCCGATCGAAGAGATCGTGGCGGGCGTGTTCACCGAGGTGCTCGGTACCGAGCGCATCGGCGCGGACGACGACTTCTTCGCCCTCGGCGGTAACTCGCTGCTGGCGACGCAGGTTGCGGCCCGGCTGGGTGCGGCCCTGGACGCTCGCGTCCCGGTCCGCCTGCTGTTCGAGGCGTCCACCGTCGCCGGACTGGCCGTGAAGCTCGAGGTGCACGCGGGCAGCGGCGATCGGCAGCCGCTGGTCGCACAGGAGCGCCCGGCCGCGGTGCCGCTGTCACTGGCACAGCAGCGCATGTGGTTCCTGAACCAGTTCGACACCACCTCGGCGGCCTACAACATCCCGGTCGCGGTCCGTCTCACCGGCGAATTGGATACCGCCGCACTGCAACAGGCGGTCGCCGATGTGATCGCCCGCCACGAAACCCTGCGCACCATCTACCCGCAGGTCGACGGTGCGGCATCGCAGGTCATCGTGACCGCCGCACAGGCGGTCCCGAACCTCACCCCGATCGAGGTCGGGGCCGAGACGGTGCGCGATCGCATCGCCGAACTCATCTCCACCGGATTCGACGTGACCACCGAGGTGCCGTTGCGCGCCAAGCTGTTCCGCGTCGAAACCCCGGTCGTGGAGGAGCTCGGCGCGCACGAAGCCGCGGTGCTGGATGTGGCCGACGCCTTCGAGGCCGCGACCCTGCGCGCCGTCGGCGCACAGGCCGCCGGTGTGGTCGGCGTCCGGACCAAGGTCCCGGCCGCGCCGCTGATCGAGCATGTGCTCGTATTCGTGGCGCATCACATCAGCGCGGACGGCTGGTCCATGGGCCCGCTCACCCGCGATGTGATGATCGCGTACGCGTCCCGGGCCGCGGGTGTGCAGCCGGGCTGGGCTCCCATGCCGGTGCAGTACGCCGACTACTCGATCTGGCAGCGCGCGGTGCTCGGCTCGGAAACCGATCCAGAGAGCCTCATTTCGGGTCAGGCCGACTACTGGCGGACCACGCTGGTGGATCTGCCGGACGAGCTGAACCTGCCCTCGGATCGCCCGCGCCCCAATGCGCAGTCGTTCCGCGGCGGTAAGGTGCACTTCCCGATCGGGGCCGGACTGCATCGCGGCTTGCAGGCCATCGCGCGTGAGCAGAACGCGACCATGTTCATGGTCGTGCACGCCGCGCTCGCGGTCTTCCTGGCGCGCCTGTCCGGCACCCAGGACATCGCCATCGGTACGCCGATCGCGGGTCGCGGTGAGGCCGAGCTCGACAATGTGATCGGCATGTTCGTGAACACGCTGGTGCTGCGCACCGACGTGCACCCGGATCTGACCTTCGCGCAATTGCTCTCGAACGCCAAGGACGCCGACCTCGGCGCCTTCGCGCACGCGGACATCCCGTTCGAACGACTGGTGGAAATCCTCAACCCGGAGCGCTCCACCGCTCGTCACCCGCTGTTCCAGGTGGTGCTCTCGTTCGAGAACCTGCCGGACAGCACCTTCGAACTTCCCGGATTGCGGGTCGCCGCCGTCGATTTCGAGAACGACACCGCGAAATTCGATCTGTCGCTGACCATTACCGAGGCCGGTACCTCGGGCGAGGGCATGTACGCCGAATTCGCGTATGCCCGTGACCTGTTCGACGACGCCACGGTGCAGAAGTTCGCGCAGCGCTTCACCCGCCTGCTGGAGCAGATCACCGCGCGGCCGCAGCAGGCGGTCGGCGATCTGCAACTGCTGTCCGCGGCCGAACGCGCGGATCTGCTGTCCCGCAATGGCGCCGCGGCGGTCGAGCCCCGGACGCTGCCGGAGATCATGGCCGCGGCCGTGGCCGCCAACCCGGTCGGCGAGGCCGTGGTGTTCGACGGTCAGGTGCTCGGTTACGCCGAACTCGACGCGGCGTCCTCGCGACTGGCGCGCATGCTCATCGAGCGCGGTGCGGGACCGGATATGCGGGTGGCCGTTGCCATTCCGCGCTCGTTCGAATCCGTGCTCGCGGTATGGGCGGTGGCCAAGTCCGGTGCGGCGTTCGTACCGGTCGATCCGGCCTACCCGGCCGATCGCATCGCGCATATGATCTCCGACTCCGGTGCCATGCTCGGCCTGACCACCAATGCCGAACTGGCGGCGCTGCCGCCGGTGGCGAGCCTGGCCGGCTGGATCTCCCTCGACGACCCGATGGTCATCGCGGAGATCGAATCGCATTCGCCCGCGGCGGTTTCCGATACCGAGCGCTGGGGTGCCATCCGGGCCGCGCACGCCGCCTACGTCATCTACACCTCGGGTTCGACGGGCCTGCCCAAGGGCGTCGTCGTCACCCACGCGGGTCTGGCGAACTTCGCCCGCGAGCAGGTCGAGCGCTACCGTCTCGACTCCTCCTCGCGCGCACTGCATTTCGCCTCGCCGTCGTTCGACGCCTCCATTCTGGAGCTGTTGCTGGCGCTCGGCGCGGGCGGCACGCTCGTGGTGGTGCCGCCGGGCACCTACGGTGGCGATGAACTGGGTGAGCTGATCGCCCGCGAGCGGGTCACCGCCGGTCTCATCACGCCGTCCGTGCTGGCCTCGCTGGAACCGTCGCAGCTGGCGGGCATGGAGGTCATCATCGCCGGTGGTGAGGCGGTCTCGGCCGACCTCGTCGCCAAGTGGTCGGTGAATCCGGCTGGCCCGCGACGCTTCCACAACGCCTACGGTCCGACCGAGGCCACCATCGCGACCAATATCAGCGATGCGCTGAACCCGGGCGACAAGGTCGTCATCGGCGGTCCGGTGCGCGGTATGCGGGCGCTCGTCCTCGACGCGCGGTTGCAGCCGGTCGCCGAGGGCGTCGCCGGTGAGCTCTACGTCGCCGGTCAGCAGCTGGCGCGCGGTTACCACGCGCGTCCGGGTCTGACGTCCGAGCGCTTCGTCGCCAACCCGTACGGTGAACCGGGCTCACGCCTGTACCGCACCGGTGACGTGGTGCGCTGGACGCGCGACGCCAAGGGCGCTCCGGCCGTGGAATACGTGGGCCGCAATGACTTCCAGGTCAAGGTGCGCGGTTTCCGTATCGAACTCGGCGAGATCGACGCGGCGCTGATGGCGCACGAGACCGTGGACTTCGCGGTCACCGTGGGTCATAAGACCGAGGTCGGCACCACCATGCTGGCGGCCTACGTGCTGCCGGTCGCCGGTGCCGTCATCGATATCGCCGCGCTCACCGAGCACGCCGCCGCGCGACTGCCGGAATACATGGTGCCCACCGCCATCACGGTGCTGGATCAGATTCCGCTGACTCCGGCGGGCAAGCTGGATCGGCGCGCACTGCCCGAACCGGTGCTCGCACCGCGCGAATTCCGGGCTCCGGTCAGCGATATCGAAGCCGCCATCGCCGAGGTCTTCGCCGAGGTGCTCGGCGTCGAGCAGGTCGGCCTGGACGATTCGTTCTTCGCGCTCGGCGGCGACTCGATTCTGTCGATCCAGCTGGTGTCGCGGGCCAAGGCACGCGGCATCCTGTTCAGTCCGCGCGAGGTCTTCGAGAAGCGCAGCGTGGCCGGACTGGCCGAAATCGCTGTGCTGGGCGGAGATAACGAGCAGGAGCGGCTGGCGGAACTGCCCGGTGGCGGGGTCGGCGATATTCCGCTGACGCCGATCATGACGGCGATTCTGTCGAGTGGTTCGACGTACCAGCGGTTCTCGCAGTCCATGGCCTTGCGCCTGCCGGACAATATCGACCGGGCACTGCTGATCGGCACGCTCTCGGCGGTCTTCGACCACCACGATGTGCTGCGTTCGCGCCTGCGCGGAAACGCAACGGCGGGTTGGGAATTCGAGGCACTGCCGCGCGGCGGCGTCGACGTGGACGCGCTCGTGCATCGCGTCGAGGTCGCGGCCGATATCTCCGACGAGGAGCTGTCGCGGGTCGCGAGCGCTCAGCTCGACGCGGCCCTGGGCCGACTCGATCCGGCCAATGCCTCGATGATCCAGTTCGTGTGGTTCGCCTTCGGTGCGGGCCGCCCGGATGTGCTGCTGCTGGCCGCGCACCACTTCGTGGTCGACGGCGTGTCCTGGCGCATCCTGATTCCGGACTTCGCGGTGGCGTGGTCGCAGCTGGCCTTCGGTCAGCCGGTCGCGCTCCCGGCCAACGGCACCTCCATGCGGCGCTGGGCGCACGCCCTCGTCGATGCGGCGTCCGCACCGGAACGCGTTGCGGAACTGCCGTTCTGGCAGGGCGTGGTCGGCACCGCCGATCCGCTGCTGGGCTCGCGGGCCTTCGATCCGGCGGTGGATACCTTCGCCACGGTCGAACGCGTCGAGGTCACGGTGCCCGCGGCGGTCACCGACGCGGTGCTCACCTCGATTCCGGGGCGCTACCGCGGTGGCGTGAACGACGGTCTGCTGTCGGCGCTGGCCATGGCGGTCGCGCGCTGGCGCGGCGACGGCAGCGATGCCGCCCTCATCAAGCTCGAGGGTCACGGTCGTGAAGAGGAAGTCGTTCCGGGCGCGGATCTTTCGCGCACCGTCGGCTGGTTCACCAGCGCCTACCCGGTGCGGCTGGATCTGGCCGGGGCCGATCTCGACGATGCGTTCGCGGGCGGAAAAGCCCTGGGCCACATCGTGAAATCGGTGAAGGAGCAGCTGCTCTCGGTGCCGGACAAGGGTCTGGGCTTCGGTCTGCTGCGCTACCTGAACGCCGAGACCGCGCCGCGGCTGCGCAGTGTCGGGCAGATCAGCTTCAACTACCTCGGTCGCGTATCGACCGGTGAAGTGCCGGAACAGCTTTCGGAGCTGGGCTGGGTGCCGGTCGCCGATCTCGGGCAGCTGGACGCGGACATGGATCTCGATATGCCCGCCAACGCGACCCTGGACATCAACGCCATCGTCACCGATGGCGAGGACGGCCCGCAGCTGGGCGCGGCCTTCGCCTTCCCGACCGGGCTGCTCTCGCGCGAGCGGGTGCAGGAGTTCGCCGATCTGTTCGTGGCGGCACTGACCGCGCTGGCCGAACACGCCAGGCGGCCGGACGCCGGCGGCTATACGCCGTCGGATATGGCGCTGGTCAAGGTGACCCAGGGCGATATCGAGGTCTGGGAGCGGGCCTACCCGGCCATGACCGAGGTGTGGCCGCTGTCGCCCCTGCAGTCCGGTCTGCTGTTCCAGGCGCTCATGTCGCAGAGCCGGGAGGCGATCGACGTCTACACCATGCAGGCCGTCCTGGACCTGCACGGCACCGTGGACACCGATCGGCTGCACGCGGCCGCGCAGGCCATCGTCGACCGGTACGCGAGCCTGCGCACCGCGTTCGTCACCGATGCCGCCGGACAGGCGCACCAGGTCGTACTGGATCGCGTCGAAGCGCCGTGGAGCATCGTCGATCTCACCGATCTGCCCGAGGGCGAACGGGTTCCGCGTATGCGTGAACTCATCGACGTCGACCGGGCGCGGCACTTCGACATGGCCGCAGCGCCGCTCATGCGGTTCACGCTGTTCCGCACCTCGCCGGAGCAGTACAACCTGGTGATCACCACCCACCACATCCTGGTGGACGGCTGGTCCATGCCGTTGCTCATGCGCGATCTGCTGGTGCTGTACGCGGTGCGCGGTGATCTGTCCGCCCTGCCGCGCGCGGTGTCCTACCGGAACTACCTGGCCTGGCTGGCCGGGCGGGACCGCCAGGAATCGTTGCGGGCGTGGGCGCGTGCGCTCACCGGTGTATCCGAGCCGACCCAGCTCGCACCCGCCGGACGCGCGGACGAGCAGTACGAGGTCGGGCGGCACGTGCTCGAAATCGACGCCGAGCGCACCCGTCAGCTCAGCAAGCGGGCCGCCGAACTCAGCGTCACGGTGAACACGCTGGTGCAGACCGCGTGGGCCATCCTGGTTGGAAGGCTCACCGGCCGTGGCGATGTCGTGTTCGGCGCGACCGTCTCGGGCCGCCCCGCCGATCTGGCGGGCGTGGAATCCATGGTGGGCCTGTTCATCAACACCGTGCCCGTGCGCATTCGCATCGACGACCGCCTCACCGTGGGCGGCATGCTGGAGCGGGTGCAGCACGAGCAGGCGGATCTGCTGGATCACCACTACATCGGCCTGGCCGAGATCCAGCAACTCGCCGGTGCCGCAGCGGAATTCGACACCCTCGTGGTGTTCGAGTCCTACCCGGTCGACAAGGACGCCATCGCCGCCGCCAGCTCCATCGACGGCATGTCGGTGAACGGCGTCGGCATCAACGACGACACCCACTACCCGATGACGCTGGTGGTCATGGCGGGCGAGACCATCGAGATCTCCATGCGCTACCTGGACACCCGCTTCACCGCCGACGAGGTCGAAACCCTCGCCGCGCGCCTGAACCGGGTGCTGGAATCGCTGCTGGGTGAACCGTCCGCACTGGTCGGCGATATCGATATCCTCGATGCCACCGAACGCGCCCGCATCCTCGCCGAAAGTGCCGTCACCCCGGCGGATTCGGCGGCGGAACCGGCCCGCGTCGGTGCTCGCACCGTGGCCAATGTGCTCGCCGAAGTGGTGGAAGAGGACCCCCAGGCCCCGGCCCTGCTCGATAACGGCCAGGAACTCGCCTACCACGTCCTGGACCGCCGCTCCTCCCAGCTCGCGCGACTGCTCATCGATCGCGGTGCGGGCCCCGGCGATATCGTCGCCGTCGCCCTGCCGCGCTCCGCCGATGCGGTCGTGGCGGTCTGGGCCATCCAGAAGGCAGGCGCGGCAACGCTGTTCGCGGAGGGTCTGTCCTTCGGCGATATCCTCGCCGCGGGTGCGAACTTCGGCATCGCCCAGGACCCGGCGGCCAGCTCGGTGCGCTGGCTGGTCCCGGCCGACCCCAAGGTCCAGGCCGATCTCGCCACCCGTCCCGCCCACCCGGTCACCTACACCGACCGGGTCCGTCCCCTCACCGAATCCGATCCGGCCTTCATCTACCGCGACGCCTCCGACACCTGGGCCACCCTCACCCAGGCCGAAGCCCTCGATCGCGCCACCGCGCTGCGCACCGAGAATGAGATCGACTACGAATCGACCACATTCACGACCGCGACCGTCGGCCTGCCCGCGATAGACGAATTCCTCACCTCCGCGACGGCGGGCGCGCTGTCGGTCCTGCCCACCGAGGACCTGGCGGCCGATCTCGACGAAGGTGAAGTCACGCACTGGTTCACCACGGCCGCCGACTCCACCGACGTGGCTCCGGAAGAAGTGCGCATCATCCCGGCCCCCTAGCCGGGTAGCCGAAACGACGACGCCGGGAGGAGGACGGTCCACACGGACCGCCTCCGCCCGGCGTTCGCCATATCCGGGGGAATCGGGGATCGAACCCGGCGCGGTGCCGGTCCGTATCGTGAAGCGAGAACTTTGGCTTCGGCGGGCTTGGAGGGGTTATGACCGCAGCGGGCACTGAGTGGGCGCTCGAGCTGGGCGGATTGTTCAAGGCTTTCGGGGGACCCTGGGTGGTGGAAGGGGTCAGCCTCGCGGTGCCGCCCGGCTCGTTCTTCGGGCTGGTCGGGCCGAACGGGGCCGGGAAGACGACCACATTGTCCATGGCCGTGGGGTTGTTGCGACCGGATCGCGGGACGGCTCGAATCTTCGGAAATGACGTCTGGGCGGATCCGGTGGCGGCGAAGACCGTGGTCGGGGTGCTGCCCGATGGGCTGGCCCTGCCGGAACGGCTGACCGGGCGAGAGTTGCTGACCTACACCGGATTACTGCGCGGGATGGATAAGGCGACCGTGGGGGAGCGGGCGTCCGAGCTGCTCGCGGTGCTGGAGTTGACCGGTGCGGAGAACACCGTCGTCGTTGATTATTCGGCCGGTATGCGGAAGAAGATCGGGCTGGCCACCGCGCTGCTGCACGCCCCCAAACTGCTGGTGCTGGATGAGCCGTTCGAGGCCGTGGATCCGGTGTCGGCGGGGACCATTCGGACCATCTTGCAGCGATTCGTGGCGGCCGGTGGGGCGGTGGTGCTGTCGAGTCATGTGATGGCGCTGGTGGAGAACCTGTGCGATCGGGTGGCGGTGATCAATCGCGGGCAGGTGGTCGCGGGCGGAACCGTGGCCGAGGTGCGCGGGGAGGGGACGCTGGAGGAGGCGTTCGTGCGGCTCGTCGGCGGGCATGTGGGCGGGGAGGAGGGGCTGTCGTGGTTGGCGTCCTGATCCGAATGCGGTTGCGGCTCACGGCCAGAGCCATGCGCGAGGGGCGAGCGGCCGTGAATTTCTGGGTGGGGAGCCTGTTCGGGCTCGCCGCCGCACTGGTCACCGCGGCGTTGATCGGGTTCGCGCATGAGAGCTTTCACGGCGGAATCACCATCGCCGCAGCGCTTTTCGCGGGCTGGACGCTGGGCTGGATCTGCGGGCCGGTGCTCACCGGAAGCAGTGACGAGACCCTGCAACCGGAGCAGTTCCGGTTGCTGCCGCTGACCGATCGGCAGTTGGCGTACGGGCTGGCGGCCGCCGCGTTCGCGGGTCCGGCCGCGGTCATCAATCTGCTCGCGTTCCTCGGGCTCGCGGTCCTGGCCGGGCCGAAAGGCATTGTGCCGGTGCTGATCGCGCTCATCGGCGCGGTGCTGCAATTGATCTTCGTGGTGCTGCTGTCCCGGGTGATGGTGGCCTGGCTCGGCGCGGCCATGCGGTCGCGGCGCGGGCGGGATCTGGGCGTGCTGCTGGCGGCGCTGCTCGGCCTCGTCTACTACCCTCTCAATCTGCTGATCACCAATCTCGGTCCGGCACTGGAGAATTCGTCGGGCGGGCTGCCCACCGCGCTGCGCGCCGCACCGTCGGGCTGGGCGCCGTACGCGGTGGAATCCGCCGTACGCGGCGATGCGCTGTGGGCGGTGCTGCCGCTGTTTGGGCTGGCCGCGCTCTGCCTGGCGCTGTGGCAGGCGTGGGCGGTGCTGCTGCATCGACGGCTCACCCTGCCGCCCGCACCGGCGGGGCAGGTGCTCGACAGTTCCACCGGACTGCTGGACCGCTATCTGCCCGCCACGCCCGTCGGCGCGGTGGTCGCCAAGGAACTGCGCAGCTGGTGGCGGGACGGTCGCCGCCGGGCCGCGCTGCTGCCGCTGCTGCTCATCGGTTTCGCGCTGCCCGCGTTCCTGTCCTTCCAGAACAATGGCACCGGGACCATCGCGTTCTCGGGCGGTTTCGTGGTGTGGATGGCGACCATGGGCTCGGCGAATCTGTACGGCTTCGACGGCACCTCGGTCTGGCAGACCATCGTCACCCCGGGTGCGGCGCGCGCCGATGTGCGCGGGCGGGCCATTGCCTGGACGGTGCTGGTCGCCCCGGTCGCGCTGCTGGCCGCGGTCATCCTGCCGGGTGTGCTCGGTCAGCCGCGGCTGTACCCGTGGGTGCTGTGCACCCTGCCGGTACTGCTCGGCGTCGGCGTCGCGGTGGTGGTGTTCCTGTCCACGCACGCCGCGTTCGCGCTGCCGCCGCAGCGTGGAAATCCGTTCGCGGGCAATGGGAATCCCGGTTGTGCGAAGGTACTCATACAGTTGACCGCGGGGCTCGGGCAGTTGCTGATATCGGTCCCGGTGCTGGTGATTCTGGGAGTGGGCACGGCCCTGGACAATCCATTCGTACAGTGGGCGGCGCTACCGGTCGGTCTGATCATCGGCGGGTTAGCCGCGACCGCCGGAATCCGCCTCGCCACCACCCGGCTGGAGGCTCGCGGCCCCGAACTGCTGGCCGAGGTAAAGCCGCGCTGAGCAGCCATTTCCCTTGAACAGACCGATGATTCGGTGCTACTCGCCCGAAGTGCCCGCACCGCGCGGTATTCGGGTAGCGCACTACTGCCGCAATTCGGGCGGCGAACCCGCACGCTGAAAACGGCGAGCGGTGGACTCGGCCCCGCTCGCTCGGACAGTACTGGGAGACAGCGGAAGTGGATCAGATCCTGTATTGGAATTCGGTGGCGCTGGAATCGGACCGCGTGGCGCACACCGAAATCAAACCCGTGGAACGCGGGTCACGCGGTCCGGTAGGCAGTTCCCGGGCGCTCGCCATGGTGCACCTGGCCATGCACGACGCCTACTTCAGCATTATCGGCGCGGCACACGGGACCTGGCTGGCGTCCCCGCCGGTGGCGGCCAACGGCTCGTCCTATCAGGCGGCCATCGCGGTCGCCGCGCACAGCACGCTCACCGCGCTCTATCCGGCGCAGACCGCACGATTGGACCGGGCGTTGCGCGAGGCCGGATTACACGGACCCGGCATCGGACGGGGCGGGGCGCACGGGCAGGCCATCGGCGGCGCGGTGCTGCGGGCGCGCATGGGGGATCCCGGGCTCGGGGACCACGACTATCAGCCGGAGGTCGCGCCGACCGGTCACCGGCCCGATCCGGCGCAGCCGCGACAGGGGTATTACGCACCGCATTACGGGTCGCGCTCACGGTGTTTCGCGGTGACCGACCGCTACACACTGGACGCCCCGCCCAAGGCCAATGACGCCGCCTATCTCGCGGCGCTGCGCGAGGTGCGCGCCAAGGGCATCACCGTGGAATCCATTGCGGCACAACCGGCTCGATCCGCCGCCCGTACCCCCGATGAGAACCTCACCGCGCTGTTCTGGGCGTACGACGGCGCGAAACACATCGGCACTGCGCCCCGGCTCTACAACCAGATCGCCCGCGAACTCGCACTGGCGCAACCCAATACCGTGGAGCAGAACGCCCGGCTGTTCGCCCTGATCAATGCGGGGATAGCGGATGCGGCCATCCTGTGCTGGGATGAGAAGTACCGGCACAATCTGTGGCGGCCGATTCTCGGCATCCGCGAATACGATCCGGCCACCGGTCCCGATGCCGTGCCCGGACATGATCTCGATCCGGATTGCGATCCGTTCTGGCAGCCGCACGGCTCACCGCGCAGCAATGAGATCGCCCCGAATTTCACGCCGCCGTACCCGTCCTACCCCTCCGGGCATGCGGCGCTCGGTGGTACCGCATTCCAAATCCTCAGGCGTTTCTACGGTTTCGACGCGGACGGGCCCGACACCCTCACCAATGGCATGGGATTCGTCTCCGATGAACTCGACGGTCTGGCCGCCGACAATCGCGGCGTCGTGCGCACCCGGCATGTGCGCTGCTTCCCGGGCGGGCTCTGGCAGATGATGCGGGAGAATGCCCGCAGTCGGGTATTCCTGGGCGTGCACTGGTCTTTCGACGCCTATGCCGCCGATGCCCGGGGCGGAATGGATCTGACCCGGAATATAGGCGGCGTCCGGCTCGGTCGCGAGGTGGCCGACAATGTGTGGGCGAACGGCCTGAAACAGGATCGCGCCGCGGCCGCGCGCCTGTCCTGACCTGCGGGGTCTCCCGCTGGGGCACTCGGCCGCGCAATGGCGCGTGGCTCCGTGTGCGCCGATCAGCGATGTGCCGTCAGCGCCGCGATATCCACGGCCCCGGCCATGGCGCGGTGTCCGTCGTCATTGAGGTGCAGGCCGTCGCCGCTGTCGAATTCGGCGCGAATGAAATCGCCGGTCTCCGAATCCTGCACCGCCGCGGCGATATCGAAGACGGCGTCGAAGACATCGGTGTGGCGCAGCCAGTCGTTCACCTCGCGGCGGACCCGGATGCCTTCTGCGACACTGAGATCCGGGTAGATCACGCCCGCGAACGGGCCGATGGTGTTGGCGTAGATGGGCAGACCCGCCGCATGCGCCAGCCGCGCCAGTTCGACGTATCCGGCGATGAGTTCTTCGGCCGGAGTGGTGCCGCCGACGATCAGATCGTTGATGCCGAAGTTCGCCCACACGCCCGCCACGCCGGGCACCGAGAGCACATCCCGCTCGAAGCGATCCAGCCCGGATTCGCCGACTTCCGCTGTGACCAAACGGTTTCCGCCGATGCCCTGGTTCACGGCCCAGCCGGTGGCCAGCTTCTCATCGACCACGTCCACCGAGCGCCGGTTCGCGCCCGGGGTGGAACCGACGCCTTCGAACCAGGAGTCGCCGAAGGCCACCAGCACCGGGGCGACGGCGTCGGTCAGCACGTCGATGCCGGTGAGGAAGAAACGGGAGACGGTCTCCTGGGCGTCGGGCCAGGCGGTTTCGCCGGTCCGATCGCCGGGGACGATCCAGCCGGGCTGGGCGGGCAGGTGCGCGTAGGCGGCGAAGCCGGTCGGCTCGGGCAGGTAGAGGCTCAGTGCCAGTTCATCACCGGCGGCGACCGGCAGATGGATGGGGTCGCTTACCAGATCCGCGCCCGCCGGAACACGGGCCTCGGGGGATCCGTCGAAGCGCAGTTCGATATCGGTCTCGGCAGCGATCTCCGCGCCGCTCTTGCTCAGCGCGATGCGGGCGGCTCCGATGACCAATGCCCGGTCGGAGTACCGGTTGGTGAGTCGCACCCGCAGTTGCGATCCGGCCCCGGCCACCCGCACCACCTGGCGCAGGGACTCCGCGGCGAATTCGCGGGGCTCCGCGAGCCGGATCTGTTCGGCCGGATTCACCAGCGGTGCACGGAATCCGGCCACCCAGCGCTGTGTGCTCATCGTCTTCTCCATTTTGTTGCGGTGCGGAATATTGCGTTGGCAACAACATACTGGATTTGTTCCGCGTGTCAACTATCCGCATTGCAGTCATGTGGTTTACGCTGCTCAGCGTGGATCCCAAGCATCTGTTCGACGACCCCCGTCTCACCGCGGTCGGCCTGCTGTACGAGGCGCACGACGGTTTGCTCGCTCGGCTCGAACCGACCTGGAAGGGCAATGGACTCTCCGGGCTGGACCTGAATGCCCTGATGCGGCTGAGTCGTTCGCCCGGCCGCAAACTGCGCATGACCGATCTCGCCGTGCAGACCAATCTCTCGACCAGCGGTGTCACCCGCCTGGTGGACCGGCTCGAACGCAATGGCTTCGTCCGCCGCGAAGCGGATCCGGGCGACCGCCGCAGCTCGTACGCCGTGCTCACCGCCGCCGGGGCGACCCGCGTCGCACGGGTGCTGCCCGCGTATCTGGCAGGCGTGGAGCAGTGGTTCACCGGACTGTTCGAACCCGAACAGCTCGACGCCCTCACCGCGGCGTTGCGGGTCATCCGCGACACCACCAACCCCGAAGCCACCCACACCTCGGACTAGCGGCGCGCATCACCCGCCGTCGCTAGGCTTTTCGGCATGATCAACAGGTCGATCGACACCCCCGACGCCGACCGTTGGAACACCAATATCCAGTACCACGGCCTACTGGTCGACGCGGTGGCCGGATCCGACACGGTCCTGGACGTGGGCTGCGGCGAAGGCATGCTCAGTCGCCGTCTGCGCCAACACATCCCACACGTCACCGGCATCGACCTGCACGAGCCCAGCATCACCCTGGCCCGCACCCAACCCCCGGCGGACATCACCTACCTCCACGCCGATTTCCTGACCCACCCCTTCACCCCCGAATCCTTCGACGGCATAGTCTCGGTGGCCACCCTCCACCACATGGACCCCACCGCGGCTCTGACCCGAATGGCCGAACTCCTAAGGCCCGGAGGCACTCTCGCCCTGACCGGCCTGGCCAAACCCAACTGGCCCGCCGACCTCCCCCGAGAACTGGCGGCAGGCATCGCCTACAACTGGTACCGCTTCACCAAACCCCGCTGGGAACACCCTTCCCCCATAGTCTGGCCCCCACCCCACACCTACACCGAAATCCGCACCCTCGCCCACTCCCTCCTCCCCGCCGCCACCTACCGCCGCCACCTCTACTGGCGCTACTCCCTCACCTGGACCAAACCGCAGTAGCGCCAGAGGTTCTCGCGGATCAGAGCGCGCCGGCGGCGAGGGCGGCTTTCCAGCCGCCGTATTCGCTGATGTCCTTGGCGGTGGTGGCGGCCGCGCCGGTGCAGCTGAAGCCGGTTGTCCAGGTGGTGTCTTCGAGTTCTACCGCGCCCAGTTGCATGGGGGTGGGGAGGGTGGTGAGGAAGGTGCCGAGGGCGGCGGGGGAGAGGAGCCAGCGTTCGGCGGCTACCGAGATGCCCTGTTCGCCTTCGGGGACTCGGGTTACGGCGGGTTTGGGTGGGGTGGTGTCGAGGGCGGCGAGGCGGTAGTTGGGGGAGGTGCGGACGGGGCCTGCCCAGCGGGCTCCGAGGGTGGTGAGTTGGTGTTCCAGGGGCTGGCCGCGCAGGTGTGCGCCGAAGACGATCAGGTCTCGGACGGGGGCCACCGTGAGGGGCCAGGCGGGGGCGGGGAGGGAATCCTGCTGGGCCGCAATGAGAGTGGCGATGTCGTAGGCTACGGCGTCTTCGAAGGGGCGGGCCAGGATCGTGACGCCGAAGTGGGCGTCTCCGGCGGTGCCCGCGGGGACCGCCACCGCGCAGAGGTCGAAGAGGTTGCAGAAATTGGTGTAGGTGCCGAGGCGGGAGTTCACGGCTATCGGGTCGGCGGCGACCTCGGCGATGGTGGGGTGGCCGGGGACGGTGGGGGTGAGCAGGGCGTCCGCGCCCGCGAGGCTCGCCATGGCCCGGGTGCGCAGGCGCTCCAATTCGGCCAGGTCCGAAACCAATTGGTGGGCGGGGATATCCCGCGCGGCCTGGACGATCGAGGCGACGGTGGGATCGATGGAGTCGG
This sequence comes from Nocardia sp. NPDC056100, assembly GCF_042266325.1. Lineage (NCBI taxonomy): Bacteria > Bacillati > Actinomycetota > Actinomycetes > Mycobacteriales > Nocardiaceae > Nocardia > Nocardia sp. NPDC056100. Next base: position 413,787 of record NZ_JBHJVY010000004.1, read on the forward strand.
GGTGAGCGTCCACGAATTCGCCTACGGCGGAGTACCTTTCGGCCACCAGTGCGCCGTTGTAGAGGAGTTTGGCGGCGGCGAGGAAGGGTTCCGGGTCGATTTCGATGATGCGTGCGCCGCGCTCGCGCAGCCCGGCGACGGTGCGTTCGAAAGCACTGTGCCACTCCGGATCCAGATCGGGCAGTTCGCTGAAGATCGCCACCACCGGATTGGGCGGGGCGGCCAGGCGGACATCGGCGGGCCAGGGGCGGTGGGGTGCGCCCGATGCCATGACGCCCATGGCGCGGTTCGCGAGTTCCAGGGTGGCGGCGAAGATGGTCACGCAGTCGTAGGAGCGGCAGGCGGGGACGACGCCGTCGGTGGCGACCGTGCCTATCGTCGGTTTGATGCCGACAAGGCCGTGCAGGGCCGCCGGGACGCGGCCGGAACCGGCCGTATCGGTGCCGATGGCGATATCGGCCGCACCGCGCGCCACCGCCACCGCGGAGCCCGAACTCGAACCGCCCGAGACGTATCCGGGGCGCGACGCGTTCTCCACCGCACCGTAGGGCGAGCGGGTGCCGACCAGACCGGTGGCGAATTGATCGAGATTGGTTTTGCCGACCACCACCGCACCGGCGGCGCGCAGCGCGGCGACCACCGCCGAATCCTGTTCCGGCGTATAGGCGTAGTCGGGGCACCCGGCGGTCGTCGCGAACCCCGCCACATCCACATTGTCCTTCACGGCCAACCGTAAACCGGCCAATGCACCGGTGGCGGAAGCGATTTCGGCCGCCACCTCGGAGTCGGGGCGGCGCTGGATCCATACGGACATGCTCGATCTCCTCTTATGCTTCGAGTTCAGGGCGTTTCGGTGAGCTCGCCCGCTTCACGCCACGAATTACGTTCCGCCGTAAAGGCTTCGGCCTGCATGGCGCGGAACGAATCGATGGACGCGGCATTGTCGGCGAGGAAGCGGCGATAGTCGGCGATCTTGAACTCGCCGTCCTCGGCCCGCAGTTCACCGCGCCCGGCGGCCACATCGGCGCGCAGGTCCAGCAGCTCTTCACCGCTCACCGGATACCAGCTGATGCGATCGAAATACCGCAGCAGCCAAGGATCTTCGCCGATACCGGTGGAGCGGTGATTCCACACCTGGGTGGTGCGGCCGACGAACTGATAGCCGCCCGGCCCCTCCATCCCGTAGATGCACAGGTACGCCCCGCCGATACCGACCGCGTTCTCCGGCGTCCAGGTGCGGGCCGGGTTGTACTTGGTGGTGACCAGCCGATGCCGCGGATCGGTCGGAGTGGCGACCGGCGCGCCCAGATACACATCGCCGAGTCCGAGCACCAGGTACTCGGCCGCGAAGACGGTATCGAAAACCTCGTCCACCGTGGCCAATCCATTCATCCGGCGGATGAACTCGATATTCCACGGGCACCACGGCGCATCGGCGCGCACACCGTGCATATAGCGGGTGATCGCCTCCCGGGTCGAGGGATCGTCCCAGGACAGCGGCAGCGAGACGGTGCGGCTCGGCACCACCAGCTGATCGGCAGAGGGCAGTTCGGCCTCCACCTCACCGAGCAGATCCAGCAGTTTGCCGGTCGGCAGGCGATCCGGATCGGTGCGCACCTGCAACGATCGCACGCCCGGGGTCAGCTCGGTGACCCCCGGTTCGGCACGCTCGAGCAATGCCTGGTGCAGTGCGTGCACGCGGGCGCGCAACTCCAGATCCAGTGTCATATCACCGTATTCGATGAGCATGCCGTCATTGCCCGCCCGGCGGTAGGTGACCGCGGTCTCGGAGCCTTCGCGGCGCGCCAGCACCCCGTCATCGCCGTCACCTCCGGCGGAGAGCACCACCGGCCAGGCCGCGCGCCGCTCGGCCCCCAGTTCACGCAGCGAGGCCGCGCGATCCGCGCGCACCGGCACGAACCGCACCTTATCGCCCGGCGTGAGCTGACCCAGCTTCCAGCGATCGGCCGCCACCACGGTCACCGGGCAGACGAAACCGCCCAGGCTCGGACCGTCCGGGCCGAGCAGAATCGGGGTATCGCCGGTGAAGTCCAGGGCACCGATGGAATACGCGGTGTCGTGGATATTCGACGGATGCAGTCCGGCCTCGCCGCCGTCCTGGCGCGCCCACTGCGGCTTCGGCCCGATCAACCGCACCCCGGTGCGATCGGAATTGAAATGCACCTCGTAATCGGTGCCGATGATCGTGTCGAAATCGCCGCGCGTGAAGAACTCCGGGGCACCGTGCGGCCCCTCGGTGACCGCCAGTTCCCAGCGCCGCGTGAACACCGGCTGATCGTCACCGGGCACCCCGGCGGTGACCCGCCCGGTTCCGCCGGGCGCGGGTACACCGTGAACGCCGAGCGCGAGGGCGTCACCGGCGGCCAAGGCCCGCCCGGTGCCGCCGCCGAACTTGCCGAGCGTGAAAGTCGAACGGCTGCCCAGGTATTCGGGCACTTCGATACCACCGGCGATCAGAATGTACGACCGCATGCCCGGACCGCGCACCATACCCACGTCCAGCACGCCACCGGCGGGCACGAGCACGCTGCGCCACTGCCGCACCGGCCCACCGTTCACCGTGACCGGTACCGGTGCGCCCGTAACGCACACCCAGGTCGGCGCATCGAACCGCAGAGCCGGTCCGCCCAGCGTGCATTCGAGCCCCGCCGCACCCTCCGGATTGCCGAGCGCCCGATTGCCGAGCCGGAACGACAGATCATCCATCGGCCCGGACGGCGGCACGCCCACGTGCCAATAGCCGATCCGCGCGGGCCAATCCTGCACCGTGGTCTGCATACCCGGCCGCACCACATGCATGGAAGCCGTTGTGACAGCGGGTAGTTCGGTATCGAGGGCGATGGCGTGCGGTTCGGGCAGCAGAGCGGTCATCGGGTCACCACCATGCGCACCGGGGTGGGGTCGAAACCATTGCAGGGGTTGTTGATCTGCGGGCAGTTCGAGACCAGCACCAGGGTGTCGATCTCCGCGCGCAGTGTGATCTTCTTACCCGGCGCGGAGAGCCCGTCCACGATGCCGAGCGTGCCGTCGGCCTCCATCGGAACATTCATGAACCAGTTGATATTCGAGACCAGATCACGCTTGCCGAGGCCCCATTTCATGCCCTCGGCGAGGAAGTTCTCCACACACGCGTGCTGATGCCGGGTGTGATGGCCGTAGCGCAGCGTATTGGATTCCTGCGAGCACGCCCCGGCGACGGTGTCGTGATTGCCGACCTCATCGGCGACCACCGTCATGAGCGCGGTGCCGCCGTCGGTGAGCAGTACGCTGCCGGTGCTCAGGAAGATATTGCGCTGCGCGGTGACGGTGGCCTGCGCGCTGTACCGCTCGGTGTGATCGTCCGCCGCGTAGAGCAGGCAGTCCACCGCCTGATTGCCGTGCAGATCGATGATCTCCAGCAGGTCCCCGGCGCGCACCACGGTCGACCAGGGGGCGCGGGCGGGTACGGTCTCATCGAGCACGACGGTGCGAGCGGCGGCGATGGTGTCCGAAGAGATGGTCATGCGATTGCCTCCAGCGTGCGTGCGTGCCAATCCAGTTCGGTGTTCTCCACCGCGCGCAGATACTCGGGATCGGAATTGAATTGCCCGGCAAGGTCTTCCGGGGCCGCCCAGGCCACCAGATCGATGTCCGTGGTCGGGGTGGGGTCGAGCGGATGCTCGGCATTGGCGAGCAGCAGCGTCACCGGCAGGTGAATGAGCAATTCCACCGCCGCACCCGCACCGGCGCTGCCGGTGGCTGTCAGCCCGCCATCGGATTCCACCCGGACACCCCGGAAGAACGAAATGGTCTGCGCGATATCGCGCGGCTCCAGTCCCTGTTTGACCCCGGCCATCCGCAGCCGGTCCCGGGCCTGTGCGGAAGTCCCGCACAGGGTGTCGTGGTGTCCGGAGGAATCCGCGACCACCGTGGCCAGCACCCGCCCCTGATCCGACAGCAGCGGATGCCCGGACCCCAGGTACGCCTGCCACGGCACCTTCACCGTATCGGCGACATTCATTCGCTCCCAGGGTGATTCGGCGCGCACCAGCAGCAGATGCGCGCAGCCCGAACCCGCCGGATCCGAGATTCGCACCCGGGTGCCCCGGCCGAGCACCACATTGGCGTAGCCGCCGGACGGAATCCGTTGTGCGAAGGTGATTTTCGCTGTTTCGACGCCTTCCGGCAGTGCCGGACCGGCTATCGCGGCGGCGGCGGCCTGCGACCTCGCATGCGCTCGCGCTCCCGAGGTGTCTGCGGTGGTTGTCATCGGTACTCCTTCCGTCGGCCGCCGCGGGCGGCCGGTGCGATGCTCTGCCGGGTGTCGCTCAGGCGGGTTGGATGATCGGCTCGGTAGCGGTGGCCGTACGCGCGGCCGTCACCAGCCGGTACACCAGCACGCCCGCCGCGACCGTCACGATCACGAAAAGCGGTGCGGCCCACTGCATCCACCAGCTGCCGCCGGTCGGGATGTAGACCTCGGCGCGCGGCCAGGCCAGATTCACCGCCATGGCGATGCCCCACACCACGGCCAGCGCGTTGATCGGAATCCCGTAGCGGCCCAGCCCGAACAGCGGTTTGCCGTTCTCGGTGGTGGCGTCATCGGCGGGCCAGCCCTTGATTCGCCGCACCAGCAGCGGCACCGTGACCAGCAGGTACGCCAGGTAGAGGGTGACGATGCAGACGCTGGCCAGGGTCGCGAAGATGGCGGCGTTGCCCAGATTCAGCACCAGCAGGCCGATGCCGAGCACACCGATCACCACCGCGGGCAGCACCGGGGTGCCGAAACGCGGGTGCACGGCGGCGAGCTTCGCGGCGAACGGCAGCTTGCCGTCCCGCGCCATGGAGAACATCAGGCGCGAGCCCGCGGTCTGAATCGCCAAGGTGCACACCGTGATAGCGCACGCCACGCAGGCGAGCACGACCTTGCCCGCCGGGCTGTCCAGCTTGGCCTCGATCACGTACGCGAGGCCGCCGGTGCTCAGCGATCCATCGGTGAGGCTCGGGGCCGCCATCAGCGCGCCGAGCAGAATGAGCCCGCCGCCGATGCCGGATACCGTCAACGCCGTCAGAATGGTGCGCGGCGCGACCTGGCGCGGATTCTTGGTCTCCTCGGAAAGCTCACCGGCGGAATCGAATCCGACCATCACGTAGGCGGCCATCAGACCGGACACCAGGAACGCGGCCCAGTACGGTCCCGGCGCGGCCTGATCGGTCTGGGTGACCACGCTCGGTCCGCGATCGGCGTGCGTGAAGAACACCGCGATCACCGCGAGCACGCCGACGATCTCGATGGTGACGCCGAGCGAATTGATCCGCGCCATCCAATCGATGCCAACCACATTGATGAAGGTGGTCACCACCAGCAGAATGCTGCCCAGCACAACGGCATTCACCGCACCGTCATGCGAGGTGAGCGCGCTGTCGGTGCCGACCAGCTGGAAACCGCTCCAGATCGTGGGCAGCACCACCTGCAGTGCGATGGCCGCCGCCGCGGCGGTGACGATCTGCGCGATGATCATCATCCAGCCCGCGAACCAGCCGACCAGCTCGCCGGCCAGATGCCGCGACCACTGGTAGATACAGCCCGACAGCGGATAGCGCGCCGCCAATTCCGCGAAGTTCAACGCCACCAGCAGCTGACCCGCGAACACGATCGGCCAGGTCCAGAAGAAGGCCGCGCCGCCGAACGAATAGCCCAGTCCGAAGAACTGGAAAATCGTGGTCAGGATGGAGACGAAGGAGAACCCCGCGGCGAACGAGGCATAGCGCCCGAGCTTGCGATGCAGCACGGGCTGATAGCCGAAGCTGGCCAGATCGGCGCTATCGGCGCTGGTCGCGCCGTTGTTCGGCGGGTGGGTGGGAACGATGGAATCGGCGGAGGCAACCATGGCGAATCCTTCGGGCGGCGAATATCTATCGATTGAAAGTTTTCCAATCCCGATCGCTCGCCCGGTGACGCCGATGTATCCGGCGGATGGCCCGCCGTAACTTCTGCATTGCCGGTATTTCTATCGAGTGACAGAAACCTCACATCGGCGCGGTAGGACAGAATGAACCGCGTGACCCAACTCGGACCTGGACGTCCCCGCCTGGAACCCCGCCGCAGGGCAGGGCAGACGCCGCGCGCCGAGATCCTCGACGCGGCAGCCGAACTGTTCACCGGCAACGGTTACGGCAGCACCTCGACCCGCGCCATCGCCGATGCCGTCGGCATTCGGCAGGCATCGCTGTACCACCACTTCGCGTCCAAGGACGACATCCTCGACGCGCTGCTCGGCGAAACCATCACCGGACCGCTGGAACTGGCCGAACGCCTGGCCATCACGGACGCACCCGCCGCCGTGCGGCTCTACGCGCTGGCTCGATTCGACGTGGACCAGCTGTGCGCCGCACGCTGGAATCTGGGGGCGCTGTACCTGCTACCGGAATTGCGCAGCGAACGCTTCGCCGCCTTCCGGGCACGGCGCGACGAACTGCGCCGGCACTACGAAATCCTGGCCGCCGCGGTCATTTCCGAGGCCGGGAACCCGACGGTGCCCGGCGCGGACCTGCTGCCGTTCCGGCTCGTCGAATCGGTCATCAATATCCGATCCGACGAGGGCGCGCCGCCGGAGTACGCCGAGCGGCTCATCCCCGACGCCATGCTCCGGCTACTCGGTTTCTCGGGCGATTTAGGTGAGACCCGCTCAGCTGCAATCGAACTCGGCTGAGCTCTCCGTCATCCCGGCATGTTTTTGGCCGGGATCCATCGGACCGGTGTGTATCCCGGCCAAAAGCGCGCCGGGATGACGAAGTGGTGGTCCTGATTCAGGACTTGCCCTTCGAGGTGCCCCACTTGAGTTCCCAGCGGTACGCCTGATCCACCGCGAGTTTGCCCCAGAAGCGGTGGCCGTCCGGCGGGCGCACGAAGACGCCCTCGCGGCGAACCACCAACTCGCCGTTCACATTCTCGATCAGCGCCAGCACCATTTCGCGGGAGTCGTCGACGCAGCCGCTGACCTCCATCTCGATGGGCGGGGAATTGCGCGGGTAGAGCGTCGCGGTGGCGTGCACGCCCCGGAAATCCTCCGCGCCCTCGTACAGCGAGGCGAACACCAGGATCCGGCGGAACTGCGCGGTGTTGTCCAGATTGATGGACAGGTTCTCGCCGCCCTGGCTCGCGCCCGTGCGATCGTCCTGATCCAGTTCGATGAACGGCGCGCGATGCAGATTGCCCATGGTGTCCAGCGGGCTGATGCAGCCCTTGGAACCATCGGTGAGCTCCCAGAAGCAGCACAGATCCAGGTCCAGGCCGCCATTGCCGCCGCGCTTGCGGCCGAACAGCCCGCTCGACGCACCCGGCACCGACCAATTCAGATTGACCCGCATGATGCCGCCGGTCGCGCCCTGCTTGGTCAGCGAGACCGCCGGGGCCTCCTTGGTGAGCGAGATCTTGCCCAGATTCACCTTGGGCTCCGCACTACCGGGACCCTGCTGGAACTGCTGCGGCGGAACCGGATTCGCGCCCTGATACGGCGGGGGCGGCGGCTGGTTCCCGCCCGGCTGGAACGGCGGCACCGGCGCGCCACCCTGCTGATACGGCGGAATCTGGTTCCCGCCGGACTGATACGGGTTCGGCGGTGCGGGATACGGCGGCTGCTGCGGCGGCTGATATCCGCCGGGCGGCGGGTACTGACCACCGGGCGGGTACTGCCCGGCCGGATCCGGATACTGCCCCGGCTGCGGCGGATACTGACCGGCGGGCGGATAACCCTGCTGCTGACCGCCAGGCGGATACTGTCCGGCCGGGTCCGGGTACTGGCCCGGCTGCGGGGCATAGCCACCGGGCGGCGGGTACTGCCCGGGCGGCGGCGGGTACTGACCCGGTGCGCCGAACTGCTGATTCTGACCCGGTGCGCCATACGGCTGCTGATCCGGGGTGGGTGCGCCGTACGGCGGTGGATTCTGGCCCGGCGCAGCGTAATTCGGCTGGGGTGCGCCGGTCTGCTGCGGCGGTGCGCCATAGGGCGGCGGGGGAGTCTGCGGCGGCACCGGCGGCGGCGGAGTCGCCTGCGACGGCGCGGCGGGCGGGGGCGTGCCGAAGGACGGCTGCGGTGCGGACGACTGCGCGGGCGCGTCATCGACGGAGATGCCGAAATCGGTTGCCAGCCCGGCCAATCCGGTCGCGTAGCCCTGACCGACCGCGCGGAACTTCCAGGCGCCCTGGCGGCGGTACAGCTCGCCGAGCACATAGGCGGTCTCGGAGGAGGCGTCGGTGGGATCGAAGCGCGCCACCTCGGCGCCGCTGCTCGCATCCACCAAACGCACGTGCAGACCGGGCAATTGGGCGAAGGTGCCGCCGTCGGCGGAGGCGGCGATGACGATGGTCTCGATCTGCGGCTCCACCTGCCCCAGATTCACCGACAGCGCGTCGACGATCGTCGGCCCCTGTCGCTTACCTTCGTGCCGGACCGCGCCGGACCCGTGCTGCGGCTGGTTGTAGAAGACGAAATCACTGTCCGAGCGGACCCGGCCGCCGGATAGCAAAAGCGCCGAAGCATCGGCGTCCGGAACGCCTGGACCCGACTGCCACCCCAGCTCGACCCGAACCGCGGACGCCGCCACCGGAACGTTGGAACCCTTCATCATCGACACGCCCTCAAACGTATCCGATTCGGACATGCGCTGTCCCGGTTCGGTCCTGGTGATCCGGTCGGCGACGCGGGTGTCCGCCCTGCCCGGCGTCAGCCCCCTGAACGCAGTGGCAAATATTCGGCATCGATCGTCTCGTTGCTCGCCGCGCCGCAGTTACCCGGTCTACTTCGGTCATTGACAGTGCTCTGAACTGGCTATTTTCCGGAAACAGGTAACCGTCTCGTCACCTTGGGCCGCTGTCCAACGGGTTGCACATACACTTATCAACGGCCATGCGGCACCTCGATGGCTACTGCGAGATACCGATTTTTCGGACGGCTGTCCCATGCGCGGCGGGAGCGACGGATGACGGAAATGCAGCTGGACCTGGGTCGCAAGAAATGGATCACGCTCGGTGTACTGGCGCTCGGGCTCTCCATGGTGGTGCTGGACGGCACCATCGTCTCGGTCTCACTGCCGGTCATCATCGATCAGCTGAGTTTGAATTTCACCCAGGCGCAATGGGTTACCAGCATCTACGCGGTGGTGCTGGCCGCACTGCTGATCACCGCCGGGCGACTCGGCGACCGCTTCGGGCGGCGCAATATGTTCGCCCTCGGCGTGCTGATCTTCCTGATCGGCAGCGTGCTCTCGGCCTCGGCGACCAGCGCCTGGCCGCTGCTCTGGGGACGCGTCGTACAGGGCATCGGCGCGGCCGGTGTCATGCCGGGCACCCTGGCCACCATGAACGCGCTGTTCCGCGGCCGGGACCGGGTCATCGCCTTCGCGGTGTGGGGTTCGGTCATCTCCGGTGTGGCGGCCATCGGACCGCTGCTCGGCGGTTGGCTCACCACCTCGTTCACCTGGCCGTGGATCTTCCTGGTCAATATCCCGCTCGGCGCGGTGGTGCTCATCGGACTGTTCCTGTTCGTGCCGGAGACGCGCATGGGCAAGGCCGCGCCCGGGCTCGATGTGGACGGATTCCTGCTCAGCGCCGCCGGTTTCGCGCTGCTGGTATTCGCGCTCATCGAAGGCCAGACCTATGGCTGGTGGAAACCGCTGCGCGAGTTCCCGATGCCAGGCTTCCACTGGTCCGAGACCGCGTGGATCTCGCCGATTCCGGTGTTCATCGCGCTCGGGGTGCTGGCGCTGGTGCTGTTCATCCGCTGGGAGCAGCATCGCAATCTGATCGGGCGTTCGGCGCTGCTGGATCCGAAGTTGTTCCTGATCCCCAGCTTTCGATGGGGCAATCTCACCGCGTTCGCGGTATCGCTCGGTGAATTCGGATTGCTGTTCGTACTACCGCTTTTCATGGTGAACGTGCTCGGATTCTCCACGCTCGGTGCGGGTTTCGTACTCGCGGCGATGGCGGTCGGCGCCTTCCTGGCGGCGGGCATCGCCGAGGGCATCGTGCGCAAGGTCGGGCCGGTGCGGGTGGTGCGGCTCGGTCTGGCCTTCGAGGCGATCGCGATCGCGCTGGCGGCGCTGTTCGTCACCCCGCACATCTCCGGCTGGTGGCTGGCGGTGCTGCTGATCGGCTACGGCATCGGATTGGGTATGGCCTCGGCGCAATTGACCGGAATCGTGCTCGCCGATGTGCCGCCCGCCAATTCCGGTCAGGGCTCGGCGACGCAGAGCACCGTGCGACAGGTCGGCTCCGCCTTCGGTATCGCGGTGATCGGCGCGCTGCTCTCGGTGGCGCTGGGCAATGATCTGCCGAAACGGCTCGACGACGTCAAGGATCTGCCCGCAAGCGCCGCCGACACCCTCGCCACCGCCACCCGGGAATCCGCGGGCGGCGCGATCTCCGGGGTGCGCGATCACGACGGCGCGGCCGCGGTGCTGGACGCGCTGGAACGCGGCTTCACCGACGCCACCCGCACCACTCTGCTTGCGGCGGCGCTGTTCCTGTTGATCGGCTTGGCCGCGGCCACCCGCATTCCCTACCGCTCGCCGGACGCGCTGACCGACAGCGACACCGACAGTGCCGAATCAGGCGTCGATCAGGCCGAGGGCGTGCAGCCGCTGAAAGACCAGGAGTGAACCCGGCGCGACATGATCCATCGCCCGGTATTCGGCGACGGTGAAATAGCGCAGCTCCGCGATCTCCCCGGACGGCCGCGGCTCCTCGGTGAGCTCACCGAGGAAACAGGTCATATGCAGGCGGGTGCCGGGCGCGTGCCCGTACGCCTCCGCCTCGAAGATTCCGAGTTCGGCGACCTGGACCGCGCCGACGCCCAGTTCCTCGCGAATCTCGCGGTGCAGCGCCGACTCCGGGGTCTCACCCGGATCGATCTTGCCGCCCGCCATGTAGAAGACGTCCTTACCGGTGGACCTGGTCTGCAGCAGACGACGATCCCGGATATAGGCCAGTGCCGCTGTGCGAATCACGGCATCGACCCTACCGAGGCGCGATTCAGCGCGTCGGCGGGGCCAAACGCCAGTGCACGGTGAGCGCGTCGGCGATCTCCGGCAGTACGGTGATCGGAATGCGCTTACTGCGCAGCATGCCGCGAATCTCATTGACCTGCTCGCGTTTACGCATGTCATAGGCGCTGCCGACGGGCTTCACCACCGGCGGGATGGACAGCAGCACCAGTTCGTGATGCGGCTCGTCACCGTCATTGAGGTCCAGTGCCAGCGACCAGCGCGCGTTCTCATCGAGCGCGAACCGGCCCGCCACCACCCGATCCCAGGCCAGCGTCGAGGCGCTCCACGGCGTGCGCCGCACGATCGACTGATCGGTCAGCACCACGCCGTCGCGCCCGAACAACAGGAACAGCAGCGAAATCCCCGCCGCGACGCCCAGCAGCAAACCGGTGAACACCCGATTCACCCCGAACAACCCGACCACGATCCCGCAGATCCCCGCGGTGACCAGCACCCCGGCCACCCCGTACCAGGCGGCCCGCCGTCCCGGCACCACCCCGGCCCGCACCATCGTCATCCCGCGCCTCCACCTCATGTGCTGCGCGTCACGGTACCCGGAATAGCGCGGTCGGGCCTCCCCGAGCTACCCGCCGCAAAAAGCGGTCGGCCCCGTGCGCGTTTCGCGCACGGGGCCATTCGTCTTTCTCGCTCACGCCTCCAGGGCGACGGCTGCTTCGGCGGTGTAGACGAGGAAGGTCAGGCTCTCCTGGAAGTAGAGCTGCACCGATTCCGCGTCGTGCGAGAGGTAGCCGATGGACAGGTCCTGGCCGATCTGGAGATCGAAATCGCCACCGCGGGTGGAGAGTACGAACGCGCCGTCGATCGCCGGGGCCCAGATGATCTCACCGTCGATGAGCCGCTCGATATGGGTGCGGATCGGATGACCGTGATCGGAGGTCTCGCTGACCGCCGTGTACAGATCGGCCGACAGCAGCACCGAATACGGCCCGTCCACGCCCGCCAGCCGCAGCTTGCTCAGCGCCTGGGTGACCGCCTCGGGAGCCAGCTTCGGATCACCGGGCAGTTTGACCGGCTCGCACGAGGTGCTGGCCCGGATGCCGACGATCCCGGCGGCCGGATAGCCCTCGAACAGCGCCCGGTCCTCGGCGAAGGCGATGCGCTTGGCCGCCTCCTTCACCGCGTCCAGATCGGTGTCCTTGGCCCCGCGCTCCACATTGTCGAGCTCATCGCGGGACAGCGTGAACGGCACCCGCAGCTCCACCAGCGGCACCACCACACGCTGGCGCGCCTGCACCCCGTCGGCGGGGGCGGTGATCTCGGCGGTGCGGCCCACGCCGACCGCGGAGTAGTCCGGACCGTGCGGGCCGGATACATCGACCACGCGCCGACCGGCGATATGCCGCTTGAAGGTTCGCGTCGCTTCCTCTTCGATCGCCGTCCAGGCGGAAGAGGTTATCGGCGCGAGTTCCCGGTGGAGGTTGTTCATGCTTCAGCTCCTTTTCAACGTGCCGATTCCGAGGGAACCATCGTGGGAGACAACACCATTGGTTGCCGGTGATTCCCGGTCTGCCACGGCCGCGGGCGCGGGTGCGTCCGGCAGCGCGTCGAAGAACGCCAGGGGTGGCGCGAAGAACGAGGTACCCGTTATTGCCGTGGAGAAATCGAGGATGCGGTCGTAGGCGGCCTCATCGGTGCCCAGGAACATGCGCTCGAGCATCAACTCGGTGACCGCGGGGGTGGCCGAATACGCGATGTAATAGGTGCCGAACTCGCCGTCCTTGACGCTGCCGAACGGCATATTGGCGCGCATGACGGTGCCGTTGTCATCCTGATCGTTCACGGCCACATGCGAATTCGCGGGCTTGTCGGCATCGGAGAGCTCATAGTCGTCGAGTTTGGTGCGGCCGATAACCCGCTCCTGCTCCTCGACCGAGAGCGCCTTCCAATCGCCGAGATTGTGCAGATACTTCTGCACGATCACATAACTGCCACCGGCGAATTCGGCATCCTCGTCACCGACCAGCGCGGAGGCTACGGCCAGCTGACCCTCGGGATTCTCTGTGCCGTCCACGAATCCGAGCAGATCGCGCTGTTCGAAATACCGGAAGCCGACCGTCTGATCGACGATCGCCCCCGCACCGGCCAGCCGGTCGCCGATGGCCATCGCCAATTCGAAACAGGCGTCCTGGTTTTCGGCCTTGATGTGGAACAGCAGATCACCCGGGGTGACGGGGGCCTGATGCTTATCGCCCACGTATCCCGGAAACTCGTGCAGCTCAGCCGGTTTCGCACCGGCGAAAAGACGATCCCAGGCATCCGAACCGATACTGGTATTGCAGGCCAGTCCGGAACCCGGCACCCGGAAGCCGATGGATCGGCGCAATCCGGGCAGATCTGCGAGCAGGTCGCGTACCGCCGCCTCGCCACCCTCGTCGATCGTGGCGACGAGAAAGATAGCGGCGGGCGTAAGCGGGTCGAGGATTGGCTGCGGCTCACCCATGCGCTCAAGCCTAGAGCGCCGGGCCGACGGACCGCCCGCCCGGTTGCCCCGTGTCTGCCCGATAGCCGCAAACCCGCACGGTACCGCCAGGTCGCGGCATCAGTGGCGGGGCCGGGTGCCGTCGGTCACTTGGCCACCGTGAGCAGGAACGCCACATCGTCGATGGCCTTCACGCTGTGCCGCGCGTTCGGGATCACCAGCAGATCGCCGGCCGAACCCTTCCATTCGTTCGTACCGCTGATCAACGACAGCACCCCGCTGAGCACCACCATGGTGGCCTCACCCGGGTTCTCGTGCTCCGCCAGGCTCTGCCCGGCGGTCATGGCGATCACCGTCTGGCGCAGGCTGTGCGCGTGCCCGCCGTAGATGGTGAGCGAACTGCGTCCGCTCGATGCGGTCGCGGCCAGCTTGAGCTGCTGACGAGCGACCGCGGTCAGCGACTTCTTGTCCATGGACTGCCTTTCGCCGGAGTATCCGTGAGTATGCCGGACTACTTCCGGAGCGACCGGCAGATTGGGCCGTTCGTTGCAGGAATTGGCAGAGGTGGAATGCGTGCGTTATCGGTGATACCGCCGGAAGCGGAAACGCGGACCCTTCGCCGATTCGCGCCACGGCTCCGGTGCTGCGGACCATTCCGGGCCGATGGCGGGGGCGTAGCAATCGCCCTCGATCTTCGCGTCCACCTCGGTGACCATCAGTTCGGTGGCGAAAGGCATTGCGGCACGGTAGATCTCGCCGCCGCCCATTACCCACACCGGACCGTCGCCGCTCGCTTCCAGTGCCTCCTCGAGGGAACCCGCGCGTTCGGCTCCCGATGCGGCCCAATCCGTTTGCCGGGTCACCACGATATTGCGGCGACCGTCCAGGGGGCGGAAACGCTCGGGCAGCGAATCCCAGGTGCGCCGTCCCATCACCACGGGATGACCCCAGGTGACTTCCTTGAAATGCGCCATATCCTCGGGCACCCGCCAGGGAATGGTGTTGTCCAAACCGATTACCCCGTCCGGGGTTTGGGCCCAGATCAGCCCGACCCGTCTGCTCACACCGCCACCGCGGCCTTGATGGCCGGATGGTGTTGGTAGCCCTGGATTTCCACATCCTCGTAGGCGTAGTCGAACAGCGTCGGCGCGGGGCGCAGACGCAGGGCCGGGAACGGATACGGTTCGCGGGTCAGCTGTTCCCGCACCTGCGTGAGGTGATTGTCGTAGATGTGCACATCGCCGCCGGTCCAGATGAATTCGCCGGGCTGCAATTCGGTCTGCTGCGCCACCATCAGGGTCAGCAGCGCATAACTCGCGATATTGAACGGCACGCCCAGGAACAGGTCCGCGCTGCGCTGATACAGCTGGCAGGAGAGTTTGCCGTCGGCCACGTAGAACTGGAAGAACGCGTGGCACGGGGCCAGCGCCATCTTGTCCAAATCGGCCACGTTCCACGCCGATACGATCATCCGCCGCGAATCCGGATCGGTGCGCAGGGTTTGCAGCACCTGCGAGATCTGATCGATATGGGTGCCGTCCGGCGTCGGCCAGGACCGCCACTGCACGCCGTAGACCGGGCCCAGATCACCATCGGCGTCGGCCCATTCGTCCCAGATGCTGACCCCGTGGTCCTGCAACCACTTCACATTCGAATCGCCGCGCAGGAACCACAGCAACTCGTAGACGATGGATTTGAGATGCACCTTCTTGGTGGTGATCAGCGGAAAGCTTTCGGACAGGTCATAGCGCAGCTGATGCCCGAAAATACTGCGGGTACCGGTACCCGTGCGATCCGCTTTCGGGGTGCCGGAATCCAGCACCAGCCGCAGCAGATCCTCGTATTGGGTGTCATGCGGGGCGATGCTCTGGGGGTCTAGAGAGGCGCTGTCCACGCTTGCCAACCTTACGCACGCCCCGCCCTCGCGTATGACACCCTTCCCGCCTGGCATGCTGTGGCGCTGTGCGCAAGCTCTATGTGATCGGAATCGGCGCCGGTGATCCGGACCAGGTGACGGTGCAGGCCGTCAAGGCCATGCGCCGCGCGGACGTGTTCTTCGTGATCGGCAAAGGGGCCGAGAAGCGGGAACTCGAGGATGTCCGGGCGACCATCCTGGCCGAATACGCGGATCAGCCGCACCGGGTGGTGCAGGTGCTCGATCCGCCGCGTGATCGCAGCGTGCCCGGGGTCGGCGCGGACAGCGCGTATCGCGGGGTCGTCGAGGACTGGCACGAGGCGCGGGCCGGACTGCTGGAACAGGCCTTCGCGGAAACCGAAGGCGTGGGCGCGATTCTGGTGTGGGGCGATCCCTCGCTGTACGACAGCACGCTGCGCGTGGTCGAACGGGTGCTCGAGCGCGGGCGGATCGGCTTCGACTACGAGGTGATTCCGGGTATCACCAGCGTGCAGGCGCTGGCCGCCGCGCATCGCATGGTGCTGCACGAGATCGGGGAACCGCTGCACATCACCACCGGGCGGCGATTGCGCGAAGAGGGTTTGGTCGCAGGGCAATCCACGCTGGTGATGCTGGACGGGGACTGTTCGTTCACGCAGGTTCCCGGTGATGACATCTACATCTGGTGGGGCGCGTACCTGGGCATGCCCGATGAGGCGATCATCGAGGGCCCGTTGCGCATCGTGGAGGGTCGCATCACCCGCCGCCGCGCCGCGCTGCGCGAATCCAAGGGCTGGATCATGGATATCTACGCACTGCGGCGCAACGGCTGAGCGGATGCGACGGTTGAGCGGCGCGACCGAGGCTGTGTCTCGCGGCTAGATCTGCGCCGCCGAGGTCGCGGTGATCAGGCCGCCGTCGACGAGCAGATCCTGTGCGGTGATGTAGGAGGCTTCCGCCGAGGCCAGGAAGGCGACCGCCGCCGCGACATCCTCGGAGGTGCCCAGGCGCGCGGCGGGCACTCCCACCGTGACCGATGCCTGGATCTCGGGCGACGCCTCGGCGAAGAAGGCCGGGGTGGCGGTGTACCCGGGGCTCACCGAATTGACCCGGATACCGCGCGGGGACAGCTCCGATGCCAGGGTGCGGGCCAGATTGTGCACGGCCGCCTTGGTCGCCGAGTAGAGCGCCGCGCCCGGACTGCCGCGGTGCAGTGCGAAGGACGCGTTGATCACGATCGAGCCGTTGTCGGCGAGCAGCGGCAGCGTCTTCTGAATGGTGAAGAAGACGCTCTTGAAATTGATGTCCAGTACGCGGTGGTATTCGGCCTCGGTGACATCGGTGAAGGCTTGGAACGCACCGATTCCCGCGTTCGCGAAGACCACGTCGAGGCGGCCGAAGCGGTCGGCGATCGCGTCGGCGAGCAGCTCCAGATCGGCGATGTTCGCGGCGTCACCCGGTACCGCGAGCACTCGGTCCCCGGCATTCAACTGCTCGACGGCGGCATCGAGCCGCGCCTTGTCCCGCCCCGTGACGACCACGCTCGCGCCCTCGTCCAGTAGCCGCCGCGCGGTGGCCAGGCCCATTCCGCTGCTGCCGCCGGTAATGAGCGCGATCTTGCCGTCGAACCGGGAACCGTTGGCTGACATGGCGAATCCTCCTACTGTTGAATTGTTCAAAGACTTACGTACAGTTCAACTGTTTGTCAACAGTGGAGGTATTCTGGGGCCATGATGACGGCACATCCGGAACGATCGCAGATCCAACTCGCGAACGTCCTTGCCGCCGTGGGGAATCCGCTCCGGCTGCAAATCGTGCAGGCGTTGCAGGACGGCGGCGAACACACCTGCGGTTCGATCATCGACGGAGTTCCCAAGTCCAATCTGACCCACCACTACCGCGTGCTGCGCGATGCCGGTCTCATCTGGCAACGCCCCTGCGGCCGCGAAACCTTCCAATCCCTGCGCCGCGACGACCTCGACGCCCGCTTCCCGGGGCTGCTCGACACCCTCCTGGACGCCGCCCGCCGCGACGCCGAGGTCTGAACTGCCGTTTCTCCGATTCGAGTGATCTGGCTCACCCGCTGTCACAGCGCTCAGCGACGCGGTGTCTTGTGCCCGAACACCCCGAAAGAGGAGAAACGCCATGAACGTCGCACTGTGGATCGCCACCGGCCTGCTGGCCTTCGTCGCCCTGATGAGCGGCACGATCAAAACCGTCATGCCGCAGGCGAAACTGGCCGAAGCCCCGGGCGGGGAATGGACCGCGGGCGTCAGCGCCGGGGCGGTCAAGGCGCTCGGACTGGTCGAGATTCTCGCCGCCGTCGGACTGATCCTGCCCGCGGTGCTCGATATCGCACCGGTAATGGTGCCGGTGACCGCGGTCTGCTGGATCGCGCTCATGATCGGCGCGATCATCACCCACCAGCGGCACCACGACGGGCCCGTGGTGGTGCTGAACTTGATCTACCTCGCGCTCGCCGTGTTCATTGTGGTGGGGCGCTTCGGTATCGCGCCCTTCTGATCGACCTCGAAGAAGGACTCCGCTGTGCGCGACCCCGTCACCGATCCGGCCACCGCGGCCTTCGTCGCGCACCGCAATCTGCTCTTCACCGTCGCCTACGAAATGCTCGGTTCGGCCGCCGACGCCGAGGACATCGTGCAGGAGACCTGGCTCCGCTGGGCCGAGGTGGATCTGGGGCAGGTGCTCGATCAACGCGCCTACCTGGTGCGCATCACCACCAGGCAGGCGCTCAACCGGCTGCGCACGCTGAGCCGCCGCCGGGAGTCCTATGTCGGGCCGTGGCTGCCCGAGCCACTGTTGACCACACCGGATGTGGCGCTGGATGTCGAACTCGCCGAGAGCGTTTCGACCGCGCTGCTGCTGGTTCTGGAAACCCTGTCGCCCACCGAGCGCGTGGTCTTCGTACTGCGCGAGGTCTTCGATATCGGGCATGACGAAATCGCGGAGGCGGTCGGCAAGACCCCCGCCGCCGTGCGGCAGATCGCGCATCGCGCCCGGGAACATGTGCAGGCCCGCCGCCCGCGAGCGGTCGCGTCCCCGAGTCAGACCCGGGCGGCGCTGGAATCGTTCCGGCAGGCGCTGGAAACCGGGAACCCGCAGGGTCTGCTCGAGGTGCTCGCACCGGACGTGGTGCTGTTGAGCGATGGCGGCGGCTTCAAGCAGGCGGCGCTGCGGCCCGTCATCGGCTTCGAGAACGTGTCCCGGTTCATCGTGGGCGGTATCGGCAGATCCACCGCCGTGCTCACCGTCGAACCCATTGTGGCCAATGGCAATCCGGCGCTGGCATTGCACCTGGACGGTGAGCTCGACGGTGTCATGTCACTGCGCGTCGATGGTGACCACGTGGTCGGTCTCTACTACATGCGCAATCCGGAGAAGCTCTCCGGCATGCAGCATGCGACCACGCTGCGCCGCTAGACGACCTTGGCCTCGATCAGCAGGTTCCAGATCTCGCCCTGGTCGACGACTTCCACGCCGAGTTTCTCGGCCTTGGCCAGCTTGCTGTCACCGACGCCCGCGCCGGTGATGAGCATGTCGGTGTTCGCCGAGACCGAGGAAGCCGCTGTGGCACCGGCCTTTTCGCAGAGGCGCTGGAAGGTCGGGCGGGCTACCTTCTCGCCGGAGCGGGGGTCGGCGATCGCGCCGGTGATCACCACGGTCTTGCCCGCCAGGGGTGCGCCCGCGGCGACGACCGGGGGCAGATCCTCTTCGCGCACATCGAGATTGACGCCGAGTCCGCGCAGGCGATCCAGTTCCGGGCGCAGCCGGGTGAGGTGGGCGACCAGCGAGGCCGCGACCTTGGGGCCGATATCCTCGACCGCCACCAGGCGCTCCTCATCGGAGTCGGCGACCTCCTCCAGGGAGCCGAATCCGGATCGGGCCAGGCGGGCGGCGGTGCCGTCCGAGGCCATGGGAATGGCCAGGCCGATCAGGGCGCGGCGCAGGCCGACCTCGCGGCTGGCATCGATGGAATCGATCATGCGCTGCGCGGAAACCTCACCGACGCGGTCGAATTCGAGCAGGCGCTCCTTGGTCAGGGTGTAGAAATCCGACGGGTTCTCCAGATCGCCCGCCTCCGCGAGGCGTTCGATCCACACCCCGCCGATGGCATCGATGTCCGCGGCCGCGCGCGATGCCCAGTGGATGAGCCGCCGCACGGTCTGCGCGGGGCAGGAAACGTTGGTGCAGAACAGTTCTCGGCTATTGCCCTGTTCGGTCACCGGCTGCCCGCAGGACGGGCAGACGGTCGGGGGAACGATCTCGATCTCCGCACCCGTGCGCTTGGCGGCGTCGAGCACGCCCGCGACGAACGGGATGACATCGCCCGCGCGGCGCACCAGCACCGTGTCACCGACCTTGATATCGCGGGCGCGAATCACCTCCTGATTGGCGAGCGTCGCCTTGGTGACCGTGGTGCCGCCCACGAAAACCGGTTCCAGCCAGGCCACCGGTACGATCTTGCCGGTCTTGCCGACATCCCAGATGACCTCGCGCAGCAGGGTGGTCTTCTCCTCGGCGGCGAACTTGAACGCGAGCGCGCCGCGCGGCGAATTCGATCGGGTTCCCGCCGCCGCGTAGGCATCTCGATCGGCCAGCCGCAGCACCGCGCCGTCCAGGTCGTAGTCCAGATCATTGCGGCCCTGCTCGATCGCGGTGATCGCGGCCTGCGCCTGTTCGGCGTCATCACAGTGCCGCATCTGCGCACCGGCGATGCCGAGCGCGCGCAGGCCCTCCTCCAGATCGACCGCGGCGTCATCGGTTTCGGTATCGAGGTCGAAGCCGAAGAATTGCAGGCGTCGCTCGGCCACGGTCGCGGGATCCTTCGCGCGCAGCGTGCCCGCGGCGGCGTTGCGCGGATTGATCAGCGGCTTGTCCGGATGCGCCACGTTGTAGGCGGTGAAGGTCGAACGCAGCATCACCGCCTCACCGCGCACCTCCACCCGCCCCTGCGCGTCGATCTTCTCGGGAACGCCGTCGACCAGGGCACGCACCAGCGGGGTCACATCATCACCGGTGGTGCCGTCACCGCGGGTCACCGCCCGCGCCAGCCTGCCGTCTTCATAAACCAGGGACAGCGACAGCCCGTCGAGCTTGGGCATCACCACCACGGACTGCCCGGGGAAGCGATCGAAGAACGCCACCACCTGCTCCGGCTTGGTCGCCTTCTCCAGCGACAGCATCGGCCGCGCATGCCGCACCGGGGCGTGCAGCACCGACGGCGCGCCCACCTGATCCAGCGGATTCGGATCGGGCGTCAGCTCCGGATGCGCCGCGATCAGCCCCCGTAGCTCATCCTCGATCGCGTCGTATTCGGCGTCCGCGACCAGCGGCGAGCCCTGATAGTAGGAATCGCGCAGCGCCACAATCCGGCCCGCGAGCTCTTCGATACGTTCCCCAATTTCCACAGACCGGACGTTACCGATACCCACCGACGTTTCGCCGCCGCATCGCTGCGGTCGCGCGTGTGACCACTGCGGGTGTCGGTGGAGGTCGGTAGGCTGCGGGGGTGCCTGAGCTACCAGAGATTGTGGCGCTCGAGCAGTTTTTGAGCGCGCATGCGGTGGGTGCGGTCGTGGGACGGGTCGATATCGCGGCGCTGAGCGTGCTGAAGACCTTCGATCCACCGGCGACCGCGCTATCGGGGCGGGATGTCACCGGGGCGGGACACTGGGGCAAACATCTCGGGCTCGACTGCGATGGGCTGTGGTTGATCACGCATCTGTCGCGCGGGGGTTGGTTGCGGTGGCTCGACGATCCGTCCGCGACACCGCCCAAACCGGGGAAGGGGCCGCTCGCGCTGCGGGTGCATTTCTTCACACCGGAGGGGGATACGCCCGCGTTCGATCTCACCGAGGCGGGGACCAAGAAGCGGCTGGCGGTGTGGATCGTGCCGGATCCGCAGTTGGTGCCGAGTATCGCCCGGCTCGGACCCGATGCCATGGTGGTGGGGGAGCCGGAATTCGCGGAGATCCTGAAGGGCACGACGCAGCGGATCAAGAACGCGCTCACCGATCAGACGTTGATCGCCGGAATCGGCAATGCCTATTCGGACGAGATCCTGCACACCGCCAAGCTCTCGCCCTTCGCCAATTCCTCGACGCTGGATCAGGAGCAGGTGGCGCGGTTGTACGCCACCATGCGCGAGATTCTGGCCGATGCCATCGCGCGCTCGGTGGGGCAGGATGCCGCACGCCTCAAGGGGGAGAAGCGATCCGGGATGCAGGTGCACGGGCGCACCGGTCTGCCCTGTCCGGTCTGCGGCGATATCGTGCGCGAAGTCGCGTTCGCGGACAAGTCTTTTCAGTACTGTGCCACCTGTCAGACCGGCGGCAAGATTCTCGCCGACCGGCGAATGTCGCGGCTGCTCAAGTAGATTCGCGGCCGGTCGAGTGACACCGCCGAATCACCCGGATGATTCGGCGGTATCGAAGGTCGGCTAAACCAGCGCGGGCAGGTGAACTCCCTGCCAGGCAAGGCGTTTCGCGCGTTCGGGGTCGTTCTCGACTCGCGACGGGTAGTCGATGATCATGGTGGCGCGGCGGTCCTCGGTATAGGCGGGCCAGTTCGGCAGGGGTGCGCCGGTGCGGGCGAAGGACAGCCAATTGTCTTGGAACTGACGGGAAACCGCGCGGAAGCCGCGGCCGCCACCGGCGGCGGTGAGCGCCCGGCCGACCGGCGTGGTCGTCGCACCGAAGACCGGGATCAGATCCAGGGCGTGCGTCGCGCCGAAACCCGCGAGTTGCATGGTGCGCGGGGCGAAGTCGTAGCGATAGGCGTACGTCGGCGCGAATCGGCTGTGACCCGCCATGACCTCGAGCGACGGCCGCCAGAAGGTGAAATCGCCGCCCATGCGCACCGTCGTCTTGCGGTCCGGGAAGCCCGGATAGGCCGCGGTGACCCGGGATTCGGCATCGCCGCCCACCTGCTTCAGCACCCAGTGCAGGCGTTCGGGCGTGGTGGGCAGGGTGTCGTCGAAGCGCACGAAGAGCGTGCCCTCATCGCGGTTGGTGCCGATGATCAGCGGCACTCGATGCGCGTTCCCGCTGGTGAAGGCATCCGGAATGGATTGCGGTAGGAAATCGCCGTCTATCTCGGGTGCGGCCGGGAAGATGCCGGGCTGATTCCGCATCACCTCGTTGACCGCGCGATCCACCGCGCGGCGAATGTCATTGGGCCGCGCGCTGAGCAGCGCTTCGGCCGCCGTGCCGGAATCCGCGCCGAGTTTGGCCAGACAGCGCTGTGCGAACAGTTTGGCATCGGCCTGCGACGGCCCCCAGTCCGCGGGCGGACTCTGCGCGATGCCCCGATGGAACAGTCCCGCGGCGGCGGGCGCGGCCATCAGCGCGAGCACCGCGTGCGCCCCGGCGGATTCACCGAAAATGGTGACATTGCCCGGATCGCCACCGAACGCGGCGATATTGCGCCGCACCCATTCCAGCGCCGCCACCTGATCGCGCAGGCCCAGGTTGGTGTCGAATTGTGCGGTGGCGGTGGAGTATTCGCTGAAATCGACATACCCGAACGCGCCCAGCCGATAGTTCATCGACACCACGATCACATCACCGCGCACCGCCAGCCGCGCACCCGAATACAGGCCCAGCGCGGAGGTGCCGATGAAGTAGCCGCCGCCGTGAATGAACACCATGACCGGGCGCGGTGTGGACGAAGGCGCGTTGGGCGCGGTGACATTGAGCGTCAGGCAGTCCTCACCCGTCGGCTGCTGCTGCCGCGCCCCGATCTGCGCACCGCGCCGGTGTTGCATTGCGGCGAAACCGAATTGGGTGGCGTCCCGCACCCCGCTCCACGGTTGCACGGGCTGCGGCGCCCGGAAACGGAGTTCGCCCACCGGGGGAGCCGCGAAAGGAATGGACCGCCAGCGTGACACGCGGCGGCCCTGGGAACCGCGCACGACGCCGTCCGCGGTTTTGATATCGACTGTTGCCACCATCAACCGATGGTAGCGGGGTGCGCGGGTGCGCCGACCGCGAAATTCGGCCAGCTCCACCCTCGGGCTACTGCAGATAGCCCTCTACCTGGCGGGCGGAGTTGGACTGCGCCTCCTCCGGATTGCGGCCCTGGTCGAGGCGGGCGCGGCGCTGCCGCAGCAGGTCCCAGCACTGATCGAGGGCGACCTCGAGCTCGGCGAGCTGACGGCGTTCGGTCTCCGGGTCGATCTCGCCCTGCGTGTTCTTGGTGCGGAGCTCGTGTTCCTGGTCAACCAGGGTTTTGATGCGCGCGAGGATGTCCTGTTCGCTCATGGGCTCCACTGTACGACGTGCGCCAGCGCATCCCCGGCCAACCGCACCGCGACCGGGAGTTCAACCCGGGACAGGGCGGCATAGCCGAGCGCGATACCGAAGTTCTGGCGCGGGCCGCGGGTGTAGCGGCCCAGCCCGTCGAGGTAGACCCCCGCCTGCGCCGCCGCGGCCACCACGGCCTCCTCCTGGGCGGCCGTCGCCAGCGGTACCAGCAGATGGGAGCCCGCGTCGTCACCGCGCACCTCCAGGCCGCGGCGGCGCAATTCCTCGGCGACGAGTGCGCGGCGCGGCGGCATCTCGCGGCGCAACCGGCGCAGATGCCGGGCCAGATCGCCATTGCGGGCGAATTCCGCCACCACCTGCTGACCGGCGGGTGACGGGCCGGTGCCGGTCAGTTCGCGATGCGCGCGGATCGCGTCGGTCACGGCCGGGGCCGCCACCAGCCAGCCCACGCCGAGGGTCGGGGTGAGGATCTTGCTGGTGGTGCCCAGGTGCACGACCAATTCCGGGGCCAGGGCCGCCAGCAGCGGCAAAGGTGAGGTGTCATAGCGCAATTCGCCGTCGTAGTCGTCCTCGATAATGAGAGCGCCGGTGCGCCGGGCGAATTCGACGAGTTCGATGCGGCGGGCGGCGGGCATGCGCGCGCCCATCGGAAACTGGTGTGCCGGAGTGCAATACACCATTTTGGCATCCAGCGGCAGTTGATCGACCCGCAATCCGTCGGCATCCACCGGGACCGGTACCAGGCGAATGCCCGCGGCCTGGAAGGCCCCCGCGGCCCGCGAATATCCGGGATCCTCGATGGCGGCCACATCGCCGGGACGCAGCAGGGCGGCCGCCAGTTCGCCGACCGCCGTACTGGTTCCGGCCGTCGCCAGCACTACGCTGCCGCTCCCGGCCACCAGCCCGCGATGCCGGAGCAGATGCTCCGCCACCGCCGCGTGATAGTCCGGTTCCCCGGCACGGTCCCTGCGCACCAACGGATTTCGATCCGCGACCGCGCGCCAGGCCCGTCGCCAGGCAGCCGGATCGATCACCTCCACGCAGGGTGCGCCCGCACCCAGATCGAGGAGTCCGACGGTCGGATCGGCCCGCTCGGCGGTGGCGGCCTGCGCGGCCACCGGTTCCGGCGCGGCCGTCAGGTATGTCCCGGAGCCGTGCCGACCGCTCAGCCAGCCCTCGGCGTGCAATTGGTCGTAGGCGGCGGTGACCACGGTTCGGCTCACGCCCAGGCGGGCGGCCAGCTCGCGTGAGGACGGCAGCCGATCTCCGCCGCGCAGCGCACCGGTGGTCGCCGCACCGCGTAAACCGTCCGCGACCTGCACCGCGAGCGGCACGCTCGAATCGCGGTCGACAACCAGCGGTAGGTCGTCGACCACCACCGCACGGTTTTTGCCCGCCTCCGTCATGAAAGTGGTCTCCCCGTTGTCCGGAATCCAGTCGGGTTCAGCTTGCCACTGCCGAGGGTGGTCTGGTTCGAGCGCGGGGCGGTGTTTCGCGGTTCGAGCGCGGTGCGGCCGCGCGATCCACAGCGGGTGTGTACAACGAAATCCATTGGGGTGCCGAACGGCAGCTGTGGATGACTGTGGAATCTTCTGGTGTGCAGGTGTTTACGGAACCGAGTTGGTTCACTCCGGCACGGTGACGGTGTTTCGATCGGGCCGAGTCGCGAAACGCCGCTTGCGCCAGTCGCTTACGGTGACGAGCACTACCCAGGCGATGAAAAGTAGTGCCGCGCCTCGCATTGCGCCGACCAGCAGGTGTCGGACGCAGTCGTAGAGGCTGATGTCCACGACCGGGTCGGTGGCGGCGATGGCGGCACCTATCGCCGCCGCCGTCGCGATTCCCGTGACCACCCATTTCCGTTGCGCTGCTGTCGGTCCGGGCTCGGCGCGGCGGAACCAGCGCAGGGTGAACCAGGTGAGTATGAGCAGTCCGCCGACGGAGGAGAGGTAGCCGATGACGTTGTACACGCGATGCGGGCCGATAACGGACTCGCGCATCGGCTCCCAGTGCTGGACCACCACACCGTCCGTATGGGTGAACGCGTCCCAGGCGAGATGAGTCAGCGCGCCGACCAAGATCGCGGCGCAGGCGCGCCACCAGCTGGTTCGGCTCGGCGCGGCCGACCGGCCGAGCAGGGACAGGACCGGGCGGCGGAGTATCCGGCCCAGTGCGAGCAGGGCCACTCCGAGCAGCAGATCGATCGGGAGCCCGACGGGTGAATGGGTCAGCTCGCCATCCACGCCGATCGGGAGGTAATACGGCATATCGGGAGCGAGACTGCCCGCCACCAGGCCGGGGAGCCACAGCTTGCGAGCCAGCGGCAGCACCGCGGCCGGATGCGCGAGTGTGAACGGCACGAGTGCTCCCCCGAAAAGTGGTCTTTCATTCTTGCTTCGAATTGGATATTCAGTAATGCCAATGCGCGCGCGATGCTGGACGTATGACCGAGCCAGCCACCCGGACGCCATTGTCACCCACCCCGCGCAGTGCGCTCAACCGCTCCAGGGAGCGCGGAGCCACCGACCGCGCCGAACTCGACGCGGTGCTCGACGCCGGGCTGCTCTGCCACCTCGGCGTGGTGCTCGGCGGCAGCCCCGTCGTGATTCCCACAACCTATGGGCGCGAGGGGGACACGCTGTACCTGCACGGCTCCACCGGTGCGGGCAACCTGCGCGCCGCCATGACCGGGGACGTATCCGTGGCCGTCACGCACCTCGACGGCGTGGTCTACGCGCGGTCGGCCATGCACTTCTCGATGAACTACCGGTCGGCCGTAATCCACGCCCGCCCGGTCGAACTCACCGATCCGGAGGAGCGCATGCACGGCCTGCGCGTGATCGTGGAACACGTGGCTCCCGGTGCGTGGGATGCGGTGCGCTCACCGAACAAGAAGGAAATGGCCGCCACCATGGTGCTCGCCCTCGACCTCACCGAGGCGTCGGTGAAAATGCGCACCGGCGGACCCCGCGACGAGGAGTCCGATATCGCCGCCGGGGCGGCCTGGGCGGGCGTGCTGCCACTGCGTCAGGTGTGGGACGCCCCGATCGATTCAGCCGACCTCGCGGCGGGAATCGAAGTGCCGGAATATGTTCGGGCGCGTTCGGCGGAGAGCGTGAGCGCGGGATTCTGACGCGGCGGGCTTCATTCGCGGGTGTGGATCCCGGCCGAAAGCATGCCGGGATGACGGGGGGCTCGGTGGATTTGGGGAGCTACCAGCGAGTTCCGGTGAGACCGAGGTCTGCCAAAGCCTTGTCCGCCAGGGCGGCGGGTGATTGGGCGGCGTCGGGGTCGAGGCTTACTACCGAGAGGGTGTAGGCGTCGGCTATGCGGGTGAGGTAGCCGGAGAGGCGGGTGCGGGGGAGGCGATCGGGGCGCAGGCCGGGGTGGATGGCGCGGGCGGCGACGCCGGTGCAGGGGTGCGGGCCGAGGGACAGCAGTGAGTCGGGGAGGGTGCCGATGTTGGAGCACAGGATGTCTCGTTCGCCCGCACCCTTGGCCAGGGCGTAGGCCCAGCGGTCGGGGATGACCTGGAGGAGTTCCTCCGGGATGCCGCCGGGGCTGGTCATGCGGTGTTCGTAGGCGGTGCGGGCCTTGCGGCGCAGGGTGGCGGGGGTGTCGTCGCGGGTGATGACGATTTCCGTCATGGCCATGTCATTGTCGACGCGCGGTTCGTCACGGGTGTCGACCGGGAGGCTGGCCGTGATGGTGGATTCCTGGAAACCGCTGTCCCACAGCATATTCGCGATGATGTGCACGAAGAGGCTATTCGCGGTGCCGTCATGGGCGACCGCGACCCGATTCCAGTCGCGGGCGGATACCTGCGTGATCGCACTGCGGGTGACCGGCACGGAACGACCATCGGACCACGGTGCGGTCCGATCGCGCGGGGGTTCCGGGCGTTTCGGCAAACCTCGGCGCAGGGCGCGGGCGGTGCCGCCGATGACGGTGGCCCACTGTCGGCGGGCATCGGCCCAATCCGTATGTCCCGCAACGGGTGCGGCCAGCGGGGTGCCCGCCAGTGCGTGGTCGATGGCCAGGGTCAGTGCGCGGCCGTCGGCGAGGGCGTGCGAGCAGGTCAGTGACATCACGCAGCCGCCCTCGAGCAGTTCGGTCGCGGACACCCGCCATCCCGGGCCGATCTCCGGGTCGAGGTCGTCGCCCTGTGCGTCGGCCCAATCCAGCAGTGCCGCAGCGGGAATCGCAGTCTCCGTGAGTGCGGGCGGATGCGCCCACTCGGTGGTCTGCCAGCGCGGCCGCGCTCCCGGCACCCGGGATCGGATCACCCGCCGCCCCAGCGGTCCGGTCCGCAGGGCCGCGTGAATCCGCGCCAGCAATTCCCGATCGACCGGATCGGCGGTACGCCAAAGACCCTGCAACGCGATCGGGGTACCCATGCCCCGATGCGCGCGCAGGAACATCTCGTCCACCACGCTCAGCCGATCCATCGCAGCGCAGCGTACCGGTCCGGGCCGCGGATCCGCCCGCCCGCGGCCATCGGCGGCTCGCCGGTATCGATGAGCCGATTCGGACGCGCTTCCCGCGCCGGGAAGTCAGCTGGGCTGACCGTGCCGTCCCGCGCCGGAGGCGAAGCGCTGTGCGCCCTCCAGCGCGCCGTCGGCCAGGGCTTTCAGGCCGTGGCGGAGTTCATTGGTGATGGCGGTCGGCTCGTCCAGGCCGTCCTGTTCCAGGGCGGACATGCGGTCCGAGCGGAGGCAGGTTTGCGGGAGGGCGGCGAGTTGCAGGGCGAGTTCCTCTGCGGCGCGGCGGGATTCGCCGTTCGGCACCACCTGGGTGGCCAGGCCGATCTGCAGCGCCTCGGTGGCGGAGACGGCGCGGCCGGTGAGGATCAGGTCCATGGCGCGGCCGTGGCCGATGATGCGCGGCAGCCGGACGGTGCCGCCGTCGATGAGCGGGACGCCCCAGCGGCGGCAGAAAACGCCGAAGGTGCTGTCCTGCTCCGCGATTCGCAGATCGCACCAGAGCGCGAGTTCCAGTCCGCCCGCGACCGCGTAGCCGGAGACCGCGGCGATGACCGGTTTGGACAGGATCATGCGGGTGGGGCCCATGGGGCCGTCGCCGTCCTCGGTGACGACATTGGAGCGTTCGGTGCCGAGCCCCTTCAGGTCGGCTCCGGCGCAGAAGGTGCCGCCGTCGCCCCAGAGCACCGCGACCGCCGCGTCGGGATCGGCGTCGAAGTCGCGGAAGGCGTCGGCCAGGGCCTGGGCGGTGGGTCCGTCGACGGCATTGCGGGCCTCGGGGCGGTGCAGGATCACGGTGGTCACGGGGCCATTGCGTTCGACTCGTACGCTCACGGGCTCGACCATACGCCGTAAATACGGGCGGCGAACAGGTCTTGCGCAAAGAAATGAATCAGTGGTTCACTTCTTGCGTGGCCTACCGCAGAACCCCCGCCGTACAGGCCCGCCTCGATGCCCAGGCCGGATCGATCGTGCGGGCCGCCATGACGGTGCTCTCCCGCGACGGCTTCGCCGGACTGTCCATGGCGGCGGTCGCCGCCGAAGCGGGTGTCGCCACCGGCACCGTCTACAAAACCTTCAGCGGCAAAGCCGAATTGGTCACCGCCGTCTTCCGTGAGGTGGTCACCCGGGAGGTCGCGGAAGTGGCCGCGGCGGGTGGTGCGAGCAGCACCCGAGCCGATGCCGACACCGCGGACGGCGGGTCGATCACCGCCATCGCCGCTGATCCCGACCTCAGGTCGGCTCGGCAGCGGGTCATCGCCGCCGTCGAAACCTTCGCCGGACGCGCGCTGAAGAACCCCAAATTGGCCTACGTACTCCTCGCGGAGCCGGTGGACGCCGCCGTCGACGCGGAGCGGTTGCGCTTCCGCCGTGCCTTCGCGGAGACCTTCGAAGCCGCGGTGGCCGAGGGCGTGGCCAGTGGTCAACTGCCGCCGCAGGATCCGCGCACCAGTGCCACCGCGCTGGTCGGCGCGATCGGTGAAGTGCTGGTCGGACCGCTCGCCGAACAGTTGGAGAGTGAATCGGTGGTGCCCGAACTCGTCGCCTTCGCGCTGCGCGCGCTCGGCGTGCCCCAGGAATAAGGAGTCCTCGCATGCATACGCATGATGTGTTCAACCAGGCCCCGGACATCGTGCCGTTCGACAATTCGCGCAACCCCGCGCTCATCGAGGGGCTGCATCGCGAGGGCGCGGGCTGGGCCGAGGCCGAAGTGCGCGAACTCGGCGCGCTCGCAGGCGGTGTCGAGGCGCAGGAGTGGGGACGGCTCGCCAACGCGTACCCGCCCGTGCTGCACACCCACGACCGGTTCGGCAATCGCGTGGACGAGGTGGAATTCCACCCGCACTGGCACGATCTGATGAAAGTCGCTGTGGCGCATGGCCTGCACGGCTCACCGTGGCAGGACGAACGGTCCGGCGCGCATGTGGCGCGCGCGGCCAAGTTCTACACCTGGGGTGTGGCCGACGCCGGGCATATGTGCCCGATCTCCATGACCTACGCGGTGGTGCCCGCGCTGCGGCACAATCCGGAGCTGTCCGCGCGCTTCGAACCGCTGCTGGCCTCGCGCGAATACGACTACGGGCTGCGTGAGCCGTCCTCGAAAGCCGGTCTGATCGCCGGTATGTCGATGACCGAGAAGCAGGGCGGCTCCGACGTCCGCGCCAATACCACCACTGCCACACCGCTTTCCGACGGCACGTACCGCATCGTGGGCCACAAGTGGTTCACCTCCGCGCCCATGTCGGATATGTTCCTGACCCTCGCGCAGGCGCCGGGCGGGCTCTCCTGTTTCCTGCTGCCGCGCGTGCTGCCGGACGGTTCGCGCAATACCCTTCGGCTGCAACGCCTCAAGGACAAGCTGGGCAATAAGTCCAACGCGTCCTCGGAGATCGAATACGAGAACGCCATCGGCTGGCTGGTCGGCGCGGAGGGCGCGGGCGTGAAGACCATTATCGAAATGGTCAATATGACCCGCCTGGACTGCGTGATCGGCTCCGCCACCGGTATGCGCGCGGGCGTGGCTTTCGCGGTGCACCATGCCCGGCATCGAAAGGCGTTCGGGGCCAACCTGATCGATCAGCCCGCCATGCGTAATGTGCTGTCCGATCTGGTGGTCGAATCCGATGCCGCCACCACCGTCATGATGCGGCTGGCCGGTGCCACCGATCGCGCCGCCGCAGGTGACGAATCCGAGGCCGCGTTCCGGCGCATCGCCTTGGCGATCACCAAGTACTGGGTGTGCAAGCGCGCCCCCGCGCACGCCGCCGAAGCCCTGGAATGCCTGGGCGGCAACGGATATGTGGAGGAGTCGGGCCTGCCCCGCCTCTACCGCGAGGCCCCGCTCATGTCCATCTGGGAGGGCTCGGGCAATGTGGCGGCCCTGGACGCGTTGCGCGCCATGGCCCGTCAGCCCGAGAGCGTACAGGCGTACTTCGACGAGGTGTCGCTGGCGCGCGGCGCGAACGCCGCCCTGGATACCGCCATCGACCGCATCGGCAAGGAACTCACCGATCTCGCCGATATCGAATACCGCGCGCGCCGGGTCGTCGAGCAGATGGCGCTGGTACTGCAGGGCTCCCAGCTCGTCCGGCACGGCAACCCCGCCGTGGCGGATGCCTTCTGCGCCACCCGATTCGGCGGCGACTGGGGCATCGCCTTCGGCACGCTGCCCACCGGCGTCGACACCGCGGCCATTATCGAACGCGGCTTCGTCGCCTGATTCGCTGGATCAGCCGAATGCCAGGCCCTGCTCCGCGAGCGCCGCACCCAGCAGGCGAATCGCCTTGGGTCCGACGCCGTGCAGGGCCAGCAGTTCGGCCTCGGGCACTCCCGCGAGTTGTTCGAGCCGCGAATAGCCCGCAGCGGTGAGGGCTCGGGTCGCCGGCGCACCGATGCCGCGCGGCAGGGGCGAATCGCTCATGGCCCGCAGTGTAGGCCGGGGGACCCGATACGCGTTCGGTTCCCAATGCGACCAAGCCCACGCTTCCGGCCCGGCCCCAGCGGTTATAGCGTCGGTGTATGCCTCGTACAACGATGTACAGCCAGTGGGTCGCCCTTCCGCCCGAGCGGATCTGGGCCGTACTGGGTGATCCGGCTCGCTGGCCCGAATGGAATCCGGCCGTCACCTCGGTGACCCTGCACGCCGCGCCGGGTGCCGGGAGTACGGGCGACTATCTGCCGCGCGGTCGTGCGAGCGAGGCGGTGCACGGCCGATTCGCCAAACCGTTCACCATCGCCACCTTCGTGCCCGAGCGGGAACTGACGCTGGAACAGCCCGAACCCGCGGGCACCATGCGATTGCGCTGGACGCTGACCCCGCGCGACGGTGGCACCGAGGTCACCCAGCAGCTCACGTTCAGCGGAGCGTCCGCGGCGGTCGCGCGCAAGGTGGTCGGCGGGCTACTCGAGACCGACGCGCACACCTGTTTCGCCCGGCTGGCCCGCCTGGCCGGATTGCGTCCCGCCGCGGACGCGCTCACCGTGGTGATCGCGGGCGGCACCGGCGCGCTCGGCCGCACCCTGGCCGCAGACCTCACCTGCCGCGGGCAGCGGGTGCGCATCCTGACCCGGCGCGCGGTCGCCGAACTGCCCTACGCGCAGTTCGAATGGGATGGTCGCTCGATCGGGGAATGGGCTGCGGCACTGCGTAATCCGGGACCGACGGCGATCATCAACCTGGCGGGCAAGCTGGTGGACTGCCGTCCCACCGAACGCAATGTCGCCGAATTACGGCGCAGCCGAGTCGATTCCACCGCGGTACTGGTGGAGGCGTCGAAAACCCTGGAACGGCCGATCGCCTACTGGGTGCAGGCGAGCACCACCGCCATCTGGTCCGATGCCGGTGAAATCCGCTGCACCGAAAGCACTCCGCTGCCGGACCCGGGACTGCCGCAGATGACCGGCGTCGCACAACCGTGGGAGGAAGCCTTCGAAGGCGCGAACGCCGAACATCGCACCGTCCTGCGCACCTCCATCGTGCTCGATCCGGACGCACCCGCCATGAAGCGACTGGTGGCCCTCACCAAGGCCGGACTCGGCGGCAGCGTCGGCCCGGGCACCCAGTGGTTCAGCTGGATCCACCTCGACGATTGGCTGGGCATCGTGCGCGCCGCCTTGGGCCTGGATCCGACCGTGACCCTGCCCGATGGAATCGTGGTGGCCGCCACCGACTTCCCGGTGCGCAATAAAGAGCTGATGACCGCGCTGCGCCGTCAGCTGCGCCGCCCCTGGTCACCGCCCACCCCGGCGGCGGCGCTCACCATCGGCGCGATCTTCCTGCGCACCGATCCGGCGCTGGGCCTGACCGGACGGCACGCGACCTCGGAGGTGCTGCGGCACAGCGGATTCCGCTTCCGCTATCCGACCCTGGACGAAGCGCTGAGCGATCTGCTGCCCGCGCGCACGAAATAGCGGCGAACCAGAACGCCCCCGGACATCGAGATGTCCGGGGGCGTTCCGGTTTCGGGGAAGGCGGCCGGAATCCCAGGCACCCGAGCGGGATTCGACCGCTGCCGCCTCCATAACTATCGGCTATGGCGAACCGGATCGGAGGGTTTCGCCGGGATTGACACCCGATCGGACTGCTTCCGAGGGCAGTGACCTGCCAGATTAAGGCATTCGTCCGATACCGCCCCGGCCCCCGCGCCCCTAGCGTTCACGGTGCGGTACACCGCCCCGATCGGGCCCATCGTGCCGCTGTTGTGAGAGAAAGGGTTTGGCCGATGGACATCGCCGCCCAGCGTGATCCGCGCCGCTGGCTCATCCTGATCGTGCTGTGCCTGAGCACCATGGTGCTGGTCATCGACACCATGTCGCTAACCGTGGCGGTCCCGGCCATCGCGCGTGAGCTGGACGCGGACGCGGCGCTGATCCAGTGGGTGCTGGACGCGTACACGCTGGTCTTCGCGGGTCTACTGCTCACAGCGGGCAGCCTGGGCGATCGCTACGGGCGGCGCCGGGTCATGATCATCGGCCTGCTGCTGTTCGGCGCGGCCTCGCTGGCCGCCGCCCTGGCCGCGAATCCGGAACAGCTGATCGCGGCGCGAGTCGGCATGGGCATCGGCGCGGCCATCATCATGCCGGGCACGGTATCCATCCTGACCACCGTCTTCGCCGCGGACGAACGCTGTCGCGCCATGGCGGTCTGGGGCGGTGTCTCGATGCTCGGGCTCATCGGCGGACCCATCCTGGCGGGTGCGCTCATCACGCAATTCGGATGGGGCGCGGTCTTTCTGATCAATGTGCCGATTACCGTGGTGGCGGGCATCGGGGCGCTGGCGCTGCTGCCCGAATCCCGGGGGCCGTGGCGTACGCCCGATCCGATCGGCGCGGTGCTGTCCGTGCTCACCACGGTGACCTTCGTCGCCGCCGTCATCGCCTGGCCGCGGCACGGTTTCGACGGCCACACCGCACTGCTGCTGGTCACCGCGTTCGCCGGTGCGATCGGCTTCATCGCCTGGGAGCAGCACACCACCGCGCCCATGATCTCGCCGCGCCTGTTCCACGAGCGGAACTTCACCGGCGGCGGGATCTCGCTGCTGCTGGTGCAGCTCGGCAATGGCGGACTGCTGCTGGTGCTCACCCAATATCTGCAATTCGTGCGGAACTACTCGCCCGCCGAGGTCGGGCTGACCTTCCTGCCTATGGCCCTGGCCTCCCTGCTGTGCAACGGCATCGCGGTCCGGCTGGGTGCGCGGATCGGCGGCGGCACGCTCATCGGCGCCGGAATGCTGGCCATGGCGGCCGGATCGGCGCTGCTGGCCGAACTCCCCGAACACGGACCCGGCTTCACCGTGCTGGCGCTGTGCGTACTCGGCGCGGGCAGCGGACTGGCCGTACCGGCGGCGGCCGCCATGCTCGCGGGCACCCTCCCGCCCGCCGACGCCACGCTCAACGACAGCGTGCAGCAGGCGGGCGCGGCCCTCGGCGTGGCCCTGCTGGGCAGCCTGCTCGCCGACCGCTTCAGCGCGCGCATGCCCGAGAACGCCCCGGAAGCCGTGCGGCACTCGCTCATCGGCGCGCTCTCCGAGGCCGCGCGCACCGAGGACACCGGCCTGACCGCCCTCGCGCACCGGGCCTACGGCGCGGCCGTGCACAGCACCTTCCTGACCGCCGCCGCCGGAATCGCGGTCGCCGCCATCGTCGTGCTCACCGTGCTGCGCGAACGGAAACCGCAGAGCCAGTGCGATTTCGAGAACGCCGGCGTGCCACGGGCGGCGCACCTAGCGGGCTGAACCGCACACGACCGCCGAGAGGGGCGAGACCATGAGCATCAACCACCACATCGTGGTGCTGGGCGCCGGATACGCGGGCATGATGAGCGCGCTGCGGCTGTCCCGCCGGATGCGGTATCGCGGCGATGTGCACATCACGCTGGTCAACCCGTCCCCGCGCTTCACCGAACGCCTGCGCCTGCATCAGCTCGCCGCCGGGCACACCCTGCACGACCTGCGGATCGAACACCTCGTCGACGGCACCGGCATCGAATTCATCTGCGGCACCGCGACGGTCATCGACACCGAGATCCGGCAGGTCCGCGTGGAAACCCTCGGCCGGGTGCGCGTGCTCGACTACGACACCCTGGTCTACACGCTCGGCGGCATCACCGAGGTGAACGCGGTGCCCGGCGCCGATCAGCACGCCTACCCGCTCGATACGGTGCGACAGGCCGCGACGGTGGCGCGGCGGCTCGCCGACCTGCCCGCCGGCGCCGCGGTCACCGTCTGCGGCGGCGGGCTCACCGGTGTCGAGACCGCCGCCGAAATCGCGGAAGCCCATCCCGGACTGCGGGTTTCGCTGATCAGCGACGGCGAGCCCGCCGCCACGCTGAGCCCCGCGGCCCGCGCGCACGTGTACGACCGCTTCGACCGGCTCGGCGTACGGGTGCGGCGCGGCATGGTGACCAAGGTGCTACCCGACGCCGTCGAACTGAGCGCGGGGGAAACGACCGACCTGCTGTCCTCGGACCTCACGCTCTGGACCACCGGGGTGCGCGCGCACGCGCTCGCGGCGGAGTCCGGAATCGGCACGGACGCGGCGGGACTCATCGTCACCGATCCCAGTCTGCGCGCGCGGACGCATCCCGATATCTACGCCGCGGGCGATGCCGCCGCCATCCGGCAGGCCTGGGGACAGGTGGACGCGACCGCGCAGAGTGCGGTGCCTTCCGGTGCGCACGTGGCGGATTCGATCGCCCGGCAACTGAACGGCAAGGAGCCCAAGCCGTTTCGCTTCGGCTACCGGTATCGAGCGGTCAGCCTCGGCCGCGGCGACGGCGTCGTCGGATTCGTGCGCGCCGACGGCGCACCCCGCCGCCGGGTGCTCACCGGTGAGTCGGGGGTGCGCTACAAGGAGCTCATCAGCGCCCGGCCGCCCCGGGTGTTCGCGCACACCACGGGGCTTTTCGGCCTGCTCCGGCCCACGGGGGCGACCAAGGGCGGCCGGGCCACCCGCAAGCCCGCCGACGGCCGGTGATGCGGTATTCAGTCCAGGCGCAACCGGGCCAATTCCACCCGGCTGGTGACGCCGAGCTTGCGGAACGTCCTGGACAGATGGTGACCGACGGTCTTGGGCGACAGGAACAGTCCCGCGCCGATCTCCTTATTGGTCGCGCCGGTGGCCGCCAACCGCGCCACCTGCAACTCCTGCGGGGTCAGATCGGCGACCGGACCGCGCGAACCCTCCGGAATCGCGCTCGCGCCCGCCGCCCGCAATTCCTGTCGGGCCCGCTGCGCCCACGGCTGCGTCCCCAGCCGCTCGAAGATATCGAGCGCCTCGCGGAGTTCGGTGCGCGCGGCGTCATTGCGCCGTTCCCGCCGCAGCCATTCACCGTAGAGCAGGCCCGAGCGCGCGCGATCGAACCATCGGGTGCCGATATCATGCAGATCCATTGCGCGCGCGAAGGATTCGGCGTCATTGTGCAGCAGCCCGATGCTGCGCCGCAGCAGCGCCTCCGCCCACGGCGCCTCCAGCGCCTTCGCCCACAGCCGCAGCTCATCGAGCGAATCCGTCACTCGCTCCGGCTGATTGAGGCGAACCGCGCATTCGATGCGATCGGCCCGCACCACCAGCCACTGCGCGGGCTGACTGGTGGGCACCTCGAGCAGCGCGTCCAGCCGGTCCAGCGCCTCGGCCCAGCGGCCCGCGCCCATATCCGAAAGCGCCAGCGCCCAATCGAAGTGGGCGCGATGCGTGGACGCCAGATCGGTGCGCGCGAACGCCGAATCGGCGAGTTCCCGGCAGCGCTGCTCGGCACCGGACACCGCCGCGAGCATGGCCAGGTTCATATCGGCGTGCACCATTCGAATGGGCTGATCGGTGTTCTCGGCGATCCGCCTGCCCTCCGCGGAGAGCAATTCCGAATCGCGGAACCGGCCCGCCAGGAATTCCACCTGCCCCAGCATCAATTCGACCGGGGCCAGCCAGCCCAATCTGCCCTGCGCACGGCACAATTCGCTCAACTCCACCAGAATCCCGCGCGCGACCTCGACGTCGCCGATCACGATCGCCTGGGTGGCCAGCACGAAACGCACCGCCGGTTCATGATGCCGAATCTGCTCCGGCAGCAGGCTATTGCCGCGCAACAGGGCGATACCCGCCGACGGATCGGGTTCCAGCAGGGCCAGCGTGCCGTCATAGGCGCCCAGGAACTTGTCCCGGTCCGGACTCGGCGGCAAACCCGCGAGCATGCCCCGCGACACCCGCATCCCCGCGATATCACCGTTCGTCCAGGCCACCCGGCCCGCGTCCAACAGCATGGCCGCGGCCCGCAATGGTTCGGCCACAGCGGTTTCCGCCGCACCCTCCTGCAACAGCCGCAGCGCGGTGGCGGGGGAGCCGTGCTCGAATTCGATATGCGCGAGCACCGAGTACAGCCGGGCGTGATGCACCGGATCCCCGGTCAGCTCCCGGGCCTGCCCGGCCAGCCGCCGCGCCCGGGCGAACTGCCCGGCATCCGCGGCGGTCTCCACCGCCCGCACCAATCTGCGAGCGCGATCGGCCGGATCGGGGGTGAGCCGCGCCGCCCGCTCCCACGCGGTCGCCGCCGCACCGTGCCCGGTCCGCACACAGGCCCGCTCGGCAGCGGCTTCCAACAGCGCCGCAACGGATTCCACCGGTCCGGTGGTCGCGGCGGCCAGATGCCAGGCATGCCGATCCGGATCCGCCGCCAGCGCGACGGCCAGGGCCGCGTGCACGGTGACCCGATCGGATTCGGTCGCCGAGCGATAGGCCGCGGCCCGCAACAGCGGATGCCGGAAGGCCACGGACTGCCCGGTCACCGTCAACATGGTGCTGTGCTCCGCCTCGGCCAGCGGCTCCGGGCCGATACCCAGGGCGGAAAGCACCCGCAGCACCACGCCGAGCTCACCCCCGGCATCCGCGGCCGCCACCAGCAGCGCCAGCCGTGCCCGCGCCGACAGATGCGCGATATGACCCTGATAGCCGGACAGCAGCCGCTCGGACAGCGCAGGCGGACCCACCGGCACCGAATCCAGGTTCATACCGGGCAATTCCAGCAGCGCCAGCGGATTACCCGCCGACTCCTCCACCACCCGATCCCGAATCTCCATGGGCAACTGCGGCATTCGATCCGCCAACAGTGCCCGGGCCGCCTCGGTGTCCAGGGGCGAGAGCGTCAACAGCGGCAGCGCGGGCGCGGAGAAATCCGGGCGACCCGCGAAAAGTATGGCCACACCCTCGTTTCCGAGCCGCCGCGCGGTGAACATCAGGGCGTCGATGGACGGCTGATCCACCCACTGCGCGTCATCGACCAGAACCAGCACCGGTCCCAGCGCCGACAACTCCGCCAGCAGCGACAGCGTCGCCAGGCCGACCAGGAACCGCTCCGGATGCGCCGCGTCCTCCAGACCCAGCGCACCGCCCAGCGCCAGCCGCTGCGGCTCCGGCAGCAGATCCCGCAGATGCAGCGCGGGCTCCAGCAACTGCCGCAAGCCCGAGAACGCCAATTCCGCCTCGGTCTCCATCCCGGTGCAGCGCAGAATCCGCCACTGCGGGTCCACCAGCTCCCGCGCCCGCGCCAGCAGCGCCGACTTACCTTCCCCGGGACCGGCGATCAACGCCAGCACCCCGCTCCGCCCCCGCCCGGCCTCCGAAAGCACCGCTCCGATCCGCTGTTCTTCCCCCATCCGGCCGTACAGCACCCAGAAAACCTATCCGCTCGGCCCGACACCATTCGCCGCGAGGCTCCGGCCGGCCGCCGCGGCTGCCTACCGCGCCGGTCGATCACCGAAGTCTCGAAGCACTCTCATCGCGGCCCGATGTGGCCGTATTCGCGACCACGGGGCCCCTCGGTTATCGCGGTCGGCGCGGTAACCCGTTAACGCCGTTCACGATTCGGCGCGAGCAGTTATCGCGCCCTGGTCGCGGGGCCGTCCGGTGCACGTCCAGCTCAGGACCTCGCGAGGTGATGACCGTGCGGCGGGAGAGTGTCCGGTCTCTCATATCGGCCGTGGACGGGGTGCTGCGGCACCCGTGTGATGTGCGACGCCGGTGACCCCCGAGCGGGTCGCCCCGGCGAGTCGGATCCGACTCGCGGCCCGGGGGTGAAAGCCGTTGTGCCGGTCGTCATCCAGTGCGCACCGCACCGCGCGCAGCGGGTCAGGCGGGTATTCGGCCGGGTCGCGGTCGCCGCGAACCGCAGCGCAACCGTCCGATTTCCGGACGTATCGGGTTTGCCGAATCGTCACACGATGCATAGGTTGTCGCATGTGCTGTACGGTCGCTTCCCCGAAGTGCAGCAGATCGGAACGCTGCTCGCCGCCGCGCGAAAGGGCCGCAGCGGCGCGCTGGCCCTGTCCGCCGAGGCGGGCGAAGGCAAATCCGCCCTGCTGCAGTACGCCGCCGCGCAGGCCGCCGAGTGGCGAATCCTGCGCTGCTCCGGCATCGAGAGCGAATCCGAACTACCCTTCGCCGGACTGCACCTACTGCTCGGCACCGCCCTCGATCGCCTCGATACGCTGCCCGAACCACAGCGCAAGGCACTCGGCGGCGCACTCGGACTCGGCCCCTCCGACGGCGCCGACCGCTTCCTCATCGGCGTCGCCACCCTGACCCTGCTCGCCGAACTCTCCGCCGACGGACCCGTGCTCTGCCTCATCGACGACGCGCACTGGCTGGACCGGCCGTCGGCCGACGTGCTGCGCTTCGCCGCCCGTCGACTCGGCGCCGAAGGCATCGTCATGCTCTTCGCCGGGCGCAAGGAATTCGAGCTCAGCGGTCTGCCCGCACTGCGACTCGGACCGCTCGACGCCGCCTCCGCGGCCGCCATGCTCGCCGAATGCAGTCCCGGACTCAGCCCCGACCAGCGCGACCGCGTACTGGCCGAGGCCGCCGGAAACCCGCTCGCCCTGCTCGAATTCCCGCGCATGAACCGCGACGCCTCACCCGCCGCGCCCCTGCCGCTGCCGCTGCGACTGCGCAGCGGCTACGAACGCCAGATCGCCGAATGGACCATCGGCGCGCGGACCGCACTGCTCGTCGTGGCCGCCGAGGAAACCGGTGACCTCGGCGTCGTACTGCGCGCGCTGGAGCTGCTGGGCCACCCGCCCGCCGCGCTGGACGAGGCCGAACAGTCCGGCATGGTCGCCGTCACCGAACACACGGTGAGCTTCCGGCATCCGCTCAAACGCTCGGCCGCCTATCACGGCGCGTCGTTCACCCAGCGGCTCGCCGTGCACGCCGCCATCGCCGAGGCACTCGCCGACGATCCCAGTCGCAGCGCCTGGCATCTCGCCGCCGCCAGCACCGGGCCCGACGAAAACGTCGCCGCCGCACTGGAATCCGCCGCCGAACGCGCCCGCGAACGCACCGGGCACGCCTCGGCCGCCGTCGCCCTCGAACGCGCCGCCAACCTCACCCCCGACCCGGCCACCCGGGCCCGGCGACTGGTGCTGGCCGTGGAAACCGCCGCCGACGCCGGGCATACCGAACGCGCCCGGCAACTCGCCGACGACGCCGAACAACTGCCGCTCGACGCCGTCGAACGCGCCCGCGTCGGAAGTACCAGGGCGCTACTGGAATTCGAGCACGGCTCACTGCACCGGGCGCATCAGCTGATGATCGCCGCCGCCGTCGAAGTCGCCGACATCGAACCCGAACGGGCCGCCTGGCTACTGGTCGAAGCTGGTCGAATCGCCTGGACCGCAGGCGATATCGACGGCGTGTACGCCGGACACAAACGACTCACCGCGCTGCCGGAGGAAGTGAGCGCACCGCTGCAAGCCGCCCTGCGCGGCGGGCTCGCCATCCTGGAAGGTGAACTGGCGGAGGGCATTTCCCTGATCCGCGCCAATGTCGCGTTCAGTCGCAGTGTGCCGCTCGAAATGACCTCGCTGCGACTGGCTTTCGCATTGCAGGCCGCCCTCATCGGCGATATGCAGGTCGCGCGCGAACAATTGACCGAACTCGCCGACCTGGCCCGCGCGCGCGGCATGATCGGCTGGTTCCCGGCCATCGGCACCACCCTGGCCACGTCCGAACTCATTCTCGGGCGACTGCGCGAAGCCGAGCTCATGGCCACCGCCACCGCCCGCATCGCCGCCGATATCGGCCAGCCCTCCCGGGTCGCGGGCGCCGAATCGGTGCTGGCCATGATCGCCGCCATCCAGGGCGACGCCGACCGCTGCCGCGAACTCGCCGACCGCAATCTGCGCAACGCGCCCGGTGATCACAATGCCGTCGACGCCACGCACTGCGAATGGGCGCTCGCCCTGCTGGATCTGGGCCAGGGACGGTACGAACAGGCGCTCGGTCGACTGGATGCCCTGCACCGCGCACCCGCGCAGGCCCGCGGCCACTGGACCGACCTGCTGCGGGATCTGATCGAGGCCGCCGTGCGACTGCGCAGACCCGAACGCGGCGCGGCCGCCATGGCCGAAATCGAAGCCTGGGCAGCGGCATTGGACACCCCGTGGGCATCCGGGATCATGCTCAGCTGCCAGGGCATGCTGCGCGGCGACGGTGAATTACTCGCACAGGCATTGGAATTGCATCTGGCCGCCGACCGGCGCTATGACCACGCGCGCACCGCCCTGGTCTACGGCGAATGGCTGCGCCGCGAGCGACGCATGAACGAGGCCCGCATCCACCTGCGGCAGGCCCTGGAAACCTTCGACCGGCTCGGCGCGGCACCGTGGGCCGAGCACGCGCGCATCGAATTGCGCGCCGCCGGAGAGGGTTCGGTGCCCGAACCGGAGAACGATATGGCCGCCCGGCTCACCCCGCAGGAACTTCAGGTGGTCCGGCTCGCCGCGGGCGGCGCCACCAACAAGGAGATCGCCGCCCAACTGTTCCTCAGCCCCAAAACCGTTGGCCACCACCTCTACCGAGCTTTCCCCAAGCTCGGCGTCAGCAACCGGGTGGAGTTGGCCCGCCTGCCCATCGGCTAGGCGCGGCGCTCGCGGTACCAGCGGATCAACGCGTCGGTGGATGAATCGGACTGCGGTGCGGGATCTTCGGCGGAGGTGAGCAGCGGCTCCAACGCGAGGGCCTGCTGCTTGCCGAGTTCGACGCCCCACTGATCGAAGCTGTCGATACCCCAGATCGCGCCCTCCACGAACACCTGGTGCTCGTAAAGTGCGATGAGCTGACCCAGCACCGACGGCGTCAGCTTGGGCGCGAGAATCGCGGTGGACGGGCGGTTGCCCGGCATCACCTTGTGCGGCACCAGATTCGGATCGGTGCCCTCGGCGGTGATCTCCTCGGCGGTCTTGCCGAACGCCAGCACCTTGGTCTGCGCGAACAGATTGCTCATCAGGATGTCGTGCATGCTGCCGGTGCCGTCGAGGGTCGGCAGATCGTCGGTGGGACGGGCGAATCCGATGAAATCAGCCGGTACCAGCCGCGTACCCTGGTGCAGCAGTTGATAGAACGCGTGCTGGCCATTGGTTCCCGGTTCGCCCCAGAAGATCTCACCGGTCGAGGTGGTCACCGGCGTGCCGTCCGAGCGCACCGATTTACCGTTCGACTCCATGGTCAACTGCTGCAGATACGCCGGGAAACGCGCCAGATCATTCGAATACGGCAGCACCGCACGCGATTGCGCGCCGAAGAAGTTCGAGTACCAGACCCCGAGCAGGCCCAACAGCACCGGCGCGTTCTCGCTCAGCGGCGCGGTGCGGAAATGCTCGTCCACCCGGTGCATGCCATCGAGGAATTCGGCGAACCCCTCCTTACCGATGACCGTCATCACCGACAGGCCGATGGCCGAATCCACCGAATAGCGGCCGCCCACCCAATCCCAGAAGCCGAACATATTCGCGGTGTCGATACCGAAATCGGCGACCCGCTGCGCATGCGTGGACACCGCGACGAAATGCTTGGCCACCGCGTCCTCGCCGAGCGCGGCCACCAGCCAGCGCCGGGCGGCGGTGGCATTGGTGAGCGTCTCCAGCGTGGAGAAGGTCTTGGACGCCACGATGAACAGCGTCGTCGCCGGATCGAGGCCGTCCAGCTTCGAAATCAGGTCCGCCGGATCGACATTCGAGACGAATCGCGCCGAAATGCCCGCATCGGCGTAGTGCCGCAGCGCCAGATACACCATGGCCGGACCCAGATCCGAACCGCCGATACCGATGTTCACTACCGCGGTGATGCGTTCCCCGGTCGCGCCGCGCCACTCGCCCGAACGCACCGCATCGGTGAAATCGCCCATGCGGCGCAGCACTTCGTGCACCTGCTCGCCCGCGTCGACCCCGTCGACCATGACGACCTGCCCGGCCGGAACCCGCAGCGCCACATGCTCTACCGCGCGATCCTCCGAGGTATTGATGTGCTCACCCGCGAACATGGCGTCACGATGCGCCGCGACCCCCGCGGTTTCCGCCAATTCGACCAGCAGATCCAGGGTTTCGCGGGTCACGCGATGCTTGGAGTAGTCGATGTGCAGGTCCGCGACACCCACGGTCAACTCACGCCCGCGGCCCGGATCCTCCGCGAAGAACTCGCGCAGGTGACGTCCGGCCAGGGACGCATGATGGTCGTGCAGTTTCCGCCAGGCC
Source organism: Nocardia sp. NPDC056100 (assembly GCF_042266325.1). Taxonomy (NCBI): domain Bacteria; kingdom Bacillati; phylum Actinomycetota; class Actinomycetes; order Mycobacteriales; family Nocardiaceae; genus Nocardia; species Nocardia sp. NPDC056100. The sequence continues at coordinate 457,451 of NZ_JBHJVY010000004.1, forward strand.
GCCGATGCGGTGATGTCGCTGCTCACGCTCGCCGAGGTTACAACCACCCTTCGCTACGCGCAGGTAACACCGGCAACAAGTGGCCAAACCTGGCGAAGAGTACGAGCCTGACAGGGCCGCGAACCCACCGAAGCGCAGCGTAGGCAAAATCGCACAGCTTAGGGTGGATCGCATGGCTTCGGAACGCGAACTACTGGAATCCGTACCTACGAAGTTGTGGATCGGCGGACCCGTCGATGCCACCGGGGGAGGCACCTTCCCGGTGCGCAATCCGGCGACGGGGGAGACCCTGGTCGAAATCGCCGACGCCACTCCGGAAGACGCCGTCCGCGCGCTCGACGCGGCCGTCGCGGTGCAGGCCGAATGGGCCGCCACCCCGGCCCGGCAGCGCGGGGAGATCCTGCGCGCGGTGTTCGAGGCGATCACCGCGCGGTCCGAGGAATTCGCCCTCCTTATGACCCTGGAAATGGGCAAGGCGCTGCCCGAGAGCCGCAATGAGGTCCGCTACGGGGCGGAGTTCTTCCGGTGGTTCAGCGAGGAAGCTGTCCGGGTGCACGGCCGGTATCAGCCCGCGCCCGCCGGTGTCGGCCGCATTCTCGTGCACAAACAGCCGGTCGGGCCGTGTCTGGCCATCACCCCGTGGAATTTCCCGCTGGCCATGGGCACCCGCAAGATCGGCCCCGCGCTGGCCGCCGGTTGCACCATGATCGTCAAGCCCGCCAGCGAGACACCGCTGACCATGCTGCTGCTCGCTCAGCTCTGCCGTGACGCCGGCCTGCCGGACGGCGTGCTGTCGGTGATCACCACCAGTCATTCCGGTGCCGTCACGGCCCCGCTGCTGAACGATCCGCGCCTGCGCAAGCTCACCTTCACCGGATCCACCCCGGTCGGTAAGAAGCTCGTCGAGGCGTCCGCGCACGGTCTGCTGCGCACCTCCATGGAACTCGGCGGCAACGCGCCCTTCGTGGTCTTCGACGATGCCGATATCGACGCGGCGGTACAGGGCGCGGTGCTCGCGAAACTTCGCAATGGCGGCGAAGCGTGCACGGCCGCCAATCGTTTCCACGTCCAGAACTCGGTCCGGGAGGAGTTCACCCGGAAACTGGTGTCCGCCATGGCCGAATACAAGCTCGGCCCGGGTACCGATCCCGAGTCCACGCTCGGCCCGCTCATCAACGAGGACCAGCTGGACACCGTCACCGAACTGGTGGAGGACGCCGTATCCGCCGGTGCCCGAGTCGAATTGGGCGGTAAAGCGCCCGGCGGACCCGGCTGGTTCTATCCGGCCACCGTGCTCACCGATCTGCCCCCGCAGTCCCGCATCCTGCGCGAGGAGGTCTTCGGCCCGGTTGCCCCGATTGTCGGTTTCGAGACCGAGAAGGAGGGCCTGGCCGCCGCCAACAACACCGAATTCGGCCTGGTCGCATACGTTTACACGCAGAATCTGGACCGCGCGCTACGTATCGCCGAAGGCTTGGAAACCGGCATGGTCGGCGTCAATCGCGGCGTCATCTCCGATCCCGCCGCGCCCTTCGGTGGCGTCAAGGAATCCGGCTTCGGCCGCGAGGGCGGTTTCGAGGGCATCGAGGAATACCTCAACACCAAGTACATCGCCCTGCCCTGATCCGGCTCGGCTCATCCGGAAAATGAAGAACCGCCCCGGGGTAAGACACCCGGGGCGGCCTCTGGAAAGCGCTACTCGCTCGCACGAGTGTCGCGTGGTCTGTGTGGCAGCCTCTCGGCACACCGCACGTTGTATCGGCGGGAACGGTCTCCCGCGTTATCAACTTTCCTCAAAGAGGTGGATGACCGGCGAACACTCGGTGCCGATGAATCGATCTGCGGTACTGCTCGTGCCCGATTAGTCCTTTATCAGTGGCCGAGGCGGCCACGGCCCAGGCGCAGCAACAGCATGGCGAGGGTGTGACCCTCCTGGCCCAGCTCGCTGAAACGCTCCAGCACCTTCATCTCGCGCGAGTGCACGAGCTTGGTGCCGCCATTGGCCATTCGGGTGCGGCCGATAATGCGCGATACTTCGGTCCGGCGCTTGATGGCCGCCAGAATCTCGGCGTCGAGCTTGTCGATTTCCTTGCGCAGCTTGTCGATCTCCGCCTCCGAGGGCAGCGGCGCCGCCTCGGCGGGCATGGCGGAGTCCGCTCCGGTAGCAGGCTCGGATTGCCCCGTCGTCGAGATGCTCATACTTTCAACTCCTCGTGGTCCCAGAACGTCGATCGGCAGGCGGTCCCGACCCGTTACCGATCGGTTCTTCACCAAGAATCAGACCTCTTGCGCCCTACATTGTCCCCCGTACGGAGCGCTCAGGTGTATTCAGTAGCCAAAGCGCCGGTCATGGGGCCAAGTGTGCCATGCGGGGTAGGCAAACCAAAACGTCTTCGTTTGTGAATCTGCTGAGTTTTTCGTGCCGCGGCGTTCACTCCCGGTTCGCGAGACCGGCACTTATCGGACACCTTCTGCCGCCGGACTGCACACCTGTCGGTGGCCGCCGGTAGCGTGGATGGGCGATGAAGACGACGGTGGCACAGGATGAGCACAAGGCCGGGCAGACACTGCTCGAGGGGTTGAATCCGCAACAGCGCGCGGCGGTGGTGCACACCGGGAGTCCGCTGCTGATCGTGGCGGGCGCGGGGTCGGGAAAGACCGCCGTGCTCACCCGGCGCATCGCCTATCTATTGGACGCGCGCGGGGTCCGCCCCGGCGAGATCCTGGCCATCACCTTCACCAATAAGGCCGCCGCCGAAATGCGCGAGCGGGTGGCCGGACTGGTCGGGCCGCGCGCGGCGGGCATGTGGGTCTCCACCTTCCACTCCAGCTGTGTTCGCATTCTTCGCACCCAGGCCAATCTGGTGGCCGGGCTCAACTCCAACTTCTCCATCTACGACGCCGACGACTCACGCCGCCTGCTCGCCATGGTGAGCCGCGATTTCGACATCGACGCCAAGAAGTACACGCCGCGCCTGCTCGCCACCGCCATCTCCAACCTCAAGAACGAACTCATCGATCCGGCCCAGGCCGCCGCCGACGCCGAGACCGAAGAGGCCGAACTGCCGCGCCTGGTCGCCAAGGTCTACGACGAGTACCAGCGGCGGCTGCGCGCGGCCAACGCCATGGACTTCGACGACCTCATCGGCGAGACGGTCAGCATGCTGCAGCGGCATCCGCAGGTGGCCGAGTACTACCGGCGGCGCTTCCGGCACGTGCTGGTCGACGAATACCAGGACACCAACCACGCGCAGTACACGCTGGTGCGTGAGTTGGTCGGGCATCATCGGAGTTCCTGGGGTGATGACGACACCCTGGAACCGGCCTCCGATGATCGGGTACCGCCCAGCGAACTCTGCGTCGTCGGTGACGCGGATCAGTCCATCTACGCCTTCCGCGGCGCGACCATCCGCAATATCGAGGAGTTCGAGCGCGACTTCCCCGATGCGGAAACCATTCTGCTGGAACAGAATTACCGTTCCACCCAGCACATCCTGGCCGCCGCCAACGCCGTCATCGCGCGCAATGAGAACCGGCGCGAGAAGAAGCTGTGGACCGACTCCGGCGACGGTGAACTGATCGTCGGCTACGTCGCGGACAACGAGCACGACGAAGCCTCCTTCGTGGCGAAGGAGATCGACAAACTGGTCGATCAGGGCGATGCCAACTACAACGACGTCGCGGTCTTCTACCGCACCAACAACAATTCGCGCGCCCTCGAAGAGATCTTCATTCGAATGGGATTGCCGTACAAGGTCGTCGGCGGCGTGCGCTTCTACGAGCGCAAGGAGGTCCGCGATATCGTCGCGTACCTGCGCGTGCTGGAGAACCCGGATGACGCGGTGAGCCTGCGCCGGATTCTCAACACCCCGCGCCGCGGTATCGGCGATCGCGCCGAGGCGTGCGTGGCCGTGCACGCCGAACAGCGCAATATCGGCTTCGCACAGGCGCTCCGGGATGCCGCCGACGGCAAGGTGGCGCTGCTGAACACCCGTGCCGTGCGCGCCATCGCCGGATTCGTGGAACTGCTCGGCGAGATTCGCGCGGCGGGCGTACAGGAGGATCAGGACTTCCCGGATGTCGGCAATGTGGTCGAGGCGGTGCTCGATCGCACCGGCTACCGCCGCGAACTCGAGGCGTCGGACGATCCGCAGGACGGCGCGCGGCTGGACAACCTCAACGAATTGGTCAGCGTCGCCCGCGAATTCAGCTCCGAGGCGCGCAACAATGTCGAGGCCGCCCGCGCCGAGGGCCTGCTGCCCGAACAGGCCGAGGGCGAACCCGAACCCGGATCGCTCGCCGCGTTCCTGGAACGCGTGTCGCTGGTGGCGGACAGCGATCAGATTCCCGATGAGGGCACCGGCGTGGTCACCATGATGACCCTGCACACCGCCAAGGGCCTGGAATTCCCGGTCGTCTTCGTCACCGGCTGGGAGGACGGGCAGTTCCCGCATATGCGCGCCCTCGGCGATCCCACCGAACTGGCCGAGGAACGCCGCCTCGCCTACGTCGGCATCACCCGTGCCCGCCAGCGCCTCTACCTCACCCGCGCGGTGGTGCGCTCCGGCTGGGGTCAGCCCGTCTCCAACCCCGAATCCCGCTTCCTGCAGGAAATCCCGGGCCACCTGATGGACTGGCGCCGACTCGAACCCACCGTCTCGCAAACCGGCCGGAGCATGCGCCGCCGCGGCGAAGACGATGGCTTCGAACGCGATTGGACCCGCGGCGACGGCTGGTCCGAAACCCGGCCGGGCCTGCGCGGCGGTGGTGAGCGCCGTCCCTCCCCGTCCGCCTCCTCCGGCAGCGGTGCGGGCAAACGCAACAACACCGGCCTGGTCCTCGCCGTGGGCGACCGCGTCAGCGATGACAAATACGGCCTCGGCCGCGTGGTCGCCGCCGAGGGCTTCGGCACCCTCGCCACGGTCACCATCGACTTCGGCACCGCGGGCAAGATCCGCCTCATCCCGTCCTACAGCCGCACCCTCGTCAAACTCTGACCTGAAAAGCGAAGTGCCCACCCGATTGTCGATCGGGTGGGCACTTCGAAGGTATTCGCTTATCGCTCAGTCGCGCTGGATGCCGAGCGAGATGCCTCGGGAGGCGAGCCAGGGCAGCGGGTCGATCTTGTCGACGCCGTTGAGCCAGACTTCGAAGTGGCAGTGCGGGCCGGTGGAGAAGCCGCGGTTGCCGACGGTGGCGATCTGATCGCCCGCGAGGACGCGCTGGCCCGCGGAGACGGTCGCGGTGTCGATGTGGCCGTAGATGGTGACGGTGCCGTCATCGTGCAGCAGACGGACCCACATACCGAAACCCGAAGCGGGACCGGCCTCGAGGACCGTTGCGTCGGCTACGGCGTAAATGGGGGTGCCGATGGGGGCTGCCACGTCCACGCCGAGATGCTGGACACCCCAGCGGATGCCGAAACCCGAGGTGAAGTTTCCGGCGGCGAACTTGGTGAAGAGCGGGCGCAGTTTGGCGGCCTCGGCGGCGGCCAGATCCGACGCGTACTTCTGGCCCTTCTGCAGGATGTCGTTGAACTGGGTCAGATCAACGGGGGCACCGGAATTCAATACCTGCGGAGAGCCGGAGGTATCGCCGATGGTCTCGTTGGCGGACACCTCGCGCACCTGGGCGGCGGCCTGGTACTCGACGTTATCGGTATGCGTACTGGTTTCCATACCGGTCTGCCCGGCGGCGACCACCGCACCCGCGGCCACGGCCACCACGGCGGCGCGGCCCTTGAGCGAGTTCGGCGGGGTCGGAATGCGGTGCGTGCCACCGGCGCGGCGGCGTCCGCCGGCACGCGTGGGACGGTCCGCGGCCGAATCCGCGTCGTCCGCATGCTGATCCACGCGGGCGCCGTCACCGGAGAACTGGAGACTCGCGCCGGAGGCGGTGCGGAAGCTGTAGACCGGGCGGTACTCGCCCGAGGGTTCGGGATCGGCGGGCGCGTCCCAATCGGCGCGCGACTGCCCGGCCCATTCGTCGGAGCTCGGTGCGGCCCAGCCGTCGGCGGCGGGTGCGACCTGCGTCGCGGGAGAGTTCCACGCGCCCTGGTCATTCCAGTTCGCGGTGTTCTCCCACTGCGGCTGCGCTTCCCAGCGGGGTTCGGGCTGCCATTCCGTGGCGGACGCCGGCCAGCTGTCGGCCGGGGCGCTCTGCCAGTTCTCGGCCGGAGCCTCCCACTGCTGTGTGGGGGCGGCCACCCAGTTGGGCGCGGCGGGTGCCGGTGCGTCCCAGTTCTGCGAACCGGACCAATCACCGTGCGACACCTGCGAACGCGGCGCGTGGGCATCGAAGTGAGTTGCGCCGCCACCGTTTCCGGCCTCATCGCGATAGCGATGGCCGTGTTTGGCGCGACTGCGAGCTGGGAACGGACCTTCGCTCATCGGAGCTGGTCCGGAGACTGCCGCGGTGCTGACGGAGTGCCTGCGGAGCGGAGCTCTACCTGCGGAGCGCTGTGCTGCGTCAAGCCTGCCGTCCTCCTGTCGTGACCGGGTTGTGACATCGACCGCATCGACGGTAACGAAACGATTGCGGGTCAGCAAGCGATGGGAGTGGTTCGACGCGCACGTGTGACATTCATCACGTTGCGAGCCAACATTTCCTCACTGTGCTTTGGGTAACCGAGTGAGCATTGTCAACGACGACACGTAGTACCCCGTGTCACTCTCCGGGATTCGTGTGTCCCACCTGGCGCGCCGTCAACAAGCTACTCGCGAGTAGCATTGACCATGCGTTTTGCAAGCGTAGAGACAGTACCGTGACCTGCGCCACTTAGGCTGTATGCGGCTGATTTCGGCTCCATGTGACTGATTAGAGTCCGACCCGACCCGCTGGCTTTCGAGCGATCTGCACGCAGTCGCTACGGGGCCGACAACGGGCCGCCAACCCAGACGTTGTCACAACAACGCAGACGAGACGGTGAGTACATGGATCTCTTCGAATATCAGGCGAAGGAACTCTTCGTGAAGCACGGAGTGCCTTCGTCGGAGGGTCGCGTCACCGACACGGCCGAGGACGCGCGGGCGATCGCCGAAGAAATCGGCAAGCCGGTAATGATCAAGTCGCAGGTCAAGGTCGGTGGCCGCGGCAAGGCCGGTGGCGTGAAGTACGCCGCCACCCCGGACGACGCCTTCACCCACGCCCAGAACATCCTGGGCCTGGACATCAAGGGCCACATCACCAAGAAGATCCTGGTCGCCGAGGCGAAGGACATCGCCGAGGAGTACTACATCTCCTTCCTGCTGGACCGCTCCAACCGCACCTACCTGGCCATGTGCTCGGTCGAGGGCGGTATGGAGATCGAGGAAGTCGCGGTCAAGTCCCCCGAGCGTCTGGCCAAGGTTCCGGTCGACGCGGTCAAGGGTGTCGACCTGGCCTTCGCCCGTTCCATCGCCGAGCAGGGCCACCTGCCCGCCGAGGTGCTCGACGCCGCGGCCGTGACCATCCAGAAGCTGTGGGAGGTGTTCGTCAAGGAGGACGCCACCCTGGTCGAGGTCAACCCGCTGGTTCGCACCCCCAATGACGAAATCCTCGCCCTCGACGGCAAGGTCACCCTGGACGCGAACGCCGAGTTCCGCCACCCCGACCACGCGGAGTTCGCGGATATCGACGCGACCGATCCGCTGGAGCTCAAGGCCAAGGAGAACGACCTCAACTACGTCAAGCTCGACGGTGAGGTCGGCATCATCGGCAACGGCGCCGGTCTGGTCATGTCGACCCTGGACGTGGTCGCGTACGCCGGTGAGAACCACAACGGCGTGAAGCCGGCCAACTTCCTCGACATCGGTGGCGGCGCCTCGGCGGCCGTCATGGCCGCGGGCCTGGATGTCATCCTGGGTGATGCCCAGGTCAAGAGTGTGTTCGTGAACGTCTTCGGCGGCATCACCGCCTGTGACGCGGTCGCGAACGGCATTGTCGGCGCGCTGGAGACCCTGGGCGCCGAGGCCAACAAGCCGCTGGTCGTGCGCCTCGACGGCAACAAGGTCGAGGAGGGTCGCAAGATCCTCGCCGACTTCAACCACCCGCTGGTGACTCTCGCCCAGACCATGGACGAAGGCGCCGACAAGGCCGCCGAGCTGGCTGCGGCCAAGTAAGGACACGAACCAATATGTCTATCTTCCTGAACAAGGACAACAAGGTCATCGTCCAGGGCATCACCGGCGGCGAGGGCACCAAGCACACCGCGCTGATGCTGAAGGCGGGCACCAATGTGGTCGGCGGTGTGAACGCTCGCAAGGCGGGCACCACCGTGACCCACACCGACAAGGACGGCAACACCGTCGAGCTGCCGGTGTTCGCTTCGGTCGCCGAGGCCATCGAGAAGACCGGGGCCGACACCTCGATCGCGTTCGTGCCGCCGGCTTTCTCCAAGGACGCCATCATCGAGGCCATCGACGCGGAGATCCCGCTGCTCGTGGTCATCACCGAGGGCATCCCGGTGCAGGACACCGCGTACGCGTGGGCCTACAACGTGGAGAAGGGCAACAAGACCCGGATCATCGGCCCGAACTGCCCCGGCATCATCACCCCGGGTGAGTCGCTGGTCGGCATCACCCCGGCCACCATCGCGGGCAAGGGTCCGATCGGCCTGGTCTCCAAGTCGGGCACCCTGACCTACCAGATGATGTTCGAGCTGCGCGACTTCGGTTTCTCGACCGCCATCGGCATCGGCGGCGACCCGGTCATCGGCACCACCCACATCGACGCCATCGAGGCGTTCGAGAAGGATCCCGAGACCAAGCTCATCGTCATGATCGGCGAGATCGGCGGCGACGCCGAGGAGCGGGCCGCGGCCTACATCAAGGCCAACGTCACCAAGCCGGTCGTCGGCTACGTCGCGGGCTTCACCGCTCCCGAGGGCAAGACCATGGGCCACGCCGGCGCCATCGTCTCCGACGGTGCGGGCACCGCGCAGGGCAAGAAGGAGGCCCTCGAGGCCGCGGGCGTGAAGGTCGGCAAGACCCCGTCCGAGACCGCCGCTCTGGCGCGCGAAATCCTCGAAAAGGCCAGCATCACCGCCTGATACGCGAGAACACGCAGGGCCGCCTCCCACTCGTGGGAGGCGGCCCTCGTCGTTTCGGGGGGTTGATTTGGGCTGGCGGCGTGGCGAATTGGCCCTATTGCGGAATGGGCACGGCGGGTGGTAGGTGGTGCCGCTGGGGGTTTCGTGCAGTAGCGTCGGTGGGAGTTCGTGAACGACTCGATAGGAGACGACGACATGTCATACCCGACCGGGGGCTCGGGATACAACGGGCCCGCGCCGACGCCTTCCAACGCACCTGGCTATGGCTCGCAGCCCGCGGGTGCTCCCGCAGCAGGGTCGAGTACGACGGGCGTGGCGGGCAAGGGCCTTCCGTTCCTTCTCACCGTGGGCGTCGCCGCGCTCGGTGTGATCAACTTCCTGCTGGGTTTCGCGCCGTACAAGGGCAGCAAGGAACTCAGCCTCACGTACAACCTCTTCGAGTCGAATCCGTCGCTGGTCGGCATTCTGCTCTTCTCGGGTCTGCTCGCCGGACTTTCGTTGCTGCCCAAGCAGAATTGGACCGGGGTCGCGGCGGCCGCCGCGGTGACGGGTTTCCTGTCGATCCTGTTCAACTCGTTCACCGGTGACCTCGCCACCAAGTGGGGCGGCTGGGTGCTGGTGTTCCTGTCGCTGGTGCAGGCCGCGGTCGCGGTGATCGCGGTGCTGTTCGAGGTGGGCATCGTCAAGCCGCCCGCTCCGAAACCGGCCGCGCCGCAGGGCTTCGGGCAGCAGCAGCCGTTCGGTCAGAGCAGCGGCGGTTACCAGCAGCCGGGCTTCGGTCAGCAGGGTGGTTTCGGTCAGCAGCAGCCGTCCTTCGGGCAGCCGCCGCAGCAGCAGGGCCAGCCGTCCGGGTACGGCACCGGTGGTCAGTACCCGCAGCAGCCGTCCTACGGTCAGCAGCCCGCGGGATACGGCACCGGGTCGCAGCCGCAGCCGAGTTACGGTCAGCAGTCGTACGGTCAGCCGCAGCCGGGTGGATACAGCCAGCAGCAGCCGTCCTACGGCCAGCCCGCCGGTAATGAGAACGCCACCCAGCACTTCGGCGCGCAGCCGCCGCGCCCGGCCCAGCCGTTCGGTGGCGAACAGGCCGCCGATCCGGCCGCCGACGCGACTCGCGCGTTCCGTCCGGGCCAGGACGACAAGCAGTAGCGACACCCAGTTCGAAGGAACGGCCCCCGGTATTCACCGGGGGCCGTTCGCTATTCGGGCCCACTCCCGCCATCCCGGCCGGCAGCGCGCCGGGGTTGACGAGGGCTCTACCTGGCACAACGCCGGGAATTGTCCGGCGCGCCTGTCCCTTCCGGCCGGAGCGAACTGACAGGCTGGTTTTCCATGAGTGCGCCGAGAACTACCCTGGCTCGGGTGACCGATGAGGATGTGCGGAAAATGCCGCGGGGTCCGGTCTCGGTGGGCGGGGGCGGATTCGGGTCGCTCACACCGGAGCGGGCCCGGGTGTTGTTCATGGTGGCGGCGCGCGCGTCCGGCATCACACTGCTGATTATTTTCGCGCTGGTGTTCGGGACGCTGCTGGCCGCGGGGAGCGGGCTGTCGGGGGCTTCGGGGGCGATTTCGGCGAGCTGGCTTGCGGTGCATCAGGTTCCGCTGACCATCGGCCGCACCACGATCGGATTGTGGCCGCTGCTGCCGACCGGGCTGATCCTGTGGCTGGTGGCCCGCGATTGCGCGAAGGCGGCCGATCACTGTGCGGCCGAGGGGGATTGCACGCCGGTGGATCTGGCCTGGATCGCGGGCGCGGCGGTGGGCGGGCCGCTGCTGGTGACCGCGGTCTGCCTGGCGGTCGCCGATGACGCGTCCGCGGTGGTGGCATTGCAGCCGCCGCATACGCTGGTCGCGTTCGCCTGGGTGATCGCCCTGCACCTGCTGGCCGCGGTCGCCGGTGTGGGCGCGCGGCACTGGCGTGATTTCGCCGAACTGCTGCCGATTCCCCTGCCGCAGTGGCTGGTTCCGGGCGTGCGGGCCGGAATGCGCGCGGTCTGGCGGCTGCTGCTGGTGGCCGCCGCGCTCACGGTGCTGTCGTTCCTGCTGCACTGGTCGCGGATCGGCGATACCTATCACACGGCCGGAAATATCGCGGGCGCACTGGGTTTGACGCTGGTATCGCTGGCGTATCTGCCGAACGCGCTGGTGGACGCGGTGAGCGTGCTGCTCGGCGGTGAGGTGCACATCGGTGCGGGTTCGCTGAGCCTGTTCGGCATCGAGGGCGCGCCGGTTCCGGCGGTGCCGCTCATGGCGGCCGTGCCGTCGGGTCCGGTGGCGGCCTGGTGGCTGGTCTTCCTCATCGCTCCGGCCGCCGTCGGCGTGCTCGGTGGCCTGGATTGCGGCCGCACCACCGGTGATCGCCCCACCGCGCCCTGGGCGACCCTCACCTCCGCGGGTGTGGCGGCGCTGCTGCTCACGCTGCTCGGCGGTATCGCGGGCGGTGAGCTGGGCACCTTCGGCTGGATCGGCCCCAATGTGTGGATCGCGGCGATCCTGGCCTTCGTCTGGTTCGCCCTCGCCGGGTATATCGGCATGCTCGCGGCGCGCTGGTTCGCGCCCGCCCCGGCGGTCGAATACGACTACGACGATACGGAATACGACGTCCGATACGAGGACGCGGACTACGACTACGCCGACGACTACTACGCGGACGACGAGTACGAGGACGACTACTACGACGATGACGATCCGGGTCACGTGGTCGAGGTCGACGGCGAACTGCTCGACGAACCCTTCGCGCTCGACGAGGAATCGCCGCGCGAATCGGACGAGAACTCCGACATCGTCGACGCCGAAGTGGTAGAGGGAGACCTGCCGGACCACCCGGGAGTGGACGGTCGTTAGGCTCTAAGGCGGCGGAGCGCATTCCGCCTTTCCCTTTCCGCCCGATACCCCAGGGAGTAGTGCGCTGAGTTCCACGCCCGCCCAGCTGCTACCGCCGACCGCGCCCGCGACCGTCGTCGTGCTCGCCTCCGGCACCGGTTCACTGCTGCGTTCGCTGCTCGAAGCCACTCGGGAGCCGGGCTATCCGGCCCGGGTCGTGGCCGTCGGTGTGGATCGCGATTGCGCCGCCACCGACCACGCCGAGGAGTTCGACATCTCGGCCTTCGCGGTGGAGCTCGCCGATTTTCCCGATCGTGCCGCCTGGGATTTCGCGCTGACCCAGATCGTCGACGCGTTCCAGCCGGATCTGGTGGTCTCCGCGGGGTTCATGAAGATCCTGGGCCCGCAGTTCATGGCGCGCTTCGCCGGCCGGATCATCAATACCCATCCCGCGCTGCTGCCCGCTTTCCCGGGCGCGCACGGGGTGCGGGACGCGCTGGCCTACGGGGTCAAGGTCACCGGTTCGACCGTGCACCTGGTCGATTCGGGTGTGGACACCGGGCCGATTCTCGCGCAGGAGGCGGTCGCGGTGCTGCCGGATGACGATGAGGCGACCCTGCACGAGCGCATCAAGGTTGTGGAGCGACGGCTGCTGGCGGAGACCGTCGCCGCCGTCGCGATCCGAGGCATTGTCTCCGATGGACGAAAGGCAGTTATCCCAGATGAGGTTCTCCGGTGAGTGAACGTAAGCCGATTCAGCGGGCCCTGGTCAGCGTCTACGACAAGACCGGCCTGATCGAACTGGCCACCGGCCTGCACGCCGCGGGCGTGGAGCTGGTGTCGACCGGTTCGACCGCGAGCAAGATCGCCGACGCGGGCATCCCGGTCACCAAAGTCGAAGACCTGACCGGTTTTCCGGAGACCCTGGACGGTCGCGTCAAGACCCTGCACCCGCGCGTGCACGCGGGCATCCTGGCCGACACCCGCAAGGATGAGCACCTCGATCAGCTGGTCGAACTCGGTGTCGAGGCGTTCCAGCTGGTCGTGGTGAACCTGTACCCGTTCACCCAGACCGTGGCCAGTGGCGCGAGCATCGACGAATCGGTCGAGCAGATCGATATCGGCGGGCCGTCCATGGTGCGCGCCGCCGCCAAGAACCATCCGTCCGTCGCGGTGGTCGTGGACACCGGTGAGTACGACAGCGTGCTCAAGGCCGTGCAGGGCGGCGGTTTCACCTTCGCCGAGCGAACCGCGCTGGCCGCCAAGGCTTTCCAGCACACCGCCACCTACGATGTGGCTGTGGCCAGCTGGATGACCAGCGTCGCGGTTCCGGCCGCCGAGGCCGCCGACGGCGTGGAAACCGATGCGTCGCAGCGTTTCCCGGCCTGGGTAGGCGCGACCTGGACTCGTGATTCGGTGCTGCGTTACGGCGAGAACCCGCATCAGGGTGCCGCGCTGTACACCAGCGAAGCCGGTGCGCGGGGGCTGGCGCAGGCGACGCAGTTGCACGGCAAGGAGATGTCGTACAACAACTACACCGATGCCGATGCCGCCTGGCGGGCCGCGTACGACTTCGAACTGCCCGCGGTCGCGGTCATCAAGCACGCCAATCCCTGTGGCGTTGCGGTGGCTTCGGATATCGCCGAGGCGCATCGCAAGGCGCACGCCACCGATCCGGTCAGCGCGTACGGCGGCGTCATCGCGGCCAATCGCGAGGTGAGTGTGGAGATGGCCGAGCAGGTCGCGGAGATCTTCACCGAGGTCATCGTCGCGCCCGGGTACGCCAACGGCGCGGTGGAAGTGTTGCAGCGCAAGAAGAATGTGCGCGTGCTCGTCGCCACCCCCGCCCAGCGCAAGGGTGTGGAATTGCGTCCGGTCAGCGGCGGACTGCTGCTGCAGGACCGCGATATCCTCGACGCCGAGGGCGACAGCGCGGCCAACTGGACGCTCGCCGCCGGTGAGGCCGCCGATGCCGCGACCCTCGCCGATCTCGAATTCGCTTGGCGGGCTTGCCGTTCGGTGAAGTCGAACGCGATCCTGCTGGCGCACGACGGTGCGGCCGTCGGTGTGGGCATGGGTCAGGTCAACCGGGTCGACTCCTGCAAGCTGGCCGTTGACCGTGCCGGTGAGCGCGCGCAGGGTGCGGTGGCCGCGTCCGACGCGTTCTTCCCGTTCTCGGACGGTCCGCAGATCCTGGTGGAGGCGGGCGTGCGCGCCATCGTGCACCCGGGTGGGTCCATCCGCGACAAGGACACCATCGAGCTGTGCCGCGAGGCCGGTGTCACGCTGTACCTCACGGGTTCGCGTCACTTCGCGCACTGAGTGAAAGCCCAGCGGGCGTAAGGAATTTCGGAGCCGGTTGCGGATCGTGAGAGCGATTCGCAACCGGCTCCGTACTTTCGGCGGTATCGGTGTGTAACTACTTGGCGCTGACCACGTTTCGATCACCGATCGGGGACTTCAACGGAAGTTCCAGGCTGCCGAAAACGGCGATCATGGTGCACATGCGGCCCACCGCGTCGGGCCGGGTGCCCGAACGCAGCGCGATGCTCACCGTCTTATCCGTCTCGGTGACGGTGGCGTCGACGCCGTAGCATTCGGGGGAGCCGGTGGTGAAGTTGACCGCGATCCGGTCGGGGGCGACGCGGGTCCAGCTGTCGAAGGACAGCGGATGCGGGTTCACGATGCCGGGATCGGCGGTGAAGGCACGGCCTAGTTGACCCTGCGGCGCTTCGGTGGGGGCGGGATCCGCACTGGTGGTGGTGCTGCTGACTTGCGTTCGGTCGCCGGTCTTTTCGGTATCGCCGCAGGCGGCGACGGCCAGGCTGAGCAGCGCGGCGAGAGCGGTGGCGGTGAGGCGGCGGCCTCGGGTCCCGTACATGCGGACCACCCTAACGGTCCGACCGGTCGGGGCGGATATGACGCCATAGCGAACTCCTAGCGACAGTGAGCCAAATTATCCGGGGACTCGGCGCGTAATCCGCACCCGGACCGGGGCGGGAGCAGTAACCTCGGTAGGAGATGTGCGAATGCACTTACGCGCCATCGAATTATCTGTAGCTCTCCCCCTCCGGAAAGGACGCACCGTGGGCGACGCATTGAAGGTTGGCGAAGAACTTGGTCTCGGAGACTCGCTCAAGGGCGGCGCATATTCTCTGACTCTGCAGAATGACGGCAACCTCGTGTTGACCGATCCGAGCGGCAAGGTCGAATGGGCCTCCGCCACCAATGGCCAGGACGTCACGCGCGCGGCGCTGCAGGCGGACGGCAATTTCGTGCTCTACAAGGGTGACGGCAGCGCCGCCTGGTCCACCGAGACCAACGGCAAGTCCGTGGACCGTCTCGTGGTTCAGCCGGACCGCAACGTGGTCATCTACGGCGACGGCGGCCCCGTGTGGTCCACCGAGACCAACACCGACAACCCGATCGCCGCTCCGGTCGAAGAGGTCGTCACCCAGGCCGCGGCCGTCGAAGAGGTGCCCCCGCCGCCGCCGGCCGCCCAGACCTACACGGTCGAGTCCGGTGACACCCTGTGGGCGATCGCCGAGCGCTTCTACGGCGACGGCAACCGCTACCAGCAGATCGCCGACGCCAACGGCATCCCCAACCCCGACGCCATCAACGTCGGCCAGGTCCTGACCATCCCGTAAATCCCGGGATACCCAGAACTGAAAGAGGCCCCCGAGTGCAAGCACTCGGGGGCCTCGCCGTAATGAGGGGGAGAACTCCCAGAGTCACCGCCCCCGGGGCAGCGCACGCCTCGTGCACGCCTTGGTGCGTGGGACCTCCACCCCGCCCCACAATGCGCTGTGCCCCCGATGCGTAAGCATCGGGGGCACAAGGGTTTTCAACACCGGGGCGCGAGCTGCGTCAGCGGCTCGTGAAAGGCAGCAGGGCCATTTCGCGGGCGTTCTTCACGGCGATGGCGACCTGGCGCTGCTGTTGCGGGGTCAGGCCGGTTACGCGGCGGCTGCGGATCTTGCCGCGGTCAGAGATGAAGGTGCGGAGCAGGTTCACGTCCTTGTAGTCGACGTATTCGACGCCGGCTGCGATGAGTGGGTTCTTCTTGGGCTTGCGGCCCTGCTCGGCGCGGACCTTCTTCGACGGTGCTCGCTTCACTGCCATGTCAGCGGTTCCTTCTCACGAGATCTGTGGGTGCCTACCAGCTCGATTTGTGTACACCGGGTAATTCTCCGCGGTGAGCCATCTCGCGGACACGTATTCGCGAGAGGCCGAACTTTCGAAGATGACCACGCGGGCGTCCGTCCGCGGCGTCCCGATTGCGCAATCGTACCGGACTGGCATCGCGGGGCAGCCGCGCGAGGGCGGTCTGCGCGGCGGCCCGATTCTCCGCTGACGTGGTGGGTTTGCGGATGAGCTCCTTGAGTTCCGCGCGCCGTTCCGCGTAGCGCGCGACAATCCGTTTGCGCTCTTCGTTTTTCATGATTTTCGACTTCTTGGCCATATCAGCGGCCTTCCTTGAAGTCGACGTGCCTGCGTACGACGGGATCGTATTTGCGCAGGGTCATGCGGTCCGGGTTATTGCGCCGGTTCTTGCGGGTGACGTAGGTGTACCCGGTTCCGGCGGTGGATACGAGTTTGATGATCGGCCGGAGTTCGGTCGATTTCGATGCCATCTGCTGCTCCTCAGATCTTCTGGCCGCCGGCGCGCAGCCGGGCGACGACCGCTTCGATGCCGTCGCGGTCGATGGTCTTGATGCCCTTGGCGGAGACGTTCAGCGTGATGCGCCGGTCCTCGCTGGGCAGGTAGTAGGTCTTGCGCTGGATATTGGGGTTCCAGCGCCGGTTGGTCCGGGTGTGCGAGTGCGATACGGACTTGCCGAATCCGGGCTTGCGTCCGGTGACCTGGCAGATTGCCGACATGAGCACCCCTTCCTGCAGATGACAATCGTTTTCGACAACGGGTTTATTCCAATGTACGCTGAGGCATCTGTAAATGAAAATCGTTGTCGAAAGGGGTTCCGGTGGACGACCGAACACCCGTGCTGGTCATTGCGGGCCTGCCCGGCCGCGCGGCCGAGGGCGTACAGCGCGCCGCGCGGCGGCTGGGCGCCGAACCCGGCACCGTCGTGGTCCGGCACGACCTGTCCGAACTCCACGAGGGCGTGGTGCGCCGCACCGCGTATCTGAACGGCCGCGTGGACGCGACCGTGCTCGAACTCGCGCACGGCTGTGTCTCCTGCACGCTGCGCGCGGATCTGCTGCCGTATCTGTGCCTACTGGCACAACGGGATTCGGTGCGCCGCATCGTGCTCGCACTGGATCCGGCCTTCGAGGCGGAGGCGGTCTGTCAGGCCATTCGCGATGTGGTGGTGAGCGGAGTGCCGGGCCGGGTGGACGGTCCGGCCGGGCGCAGCGTGCGCATCGAGACGGTGCTCACCTGCCTCGATGCCCGCGACTGGCTGACCGATGCCACCGGTGACGACACGCTCGCCGATCGCGGTCACGCCACCGCCGAGGACGACCGCACCATGGCGCAGCTGGCCGTCGGCCAGGTCGAATTCGCCGACGCCCTATTGGGTTTCGACGGCGGCGCGGATCCGGATGAGCGCATGCGCACCGCCGCGGTGCTGGCCCGGCTGGCCCCGCGAGCGCCGATCGCCTGGCTGGACGAACCCGCCTCGCTCGGACAGCACGCGCCCTCCGAAATGCTGCGCGCCGACGCGCTTTTCGGTCTGCTGGACCGGGTCCCGTCCGATGCCCGGCGCGGTGCGGCCTTCGATCCGCATGCGAGCCTGCTGCGCGGTGAACCTCCGCTGGAGCCGGATTGCGGTGTGGCACTGCTGGAATTCGACACCGACCGCCCCTTCCATCCGGACCGCCTGCATTCGGCGATCGACGCACTGCTCGAGGGAGTGGTGAGCGCGCGCGGCCGGGTATGGCTCGCCACCCAGCCCGACGAGGTGGTGTGGCTGGAGTCCGCCGGTGGCGGCCTGCGCATCGGCGGGGCCGGAAAATGGCTGGCCGCAATGACTTCCGCGGAGCTGGACGAGCTCGCGCGGGCCGATCCGGAGCGGCACATGATGGCCTCGCTGCGCTGGGACGAGCATTTCGGCGATCGGCATTCGTCGCTGGTGATCCTGGTGCACGACGCCGATGCCGAGGAGATCCGGCACGCACTGCACTGGGCGCTGGTCGACGAGGACGAACTGCGGCAGGTGCGTTTCGCTCCCGAGCGGGTGGCGCTGTGGCACGACCCGTTCGGTGATCAGCACGAGGATCCGTGCGACACAACCGTATCCACGCCGGGCACCGGTGACGCCGGTTCCCGCACGAACGAAAGGTGAGGCGATGAAAGCGGGAATCCATCCCGATTACCATCCGGTGGTCTTCGAGGACGCCGGTACCGGAAAGCGTTTCCTGACCCGCTCGACCGCGACGTCGGCGCGCACCATCGAATGGGAGGACGGCAATTCCTATCCGCTCATGGTGGTCGACGTGACCTCGGATTCGCATCCGTTCTGGACGGGTTCACATCGAGTCCTCGATACCGCGGGTCGCGTGGAGAAGTTCGAACGCCGCTATGGCAAACGCGTGCGCGGCAATTCCATCGTGCAAGAGGAGAATTGACATGGCGGTTCCGAAGCGGCGGATGTCGCGATCGAATACCCGCAGTCGGCGTTCGCAGTGGAAAGCGACCGCGCCGGATCTGATTCCGGTCACGGTGGGCGGTGTGGAGTATCGGATTCCGCGCAGGCTGGCGCGTGCGGTGCAGCTCGGCCTGCTGGATCCGGCCGACCTCTGATCGAGGATGCGGATCGGGGCGGTGTCGCCGACGCCGGACCTTATCGGCGTGTTCCAAAAAGTCTTCTCAAAGTTGTGAATCCGTGGCCTGGCGACGGTATTCTCGGGGCCGAGGGCGGGTTCTTCTGACTACAGAAGAACCCGCTCATCGCCACTTTCGGGGGTGTTTACCCGCATTGCGCACCGGATAAATTCCGACAAATCAGCCAATTCACTTGTCCACTGCGGCAATGGGACTCGCCGATTCGGTGGATTGTCCGTTCTTGGGCGAATCGCCCCATCCGGGTAGCGGCAGATCCGGCAGTAACTGCTCGAGCCGCCCCAGTCCGTCGGCCAGTACCGTCGCGGGTCCTTCGATGAGCGAGAACGGGAACGGCCAGTGATGTCCGGAGAGCCGGGCCACCTCGGCGGCCAGCTCCGCGGTGGTGGCCTCCAGATCGCTGACCTCCGTGCGCAGTTCGTCGATCTTCGTCAGCGCGGCGGCGAGCCCGTCCACCACGGTGCGATGGTTGCCCGCGGCATCGTCGCCGAGCTGCGGCCAGCCCGCGAGACCCGGACCGCGCAGCTGGGTCTGGATGTCCCGGAGTATTTCGTCCTGTTCGGGAGTCAAGTCCTGTTCCTCCGATTCGAAATCCCATTGGCCGAAATCCGCGTAGTCGGTTTCGTTCACATCGCATTCGACGCCGTCCACCACGACCTGCCTGCCGGTCTGGAACAGCTGGGCGCGCGGCTCGCGGTTGCTTCCGGACCAGGCGATGGTCTGCCAGGCCCAGGTCGCGATGCCCGCGTCCAGCGCCCGGCTCACCGGCCAATAGCCGCCGTAGATACCGACATTCGCGCGCCCGAGCACCGAGGCCGCGCCATCGAGATAGGCGTTGATCGGCTCCTGCTGCGGCGGCGTGGCGTCGAAATCTGCGGAGAAGTAGATGGGCCGGTCCGGCCGCCCGCCGCAGCGCAGCACCCGCGCCAGCGCCGCGCGCGCGTCGGTGACGCCCGCGCCGTAGCCGTCCAGCATGCGGGCCGCCGTGGTCTCCCAGTTGGACACGATCGAAACACCGTGCGCGCGTAGATCGTCCGCTTCGGCGGGGGTGAGGATCTTGCCGGGCAGGGATGGCCCGCCCTCGGAGAGGTAGCGGACCACGAAGTCGAAACCGGCCGCCCGGATCGCGCTCGCGGCGGGGCGGCCTGCGGCGTAATCCAGCCCGAAACGCATGACACCCACTGTAATTCGCCGTGCGCGCGGACCGCGCGGCATTCCCGAAGTCGATCTGTCCGACCTGGTGAACTCCGTGAATTTGTCGCCCTGCGGTGGTTGACTGGACCCGGCTGTGTGATCGGCGTCACTACAACCGCTATTGATTACTTTGCAGTACTTCAGAAACGGAGATGACCGATGCCTGTACGCGAGGAGGCGTGGCCCCCGGGCACGCCGTGCTGGGTCGACTGCCAGGTCGACGATCCGGCCAAGGCCGGTGAGTTCTACGCGGCGCTGTTCGACTGGGACGTTCAGGGCGGCGGGGAGGACACCGGGGGATATCTGATGGCATTCCGCGACGGGCAGCCCGTCGCGGGCATCGGACCCAAACCCGAAGCGGGCGTGCCCTCGGTGTGGACCACCTATTTCGCGGTACTGGACGCCGATGCCAGTGCCGAGGCGGTCACCGCGGCGGGCGGGCGCATGCTGGTGCCGCCCTTCGATGTGATGGAGTTCGGCCGCATGTTCGTCGCCGCGGATAACGCGGGCGCACCGTTCGCGGTGTGGGAGGCGCGGGCGCACAACGGCGCGGCCGTGCACAGCGAACACGGTGCGTACACCTGGAACGATCTGCACACCGGCGACTACGACGCGGCGAAGACGTTCTACGCCAGCGTCTTCGGATTCACCTGCGCCGAATTCGACGATGCCACCATGCGTTACGCGACGCTGGTGCCGCCGGGCCGCACCGATCCGGTGGGCGGCATCAACGACGACACCGCCAACGGCGCCGCGCCCGAACAGCCCTACTGGCTCACCTGGTTCCAGTTCGACGGCCTGGACGACGGCCTGCGGCGTGCTGCGGAATTGGGCGCGACGGTGCTGATGCCCGCCCAGGACGGCCCGTTCGGCCGCATGGCGGTGCTGGCCGCCCCGCAGGGCGAGCTGTTCGCCCTGCTCGATCCGAGCCGGATGACGGGGGAACCGCCCGCGATCAAGAACTGAGCCGAACCGGCCGATAGCCGAGCCGAATCGGCAACGGCCCGAAAGACATCGGGGCCGGTACCGCGACTGCGGTACCGGCCCCGAGACGTTTTCGGTGAATCAGCGCACGGATGTCTTGACGCGCCCGGACTTCCGCGACGACACCGCCAGCGACGCGCTGTGCGTGAGGTCGGGTTCGGCCGGTGCGGGCGCCTGCCGGGCCTCGCGGCGATCGGGCGCGACCAGGATCGCGGTGATCGGAATCGCCAGGGACAGTGAGCCGATGATGAAGAACGGCACGAAGAAGTTGAACAGCTCGTCACCCTCGGGAATCGCCGCCGTGGGGTCCACGTGCACCTGGAGTCCGGTGAGCCCGGCGTAGTGCATACCGGTCACCATGACCGCGTAGGCCAGCGATCCGGCCATCAGCACCGGAACCGTGCGGGCCCACAGGCTGAACCACATCATCAGCGCGGACAGCACCCCGGCGATCACGTACACCGCGACGACCGATACCAGGCTGCGCTCGGTGGTGCCCTGCACCCGGATGGCCGAGAGCAGCAGCAGGTGCACGGTGCCGAGCCCGCCCGCCATGATCAGCGCGCCGGCCACCAGCCGCAGCCAGTTCAGGTTCTTACCGGCGACCACCAGTCCGACGAAGACGGTCAGCCCGGACAGCGCCGAGAACAGCGTGGTCATGGTGGTGTCGTAGCGCAGCGTGGTGCCCTTGACCCCGAAACCGAGCATCGAGACGAATACCGAAAGGGCAACGCCGACACCGCCGATGGAGCTGGCGGCCACGAACAGCCAGAGCAGCCGGAAGCGGGTCGTCACCGATTTGGTGGATTGCCGGATGCACGCGAGCCCGCATGACACCCCGGCAAGAGACACGATCAGCGCCAGGCCGATCACCCAGTAGCCCATCGAGAAGTAGATCACCCAGAAACCCCTGCCTGCCTTCGTATCTCCCGTGCGTGCGGCGAATGTCTAGCCGCGCCGGGCGGTTTCGCGCTGTGCGTTCATGAGTCGTTCGATGGCGTACTCGGTGACCGCCGCCAGCGACCGCCGCACCTCGCCCGGATCGCGGGCGTCGATATCGACGATCGGCACGCCCTCGCGCACGCTGAGCGCCTCGCGCAATTCGGCGACCGGGAAGCGCGGTGCGTCCGGGAAGCGGTTGACGGCGATCAGGAAGGGCAGTTTCTTGGCCTCGAAGAAGTCGACGGCGGCGAAGCTGTCCTCGATGCGGCGGGTGTCGACCAGCACCACCGCGCCGATGGCGCCCTTGATGAGGTCGTCCCACATGAACCAGAAGCGGCGCTGGCCGGGCGTACCGAACAGGTACAGCACCAGATTGCCGGGCAGGATGATGCGCCCGAAATCCATGGCCACCGTGGTGGTTTCCTTACCGGGCGTGGCGGCGAGGTCGTCGACCCCGTCGGACATGCCGGTCACCATCGCCTCGGTGCGGAGCGGAACGATTTCCGAGACCGCGCCGACGAAGGTGGTCTTGCCCGCGCCGAAGCCGCCGGCCACCACGATCTTGGTGGAGGCCACGGTCCGGTACTCCTCGCCCGGGCGAGGCGGGTACTGCTGCGCTACAGCCGGATTCGCGTACTGCTGACCCGGATACTGGGGCCCACCGCTGGGGTACTGCGGTGCGCCCCCGTTGTAGCTCCCGCCGTCAAAGGGCGCGGAGTCCATGCAGTGTCCTCTCCATCAAAGAACGGCGCTCGTCGTAGGTCGCCTGGTCGCTCAGGGTCGAATGCACGCGCAGGGTCCCGGCGACGACGAGATCACCGATCACGACCCGGATCATGCCCAGTGGCCGCTGCAGGTGCGCCGCGATCTCGGCGACCGACAGGCGTGCGGTACCCATACGCAGGATCTCGGTGCGGATGTCACCGGCGGGCCAGTCGAAATGGGCGGTGTAGGAAAGTGTTTCGACGACCGCCTCGAGCGGCAGGTCCACTGCCGGTTCGGTGCGGCCGGAGGTCAGCGCGTACGGGCGGACCCTGCTGGTCGGACGAGACCCGCCCACGCCCCCGTTTGAAGTTGTCATCGGCGGCTCATCAGGCAGTTCGGGCAGTGGCCTGCACCACCGACCCGACCCGGTCGACCAGCAGCGCCATCTCGTAGCCGATGCGGCCGATGTCGTGCTGCTTATTGGCCAGCACCGCCAGGTGCGAACCGTTGCCGACGCTCATCACGAGTAGATAGCCGCGTTGCATCTCCACGATGGACTGCATCACCTTGCCGCCGTCGAAAAGCTGTGCGGCACCGGCCGACAGGCTCGCCAGACCGGCGGTGACCGCGGCCAGCTGTTCGCCCCGATCGCTCGGCAGGTGCGGGCTGGTCGCCTGCAGCAGGCCGTCGGCGGAGACCAGGACGGCGTGCGAGACGCCCGGCACCTCCCGGGTGAAACGGGTGACCAACCAGTTCAGGTTCTCATCGGTGGTGGTGCGCTGGGAGTCGGTCATACATGCCCTCCGTCTGTGTACTGCGAGTCTGCGCGTCCCGAACGGACGCCGCTGAGGTGCCGGGTCAAGCTGGAACGGATCTCCTCCGGATTGCGCGCGCCCGCCTCGTCCTCCTGCGCCACCGCACCGGGCACCAGTTGTGCGCCGGGCCGGCGGATGGGCAGTCCACCCTGGGTGCGGGAGCTGCTGGTCGGATTGGCGGCCTCCTCGGCCGCGGCCCAGCCTGCGTCCGAACTGGAGGACCATTCCGCGGCCGCATCCTGGCCGCCGCCCGCCGGTTCCACCAGCCACTCGGACACCATGCGCTGGTAGATCGGGCTACCGGACATGGCGTTCTCGCGCTGCTGGGGTGCGGGCGCGGGCGCCGGACCGCGCTGCGGCAGCGAAGCGGGAGCGGCGCCGTTGCCGCTGCCGAATCCGCCGTCGAAGCCGGTATCGCCGGTGCCGAAACCGTTGTCGCCCGGGCCGTTACCGTCGCCGTCGGCGGGTGCTCCGCCATTGCCGTTGGCGGCGTTGCCGTTGCCGTTACCGCCATTACCGCCGTTACCGCGAGCATCGTCGCCGGTCAGGCCGTTGGCGCCGACCGGATTCGGGAAGCCGTTCGCGGGTGTGTTCGGCGCGTTGTCACCGGATGCGCCCTCGTCGTTCCCGAAGGCGCTGTAACCGTTCGCGAAGAAGCTCCCGGTATCACCGCTGTTGTCCGCGCCGTACCCGTACCCGTTGCCCGCGCTGACCGGCGGGAGCGGTTCGGGTGACCGCTGTTCCTGCGGCCGCTGTATCTCGTGCTGTCCGGTATCGCCCCAGAAGTCCACCGGCGGCGGGGTGTTCGGCCCCACGACGCTGTAGGCGGCGGTCGGCGCACCGGCGGCATCGGCGAACGCGTCCACGAAGTTATCGGTGAACGGCTGGTCGCCGGTGTAAACGGGCTGTTCACCGGTATCGGAACCCGGTGTCTTGCGTTGCGGCAGACCGGAACTGGTGACCCCGAAGCGGCCGGTGGTGACGACCTCCGGCGGATTGGGCACCGGCATCAGCCGCGGCGGGGTGACCACCGGTTGCGGTGCGGACGCGGGTGCGTGCGCCAGCGGGGGCACCGCGGCGATCGCGGCCGGAGCCACCGGCATCGCGCCGGTCGCCGGGAACTGCCCGGTGCTGTTGTCATTGCGTTCCGGCGCGGGCGAGACCAGCGTGCCCGGCAGGTGCACGCTGGCGGTGATGCCCGGCTGCTGCACCATGGCCGAGGTGCGGCGCAGGCTCACGGTGATGTTGTGCCGCTTGGCCAGTCGGCCGACGACGAACAGGCCCATGCGGCGCGCGGTCTCGACATTGACCTCACCACCGGAGGCGAGCCGGTCGTTGATGGACTGCAGGTCCTCGGCGTTCATGCCCAGGCCCCGGTCGGTGATCTCGATGAGGTAGCCCCCGTCCACGGCGCGCGCCACCGACACCGCCACCGGAGTGGACGGCGGTGAATAGCGCAGCGCGTTGTCGATCAACTCGGCCAGCAGATGCTCGATATCGACCGCGGGCTCACCGGCGACGATGCCGTCGGGCACGGTGCCGATCTCGGCGCGCTGGTAATCCTCCACCTGCGAGACCGAGGACCACAGCATGTCGGACAGCGGCACCGGCGCGAGATGGCCACGGCGCAGCGCGGTTCCGGCCAGCACCAGCAGGTTGTCGCCGTTACGGCGCATGCGGGTGGCGAGGTGATCGAGGCGGAACAGCGATTGCAGGCGTTCGGAGTCGTCCTCGTCGCGTTCCAATTCCTCGATCAGCGTGAGCTGCTGTTCCACGAGGGATTGGCTACGGCGGGACAGGGTCTCGAACATATTGCCGATCTGCAGGCGCAAACGCGCCTGTTCGGCGGCCAGGTGCAGCGCCTGGGTGTGGATATCGTCGACGGCTCGGGCGAGCTGTCCGATCTCCTCGGTGGTGTTGACATCGACCGGGGTGATCTCGGGGGTGACGCCACCGGCGCGCACCACCTCGAGTTCCTGCGGCAGGTCGATGTGCGCCACCTGCAACGCGTCTCGCCGCAGGCGGCGGACCGGCACGACCAGCGAGCGCGCCACGATCAGCGCGAGCGCGAGGCCCGCCAGCAGCATGCCGATAACGATCGAGGTATCGCGGAGCACGGTATTGCGCGCGTCGGTGGTGAGCTGGCCCAGTTTGGCGTCCAGCTTCGCGCCGATGCCCTGGCCCTCACGGGTGTACAGGTCCTGGCTGGTCTTGATGGAGTCGACCATGGCCGGGATGGCGGCCGGATCGGGCGCCCCGGAGGACAGGATGCCGATACGCATACCGGCGGCGTCCTTGAGCCCGTTGTAGTTCTCCGCCGCGTCCGGGACCAGGCCCTTGTAGACCTCGACCATGGTGATCTCGGCGCCGATCGCGGTGAGCAGCCGGACCTTCATGGCCTCATTGGTGCCGATACCCGGCGTGGCCAGCATGAGGCGTTCCTGGGTGAGCAGGCGGCTGGCGGTCATGACCGTGCCCTGCATCAGGAAGAGTTGCTGCACACGCAGATCCGAGAGCGTCTGCGAGGTGGTGAGCGCGGCCTGCACCTTGTTGGAGACGGCCTGCGACTGATCCGCCACCGACTGCGGCGAGCTGGTGTGCAGGCTGTTGCGCATATTCTTGGCGGCGCTGATCGAATCGGTCAGCCCCTGGGTGACATTGGCCTCCACCTTCGAGGAGCGGAGCAGTGTCTCCAGATCGGCGACCGCCTGATCGAACCGGCCGATGGCATTGTCCAGCACCGGGTTCGCGTCGGGGTTGCCCCAGCCCGCGATGGCCTGGACGGCGAGTTCCTGTGTGGCGGACTCGAATTTGGTTGATGGGCCCATTACGGCGGCCTGTTCCGTACCGGCGCTGAGGTTGTTGATCGTTTGCAGCTCGGAGTTGATGCGCAGGACCGCGAAGGTCGACGCGAGCAACACCGGGAGCACCAGAACGATGCCGACCTTGCGTGTGACGGGCCAGTTGGACAGGCTCAATTGCCAGGACCGGGGTGTCGCTTCCATCCCGCTTCCGTCGCCTCCGCTTTCACGAGTGACCCCCAGGTCGTATGCGGTTGTATGGCGTAGGGGTCGAACCCCGCGCGGAACCAACTAGAGGTCTTCTTTTCCGGCCTGCAACATACCGCGCGGGCTGTGTAACGGCAATTCGAGGAACTCGCCATACACGACTCCGAATACAGCCGCGCGCAACGCCTTTCGAATACCTTTACCCCGAGGCAATTAAAACGCGCTGGTCACCAGGCGATCCCGCCCGGCGTGTCGAAGTGGCCCTTCTCAGTCGCCTCTCAGTCGCTGTGGGCAGACTGGTGTTCATGCGCATTCTGGTAGTCGACGACGACCGCGCGGTCCGGGAATCGCTGCGCCGCTCGCTGACCTTCAACGGGTATACCGTCGACCTCGCCGTCGACGGTCTCGACGCACTGGAGAAGACCACCAGCCAGCGGCCGGACGCCCTGGTCCTGGACGTGATGATGCCCCGCATGGACGGGCTCGAGGTCTGCCGCCGACTGCGCAGCACCGGCGACGATCTGCCCATTCTGGTACTCACGGCACGGGATTCGGTCTCCGAGCGGGTGGCCGGACTGGACGCGGGCGCCGACGACTATCTGCCCAAACCGTTCGCGCTGGAAGAGTTGCTGGCGCGACTACGCGCACTGCTGCGGCGCACCACGGTCGATCAGGGCGAGGTCTCCGAGACCATGACCTTCGCCGATCTGTCGCTGGATCCGGTCACCCGCGAAGTACTGCGCGGAGAACGCCCTATCAGCCTGACCCGCACCGAATTCTCACTGCTGGAAATGTTGATGGCGAATCCGCGCCGGGTGCTCACCCGCAGTCGCATTCTCGAAGAGGTATGGGGTTACGACTTTCCCACCTCTGGGAACGCGCTCGAGGTGTACATCGGATATCTGCGCCGTAAAACCGAGGCCGAAGGTGAGCCGCGACTCATCCACACCGTGCGTGGCGTCGGCTACGTACTGCGCGAGACCCCGCCGTAGGGGATCGGGTCGTGGGTAGAACTGTTCCCAGGCGGCCGGTGGTCGCCGGGCTCGCGAAATCGCCGGAACCCGATATGCGTCCGCCGATGCCGCTCACGCGTTCGGTGTCACTGCGCTGGCGGGTGACGCTGCTGGCCGCCTCGGTGGTGGCGGTCGCGGTGGCCTTCACCTCCATCGCGGCCTACGCCATGGTGGCCCGTTCGCTGTACGCGGATGTGGATTCGCAGCTCAAGGCGCGCGCCTCGCTGATGATCGACAACAACTTCGATTCGCTCGGATTCCAGTCGATCGTGCTGGCCGGGCTGTACTCCAATGACGTCGGGGTGGCGCTGATCTTCCCGGATCTGTCGCCGTACGTGCCGCCGCAGACCACCAATCCGCCTGTGGGCAAACAGGAATTGGCGGTGGCGCGCGGGGAGATCGCCTTCTCGCTGCGCACCGTCGACAATCAGCGGGTGCTGGCGCGGCGCACACATTCCGGTTCCACGCTGGTGGTTTCGCAGCGCCTGCAACCGACCCGCGAGGTGCTCGATCGACTGGCCTGGCTGCTGTTCGTGGTCGGCGGCTGCGGCGTCATGCTGGCCGCGGCGGCCGGAACCGCGGTGGGGCGCACCGGTTTGCGACCCATCGCGCGTTTGACCGCGGCCACCGAACGCGTCGCCAGAACCGACGATCTCACGCCGATTCCGGTAACCGGTGATGATGAACTCGCCAGGCTCACCGAGAGTTTCAACACAATGCTGCGCGCACTCACCGAATCCCGGGAACGGCAGCGCAGATTGGTAGCCGACGCCGGACATGAGCTGAAAACGCCACTGACGTCTTTGCGCACCAATATGGAATTGCTGATCGCCTCCTCGCGTCCGGGCGCACCGCGCATTCCGGATGAGGACATGGCCGAGTTGCGCTCGGATGTGATGGCGCAGATCGAGGAATTGTCCACGCTGGTCGGCGATCTGGTCGATCTCGCCCGCGAGGACGCCCCGGAAACGGTCTACGAACAGGTCGATATCGGCGATGTGGTGGGCCGCGCGCTGGAACGGGTGCGCCGCCGCCGCAGCGGTATCGAATTCGAGGCGTCGCTGCGCCCGTGGTTCGTCTACGGCTATGAGGCCGGACTCGAACGCGCCATTCTCAATGTGCTCGACAATGCGGCCAAATGGAGTCCGGCGGGCGGTGCGGTGCGGGTGTCCATGCACGAGAACGGGCGCGGACTGCTCGAACTCACCGTGGACGACGCCGGACCGGGCATTCCGCCCAATGAACGCGATCTGGTGTTCGAGCGCTTCTACCGCACCACCGCCTCGCGGTCGATGCCCGGCTCCGGCCTGGGCCTGGCCATCGTGAAACAGGTGGTGACCAAGCACGGCGGCACCATCACGATCGACAGTTCCGACCGCGGCGGCGCGTTGATCCGTATCGTTCTACCCGGTGAGGGCACGCCCTTCGCGGGCACCTGACCGTCTCGAGCTACTTCGCACCGAAAGCTCCGGAAAAAGCCAGCGCGATCTCAGTCCGCTCTCAGTCGTCACCGCCACGCTTGGCTACGAGACTCGAGGAGAAACGAGAAACATGACCGAGGATTCGAAGCGGGAGCCCGAAGCCACTTCCGGCCCCGCAGCCGCGCAGCCCGATACCGGCGCTGCCGCGCAGTCGCCCGCCACCTCCGGCGTCCCCGCGACCCCGGCTCATGGTGCAACACCCGGCGCCGCTCCCGGCGCCCATCCCGACTTCGGTGTCGATTCGACGCCCGCGGGCGGTAGCGCGCCCGCCGCGGGGACCGATCGTCCCGCACAACCCGCGCCCGGCTATTCGAGTCCGTGGAGCCAATCCGCCGGTGCCGCAGCGACTCCCGCGTCCGGCGGCACGCCGCCGCAGGGCCCGCGCACCGAGGCGTTCGACGGCTTCGGCGGCGGTGGTCCGACCGGGCAGATCCTGGAAGGCAATGCGGCACAGCAGGGTTCGTGGCAGCACGGCCAGGGCCAGGGCAATCCGTACGGTGCTCCCGCGGGCTACGGTCCTGCGGGACAGCAGGGTTCGGCTCCCGGACAGTCCGGCGCGCATTCGTACGGCGCGACGGAACAGCTTCCGGCCGCCGGGACCGAGCAGTTGCCGGTCGGGCCGTACGGCCGGGCGTACGCGGCGTCGGGGGCCGGGTACGCCCAGGGCATGGGCGGCGCGCCGCAGCACACCGAGCCGATGTTCGGTGGCCCCGGCGGTCCGGGCCAGCCGCCGCACGGCCCGGGCTACCCGGGTGATCCGGGCGCGCCCGCGCCCAAGCGGTCCGGTCGCGCCGGACTGGTGGCGGGCGCGGTGGTGCTCGCACTGGTGAGCGGCGGTATCGGCGGTACGGTCGGCGCGCTGGCCACCCGCGACAACAACGGCGGTACCTCGCTCACCAACGCGCTGGACGCACCCAAGCCGAATGTGAGCACGGTGGCCAACGCCCCGGCCGGTTCGGTGCAGGCGGTGGCGCAGAAGGTGCTGCCGAGCGTGGTCATGATCCGGGTCGCGGGCGCCAAGGCCGAGGGCGAGGGCTCCGGCGTGGTGCTATCCACCGACGGTCTGATCCTCACCAACAATCACGTGGTCAGCGGTGCGGGCCCGAACGCCAAGATGGATGTGGCGTTCAGCGACGGCAGCACCGCCCCGGCGCAGTTGGTGGGCGCGGATCCGGTCTCGGATCTCGCGGTCGTCCGGGTGCCGAACAAACAGGGGCTCAAGCCGATCGAACTCGGCGCCTCGGGCAATCTGCAGGTCGGTGAGTCGGTGGTGGCGATCGGTTCACCGCTCGGGCTGGCGGGCACGGTGACCACGGGCATCGTCTCCTCGCTGAACCGTCCGGTGTCGACCAGCGGTGAGGCCAATTCGCAGGGCACCGTCATCGACGCCATTCAGACCGATGCGGCCATCAACCCGGGCAATTCCGGTGGTGCGCTGGTGGATATGAACGGCAAGCTGATCGGCATCAACACCGCCATCGCCACGCTCGGGGTGTCCGAGGCCGCGGGCGGGCAGAGCGGTTCCATCGGGCTCGGTTTCGCGATTCCGGTGGATCAGGCCCGCCGAGTCGCCGATGAGCTGATCAAGAACGGCAAGGCCACCTACGCCCAGATCGGCGTGAAGGTGCGCGCACAGGACGACGTCAACGGGGCGCGCGTACTGGAGGTGACCCCGGACGGCCCGGCCGCCAAGGCGGGACTGCCGAACAACGCGGTCGTCACCAAACTCGATGACCAGGTGATCGATTCGGGCAACGCCCTCATCGCCGCGGTGCGCTCGCACCGTCCGGGCGACAAGGTCAAGGTGACCTTCACCGATGACCAGGGCAACAATGCGAAAACCGTCGAGGTGACCCTCGGCGAGGCGGCGGCGGAAGGCGGTCGATGATGCGACAGGACAGTAGCGGAACTCCGATGCCGGAGATCCGGGTGACCGCGGACGGCGGCTGGGAGCTGTTGTCGGACAACGGCACTGTGTTCCCGGGCGCAGCCGCCGGGCTGTCGGGTCCAGGCGCTACGGTTAGCACCATGGAAATCGATGCCGCTGTGGCGGGCCGTGCTCTTGTCGTGGTCGTCGACGACCGAACCGCTCATGGCGGCGTGGACTCCTTCGGGCCGCTGGTCACCGAACTGCTCACCGAGGCGGGCTTCCTGGTGGACGCCTCGATCTCGGTGCAGGCCGATGAGGTCGAGATCCGCAATGCGCTCAATACCGCGGTCATCGGCGGCGTCGATCTGGTGATCTCGGTCGGCGGCACCGGTATGTCCCCGCGCGATGTCACCCCCGAGGCCACCGAGGAGGTGCTGGACCGGGTGCTCCCCGGTATCAGCGAGGCGCTGCGCGCGTCCGGTCTGGCCTCGGGATCGCTGGACGCGGGCCTGTCCCGCGGGCTGGCGGGCGTTTCGGGGTCGACCCTGGTGGTGAATCTGCCGGGTTCGCGGGCCGCGATTCGCGACGGTATGGCCACGCTCGGTCCGCTCGCGAGCCGGGTTATCGATGAATTGTCCGGTCTGTCGGAATGATTTCCGAATCCCCGGATTCCACCCCTTCGGATTCCACACAGGATTCCTCGGACGAACCCCGCCCGGCCGCGCGCCGGGCGGGGTCTCGCCGTTTATCGGCCGCGGACGCGGCCAAACTCGCGGCCATCTTCGGCGAGACATTGCCCGCCACCACCTCCGATGAGCGCACCCCCGAACCGGATTCGAATCGATCCGGCGATGACTGGTTGCGTTCCCAGGTGCCCCCGCATCACGGCTGAATTCCCGGCCGAATTCACTGAGCGCGCTCACTCTCGAGTGTGGTCACCATCGCAGCCGCGTGTCAGGTTCGCGGCATTCCCCCCGCTCGGCGGCGGATCTCACATTCATGCCTATTCATCGCTGTATTCGCATGTTCATCACACTGTTGCCAAATAGTTGCAGATGTGGCTATCGTCTCGCTCGGGTCGATATCGATACGTGTCCAAAGGGTTTGAGCAGACTGCTTGAAATTTGCTCACTGGGAGTTGGATGCGGCGGCGACCATATCGGCTCCGGTGGTCGGAGCTGAACGCGAGACAACCTGATGAGGGAACGAATGAGCGAGAACCGCACCAGCGGTATCCGTCGCGCCGTCCGCTTCGCGGGCATCGGCGCAGCCGCCTCGGTGGCGCTCGGTCTGATGTCGACCGGCGCCGCCAATGCCGATACCTTCGTACCGTTGCCGGACGGTCAGAAGGTCGCTCCCGGTGGAGCAGTCACCATCACCCGCACGGGTGAGCATGCCGTCATCTCACCGTCGCTGGCCGCCAATGGCGCGGGCCGCGTGGTCTGGGTGTCGGGCAATGCCGTCGCCGATGTGGCCGAGACGCCGGAAGGCACCGTCGGCCCGAACAACGGCGCGGCCAATCTGCCGGGCTCGAACAACTCCTCCACCCATGGCGCCTCGCACCTGGCCACCGGCTACATCGTCGGCTGCCAGGTCGATATCGCGAGCAATGCGATCTCCGCGGGCGTTTCGGGCGGGGTCAACCTCAGCGGTGGCAGCCTCGGCGCCTCGGTCGGCCTGAACCTCGGCCCCGGCGAGGTCAAGTTCGTCGAGATCGACAGCAAGGACATCCTGAAGGCCGGCCACTACTCGGTCGAGTACCAGGACGCCCAGATCCAGGTCAACGGCTGCGCGGGCTATGCCCAGGCGCGGGCGTACACCGTGGTCGAGGTCATCGGTGACCACTACTCCAAGACCACCCTCTACGGGCAGCCGTTCAGCCTCGGCTGAGCCGCCCGGACATCCAATTCATTACTCGCGTAAGCGAATTCGACCCTAGAGGGATAATGCGATGAACATCCGCAAGACTTTGGCACGGGCGGCCGGTATCGGCGCCGTCGCCACCGCCGCGCTCGGCCTGTTCTCCACCGGCGCGGCCAATGCCGACACCTTCGTTCCGCTGCCGGGTGGCGAACTCACCAAGACCCTGTCCGATGGCACTGTCGTGACCGTGCGCATGGTCGGCGAATCGGCCAACATCAGCCCGTCCATGGGCAGCACCCCGGTGCACCGCAACGCCTGGGTTTCGGGCAGCGCGCAGGTGCAGCTGTCGGGTGGCACCACCGCCGTCGGCGGCAAGATCTTCCCCGGTTACGTGGTGGGTTGCCAGGTCGACATCTCCGGTGGCGGTGCCACCGGTGGCGCGACCGGCGGCGCCGACTTCTCCGGCAATATCGACCAGGGCGGCACCGGCGTCACCAGCGGCGGCAACCTGACCCTCGGCCCCGGCCAGACCCGGTCGTTCTACGTGCTGGACCTGGAGCAGGCCGATGATTTCGGCAGCGAACAGCACAAGGTTCGCAATGCGTTCAAGGGTTCCAACGGTTCGGTCACCTGGGCCGACGAGACCATCGGCCTGACCGGTTGCGGCGGTTACGCCCAGGCCCGCTCCTTCGTGAGCGTCGAGGTCGAGACCGACAATGTGATCACCTGGGTGACCCTGTGGGGTCAGCCCTTCAGCCTCGGCTGATTCGTTCCGCCCTGCGGAAACCTAAGGGGCCCGGCGCTTTTAGCGCCGGGCCCCTTTTGCTATCCATAGCATTCTCGACATACATCGGGGGATAGATCCGGGACTTGTGCGGGTGCACTGGATTCGGTTCTCTCACACCTCACGGATCACAACGGTGATGTAAAGTGCCCTGCGTCGCTACACATTAAGAATTTGTTAGCAGTAACACAGTGGCAACAATGTGGCGACAAACTTACCCGGGGTTCCCCAAGAGCCCCATTTCAACCTCGGTGGTCGAGGTTGACCGCAAGAAACCTGATGAGGGGAAGTATGAGCGAGAACCGCACCCACGGTCTGCGTCGTGGTGCCCGCATTGCGGGTATCGGCGCTGCCGCGGCCGTGGCCATCGGCCTTTTTTCGACTGGTGCCGCTAATGCCGATACCTTCGTACCGTTGCCGGACGGTCAGAAGGCTGCGCCCAGTGGAACTGTGACGATCACCCGTACGGGTGAGCACGCCATCATTTCACCGTCGTTGTCCTCCAATGGCGCTGGCCGCGTCGTGTGGGTCACCGGCAATGCCGTCGCCGAGGTCACCGAGACCCCCGATGGCACGATCGGACCCAACAACGGACCTGCCAATGGCAACGGCTCCAACAATTCCTCCACCCATGGCGCCTCTCAGCTGAGCACCGGCTACATCGTCGGCTGCCAGGTGAACATCGCCGATAACGCCATCACCGCGGGACTTTCCGGCGGCATCAGCCTCAGCGATGCCTCGGTCGGCGGCTCCATCGGCGTCAACCTCGGCCCGGGTGAAGTCAAGTTCGTCCAG
Source organism: Nocardia sp. NPDC056100 (assembly GCF_042266325.1). Classification (NCBI taxonomy): domain Bacteria; kingdom Bacillati; phylum Actinomycetota; class Actinomycetes; order Mycobacteriales; family Nocardiaceae; genus Nocardia; species Nocardia sp. NPDC056100. The sequence continues at coordinate 491,561 of NZ_JBHJVY010000004.1, forward strand.
ATCGATTACAAGGACATCCTGAAGCCGGGTACCTACGCGGTCGAGTACCAGGATGCCGAAATCCAGCTCCAGGGTTGCGCGGGTTACGCCCAGGCGCGGTCGTACACCACCGTCGAGGTCATCGGCGATCACTACTCCAAGACCACCCTGTACGGCCAGCCGTTCAGCATCGGCTGATAGTGGTCACCCCCGCCAAATCACTTCTCGCGCAAGCGAATTCAACCCTCGAGGGAAAACTGTAATGAACATCCGTAAGACTGTGGCGCGGGTGGCCGGTGTCGGCGCCGTCGCAACCGCCGCTCTTGGCCTGTTCTCCACCGGCGCTGCCAACGCCGATACGTTCGTCGGCCTGCCGGGCGGCGAACTCACCAAGACCCTGTCCGATGGCACCGTCGTCAACGTCAAGCTCGTCGGCGAATCCGCCAACATCAACCCGTCCATGGGCGCCACCCCGCTGCACCGCAACGCGTGGGTGTCGGCCTCGGCGCAGGTCAACATCTCCGGTGACACCACCGCGACCGGCGGCAAGATCTTCCCCGGTTACGTGGTCGGCTGCCAGGTGAACATCGCCGGTGGTGACACCAGCGCCGGAGCCACCGGTGGCGCTTCCTGGGACAGCTCGGGCAATGTCACCCCGTCGGCCGGCGCCACCGGCGGCGGCAACCTGAATCTCGGCCCCGGCCAGGCGAAGTCGTTCTACGTGCTCGACCTGGAGCAGGCCGACGACTTCGGCTCGGAGACCCACAAGGTCCGCAATGCCTTCAAGGGCAACAGCGGCTCGGTCACCTGGGCGGACGAGACCATCGGCCTGAACGGCTGCGCGGGCTACGCCCAGGCGCGTGCCTTCGTCAGCGTCGAGGTCGAGACCGACAATGTGATCACCTGGGTCACCCTGTGGGGCCAGCCGTTCTCGATCGGCTGATCTCGATCACGTAAGACGAACGGGCCCGGCGCATTTCGCGCCGGGCCCGTTCGTGTTCGCGTTTCTTTTGCGTAAATTCGCGCCCGGCTTCGGCTTTCGCGCCGACCAGGGGTTTCAGCTCTCGTGCCTGCCCCCGGCGGTGCTGTTCCGGCCCTCGGCGAGCAGATCCCGAATCTGCACCAGCACTTCATTATCCGAGAGCGGGGTCTCGGTACTGCCCCAGCGCGCCTTGGCCTTGGTGGCCGGAACCACCAGAATGAAGTACAGCAGCGCCGCGATGATGAGGAAGTCCAGCGCCGCGGTGATGATCGGCCCGATGGCGACGAAGGTCGCGGGTTTGTCCGCCACCAATTGGAACCCGAGCCCGAGTTCATTGCTGCCGCCGAATACCGCGAGCAGCGGATTGATGACCCCATTGCTGAAAGCGGTCACAACGGCCACGAACGCCGTGCCGATGACGACCGCGACGGCCAGATCGACGACATTGCCACGAAGCAGGAAATCCTTGAAACCCTTGAGCATTGCCGGAAACTCCTCTGCGTAAGCGGGGTGGAGCCTGGATGCCGGTGGGGGCTATGCCCCCACACCCCCATGAGGAGGTCGGGAGCAAGCCCCCGGACCCCCGGAAAACGGGGCGGAATTCGTAAAACGGGTATTGGCGATGCTAGTTCACTCGGCGGCCGGGTCAGTGGAACACGACGGTGAGCGCGGTGCGCAGGGATGCCGCGGCGACGGCCGTGGCGCGGCGGGAGTCCAGGGCCACCAGGACCACGCGTTCGTCTTTGCCGGGGGAGCGGTCCGCGCCCGGAGCGAGGACGACTGCGGCGTCGGTGGCGAGTAGGCGGGCGGGGCGGCCGCCGCTGCCGGGCTCCTCGGCGGCGACCACGTCGACGCGGTCACCGGCGCGCAGGATATCGGCAACGGCGTTGTCGGCCAGGCGAATCGGGACGATGCGGGCATCGGGGGAGTGGGCGGCCACGGCTGCCAGGCGGGGGCCGATGACGCGCAGTTCGGTGAGGATCTCCCCGGGTGCGACCGCGCCGGTCAGGGTCGCGCCGCGCAGTGCGCCGGGCTCGCGAATCGCACCGTCGGGGAGGGCGCTCGTCTCCCTGGGCGCGGGCCGCAGATCGCCATCGGCCAGGACGTGACCGGGCGGCAGTTCGCGGGCGGCGACCAGCACCTCGGTATGTCCGCCCGCCGGATCGCCGCGCACCGCGAGGACGGCGGCGAGCAGCAGTAGCGCGAGGGCCGAAATGCGCCGCAGCAGTACGCCATCGGCCCACGGCGGGAGCGCGGACGTGATGGATTCGAGGCGGGAACCGCGGCCGAGATCGGCATCGTGGCCGGGTGTGCGCAAGCGGATCATGCTCGGAAGCCTAGGCCCGGACGCAGATCAGCCGACCCTCGAAAAGGGTCGGCTGTGGATAACTTCGACGCTGTGGATATCGGTCGGAACGAACCGAATTCGCCCCGGTCGGAGCTACGGTCCGGGCGCGCGGATCAGGCCGCGGAGGTGCTGTTCGAGCTCGGGGCCGAGGTGGTCGCGGCCGGGGTGGAGCTACCGCCGCTCGAACCGTTGGAACCGCCGCTCGAACCGTTGGAACCGCCGCTCGAACCGTTGGAACCGCCGCTCGAACCGTTGGAGCTGCCGCTGTCCGAGGTGGACGCGGGCTTGGCGGCCTCGCTGGAGGTGGTGCCGTTGCGGCTGTCGGTGCGGTAGAAACCGCTGCCCTTGAATACGATGCCGACCGAGTTGAAAAGCTTGCGCAGCTTTCCATTGCAGCGATCGCACGTGGTGAGCGCGTCATCGGAGAAGGACTGCACGATGTCGAACTTGTTGTCGCACTCGGTGCAGGCGTACGAGTAAGTAGGCATCGGGAAACCTCTCCACGGTCTTCGTCGATCTAGCACTCTACAGATGACAGTGCCAACACTGCCAATCGGGTGTCAATTCCCGGGTTATTCGTCCAGCTCGCGTAGTCCGCCGAACGGTGTCAGCGCCCATCCCATTCGATGGTCGTGCGATTCGCGCGGCAAATGCGCGACAACCTCATCGTCCCGCACCACCGCGATCAATCGGGCATCGGCTCGGCTGGCGTTCAGACTTCGATCGTAATAACCCGCGCCGCGACCCAGCCGAGTCCCACTCCGATCCACCGCCAGCGCCGGAATCAGAATCACCTCCGCCAGCCGCAGGGCATCGGCGATGGGTGCGCCCTCGGGCTCGCGCAGCCCGAATCGCCCGCGCCGCAACCGCTCCGGACCTTCGTACTCGGCCCACTCCAGCGGACCCGGCTCACCGGTCACCGGCAGCAGCACCCGCGCGCCCGCGGCCCGCAGCGCGTCCAGCATCGCGAGCGATCCCGGTTCGCCCCCGACCGGCACATACGCGCAGATCCAGGTGACCTCGCCCGCCGTCCCGGGCCGACCGTCCGCGCCCTGTCGTTCACGCGCGCCGGGTGTTTCGATCAGCGCCGTGGCGTGCCGAGCCAGGGCCTCGGCCTCGCGTTCCCGTTGTCTGGGAGTGATCGCCTTGCGCCGCGCCAGGATCTCGCCGCGCCAGGCCGCCTTGTCCCGCACTTCGCTCACGCCCCAACGATATGCGCCCGCGCCGCGTGTCCCGATCACCGACTATGTGGCGCTCAGCACTGTTCGCGGTGGCGGGAGTGGGTATGAAGTGGTGGAAGGGGTGCGCACATGCCCGATGGGTATGGCTTCGCGCGCCCGCGGTCCCGCGTTCGGTGCGCTCGGTGCGCGCCGGACGCTTAGGCTCTCGGGGACGTCGGGGCGTTGCTTCGGCCGCGACGACGCTCCAGACGGATGGATAGGGTGAGCTCATGACAGCTAATGGCGGCGGAGCCGAGTCGTGCTTCCGCACCGCGGTGGTGCCCGCGGCGGGGCTCGGCACGAGGTTCCTGCCCGCGACCAAGACGGTGCCCAAGGAGCTGCTACCGGTGGTCGACACCCCGGGCATCGAATTGGTCGCCGCGGAGGCCGCGGATTCCGGCGCCTCCCGGCTGGTGATCGTGACCTCGCCCGGAAAAGACGGCGTGGTAGCGCATTTCGTCGAGGATCTGGTGCTGGAGAGCACCCTCGAGGAGCGCGGTAAGCATCACCTGCTGGAGAAGGTGCGCAAGGCCCCGGCGCTGTTGGACGTCACCTCGGTGGTGCAGGAGGAGCCGCTCGGCCTGGGTCATGCGGTGGCACAGGCGGAATCGGTGCTGGACGCCGATGAGAGCGCCATCGCGGTGCTGCTGCCCGATGATCTGGTGCTGCCCAGCGGTGTGCTGTGCGCGATGGCCGAAGTGCGCGCCACCTACGGCGGCTCAGTGCTGTGCGCCATCGACGTGCCGAAGGAGGAGGTCAGCGCGTACGGCGTCTTCGACGTCGAGGTGCTGCCCGGTGCGGACGCCGATGTGCTCAAGGTCAACGGCATGGTGGAGAAGCCGCCGATGGAGCAGGCGCCGTCCACTTTCGCCGCCGCGGGCCGATACCTGTTGGACCGCGCCATCTTCGACGCGCTGCGCCGGATCACCCCGGGCGCGGGCGGCGAGTTGCAGTTGACCGACGCGATCGCCCTGCTCATCTCCGAGGGACATCCCGTTCACGTTGTGGTGCACCGTGGGTCGCGACACGATCTGGGTAACCCGGGCGGCTATCTTCGTGCTGCGGTCGATTTCGCTTTGGAACGTGAGGAATACGGTCCCGCCCTGCGCGAGTGGCTGGAGCAGCGGCTCACCTCGCACGAATGAGCGATGCCGCCGACGGGGTGTGGTTAGTGCGCGAGACCAGGGAAGGGCGGCATGCGCTCGGTTGAGGATCAGCAGATCAAGGTGACCGCGGCGGCTGTGGCGCCGCGGCCCGTTCGGGTCGCTATCTCGGAGGCCCAGGGACTGCTGTGCGCCGAGGATGTGGTCACCGAGCGTCCGCTACCGGGTTTCGATCAGGCCGCCATCGACGGTTATGCCGTGCGCAGCGTGGATGTTTCCGGCGCGGGCGCCGATATTCGCGGTGAGGACGGCGAACCGGTCGAGCTGACGCTGCCGGTGGTCGGCGAGGTCGCGGCCGGTTCGCGCCAGCCCATTCGCCTGCAACCGCGCCAGACCGTGCGCGTGGATACCGGCGCTCCGCTGCCGACGCTCGCGGATGCCGTTCTGCCGCTTGATTTCACCGATGGCGGGCGTGCCCGGGTGAAGGTGTACGAGCCGGTGCGCTCGGGCGATTACGTGCGCCGCATCGGCGATGACGTGCAGCCGGGCGATCTGGCGGTGCGTGCGGGCACCATCATCGGCCCGGCCCAGGTGGGCCTGCTCGCGGCGGTGGGCCGGGACAAGGTGCTGGTGCATCCGCGCCCGCGCCTGTCGGTGCTCTCGGTGGGCGGTGAGCTGGTCGATATCGATCGCACGCCCGGACCGGGCCAGGTCTACGACGTGAACTCCTATGCCCTGGCGGCGGCCGCGCGCGATGCGGGCGCGGATGTGAACCGCGTGGGCATTGTCAGCGCCGATCCCAAACGCCTGCGGGATGTGGTGGAGGGTCAGCTGGTTCGCTCCGAGGTCGTGGTGATCGCGGGCGCGGTGGGTGGCTGGGCGTCCGAGCAGATCCGCGAGGCCCTGGAGGGCCTGGGCGAATTGGAGATCACCCGCGTCGCCATGCATCCGGGTTCGGTGCAGGGTTTCGGCCTGCTGGGCCGCGATGAGGTGCCGACCTTCCTGCTGCCGTCGAATCCCGTTGGCGCGCTGGTGGTTTTCGAGGTGATGGTGCGGCCGCTGATTCGAATCGCGCTGGGGCGCAGACATCCCATGCGCCGGGTGGTGCGGGCGCGCACGATTCTGCCGATCGCCTCCATTCCCGGCAGGCGGGGTTATCTGCGCGCGCAACTGATGCGCGATGAGCAGACCGGCGATTATCTGGTGCAGCCGCTGGGCGGGCCGAACGGCGCGTCCTCGCATCTGCTGGCCACCATGGCCGAGGCCAACAGCCTGATCGTGATCGATCCCGATGTCACCGAGGTGCGTACCGGTGACGAGGTGCGGGTCGCCTTCCTCGCGCAGCGAGGCTGAGGCCTTGGACATGAACGTCTTCCGGGCCGCCCAGCATCCGGGCTGGCCCGCACATCTGGGACCGGTGCGCGTGGCTGCCGGTCAGGTCACGTTGCGGCCCATCCGGTTACGGGACGCGTCGGCGTGGAGCCGGATTCGCACCCGCGATCGCGAGTATCTGGAGAAGTGGGAGCCGACCGGGCGGGGTTCCTGGGAGGCGCGCAATCACGCCGGGAATTGGCCGTCGCTGTGGTCGAGCCTGAAGGCCGAAGCCCGTCGCGGCGCGATGATTCCGCTGGTGATCGAGGTGGACGGCACCTTCAGCGGGCAGATGACGGTCGGCAATATCGTGCGCGGCGCATTGCGTTCGGCGTGGATCGGCTACTGGGTCTCCAAGGAGGTCAGCGGTCAGGGCGTGGCGACGGCCGCGCTGGCGCTGGGCCTGGATCACTGCTTCGGTGAGGTGGGCCTGCATCGGGTGGAGGCCACGGTGCGCCCGGAAAACCTTGCCAGCCAGGCGGTATTGCGCAATGTCGGTTTCCGCGAGGAGGGGCTGCTGCGCCGCTATCTGGATGTGGACGGTGCGTGGCGGGACCATCTGCTGGTCGCGATGACGGTCGAAGAGGTGTCGGGGACCGTGGTGGACAAGCTGATTCGCTCGGGGCGCGCCGCACAGCCGTGACGTGCGGTGTACCCGTCGTTACCCGCGTGTCGCATGCCGCCGCACCGGTTGATCTGGACATCCGTACCGAGTCCGAGTCGTGTGACTACTGTGGCAGATGTTGACGGCGCGCCTGCGGGTTATTCCTGGGACGCCGAACTAGCCTACGGACGTCGGTGGTGCGTCCTCGTATGACCGGCAGGTGCTGTGGTGCACGTCGATGGACGATGTACGAAGGGATGCGAGCCAGGCGGGGACGGAGGTGTTGGGCGCGATGCCGAATTCGATCTTGTGGATCGGACTGGTCGTGCTCTGGGTGTTCGTGCTGTTTCCCATGTTGGCCGGCCGCCACCCCCGCATTCGCCAGCACACCGACGCGGCGCTGGCCACCCGGGTGTTGCATCGCGGGGATACCGAGCGACGCATCAGAAAAGGTCCGGCATCCGGACATGACACCGACCCGGACTACGTGCCGGTTCGCAGGAAGCATCACCACGATGATCCGGAGGATCGGATGACCAGATCGGACGACAGCACTCGAGCTGAATCGGACGACGAGGATTTCGACACCGCCCGCGAACGCGATACCGAGAGCGCGGTTTCCGCGCCGGAAGCCGTGGTGGCCGACGCCGCCGATCCGGTGACCGAAGCGGCAGGTGATGAATCCGAGTCCGGGACAGCGGAATTCGACAGTGATACGCGAGCGGCCGGGGAGACCGACGATATTCCCGGCGATATGAACGATGAGCGTCCCACGCGCACAGCGCATGCGGACGATGCGGAACCGGCCGAGGATGTGCGCGCGCCCCGCGACGGTGACGGCGAACCGCGCAGGCGAGTGCGGATGGACGCCCCGCCGCGCAGCCGGGTACCCGCGCTGCGTGAACCGGAGCCGGAGTTCGACGAGGACGAATTCGACGCGGACGACCCGGATTTCGTGCCGTCCCGGCGCGGCCGCGGTGGCTACGATCCGGAGGCCGATGCCATCGCGCGTGCGGCCCGCTACACCTTCCGCCAGCGCGCGGTGCTGGGCCTGGTGCTGAGCACCCTGCTCTTCGCCGGTGCGGGACTGGCGATTTCGGCCACCCTGTGGTGGCTGGCCGCGTTCTCCGGGACGGTGCTGGTGGGCTATCTGGCCTATCTACGCAAGCAGGTGCGGCTGGAGGAGGATATTCGCCGCCGCCGTGCCGCACGCCTATCCCGTTCCCGCCGTGAGGATGCCGAAGCCGAGGCGGCGGCCGAGACCGATCGCCCGCTGCCGGATCGGGAGGAGACGCGCACGCAATTGCGACGCGCGGTGCTGGTCGAACCCGATGACGAGGATCCGCTATTCGAGCATCTGGAATTGTTCGATGCCGCTACCGCACGGGCCGTCCGGGAACGGGCCGCCGGTCGCGTTCGCCGGGCGGTCGGCGAATAGCTCCGCAGCCCACGTAGTTAGGCACTGAAACTTCAATGGGTGCCCGGCCATTGGCCGGGCACCCATTGTCTTGTGGTATCCGCTAGCGGGTTCCGGGCATTCGGGTGGTTACCGGGATCTGCTGTTCGATGAGTTCGGCGAGGGTGCGCAGTTTGGCCGCGAATTCGCGGGCCGCCACCGGATCCTCGGTGGAGCCCTTGACCACTTTGGAGGAGAGCGCGGCCAGCCGGGTTTCGGCGGCGCTGAATACATCGGGTGCGGACGGTGCGTCCTCGGCGAGATCGCCGCGCAGCCAGGACTGCAACCGCCGCACCACCTCACCCTGTTCGTAGTCGCCGGGCAGCACCGCGATCGCTTCCCGGAGTTTGCCCGCGGTGACCTTCGCATCGGCCGCGAGGGTGGTGTAGACGGTCACCGCCGCGTCCTCGCCGTGCGCGGCCATGATCGGCAGCAGTTCACGAATCTGACCCTCGTTGATGGAGGGCGCGACCGGATGCAGCCGCGCCGCCAGCGGCCACGCGCGAATCAGCTTGTGCGCGTAGGAGCGCTGCATATCCCAGCGCTTCTCCACATAGTCGTCGAAGGTGGCGTGCTCGGCTCGATAGAGGCGGCCGTCCCGCACGATCTGTAATGCGCGCCCGGCCACCCAGAACGCGACCCGCAGTGCGTCGATGGAGGATTCGCACAGATCGAGCTGTTCCAGCTCGCTCGCGTTGAGCGGTCCCTCGCCCGCCGCGGGCAGCGGCATGGTGAGCACGCTCGGCGATGCGGTGGCCGCGCCCCGCAGCGTGGAGCCCACGCTGCGCAGCGCCGGATCGATGCCGCGCATGGCGGATTCGGCCCGCTGCACCGGTTTCAGCTTGGGCTTCGGCGACTCCGGCTGCTCCGCTTCCGCTTCGGCGCTCGGGGTGACGAACATGGCCGCCGGTGATTCCGATGTCATGGCGGGAGGCAGCACCATTTCCGGCTTCACTGCTTTCTGCGTGGGTTTCGTGGTGGCGGGAGTCGGTGCGGTGCTGTGCCATTCGGCATCGCGCAGCGGGGAGACCGGGGGCGTGTGCTCGGCTTCGTCGGAGAGGGGATTGCGGGTGGTGGCGGGGTGGGTGCCGCCGATGCTGCTCTTGCGTCTCTGCGGGGGCATCAGGCCGATACCTCCAGTGCTTCGGTGGCGGTGCGGTTTTCGTGGTACGGCCGCAGCAGTTCCTCGCCGACCTGGCTGTATTCGCCGAGATCTTCGATGGGGTTCTCCGCGCCGTCGCCGACCTCACCGTCGGCGGCCTCGCGGTACCACTTCCACGCGCTCACATACGATTCGAAGACGTCGTAGCCCGCGCCTTCGAGATTGGTTCGCTGCGTGCGGTATTCGGTGGAGACGTTGACGCCGTTCTTCATGGTGACCGGAACCTTGGTCATGAGCACCCGCACCCGAATGGGTTTGGCGCTTTCGGCGGCGGCCTCCTCGGCGGCCCGGTAGGTACTGGGCACGCGCTTGACCTCCGACGGGCTCACGCTGGTCACCAGGATCAGCTCATCGCTCTCGGGTACCGCGGCCTTGAAGATATCGGCCGATTCACCGCCCGCGTCGACAATGATCACCTGGTACTTCCCGGCATTGTCGGTGATGCAGTCGTTGACGTGCCGGGACGGGAAGGCGATGAGTTCGAAGGGGACCTCGATATTCTCCTTCCGCAGTCGCCGGTACCAGGAGTATCCGGTCTGACTGAGCGGGTCGGCATCGATGACGAGTACCCGGAGTCGATGCACGGTGGCGAAATACGAGGCGAGGAAGAAAGCCGACGTGGTCTTGCCGACGCCGCCTTTCAGATTCCCCAGGGTGACCACCAACGGCTCGGGTAGTTCGGGTAGCGCAGCGGAATCTGTCATTGAATCCTCCGGATTATGAGGAGGGAGCTCGTATACGCAAGTCTCACACGTGTGCCCGCGCGGGCCCCGTATTGCCGGTCTGTTTCGCGAAAAAGCGGCTGTGTCCAATTGGACACAGCCGCTTTTGTTTACGAATCCGTTATGAATAACACGCGTGTCATTCGTTACCCGTCTTGCCGAACAGGCGTTCTATGCAATGTGGAACTGCCGCAGTACCGAGATGTTCGTGACCGGAAACCGGATAGCTGACGCTTGATGGAAGGACCGCATCATGGAAAGTATCGGTGATAGACAGAACCTGCCCCAGCTGCCGCGCCTGTCGTGGCGGAGCTTGACCACCGGCATTCTCGCCGCCGCCGGAATCGGTGCGGCACTGCTGTTCACAGCGGGTGAGGCCGAGGCGACGCCGGTGACCATCCCCGGTATCGGCCAATTCGAGGTCGCCGACGAACTCGCCGCCCGGCTCGGCATCATCGCCCCCGCACCGGAAGCGGCGGTTGTCGAGGTCCCGGTCGTGGACGAGTCGATTATCGAAAGCTATGAATTCCGTCCCGTGACGATTCTCGGCGCGGGTGTGAATTCGCGGACTCCGCGCCTCGCGGCGATTCCGGAACAGCCCGGACGACCGGTGCTCCCCGAATCCGCACCCGCGGCTCTGCCCGAATCTTCACCCGCGGTGATGCCCGAATCCGCACCCGTGGTGATGCCGGAATCCGTCCCCGCGAATATCGCGGCGGAATCGCGTCAGGTGACCGTTGCCGGTCTGGGCGAATTCTCCATTCCGAGCGCGCTGCCGTCGCTCATGGGAATTCCGGGCGTGACCGATACCGCCGCCGTCCCCGCGCCGATGCCCGCCGCGATGCCGAAGAAGTCCGCGGGCGAGCGCGCGGTGGAGGCGGCCCGGACCAAAATCGGTTCGAATTACCGCGCCGGTGGGGCCGGTCCCGATAATTTCGACTGCTCGGGTCTGGTGCAGTGGTCCTATCACGAGGCGGGTGTGGATTTGCCGCGCACGAGTTATTCGCAGCTGGCAGCCGGCACCCCGGTTTCGGTGGATGAATTGCAGCCGGGCGATCTGGTGTCCTTCTACGGCGGCGGTCACTCCGCGCTGTACGCGGGCGACGGTCAGGTCATCCACGCCGCGACGTACGGTTCCGGCGTGAAGCTCTCGCCGATGAGCGAGATGCCCGTCAGCGGCGCCCGCCGCTTCTGAGCATTCAGGGCCAGCCGACGGCATTCGCCCGGAATACGAATTCCGGATACGAGACGCCACCGGTCCCACCCCACAACTGCTGTGCCATGACCCGCAGCCGGGCCCGCAACGGGTCGACGATCTGCTCGGGAGTCATGGCCTCGGGATCATCGCACCAGAGGAAGAGCATGGAACCACGCAGCAGCCGCCGATCCGCGTCGGGCAGTCGTGAACCGTTCACGAAAAGTCCGGGGTCCCAGGCGTACAGGAGTTCGGGCGGTGCGTTCAGCGCCGCGGCCGGTCCGCCGGTGACGAAGTACGCCGGCGTGAAGGCGGCGTTCAGGATGGGATGTCCGGCCGCGGTGAGCTCGGCGGGTGTGCGCCCGCCGGGCAGCCACGGCAGTCCGCCCGCGCTGGACGACCAATACTGCATGACCACTTCGGTTTTCGGTGTGACGGTGACGGCCTGGTCGAACCCGTCGTTCCAGGCGCGCGGTGTCCTGCCGAAGGATTCGACGATATCGGCGGCCCAGTTGGCGAAGGCGACGATGACATCGCCGGGCGCGGCATCGGGTCCGATGACCCGGGTGGCGTATTCGCTCAACTGCGGATACCGGCTGTAGTCGCTGATGTACTCATCGCAGCCCAGATGCCAGTAGCGGCCGCGGAACATGGGTACGAACTCGTGCAGGATATCGCTGATCAGTTGGTAGGCGGCGGGATTGGTGAGGTCGATCTTGCCGCCGACGCCGCCCGCGATGAGGTTGTCGCGCTGGGCATCCGCCGAGCTGGTGTGCGCCGGGCGCAGCACCAGGTCCTGATGTCGGGCGAGAATGGCGTTCATATGGCTGGGCATATCGATTTCGGGCACGATCTCGATGCCGTACGAGTCGGCGTAGTCGAGTATGTCCGCGATATCGGCGGCGGTGTAATGCAGCGGCGAGGTGATTTCCGGATGGATGCGGCTGTCCAGCCGGAAGCCCTGGGAATCCGAGAGATGCAGCTGCACCATATTCATGCGCAGGTGGGCGGCGTCCCGAATTCGGGCTTTCACCCAGTCGGCCGGGAAGAATTCGCGGCCGGTATCGAGCATGAGCCCACGCTCGGCGTAGTCCGGCCAATCCTGTGCGCTACCACCGGGAATGGTGCCGGACTGCCGCAACCACTGCAATGCGGTCTGGGTGCCGTGCGCGATGCCGGGCAGGTCGCGGGCGCTGATGGTGAGCCGGTCGGTCGACGAAATACGGTACGACTCAGCGGGTTCCGGTGCGTCATCGGTCTGGACCAGCACGATGTCACCGGCGCGTGCGCCCGTGCCGGTGACCGATACCGGTTTGCCGATGCCGGTGAGATCCTCGGCCAGTCGTCGGGCGGGTCCGCGCGATGCCGCGTCGGCGACGATGCGGGCGTCCGATCCGAGCGTGAATCCCGTTCCGCCGGAGATCCATTGCTTGATACTCGGAATTGTCGGCGGAAGCTGTTGTGCGACAACAGGTTCCGCATTCGCGCCGGGTGCGGCGGCCATAACGCAGGCCGTCGCGGTCAGCCAGCGGGCGATATTCCGGGTGAATCGCGAACGGACCACCATCGAATTTCCTTTCGGCGCGTCGAGACCGGCATAAATTACCAGTCGCCTGTCACAATGCTGCGGACAACCACTTCATCCGGCACGGAGTAAGAGGTGCGAAATGAGTAAAAGGCAATCGATAACGCTCGCCCGGGCGGCGGCGGTGGCGCTGGCGACTTTCACGGTCGCGGCGCTCTCGACTTTCACCGCGGGTCCGGCGAATGCCGCCCCGGTTTGCGCGGGAGCGGGTCAGCCGACCGTCGTGGTCGCGAATCCGGGTGGCGCACTGGAGGGTTTGACGATCGATCCGGCCGGGCGCGCCTTCACCACCGATCTGCTCACCGGCCGGGTTTTCCGGATCGACTTCCCGGGCGCGGCCGCGGTGCCGATCGCCACGGTGCCCAGCGGCGGCGGTGGCGCGCTGGCCTGGACGCCCGATGGCAAACTGCTGGTCGGCTACGGCGCGGACGCCCGGGTGATCGCGGGTGACAGTCTGCGGCACGCCGGTATCGTCACGGTCGATCCGGATACCGGCGCGATGGCCCCGTACGCGGCGGGTTTGAGCGCGGCCGACGGTATGGCCGTCTCACATGACGGAATCGTCTACGCCACCAATGATTTCGCGAATCTCATCGGCCGGGTGTACCCGAACGGCGCGGTGCAGGCCGATTGGGGCAATCTGCCCAGCTCCAATGGCGCGGTGCTCAGCAGTGACGATCGCTTCCTCTATGTCTCGCGGACTTTCGTCAATCCCGGGGTGAGCCGCATCCCCACCGATGCCCCGTGGGCGCCGCAGTCGGTGCTGGATCTGGGTGGCGGTGACGCGCTGGACGCCCCCGACGGTCTGACGCTGGATTCGCTGAATCGTCCGGTGGTACCGCTGAATCCGTCGGGGCAGGTGGTCCGCATCGATGCCAACAACCAGTTTTGCGTGCTCGGCTTCGGCAACAACCTGACCAGCGTGGTGAGTTACGGCCGTGGCGGGCAGGGCTTCTCGGCGGGCCGGTTGTTCGGCGCGACCTTCACCGGTGTGGTGTACGAGATTCCGGGCGGATTCGATCCGAACGCCCGCACCGCCGCACCCTGACCGGGGCACGAGCAACGTCGATCTGTTCGGGGCGGGGCGAACGCTACGTTGCGTTCGCACGCCCTGCGATCGCGATATGCACTCGAAAGTTGTATTACGCCAGGTTAATTCACTTTGCAGTCGAGCAATAATGCTGCAGCCTAATGCGATTGGGTTGGTGTTGTGTTGCAATAGATTTGGTGAGGGAGGTGGTGCCCATGCCCGGAGGGCGGCTCACGCCGGAGGATCGCCGGCGCATTGCCACGGGTTTGACGCAGGGACTGGGGTACGCGGAGATAGCCCGCCAGCTGGGCCGTCCCACGTCGACGGTGAGCCGGGAGGTGACCCGCAACGGCGGACCGGGCGATTACCGCGCCGATCTCGCGCACGCCGCGACGGTGGTGCGCTCGCGGCGCCGGGTGGCGCGACCCCGGCGGATCGAAAAACCGCCGGGCGCAGACGAATACGGACGGCTACCGGCGGTGGTCGGCGATTTCAGCGCACAGTTCGCGGAGCTGTTCGCGCGCACCGGGGTGCCGAAGATGGCGGCGGCGGTGCTGGCCCGGCTCTATGCCGCCGACACGGGCAGCATCACCGCCGGTGAACTGGTGCGATATCTGCGGGTGAGTCCGGCGACCGTCTCGGCGGCCGTCGGCTATCTGGAGGGTCAGCAGCTGATCCGCCGGGAGCGCGATGCGGGCACCCGCCGGGATCGCTATTTCCTCGACGAATCCGCCTGGTACCGAGCCACTCTCGCGAGCGCCCGGACGAATGAGTCGCTGGCGGCCAAGGCGCGTGACGGCGCGGCGGCGCTGGGTATGAATTCCCCTGCGGGGCAACGGCTGCTGGGGATGAGCGAGTACCTGGAGAAGGTCGGCCTGGATATGGTCCGTTCCGCCGAACGATGGCGCACGCAGCTGGGGGCCTGACCGAATCCCGGGGCCGACGTGCCTCGACCATAGACATACATACGGTATGTATGTAAAAGTGGTGGGGTACCCACGGGCATTGGAGCAACGATGGCAACAAGCACATCACTCGGCCGTACCCACGAAATCGACGTCCCCGGCGGCCGCATCAGGTACCACGACACCGGCGAGGGCCCGCCGGTCGTCTTCATTCACGGATTGCTGGTCAACGCCGATCTCTGGCGCAAGGTGGTGCCGCGGATCGCGGCGGCGGGCTACCGCTGCCTGGCCCCGGACCTGCCGCTCGGCTCGCACGAAATCCCGGTTCCCGCAGCGGATCTCACCCCCACCGGGGTCGCCGATCTGATCGCCGCGTTCCTGGAGCGGATGGATCTGCGCGATGTCACCCTGATCGCCAACGACACCGGCGGCGCGATCACCCAGATCCTGCTGGCCCGCGATCGCTCCCGCATCGGGCGGGTGGTGCTGGCCTCGGTCGACAACTATGAGCGCTTCCTGCCGCCGCCGCTGACGGTATTGCCTTGGCTGGCAAGGATTCCGGGCTCGGTCCGCCCGCTCACCGAGGCCATGCGCTGGCGCGCCCTGCATGCGCTGCCCATCGGCTTCGGCTGGGTCGCCAAACGACCGGTGCCGCCGGAGATCGCGGATTCGTATCTGCTGCCCAGTCGGCGCTCCGCCGCCATCCGCAAGGATCTGCGGCGGCTGCTGCTGACCTTGAACAAGCGCTACACCCTCGAAGCGGCGCGGAGTTTCGGCGAAATCGAGATCCCGGTGCTCGTGGTCTGGGCCGCCGAGGACAAGTTCTTCCCGGTCGCCGGGGCCGAGCGTCTGGTCCGGGATTTCCCGAACGCCACCCTGCGCCTGATCGAAGATTCGTACACCTTCCTGCCGGAAGATCAACCCGAGTTGCTCGGCAGCACGATCCTGGAGTTCACTCGGCTGCATGCCACGCCGTAGCCAGGAGGACCGCTCGCGCACCACCCGGGCCGCGCTCGAGGACGCCGGACGCCGGCTGTTCACCGAGCGCGGCTTCGCCGGTACCTCCGCCGAGGATCTGGTGGCCGCCGCCGGTGTCACCCGGGGCGCGCTGCACCACCACTACGGCGATAAGCGCGGATTGTTCCTGGCGGTGCTGGAACAGGTGGAGGTGGAGGCCTCCGCCGAGATCGGAACCGCCATCGCCGCACACGATTCCGCCGATATGCTGGGCGGGATGGCCATCGGCCTGGCCACCTTCCTGGAGATCTGCCGCCGCCCCGCCATGCTGCGGATCGTGCTGCAGGACGGCCCAACGGTGCTGGGCTGGCAGGCTTTTCGCGAATTCGAGGCGCAGCACGGGCTGGGCCTGATCGTAGATATGCTCGAGCGCGGCCGGCAGGCGGGCCTGATCGTCGATGCCCCCGTCCCGATGCTGGCCCAGCTCCTGATGAGCGCCCTGACCGAGGCTTCGCTCATGGTCGCCAATGCCGAGGATCCGGATCTGGCCCGCGCGCAGGCCCAGCAGTCCCTCATGCTGCTGCTCGCGGGCGTTCTCCGTACCTGATTCGCCGCGAAACCGCTACGGCGGCGGCGCCCCCGCGGTTCCGGGGAGGGGATGCATGGCAATTGCCGGGAACCGCCGGTGAATTCGATCCACATAGCGGCGCACCGAGGAGAGTTCGGCATCCAGGGATCGGCGGACATCGAGGGTGGCGCTGGACTGTAGTCGCCGGGCCAGGGTCGCGGCGTGCTTTTCCAGTTCGGCCAGAAAGACCCGGGCCTGCGCTAACTCGGGATCCTCGGCACTGTCGTAACTATCGAACATCGGCTACTCGGATCATGCGGTTCGGGTGCGTCTTTGCGCGGCGCGACCCTCTGGGCTGCATAACGCGGAAGTATTCCACGCGGTTACCGGCCGCGCTGGCCGAATGGTTTGCGATCCTGCGACATTCGCGAATCGATTCGGACATGTCTGCGCGGGAAGTCGAATTCGGCTTCGCCAACTAACGTCACTCCCATGGCCATCAGCTATCTGGAATCGATTGTCGTCGGCGCGCTGCAGGGGGTGAGTGAACTCTTCCCGGTGTCGAGTCTCGGCCACAGCATTCTGCTCCCGGCCTGGGTGGGCGGACAGTGGGCGGACGACCTCAGCATGTCCGCGAAGAACTCGCCGTACCTGGCGCTGCTGGTGGCCATGCACGTGGCGACGGCCATCGCGCTGGTGGTGTTCTTCCGGCGGGATTGGATCCGTATCTTCGGCGGGCTGTGGGAGGTCGCGCGTACGCGGGAGATCCGTTCGCCCGAGGCGCGATTGGGGGTGCTGCTGATCATCGCCACGATTCCGGTCGGGGTGGCCGGGCTGCTGCTGGAGAAGGCGGTGCGGAACTATCTGGGCACGCCGATTCCGACGTCGGCGTTCCTGATGCTCAACGGGCTGGTGCTGCTGTCCGCCGAATTGCTGCGCAAGCGCGAGACCCAGCGGGATCTGGCGCTGGTCAGTCCCACCGCGCGAACCGTGGATCTGTCCGCCGAGGACACCCTGGTGCTGCCGACCACCGATCCGGCGTACGCCTCCGATATCCGGCTGGCGCGGTTGGGCGTGAAGTCCGCGCTCATCATCGGCTCGGCGCAGATCGCGGCGCTGTTCCCCGGAATCAGCCGGTCCGGCAGCACGATCGTGGCCGGCGTATTCAAGGGGATGCGGCACGAGGACGCCGCGCGCTTCGCGTTCATGCTGGCCACGCCGGTGATCCTGGCGGCGGGCGTACTCAAGACGCCGGAGTTGTTCACCCCGGAGAACCACGCCATTCTCGGTCCGGCACTGGCGGGCAGTGTGGTGGCGGGTCTGCTCTCCTATGTCTCGGTGAAATTCCTGACGGGTTACTTCGAAACGAAAACACTCACACCGTTTGCCATCTATTGCCTGATAGCGGGTGCTGCTAGCCTCGCGTACTTCACCTTGGCGGGGTGAGAATCTGTACATGGCACTCGTACAGCCCTTCACTCGCTTCGTCGCCCTCGGCGACAGTCAGACCGAAGGCGTCGGCGATCCCGATGACAATGGCGGATTCCGCGGTTGGGCGGACCGGTTCGCCGGGAAACTCGCCGCCGCGAATCCGGGTCTGCTGTATGCCAATCTGGCCATTCGCGGCCGCCGCACCGCGCGCATTCGCGCCGAACAGCTCGGGGCGGCACTGGCGTTGCGGCCGGATCTGGTCGCGCTCATCGCGGGCATGAACGATCTCATCCGGCCGCGTTTCGATCAGGCGGGCACGCTCGCCGATATCGAGGCCATGCTGGCGGCGCTCACCGAATCCGGCGCCCGGGTCATCTCGTTCACCTTCCCCGATATCGGCAGTGTCGCGCCGTTCGTGCGCCCGCTGTCCGGGCGGGTGCGCACCATGAATGCCGAATTGCGCGCGCTGGCAGCGAAATACGATGTCACGCTGGTCGATTTCGAACCGGTCGGCACCACCGTCGATCCGCGCGCCTGGGCGAACGACCGCCTGCACCTGAGCCCGCTCGGGCACGAGATCGTGGCGCAGGCCGTCGCCGACACCATGGCGATCCCGGGTGCGGACTCGTCCTGGCGCGATCCGCTCCCGCCCTCGGTGCCGCAGCCGCCGGTGGATCGGGTGGTCGACGAATTGCGCTGGGTCGCCGAGCATTTCGTGCCCTGGGTGGGCCGCCGGGTGCGCGGCCGCTCCTCCGGCGACTTCGTACTGCCCAAACGCCCGCAGCTGACCGCCGTCGCGCCCGAATGGCACGGCGGCTGGAGCACGCCGCTGCCCTCCTGAGGCGTCAGTTCACCTGACGGCCGTCGACATCCCAATACCGCTTGCGCAGTTCGCGTTTGAGGATCTTGCCCGCGCCCGAGACCGGTAGCGCGTCCACCACCTCGATGCTGCGTGGGGCCTTGTATCCGGCGATCAGGGTTTTGGCGTGCTCGCGGATCTGCTCGGCGGTGACCTGCTGTCCGGGCTGGCACACGATGACCGCGTGCACCCGCTCACCCCACTCCTGGTCCGGCACACCGATCACCGCGCAGGCGGCCACCGCCGGATGCGCCGCCAGCGCGTTCTCCACCTCGGCGGAGTACACGTTCTCACCGCCGGTGACGATCATGTCCTTGAGCCGGTCCACCACGTAGACGTAGCCGTCCTCGTCCATATATCCGCCGTCGCCGGTGTGCATCCAGCCGTCCCGGACGGCGGCGGCGGTGTCCTCGGGGCGATTCCAGTAGCCGAGCATGACATGCCCACCGCCGACCACGATTTCGCCGACCGTACCGCGCGGAACCTCGACGCCGTCGGCGTCCAGAATGCGGACCTCGCTGTGCGGCATGGCGCGGCCCGCCGATCGCAGCCGCCCGTCCAGATGATCCTGCGGGCTGAGCAGGGTGGCGATCGGCGACAGCTCGGTCATGCCGTACGCCTGCACGAAACCCGCTGCGCTGAAAGCCTTCATGGCCCGCTCCAGCACGGCGGCGGAGATGGGCGAGGCCCCGTACATGACGTGCCGGACGCTGGACAGATCGTGTTCGACGGTGGCCGGATGATCGACCAGCAGCTGAATCATGACCGGTACCAACAGCGATGCCGTCACCCCGTGCCGTTCGATCGCATGCAGCGTGGCCACCGGATCGAACGCCGGGATCATCACGTGCGTACCGCCGAGCATGACCGTGGCGTACCAGCCCGCGAGATCGGCCAGATGGAACATCGGCGCGGCGTGCAGGAAGCGCACGCCGGGGGAGAAGAGGTAACCGCTGGCCACCCCGCCCAAGGCCGAGGCGGTCAGATTGGCGTGACTGAGCATCACGCCCTTGGGGAATCCGGTGGTGCCGCCGGTGTAGAAAACTCCAGCCAGGTCCGCGCCGCCGCGCCGGGCATCGGCGATGGGCTCGGCACCGGCGATCAGCTCTTCGTAGCCGAGCGCGCCCTCGGGGGTGGGACCGTCACCGCAGTGGATGACGGTCGTCAATCCGGGATGCTGCTCCCGCAGCGCGGGCAGCATGGGTGCGAAGGCGTCGTCCACCAGCAGCACCTCGGTACCGGAATCGACCAGTGAATAGGCGATCTCGACCGGGCTCCAGCGGATATTGACCGGGTTCAGCACCGCGTTCGCCCACGGCACCGCCAGCAGATATTCGTGGTAGCGGTCCGAATTCAGGCCGAGCATCGCCACCCGATCGCCGTCGCCGACGCCCAGTGCGCGCAGCGCGCCCGCCAGCCGGGACACCCGATCCAGCACCTCGCGGAAGGTCCGGGTGCGGTCCCCGCAGATGGTCATGACGGCGTCGGGGGTCTGTTGGGCGGCGCGGTGCAGTCCCTGGGTCAGGTACATGGGCGGATCCTTCGTCGAACGTCGGTGTCGGACGTCACAAGTATTTGCGGGCGGGTGTGATCCGGGCCATGGAGTCAGCCCCGGACTATGACCCTCGCGCTTTGTTGGTTTTTCCAAATCCCGGCCGTAGCCTCGATGGTGAAATGACCGATTCCCGCGAGGCAGCGAAGCCGACCGCCCGGCGGCGGTTGATCACGCGCGTGCGGGAGCGCACCCCGGAATTGAGCGAGCGCATCGTGGCCCGGGCGCGCGCGGAGATGCCGGGTTATCTGGCGCTGCCGGGTGCGCAGATCGCCCGGGTGACGGTGGAGATGGTGGACCGGCTGCTGGCCGCGCTCGGCGATGGTCGCGATCTCACCGAGGATGATCGGCGCGCCCTCCGCGAATTCGGCGAAATCCGGGCCCGCCAAGGTGTTTCGCTCTCCGATGTGCAGAACGGATGGCGCATCGCCATTCGTGAGATGGTCGCGGATCTGACCTCCGCCGCACACTCGGCCCGCATCGCCGACCGCACGCAATTGGCCCTGGTGCACGATCTGCTCGATATCGTCGATCAGGCGACGGCCGCGTTCAGCGGCGGGCATCGCGATGTCGAGATCGAATTGGCCCGGCACGATCAGCAGCTGCGCGCCGAATTCGCCCGGGCGCTACTGCTGGGCGGGCTCGGACCGGGCGATATCCACGTGCAGGCGCAGCGCTACGGACTCGATCCGGCGGGGGAGTACCGCGCCTTCCGCGCTCGCGGCGATGATCCCCGCGCCACCGCCGACCTGCGCGGCCTGCTGCGTCCCGAGGTGACCGCGGTGCGCGTGTTCTCCACCGCGATGGACGGCGATATCGCCGGATTCCTCTGCGGCAGCGGCACTCTCGACACCACCGGCACCATCGGCCTGGGCCCGGTCACCGGTCTCGCCGAACTGCCGCGCTCCTTCCGGCTGGCCAGCCGCATGCTGGCCACCGCGCACCGCTACGGCCTCACCGGCTCCGCGGATCTGGACCGCCTCGGCCTGCTCCCGGCCATCGTCGCCGACACCGATCTGGGTGATGAGCTGGCCCGCCGCTATCTCGATCCGCTGGGCAGCGGTGACCAGGCCCGCGTCGTCATCGAAACCGTCGACCGCTATCTGCATTCGGGTATGCGCATCGAGGCCACCGCGGAGCGACTCATAGTGCACCAGAACACCGTTCGCTATCGCCTGGCCCGCTTCGAGGAACTCACCGGCACCGATCTGCGCGCACCGTACAGCGCCATGCGGGTGTGGTGGGCCATCCAGCATCGCAAGGCGAATCCGGCGGGCTGACCTGAGTCGGTCCGAAAACGGCAGCGCCGCAGACCTTGTGGGTCTGCGGCGCTGTCATGGAACTAGTTTCAGATGTCGAACCGGTCCAGGTTCATGACCTTGTCCCACGCCTTCACGAAGTCCGCGGCGAACTTCTGCTTGGCGTCGTCCGTCGCGTAAACCTCTGCGACGGCACGCAATTGCGAGTTGGAGCCGAACACCAGGTCGACCCGGCTGGCGGTCCACTTGGTCGCGCCGGTGGCGCGGTCCTTGCCCTCGAAGGTCTCCGCGTCCGCCGAGGTGGGCTCCCACTTGGTGCCCATATCGAGCAGGTTCACGAAGTAGTCGTTGCTCAGCGTGCCCGGCTTATCGGTGAATACGCCCAGCTGGGACTGGTTGTAGTTGACGCCGAGGGCGCGCAGGCCGCCGATCAGCACGGTCAGCTCGGGGGTGCTGAGGGTGAGCAGGTTGGCCTTGTCGATGAGCAGGAACTCCGCCGGGAGGCGGCTGCCCTTGGCCAGGTAGTTGCGGAAGCCGTCGGCGTTCGGCTCCAGCGCCGAGAACGACTCCACATCGGTCTGCTCCTGGGTGGCATCGGTGCGGCCCGGGGTGAACGGCACCTCGAGCTCGAAGCCACCGGCCTTGGCGGCCTGCTCGACCGCGGCCACACCGCCGAGCACCACCAGGTCGGCGAACGAAACCTGCACGCCGCCACCGGCATTGAAGGATTCCTGGACGCCTTCCAGCGCACGGATGACCTGCGCCAGCTCGTCCGGGTTGTTGACCTCCCAGCCGCTCTGCGGAGCCAGGCGGATACGGCCGCCGTTCGCGCCGCCGCGCTTGTCACTGCCGCGGAACGACGAGGCCGCCGCCCACGCGGTCGACACCAGCTGCTGCACGGTGAGTCCGGAGGCCAGGATCTGCGCCTTCAGGTCGGCGATCTCGGCGGCGCCGATGACCTGCGCCGGAGCCTCCGGAATCGGGTCCTGCCAGAGCAGCGTCTCGGCCGGCACCTCGGGTCCGAGGTAGCGGACCTTGGGACCCATATCGCGGTGGGTCAGCTTGTACCAGGCCTTGGCGAACGCCTCGGCCAGCTCTTCCGGATGCTCCAGCCAGCGGCGGGTGATCTGCTCGTAGATCGGATCGACCCGCATGGACAGGTCGGTGGTGAGCATGCCCGGGGCGCGGGTCTTGGACGAATCGAAGGCGTCCGGCACCAGGCCCTTGCCGGTGCCCTCCTTCGGGGTCCACTGGTTCGCGCCGGCCGGGGACTTGGTCAGCTCCCACTCGTACTGGTACAGGATGGTCAGGAAGCTGTTGTCCCACTTGGTCGGCGTCCAGGTCCAGGTGACCTCGAGTCCGGAGGTGATGGCATCCTTGCCGACGCCGGTGCCGAAGCTGGACTTCCAGCCCAGGCCCTGCTCCTCGAGCGGGGCGGCCTCGGGCTCGGGGCCGACATGATCGGCCGGGCCCGCGCCGTGCGTCTTGCCGAAGGTGTGACCGCCGACGATCAGCGCCGCGGTCTCCTCATCGTTCATCGCCATGCGGCGGAAGGTCTCGCGGATATCGGCCGCGGCCAGCAGCGGATCCGGATTGCCGTTGGGGCCTTCCGGATTCACGTAGATCAGGCCCATCTGCACTGCGGCCAATGGGTTTTCGAGATCGCGCTGACCGGTGTAGCGCTCCTCGCCGCCCAGCCACTCGTTCTCCGGGCCCCAGTACACATCCTCTTCCGGCTCCCACTGGTCGACGCGACCGCCGCCGAAACCGAAGGTGCGGAAGCCCATATCCTCGAGCGCCACATTGCCCGCGTAGACGATGAGGTCGGCCCAGGACAGCTTGCGGCCGTACTTGACCTTGACCGGCCACAGCAGGCGGCGGGCCTTGTCCAGGCTGGCATTGTCCGGCCAGGAGTTCAGCGGGGCGAAGCGCTGCATACCCGCACCGGCTCCACCGCGGCCGTCATTGATGCGGTAGGTGCCCGCGGCGTGCCAGGCCATCCGGATGAAGAACGGGCCGTAATGCCCGAAGTCGGCCGGCCACCAGTCCTGCGAGGTGTGCATGACATCGACGATGTCGGCCTTGACCGCGGCCAGATCGAGGGTCTTGAACTCCGCCGCGTAATCGAAATCCTCGCCCATGGGGTTGGCCACGGCCGGGTTCTTCTGCAGGATCTTCAGATTCAGCTGGTTGGGCCACCAGTCGCGATTGCTGCCGCCCTCGACGGGGGGCTTCAAACGGGTGTGCGCGACCGGGCAACCGGTGGCGGGTTCGGTCTGGGCCTCACCGATGGGCGGATGTTCCTGTGCCACGGGGCAATTCCTTCCGGGAGTGGGATCGGGCTGTGATCACTTGTGAGCGGGCTGGGCTGAGCAATCGGGGCACAGGCCCCAGTAGATGACCTCGGCCTCGTCCAGGACGAAACCGTTGTGGTTCGAAGGTTCGAGGCAGGGCGCCTCGCCGACGGCGCATTCGACATCGGCGATGACACCGCAGTTGCGGCACACCACGTGGTGATGGTTGTCCCCGACGCGCGTCTCGTAGCGCGCCACCGAGCCCATGGGCTGGATGCGGCGCAGCAGACCGGCATCGGTCAGTGCCCGCAGCACGTCGTAGACGGCCTGGTGCGAAACGGTGCCGAGGGTCTCGCGCACGCGGCGCAGAATCGAATCGGTATCGGAATGGGGATGGGCGTGCACAGCGGAGAGCACCGCGACACGCGGCGCCGTCACCCGAAGGTCGGCCCCGCGGAGCATGCGCCCGAAATCAGCTGCTGTGGACACGTTCGTAAGTATGACTCATTCCAGTCTTGGTGTGGGGTGAATTCTGCAAATAGGTCGCTGACCGGGCGAACGCCCGATCGCGGTTGCGGTGGTGAGGAGGGTCTCCACCCATTTCGCGGGGCCTGGGCTACCGTGGAAGGCGGTCGCACACCCGCGGCCCACTGGACGATCGGGACCGTACCCAGGCAGCGACAAGACGGTATTCACCGAAAGGGATACCTCTGTCATGGCCTGGTTGATCCTCGTCATCTCCGGATTCCTGGAAGCCGTCTGGGCGACCGCGCTCGGCAAATCCGAAGGCTTCGCCAAACTCGTTCCCACCGCCGTATTCGGCATCGCACTGGTCATGTCCATGGGCGGCCTCGCCTACGCCATGCGCACCCTGCCGGTGGGCACCTCGTACGCGGTATGGGTCGGCATCGGCGCGGTGCTGACCGTCGTCTACGCCATGCTCACCGGCGATGAGACCGCCTCGCCGCTGAAAATCGCCCTGCTGTTCCTGATCGTGGGCGGCGTGGTCGGCCTCAAGCTCGCGCACTGACGGTTCGCGCTAATGCGGTTCGGCGGCGGCCCGGCTGACCAATTCACCGAAGATCACCCGGTCGCCGCCTTCGCTCTTGGCCCGGTACATGGCGTCGTCGGCGCACTGGATGAGTTCCTCGGGGGCGGGCCGGGGACAGATATGGCAGGCGGCCGGGTCGTAGACGGCGACGCCGATGCTGATCGTCACCGGGATGATGTGATCGGCCGCGACGGCCTGCCGGAACGATTCGGCCACCAGTCGCGCCTGCTCATCGGACAGTCGCCCGACGACCGTGAATTCTTCACCGCCGGAGCGCGCGACCACCAGATCGGCCGTCGCGCAGGATTGCAGCAGTTGCGCGGTGCGGATCAGCACCTCATCGCCCATGGAATGCCCGAAGCGATCGTTGACGCTCTTGAACTGGTCGAGATCGGCGACCATCACGCAGATCTCCGCGCCGTACGTGCTGTTGAAGACCCGGGTCAGATGGAATTCCAGCCCGCGCCGATTGAACACCTTGGTCAGCGGATCGGCGGTGGAATCGGATTGCACCAGCCAGAACATGAATTGCAGGGTGGGCAGCGATAACACCACAGCCGCCATCATGATCAGCACGACCGCGATGGCCAGGTACGGATCGCCATCGCTGCGCACCATTCGCCAGGCCAGTACCAGTACCGTCAGTAGTGACCAAATGGTATGCACCGCAAGTGCTTTCGGGCCATGGAAGAACGCCAGATAGCATCCGGTGACCACCAGCAGCATGGCGTTCAGCGATCCGAACACCCGATTCGAATCCAGCAGTGACGAGGTGGTGATGGCGATATCGCCCAGTGCGAACAACGCCAGCGATTCAACGGTCCCCGGCCACGATCCGAACCACCAGCGCACCGCCCACAGCACCCCGATCGCGATGATCACCGCGGCGGCCACCAACCCCGGCGTACCGGTGGGCCCGACGGGTGACAGTGCGGTGGCCACCCCGATGACCGACATGGTGATACCGCCCGCGCCCACGATCCAGCGCAACCACGCCTGTATCGAATGCGCCTCCAACACGCGTACGGGCCAGTGGTGATTGACGGGATCCCGCCACCACGATTTCAACAGATCAGCGCTGCTACCCATGGGCTCCGTTCGGCCTCGGCAATCGAACCGGCACACCCCGCAACTTCCCGACCAGTGTAGGTGCGAACTCCCGGTTACGGCGAGGTGCGGCCGCCGCACCCCGCCGATTCCGCGCCGTCACGGTGGAGTTTGATATCGATCACGCCGATCTCGGCCCGAGCGGCCGCGCGGATCAGGCGGCGGATTCGCCGCGACGCGCGCCGGTCTCGCCGGAGCGCCGGGCGGCGGCCATGGCCAGGGGCACGGCCCAGCCCGCCGCCATTTGATCCATGGCGATCCAGCGCTCGTCGACTCTGTTCTGCACCAGCGCGATCGAGATGCCGGA
Organism: Nocardia sp. NPDC056100; assembly: GCF_042266325.1. Taxonomy (NCBI): domain Bacteria; kingdom Bacillati; phylum Actinomycetota; class Actinomycetes; order Mycobacteriales; family Nocardiaceae; genus Nocardia; species Nocardia sp. NPDC056100. The sequence continues at coordinate 517,608 of NZ_JBHJVY010000004.1, forward strand.
TTTCGGATCGGCCCAGCCGAAGGAGCCCCCGGCGCCGATATGGCCGAAACCGTTCAGCGTGCCGACGCTGGGCAGGCCGTGGTAGCCGAGCCGCCAGGTGAGCGGGAGCAGCAGGCCGCGGTCGATCTTGAAGGTCTGCACCCGGTTCAGGGCCGCGACGGTCTGCGGGGACAGGAATTGTTTGCCGTCGGCCGTGCGGCCCCGGCAGGCCAGCGCGCCGTACATGGTCGCCAGAGCCGATGCGGTGCACACGGCGTTTCCGGCGGGGAGTTCCGCGCCGAGGATGGTCGGTGCGTCGCCGTCCAGCATCTCCGCGATGCCCGGTGTGTAGAGAATGCGCAACGGGTCGGTGAGCGGTCCGGGCTGCGCGGTGAGCCGGTCGGCGATCGGCTGGATACGCCGCAGTGCGCCGATGAAACTCCGTGATCCGGTGAGATCCGCTGCGCGCGTGCGGGATCCGGGCGGCGGCGCGCCCAGGTGGATACCGTCGACGCCGAGCGGTCCGGCGATCTCGGTGCGATAGAGCGTCGCCATCCCCTGTCCGGTCACCGCGCGCGCCAATCCCGCGAGCAGCCAGCCGATGGTCAGCGCGTGATAAATCGGCTTGTCCACCAACCGATCCGGCGCGGCCGCCGCCAGTCGCTCCTCCATCAGCAGATGATCGAGCACCTCCGCGCCCTGCCCCGCGAGCCCGCGTAGCGACGACAGCCCCGCACGATGGCTGAGCAAGTGCCGCACGGTAATTCGCTGCTTCCCATTGGCCCCGAATTCACCCCAGTACTCCGCCACCGGAGCGTCGTAATCGATCAGCCCGCGATCGGCCAGGCGATGAATCACCGTCGCGGTAATACCCTTCGACGCGGAGAAGATCATCGCCCCGGTATCCGCGTCCCACGCTGTCCCAGACGAATCCGATTCCCCCGCCCAGACATTCACCAGCGGCTCCCCACGCCGATGCACGGCCAGCGCCCCACCACTACCGGCCCCCGCATGGGTGCGAGCGAAAGCCCTTACCACCCAATCGAATTGTGCATCTGCCCAACCGGAGACGCCTGACGGCAGTGCGTATTCCCGAACCGTGCTCATCGATTCACGGTAACGCCGGACGCAGCGGCGAACAATAGTTGTCTGAGACAGATTTATCCGAGCGGCTCGAGTCGGCGGCATATAGCCAAAAGCAAATGCTTGTTGTGTGTTGCGCCGGGGGAGCCGCGGATCCGGTGCGGGGGTCGCTTCCGATACCGAGCGGCTCCGGTGGCGGTGCGGCCTATACCGTAGGGGGCATGTGTGGAGTGAGTGAAGAGGGTGGATCGCGGGATGTCTCAGCCGTTAGGTTATGACGCCGGCGAACATGCCGTCGATCTCGGCATACATGTGCGCACATTGCCCTCGATCGAGCCGATTGTCATGTGGGTCCCCGATATTCGATCGGTGATCGTGCAGGCCGAGCTGTCCCCGGTTCGACATAACGAGGCGGTCGCGCACGGTGTCGCCCATGCCATCCTGGAGAACAGCTGGACCGTCCGGCGCACCAGAATGGGGCGGCTGCCGCGGATCACTGTGGAGCTCGCAGTCCACGATCTCGTTGCCCGCCGCCTGATTCCGATCGACAAATTGCAGGAAGCGCTGTCCCGGTTCGACTCGATCGAATCGTGTGCGGGCTGGCTCGGGGTCGGTGTTCCGATGCTGACGCATCGCCTGCTGAATCTGAAGCTGTTGGAGCGCAGGCTCATTCAACCCGGACGGCTGGATCGGCTGTCCTGGGCGGGTGCGGAGACGATACTGAGCGATATCACCTGTGTGTGGGTGGAAGCGCCACCCGCATCATTCCTGCCGCGACGGGTGCGACGTCGTGCGTGAGTGAAGGGGTGGCACAACCGAACTGCGCGTTGATCGGTGTCGAGATCGATCAGCGGGTATAGCGGGCCTTGAGTCCGGCGACGTAGCCCGCCACCAGATGCAGGTCGTTCTCGGACAATCCGGAAAGGTCGACGATGCCGCCCCTGGGTGGGGTGGTCGGCGCCGGTTTGTCAGGGGCGTCCAATCCAGCTTTGACCAGTACCACCTCTGGATCGAGTCCGACCGCCGCAGCCATTGATTGCAACGTATCGGCCGTGGTGCTGGCCTGGACCTTATGGTCCTTCTTGTACTGGACCCCATTCTCGATCTGAGTCCACAGGCTTGTGCTGATGTTGGCGAGTTGGGCTGCCTTCTCGCGCGACAGGATCCGTTGTTCGCGGGCCTCTCGCAGCGCTTCACTCACCTCCGGCGGGACCGGTGCGCTCCGTCGTCTGCTCATGGGCATTGATCCAATGCTGGGTAGTTGGTTGTAATTTAACCCCTTCTGCACGCACTATAACACGATTGCGCCCACGACCCGAGGGCCGCGCGACCCCCTCGCGGGCCCCCTCGGCGCTGTCCTCGCCCGGCCCCTTCACGGGCATCGGTGCAGGGACTTGCCTGGACCCTACGCCGCACCCTTCCGTATACCTAAGCCGGACAACGAATCCGGAGCCTCTGGCGAGGCTCCGGATGAGAACGCAGCTGTATGCAAGATTGCGCCACCTAATTCTCGTTTGCGCACGCATGCGCACTACTTTCTGTTCTCTCTAGTTGCAACTACTTGCAACGAAATGTAGCGTCTGGAACGTTCTCGGGAGCGCGCAGCTCTCCGAGTTTGCCTGCGGGACAGCCATTTCCCTGTTCCGCCGGTCCCATCCAGAGAAAGTCATCCCATGGTTGTGTTTGTCGACGAGGTGCCCCCTCCGGTAACCCGCGCTCGGGAACGTGCGAATCGGGAGTTTGCCGAAGAGCTGCGCGCGAATCCTGGTCGCTGGGCTCGGTATCCGTGGCCCACCCGCTATCCGCATTCCACCAAGCACCGGATTCGGCACGGCCGCGCCGCGGCATTCGGATCCGGTTTCGAAGCGGAGGTGCGCGGCGGAGTTGTGCTGGTGCGATTCAATCCCGATCCCGCCCGGGATCGCGGCAATGCCGCGTGAATACGCGGCGACCCGCTAGAGCAGTGGGCGAAAGCGCGAAGGGCGGCGCTGGGATCGATAGCGCGTGAGCAGATCGTCGACCAGCCGGAGATCGTGACTCGACAACTGCGACAGGTCGATACATTTGTATCCGGGCATTGCCGCGGCCACGGTGCCGGGGTGGTCGTAGTAGGGAGCGTCGTGCTCGGAGGCCCATTCGGCCCGAGCTGCTTCCAGCGCTTCGTCGAACTCCTCTGGCACGCGGTTTCCTGTCTCTCGCCTTGGGCCAACCGGTCCGGGGTCGGCAATCAACGCGCTGCGGCGCGGAGATTGTTGCATGAATGCGGTATCACTCGCCACCGCTGCGACACCATTGCGACAGGCGCGAATCCTCGGTCATACGAACATCATTCACGATGCAATAACCGGCACGGGCGGCGCATGCCCGCTGCCGGCGGCCGATCGGGCTGAGCTGGACGAACGCGTCCGGACATGAGTGTTTTGTCCCTTTTGTCGGTGTTTGCCGGTAGGCGTCGCCGGGGACTGTGGAACTAATTGCCCAACTGGTGGCCGAATATTCACATACCTGTTGGTCATCTGATCGAGTTGACCGCTGGGTGCGGGATAGGCTGCTGACATCGGCAAATAGATTGCACGCCGGTGTGGTTACGACAATTCGTGCCTATTTGCCGCGAGAACGGCCCCTCCCGCTTCGTCTCCCGCCACCCCTGCGGTTGTAGGCGGCGCGGTAGCAGGGGCGGGACCCCGCCCCCGGACTTCTAGTGATCCGGGGGCGGGGTCTTCTCCTATTCGGGCCGAGATCGCTACAGTGATGCCGTTCGATCTCGGATGAGGAGCAGCGCCACAATGGGTTTACGGTATGGCCGCTCCACAGCACACTCCGAAATTCTTGCCCCACTGGCAATTACCGGCGTTCTCGCGATCGGGGCCGCGCTGCTGCCCGCCGCTCCCGTACAGGCCGGTCCGGTGCATCCCTGGGCCGCTCCGCCGGTGAACAGCTGCGGTGAAACCGGATTCGATCCGCTGGCCCGGCAGGCCGATCCGGCGCCCGCGCAATCGCAGCAGAATCCGACCATCAAGATCCCGGTGCCGTACCCGCAAGTGGTGCCCGTTCAGGTGCCCGGTCCCAAACCCGATAACACCCGGATCGATTCGGTTGCGCTACCGCAGGATCCGTGCGCCAACCCATGCCCGGAGGTCCGCTCCGAGACGCCCACGCCGGTACCGCCCGTCGGCTCCGGCAGCGGTCCGGCGCTGCCGCAGATCGAGATAAATCCCGAAGCCGAGCCGATTCCGATCCCGGTGCCCGGCGGTGACGGTCCCGATCCGCAGCCCGCGCCCATCCCCGATCCGCAACCCGCCGCATCTGCGCCCGCGGTCACCGCTATCGCTGCGCCGCAGGTGGATTCGGTCGAGCTGGTCAATCAGGTGACGGGTCACGGCTCGCTCAACCGCACCGATATGCGCTGGTCCGTCGACGGCACCGATCTCGGCCTGATGTGGGAGAACAAGCCCGGACAGGTCGCGGTGGTATTCGGCGACACCTTCGGCAAAGGCTGGAAACCGGTGGGCGCGGGGACCGATCAGCAGGAATGGCGCAGCAATGTGATCGCGTACAGCACCGAACGCGATCTGAGCAAGGGTCTGGTGCTCGACGACTTCGTGCAGGATCGGCGCTGCCACGCCGCCGAAATCCTGGACAGCCGCAAGGTCAAGAACTTCGAGCACACCACCATTCCCACTTCGGGATTCGCGATCGGCGATCGGCAGTACCTGACGTATATGTCGATCAACCACTGGAGCCGAATTCCCGGCATGTGGTGGACCAATCTGGGCGGTATCGCCTGGTCCGACGACAACGGCCGTACCTGGACCAAATCCCAATGGGCGCGCTGGGACAACCTTTTCGGCATCGGACGTTTCCAGGTCGCGACCATGGTGCCGCACGGCGATTACGTCTATATGTTCGGCACGCCCAACGGGCGGCTCGGTGTCATCGGGCTGGCACGGGTGCCCGCGGATCAGGTGCTGAACAAGTCCGCCTACCAGTACTGGGTGGACGGTGTGTGGACTCCCGCCGAGGGCGCGAACGAATTACTGGCCACGCCTTTGGTTTCCGGCACGGCCAGCGAATTGTCGATTCGCTACGACCGGGAATCCGGACAGTGGCAGATGGTGTATCTCGATGTGGTGCGCGGGCAATTCGTGCTGCGCACCGCCGCGGAACCGCAGGGCGCGTGGTCGGAGCCGGTATCGCTGCTCAGCACCGAGGACTATCCGACCGCTTACGGCGGGTTCATTCATCCGTGGTCGACGGGGAAGGATCTGTACTTCACCATGTCGGCCTGGAACAGCTACAACGTGTACCTGATGCACGCGACATTGAAGTGACGCAATGTAATCGGTGATCGGTTCGGCGCGTGCTCAGGCGGCGCGCTGTTCGGCGCGCTTGCAGCTGCTGCACCGGCCGTTGGATTCGTGCACCACATAACCTTCGCGTTTGCGCCGCCGCGTGGTCATCGGCCGGTGGCAGGTGAGGCAGCGGTCCGGGCGCACCCGCACCTTGACCTCCTGTCCCAGGGCCAGTTGCAGGCGGCGGGTGGTCGCCTTGTCCCCGCGGCAGACCACCCCGGCCATCACCACACCGTCTGCGACGGAGGGGTTTTCCTCGTCGATGAGGGTGCCGGCGCTGAGCGCGGCCTGTGCGCAGGCGCGGAATCGTTCGCGGGGGCATTGGGCGAGGCATACGCGCTGAGCCGCAGCCGTGCTCGGCTGGCGATCCCAGTCGAAGGCATAGGCGGGTTCGACGAATCCGGGTAGGCCCAGGCATGGGGGTTCGAGCGTTGACGGTGATGCGGCGGATGAGGTTGACACGCTCCGAAGATTACAAGCGCGGCCCTAAATTGCATACAACGAATTGGGCTGCAAATGTGTCCAATCTGGGGTAATAGCGCGTATGCATTGCTTGCAACGGATTGCATCGAATGTTAGTTTGCGGCAATGTCTCTCAGCATTCGACTGCGCTGCCGGGCCGCCTCGTGAACCGCTATCGACTCGATCCGGGACAGCGGGGCGAGGTGATGCGCGCACTCGCCGCCGTACCCGGACTACTGGCCGAATTGGATACCACCCTGTCGCGCGGTGACGCGGTCGGCGCACCGAAGGTCACCGGCGCGGCGAGCGGCGGTGCGCGCCGGCCCGCGTTGCCATTCCACGGGGGCGCCTCCGACGCCCATGCCGAAATCGCCCGCGTGCTGCGCTATTACGCCGTGCGCGTCGCGATCCTGGTCCGGCGGCCCGCGCCGCGCGCACCGGGGGAGCAGGCCGTCTTCCTGCGCGGGCAACTCCCGCGGGTTCCCGATGACGCACCGGTGCTCGCGGGTATCCATCCGGCGCTGCCCGATGCCGTGGCCGCGGCGCGTGCCACCATCGACCGGCCTGCGGAGCGGCTGTGTATCGGCTTGTGCGACTGCGGTTCCCGGCTCTACGCGGTCGACGAGCAGACCGTGGCGCGCTGCCCGGGTTGCGGTCGTGAGTACGCGGTCGCGGAACGTCGCGGGGCGCTGCTGTCGCAGGCGCGCGATATGGTCGGCACCGCAAGCGAACTCGCTCGAATTCTGCCCTGGTTCTCGGGGAAACCGGTGACCGCGAACGCTATTCGGCAGTGGGCCGCGCGCGGCAAGCTGATCGGATACAGCGTGGCCGGGGAGACCGTCTATCGCATCGGCGATGTGCTGCGCGTGCACGAGAACGGGCGCGGCTGAACGGGCCGGTCCGAGAATGTTGGTCCGTTGCGGCGGCCCGTCACAATACCGACCCTACGCTGAGCGCAGCGAAAACGATTGTGCCACAACAGGGAAGGGGGTGATTCGGGTGCTCACCATTTTTCAGGACATCATCAAGCTGATCGGCGATCTCCTGCCGCTGGTTCTGCCGCTGCTGGGACTGTGACGCAGTCCGCGGCCTCGCACGACCACTCGACAACACCGGAGACATCCATGACGCAAAACGACGACGGCGTCGACAACACCACTCCCACAGGCCAATTGGTCTGCGAGGTCCGCGTCCTATCCGTACACGAGGAGGCGGAATGACCACCCTGCAACGCGGCGAATTCCCGGATTTCGAACAGTTCCTCACCGATCTGCTCACCCCCATCGCCACCACGGTTATCACCCTCCCGCAGACCGCCGCGCTGATCCAGTCCGCGCTCCCGCTCATCTGGGTTCGCAAAACCGGTGGCGCACTTGATATCAACGCCATCACCTACAAGGCGCAGGTGCAGACCATCGTCTTCGGCACCGATCGAACCCAGGCACAGAACCTGGCGATCAAGGTGCGTGACGCGGTGCTGTGCGCCCCCGCCGCCACCACCTCCGACGGTGTGCTCATCGACTACGTGGAGGAAATCACCTCCGCGGAACCGAAGTTCCACGCCCCCATTCTCCGCCGCAGCCGCGGGCTCACCGAAGTCCCCGACCTCGACCCGCTCAACCAGATGGTCGATCTGGCCTTCAGCATCGAAGCGCGGCGCCAGTAGGAACGAGGTCTCCTCGTGACAGACGAATACTCCGATCCCGATGCGGATCAACCCGCTGAGCGCCCTGGTGAATCGCTGTACAACGGCCTGTTCGCGCTCGACGGCGGGAACGGTTCGACATTCGTGAACGGCATGTCCCGTGCGCTCGGCCAGAGTGCGGGCCAGATCGCCAGCCAGGGGATCGAAAAGTTCATCGCGAGCATCAGTCCCGAGGCGGCGCTGGCCGTCGAGGCCACCAAGAAAGCCTCCGAGTCGTTCCAGAATGTGAGTTCGACCGTCGGCAAGATCATGCGGATCAAGGGTCGCATCCCGAATCTGGATCCACACGTCTACGGCAATGACGGCCCGCTCTCGACCACCCGCACCGGCACCCTGTTCAACTTCCTGAACCCGCTGAAGTCCTATATCGGCGGCAAGGTCTTCTCCGCCGTCGCACAGCAGGTACAGAGCACCCTGTCCGGCAACGGCAAAGCCGCCGGTGACGGCAAGGACGATGTCGGCGACGAGCAGCCGACCAGCGAGACCAAACCGCCGGATATCAGCCAGCTGGCCTGGAACGCCCTGCAGAACGCCGGGCGCGATATCACCACGTTCACCACGCCCAAGCTCACCATCCCGACCACCGCGCTCGGTGACAACGTGCAGGTGAATCGCGCCTTCAGCATCGTCATGGATATGGCTCCGCAGGAGACGCTGCTGCGGGACTACCGCAACGACGTGATCACGGCCTTCCCCTACCGGTGAATTCCCTTACCGCACAGCGCTTCCGGTGATCCGCCGGGGGCCGTTTCACGGTGCCCACTTCCGGGCGCCTGCTTCGCAATTCCGCCCGGCGCGCCGGGCCTTCGAAATGGAGACACATTGCCTACCACCACCCTGACGGCGTTGAAGGCTGCCCAGCGGTCGCTGCTGCTCAAGCCGCTCGATGCCGCCGTGTTCCTCGCGCCCTACGGCACCCAGGCCCCGCTCGGCGGTTTCACCGACGCCGCCGGCAATCTGCAGGCGCTGCCCGCCGCCTTCCAGTCGATCGGCCTGATCGACAAGAAGACCGGTGTCGCGTTCCAGCGCGGTATCACCGCCGCCCCGATCGAGTCCTACGGTGAACTGCAGGCGGTGCGCAACGACATCACCAGCGATATCACCACTTTGGAGTTCGAGCCGCAGCAGAACGCCACCGCGCTGAACCTGCAGCTGACCACGAGCGCCACCCTGTCGGCCATGACGCCGAGCACCACCAACGGCGAGGTCTGGTTCGCCCAGCCGTCGGCCGAGAACATCACCTACTACTCGGCGATCGTGATCGGCAAGGACGGCAACGACTCGCTGCCGACCTACGTGATCAAGATTCTCCCGAAGGTCGCGGTCTCGAAATTCGGTGGCGAGCAGTGGGTTCCGACCGGCGTCATGTCGAACAAGCTGACCATGGTCGCGTTCAAGGATGACGCCGCCGGCTTCGCGGTCGCGCACGCCTACGCCGGCGCCGGCTGGCAGAAGCTGGTTGCCTCGACCGGCATGCCGTACGTGGTGAGCCAGCTGAACATCGCGCCCGCCGGACCGCAGTCGCTGGTCAAGGGCAGCAACGGTTCGCTGCAGCTGATCGTGACCGACCAGTTCGGTGGTGTCATCCCGTCCAGCATGCTGAGCTACACCGCGCAGTCGGGTCTGATCGGTGCGGTCACCATCAGCTCGACCGGTGTGGTGACGCCGACCAATACGTTGGGTTCCGGCACCATCCAGGTCGCGTTCGTGCCGCCGGTGACCACGCCCGCGTGGCCCACCGCGACGGCGGCTCCCAAGCTGACCGGCACCATCTCCGTCGCGTAGCGACGGCCCGAACGTGGATGCGTGCCGTGCTTCTCCGGTCGCGGCACGCATCCACACTTTTCTGTCCTTCATCCGGAGAAGAAAGCGGGTCACCATGTCCGCCATTCCTGCCCATTTCCCCGTCACCATGACCGATGGCGAGCGCGAGTACCTCGTGCCCAACGCCACCGCCTATATGCACGCGGTCTTCTCGCTCGGCCACCGTCCGGTCGAGGCTGCCGAAGCGGCCGCCGCTCCGGCGAAGTCGCGCAAGCGCGCCTGACACCCCTCGTTCCCACACAACCGGAGAGTAAAGAAAGTGACTACCGAAAAGCCTTCCCCCGCAGTCGATAACGAAGGTGTCGGCCGGTTCTATGAGCTCCAGCAGGAGCTCTCCCCGCGTCGCCGCGCCCCGTATCGGCTCACCGCGGATATCGCCATCCCGCCCGTCACCCGCGGCCAACTGAAGGCCCTGCGCGGCACCCGCGATGACGACGAGCAGATGGCGATCGTCCTCGGTGAGCACGCGGACGCCGTGGAGGAACTGTTCGCCGACAGCCCGACCGACGACTGGTACGCCTTCCAGCGCGACCTCTACGCCCACCTGTTCGGCCAGGGCTCCACGGAGCTGCCGGGGGGATCCGAGGGCTCGTAGAGTTCTGGGAACGTTTCGGTGCCGCGCTCGACTACGACCTGCTCGAGCGCGGCATCGACGTCCGGGATTGCTTCGGGCCCAACGATATCCGCACCCGCGACTGGCGCACCATCATGTCCTTCAAGGACCGGCTGCCCACCGGCAGCCACTACCGCAGCGCCGTCCTGATGGATTACGAACTCGCCGAAGAGCGCCTCAATGAAGAGGAACAACTCGGCGACGACCACGACGAGGACACCCCCTCCGGGCCGCGCCCCGAGGGCTACACCCTCGACACCTACATGCTGATGGCCATCATCGACGCCCTCAACGGCGTCCAAGCCACCATCATCGCCGCCGCGGGCTCCGACCCGCCCACCGTCCGCCCCCTCCCACGCCCGATCTCCGCGGTCGAAATCGCCAGGGAGGAACGCCGGGCCAACTCCATGCAGGCCCTCATCGACCTCTTCACCGCCCCACCGGTCCCGGACACCCCGGGCGAACTGGTCGAGGAAGTCGAGGCCGATGCCGACGAGGACTGGTCCTGGTAACCCATCGATCGAAAGCATCACCATGCCCGACTTCCTTCCCGCCCCGATGCACGTCCCGATCAGGCCCTTGCCCGGCGCCGGCGGACTCTTCGGCACGAATCGTCAAGTACAGCAAGACAAACGAGTCGACGTCATCCTCAGCCAGAAGTCCCGCTCCCGCGGCGTGCCTCGAGACGAGCATCGCACCGCACTGATGCACGCACGACTGGCCAAACGCTGATATCGGACTCCTGAGAACGGAGGTACCCAATGGGTATGTGGGACAAGCTCAAACATGCGAAAGACAGCGTGGTGAATGCTGTCGAGCATCCGAGCACGGTCTACCGGCCGGTCATCAACGCCGCGGTGCATCCGAGCACCGTCGTGCCGATCGTGAAAGAGGGCGCGAGCAAGGTCGCCGACGCGGTGCTGCCGAGTGCTGTTGCGCCGGTGGTCAAGAACGGTGCGAATCGTGTCGTCAACGCCGTCGAGACCCACGGCGGTCAGGTTCTGAACGCGGTGGAGCATCCGAGCACCGTTGTGCCCGTGATCAAGAACGGTGCCAACCGCGTGGGCAACGCGATCGAGCATGCGGCGGAGGTGGTGAATCCGCTGTCCAGCCCGTTGCTGGCCGATGCTCCGAATTCCCTGGGCGACCGGGTACTGCCCTGGATGGGCAAACAATGGAACAACACCGATCACCTGTGGTCCCCCGGCACGGTGCTGCGAAAAGGTATCGGCGGCACCAACTTCATCGGCGGAATAGCGATCGACGCGATCAAGGATCTGCAGGACAAGCACAATCACGAAGGCCGAATCGATGACTGGGGAGACTACTTCACCAAACTCGGCGGGCAGGCGACCGGGCGCATCGCGGGAACCCTGGGTGGTGCCATGCTCGGGCGCGCTGTCGGCACGTGGGGTGGTGAGCTCGTCGGCGGTGCCGCGGGGGAAGTGGTCGAACCGGCGGGAGGCGGTATTCCGGGCGCGTTGATCGGCGGTGTCATCGGTATGGGAGTCGGTGGCATCGCCGGCGGCTTCTTCGGTGGCAAGTACGGCTCGGAGTACGGCGGTGACTGGGCGCTCGACGCCAAGGATGGCATCGAGAAGTGGGCTGATCACCAGCAGCCCCGCACACCTCCCGATGATCCACGGCCGGTATCGCCCAATGCTCCCCGGACGGCGGTTCCGCCGACGCGCCAGCCGAGTGTGCCCACGATTCCGTCGAATCCGGTGCCGCTGCCCGAGCCCCAGGCTCCGCCGCTGCCGCGCGCCGCCGGTGGCTCGATCAGTGCCGGTGATGTCAAGGGTCCGGGTTCGTCTATCGGCGACAAGATCCCCGCGTACCTCTCCGATGGTGAGTTCGTCGTCAAGGCGGCCTCGGCTTCGGTGAATCGTCCACTGCTGAAGGCGATCAACGACGATCCGCTGTACATGAAGAAGTACATGCAGCAGATGGAGACGATGGTCGCCTCGGCGCTGACGAAGGTGCGAGCCACCCCGAACGGTCCACATGGTCGTGGTCAGCAGGTGGATCGCTCTATGACGGTTCGGGTTTCGACCTATGACGTGCACGAGGCGTTCGCCAAGGCCAAGCTCTGGGAGCAGCGGCACACCCTGCTGGACTGACCGGCGAGCTGTTGGGCATTTCGCGGAGCTGCTCCGATCAGCTGGATAAGATTGCAGCGCCAGCGAGTCATGTTGCCGCCGTGCCGATTTCGGTCTTCCGAGGCGCATTCCGACTCCGCGTGATTTCGCGTATCGGTCGGCTGGTTCCACTGCAGTCGAATTTCCTACAGAAACAGAGGTGAACCTGTGGCGCCCAATGCTGCCATGATTACGTTGACGGGAGTCGATGGTTCGACGTGGACTCTCGCCGGATCGGGACGGGGCCGGGAGGGGGTCGAGCTCGGTACCGCGCCGAGCGGGTTGTACGACGCGCCGGTGACGACCATCTGGAACCAGTCGGCCTTTCAGACCGGATCCTCGTTCGGTGGTTACCGAACCAATAAGCGCGACTTGGTATTCGGGGTGAATATCTTCGAGTCGGCGGGACGCAGCTGGGAGGCTGTGGACAGCGCCTGGCGCAAGGCTTGGGCTTACGACCGGGACTGCACGCTGACCGTGACCACCGATTTCGGTTCGCGTTCGCTGGCGCTGCGGATGTCGGAGCAGCCGGATTTCAAGCCGGTGAAGGATCCGCATCTCAAGCAGCTGGCGAAGGTCGTGATGACCTGCACCGCGGGCAATCCGTGGTGGGTGGAGAGCGATGCGACGGCGACCTGGGTGTCGCCCGCCGACACCACCGGGACCAATCCGGCGCGATCGGGCACCGTCACGGTGTCCAACCCGACAGATCAGCCGATGTGGCTGCGCTGGGTGGTTTCCGCGCCGGGTCTGTGGACGCTGCCCGACTTCTCCTGGGCCGCCGATAATTTCGCCGCGCGCACCATCACGCTGCCGCAGACGGCCGCCGGTCAGGACCTCACCATCGACACCGATCCGATGGAGGAGATGATCGTCGCGCGTGACAACACTCCAGTGTGGGCGCAGATGAACGGCGTCAGCTTCATGTATCCGGTGCCGCCGTACACCCCGGCGACCGCGCTGCCCGTCACCGTCGACGGCGCGCCCGCGGGTGCCTCGGTCCTGGTTGTGCAGGCGCGCAACTGGTCTCGGCCGTGGGGGCTGCAGTGACCTACGTGACCGATCTGCCCGCGATCTATTCCACCGCGCAGGCCGCCAAGGTGCAGCGCAAGATTCAGCGCTACGCCCGCCCGCTGGTCCGGCTGTGGGACGGCAACTGGGTGCTGCGCGGTGTGAGCGGTGCGGAGGTCAGCGCCGACTTCCGCTGGACGCTCAACGACACCGGCGTCGGTGTGCTGGTGCTGCCCTACGACTACTACCTGGCCCGCTGGGCCATGGATATCTACAACGACGACCCGCGCTCCGGCCGCACCACCCAGAACATTCACATCACCGTCGACAAGGACGGCGCACGCTGGGATGGGCGGCTGGAGAAGGCGGTCCTCAAGACCGACGAACAGGGCACCACCACGGTCGAATTGAGCTTCCTGCACTCCTACGAGGAGCTCAAGCACATCATCTGCTGGTCCAACCCGTTCTTGCCCGAGGCAGTGCAGTTCCCGCGCGAATTCATGCTCGCCGGACCCGGCATCTGGGTGCTCAAGACCGCCCTGATGATGAATCTGCTTCGCCTGCACGGTAGTTCGTGGGCGGTCCCGTCGGATCCGATGGATTCGGCGCAGTGGGGCAACCTTAATATGTCCCAGTGGCTGATCGCGGTGAAGCCCACCCCGTACAACACCGACAACTCGGTGTGGACGATCTTCGGCTCCCGCTTCAAGAACTGGCACGAATGTGCTTCGGGCACACTGCAAACCGGCGAGCTCATGGTGCAGACCCGGCGCTGGCTCAAGGGTGATCCGCTGCCCTGGCCGGGTGCCAACCTGCGCCACGGCTGCCTGGTCGTCGACATCATCGACAAATCCGGCTTCACCACCAATACATCCCGCGGCGGTGATGTCTGGGGCGGCCTGGCGCACCTGTGGGATTCCTTCGAGAAGAACGCCGACGGCGTCTTCTACGATCAGATCGATCACCCCCTGCCGGACCCGAATATCCCTGCGGCATACAAGACTCCGGGCTATCTGGGCACCTTGCCCTCGAATCCGTGGGTCGTCTATCGGCAGAACGATCACTGCGGCATCCAGACGTCGTCGTTCATCGTGCAGCCGTCCAGCGCGGTTCAGGTCGTCACGGGTGGTCACTCGGCCCCCGGCGTCAACGAGGCCATTTCCTCGGCGATCCAGTTCGTCGGCTTCCTCATGGGCGGCATCCTCGGTGAGGTCCCGTTCGCGGGTCCGATCCTGTCGGCCTTGACCGAAGGCGCCACCGAGGTCGTCAACGTCATCGCCATGGCCCTGTTCACCGACACCCTGCTGGCCTGGCAACGCCACTACGCCGCCGATCGAGTAGCGGCCTCTGGCTGGTCCCACTACTTCGAACACTTCGAAACCAGTGCCGACCGCGCCTACACCCTCGGCGCCCTGCTCTCCCTCGGTGAGGGCATGTGGAAAACCCGCACCCACCACACCCACAAACTCACCGTCGCCAACGGCGAGCCCTACTTGATCGGCGACGCCGGCCAGGGCCACTTCTTCCTGGGCGACCGAGTCGGCTCCACCATCAAGGGCATGCCCGTGGGCAAGATCTACATCGACCAGGTAACCGAACTGGAACTCGCCTGGTCCCGAAATGCCAGCCCCCAGTGGCAAATCACCCTCGGCACCGACAAAGACCACGACATGCCCTTCGCCCAATCCATGCGAATCGTCGCCGACATCGTCGACGAAATCATGTCCCTCGCGGTGCAGATGTAACTCCCACACCCCTCGACGCCGAAGGCGCTCCCAGCGAAAGCGGGGGCGCCTTCGCGCATTCCCCGCGCCTTCAGCGCATCGCGGTCGAAATACTATGGGGAGTACGCGATATCGGCCGCGAACCTGCACGCCCACCGGCGCTCGAACATTGAAGGCGGATGAGATGACCACCGAGTTCGGTCCGGGTCTGCCCGCCATGGGCATCGCAGTCGAGGGCTTCCGGCTGTCGCTCGAGCTGAACAACACGCGGCCGGAGGATGCCCGGGCGCGTGAGGCCGCGTTCGCGCGCGGCATGGCCGGTGTGGTGCGGACCGAGGGCGGGATCGCCGAGAGCTCCGAGTTCCCCGAGCTCGTCGAGTTTCGGGAGCGGGTCGTTGCGTTGGTCGCGGCCAATACCCGGGGGCTGTTCCCGTATGTGTTCGACTCGCTGCACGCGGCGATCAATTCCATCGACGATGGCTGGTACGACGCGTGTTTTCGGCGGTCGGCGTTGCAGCTGTTCCGGGACCGCTATCCGGGCGCGGGGGAGTTGTTCGACGCTGATCGCGACATCCGTGAGTCGCTCGTGGAGATGGACGAGTGGCTGCGTGATCGGGCACCGGACGTCGATTTGTTGACCGACGGCGATATTCCGGGCGGAATGCCGGATAGCCATTGGTGGTGGAGATTGCCCGTCGATTCCGGGCGGTAGTCCGAAGCTATCGGAACTCCATTGGGCCACAAGACTATTCGATAGTCCTGTTGGGCACGATCGGCCGGGTGTCATGCCTGCCGGGATAAACTTCCGTTGTAGTCGGGTCCTGAATCGACCCACGTCGGATGTCGGCGCGAATCGCGCGAATCCCGTTGCACTGAGCCTAATTCCGTGGCCGCCCACTTCACCTTTGGAGATCCTTCATGTCTATTCCGCTGCAAGAGCATTGTGATCAGGACACCCCGGAGGAGGCGTTCGTCTGGGCGCTGATCGGGCTGCCCGGGCCGCGCAATTCGCCGCTCATGGTGCATCCGAGCACGCTGGGGGAGTGGTCGAAACATTTGTGGGACTTGGGGATTCGGCACTCTGTCGATGATCAGACCAAGGAATTCCATCCGCCGGCGCGCGGGCATCACCATTGGCTCAATGGGCTCGGGCAGTGGTTGCCGCAGGGGACGGAGCCGGTGCGCGTGCCCGATCTGCCGGATGTCACGGCGATGACGGCGGAGGAGCGGGCGCATGTGGTGCGGCAGTTGCGTGATCACGGTGATCTGGCACATCTGGTGGACCGGCCCGCGGCCGACTGATCGATCCCTTCTTTCCTGAAAACGGAGTGTTCCATGGCTATTCCCCTGCACGAGAACCTTGATCCGACCAAGCCCGAAGAGGCATTTCTCTGGGCGCTCGTCGGTCTGCCCGGACAGCAGCGGGCGCCGCTGATGGTGCACCCCGATGTGCTGCGCAAATGGTCGAAGCACCTGTGGGAGTTGGGTTTCCGGCACTATCCGGACCTGCAGGTCAACGAATACCATCCGCCCGCCCGCGGCCACGGCCAGTGGCTCAATGGTTCCGGCGACTGGCTGCCGAAGGGCACGCCGCGGGCCGCGCATTCGACCGCGCCGAATATGACCGAGCTGACGCATCACGAACGCGCCCGGATCATCGAGCAGTTGCGCGCCAACGGCGATCTCGATCATCTGGCCGAACTGCTCGAACTGCCCGCCGCCACGGCTTCGGAAGGGCACGCGGACAACACAATCGAGGCCGAAGATGACCTCACCTGATAAGCACGTACCCTCCGGCGCGTACGGCGGTTCCGCCGCGTCGGGGAACAATATCGCCAACCTTCAGGCCGTGACCTGGGCCGGTGCGCGCGATGCGGTCGTCGCCAATGTGATGGGCTCGTTCTCCGATGTCAGCATGGCGAACGCGGGCCTGATGGGCAACGCGCACAACGCTTTGTCCGCGGCGGACTCCGCCGCACAGGCCGCCGGCAACGCACAGCAGACGGCCGTGAGCGTGCAGACCACGACGGCCTCCAACGCCTCCGTCGTCGCGAGTATGACCGCCTCCCAGGAAGGTCTGAACTACGGCGGCACCGTCTTCACCGACATCTTCGATCGGCAGTCGCTGCAACCTGGCTACAACACCTTCACGACCGGACAGGTCGCGAATCTGGTGATCATCAACAAGCAGTGTGCACTGTCGAGCACGGGAAACCTGGGCTCCGGCAATGTGATCGCGCTCTCGGTGACCACCACTCAGACCGATGATCAAGCGGTGTCGGTGGTGATGGGCAGCGGCGGCGGTCAGGGCAGTCCCGAGACCTTCCTCATCGCTCGCGCGGCGGCGGATCTACGCACCTT
The DNA here is from genome assembly GCF_042266325.1 of Nocardia sp. NPDC056100. Taxonomy (NCBI): domain Bacteria; kingdom Bacillati; phylum Actinomycetota; class Actinomycetes; order Mycobacteriales; family Nocardiaceae; genus Nocardia; species Nocardia sp. NPDC056100. Next base: position 534,860 of record NZ_JBHJVY010000004.1, read on the forward strand.
CGCCTGTGCGAAGGTCGCCGCGGGGCGGGTCACGCTGGGTTATGGCATCCGCAAGGACATGGTCACCACCATTACCGAGACCAGATCGGCTGTGGCGCGGGTGAATACGGGCGATACGGTGCTGTTGGAGGCGATCGGATCCGTCTACACCCTGTTCGTGAACGGCCTGGAGATCGTGCAGTGGACCGATGCCGAGCAGATGACGCCGATGAGCGCCGCGAACCGGTCCTTCGGATTCGGAATCTCCTATAGCGCGGGCTGGTTCGGCAGGAACTCCTCGTTCAACGCCGCCGGTGTGACTGCTGTCGATATGAAGGCGCCGCCGACCGTCGGTACCGGCTGGTCATTGCAGATGGCCGCGCAGGCCAGCGTCGCGGCTCCGGCGGTGAATGTCCCGACCGTATTTCCCGGGGGCACCTTCAGCGGGCCGATGACTTCCAACAATGTCACCGTGCTCGATCAGGGCGCTGGCCGGGTGCAGATTCAGCGGGCCGGTTGGTACGGCGTCACGGTGAAGTTCCAGCTGGATCGGTCCGTCAGTTCTTTCCGGACCTATGTCTGCACCGCGCCCGGCCTCGGCACGGCACTCACCGCGGCGCGCAAGGGCCCACTCACATCCCAGGCCGCGGCCACGAATACGAGCGCGACCTTCGTGCTCTATCTCGCGGCGGGCGCGGTCGTCGCACCCGGCTACTTCGTGCCGACGAATGCCAATATCACCGGTCCCGCAACGTATTTCGACGGCACCCTGCTCAGCTACTGAACCTAAGGACATTCGATGACTTCCCCCGACCGGAAGGTCCCGTCCGGCGCGTATGTCGGGTCGTCGGCGCCGAACAATGTCGCGAATCTGCAATCGGTGACCTGGGCCGGAGTTCAGCAGGCGACCGTCGCCAATCTGTTCGCCTCGTACCAGGGCGTGAACACCGCGAGCCAGAACATGAACGGCGACAACGACACGTCGGCGGCCGCGGCCACTGCCGCCGCGATGGGCTCGAGCACCGCGCAGTCGACCGGATCGGCCGCGCAGAACACCGCCGCGGCCAATACCGCCTCGATCGCCTCGCTGCTACCGCCGCCCGCTCCGTCGACCACGCCAGGCAGCATGTTCAACGACAGCTTCGCCAGGACCACGCTCGGCCCGAACTACACCGCGGTGAAGTCCGGGCCGGTCGCGGACCTGATCATCTCCGGCAATCAGGTACGTCTGGATCCCAACGGAAACACCGGTACCGGATCCACAATCGCTTTGAACACCAGCGCTTTACAGACCGATGATCAGTCGGTATCGCTGGTGATGGGCGCGGCGAACAATGCCGCCAACGTCGCCACCGGCATCATCCTGCGCGCCGATCCGCAACTCACCACCTTCGCCTACGCGTGGATCTACTCGACCGTCATCTACATCGGTTCCGGTACCCGCAGCGGCGGCACGAACACCTATAGCGACTGGACTTCCCTCGCGACGACCGTGAATACGGGCGACACCGTCACCTTCACCGCGGTCGGCAGCAACTACCAGGTGCTGGTGAACAACTCTCCCGTACTCGGCTTTTCGGATGCCGCAGGCTCCGTACCGACCGGATCCTCCCGTCGTGCGGTGGGTTTCGGTTGCTCGTACAGCTCGGGCAAGTTCTCGTTCTCGGTGGCCGGGCTGACGGCCGCCGACCAGCAGGCGGCCGCCCCCACCGGCATCGGCTGGAGTCTGGTCCGGGGCAGCACCACCGGTGTCGCCCGCGGCGCCGGTTCGATGACGCGCCTGACGGGTGTGTTCGACACCGTGCGGCAGGCCGCCAACGTATCGATCGTGAATCTGGGTGCCGGACAGGTGCAGGTGAACCGTGCGGGCTGGTATCTGATCAGCATCGCGTACAACTTCGCGAGCCTGGACTACGCCATGCGCACCGAACTCTGGGGCGCGCCGAGCCTCGGCGGCAGCTGGGGGCTGCTCCGGGCCGGGGCCGTCGGTGACGGCGGCAGCAGTGATCAGGACGGCAATCCGGTCGGCAACGCCTATGCCACCAGTGGCTCATTCGTCGTCTACCTGTCGAAGGGCGCGGTCGTCGCGCCGGGTCTGTCCACCCAAACTTCCAATTCGCTGGTCGGCCCGTACACCTGTTTCGACGGCGCGCTGCTGAACTGGCTGTAGCACAGAGGATTTCGCATGACATCGCCCGACAAATCCGTCCCCGCAGGCGCTTACACCGGCACCGCGGGCGGCAATATCTCCGCACTGCAATCGGTGACCTTCGAATCGGCGCACGCGTCGGTGGTCGCGGGCATCACGAGTGCGTTCACCGGCGCGGCCAGTGGCGGCGGCAGTATGAACGCGGCGACCCTGCGCGCCTTGAACGCGGCCACCGGCGCGCAATCCAGTGCGGGCAACGCGAGTTCGACCGCCGACGCCGCCCAGGGGTCCACGGCCGCCAATTCGACCGTGATCAGTGGGTTGCTGGCCGGGCAGCGCGCCCAGGACGGCGGCGGCAGCGTTTTCAGCGACATTTTCGACCGCGCCGACCTGGGCCCCGACTACGCCACGTTCAAAGTGGGCCCGGTCGCGGACCTGGTGATCACCTACGGTGAAGTCGGCCTGGCGCAGAACGGGGATGAGGGCACCGGCTTCGTCGTCGCCGTAAACGCCGCTCGCACAACGAAAACCGATGATCAAGCGGTCTCCGCGGTGATGGGCACCGACCGCAGCTCCGATCTCGTCGGCGCGATTCTCATTGCCCGGGCGACCGCGGATCTGTCCTCGTTCGTCTGGGCGGTGGCCAGTCGCACCCAGGTCTCGGTCGGCTACGGAACCCGGGTGAACGGCAGCTTCAACTTCACCACCTGGGCGACCGCCTCCGCGCCCGTGCACACCGGTGACACGCTGACCCTCGACTGTGTCGGCAGCACCTACGCGGTGCTCGTGAACGGCGCGCCCGTAGCCTCGGCGACCGACCCCGGCAAGGCGAGCCCGGTCGGCCCCGCGAACCGCCACTTCGGTTTCGGCAGCCAGTACTACTGGACCGGCCTGCGCTGGTCCTTCTCCTTCAATATCGCCGGTTTGAGTATCGCCGACCTGGCCGCCCCCAATGTCTCGGGCACCGGCTGGAGTCTGATGTGCCTATCCACCTCCATCGGCGCGCCGAGCGGTGAAGTCCGCTTTCCCGCAAACACTTTCGACACCCTCCGGGTTCCGGCGAGCAACGTGACGATAGTCGACCAGGGCCGCGGCCAAGTCCAAGTGACCAAGGCCGGCTGGTACGCCATCTCCATCGCTTACAACCTCACCGCCGCCGTCATCAACGGCCCCGGCTGCGATCTCTGGTGGGCCCCAACGATTGCCGGCCCCTGGGCCGTCCTGCGCTACGGCCACAACGCCACCAACAACGTCTACAACACCGCCGGAGCCGAAACCTTCACCGTCTACCTCCCCGCCGGAGCCCTGGTCTGCCCCGGCTATTCCCTGAACGCGAACGCCACCATCACCGGCCCCAACACCTACTTCGACGGCGCATTCATCAGCTACTGACCCCCAATATCCCGAAAGCCGAAGGCACCCAGCCCAGCTGGGTGCCTTCGGCTTTCTTGTACTCGAAGATCAAAGAAACGCGAGTAGTGACATGTCTCCGCAGTCCACCGATCCGCTCAACCCGAACTCCACGATCAGCTTCAACGCGGGTGGAGAGAAGGTCATCTCAACGCCGCAACCAGATGGCTCGACACTGGTGGTCACCATGGGTGGCGGTAGTGATGGCAACGAAAAGCCTTACACCAAAACGGAAATCATTCCACCTCCCAAAAGCGGTGTGCCCGCCCCCGCCCCGGTACTCGACTACACCAACAAGCCGATTCAAACAGGGCAATGGAAGAACGATGACGGGACAACCACCAACAGTCTCCTGACCCGAAGTGGCACCGCGCTGGAGACCACCGGTGGTGGCAGCGACGCAAACGACAAGCCATGGAAGGTCACTCAGGAAATCAACCCGCTTACGCATAGTTTGATCACCTCCGTTGATACGGGCGGAAAGCTGATAACCGACGACGGATTCGGCACCATCACTCTCACGGAGAACATCGGCAATGGCATTCATCGGGTGACGACCCAACACGGCGGCTTGGATGGCGCGGAGAAGCCATGGCAGGACGTGTTGGTGACCGATGGCAAGGGCAACGCCACGCTGAGCCACACGGTCGGTGGCATCACCGACAGCACGATGACCAACAAGGCTGGCAACCTCGTTCAGAAGACCCATATCGATTGGGACGGAACGGTATCCACTACTGCCTATGTCGGCAACCAACCTCTCAACACCGTCACCACAACCAAGAATGCCATCGGTGAGCCGACTGTCATTACCACTGACCCCAGTGGCTACGTCATCGACAGCTACGTCATTCCGCCGGAAATCCCTGCCACCGGTCTGCTCGACGGCTTCAAACATAGCGGGCAGGTCGCAGTCGATCTCGCAAACAATCTCATCTGGCAGCCGATCAAACAGAACTTCCTCCCGCACCCATTCGGGGCCCCGGACGATACGACGCGATCTGCTACAGACTGGAATTTCCCCTACGTACCACCTGTCAAGGACCTTCGGCCTTGGCCATCCGCATTGGATCTCGGTCTTGCGGTACTGGATGCGTCCGTGTTCGCGAGTCTCCCCGGATTGCTGGTCAGGGGTGCGGCGTCACTGGCAGAGCGTGTGGGGGCAACCCTGGCCGCCCGAGCCGCATCACGCAATGCGCTCGCCGCAGGCGCAACCACCGAAGAAGCCGCGGCGGCGAGTAGCAATGCGATACGCGACTACATCGTCTCCCATGAAGCTGGCGACACTGCCTACGGTCGGGCCCTCGCGGACGGCCAAGACAAACAGATCGCGGAAGCCCTTCGACAGCAGGCGATCAACGACTCTCTCGTTCAGCAGCAGGCGTTCCGCGACGGTCTTAACCCGCTCGATATCCCTCCGACTGGTGAACGACCCACCGCATCAGGGCCTGGTAGTCGGGGCGATGGACTCAATCGGCCAGAACCGGGAATGAATGGCCTCACCAATCGCAATTTGCCAGGCAGGGAATCGGACCCGAATATGTCGGATCCGCGGCCATCGCCGAACAACGCAGGCGCACAACCGAATACATCTGGGCTCAACTCCACGCCGCTCGATCTGCTTCTTGATGGAATTCGAAAGGATCTGGGTGTTACCTGGGAGGACGGCCAGTATCAGTTCGACCAATTCATAGCGAACTCGAGGGCGGACCTGGATGTCGTACTCGACGAAATCCTGGAACAGGAACCGGCCCTCGCCGATGTTGTCGGTGGTGTCAAGAGCGCCGAAATCAGGCTGGGACTCGGTGGCGACGCAAGAGGTGCCGGGGGCGCGGCTGGGCGCGGAGATATCGAGACTCCTTCCGGGGGTGGAGGGCGTGGGCACGGTGGCGGCACAGGAACCGGTCCGACTGGCCGCGGACCCGGCGGTAGGGGCCCCACCGGCCCGCCCGATCCGCCTATTGGTGGTGACGGCGGCGCACCGCTGGGTGATTACCCCGAACCGTCAATGCGCTATCTGGTGCTGCGGATTGACCGGATGAGGAGAGCCCCCATGAGCTACGAAGATATTATTGACGAGATCCGGGCAAGCAAGGTATCTGAAAAGAAGATCAGTGACGATCAAATCGCCGCCGTCATTGAAATGACCGACAACACGCCTAAGGGGCTCTTGAAGACCGGTCAGACGATGGGGGTCGATGGCAAGATTCGCGTGAATGGAGGGGCAAAACCAGCTCCGGCCGAAGAGCTCCCGCTTGGTCGTCAGCCAACCACAACGGACTCGTTGGATAAGCCATCTGCAGCGCAGAACAATCAGACGAAGCTGGATACCAAGCCAACTGGCGACCAGCGAACGGGAATGGTTGATCTGACTGGTGACAAGAGTCCGTGGAAAACCTCTTCGCTTTCCGGTAAGGGGAATGTGAGTGCTATTGGTGGTGATATCGGTGAAGGTTTGACCAGGGCAAAATTAATTGACGATGGATTTAATATCATCGCTGAAGGTAGCGAAGCATCAATTGAAGTCCCGGGTCATCCGGGCAAGTATTTCGAGCCCGATTTTATTGTAGAGAAAGATGGGAAGATATTCTTTGTAGAATCGAAATGGAAAGGTGGCGGGTACACTCCGAATCAGATTCCTGGGTACGGCGCATACAAGGAAGGCAATCTGCGTCTTAATATTGGTGACGATGGAAGTGATATCCTCCGGCAAAGACTCGAAAGACTCGGGATCTCGGAGGATGTTGAGGTATCCGGGGTGACAACTTACGTTTGGAATGACGGATGGGGTCCAACGGACAAGGTTGTATGGAGAGCTGCTAACGACAGGCCGCCCGGCAGCCTCACGACGAATGGTGATAAGAAGTGGAGGGAAGAGCTTGCGGCATGGGCTGAAACCAATGCCGAGGCTGCACGACGTGCACGTGCAGCCAATGACGCTGTCGGTGCCTTGTATTTTCAAATACGTAGCGACGCGCTTGACTCTGTGGGTCTCTTGCCTCCCTCTGATCTGGCGGTGGGCAAGGCGCTCGTAAGCGCGATGGATGATTTCACAAAGTACTCGGGAGAGATTTTGGGTGTCTCTCCCGAGGTGTTGGGCGGTGCCCCTAAGGTGATGGGACTGCCCAAGGTGTTCGGATTCGTTTCGATGGCAGGGATGACGACTGAGGTTCCAGATCTGCTCGCTCCGCTCAATGCGGCGCTTGCCGGCATGTCGGCATCGGACAGGAATGGCTCGAGCGTGAAGGACGTCAACCAATCATTGACTCTTCATGTCTCGATACCGGGGGCAGGCGAGAACTCGAGTCGATCCGCAGATCAGTTGAGCCTCATGGCTTTTCTGGGCCGCCGATGAGCGCGCGGTCTGGCCACAGCTGTCAAGATGGAGCCACCAAGGGTGGAGAGGAAACCGAAATGACTGCCGCTTCGGCGAACCGGCTGATGGAACTGATCGTCGCGCGGCTGACTGGCGTGCTTGCATCCGACGGGTTCATCGGCTGCCCGCCGTGGACCGGGCGCAGCGAGGCACAGCCGGGTACGCAATATCCGGAGTGGAGAGATGCGTGGTTCGAGTCTGTGAACGGGAGTGAACCCAACGTGACTGCGGTGATCGAAGCGAAACTGCTCCGGGACGGAGGGAGCGTAGGCCTCGTAGGCGTTGCTTGGTTGATGTCGAACGCAGTCGCCAACGTTGTTGCCGAATTGCCGTCGGAGGCTCTGGCCAGTTCGGGCAACAGGGTACCTGCTCGGCTGGAAAGTATTGAGTTCGGCTTTTTCCAGAACCCTCAGAACGTTGGTCTGGCACGGATTTGGATATCAGAGGAAGCAAATGTTGATTATTGCGTCGATCTGTTTATGGAGTATATGCATGGATCGGTACGGGATTGGCTCGACTCTCGATCCAATGTGAGTGATCTGCTGGTTTTGGCGCCGACTGCGACGGAGACTGCTATCGATCGATCCAATCCGGATCCAGTGCGACTACGTGGCACTGTTATTCTAACCTTACTGGCGCAACGAACTGAAGAAGCTGCGGCATTGATGCAGCTGTACCGGGAGCGCAAAAGTTACCATAATTGGGATTCTGCCGACCGTGTCGAGGCTTTTCATAATGCATTAGTTGCACTCTTCCCTGGATATGGCGCGGGTCAATGACGGTGCGTGAGAGAGGTCATATAGATCAGCTTGCTGTGGGGTCGGATGGCCGTCTTCTATTGGCGATGACCGAGGATCGTAATTACGGTGACGGTGTGGAGCTGGTAGACGATTTTCGGAGGAAGTTGAATTCTTATCTTGGTGCTGTTCGATCGGGCGCTGTACGCCGAATGGCGAAAGAGGCCGGTATCCGGACTGTCGATAGGATCGAAATTGTGCTCTTCAGTGCGACCGAACCGCCGTCGGCTGTGTTCGAGATGATGAACGTGGCCAACTCGAGTCTTGAGCGAGAGAGTATCTCCGTTCGGTGGGAGTCCTTGCGGTCCAACGATATTGGAACAGAGGCCTATGAACGTGCGATTGTCAGTGAAGCGGCTGCCCTGCTCGCGCCGGGCTGGAAAGTCCTTGTGATCTGGGTGTCCTTGGCGGGCAATGATGGTGATGGTGGCATCCAGGTGGAACGCGCCGATGGTGTGGTTGAGAACGTGGAGTTGTCGAACACGTTGCGTGGTCTGCTGATCGAACACAAGAGGGCAACGTATGACGTGATCGCTGGAGCGTGGCTGAGCGGGCGGATCGAAAGTGCTGCCTCGGGGCCGCATCGAGCAGGCTTCTCCCGGAACGTCCTTCCTGATTGGGTTCCGATGCCAAGCGCGACCGACATTCGTCAAGAGCTCGTGGATTATCCAAGGGCTACTGACAGAATTCCTGCCTGGATGCGCGAACAAATCGGTTGACCCCTGCTGGTGCGGGGGTTGGGCCGACAGCCGGTCTGTTGGTCGGTTGGCCGAGTGCGAGACATCGCTGTTGTTACGCTTGCAAGCGTCAGCGAAAACTGTTGTCGCAACTGTCGTTTCGTAGTACAGGGTTGCTTCTGATGCGCTGATTTCTCATTCGCGGTGAAAGCCGCTTCAGCGCAATCCTTTCGGAGGCGGCGTGACGATCTTCGGTGTCGACATATCCAATAACAACGGGCCGGATGTTGATTTGGCTCGGGTGGCTCGGGAGGGCTTTCGGTTCGTTTTTGCGAAAGTATCCGAGGGGGATGGGTTTGTTGATTACACGTGGCCCGGGTATCGGGAGGCGGCGCATGAGAATGGGCTGCTGGTGGCGGGGTATCACTATTTGCGGGGGGACTGTGATGTTCGGGCGCAGGCCGAGGTGTTCGTGGAGCATCTCGGGGATGCTGCCGCGATGGTGGACTTCGAGGCGAATTCCGGTGGGATCGAGACCTTTTGGGGTTTCGTCGACGCTGTGAACGCGCTCGGCCGCACCATCAATCTCTCCTATATTCCGCGGTGGTACTGGCAGCGGATCGGGTGTCCGGATCTGTCGCAGGTGCCGGGGCTTATTCAGTCCAGTTACGTGTCGGGGGCCGGTGCCGCGGCGGAGCTGTATCCCGGGGATGCCGGTGGATCGTGGAATGCGTTCGGGGGCAAGGCCGTCGACCTGCTGCAGTTCACCGATCAGGCGCGGGTCGCGGGGAAACTTGTCGACGCCAACGCCTTCAAAGGCACATTCGAGCAGCTCAGAACACTGCTGGGCTTGACGCTTTCGACCAATCAGGGAGTTTTCATGGCGCTGACCGATGCGCAGCAGGAGGAGCTGCTGCAGAAGGTGCGGGAGATCTGGGAGCAGTTGCGCGGGCCCGACGGCGGCGGATGGCCGCAACTCGGGAAGAACGCGCAGGGGCAGAATCTCACACTCGTCGACGCGGTCACCGAATTGCGGGACTCGCTCGACGGGAAGGCCGATCAGGCCAAACCTGCTGCGTAGCAGCGGGTCTCATTCAACTGTGTTGGTTGTTTCGATCGGAATTCCACACACGCATTGTTACGTTATTTTCTAGGAGTCGCCCAATGGAATTCACCGATCCGCACCTGATTCTCACCGCGGCGTTATTCCTCGGCGGGACCGGCATATCGGCACTGTTCGCCTGGGTGCGGACGCGCAAATTCCAGCCCACCGAGAAAATGCGCTACGAGGTGGCGGCGGCCAAGGATGTCAACGACATGGCCATGACAACGCTGTCGCGGGTCTCCGGCGAACTGCGGGATGTCACCCTCCGGCTCGATGCGGTGGAGGCGGCGCAGGAAGCGTCCATCCGCGAATTGAACCGTGTCACAGGGCTTTTCCGGGAAGCGCTCGGTGTACTGCGCGGCGTGATAGAGGCCGCGCGGGCGGGGCGGATTCCGGATCTGCACATGTCCCGCGAACTGATGGACGAAGTAGAACACAACGCCGGCTGACCCCTGGCCGGTCGGGCCGGAAACACCCAATACCGAAGGAACCTCATGACAGCACCGATCGACCCGGGATTCCTCGGGTATCAGCCGACCATCGAACCGCTGAAGCTGACCACCGGCGCCAGCTTCGTGCAGACCATCCAGCCGTCCGGCGGGGTGAATTTCCCCGCGGGCACCACGGTTTCGATCAACCTGACCTCCCCGAGCGGCGCATCCCTCGGGTCCTGGCCCGCGACGGTGACCTCGACCCAGGCCACCTGGAACGTCGTCAGCGCTACCTGCGACGCCATCCCGGCCAACTCGCGCTACATCATGCTCGTCACCTATCCGACCCCGCAGCCGACCACCTACGCCTGGTACGAGGGCGCGGTCATCCGCACGTAGCACGCCGCCGAAATCCGTTCACCCACACCATAAAAGGAGCGATCCATGCCTCTCATCGTCACCACCACCCAGGCCGCCCTGGCCAAGGCCTACACCCTGATCAACGGCGCCACCGGCCTGTTCCTGTCCATTCACAACGCCGACCCGGGCCCGACCGGCACCCCGGCCACCGAGGCCACCGGCGGCGGCTACACCCGTCAGCCCGTCACCTGGGCCCCGGTCACCACCGGCACCGCCTCGGGTAATCAGGTCTCCATGACCGTGCCGGCCGGCACCTGGACCTACGCCGCGCTGTGGACCGCCGCCACCGGTGGCACCATGGTCGACCGCGTGCAGATCGCCTCCACCCAGGTCCCCGGCCCGAGCACACTGCTGGTCACCCCGAGCTTCACCATCAGCTGAGCCCGCCGGCGGCAGGTCGGCGCCGGGTATCCGTCGAAGATTCGAGATACCCGGCGCCACAGGCTATTACGAGCCACTGCCACCCGCCGGATCGGTCCCGTATGAACCACCTTCGGAGGCACAGTTGAGCTCTGCATCCGCGGCGATCGTGGCACCGCTGCCCGCGCCGCCCACCAATGTCGTCGCGGTGCCGAGCCCGCCGACTATCACCAGGACCGTGCCCGCGGCGCCGCTCGTCGTCATCGACGGAGCCAAGGTCCTGGTCATCCCGCCGTTCATTCGCGCGAGCTTCACCGGCGCGGGCGTGCTCGCGGCCGGTTACGCGCTATCGAGCGCACTGCCGGTGCAAGCCGGTACGACAGGCACCCTGACCGCCGCGGTCGCCGTCCAGCAGCCGATGCAAATCGGTTTCGGCGCAACGGGTTCGATGGGTTACCTGCTCGCCTTCGGTGCGGGCGTCACCCGCATCCTGCCCGCGCAATTCGGCGCGACCGCCAATTCCACCGCCACCGACGCGGCTTTCGGCTGCAAGGCCGTACTCACCCTGACGGTGAACGGCGCAAGCGCTCCCGCCCTGGCGACCTTCGGCGCGACCGGTGTGCTCACCACGCAGTCGGGCCCGCCGCCCACCTTCAACGCGGCGGGCAGCGGTATGGGCACCCTGGCGGCCGTCACCGGCGTCAACGCCTCGTTCACCGGCGGCGGCACCGCCGCTGCCAGCCTGTTCGCCCCTTCGGGAATGACCAAGAACGGCAACCAGAACGGGCCGAACAATGGCAATTGGACCCAGCTCACCGGCTGGACCGCCGACACCGCGCACTACCCGGGTTCGACGGTGATCACCGATGCCCTTCCGGCCCAGGGCGTCAAGTCGAACGCGCTGGTAGCGGTGAGTATCGCGTGGGCCCCGGCCGGGCAGTTCGTCGCCAATACCCTGGCTGTGCGAATCAAGCAGAACGGCACCGTGATCGCGTTCTCCTCGAGCTCGACCACGAGTCCGGCGCAAGCCAGTGCGACGGTGCCGATCGCGCTCGGCGACAAGTTCACGGTGGAGGTCCAGGACAACTCGGGTTACCCACCGAACTGGAGAGCCACGATCACCGGCGGCGCCACCAGCGCGCTGCAAATCACCTAGCACCCGAGCGAGGACTCCATGATCTACACAGTGACGCTGCCCGCCCAGGCCGCAGCGGGCGCGGACGCGGTGGTCGTGGCGGGCGTGTACTCACAGGCCTTCTACAGCGGCGACACCGTCACCGACCTGCAACTCATCGTCCCCGCCGGGTATCCGACGACCACGGGCGGCGGGACCAACAACGCCACCGTCAGCGTGCGCCAGTTGCGACTGGGCGTGCCCGTCGCGACCCTCGGCACGCTCACCCTGGACGCGGGCATCACGCTCTCCGCCGAAACGGCGGTGACGATTCCGGTTGGCGCACAACAGATTCTGCAGCCCGGCGATATCCTCGACGTGCAGTTGCATCAGAACGGCGCGGGGCAGGCGATTCCGGCCGGACTGATGGTCTCGACCTTCGTCAGCTGATTTCGCCGAATACGTTGCCGCACTGCCCGAATGGCTCCCGACCGATCCCGGTCGGGAGCCATTCTCACGTTCTGGGCCCGAATGCGCTGAGGAAGGTGTCGACCGCGTCGTCCGCCACGGACTTCAGCTCCGCCACCGATACCTTCCGGGTGCCCAGCCGGGAGCGCGCTTCCAGGGGCGCGGTGAGCAGGGCGAGGAGTTGCTCGGCCGCGCGCTCCGGGGCGCAGGGGCGCAAACGGCCGGCCAGGGAGAGCCTGGCCAGCCGGTCGGCCAGCGTTTCGGCGAGTTGCCGCGAGGTGCGGTCCTGGACCAGATCCGCGAGGTCGGGGTAGGTCGCCAGCTGTGCGTAGGTCAGGGCGCGCAATGAACGCGCCCGATCGCTGTTGCAGACACGCAACAGTCGATAGGCGGAATCGCGCAGGGCCGCTTCCAGTTCCGCGTTCGGATCGCGCAATTTCGATATGGCCGAAAGGCATTCGGCACCCACCAGATCCGCCGCTGCTTCCACGGCATGCCGGTAGAGCGTCTCCTTATCGCCGAGGTGGTTGTACACGGTGGGTTTGGCCACCCCGGCCGCATCGGCGATCTCCTGTACGCACGCCTGCGCGTAGCCGCGGTTCGCGAAGACCTCGAAGGCCGCCGCGAGGATGGCCTGCCGCTTGTCTATGCGCCCTCGGCTCGCTGCCTCTCCCGTCACGACTCACATGCTAGCGGGTCAACAATTTTGAACTTGCGGGTTCAATGTGTGGGTTCTACCGTCTAGTGCACAAGATTGAACCGACGAGTTCAAAGAGTGAGGTAGATGTGATCGTTCACCAGCTCAGATTCCGTTTCCGTGATGAAACCGGCGAAACGCAGAAGGCTCGGGTACTGGAACTGATGCGTGCCACTGCCGCGGTCGAGTCCGTCGCCTTCTCGACGGTCGGACGGCACCTCGGGACCCCGTCCGACGGTTATACGCACGCACTGTGCGTGGCCTGGTCCGATCTCGACGCGCTGGAGCGGTACATGCACGATCCGGTGCATCTGGCGGGTGATCCGGAGATCATTCCGCATCTGGCCGCGCTGGCGATCGGACCCGAGACCACGGATGATCCGGACCCCGAACTCGGGGCCAAGATCATGGCGGCCAATCAGCGCAAACTCGAGCTGTACCCGGAGTGGGCGGCGCTCATGGGCTCCATCCCCGAGGTGCGCGTCAATATCGCGGTCTGAATCAGCTACGCGCGGTGGGTGATTCGCTCGGCAGTCGGGCGGTGAGGCGTTCGCGGACATCCGGCCAGTCCTCGGCGATGATCGAGAACATGGCCGTATCGCGGACGCTGCCGTCGCCGCGGCGGAACTGACGGCGAAGTGTCCCTTCGTAACTCGCGCCGAGGCGGGCTATCGCCTGTTGCGAGCGGTGGTTGCGGACATCGGTTTTGAGTTGGACCCGCCCGGTGTGGAGGGTGCCGAAGGCGTAGTCGAGGAGCAGTAGTTTGGCGGCCGGGTTGACCGCGGTGCCCCACACCGACGGTGTGTACACGGTGAATCCGATTTCCAGCCAGGCATCGTGCTGATGCGCGTCCAGATAGGACGTCACACCCAGGGCCGCTCCGGCGGGCAGATCGCCGATCGGCCGCTCGGCGCGCACGGTCCACACCTGCCAGCTCGGTACCGAATCACGCTGGCGCAGTGTGTCTTCGAACTCGGCGGCGTCGGCGGGACGGCCCGGGACATGCGCCCATACCGCATCGTGATCCAGTGCGGCGAACAGTTCCGCGGCATCGGTGGCCGGGTTCACCGGCGTCAATCGCACGACATCTCCCACCAGTTCGGTGCCTTCCGGCACCGGCCAGATCATGTCCGGCCAAGGAGCATCGTCCGGGCGGGGATCGGGAAGCGGCTGAAAGCGATTCACCTCGCGAATGATGCCGCATCGAAGAGCCGAGTCAGGCTGTCCGGCGACAAGATCACAACACCGGCGCGTCGGCCTCGCGGTGAATAAAGATCCGGGTGAATCAATTGGGGTGTGGATTAACGCAACTGCGTTAACTTGGGGGCATGGCGGCAAAAGACCAGATCCTCGCCGCGGCGGAACGGCTCTTCGCCGAATTCGGCATCGAGTCGGTATCGCTGCGGCAGATCGCCGTCGCCGCAGGACAGCGCAATACCTCGGCCGTCGCGTACCACTACGGCAGTAAGGACGCGCTGGTCGAAGCCGTGTACGTGTGGCGCATGACCACCGTGAACGCGCAACGGCTGGCGCGCCTGGCCGCGCTCGGGGAGACGGGAACGGTCACCGAACTGGTGCGGGCGCTGGTCGAACCGCTGGCCGCCACCCTGCACGATCCCGAGCGCGCGGGTGAACCCAGCTGGTATCTGCGCTTCATCGCCGAAACCCTGTGGCGGCCACAGTTCGATCCGGTCATCAACACCATGCGGCGACCCGAGGCCGAGAGCGTGCGGCTCGTGGTCGCGGCGCTCGCGGGCAAATTCGACGGCCTGGCGCGCGAGATCTTCGACGAGCGCATGCGATTGGTCGCCATGCTCGTGGTCACCGCGCTGGCGGATCGGGAACGGCGGTTGCAGGAGCCCGAGCCGCCCGAACATCTCAGCGATCTCGGACTCGACGTGCTGGTCGACGCCGCCACCGCCATCCTCACAGCCCCGTGGCCACCCCGAAACTGAAGTCACCCAACGGAATAAGGATCCACCATGACTGCCGCCTACGCCACCCTCGGCGAGATGTTGACCGGCCGCTCCCTGGCCGCCGGGCCGCGCACGCTGCATCGACTGCCCGGCGGTGCGGAGAGCGCGCCGTACGAGTTGTTCACGCTTACCCCGCAGACCAATCTGATCGGCGCGGAGATCTCCGGCATCGACCTGCGCGAGCCCGTCACCCCGGAACTGTTCGCCGAACTCGATCGCGCGCTGCTGGAATGGAAGGTGCTGTTCTTCCGCGACCAAAACCTCACCGGCACACAGCATCGCGATTTCGCGCGACTGTGGGGTGAGCTGGAGATCCACCCCTTCCTGCCGCAGGGCGAGGTGCCCGAGATCGTCCGCTTCGCCAAGGATGCGGAGAACCCGGGCGTCGAGAACGCCTGGCATACCGATGTCACCTGGCGCGAGCGGCCCGCGCTCGGATCCGTGCTGCGCGCGCTGGAGGTGCCCGCGGCCGGTGGTGACACCATGTTCGCGGATATGGCCGCGGCCTATGACAATCTGTCCGATGAGCTCAAGGCGCGGATCGACGGGCTGGACGCGATCCACGACTTCACACTGCCGTTCGGGCAGTTCCTCTCGGCCGACGAACTCGCCCGCCGCCAAGCCGAATTCCCGCCCGTCGCACACCCGGTGGTGCGCACGCACCCGCAGACCGGGCGCAAGACGCTGTTCGTGAACGCGGTGTTCACCACCCATATCGTCGGACTGGACGCGGCCGAGGGGGAGGAACTGCTGCGACAGTTGTTCCAGCAGGCCCGGATTCCCGAGTACCAGGTCCGATTCCATTGGGCCGCAGGGTCTATCGCGTTCTGGGACAACAGGGCCACGCAGCATTACGCGGTCAACGACTACTTCCCGAATC
The DNA here is from genome assembly GCF_042266325.1 of Nocardia sp. NPDC056100. NCBI lineage: Bacteria > Bacillati > Actinomycetota > Actinomycetes > Mycobacteriales > Nocardiaceae > Nocardia > Nocardia sp. NPDC056100. The sequence continues at coordinate 550,699 of NZ_JBHJVY010000004.1, forward strand.
GGCGGGTAATGGAGCGCGCCGCCATTCTGGGCGACCGGCCCTACCGCTAGTCGTCCGGTCGTGTGGGCTGGAGTGCGGACCCGAGACCCGGGTGTGCACTCCACGAAAACTGGGTGCAGCTAAGCTAATTCATCGTTATCTTGTGAACGGATGCGGCATCTGCTCATATTCGCCGCTCTAAAGATCTGAATCGTGAGTTATCCTTCTCGCGGGACCTTGTATCAAGCGATTTGGTTAACTTATAGAAAACCTAAATCTCGCGGGAACCCGTGCGACAGGTGCCTGATTTTCGCGGCATACCGACCGTCATGCGTCATCCTGGGGACACCATGACCACCTACCGAATCGACGCAGGCACCCTGATCCCCGGCAGCGGTCCGGCCATCCCCGGCGGAGTCGTCATCACCTCCGGGTCAACCATCGGCTACGCCGGACCCGCTGCCGACGCGCCGCCCACCCCGGGGGCGACGACGATCACCGCGCGCACGGTCATGCCCGGTATGTGGGACTGCCACGGGCACTTTCTCGGTATCACCGCAATGGATCTCGCGAAGCTACCCATGGAACCGCTCGCGGTCCGCACCGCCCGCGCCACCGCCGATCTGCGCGCCGCACTCGACGCGGGATTCACCTCCGTGCGCGAGGTCGGCGGCGTCGGAATCCATCTCGCGCCGATCATCGCGGAGGGCACGCTGCCCGGTCCCGCCATCTACGCGGCGGGAGCCATCCTCTCCACCACCGGCGGGCACGGCGATCTGCACGCGCTACCGCTGGACTGGGTCTCGCATTTCGGCCATCATGGCGGCGAACTGCGGCTGTGCGACGGCACCGCCGAATGCATGCGCGCGGTACGAGAACAGTTGCGGCGCAACGCGAAACTCATCAAGGTGTGCGCCTCGGGCGGTGCGTTCTCCGAAGTCGATCACCCGATGCACCAGCAGTTCACCACCGCCGAATTACGCACCATCGTCGAAGTCGCCGGACTGGCCGAACGCGCGGTGGCGGCACATTGCCACGGCAAACCCGCGATCATGGCGGCGCTGGAGGCGGGCGTGCTCACCATCGAGCACGGCACCTACCTCGACGACGAAGCCTGCGCGGCGATGAAGGAAGCCGGCGCCATCCTCGTGCCCACCCTGACCATCCTCTCCGAACTCCTCGCCACCCCCGACTCGGTGCCGCCCTACGCCCTCGCGAAACTCCGCGCCAGCCGCGACCGGCACGCCGAGGCGATCGCCCTGGCGCACCAGCACGGCGTCACCATCGCCTGCGGCACCGATATCGCGCTCTCCGGCATCGACACCCCGAATGGCTGGGGCCGCAACGGTATCGAACTCGAACTGATGGTCCGCACCGGCCTCACCCCCGCCCAAGCCATCGAGGCCGCCACCGCGACAGCCCCGCTCACCCTCGGCCCGCAGGCGCCACTCTCCGGGCAACTGCGGGCCGGGTACGACGCCGACATCCTCACCCTGGATATCGATCCGCTCACCGATATCGGCGCACTCGCCGACCCGCGGCATATCACTCGGGTGTGGAAGTCCGGTGAGCTCGTGAAAGACATTGCTCGAGAATGATTTTCGTACGCTGCTGTGAGAGAACGCCGTTCGAGATCATTTTCTGAGCCGATCTCGCTCTACTCGCGGCGGCGGTCCGAACGAGTCTCCGCGCCACCACGATTCGACGCCGGTCACGACCCCTGGCTATGTTTCGATCGATCTTTGTTCGATTTTCGGGGGGACGATGTGACCACATCGGATAAGCGTGTCACCAGTCCGGTCAATCCGGTCGAAGGAAAGGTGCGCACTCGGGGCGGCCGGTTCGAATTCCTGGACGCGCTTCGAGGCGTGGCAGCGTTGGCGGTGGTGATCGAGCACTGCTCGGTGCAGGTATCACCGGCCTATGAACGATTCTCGATCACCTACTTCGGCGCCGGCGTCTTCGGTGTCTTCGTCTTCTTCATCACCAGCGGGTTCATCATTCCCGCGTCATTGGAGCGCGGGCGGTCGCTGGGCGCGTTCTGGGTGGGCCGGTTCTTCCGGCTGTACCCGCTGTTCTGGATCTGCCTGATCGTGGCGCTGATCCTGCATGCCGTGCGCGCCTACGGCGGGCCGCCGGGGTTTCTGGCCGACCCCGCGGCGAACATTCTCACGAACTTCTCCATGGCGCATTTCTTCCTGGTCGGAGGGTATTCGCAGATGCTGGTCGTCGCGTGGACTCTCTCCTACGAGCTGGTCTTCTACATGATCGTGTCGCTGCTGTTCGTCGCCGGACTGAACCGTCGCTCGGTGCCGCTCGCCGTTCTCGCGATCGGTTCCATCCCGCTGGCCGAATTGTTCCTGCCGAGTTCGATGATCGGTGGCTCCGACGCGACCCTCACCACGCGCCTCACGGTCGCCATCGTCACGGTGCTGGTTGCCGTATGCGTCGCGCAGCGGGCCGCCACCAAGGGCTCGGCCGTCGCCGCGGTTGTACTCGCGTCGATCGCAATCCCGTTGCTGCTCAACCAACCTGGCCCGTCGGGATACTCCGCCACCATCTTCGCGACGATGTTCGTCGGCACCGTGCTCTACCGGATGACAGCGGACGAGATCAGCGCCGCACTCGGCTGGGCGGTGTTCGTGCTCGCCGGAGGCGTGATCGTCGGGCTCGAGCTCCTGCGGCATCCCGTCCCCTGGAATAACAAGGCATGCACATTGGGAGCTGCCTACCTGCTGTTCGCCGTCGCGCTACTGCTGCGCCGCCGCTCCTTCCCGCGGCCATTGCTATTCCTGGGGCGGATCAGCTACTCGCTCTATCTGGTGCACGCTCTCGCGATCAACTTCCTACCCAAATGGCCGGTATCGGTCATCGGCATACCCGCGGCGCTACTCACCTGGATCACCTGGGTCCTCGGCTCGATCGCCATTGCCGCACTGACATATCACAAGATCGAGAAACCCGCCCTGGCTCTCGGCCACCGGCTGATCGGCAAAATGGCCGAGCGCACCCGCGCGGCCGCCTGAGTCGCCGGATAGCCGGTGTCCCCGGTGCGCAGTGGACTCAGCGACCGGCCGTTTTCGTCGACCACAACGGCTGATCGCCCGCCGAATAGACCACGACGTTGCCGTCGTTCTGCACCACCAGGGTCGAGCCGCCGGGGTTCGTGCCGGTGGCCCAGAGCACTGTGCCCGCCGAGCTGTAGATCACCAGATTGCCATCCTTCTGAAAGATGGCGACCGCGGCGCCTCGGCCGTCGGTCGCGGCAGCCCACAGCGGGACACCGGATTTCAGCAGCACGAGATTTCCGTCAGCTTGGAAGATGAGCGTGAAGCGGCCGTCGCACGAGGTCAGCGACTGGCCCGGGTAGAGACCGTCGCCAAGGCGCATGGTTCCGCACCCGGCCGGCGAGGTAGGGACCACCCGCAGGATCGGCGACTCGGAAACACCGAGTAGGTGCTGTAGCTGCGCGCTCTGGAACTCCGGCTGGAGTGTGCTCGCGGTCGCCGACTGAACCTGGAAGCCGACCGGCGCCGACGGCAAACCGCCGCAGCCGAGACCGGGGGCGCCGACATGTCGCGCGTTGTCCAGGTTGCCGGAAACGGTCCAATTCGTGACGCCGTTGATCGCGTAGCCGTAGCCGATGTTCAAGCCCTGCAACGTATTACCCGTCACGGTGGCGCCGTGGTTGATTCCCGCCGTGCAACTCCAGATCGCGGGACCCATCGCGATCCCGACCTTGATGAAGTCGCTCCTGGCATCGATTACGTTGTCCCGGACGATGGTTCCGGTGTAATTGCCGCCTACCGGGGCGAAGTCCACCATATTGATGCCCCCCAACAGTTGCCGGTCCACCGCGACGATCGTGTTGTGCTGGATCGTCGATCCGGGAGCCCCGAAAATGACGATGGCGCCGTCGGTCGCGTCGGTCACGGTATTGCCCTGAACCAGGCTCGAACCGCAGGCCAGCGAGATCCCATCCGCCCAGCTTCCGTCATCGTGGCCCGATGGCCCAATCTGGTTGTCCACGATGGTCGCTCGTTGACACTGCGGCACGTTATCGGTGACGGCGCCCTCGAAAACATGCAGAGCGGACCAGCTTCGGGGCTCGCGGGCGACAATCTCACGCACCGTCTGGTCCGCACCGGCCCCACCCAACTCGATGAGCGCATCTCCCTGCAAACCGCCCAATGCCGGGCGGTTTCCATCGACCTGCACATTGCGCAGCACAATGCCGCTCTCTCCGACACCATTGACGGCGGACGTCTGGTTTTCACCACTGACAAGCAGCACGGCCCGCGTCTGATCGGTCGGATAGCCCTGCGTCGATACCTCCTGACCGGGCGCGGTGAACACAACCGGCGCCGCGAGAGCGAATACGGCATTGGGACAGAGCACCGCCTTGGCGCCGCTGCCGACCAGCGCGGCATTGATATCCGCCTCCGTACCCGACGCGATACACCCCGACACAGCCGTCGGCCCAACCGCACCGAGGCCTGCCACCGCCCCTGCGCCCACCGCCAAACTGACGAATCCCGCGGCCACCTTCCGCCGCCCCGACCACCTCTGCCATACATTCGCGAGCCCTGATCGATCGCCGGGATCCGAATCACTTGCCGCCCGCAATGTGCGAATGAACGCCATAACCGCCTCCAGAATGGGAATTGTGAAGTGGCGACCGGGATTTCGGTCGATCGGCGACATGACGAACACACCTGGGAACAGGTAGGCATCGACAATGCCCGAATGATTTCGCGGGATGCCATCCGCATCGGAACACCACGTCAGGCGGTGAACAACGCCACCCACCCGACTCCGGTCGCTGCGGCAACCCTATTCAGCCGCGCGTCACATCCGCGTCGATCCGACCAACATGCTTCCGGTGCAAGGGAATCGGTTTCTGTTGCGGAGGTGTCACCGACCTGAGCGTCGTTTTGCGCCGGAACATCCTGGAGACCGGGACGGGCCGTGCCGGTAATCCCACCGAGGGCCGACGATTGGGCTGAATCAGGGCGATGCACTTCGCATCGCGAATCACGAAGGGCTGATCCAACGATGCATACCGCCTTCATCCGTCTCAAGGTCGCCGCCGACGTCGCCGACCGCGCCGCCGCGGCCATGCCCGCCCTGGCCGCCGCCACCAAAACCGAACCCGGCTGCCACACCTACGAGTTCTACCGCGACCTCGACGACCCCACCCTGTTCCACTGCTTCGAACACTGGACCACCCGCCAAGCCCTCGACGACCACGGCACCACCCCCCACGTCACCGCATTCCTCACCGAATTCGGCCCCGCCATCGAACTCTGGGAATCGAATCACGCCACCGCGGTACCGGCCGAAACCAACTGAGCCCAAACTACTTTCGTCAGTATCGGGCCGCCGACCTCGAGCCGGCGGTCTAGCCCTCGCGGTGGTTGGCGCTGGCGCTGGTGAGGGCGGAACTGCCGGCATTGAGCAGCGGACTCAGTGGACGAGCGTGCATGTGGTCTCCTCGGCGAGCTCGGCTATGTGGAATACACCTATTTCGCTAACCTCGGGGACGCGTGGGGAGACCCGCGAATTGGGGTGGGGCAGAGTCCAAGTCGCCGTGATAGCCGAAACGACGAAAGCCCGTGATCTCCGAGGAGATCACGGGCTTTCGACCGGTTGTGGAGCTAAGGGGAATCGAACCCCTGACCTTCTCGATGCGAACGAGGATCTAGGGCGGTTTGACCGTTTTGGACGGTAGTTGAATTCGTTGGCCGTCCGCCGTGACCTGCTCCTTTGGGTATTGGTCGCGTTGTCGGTTGTTGGGTGTGTTCGATAACGCTGCGGACGAGCTGCGGACGGCTGGGACTGTTATGCGCCCCCGTTGCGTTCTTTCGGCCCCATTTGCGCACTGATCTTAGGCACTGCCTTCGAGTTTTCCTGAGTACCAACAGTTTTCACTCGTTGGTTCCTAAGGAGTCGAGGCAATGCCCCGTTCGAAGAGTTTCCTGGAATACCTGATTGAGACAGTGCCTGAAGACGCGGCGCTGGTGACCGTCGGCAAGGCATCGGCCTTCTACCGACGATTCGATGACGGCGAGCAGGTTGTGATCGTGCACTTCGGAAACGACGTGCACGTACATGTGCCGTATGCCGATGCCGTCGGTTTGCAAGCTGACCTGAATGAGGCGCTCGCCAAGTTCGCTTCGGGCGACGGCGCGGCGGTGGCGTCATGAGTGACCCCCGCAAGATCGACCGTGCCGATGCGATCCAGCTGTTGTGGCCCCTGGTCGGCCCATATACGGCCGATTCGGTCGTGTCCGCTTCGGCTGCGATTAGCGACCTGTGGCGATTCCTGGCGCACGCCACTCTAGACAGCTCCCCCACGGAGAACGCGCCTTCCGATGTCTACCTGATGGTCAACAACCTGCGGGCTTCCGCGCACAGCGCCGCGCAGGTTCTTGCACAGGTCGAGAGCTGGGCCGTCCGACTCATGGGCCACCAGGGCCTAATGCACGACGGCGATCGCAATGACCATGACCGAGCTGTCAGCGCGGCTTCCGCTGTCGCTGACTGGCTGCTGCGCGCCTGCGGTGACATAGGAACCGTCGCAAGTGATTTGGGCAAAGCCAGTGCGCCGCTCAGCCACCTCTACATCGATCTCGATGACGAGGACGGTGAGCAGGGATGAACCGCCTGACAATGCTTTTGGTCGTCATCGTCGCATCGGTCTTCGCGGTATTAAGTGCGCCGCAGTTCATCTTGAGCGTGCTGATCGGTGCAGCAGCGATCGTTTTCGGGCTGCGCTGGTTTATCCGTTCGGCTTCGCGGCGGGGGTGGCGGCGGTGAATGCTCATGATTTTGCCCGCTATCAGGCGGGGATGTCTGTGCTGTCGGGTCGTGAGTACGACGCGAGGCGTGTGGGCGATCCAGAGATGTATGGGTCGTCTCTGCGCTTGCGGCTGGTATGCGCCGCTGCCGGAGTGATTTTCGGGGCGGGTGTGGTGGCTGGGCTAATGCTCGGTCAGGGCCATTCCGTATCGACCCCGTCACCGAACGTGTGCCGCGCGGACGAGGTTTCGAGGATCGATTGCGTGCACGTGAGCGCCGTCGTACCAACCTTGGCGGGGGTGGCGCGATGAAGTGGATAACACTTCTGGGTTCCAGGGCCGTACTGGAAGCTGAGAACGAGCGGCTGCGCCGAACTCTTGCCGAGCGGGAAGCACGGGTCTTCGAACTGCTTGGTGCTCTGGGAGACGCACTCAATCGCGAGTCGCAGCCCGCGCAAATCGAACCCCACCCGCAATCGACGTCGGGACAGGACCGGTCCAACCAAATCCACGCCGCGAATCATCCGCAGCTCGCATTGCGTCGTGGGAATTCGGCGCGGTCGAACACGGAGCCCACGCTGAAGTCGTTGGAGGCGTTAGCGGCAGCGGTTCCGGTCGGGCGTGATCGGAGGCGATCACGATGAGCGTTGATGTCACTGCTGAAGTGCCGCAGCCAGATTCGGCACTGACCGCCGAGGCAGCGCGCGAGCTGACCGACCAGATCCAGCAGCATGTTTCGGATGCCTGGACGCTGATCGAGCGAGCGTATCTCTCTCGTGCGTGGGTCGCACTCGACTACGCGTCGTGGGATGAGTACTGCGCCAAGGAGTTCGACCGGGCACGGATCGGCATCCCGCGGGAGGAACGCTCGGAAGTTGTTGCCTCGCTGCGGGTGATCGGAATGAGCACCCGGGCCATCGCCGCTGCTACCGGGCTGAGCAAGGGAACCGTCCAGAACACCCTGGCTGAAGGTGGACAAAATTGTCCACCTGACTCAGTAGTCGGTTTAGACGGCAAGCAGTACCAGCCCAAACCCGCAGAGCATGAGCCGCTTCCATCGGTCGACCTGATCGACACCCCGGATCCTTCCATCGATGCGGCGGTGACCCGTCGGCGTCGACCGATCACCGAGGCATTCGATACCGCCCGTTCAGATCTGCTCAAGAAGGCCGATGCGCTGGCGCGGCTGGCTGCCGACGACCGGTTCGACCAGCACGCCGACCAACTCGCTCACCGTTTTTTGAGTGATCTTCTGAGGGCGCAGGCGGCCCTGCAATCGGTCATCGACCGTCTTCCCCATCTTTCCGAGCATCCCGAGGAGGGATGAGCGATGCATCTTGTCGACCCTGACCAGCCCGGAACTTCGGTGGTCTCACAGATCATGGACGTGGATTCCGCGATCGCACGAGGCTGGCTCGAACGTAACCCCAACAACCGCCCGATCCGCCAGTCGCGGGTGCAGCAGTACTACGACGACATGATCTCCGGCCGTTGGCAATTCAACGGAGAGGCGATCAAGTTCGGGCCCGACGGCGAACTCCTGGACGGTCAGCATCGGTTGCAGGCGATCGCCCGCACCACGGGCATGAGTTTCCCGATGCTGATCGTGCGCGGGTTGTCCGCGACCACCCAGGTCACCATGGACCAGGGCGCGCGACGCACCCCAAGTGATCAGCTGACGATTTCTGGGATCACCAGTCACAACATGACGTTGGTTGCCGCCGCGCTACGGGTCTACATGATGTGGATGGAGGGCAACCTCTTCGGCGAAGCCGCGCGGGGCACGAGCGCATCCACGACCAAAGTGGTCGAATTCGCCACTGCCTACCCGGAATTGGTGGCGATCGCCGACCAGTACACCAATGTCGCGCGCCGCCTGAAAGCCCGTCCCGCGGTTGCGTGCGCGGTCGCAATCCGGCTCGCCGAGATCGACCCGAGCGCGGCCGCGGAGTTCGTGCGCCTGTGGGATACCGGTGCCGGACTCGCGGCGGACTCGCCGATCCTGGCGTTGCGTGAGCGCCTGGATTCGATCCGTACCAGCCGTGTCCGCACCAGCGATCGTGACCAGATCGGGTTGATCGTGTTCGCCTGGAATCTGTGGCGGCGCGGCAAGCGAGTGTCGAAGTTGCAGCGCCCCAAGGGTGGGTTCGCCGTCGAGAACTTCCCGGAGCCCAAATGAGCACCGGGAGAAGGGAACCCGAGAATCTGGAGGCGCTGCGTGCCGAGCGCGATCGTCTCAGCACTGTGAACGATGTCCTGTCCGACATGGTGAATGCCGCATGCGATGCGACCGCGCGCAAGGGTTACCGCGACGACGACGCAGAGCAAGCCAAACAGGCCCACTGGAAAGAGTTCAAAGGGCCCGTTCTGGCCGAGTACTTCGCCGCCAGGGACGCCTATCACGAGGCGAAATGGGGCAGTGAATCCGCTGCCAAGACTCGCGAAGTTATCGATCAGGGATTCGCCCACGACCCTGCGATGCAGGAACTGATCGCCAAGGCTCGCGCTGATCTGGCGATCCGGCACGCGGCGGCCAAGCCTGTCGAGCGTGATCGGCGGCGATCGCTATGAGTGCCCGATTCCTGGATCCCGAAGGCACTCGCTACGGGATACCGACCTTCCCCTGGCGGATGGCACCCAAGCATCTGCGCACCGAACGCCAACTGGCGGAACAGCGTCAACGCCCCGGAGCCGAGGCACAAGCGCAGGTGCTGGGTACCAGCCGACGGTTCGGGCAGCTCCAGGCGTACCTGTACGACGAAGCGAATGCGGTGCCCAAGCAGGAGCGCAGCGAGGCTCAGCTGGAGTCGCTGCGGATCGCCCGTTGGGTGCGCTCCGCCGATGCGTGCGAGCGCCGCGGCATCGATGCCACGGACATGCGGGAGCTGATCGACAAGGCCCGCGCTGATCTGGCCGCCCGCCGCCGTGCCGCGCGCCCGTCGACCGAACGTGATCGGAGGCGATCGCGGTGAGCTGCGCATGCGGAACGGACCAGGCTGCAAGCCGGGGGATGTGCTCGACCCACTACTCCGCGCACCGACGACGCCAGATCGCCTACGGGCGTTGGAATCCCAGGGTTCCGGCGGACGCGGTACGCGCGCACGTGGAGGCGATGAGCGCGGCCGGAGTGAACGCGAATCAGCTGGCCAAACTGTCCGGCGTCAGCCAGGCTGCCCTGTCCCAGATCATGGCCGCGGGCCCGGACAAGAAGGTCGCGGCGTGGGTGGAGGCAGCCGTGCTGACGGTGCCGGTGCCAGAACGCGCGGCCGAGGTCACCACCGACACCGCGCTGGTGCCGATACTCGGAGCACGCCGGCGCTTTCAAGCTCTAGTGGCCTCGGGGTATCCAGCGGCGCAGCTTGCGCGGGAGCTGGGCACCGCGCGCGGCAACCGCACCATCCGCTCGTTGATGGGCCAGCGTGCCGACAGCGACGGCCGGGTCACACAGGAGATCGCGGCTGAGCGTGAGCGGGCGGTCAAAGCCCTGTTCGACCGGTTGCAACTGGTACCGGGCCCGTCAGCGCAGGCACGGGCGCTGGGGGAGCGTCGCGGGTGGCCGCTGCCGATCGAGTGGGACGAACACGCGATCGACGACCCCAACGCCCGCCCGATGCGGGCGCGCTGGACTCCAGCATCGGCGCGGGAAGAACGGCGCGAGCAAGTGGTCGAGCTGACCGCGCGTGGGCTGACCAACGACCAGATTGCCCAACGGCTCGGGATCAATACCCGGCTGGTGGATCGCGACCGCGCCTACGTCCGCACCCACGATGCGGGGAAGCCGGGGACCGCCGAATCGGGCACGACCGAGATCACCGCGATGGCCGCGGTGGCGGTACAGGCCCGAACCGATCTCGCGAACCGCCGCGCGGTGCGTCATTCGCGGCAGATCGCGAGGTCACGATGAGCCGCCGCAAGCCGCCGGGCACGGTCTATCTCCTGCATTTCGATCGCCCCTACCGGCACGCCCGCCACTACACCGGCTGGACGTCCGATCTGGACAACCGATTGGCCGAACACCGTGCCGGACGCGGTGCGCGGCTGTTGGAAGTGCTGCGCGACAACGGAATCAGCTGGCAGCTGGCCCGCACCTGGGAGGGCACCCGTGCTCGGGAACGCCAGCTCAAACGCGAGGGCGGGGCGTCGCGGCGTTGCCCCAAATGCGGGGTGCGGCCCCGCGAGATCCGCGACGCCGCCCAGCTGGCCGTACAAGCCCGCCGCGATCTCGCTACTCGCCGAACCCCCACGGCCCCAACAACATCTGTCGACCAGGACAGGAGGCGTAGCCGATGACCGCCGTCAACACCGACCGTTACACCGCCCTGGAACGTCGCCACCGCACCCAGATCATCGGCGGGCTCCGTGACGCGGGACTGACCTACACCCAGATCCGCGCGTTGCTCGGGATCTCGCTACGGCAGGTCGAAACCGTGCTCGGTGAAGCAGAAACATTGCGAGAGCAAGGGTTCCGCACCAAGGAGATTGCCGCCGAACTCGGCGTGCCAGCTGGGTCACTGGGCCGGGTACTGCCGCAGCGGCGACGCGGCACGGTGACTGCCCGTCAAGATCAGGTGCTGTCGGCGATCGTGCACATGCGCGGAATGCAGGTCGATGTGCTCGCCGACTACCTCAACGTGCTGGAGTCCTCCGCATACGCGCTGCTGCGAGAACTGATCGCGAAGGGTCTGCTCTGTGAGCTGAAGAAGGTCCAGCGTGGCCGGGCGTGGGCCTATGCACCGCCGAAGGTCGAATACCGGTACCTGGGGTGGCGCACCAAGGACTGGTCCCCGCCACTGATGTTCGCCGAGCACTACCGCGCCGTTGCCCAAGCCCGGATCATGCTCGTCGGCAACGACCCGCACGCGTTCATCTCCGAACGAACCCTGCGTCAGGAGGCCACCCGCGTCGCGCGCGTCGCCGCCGAGAAACGCCGCGCCACACCGGTGTTGGAGTTCTCCAGCGGGCTGGAGCCGATGGCGGGCCGCCCCCACGTCCACGACGGCCGGTTCCTCGGAGTGGTGCGCGGCACCTACGGCTGGTGGGCCCTGGAGGTCGAACTCAGCCTCAAAGACACCACCCACATGGACACCGCCCTGCAGGGCGCGATCCGCGCCGCCCGCGACGCCAGCGCCTACCGCATGGTCGGCCTGCTGTACCTGTGCCGCACCAAAGCGGTCAAAGACAACGTCGAAAACGCCTCCCAGCGGCTTCCCGCCGAGCTGAAGGCGCTGCCGCTGGATCTGCAAATCCAAGACATCGACAAGCAGTGGACGGCTTTCCACCAGCGTCGCAACACCATCCGTGAAACCGAGCGCGAGGCAAAACGTCAGCGCCGCACCATCTTCGAACACTCCTAGGAGCCATCATGAACGGCAGCGACTGCGTCCCGCTGATCACCCCCATCGACTGCGGCCCCGCCACAGCGATCCCGCCGACGACCGACCCCCCGCCCGCACCGAGCACGTTCCCGCCGCTCCCTGCCGAAGCCCCGCCCGGCACCCCGTCGGTCGTGCGAGACGTGACCGATCCTGTGGTCCACCACAGCCAGGGCATCGGATACGTCGGCGATGTCGCCGAGACCGCGCTGGTCTGCGGGGCAGTGCTGACCGCGATGCTCGTGCTGATCGTGGCTGTCGCCGCGACCAAGCCCCTGGAGCCGCACCGGCTGCGCAACTTTGCCGCTGCTGCGTGGGTGCTGCCACTGGCGTCGGCCGCCGCGGGCGGGTCCTGGTCGACGCCCCTGAGCCTGCTGTGGGAGGGGGCCGAGCAGCTAGCGGCAGGGCATCTCGGCGGACTGTCGATGATGCTGGTTCTCGGGCTCCCCGCGACCATGCTGGCCGCGTCGCTGTGGTGGGCACACTTCCTGATCAAGACCGACACGGTCGGTGTCAAATCGCTGCGGACCACCAAACGTATCCAGGACTCGCTGACCGAGCGTCGCCGCCGCGCCGCCACCCGCGCCGCACAGCGGGGAGCCCCGCTGCACCACGGACGCGACATCGTGCTCGGCACCCTGTCCGACAAGGTCAGCTACAAGGCCCCGGGGCTGTGGCGGACCTGGAACAAGCGCTACCAGCCATGGTTTGCGATCGCGCACAAGCACTCCCGTATGCAGCAGGTGCTGCTGGGCATGACCGGCAGCGGCAAAACCGAACTGATCAAACGGTATTCGATCGCCCTGTTCGACTACGAATGGCGTGCCTGGCAACGCTGGGCCGGAGTACCGGCCATGGCAGGCAAGCATCTACGGCCACTGCTGGCCATCTTGTCGTGCAAGGGCGGAGAGGACGACATCGCCTTCGGCAAGGAGATGCGCGCCGCGGTCCAGGCACAAGGCATCGACCCCGAACGCATCGCCGTGGTCGCACCCGGGATGGATCGCCTCGATATCTGGACCAACACCCCCGCCCGCGACCTGCGTGCCATCGTCGCCGCCCTGATCGACACAGGCGACGCCGCCACCGCCGAAGGTCAGCACTTCGAGGAAATGCGCACCCGCATCGCCTATCTCGTGGTCGACGCCCCGATCGGGCCCCCACGCTCCAGCACCGAGTTCCTGGAACGGCTGGACGGGGACAAACTCAAGGAGATCTGGAACCACGCCCCCGATGTCGTGCGGCAGGTTGAGGCATTGCAGGCGGAGAAGGTCCCGCAGATCGACGACGCACTGATCAAGTGCACCAACCTGATCGAACAGCTCAAAGACCACAACGGGAACGTGATCTTCGACGGCGGCCGCGACATCAACGACCTCGACTTCCTGTTCGTCACCGTCCCCGCCCTGGACAAAGACGCCGCCCGCGCCCAGATCTCGGCCGTCCTGCGGCTGCTGATGCAACGGGCCGGACGCACCGTGAAAGCCCTGCGGCGCAGCGTGATCCTGTTCCTCGACGAACTCTCCGCACTGACCACAAAGAAGGGATCGATCCCGATCGAAGACGTCGCCGAACGAGGCCGCTCCCAAGGAGTCGCAGGCGTGTTCTGCGGCCAGGCCCCCGAATCCATCGCCGCCGACCAATGGGCACTGAACCGATTCCTGAAAACCTGCGCCGGCGGAGTCCTGCTCGGCTACATGGAAAACGCTGGAGAACTCTGCAAACACTTCGGCTCGATCCCCGTCATGCTGCCCACCCGGCACCTGATCAAAGGCCAGCGCCACGGCGACGAAGGCCAGGTCTCCGTGGGCGAGAAATGGCTCGCCGACCCCGACCGAATCCGCCAGTTCGACACCGGCGACTTCGTGTTCGTCAAAGGCGGATACGCCTACTACGGCCACATTGTGCCCCTGGACCGCAACGAACTCACCGTCCTGCCGGGCACCCATGCCGACCCCGAAGCCGCTGTCAGCTCGCCCGCCGCAGGCGGTACGGGTCCAGCCCCTGCCGCCGCATAACCCCCAACTGACAGCGCGCGAAACTGATTGGAGCACAACGATTATGCGCGTCTTCCGTGACCACGATGACGACCACGAACACGATGACGACCACGGCGATGAACAGCCCGGAACGGGAATCAATCCCGACGAGATCTTCGTACAGGCCGAGTTGCTGGCCGATGAGATCGCCGACTTCCTCACCGAAACCGTCGACGAAGCTGACCAACCACGACCAGCCGGGCCGACCACACAGCCAGTCCCGGTGACCACGACGCCGCAGCAGTCCACGACTGCCGCACCGGTCGAACCCCGCCCCGCACCGACCGCGAATCCCTATACCCGCGGCCAGATCTGGCGTGCGAGCGCGGCCGGTTCCTTCGTTGTGGTCGGTCTCGCCGCGATAGCGGCATGGGGACAGCCCGCCGAAGTCGGCGCGCCCGCGATTCTCTACGGCTTGGGGTGGCTGGCCTACCTGAACTGGAACGCCGCTCGCCGTCCGTCCCCATCGCTCGCGCTCGCCGCATTCACCGAGCGCCGCGCTGTCCGTGTCCACCGCAACAACCACTGACTCACCTGGTCGATTGCCCGCCCAATCTGAACCGCCACTGACCCGCCGCCGAATGGCCGGACCCGATATGCGCCCCTGGCGCGGTTCTTGGGCCCCATTTGCGCACTGATCTAGCGCGGTGTCCCCGAGTTTTCCTTATTACCAACAGCTTTCGCTTCGCCGCGCAGCACCCTCCGATCAAACGCACCCGATAGTCCAAAACCCCTATTCCCGAAAGGAATTCATCACCTCATGTCCGAAATCGACGAGATCGCCCAAGAAACCGGCAAAACCTTCCGTGACGTCCTCAACGTCGCCGGGCAATGGCTGCGGACCCTCCGCGGTGCCGACGGCCGCGCGCCCAAACTGACCCGCAAGCAGCGCCGCGAGCTGGCGGAGACGATCGCTGCTCAGGTCGGTGCCGAGCGGGTCCACGCCGCCTACTACACCAAACGCGTCGCCGACTATCGCGACGAGCACGCGGTTGCTCGGTACCGCCGCGAGAACGACCCGTTCTACACCGACCGCGACGCCGCCGCCGACACCGAACGCCTGGACGCGATGCGGCTGCGGATCGAGGAAGGTCTGGGCTCGTCGGCTCTGGGGATCGAGCGGCGCGGGCAGGTCGTGATGGCCCTGGACCGGGCCGCCCGCCAGCCCTACAGGATGAACCCCACCTTCGACGCTGTCTTCACCCCGATGAATCAGCGTGAACAGCGCGACGCCCGCGCCGCCGCGGTCGAGTCCGAACAGTGGGTCACTGGCCGCGTGCAGGAACTGAACCGCGACGTCGCGTCGATGACCGTGCAGCAGCCCACCGCATCGACTCCGACCCCGCAACAGGATCAGCCGAATACCAGTGCGGCGCAGCCGCAATCGCACCTTCGGCAAGACGCCGCCATCGATCGCGACGTCGCCCAAGCCAACGCGGTGCAGGACATTCGGCACGTGCAGTACACGTGGCTGCGTGATCAGGCCAATGGCCGCAGCCCCGACCCCTACGGTGAGGTCGCGCGCCGCCAAGCGGCCGAGCGAGCCAAGCACGCGGGGATGACCACCGAGGAGATCCGGCGGGAATTCGCCAACGCCGAGACCAATTCCCGCTGCCAGGTGACCTTGACCGCCAGCTCTCCCGACGGAACCCAGCAGGGGATGCGTGCCTACTTTGCCACCGAAGCCGACGCCGCCGCCTGGACCCGCGACGCGGTGCGGCTCAACACCTGGGCGGCCGGGACGACACTCGCTGTGCGGGCCCGCGAGGCCGGACGCCGCAACCCGTTCTATGTCGCCGAGGGCAACCAGGTCGAGATCGATGGCAGCGTCGACGGCTGGAACCGCGAGGTGAACCCCGAACAGGCCCAACCTCCCGACCAGGAGAGAACCAACGAAAAGCCCACCCCGGCAACCAGTTCCGAGAATCTGGAACGCCGGGTGCTGATGCTCCAGCGCGGGCTGGACGCGGTCACCAGCGACCGTGACAACCACAAGAAGGAACTCGACTCGGTGCGCGCCGAGCTGGAGACGTTGAAGAACACCCAGCTCACCACCAACAAGGACATGCGCGATCTGCGATCGGAACTTGAGGTTGCCCGCGCAGAGCGCGACCGCTACCGCGGCGAACGCGACGAGGCTGTCACCAAAATCCGCAGTGAGCGCGCCGACCGGGACAGGTCTACCAACGGTGGCTATGACCGCAGGGAAGTGCCCTTAGGTGGCGAAGGCTGGGTCAAGCCGAAGCCTTCGATCCAGAGGGAGCGGTGATCATGCACAGCGAACACGAAGAAGCCATGCGCGCGGACTTCCACGACTGCATAACCCTGAGCTGGAAAGCGGTGCGACCGGACACCACCAGCACTGAGAGCGATGAAATCTATAGGGCTGTAGGCGAATACGATGACCGCTGGTCCCACGGACCGTACGGGCGCGAATGGGATTTCCTGTGCGCCGTCTACAAGGACTGGCGAGACCTGCCTCAGGACATGGGCAAATTCGCCGACGATGTGCGCGCCAACCCGGACAAGTACACCGAATTCGGAATCAGCGCGGTGCAGCGCCGCAGCATCGACCAGGCCGAGAACATCGTTCGCGAGGAACGCTCCCTGCTCCGCGCCCAATCCCGTACCGAGCAGCTGCCGATTCGACGGGAGCGGTGAACCCATGGAACCCGAACACGAGGAAGCCATGCGGGCCGACTTCGCCGCTCGCACCCGCGAGTACTGGAAACCGTTGCACCGCAATACAGCCCTCGACCAACTGGCTGAAATCGACAGTCGCGTAGCTGAATACGACCGTCGATGGCAATCGGGCCCTTACTCGGAGGAGTGGGAATTTTTGCGAGCGGCCTACGCCGATCGCAGGGACTACCCCGAAGCGATGCAGCATGCCCGCACATCGATCGAGGCGAGCCCCGATGTCTTCAACGAGTACGGGATCACCGAGCTGAGTCAGCGAAGCCTCATTCAGGCCAGAGAACTCGATGATGAGCGGATCGCGATGACCGCGAAACGCTTGTCCCAGCGCTCGAACTCGATCCAGAGAGAGCGATGAGTCATGGAATCCGAACACGAAGAAGCCATGCGCGGCGACTTCCGCGAACGCACCGCTTTGCAGCAGTCCGGCTATCGGCCTGGAGTGACCGAGGAACAGATCGATCAGATCTACGACAAGGTCGGCCAGATTGACGACCGGTGGAAGGCCGGACCGCACGGTGATCAATGGCAGTTTCTCACCGATGCCTACTCCGACTGGAACGACCGCCCCGACACCATGGCCCGATTCGTAGACAACGTCGAACACAACCTGACACAGGGTTGGGACGGCGGCCTGGACGAGGTGCAGCGCCGCAGCCTCTACCAGGCTCGCGAGCTGACCGAGCCGCAGCGGCCCCGCCGGCGCGGACCGATCCAGCGGGAGCGGTGATCACCATGGAATTCGAGCACGAAGAAGCCATGCGCGAGGCGTTCCGAGAGCAGGCATCGCTACATGCACGCGTCTATCAGACCGGAGTGACTTTAGACGAGATCGGGGAGTGCTTCAGCAAGGCCCGTGAGATCCATGGTCAGTGGAGTTCCGGCCCCCATGCCGACCAATGGGGCTACCTCATGAGCGCTTACGAGGCCGTTCGACGGGGGTCCAGCACCACGGATCGGTTCTTGGACAACATCGAGGTCTGCGGTGCCCACGGTTGTGACAGCGGCTTGGACGACGTGCAACACCGCAGCCTGCGCCAAGCCAAGGAACTGGCGCAACCGCGCCGGATCCGCGCTCGTGGTCATATCCAGCGGGAGCGCTGATCAGTATGGATCACGATCCGGCTCGGGGGCGTTCGTGGCAGCTGATCACCGCTGCCCTAACCGCCTCAATGGGTCCGGGCCGGGACCGGGCACGGTGGACATTGTTCCTGTGCCCGGTCCACGAGGCCGACGGACAGCACCACAACCCGTCACTCGGAGTCCGCTACGACCCGCAGCAAAGCAAAACCATCGTCCGGTGCTTCGCCCACTGCGACGACAAGGACGTCCTCGACAAGATCGGACTCCGAGTCCGAGACATGTGGGACCGACTACCCGAACGCAACCCCAACCAGCCACACCACCGCGGGCAACGCCGACCTCCATCCCAGGCCCAGCAAGCACAACAGGCACGGGTGTCGTTGGTGGACAAGGCCATCGACTACGCCCGACTGCCGATCCCGTCCAAACCCGATCTCGGAGAAGCGATCGGGCCCACCGAGAACGTGTGCGCCTAC
The DNA here is from genome assembly GCF_042266325.1 of Nocardia sp. NPDC056100. Lineage (NCBI taxonomy): Bacteria > Bacillati > Actinomycetota > Actinomycetes > Mycobacteriales > Nocardiaceae > Nocardia > Nocardia sp. NPDC056100. The sequence continues at coordinate 569,145 of NZ_JBHJVY010000004.1, forward strand.
CTCTACCGCCGCGCCGACGGCCACGAGGAAGGTGTGGTCGTTCGCAAGAAGACCCCACACGAGCACGGCGAGAAGAAATCCTTCAACCAAGCCCGATGGACCGGAACCAGCTGGGAACCCACCGGATTCGCACCGATCCCGTACCGACTTCCCGAGGTCGTCGACGGTGTGCAGTCCGGCCGCGAGATCTACGTGGTCGAGGGTGAGAAGGACGTCCAGCGAGCCATGGACGCCGGGCAGATCGCCACTTGCAATGCCATGGGTGCGGGCAATTGGACTGAGCAGCACGCGAAATGGCTACACGGAGCCGGGCGGGTGATCGTGGTCGCCGACCGGGACCGGCCCGGCTATCTGCACGCCTCCAAAGTCGCCGAAACCCTGCACGGCCACGTCGGCGAAGTACGCGTGCTCCAAGCCGCCGTCGGCAAGGACTTGTACGACCACCTCGACGCCGGACACGGCCTCGACCAGCTGGAAATGGTGCCCTACCTCGACCGCCACTACCGGCAACCACGGCCGGGCCCGCAGCAGCGGCAGGTCACCCGCAGCCGCTGACACGAAATCCACATCTGTCCCTGATTGACCACAAAGGAGAAAACCCATGACCAGCACGAACTTCGGACAGCGCTTCACCCGTGCCGCCGCGAAGATCCCGTCGGCGTTCGGCAAGAACAGCGCCCCCGGCACCACGGTGTACGGACGGATCACCAACATGGGCGAGCAGCCCAAACTCAAGTACGGCGGCGCCCCGGGCGAGGTCGACACCGACGAGCACGGCAACACCGTCATGCAGATGTTCGTCACCCTGGAGACTCCGAACGGACCCAGGAACCTGTACCCGACCAGCCGCATGGAGCAGGCCATCGGGCGCGCGATGGATGCCGCCGGCGCAACCGATTTCGACCGGGGCGCGACGCTGTCGGTCACCTACACCGGGCCGGACCCCGACAACGACAAGGCACGCCTCTACAACGCGGTCTACACCCCGGAAGTTCGCGCGAATGGTGGTGGCCGATGACCGGCAACGACGCCGGTTCGATCGTGGGGCGCACCAATGCCGTTGCGCCCCACGGCGACAACGTCGCATCACCGGCAACCACCCAGCTCGAATGCGACACCACCGCCAATGCGCTGCCCCGCAGCAGCACGCGGCCCAAGCGAGCATCAGTGAGGAGACGACCGTGACCGCCGACAGCGACACCCGCGACACCGCGCCTCGACAGCGCCGCGACAGCCACCTCGAATGCGACATCGACGCGACAGACCGAGGCGGGAAGGTCGTCGCATGGGCCGGATTCATCTTCGGATCAGTGCTGTCGATCGTGATGAACTGGCTACACACTTGGTTGCCCGCCGCAACGAAACCACACGGCTGGTCACCGGGAGTGTGGCCCCAAATCGGCTCCGCCGTCTGGCCGGTCACGCTATTGCTGGCCGTCGAAGCGCTTTCACGCGTTCGGTGGAGAGCTGGCCTGGCATGGGCGCTGGCGCGCTACGGCGGTGTCGGCACCGTCGCCGCGGGCTCTGCGGTCATCTCCTACGGGCACGTCCACGACGTCCTGCAAAGTTGGGACTATGGCCAAATCGGCTCCGCCGTCGGCCCTCTGGTACTCGACGGATTAATGGTCGCCTGCGGTTTCGCCCTGCTGTCCGAATCCAGTTCTCCGAGAACTAATGCCCGTAGCGATGCCGCAGCCAAGACTCCGATTGTGATCGAGGTCGACGCGCACCGAGCTCCGGAGCGCCCCGCATCCTCGGACGAACCGTCGACCGATGCGCCCGGAGCGGCAATCTCACACCCCATGCCCGAAGCGTTTGCCGAGGGTGAACCGGTTCCTGAACCGCCTGCGCGACAGCCAGATGCGACGATGCGACGGGCACACGCGAAGCGCTCGATACCGAGCGACAGCCTTGCGGCGGCCCGCGACAACGACGATCCACTCACACGCGACGAGCGCATCCTCAGGCTGCACGCCGCGGGGCGTGTCACGCGCGAGATCGCCGAGGAAATCGGTGTCCACCACTCGACCGTCGCACGGGTCGTCGCACGTCACAGCAGCAGCGACACCACGAGCGACAACCAATCCGGATTACGGCTGATCCCTGCGTCCGCAAACGGTGAGGAAACGGCGTTATGACCGGTATCGAACAGATGCCGCTGAGATTGGTTCCACGGTCGTGGCCTCGATGGCTGGATACAGGCCCTATAGATACGGAATTCATGTAAGAACCGACTCGAAGACAGGATCCGGTTGGGCCTGGATCACGAATACTCCGGAGAAAGCCTCCTCTTCCACCGAGGCGTTCCTGATCCTGGCCAGCCATTCTGAAGGCCACAGGGTTGCCGCGTTCCAGCGCACTCCCGCGAGGAACACCTCACCGAGTTCGATGTCCCGCACGTCTGCGTCCTGAAAATCGTTCGCTATTCTGGTTAAATTCGCGCGCGCAGTCGCTAGATCGTTTGCGAGAGCGTCTCCGAATCCTTGGCCCTGCGCGAATAGGTCCGTAAGACCTGAAGCCTCATCAAGTATGTGGACGAGTGCGTCCGCGCGCGGGTCGTTCGCAGCAATGTCCTCTGCGGCACCAACTGCATTTGCTAGGACATCGCCAATGGCGTTCGCGCGAATTATTGAATCATGGAGGCCGAGAGCCTGATTGGTGGCGAAGGCGCGATCGAGACGACTTGCGACGCCCTCAACGATCTCAAGTTGCTCGATCAGCTTGACGACGAGAACTCTCAGGTGAAGGCGCGTCGATACATCCCAAGCTGACAGGGGAGAGGTCGCATCCGTGATCGGTGAAGTCTTCGAACTCGGTGGGTCGTCGCGGCGTTCCATGACAGGCTCTACTGGTTGGTCGTCAAGCGGATGATCAACCCCAGTGTTAGGGACGATACGATCACGCTCGGGCAGCCGCACTCCGAGAAGCCCGGCAAGTACACGGTGTGCCACAGAGTATCCGGCGATAGCCGGCGGCCGGTCATCCGCGACTCGGTAGGGTTCCACTCCCAAGACTTCTTCAAAGACACGCTGCGGCAATGAGTTAACTTTCATGTGTTGCCTCCGCCGTTTCGGCCTTCTGCGGCCCCGGCTCGTCGGTCGAGCTTTGGAGGTTAGGTACCGCAGCTCCCAGTTGCGAGGGTTCGCCCTCGGCGGCACGCCCTTTGATCGCAGCAGCGACCTGCGGAATAGTTCCAAGTTGTGCCAGGATCGAGGGAGCCGCGAAGCCGAGTGCCACTGCCACGTATGCCCCACTGATCTGTCCGCTTGCGCCGAACAGAGTCGCAGCTCCAGCGCCGAGCATCGTGCGGATTACAGCCATCCATAGGTGCACCGGCAAGTCGATGTAGGTCTTCAGTGTTGGTGGACGGTCCCGTACCCGTCCAGTCTGGGTTCGCCGGGCCGTCTGCCAGACAGTGAGCCACTTGAAGACTGCGAGGACTTCGACCAACGCCCCACCTCCAGAGCCGAGTAGCGCAAACTGCCACCAGTGCATGGTCGGCCTCTCATCAGTGCTCGCTCCCTGTCTGACTCATCATCTCGTGATACCGCAGTTGGCGCAGCCAGGCAGTGGACTTCAGTGAATGCGCTCTCTCGACCCGACACCCGAACCGCGAGGACCGAAGGCGCATCCCGTATCCGGGCGACCGCGCGATCGGAAGCTCGATGTAGTCGCCAGGTCGCTCTGGTCTCGCGGAGAGCCTGTCGGCGATCCGGTTCGGAGCAGAGATAGCCTGCGGCCTGTTGTTGTCGTGTTGCCCAGCCGCGCAGCGATTTTCGATTCGGAACGAATGCGGAATGAATGCACACTGGATGCACAATGAATGCACACAAGTTATGCGATGAAAGTGCGATACGAAATCGCTGTGAGCTGGGTGTTTGGTGGTGGCCCGCCTCCTGCTCGACCCCCACTATCTCCCGCTTCGCTGAAGATAGTGGGGGTCGAGCAGGAGACAAACCACCACCAAACAGTTGGGAGCGAAGGGAATCAGAGAAGAAAAGTGAAGGGGAAGACCACAAGAGAAGGACCACAAAGGAAGACCACAACAGGGGGACCACAAAGAGGGCTGGGTACGGACGTTGCGTTGGCAGAGCTGGGCACGTGGGCCTGAACCACAACAGGACGGGTTGCGTACAGAAGTCGCGTTGAGTACCGGCTGCCGAAGAGGGACCACAACGAGAGGATCGGTCGGGCGCGAATGATGCATAAGCGCCAACAGAATTGATGCATAGCGAACAATCAATTGACGGCTATGCGTCAGTAACAATCCGGAATGACCTGGGCAAATCTGTTGAAGCGCAACATAATTCGGTAGAATTGGTGCATAGAAATCAATTCTCGGAGGTGTGGCATGAATGCCATCTCTGGCCCCTTGGTCGCAGCGATCGAAACCGTGTGGGCGGATCTGCGTACCCGCCATTCCGATATTCCCAACGTCGTGGTGACCATGGCGTCCGGCTCGCTGGGCAGGCGTGGCGTACTGAAGCTCGGGCACTTCGGCCCCGACCGATGGAAGGTCGGCCAGCAGGTACTGCCCGAGCTGTTCGTAGGCGGGGAGGGCCTGGCAATGGGCGCGCGCGACGTCCTCGGAACGCTGCTGCACGAAGCCGCTCACGGCGCGGCCTGCACCCGTGGCATTGGCGACACCAGCCGCGCCGGTGCCTACCACAACGGAAAGTTCCGCGATATCGCCCGCGAGTTCGGGCTCACCGTCGAGCGCACACCCGAGCGCGGCTGGACCGCGACCACTGTCCCGGACTCCACCGCCACGATCTATCAGCGGCAAATCCGGCTGCTGGACACCGCGATCATCGCCTATCGCCGCTCCGAACACGAACCTGCCGACGGCGGCGAAGATGGGGCCGACGGCGAGGACGGCGACAAGTCCGGACGCGCTCCGCGCAACGGGCGTGCGCTCGTATGCACCTGCACACCGGCACGACGCGTCCGCGCGGCCCAGAAAACCATCGACGCGGGCCCGATCCTGTGCGGCGTCTGCCGCGAACCGTTCGCCATCACCCAGGACGATTGATGCTTAAGCGTCAACACGATTGACGCATACGCATCAACAACCATCGCGCAGCGAGGGGAGTGAGGAGGTATCGAATTTCCCTGGTCGCCAATGACATTCACTCAAAACAGGTAGAATACTAAATGGAAACGGTTCGGGGCTTGGACACTCCGACCGCTTCCTTCCCCACGAGAGTTGAAGGGACACAATGATGTTGGATCTGATGGATTGGTTCTGCGGTGCGGGTGGGTCGAGTCAGGGCGCGCATGCGGTGCCCGGGGTGCGGGTATCGCGCGCGGCGAACCATTGGGCGCGCGCGATCGAAACTCACGCGGCGAACTTCCCTGAAACCGATCACCATCTAGGCGATATCCGGGAAGCGCCGGTGGAGAACTGGCCTGCGGCGGATCTGTTCTGGGCGAGTCCGGAGTGTCCGCAGTGGTCCTCCGCGCGTGGCAAGGCCCGCGACTACGACCACACCATGCAGGGCGACCTGTTCGACACCCCGCGCGATGAGGAAGCTGACCGTAGCCGCGCTCTGATGGAAGAGGTGCCGATGTATCTACGCGGGGTGATCGAGCGCGGCGGAAAGGTCCGCGCCGGGATCGTCGAAAACGTCGTCGAGGTACGAGCCTGGGACCAGTGGACCCGCTGGCTCGGCGAGATCCACGCTCTGGGCTACCGAACCCGGGTGATCGCGCTGAATTCGATGCACGCACAGTCGATTAGGACCCCGGTCGCGCCGCAGAGCCGCGATCGCCTCTACGTCGCCTATTGGGACACTTCACTGGGCCGGACGCCGGAGTGGTCGAAGTGGCTGCGGCCGTTGGCATTCTGCCCAACCTGCGATGAGTGGGTATCGGCCATGCAGGTATTCAAGACACCGGGCGCGGACATGGGCCGCTACCGTCAGCAATACCACTACCGGTGCCCGCACGCGCGCTGCCGCTACACGATCCTGGAACCGCCCGCGCTGCCCGCCGCCGCCGCGATCGACTGGACCCAGCAAGGAACCCGGATCGGGGACCGGGCCCGACCGCTCGCGGACAAGACCATGGAGCGGATCCGAGTCGGGTTGCGCCGCTACGCAACCCGCATGCCGATGATGGTTCCAGCCGGGGGCACCTGGCGCGAGGATGCGACTCCGGTCACTGCCCCGGTACCCGCGCGCACCACACGCGAGAACGACGGGCTGATGATTCCGCAGCCGTTTCTGGCGCTGCTCGCGGACCGCTCCCGCACGATCGGGATGCATGAGCAGCTCGCCACGACCGTCGCCGACGGCTCGAACCACGCGCTGGTCGTGCCACCGTTGATCGTGCCGATGGAGGGCCGCTCCGGCAAGGACGCTCAGCCCGTCACCGTGCCGATACGAACTCAGACCACCCGTGCGGAGACAGCGCTGGCGTTTCTGCCGTTCGTCACCGAACTTCGCGGTGGTGGCAGCGACGCGCGATCGGTGAGCGAGGCCCTGGCCACGGTTACCGCCAGCGGTAACCACCACGGCCTGGTCACCCCGCCCGCTGGTGTCCCGCAACACATGTGGGACTCGTTGCTGATTCCGTACTACGGCACCGGAGCCGCACGACCGGTCGACGCACCCATCGGAACCCTGTCCGCGCGTGACCGGTATGCGCTGGTCGAATCGATCACCGACCGCGAGATCGATGATGTGCGGTTCCGGATGCTTGAACCACACGAGATCGGCGCGGCCATGGCCTTCACCGCCGGATATACCGTGCTGGGCAGCAAGCGGGAACGGGTGCGCCAGTACGGCAACGCGGTCACCCCGCCCGTCGCGGAGATCCTGGTCTCGGCACTCGTGGAAGCGGTCACCGGCGAGGACATCGACCGCTGGAGCGTCTGAGCCCGCGAAAGGGCGGCCGGTAACCCGTGACCCCGAAGAGTCATGGTTGGACATACCGGCCGCCCGAGTGCCCCCACGAGAGGTGGGCACCGCCACTGTAACGCCGCACGTCAATAGTCAGGAGCCCCAGCATGTTCGGCCCCGCGGCGCGCCAGCAAGGGAGTTTGTGCTCGGCGATTACGTACGCGCCATCGCTGACCCGTGACCGGTACGGGCGGTAGATCTCAACGGCGGCCATTATGGAAGGCTCGCGAACTATCCAAGGTCAGGAAAATTGGTGATTCCGAGAACAGAATATCGAGTCTAAAAATATGAAGGATGCATTTTCTAGCAACTTATAAAATGGATCCAGCAATTTGGATTGTGCCGGGGATTATCGATAACGTTTTGACGTCATCGATCAGAATATCGAATCTATTGGGATACCGTAGAAGTGGGCAATCTATCCCGCCCGGTATCGTTCAAATGGGGAAATTAATGAGCACTAGTCTATTACGTCGCGCACTCATTTCTGTCGGTGCGTCCGTGGCTGCGATAGCGGCAGCGGCGACAATTACCGTACCGGCGAATGCCAATGACCTACGTGAGATCGTTTGTAGTGGCTCTGCGTTGATGCCGAGAGGTATCGATGCAGCTCACGTGCAGTACGGCCTCACGGTCGACTGTACTGGTGGTCGACCGGAAATCGTGGCTGCCAATACCGTACTGAAAAAGATCGTTGACGGAAAAGTCAGCGTACATTCATCGAAGCCAAACGAGATTATCGATCTGGATGCCAATAACCATGCCGAGGTGTGGTACACCGCTTCGTGCTCGTTGACAAACCCGCAGCTTGGATTCTTCTACACTGAAGTCACCCTCGGTGCCATTGGCGGGGGAGGCTCGCGGGTTCGACAGATTACTCCAAGCAACTCCCTCCCGATACAGTGTTGATCGGCGACGACTGGCCGACACATTGAAAACTCGGGCAGACTTTGGCGTTGCCCTGTTATCGGGACCATCGGTTTGCGATGCTAACTCCCATGGATGAAAATAGCCGTGGGATGCATCCGGCTATCGCGGTCGTGCTCTCCGTCGTGCCGGAGAACGAGGGGAGCACTCGGGTGGCGAGTTCAGTTGTCCGGGAGGACGACGGTGCGGTAGCGGTGGTCGTTCACACCGAGCAATGGCAGTATGTCGTCGTCGTATTGCGCGAGGGTGACCGATGGCTCAAACCCGGTGTGATCATCGGCGACGTGCTTCCAGATCCAGACCGGCTGGTAACCAACTTTCCCACCATGCCGTTGGCGCAACAGTCGGGCGAGATCCTGCCCAGTGTCGACAATGAGTTTGTGTGGTACGCGATCGTCGGGACCGCGGCATTGGATGCGGTCTCGGCGCGCGTGTTGACCACGCTCGAATCCTGTTATCCGGAGATCGGTGTCGACGGTCGGGTACTGGCGTTGATCCGTGCGCAGCCTGGCGAACGCCCGCTCGTCACTGTCACGACCCGAGACGGCCGCGAAGAAAGCAACTATCAAGAGGATTAGCCTGTCGGGCTGCCACCTGCTGAGGACCACGACGGGACCTGGGCCGTCGGGATGATGTGTCGATAAACCCGGACGTCGCAGTTGTGCTCGACATCGGCTACGGCTGGTTCAGTCAGCGCCCGCCGAATACCTCATGCGAGATGAACACACCACAGCAGCGCCGGCGCGCGAATCCCAAGGAGTGCCAGCATGATTCGACCAGCCGCGCCCGCTGACGCGCCGCCGCGGCAGCTCACCGGCCACAATGGGGAGATGGCACAGTGGGTGACCCTGGAGGAATGGGCGCAGCGGCATGATCTGAGCTTGACCACTGTCCGCACTGAATGGGTCTACGAAGAGGGATTTCCGCCGCACGCCCAGTACCGCGAGCGTGCCGCGGGCACCGGCAGCGGCGGACGCCACCGCGAATACGACCCCGCGCAGCTGGACGCATGGCTGGCCCGCTGGCAATCGGAGCATCGGCCGAGCCGCCACGCGATGCCCGAGGATCCCGAGGAGTACCGCACGCTCGGCGCGATCGCTCGACTGCTCGGGCTGGACGGTAAGACCGTCACCCAGTACCGCGATCTCATCGATCACCGCGCTGAGTTCGAAGACAAAGGCGCACGCCGGCGCTACCGCACCCGCGATGTCGTCGACTTTCTCAACGATCGTCCCGGCTATGGCCGCAGCAGTGACCCCGCCCGCGACCGTCGCCGCAATGCCGCACGCTGACAGTCCGTGCCAGGTTCGCGAGCACGGTTGTCGCGCAGGCGGTTCCGAGTAGGCTCCCGAATAGCGTGATCACCGCACATGGTTCGGTTCCGCTCCCGAAGGATCGATCCGGCGGTACACAGTCGGATCGAGGGGTGAGCAAATGACCACGACACGCACACTCACAACGCTGGCCATACTCCCAGTGCTGGCCGCCGCCGGACACGGCGTTGCCACCGCCGCACCCGGACAACCTGGCCTAGCCGTACCTGGAGAAGGACAACCCGGTTTGAGTACCGCGCCACCCGCTCCGGCGCAGCCCAGCCTCGCGGACTACATTCCCGATCCGCCCGCACCACCAGCACGACCACGGCCACAGGCCCAAACCAAACCGCAGGCTGACACCCTGGTCCAGCAACCACCGACCACCCAGCGCGAGGACCAGGAATCGGAAGCGCCGCTACCCGAGAACGAGCCGCCAACAGCGCCAGCGAATCCGCATACCCTGCGCGCGGGCAACACCACGGTGCCGGTTCCGGAGTGGGTCGATACCAAAACCCGCGACAAGGCCCAGGCGTACCTCGACTACGCCGAGTGGCAGATCGCCGCCGGGTACGACACGCTGGGATTCTCACGCCAGGAATCGGATCGGCGCGCGGCGTCCACCATCACCGGCGGAGTACTCAGCGCAGTCGCGGGCGCGGAACTCATCTCGGTGCCCGCCGCGGGCATCGGCTGCGCCGTCGGTGCCGCAGTCGGCGGCATCGCTGGCGGCATCATCGGCACCGGGGCGGCTGGAGTCGGTGCACCCTTCGGCGCCGGGCTCGGAGCTGGACTCGGCTGCCTAGCGGGCGTCGCGGTCGGAGCCGTGCCAGGCATCGCCGTGGGCGCGACTGCCGGAGCCGTGCTCGGCGGTGCCACCGCCGGCGCGCTCGGCGGCGGCGTGGATGTACCGAAACCCGATGTACCGCCCCTGATCGAGGTAGCTGCTGTCCCACTGCCAGCAGAACAGAACCCGGTCGATCAACCGCTCGCCAATGCGGTCGTACAGGTCGGGGCCCAGATAGGCAGTGCGGTGGAGTCGCTGCGATCCGCGATCGCCACCATGCCGCCGCTCATTCCCGATCCAGCCCTTCTCTTTGGGCAGCCCATGTGAGGAATCGCTTCGGCGGAGTAGGTTCCTGATGCGCATCAGCGTTGGCTAAGACCACTGGGATGCAAGCTGTCTCGATACCAAGTGAGAAGAAGACCGCTGTGGCTAGCTGGGTCATCTCATGAGATAAACGGCGGCACAGCAGATTTCAGCATCGGGTCTCTCAGGTTTCGCGCGGGCTGATGGCGCGCTGTGAGCACCACTGTCGGATCTCCAGCTTGCCGCGGCGGTTGGCGGTCTCGATTACGAAGGACACCAACGCAATCCACGCGCCGTCCCGGGTGCGTACCCACGCGTGCAGCATCCCAGGCGCGTTGCCGGTCACGTCCAGCCCTCCGGCGCGCACCTTCAAAGGCAGTTTGTTGGCGCTGAGATTGGCCGGGTGGGTTGGGATAGCTGCGGCCAGGTCCACCGTGACCGGAGTCGGGGGATCGACCACGCGCCGCAGCGGCGGTTCGAAATCGGCAGGCCACTGTTCGAACATAGTTTCGAATCATATCCATGATGTGTCCACAAAGCGGCGCAGGGCCGACCGGAACGGCCCTGCGTCACCCCTCGTGCCGCTCGCGCGTGCGACGCAAGCGCGACATCGACATGGGATTCTCTCGCCATGACGAAACCTGTAGAACTCGAATCCCCGGAGCTGGCTGCCATGTACGCGGCATACATAGCCCTCGAACCGCTCACCGACGACGCCCGTGCCCGCGCTCTGTACTGGCTAAGCAGCGCATTGAACCCGCGCATTGCCTCAGCATCCGCAGCTCGCTGACCTGGAGCTGCTCACCGACCATGAGGCAACCGGCGAGCGGCCTTTCCGGATCGACCGAAGCGTGGTTGAGGGGGACTATGCTGCGCGGGAATTCAGCGCTGCTTCGCGAATCAGGTAGTCACTCCGGGCGGCTCTGTTCGGCAGGCCATCGAGGATCACCTGGACTCCATCGACTGTGGCTTGAATTTCATCCACTTCTTTTGTTGGACAGAGACTTCCGAATGCGCATAGCGGGGTGGCTACAACTCCACTCGCTCCGGCCGCCAGTGAGCCTGCGATGTGCCGGGACGAGCCGTCCCACAAGCGGAACTGACCATCCGTAGCCTCGCATATCTCTGTAGTCTCGGAGAGGGTGACTTTCGCGAGCTTCCCACCTGACGGGAGAACTCCTTCAGCTCGGGCCTGGCACGCTAGATCGGAGTCGAACACTGCGCCGCCGAACATCGGATGGCTATATATGGTCGACCGTTCCGGCAGCTGATGGAGAAGACGAAGCGCGGTCCTGCGGTCGGGCTCCCGCAGCACGGCCATCGGTGAGACGCCGCGCTTCACGGTGAGATCGATATCGTCCAATTCCCAACAGCAGGCAAGGATTCTGCCTGGTTCGACAACATCGAGCCACAGATCAACAACGGACGCACGGTCTTCTGGCCGGAGAGTATCGCCCCGGGTAGTTGACCCGGACAAGATAAAGAAGTCGACCCAGGTTTCCGCAGCACGGGCTGCATATCTCTGGGTGGCAACGAAATCGATTGATCCGGCGGCTGTGGGGAAGGTCAGGGCGGGGACAACTATGTCGAAGGGCATGAGGACTCCATGGCATGGCGAATCTTGATGGCGGACTCGGTCGGCGCGGTCTGTGACGTGTCAATTCCTAGATCAACCTGACCTGGGATAAGCCTGGGGGTCTCATCCCAGGCGACCAACCTGGCTGCGACGTCGTTGGTGTTGCGTGCGCGAATCCGCTGTTCCGCTAGATCTTTCGGACACCAGAGCTCGACTACGGTCCATCTCACGTCTGGTATCGCCGAGCGGATCACATCTATCGCTTCCGCCTGGCCCAGATGGAGAACCGGAATCATGTTGGCCATCAGCATCTTCTGGATCTCTGGCCGATCGACAGCGTAGGTTGCGTCGTATCTTGAGTTTTGCCAGATGATCTCGCCTGCGCGAGCCAGGGCGGCAATTTGGTCGTCTGTTGTGATCCGGTAGGTGTCTGTGCGACCGCCGCCGACCTTCAGTCGTTTGAAGAGTACGAAGGTGGGGTCGGCGTTGGCGAGTGCCTTAGTCACGGTGTCTTTGCCCGCTGCTGGGGGACCATAGAGCATTACGGCATCAGGCATAGCGACTACTCCGAGAGGCCGCGAAGGAACGACTTCGCTTGCGCCTGAAGAGGTTCGCTGTCCTGATTGTTGGAGATCACGGTGTGCTGCCACGGGGGGCGGAAGCTCTCATCGACGTCACGGGCGAGGTAGTCGGACCAGTGCCCGAGCTTCCAGGTGTCTCGGATCGCGCCGCGGCGCTTGACGTATGTATGCATAGAGTCGACGTCGCATTGAATCCAAATCACAGACATGTCGGCCCCGAGTGCATCCAATCGGGCGGCCGTCCGCTCGAACCAGGAACGCTGCTTGAACTCGCGCAGGTATGGGGCTGTGCAGATGACGCTGACACCGCATCCGATGTTCTCAAGCATGACCGCTTCAAGGCATTCGTATTCCGCAGGCCGGATTGATCGGTGGTAGATCTGGCTGTCGCGGTCCTGCATCGAGGAACCCATTTCGACAAGTGCGGCATCGACAACGGATCGTGTGATGGTGTCCTTGTCCAGCATTGCCCAGCCAGTTTCGCGTGCGAAGATGCGGCCGAACTCCGTCTTGCCCGACCCCGCATAGCCGCCCACGAGTACCGCTCGCGGTCGCGACGGTTTGATCTTTGCTCCTAGTGGGGCTGTGGATTCGGCTACGAATCGCCCAGAGCGCGGGCGGGTATCGATGAGACCCTTCTTGGTCAGCACTTCCATCGCGTCATTGATGGCACCGATCGATACCTCGAACTGTGCCGCAAGTTCGCGGGTTGACGGGATGCGTTGTCCTGGCTGGAGTCGGCCCGCCTCGATGTCGTTCTCAAGTTGATGAGCGACTTGACGATAACGCGGGTCAGCTGTGTTCGGATCTGACATCGGACCTGATCGCTTCCTGTTCGCTTCTTCCCCAGTGCTGAATCTATCAGCTTGCAGCGCGAGCCTCTCGTTCCAGACGTGGGATTCGCTGCCCTTAGCTGCGTATTTACCGGATAAAAGTCGTTGGAAACTGTTGGCAGCCGAGGCGATCAGTTGATATCTTTGAAAGCGTTCAGATGTGATGGAGATCTCGGAATCAAGGGATGAATTCCCTCGTGAACGGGAGATCTGGAGAGTGTTCAGGCGGGCAATCTGATCGCTTCATCATGCGATGAGTCCTTGCTCGTCTTGAGCTAGACGCAGGAACTCCCCAGCAGTGTCTAGCTGCTGGGGAGTCGAAGACCGAAGCGGCGGCAACCGCTTCGAATTTGCCTCAGCTATCTAGGAGTGCCTGAAGCATGTCCAGTGTATTCGATTCGACCCTCACGCCATGTGCCCAGACTTCGGTCGGACACCGCCCGAATCGTCAACTAGCAGCGGTTATGGCGGAGCTGGGTATCAGCAACAAGGGACTGGCTAAGAGAATGCGTGACGCGGCCGAACGGGATCGGGCGGTTCCCATCGGCTGCACCCACAGCACTATCGCCCGGTACCTGTCAGGCGAGAACCGCCCGCGGTCGCACAGTCTCGCGATCCTGTTGGACGTCCTCAGTCAGCTCGCGGATCGCCCTTTCGCTGCGGCTGATATCGGCTACCCCGATATGGCGGTGGAGATGAAAACCCGCTGCCAACAGGAATTTAGGCCGCCTCGACTGACCTTCGCGGGTGTGTGCATGTGGTGCGGGCGGCGCGGCTGCAATTCCCGCGCTTGCATTGCTCAGCATCTGCGCAGCAACTGGGTTGTGTGCTCGGATTGCGAAGGCACGCTGGTCAATTACGCAGATGAGCGGCCGTGCGGGTGCGTGTTCGGCATGATCAAGGCGGGTGAGTGATGGGCGCGTTGAACGTCGAGGAGCGCTTCTTGCAGGCCAAGGATTGCGAGAAGCTGACCGGAATTCCTGCTGCCACCTGGCGCTACTGGGCGCACATCGGTTCTGGCCCAGCCAGTTTCAAGCTGGGCGGCCGCCGCGTCTGGCGACTCACCGCAGTCATGGCATGGATCGAGCGGCAGGAAGCCGAGACTACGCGCGGGGAGGCGATTTAGCATGGTCGCCCGACGCAACCGACGCGCCGGCGTCGAGGACCGCTGGTACAAGACCGTCATCAAGTCAGCCGATGACGGGACCAAAACCGCAGAGCGCGTTCAGTCCGCGAACTATGGTTGCGCGAAGCGCTGGCGCGCTCGTTACGTCGACGACGATGGCAACGAGCACGCGAAGTCCTTCGCCCGCAAGACGGACGCGCAATCTTGGCTGGACACCGCAACCAGCGCACTGGTGACAGGCACCCACATCGCGCCGTCGGCTGGCCGCGAGACCATCGGCGCGATCGGAGCGCGATGGCTGAAAACGCAGGCACATCTGAAGGAGACCACTGCTTTCAATCGGGGCGAAACCTGGAAGCTGCACGTCCAACCGCGTTGGAACACAGTCGAGGTTCGGGACGTGCGTACTACCGAGGTCCGGGCCTGGGTCGCCGCAATGGTGGCCGCTGAGGCTGGAGTGCCGACGATTGAGAACGCGGTCGGAATTTTACGAATGATCTGCGAGTCCGCCGTGGAAGACCGTCAAATTGCACGCAATCCATGTGCGCGCGTGAAGTTGCCCAAGCGGTCGCACAGAGCCCGCGGTTACCTGACCCACGTTCAGGTCGAGCAGCTCGCGCGCGAGGTCACCGAGATGTCTACCGCCATAAGGTTTCTGGCGTACACCGGATTGCGGTGGGGCGAGATGGCTGCGTTGAAGGTATCCAGTTTCGACATGCTGCGGCGACGCGCGAACATTCTTGAGGGCGTCGCCGAGGTGAAGGGCAGAGTGGTGTGGTCCACGGCCAAGACCCATGCGCGCCGCTCGGTGCCGTTCCCGAAGTTCTTGGCTGACGACCTGGCGGCCCTCATGCGCGGCAAGGACCGTGATGCCTTGGTATTCACGTCTCCGCAGGGAGCGGTTCTGCGGGTGTCTACCTATCGCAAGCGCGTCTTCCGACCCGCTGTCACACGTCTGCGAGATCCGAAACGTCGGGCCGGAGACGTTGGCGGGGCACAGTTTCCGTATATCAGGCCGCACGACCTCCGGCACACCGCTGTGTCACTAGCGATCAGCGCGGGTGCGAATGTGAAAGCGGTGCAGACCATGGTCGGACACAAGTCCGCCGCAATGACTCTGGATACATACGCGGACCTGTTCCCCGACGACCTTGAGTCGGTCGCGGAAGCTCTAGATGCGCGTCGCGCGTCCGCGATCGCCGCCGCTGCGGACGAACTGCGGACAGGCACCGATAACCAAGATCGCTAGTGGTTCTGAAATCAAGAAAGGCCCGTGACCTTTTTGGAGGTCACGGGCCTTTTTGTTGCTTGTGGAGCTAAGGGGAATCGAACCCCTGACCTTCTCGATGCGAACGAGACGCGCTACCAACTGCGCTATAGCCCCAGCCGCTGACCGTTACCGGCCTGCGGTGGAAAACTTTAGCAGGTGGGGTGGGGAGTCGACGAATCGGCTGGTTAGGGGTGGTTTTGTAGGGTGTGGGGGTGGACATGAGTGCGCATTCGGACCTGGTGGCTGATTGGGAGGGGCGGGTTCGGGGGATGCTCGCGGGGGCGGGGCGGGCGGAGATGGCGGGGTGGGGGATGCGGGTGCTGGGGGAGGGGCAGGAGAATGTGGCCGTACTTGTGGGGGACGCCTATGTGGTGCGGCTGCCGAAGGATGCGGGCGGGGCCGAGGGGGTTGCGCGCGAAGGGCGGTTGCTGGCGGAGTTGGCGGGTTCGCTGCGGCTCGCGGTGCCCCGGTATGAGTTCACCGCGCCCAATCCGCTCGGGCCGGGGGAGTGCTGTATTTATCCGGTGGTGCCGGGGGAGGTGCTGTCCGAAGACGAGTGGCTGGCGCGCGGGATGCTCGACGATGAGACGGTCGCGCGGACCATCGCCGAATTCATCGAAGGCGTGCACGCGTTTCCGGCGGATCGGGCCCGGGAGTTCGGGGTCCGCGAGCGGGATATGCGGGCGGAATTCGCGGCCCGTCTGGAAGTGATTCGGGCGCTGGTGATTCCATTGCTGCCCGCCGGAGACGGACGAGAGTTGGCGGCGCGCTGGGAGAAGTATCTGGGCGAGGAACGGAACTTCGAGTATTCGCCGGTGCTGATGCACGGCGATGTGAGTCTCGATCATCTGCTCGTGACGGGGAACCGGATCACCGGCGTCATCGACTTCGGGGATGTGCAGATCGGCGACCCCGACTATGACCTCAGCTATCTGTGGCCGGACGCGGGCCCGGAATTCGTTCGGCGCGTGCAGCACTGGCGTGGCCGGCCGCTGGACGAACAGCTGATCGGGAAACTCGATTTCTGGGCGGTCGCCGATGCCGCCATCGATGTCCTCTACGCCATCGAACGCGGCATGCCCGAATTCCGGGACGTGAGTGTGAAACAAGTGCGTTCAATGTTGGCGCGGTTCGGGCATCACGCCGGTTCGGTATAGGACTCCAGCACCCGCATAAAAAGATCGACCCGGTATTCCCGCACCGCCGCACTGTCCGGCTCCAGCAGACACTGGGCCATGGTGCCGTCGTGCACGGCGATCAACGCCCGGCCCAGCCCCACCGAATCCGTCACCGTGCGCCCCGCGCGCGCCAGCAGCCGCAACAGCACCGGAGCCAATGCCGCGCTGATCGACTCCTCGCGCGCCACCATCAACCGGCGCAGCGGCGGATTGCGCAGCGCGTGCGCGGTGAACTCCGAGGTGATCCGAAACCACTTGTCGTCCACCGGAACCGCACTCAACACGAACTCGACCGCGGCCCGCTGATCCGGAATGACCGCATCACTCTCCAGCACCGCCGACACCTCGGCCAGCATCGCCGCAGACCGCTGCTCCCACATAGCCAGGAACAACTCCTCCAGCGATGTGAAATTCGAATAGAACGCCCCCCGCGTGAACCCGGCCCGCTCACAAATCGATTCGACCGTGCACCGCCCCAGCCCGTCCTCCGCGAACGCCTCGAACGCCGCATCCAGCAACCGCGCCCGCGTCTGCACCCGCCGCCGCTTCACCGGCTGCGCCTCCACACTCCCCGCATCCCCATCGGCCCTGCTCACGCCCGAATCGTATCCGGCCGCGAGCACTGGCCGCGATTTCCCATCAGGCCGGAGGCGGTTCCAGGCCGGCGGCGCGGGCGGCGGCGGTGAGGACGGCTTCGAGCATGGGTGGGGTGAGGCGGCCGGTGAAGGTGTTCTGCTGGCTGGGGTGGTAGCTGCCGAAGAGGTGGAGGGGGGAGCGGTTGGGGATGGATGGGGATAGTTCGTAGTGGGCGGCGTGGGTGAAGCGGGGTTTGGGTTTCGGTATGGGCCAGCCGGATTCGGCCAGGGCGGGGAGCAGGGCCTGCCAGCCCCAGCCGCCGAGGACGACGATCGAGCGAAGAGTCGGTGAGAGCAGGGTTAATTCTTCGGTGAGCCAGCGGCGGCAGTTGTCGCGCTCAGACGGGAGCGGCTTGTTGTCGGGCGGGGCGCAGTGGACGGGGGCCGTCATGCGGGAGTCGATGAGGCGCAGGCCATCTCCGGGGTGCGTGCTGGTGGGCTGGTTGGTCAGGCCCGCCGCGTACATGGCGGCTATCAGGAAGTCGCCCGCGCGGTCGCCGGTGAACATGCGACCGGTTCTGTTGCCGCCGTGCGCGGCCGGAGCCAAGCCGATGATGAGGACCCGGGCGTCGTCGGGGCCGAGGCCGGGAACCGGTTTGCCCCAGTAATTTTCGTCACGGAAGGCCGCCCGCTTGTCGTGGGCGACCTGTTCGCGCCAGGCGACCAGTCGCGGACAGGCTCTACACCCTGTGAGCTGCGCGTCCAGTTCAGCAATTGTGCGGCACACCAGGGTGACTCAACCACATCCCCCGCACGAGCGGGGCGCGTCGGCGCGGCGTGGCGGCGCGGCATACAGTGCCCCGATAGCCGAGTGTTTGCGACCGTGAAGGGAACCGGCCCCAATGAGTGATCTCGTCGAGCTCGGCAACGCCGTCGGCACCGCCCAGAAGGTCGGAAATATGGTGGGCGTGTTCGCATTCGGCGTTTCGGGTGCGCTGCTCGCGGTGCGCCGCAACTTCGACGTCGTCGGCATCGCGGTGCTCGCGGTGTGCACCGCCACCGGCGGCGGCATCATGCGCGATCTGATCATCGGCGAGATACCGCCCACCGCCTTCGTCACGCTGCGGTACGCGGCCGCGGCGCTGCTGGCCGCCGCGGTGATCTTCTTCTGGCATCCGCCGAACCGGCTGATCCGCACCCCGCTGCTGCTCGCGGACGGTATCGGGCTCGGCATCTTCTGCGTCACCGGCACCGTCACCGCCTTCCAGCACGGACTCTCGGCCACCTCCGCCGCCGCGCTCGGCGTGGTCACCGCGGTCGGCGGTGGCGTCGTGCGGGATGTGCTGGCCGGAATCACGCCCAGCGTGCTGAGTGACGGTGAGCTCTACGCGGTGCCCGCACTGCTGGGCTCGGCCGTCACCGCCGCCCTGCTGTATTACGGCGAATACACCTACTGGACGGGCGGTTTGGCGGGGGCGGGCGCGGTGGCCCTGCGCTTCCTCGCGCTCTGGCGGCACTGGCGCGCACCGCTGGCCCGCTCGCATCGCCGCCGCGAATCCAGCTAACCGAACCGGGCGCGGCGCACAGCGGGCGTAGTCGTGTTGCCCGGACGCGCCGAACATGGTTGATAGCATGGCGAAGGTTGGCCAGCGGGCTGTGCATCACACCCAGAGAGAGTTCCTACCAATGCAGTTTGAGATCGTCGAGCGGGACGAGACGTGGGTCGCAGGGCTGCCGGTTCGCAGCCCCAAACGTGCTCTCGGAGAGCTGCGCGACCATGATCTCGAGGTGGCCTGGGCCGCCGTCCTGCATCAGGAACTCGGGGGTCCGCTCGCGGCCGCGTATACCGACTTCTCGCCCGAATTGGGCACGTTCAATACCCAGATCGTCGGCTATCAGTGCGAATCCTTCGACGAGGTCACCCGCGGCCATATCGTGGCCCGGCTGCCGCGCGGGACGTACGCCAGATTCTCCGCGGTCGGCAGCTTCCCCCAGGTGATGACCGATCTCTGGACACAGATCGCGTACGCCGAGGAACACAATCAGATTCAGCGCACGCACAGCGGCGATTTCGAGTGCTATCCGCACGCGTACAAGATCGAGCTGTACCTGGCGGTAGAGGCCTCATGACCTATTCGATCGTGGTGCGCCAGGGCGGCGTCTATGGCGGTCTCGTGGTGCCGCGGGTGCGGCCCAGTTTCAAGGTTTCCAATAGTGAGCTCATCGAGTTCCTGCGCGACCGGCTGCGTGATCGCGGCGATGACAAACCGCTGGCCACGGTGTACGTGCCCGATCCGGCCGGCAACTACAACGTGCTCGTCTCGTACGAGTACTCCTCGCCCTATGACGCGCCCGTCGGCGATGTGCTGATCCGGGTGCCCAAGGGCGTCTACGCGCGCTTCGAGCCGAATGGGGATTATCACGATCCCGCGGAAGACGTGTGGGCTCAGGTCGACGACGCGACCGCTTCGGCGGAGATCACGCGGGCCTACCGCGAGGAGATCGAGATCTGGTCCGGGCCGTCGGAACTGGAACTTTTCATCTCCATCCTGATCTGATTGCTGATCGTTAGCTAAATGAGAACCAACCGGTCTTGTGGTTGTGTTTCATGACTGATAGCAATGGTTTGACCAGGGGTGATTTCTAGACGTCCATTCGGGTTTCGGGAGATTTGCCGGACGCCTGGACAATTTCTCACGGCTGGCGGATACTCCCCTAGGTGCCTGTACCGGGCCCGGTTGATACATGACCGTATCGGACGGGGGCTCGGTAGTCGCGCGGAAACCCGCGCAGCAACGGAGTAGGAACTGTATGGCTGTGGAAGTGGTCGCAGTCGTCCCGTCGGATTCGGCTGATGACGACTTACTGCGATTCCGGGATGCGTCGTCGGGGTGCACCTTCTGGGTCGGCACGCCGCAGGCACATCCGGGCCTGTGGCGCCGCAACATCATGGGTGCGCTGCGCGCTTATCGGCGGTACGGCGTGGATCCGGCGCTCGAATACGACAAAACA
The DNA here is from genome assembly GCF_042266325.1 of Nocardia sp. NPDC056100. Taxonomy (NCBI): domain Bacteria; kingdom Bacillati; phylum Actinomycetota; class Actinomycetes; order Mycobacteriales; family Nocardiaceae; genus Nocardia; species Nocardia sp. NPDC056100. The sequence goes on from NZ_JBHJVY010000004.1 coordinate 589,528, forward strand.
GTGAATGGCCACTCCAGCGCGCTGTTCGTGGCCGCGATCGATCCATTCGGGGATGTGGTCGCCGGTATGCGCGTGCAGGGCCCGTACTCCCATGTGGACGAGGTCAACGCATTGCGCGCCTGGGCCGGGCGGCCCGGTGAACCGGCCTTGCGCAAACGGGTTGCCGACCGGATACCGGAGGGTGTCGTCGAGGTGAAAGCTGTGTGGGCGGACCGGGGTTTGGACCGCTCACAGCGCCGCGCCCTGGGCGCGGCCCTGGATCGCTGCGTCGTCCACGTGACCACCCTGCTGGGCGCCCGCTACGGCTTCGTTACCGCGGGCGAGCATGCCGCGGAGGGCTACCGCAGCAGCGGCGCGCGATCGGACTGGTGGATTCCCGCGGTGCCGTTTCCCGATGATCGCTACCGCACCGTCCCGCTCTGGTGGGATATGCGGAGTTATCGATCGGTCGCCGCGGAATCGCAGTTGACCTTGATCGATGCGGAACAAATCGCTCTCGCGGACGGCGACGGCGCTGTGCCGGCCGACCTGACCGGCACCGGAGGACGCGCCAGACAATGAATTCCGACAATACCGCGGCCGCGGAATATCGACCGCTGTTTCTCGATGAATCCGATCCGGAGGATGCGCGCCGGATTTCCGAATTGCGCGCCGAAGCCGGTATCGAATTCACCGATTTACGGAATTTGCTGCGCGCCGAATTCGATGATCTGGTGGCACCGCCGGAATTATCCGAGGGGCCGGAATCGGATCGCTGGATTTATTATCCGTGGCGCAAGGCCGCTGTGGCATTGCCGGGACCGGAATTGCTGCGGATCGTCCGGCTGGACCGGAACCGCAACAAACTGACACGAACCGAACAAGAAAAGCTGACAAACCAGACAATTGGGGTGGTCGGGCAGAGCGTCGGACATGCCATCGCGCACACCCTCGCCATGGAAGGCAGCTGCGGCCGGATAAAGCTCGCCGATTTCGACACCATCGAACTGGCCAACCTCAATCGGATTCCCGGCTCGCTCTTCGATATCGGCGTCAACAAGGCCGTCGTCACCGCCCGCCGGATTGCCGAGATCGACCCCTACCTACCGGTGGAGATCTTCACCGCCGGACTCACCGACGACAACGTCGACGACTTCTTCGCGGACCTCACCCTGGTGGTGGAGGAGTGCGACTCCCTCGATATCAAACTCGCCGTGCGCGAGGCCGCCAAGCGCCATCGCATTCCGCTGCTCATGGAAACCAGCGATCGCGGCCTGCTCGATATCGAACGCTATGACCTGGAACCGGATCGGGAGCCCTTCCACGGCCTACTAGGCGGGGCCACGCGCGCCGACCTACGCGGCCTGACCACCCGTGAGAAGGCGCCCTACGTGGTCCGAATCCTGGACGCGCACGGCCTCTCCGATCGTTTCGCCGCCAGCCTGGTGGAAATCGATCAGACCCTGGACAGCTGGCCGCAGCTCGCCGGTGACGTCCAGCTCGGCGGCGCGACCGTGGCCGCCGCCGTGCGCCGCATCGGCCTCGGCGTCGACCTCGCCTCCGGTCGCACCCGCGTCGATCTGAGCACCGCGCTGGACGCCGTGGCCGAACCCGAACCGGTAGAAGAGTTCGTCTGGCCCGCCGATCCCGCGCCCGCGACCGCACCGCGCACCGATGCCGAAGCGGTACTGGCCGCTGCGCAATCGGCCCCGTCGGGCGGCAATGTGCAGCCCTGGTCGCTGCGCGCCGAGAACTCCACCATCGTCATCGAACTCGATGTGCGGCGCAGTTCCGGCATGGATATCGGCTATCGCGGCAGCGCGCTCGCCGTCGGCGCGGCGCTGTACAACGCCCGCGCGGCCGCGGCCGCGCGCGGTGTCCTCGGCGAGGCCGATCTGTACACCGACGGGCAATACAGCCGACCCGCGAGCGGACGCCTGAGCGGCCCGGGCGGTCGGCTCGGCGGTCCGGCTCGCCGCGCCGCGCCGCTGACCGCGGTATTGCAGCTGAGTGATTGGAGCGAGCCGGAATTGGCGCGCGACTATCCCGATCTGCTCGAACGCGTCACCAATCGCAATTTCGGCACCGGCGAACCCGTCGACCCGGCCATTCTGGAAGCCCTTGCGGTGACCGCGGCCAAGGCGGACGGCGGCCTGCGCTGGATCACCGGCTCTGAGGATCTCGAGACCGCCGCGACCCTGCTGGCCGCCTCCGATCAGGCCCGCTATCTGACCCCGGTGCTGCACGCGGAGATGTTCTCCGAACTGCGCCGCCCGGTCGGGAACAAGCCGCTGGATCTGCGCACCGGCCTGGATCTGCGCACGATGGAACTGGCCGCGGACGAAGGCGCCAAGCTCGATATCGGCGGACGCGCCGACATCATGGACCGCATTCGGGATTGGAACGGCGGTATCGCGCTCGGTGACTACACCCGGGACCGGGTGCTGTCCGCCTCGGTGCTCGCCGCGGTCACCTTCACCGCCCCACCCGTCGGCGACCCCGGGGAATTGGCCGCTTACGCCCGCGCCGGGGAGACCCTGCAGCGGGTCTGGATCGAGGCGCAGCGGCACGGGCTGGCGGTGCATCCGGTGTCCCCGGTGTTCCTCTATGCCCGACAGACCGAGGATCTGAACACGGTTTCCCCGGAGTTCGCCGATACACTAACGTCACTTCAAGGCCGTTTCCTGGACCTGTTGGGAGTGCCCGAGCACGAGACCGTGGCGTTGGTACTTCGCCTGAGCTATGCGGCGGAGGTCACGGCGAGGAGCCGGCGGCTTCCGATACCGGGTGCGGAAACCCGCTGATGGGATCGGAGACAAGGTGCCTCGGCAGACGCTCGACTCACTGGTGACCCAGGTTGCCTCCGAGTTGATGGGTGTCGACGCCACCACGATGGTGGCGGCGAGTGAGCGGGTGCTGTCCTGGCTCGTCGATCACTTCGACGTCGACTTCAGCTATCTGCGCCATACCGATCGGGAGCGCCGCGCCTCGGTGCTGATCGCGGAGTGGCCACGCCGGCAGGTCACCATTCAGCCGGATCCGTTGCGGGTCACCTACTTCGATCGCGCGGATTCGGTGTTCGCCAAGCTGGAGAACGCCACCGAACCGCTCATCGTGCGCCCGATTCCGGAGCACGCGGACTATCAGCACACGATTCATCTGTCCTCGGGTATTCCGACCGTGTCGATGGCGGCGGTGCCGCTGGTGTCGCGCGGGGAGTCCACCGGGGTGCTTGGTTTCGTCAAAGAGGGCGATCGCGAGTGGAGTACCCGAGAGTTGAACGTGCTCAAGGCGATTGCCGCGCTCTTCGCCCAGTTGCAGGCGCGCGTGGTGGCGGAGGAGCGGCTGCGCTATATCGCCATGCACGACGATCTGACCGGTTTGGCCAATCGGCGCGCGCTGCTCGAACATATGGAGGAGCGGCTGCGGGCGGGCAGTCCGGGGCCGGTGGCGGCGTTCTTCCTGGATCTGGATCGGCTCAAGGCGCTCAATGACTTCCTCGGGCATACCGCGGGGGACAACTTCATTCGGACGCTGGCGACGCGATTGCGCGATCACCTCGATCCCAATGATGTGATCGCCCGGCTCGGCGGCGACGAATTCGTCATCATTCCGGCCAAGCCGATGGACGCCAGTGCTGCCGATCTGGAGGCGACCCGGATTCAGCAGCTCATCGCGCGCCGGGTCACCGTGGGCGGTGAGACGGTCAGTCGCGGTGCGAGTGTCGGTGTGGCGGTGGGTATTCCGGGTGAGACCACGGTCGCGGACGTGCTGCGCCGCGCCGATCACGCACTGTTGTCGGCCAAGTCGAGCGGCGGCAATGGCGTGGCGGTGTTCACCGATGCCATGCGCGCGCAGTTCGAACTCCAGGACGATGTGGAGCTGAATCTGCGCGGTGCGGTCTCGGATGGTTCGCTGCTGCTGCACTATCAGCCGGAGGTGGATCTGCGCACCGGGCGCGTGGTCGCCCTGGAGGCGCTGGTGCGCTGGCAGCATCCCACGCGCGGTTTGCTACCCCCGGGCGCGTTCGTCGGCGTCGCGGAGGCCACCAATCTCGCGGGTGAGCTGGGCCGCTGGGTGATTCGCTCGGCGTGCGAGCAGTTCGCGCAGTGGCGGCGTCGCGGTTTGGCGTCGAGCGTGGTGATCCGGATCAATGTGTCGCCGGTGCAGTTGGTGAGCCTGGATTTCGTGGAGACCATGGAGGGGATTCTGCGGCGCTTCGGCATCGACGGGTCCTCGGTATGCCTGGAGATCACCGAGCACGTGGTGGTGCAGGATCTGGCGCGTACGCAGGTGACCTTGCGCGGGCTCAAGCGGATGGGCGTGCAGATCGCCATCGACGATTTCGGCACCGGATATTCGTCTTTGTCGCATCTCAAAGCGCTGCCGGTGGACGCGGTGAAGATCGACCGCGGTTTCGTACAGCGGCTCGGCGCCAGCGCGGATGATCTCGCTATCGTGAAATCCATTGTGGGACTTGCCGGTTCGTTCGGCCTGGGCGTGGTCGGCGAGGGCGTGGAGACGACCGTCGCGGCGCGTACCCTGGTGGCACTGGGTTGTTATCGCGCACAAGGATTCCTGATCGCGCGGCCGATGCCCGCCGAAGAGGTGGAAACTCATCTGGCAGCGGGGCGGATAGCCCTCGACCTGGACCTACCCGGTACCGGCCGGTCTGTAACCCCCTAGAAGTATGGGGCTGATTGGGGGGTTGCATTGTTCGCGATGGAGTTTGAGCGCGTAGTAGGTTCGGTGGACAAACGGGGCAATCAAAGGGATGTGGACCGGCGTGCGAACCTTCAGTAGCAGGAAGACCCTGATCACCGGAGCCGCCAGCGGAATCGGGCGGGCCACCGCGCTGGCCGCTGCCCGCAAGGGCGCGCGCCTGGTGCTCACCGATGTGAACTCCGACGGCCTCGACGCGACGGTCGACGAGATCCGCGCCGCGGGCGGGGTGGTCGACTATGCCCAGGCCATGGATGTCAGCGATTACGACGCCGTCACCACCTTCGCGGGCAAGGTGCACGATCAGGTCGGCTCGCTCGACGTGGTCATGAACGTCGCGGGCATCTCCACCTGGGGCACCGTGGAGAACCTCGAGCACAAACACTGGAAGCGTCTGGTGGATGTGAATCTGATGGGGCCCATCCACGTCATCGAGAACTTCGTGCCGCCCATGATCGCGGCCGGGCGCGGCGGCGCGCTGGTGAACGTGTCCTCGGCGGCCGGGCTGATGGCCTTCCCGTGGCATGCCGCGTACAGCGCCAGCAAGTTCGGGTTGCGCGGGGTGTCCGAGGTGTTGCGGTTCGATCTGGAACGGCATGACATCTCGGTGCACCTGGTGGTGCCGGGCGCGGTGGACACGCCGCTGGTGCAGAGTGTCGACGTGATCGGCGTGGATCGCGACGATCCGCGAATCCAGGCCTGGATCAAGCGATTCCGGCGGCACGCCAAGAAGCCGGAGCAGGTCGCCGATTCCATCCTGCGCGGGGTGGAGAAGGGCCGCTACCTCATCCACACCCAGTTCGACATCCGCTTCGGCTACTGGTGGGTCCGCAAATTCGCCTGGCCGTACGAATTCGCCATGCGCCGCGCCAACGCCCTGTTCACCACGTTCCTGCCCCGCGAACAGCGGCAATTGCCGCCCGCCAAGACTGCGGCGCAGGCCGAGGTGGACGCCGGTGTAGATGCGGTAGCGCCGGAACGAGTCCGCCCCGAGGTCTGAGCACCTCCCGTCATCCAGGCCCAAATGGATGCCGGGATGACGGGGTGGGAAGGCTAGGCGCTCAAGAGGTCTCGGCGAGGGGCAGTGAGCAGCCCTGCTCGGGTTTGGTGCAGTTCTCGGCGGCGTGCACGTCCAGGACGCGCGCGCCCGGGCCCTCGTCGCCGAGGTGGTCGTGGGCGTTGACGATCTTGCAGGTGCCCAGGGACAGGCAGCCGCAGCCGATGCAGCCGGTGAGGCTGTCGCGCAGGCGAATCAGCTGTTCTATGCGCTCGTCCAGGTCGGATCGCCACGCCGTGGACAGGGCTTCCCAGTCGCGGCGGGTGGGGTTGCGGCCGTCGGGGAGGTTGTCCAGGGCCTGGCGGATCTCGCCGAGCGGAATTCCGACACGCTGTGAGATGCGGATGAAGGCCACTCGGCGCAGGGTTTCCCGGGGGTAGCGGCGTTGGTTGCCGCTGGTTCGGCGGGCTGTGATCAAGCCCTCACGTTCGTAGAAGTGCAAGGCGGACACCGTAACTCCGGCGCGTTGTGCCAGCTGGCCCGGCGTCAGTTCCTTCGCCTGCCAGGACGCGGTCTGCATACCTGAAGGTTAGTCGAGGTTTTTACCCGGCGCGAATTGCATGCCTTCTTTGCCGCGGGGAACTACCGTCAGGATATGGGAATCAAGGCTGCGCCACCGGCGCGACCGTTCTCCGTCACCTCGGAAGTCGGCGCATTGCGCACGGTGCTGCTGCACCGGCCGGGTGACGAACTGCGCCGGTTGACCCCGCGCAACAATGATCAGCTGCTCTTCGACGCCATCCCGTGGGTGGAGCGGGCGCAGCAGGAGCATGACCTCTTCGCCGGAGTGTTGCGCGAGCGCGGGGTGGAGGTGTTGCTGCTGTCGGATCTGCTCACCGAAACCATCGGGGTGAGCGGGGCGGCGCGGATACAGGGCATCTCCGGCGCGGTGGACGCGCGCCGGCTCGGCCACGCGCTCGCCGATGAGCTGGCCGCATACCTGCGCACGGTGCCCGCGCCGGAGCTGGCGCAGATTCTCATGGCGGGTATGACCTTCGACGAACTGCCGTTCGGGCCGGATCACACCTCGCTGGTGGTGCGCATGCATCACGGGCACGATTTCGTCATCGATCCGCTGCCGAATCTGCTCTTCACCAGGGATTCCTCGTTCTGGGTCGGTTCGCGGGTGGCGATCACCTCGCTGGCGCTGCCCGCGCGGGCGCGCGAGACCTCGCTGACCGATCTCATCTACGCCTTCCATCCGCGTTTCCTCGGGGTGCGGCGGGCGTATGAATCGCATACCGCGCCCATCGAGGGCGGTGATGTGCTGCTGCTCGCCAAGGGCGTGGTGGCGGTCGGCGTGGGTGAGCGCACCACCCCGGCGGGCGCGGAAGCGTTGGCGCGCAGCCTCTTCGAGGACGATCTCGCGCATACGGTGCTGGCGGTGCCGATCGCGCAGACCCGCGCCACCATGCATTTGGACACCGTGTGCACCATGGTCGACACCGATGCCATGGTGATGTATCCGAATATGCAGGATTCGTTGTGCGCGTTCACCATTCGCAAAGAGGTGGACGGCACGGTGACCATGTCCGGTCCGGATCCGTTCCTGCCCGCGGCCGCCAAGGCCATGGGCATCGGGGAACTGCGGGTCATCGATACCGGCCTGGACGGTGTCGCGGCCGAACGGGAGCAGTGGGATGACGGCAACAACACCCTCGCGCTCGCGCCCGGTGTGGTTGTCGCCTACGAACGCAATGAGATGACCAATGCGCGGCTCGTCGACGCCGGAATCGAGGTGCTACCCATCCCCGGTTCCGAATTGGGTTCCGGCCGAGGCGGTCCGCGCTGCCTGTCCTGCCCGCTGTCGCGTGACGAGGTGTGAAAAGCCATGCTGGACATCCCGGTTGACCATCATTCGACGGTGCCGCCGTACGAACAGCTGAGGCAGGGCATCGTGGCGCGGGTGCGCTCCGGTGAACTGGCCGCCGGGACCAAGATCCCCACCGTCCGAGCCCTCGCCGCCCAACTCAAACTCGCCCCCAACACCGTCGCCCGCGCCTACCGCGAACTCGAACAGGACGGCGTCCTGGAAACCCGTGGCCGCCTCGGCTCCTTCATCGCCTCCTCGGGCGACCCCACCCGAGACGTAGCGGGCCGCGCCGCAACGGAATACGTAGCGGTCATCCGCCGCCTCGGCCTGGACGACGAAGCCGCGGTCCGATACTTACGAGCCGCGCTGGGCGAAACTCGAACCTGAGGGGTTTACCTCCAGCTGGGCAGCCAGAGGTGGTCGTGCCAGCTGCCCGGGGTGATGGGCGCGCCCGTGAGAATCGGCCACAGCCAGATGAAGTTGGCGATCACCAGCGCGAGGTAGAGGCAGACCAGCATCAGCCCGAGCCCCTGCCGTTCGCTCGGCGGTGCGAGATGCTGCCAATCCGGTTGCCCGGACAGCCGTCTGCCTATCGCGGGCGCGTGCCCGAGCACATCGCCGAGCACCAGCGCCACCGCCATCATCAGGAATGGCGCGAGCGGTACCGCGTAGAAGTAGTACATCTGTCGATCCAGCTGCAGGAACCATGGCAGCAGTCCCGCGCCGTAGGCGACCAGCACCGCCGCGTATCGCCAGTCCCGGCGGACGAAGCTGCGCCAGATCGCCCAGCCGAAGACCGGTAGCGCCAGCCACCAGATGGCGGGCGTGCCGATCAGCATGACCGCCTTCACGCACTGGTTCTGCCCGCAGTCCCCGCTGCTGCTGTCGGAGTAGTAATAGAGCATGGGCCGCAACCCCATCGGCCAGGTCCACGGCTTGGATTCCCAGGGGTGATGATTGCCCGCCGAATTGGTGAGCCCCTCGTGGAAGGTGAGCACCTCACCGCCGTAGTACCAGAGCGAGCGCAATGCGTCCGGCACCCAGGAGAAGTCGCCGCCGCGCCCGACCCGCACCCCGACCGCGTACCGGTCGTAGCTGGTCTCGGCCGCGAACCAGGCCCAGAAGCTGGCCAGGTACACGAACACCGGCACCACCCCGAGCGCCCACGCGGTCGGCCCGAGATCGCGCACCGCGGTGCCCGCCCACGGCCGCCGCACCCGGTATCCGCGTCGCGCAGCCAGATCGAAGCCGAGGCTCAATGCCGCGAACGCGACCACGAAATACGCTCCGGACCATTTGGTTCCGCAGGCGAGCCCGAGCAGGATGCCCGCGCCGAATCGCCACCACCGCACTCCGAAGCGCGGCCCGAATTCGCTGTCGTCGAGTCGGCCCTCGGCGGCCACCAATGCCATGCGCGCCCGCATCTCGTCGCGGTCCACGATGAGGCAGCCGAACGCGGCGACCACGAACAGCGCCTGGAAGATATCGAGCATCCCGAGTCGGGAGGAGACGAAGGTGAGTCCGTCGGCGATCAGCAGAATGCCCGCGAACGCGCCGATCAGCGTGGAGCGTGCCATCCGCCGGGTTATCCGAATCACCAAGAGCACCAGCAGGGTTCCCGAGACGGCGGCCATGAACCGCCACCCCCACGGCGAATAGCCGAAGATGGCTTCGCCGATCGCGATCATCTGCTTGCCGACCGGCGGGTGCACCACCAGCCCGTAGCCGGGATTGTCCTCGACGCCGCCGTTGGTGAGGGCCTGCCAGGCCTGTGGCGCGTAATGCTTCTCGTCGAAGACCGGCGTATGCCCCTCGGTCGGGTAGCCCAGTTGGATGAAGCGCGTCAGCCCGGCCACCGCCGTCAGGAACAGTGTCACCACCCAGCCGCGCGCCCAGTCGGTGGGCCCGAAATCCGGTGAGGGTCGCAGTGGCGCCGGACTGGACAGCGCCACCCCCGCCTCTACAGCTGGCGGTCGCGCGTCGGTCACCTGGGTCACGCACCCGATGTTATGCGGTGCCGCCCCGAAACTCCCGCCCCGGTCGGACCCGGGGCCCGGTCGGGGCGGAGAGTCGGGGTGCGGCCGCCCGTATGCTGGCATCGATGCCGGATCGCTGGTCCGGGCCGAGGGGGAGTGTGGCGACGAACAGGAGTGGGATGAGCGGCGAGCCGACCTCGGGCGGACGATTGGTGCTCGCGGCCACCCCGATGGGCGATGTCGGCGATGCCTCGCAGCGCCTGCGCGATGCGCTGGGCTCGGCGGATATCGTGGCCGCCGAGGACACCCGGCGGACCCGGTCGCTGGCCAAGGCCCTGGACGTGGAGATCACCGGGCGGGTGGTGAGTTTCTACGATCACGTGGAGACCGCGCGAATCCCCATGCTGCTGGAGGAAATCGAAGCAGGGCGCACCGTGCTGCTGGTCACCGATGCGGGGATGCCGTCGGTGAGTGATCCGGGCTATCGCATGGTCGCCGCGTGTGTCGAGCACAAACTCCCCATCACCTGTCTGCCCGGTCCGTCCGCCGTGACCACGGCACTGGCTCTATCCGGTCTGCCGGTGGAGCGCTTCTGCTTCGACGGTTTCGCACCGCGTAAGTCCGGGCAGCGCAAGGAGTGGTTCCGCACCCTGGCGACCGAACCGCGCGCCGTGGCGTTCTTCGAGGCCCCGCACCGGCTCGCGGACTGCCTGGCCGATGCCGTGGAGATCCTCGGTCCCGACCGTCGCGCCGCGGTCTGCCGTGAACTCACCAAGACCTATGAGGAAGTGGTGCGCGGCACCCTCGGTGAGCTGGCGGCGTGGGCGGTCGAGGGCGCGCGAGGTGAGATCACCGTGGTTCTCGAAGGCTCGCACAAGGTTTCGGCCGATCCCGCCGATCTCGTCGAGCGGGTGGAGGGATTGGCGGCCGCCGGTCTGCGCCTCAAGGACGCCTGCGCTGAGGTGGCCTCCACCAGTGGAGTCTCGCGCCGCGAACTGTACGACGCGGTGCTGGCCGCCCGCGCGGCCGAATAACCGATACCCGATCGTCTGCTCGGACATTGCGGCCCGCCTTGGTTTTCGGCGAACCGCGTTCGTCCTACTGTGTGGAAACCTTTGCCTCGGTGCTGGTTTCGCGTACGGTCGCGGCGATCTGGCGCGGCCGGAACGGCGTCCACCAGTTCGCCGGTCCCATGAGTTTGACCAGCGCCGGAACCAGCAGCATGCGCACCAGGGTGGCGTCGATGATCAACGCGATCACCATGCCGAGGCCGAGGAAGCGCATCGGCGTCAGCGGGGAGAGCGTGAACGCGCCGGTGATCAGCACGAGAAGCGCTGCGGCGGCGGTGATCACGCGCGCGGTCTGCACGGTCCCGGTGCGCACCGCCTCCTCGGTGTCCGCGCCCGCCTCATGCGCTTCGACCATGCGGGAGAGCAGGAATACCTCGTAATCGGTGGACAGGCCGAAGACCACGGCGATGATCAGCACCATCATGCTGGCCGAGACCGGGCCGACGCTCACGCCCAGCAGTCCGGCCAGATGCCCCTTGTCGAAGATCCAGGTGAGGATGCCGAAAGTGGCTGCCAGGCTGAGGAATGCCATGATGACCGCCTTGAGCGGGAGCACCAGCGAGCGGAAGGCCAGGCCCAGCATGAGCAGGGTGGCCAGCACCATGACGATGAGCATGAGCGGCAGGTTGTGCAGTACCGCGGTGACGCTGTCGGCGGTGGCGGCGCTCTGACCGCCGACCTCCAGGGTCACACCGTCGATGCGCACATCGCGCAGGTCGTGGACGATTTCCTGGGCCGCGGGGGAGCGGTCCGGCGCGGTCAGCACCGCGTGCAGGATGGCGGTGTTGTCCTTGGTGTCGAGTTGCAGCACCTGTTTGACACCGGGAACGGCCCCGAGCTCACGCAGCGCCGTGGTGACGGCCGTGGAAGTCGGTGCGCCGCCATCGGATTCGCGTACCAGCACGGTGGCCCCGCTGTTCGCGGCCGGGAAGCGCGCCGCCAATTCGTCGACGGTGGCGCGGGTCGCATTGCCCGCGGGCAATGCGGTGTGGTCGATATCGCCGAGCCGGACGCCGGTGAGCGGGGCGGCCAGCACCAGCAGCAGCGCTCCCACCGCGATGGCGACCGCACCCGGGCGGCGCATGACGGCGGTGACGACCCGGCCCCAGAAGCGCTGTGCGCGTTCCTCGGAGCGTTCGAAGGCGTCGGCGCGCCAACTCCATTTGCCGATCCGGGGACCGAGCAGGGCGAGCGCGGCGGGCAGTGCGGTGATCGACAGCAGCGCCGCCAGGCCGACCGCCGCGATCGAGCCGAAGCCCAGTGAGCGCAGCACCGCCTGCGGGAAGACGAAGGTGCCCGCGAACGCGCACATGAGCAGCACGGCGGAGAACAACACGGTGCGGCCCGCGGTATCGAGCGCACGGGTCACGGCGGCCTCGGTCGAGCCGCCCCGAGCGAGTTCCTCGCGGAACCGGCTGACCACGAAAAGCCCGTAGTCGATGGCCAATCCGAGCCCGAGCAGTGAGACCACATTCATGGCGAACACACTGACCTCGGTGAACTGCGCGATGATCCCGACCGCGCCCAGCGCGCCGATCACGGCGAGGCTGCCCACGATCACCGGCAGCGAGGCGGCGACGACACCGCCGAACACGAGCACGAGTACCAGCGCGGTGAGGGGAATCGAAATCGATTCGGCCACAATCAAATCGTGCCGGGACTGATCGCTGATGGTCTGCGCCAGCGCGCTGTAGCCGGACATCCGCGTTTCGACGCCCGGCACCGTAAGTGCTTCGGCCACTTCGGGATATACCGCGATGCGATGATTCTCATCGCCCGAGGCGAACACCACGGCCACGGCCGATCGTCCGTCGGCCGACCGCATGTATTGCGATCGCGAACTGTTCCAATAGCTTTCGACCGGCCGATCCAGCAGCGCCGGATCCACCTTCTTGATCGCATCCAGCACCCGCGGCCCGATATCGGCCAGCGTCTGCCCTTCCGGCGCGGTGTAGATCGCGACGATATCCGGATTCTGCGGCCCCAGCTGATCGTGCACCCACTGGTCGACCGCGCTGGATTCACTACCGGGATCGGAATACCCCGCGGCACTGACCTTTTGCGCCAGCCCGGTGGCGAACAGTCCGCACGCGAGCGCGAACAGCACCGCCACCGCCAGCACGGTTTTCGGCCGTGCGACCACGACCCGAGCCCACGCGGTCATCATGCGGTCGGATCCGTTGGCGCGAGTTCTTTTTCGAGGGTGTTGACGATGCGGTCGAGCAGGGCGTCCAGGCGTTCGGGAATGCCCCGGCCGCTGCGCGCGGACACGGTGAGTTCGGTGCGGCCGCCGCCTTCGGTGAGGCCCATGAGCAGCGGCATGGCGACGCTGTGCTGGGGCAGCACCCGGACGGAGGTGGGGGTGAAACCGGGGACCGCCAGTTCGTCGAAGTCGTAGCGGCCCATATGGGAGACGGTGGCCGAGGCCAGGTTCCGGCCCAGGCGCGCGCCGGTCCAGTTCAGTGAGCGTAGTAGGACGCGGCCGGGGGCCTGCGGCAGATTGGAGAGCCGCGCGGCCTGCATCTGATTGAGTTCGCGGCGTTCCTGGAGGCCGATCTTCTTGTCCGCGTTGAGCTGTTTCCAATCGACGCCCGGCCGGGCATCGAGGAACAGCGGCAGTGCCAGGTTCGCGGTGGAGCGCAGTTCGGGATCGTGGCGGCGCAGATCCACCGGGATCATGATGCGTGAGAGCGGTCCGCCCTCATCGGCCAGAATCGCGGCGACGCGCACCATCGCGCCCGGTCCGGTGGCATTGATGGTGCGGTGGCGCAGCAGGTGTCGCGGCTGTCCCGGATCCTGCCGTCCGGTGCCCAGCGCGGAGCGGAAGCGCGGCAGCATGAGTGCTGGACGCCCGGGTGCGCCGACCTTGCGCTCCAGTTCGTCATCGGCGATGGGATCCGCCGCGCCGACCGGTTCCTGACCGCGCAGCACCCGCAGCACATCGGTGGCCCACATGACCATGCCCATACCGTCCATGACGCCGTGGAACACCCGGAATACCAGCGTGGTCGGCGCGGCGGTGAGCAGCAGGATCTCCACCGTGGACTCCGGCGTCGGCCCGATCGGGCTGGTGAGCACCGGATCCGCTTCCAGCGCGGGGTATTGCAGCGCGTGGTCCACCACGCGTACGGCGGGCGCGACCCCGCTGTCCACCCAGAACTTGCCCTCCCGGACCAGTCGTGCGCCCGGATTCGCCTCGGCGGCAATGGCTACTGCGCGTCGCAGCTGTTCGGCGTCGATACTGCCGACGCCTTCGATGGCCAGCTGCATGAGGAACGGCGGCGCCAGCTCCCGCATCGGGAAGTACATGAACTCGGTGGGGGAGATGGGCCGCCGGAAGGTGCTCATTACCTGCCTCTTTCGCGCGCTGACTGCGTTATCGCAGGTTTTCGGTGAGTTTCACGACGCCGCCCTGGGCGTCCAGCCAGGCCAGGAAATCGGCCAGTCCGGTATCCCGGTCCACAACCGGCTGGTAGCCGAAATCCGTTGTGGCGGCGGAGGTGTCATAGGTGGCGGTGCGTGTCATGAGCGCCACCGCGTACCGCGACAGCGGCGGCGACCAGCGGGTCGCGATGAACGGCACCTTCCAGACGGCGTCCAGAATGGTGACGGCCGCGTTCAGCACTCGCTGGTTCGGCTGCCTGCTCGGCGCGGCATAGCCGAGTCCGACGGCGACCTCGCCGAGGAAGCCCCAGACGTTCGTCTGCTCCGCGTCGGCGACGAAATACGCTTTGCCGCCGACTTTTTCGGACGCGGCCGCCCGCACCGAAGCCTCGGCGATATTCTCGACGTGGCACAGCGAGGCATAGACGGCTTTGCCGTAGGACAGATCCGGCAGCGATCCCGCGGCGGCCCGGCTGAGCAGTCGCACGATGGGCCCGGAGCGGTCGCCCGCACCCCAGATGGCCCGGGGCCGCAGCGCACAGGTGGTGAAACCCGCGCCGTTCGCCGCGAGCACCGCGCGCTCGGCGGCGGCCTTGGTCTCGGAGTACAGGTTCAGGAAGCGGTTCGGATACGGCACCGATTCATCGATGTTCACCTGATCCCCGCCATCGCGATCCATGAGCGCGCTGGGACTGGAGATGAACACGAACCGCTGTGCGCCGTTGCGGCGCGCGCCATCGAGCAAATGCTGTGTGGCGGTGAGGTTCTCGGCGACGAACTGGGCACGGGTGCCGCGTTCGTCGACGCGGGCGGCGCTGTGGAAGACCACATCGACGCCCTTGGTGGCGCGTTCCAGGGAGAGGTGATCGGTGAGATCCCCGTGCACCACCTCGACCTGATCGATGACATCGGCGAGATCACGCAGATTGCTGGTGGGGCGCACCAGAATCGCGACGTCATAGCCGCCCTCGCGCACCAGACGGCGCGTGATGGCGCCGCCCAGGAATCCGGAAGCGCCGGTGACCAGCGCCTTCTTCCTGCTCTCGGACATCAGGCGGCCTCCTGCGTCTTCCACCAGGTGGCCCCGAAGATCTGGGTCAGCACGGCGGTTTCGACGGGTGAGCGGTCGGAGGATTCGGCCGCCTTCAACGCCGCCGGGATCTGCGCGGCGTGCACCACGATGCTCAGGAACGCGTCGATCCACCAGATCGCCCGCAGCACCCGGTTCGTGGGTGCGTGGCCGACCAGTGCGGCGATCAGCCCGGCGGCCAGGTACAGCCAGCCGAGAATCGGAATCGACCGCAGGGCAGTGGTTTTCAGAGACATGTCACGCTCCCTCTCCGAGCTGCGCCGTCGCCCAGATGGCCAGCTGTTCGCGCCCGATCTTGGCATTGTGGCGGATGTCCACGGGGAACCCGGGATGGAACAGGAACCGGGACACCGTCTCGGTCACCGCGAATTCCACCGCGCGGCTGCGCAATTCCGCCGCCAGCAGCACCGTGTCGGTGCCGGGTTCGGCCTCGACGCACAGCACCGGACGCTGCGCCCCGCGTTCGCCGACCCCGACCAGCGCGGTGCGGATGACGCCGGGCAGCGTATTGAAGACCTGCTCCACCTGCACCGAGAACATCGGCCCGGCGGTGGTGTGCACGCGCTGACTCTTGCGCCCGCAGAACCAGATTCGGCCCTCCTGGTCGATCCAGGCGAGATCGCCGGTGCGATGCCAGACGGTATCGCCGTCGGCGATCTTGCCCGCCAGATTGGCGGACTGCGGCCAGTAGTACCGGGTGCTCACATTCGGTCCCGCGACCACGAGTTCGCCGATGCCGCGGGTGGCGACCAGTTCGGCCTCGCGTGCCTCGGCGTCGGCCCAGGTGGGCAGCGGTTCATCGGTGATGGCCACCAGCCGGGCGCGCACGCCCTCGGCGGGCCGCCCGATGCAGGTGCCCTCACCGCTGTGCGCCCGCTCCACCAAGCCGCCCAGCAGTTCCCGGGATTCGATGGTCGACATGGGCAGCGCCTCGGTGGAGCCGTATCCGGCGTGCACCTCGGAATCCTCGGACAGCACCTGCCGCAGTCCGGCGATGCACCAGTCCGGGACCGGTGCGCCACCGGAGTAAATGCTGTGCAGCGTGGGGATTTTCGTCCCGGTGCGCTCCAGATACCGCAGCAGCGGGATCAATACGGCGGGGGAGGCGAACATGGTCCGCACGCCGAACCGATTCACCGCATCGGCCACGAACGCCGGATCGGTGGACCCGACCTGACTCGGCACCAGCGGCGGCAGTACGCATCGCGCGCCCAGCAGCATGTCCAGAATGCCCACCAGCGGCAGGGTGATCAGCGAGGTATCCGGGGCCACCCGGCCGCGCGCCGCGTGCACCTGCTCGATCATGGACGACAGATTTCCGTGCGTCATCTCCACGGCCTTGGCGGGGCCGGTGCTACCCGTGGTGTACGCGATGAGCAGCAGCTCGTCGGCGGGTGCGGGCACCCGATCCGCCAGTAGCGCCGAAGGCGCCACGGCGGCAACGGATCCCCCGGCGGCCTGTTCCCAGCGCGCCCGTGCGCCCACGGTGGTGTCCCGCAGCGTGCGCAACCGCGCACCCACCACCGGCCGCAGCCGATCAGCGGTAGCGGCCGCCCGCGCGACGGCAACCCCGGGCTTGGACTCCGAATTCTCCAGCGAGACAAGCAATTCGCGCACCCGTGCATTGATCGGCCCGGCTACGCGCGGGGTTCGGCCCGCGCCACCGGATCCATCGCGCGCGGCGGCCGCGGCTGCCGCGGCCGGAGTCGGAGTGCCGGTGGGATCGGTATCCACACTCGACGCTTCAGCGCTATCGCCATGGGCGGCAACGGCTTCCGTGCTCGCGGGTGCGCCCCAACTCTGTAGCGTCTGCCCGCCCCAGAGCCAGCGCGGGCCGACGGTGATCTTCACCCGCACATCGCGGAAGTACTTGCGGAACAGCACGCGGGCGGCGTGCGCCTGCGGAATGCCGATGAAGGCCTCGGCATCGGCGGCGCGCAGGCAGTTGAGCATTTTGCGCAGGCCCATACCCGGGTCGATGACCACCGGTACCGCGCCGATCTTCAAGAGCCCCAGCATGATCGCGTAGAGCTCCGGGCTGGGCAGCACCAGCACGATGGTGCGGGTGCCGCGGCCGACCCCGGCCGCGGCCAGATGCGCGGCGATGGTGTCGGACCAGGCGTCGAGTTCGCGATAGGTGAGCTGCCGGTACTCCGGGAGGCCGGTGGCGGTCTGCCCCTGCGGGAAGATCACCGCCTCCCGGTCCGGCTGGTCGGCCACGACCGCGCGGAAGCGGTCGATGGCCTGCCAGTAGGTCGCGATGGTCACGCCGCGGCTCCGACGGCGGCCGGGAGCCGGTAGAGCACCGCCGCGGCGGACGGTCCGGCGCCGGCGGCGACGAACAGCACATGGCTGAAGGCGTCCAGGGAACGGTTCGCCACGGCCGCGTCGTACGCCAGCGGCAGCGCCGCGGTGTGCGGGTCACCCTGGGACAGATCGGGGGTGAAGACCGCGTTCGGCGCGATGCCGAGTTCGGCGGCCAGCAGTTCCGGGAATCCGGCGGTCGGGGTGGAGGCGATGAGCGCGGTGCTCGCCTGCTCCGGATCCGACTCGGACAGCGCGAGCCGGGCGGCGTCGGCGGCCAGCGCCAGCAGGCGCGCCTCGGCGTCGGGCTCGCGGACGACGGTCATGAGCTCACGACCGTTGGTGCCCATGGTCGCCACATCCACGTACGACTCGATACCGGGGGTGCCGCCGCCGGAGACGGTGTGCACGCGGCCGAAGCCCTCTTCGTCGTCGCTGCGCGCCAGCAGCAGCGCCGCACCCGCTGTGGCATAGGGGAATTCGTCATCCGCCGCGCCCCGCTTCAGCGAGGGGTGGGTGTCGCCCGACACGATGAGCACGTGCTCGGCGCTGCCGGTCTCCAGGATGGACTGCGCCACCTGCACCGCGTTGAGCACGCCGACACCGGCGTTCATGAGATCGAAGGAGAAGGACCGCGGATCGTCCTTGGTGTAGTCCAGCCCGATCCCGGCTTCCTTCTGAATCAGCGCCGACACAGCGGGTTCCACGGTGTTGGTATCGCGGAAGATGCCCGCGTTGATGAGCACGCCGACCTGATCGGGGCGAACCTCGGCCCGCTCCATGCTCTGCCGCGCTGCCGCGCCGCTGTGCTCGACAATGCTGAAAGTGCTTTCGGCCCGGCTGATTCCGGTGGATTTGATGCGCACGCCCATGATCAGACCTTCAGGGATGAAATCGTGGTGGACAGGAAGCCCCCGACGACGCCGGAGGCGGCCGGGACCATCAGGATCTTGGATCCCGCGGCGATGTTCTGCTGGCTGAGCTGATCGTGCAGCACGATGAAATGTGAAGTGGTGGAAGTGTTTCCGTACTTCTCGATGACGTTCAGATCCGGCGGCATCGGCGCGCCGAACTCGCGCTCGGCGATGGCGTTCATGAACGGGATCGCGGCGGCGCCGAACTGGTGGTGGATCATGTAGTCGAAGCCCTCGTCCGCGAAGGTCTTCCCCTGGCCCGCCATGAAGTTGCCCTGGGTGTCGGTCCACAGCAGGAAGCGGGATTCGTTGTGCATCTTGCGGTTATCGGTGTACAGCGACACACCCTGTGACTTCTCACTGGGCATGCCCAGGCACAGGTGCGAGAACTCCGACGCGGTGGCGAGTTCGATGTAGTGGATCTTGTCGTTGTCGTCGACGGCCTCGTCGAGAACAATGGCCGCACCCGAATCGCCGACCGTCAGCGATGCGAATTGCAGATCGTATTTCTCGGTGATCTCGTTGACCGCTGTTTCGGCAATGGGCGTAATGGCTTCGCCGCTGACCACCATGCCGCGCTTCACCGCACCCGAACGAATCATTCGATCGAGAATGTAGGTGCCGGTCATCATTCCGGCGCAGGCATTGGAAAGGTCGAAAGAAATGGTGTCCGGGCGCGCGCCGAGTTCACGGGCGAGGGAACCGGCGAATGACGGCTCCATGTACATCCGGGTGCCCTTACTCCGCGTGATCGAGGTGGAGATGATCACGTCGAGATCCGAGGCCGCATACTGTGACCTGGAAAGACAGTCCTGCGCGGCATTCATCGCGAGAATGTAGGAGTCTTCGGCGTTTTCGGGGGTAGTATCGCGGAAGCGTCGTTCCTTGACGCCCGTGATTTTTTCGAGATCGAAACCCGGCGCCGTCTTCAATCGGGCGACGAGATCCTCGGTGGTTACACGATTTGATGGCAGATAAGCGCCTATCGACTCGAATCGAGAATGCGACACGGGGACTCCTGAAAGTACGAAGAAATGCAATCTGAATCGGTGACGGGCAAGACGCTACCCGACGGTAACTATCGCGGCGACCGGACACAGTGGCACAAAACTGTCTGAGACATTGTGGTTGGCAACAGTTTTCGCCGGTGAGAGCATCGTCCTATGAATAGCCGCGAATGCGCGCTGTGAGGGACTTCACGCGCTACGCTGCGCGCTTGTGATGTAACTCGGAGTTACATATACTTCCAAGTGAAACTGTCTGGGCGACAGTGGATTTCGTATGCGGAGTACGGCATGGTTGTGCCCATGCACATACGGAAAGCCCTGGTAGGTGGCCTGGCGGCCGCGCAACTCGGCGCGGGATTCGCGCTCGGCATGCCCGGAATGGCAACTGCCGCACCGGAATCCACGGTCTGCGGCATGTGGACGGCCGCGACCGTCGCCTCCGGCTTCGGCAGCCTGGAGAACCTCGCCTTCGATGGCGGCGGCGGTCTGCTGCTCTCGGAGATCTCCCTCACCGGTAGCGGCGGCGGCCTGTATCGGCTCACCCCCGACGGCACGCATACGCTCGCCGCGGCGGTGGAATCGCCCGGTGGCATCGTCGTAAATGCGGGCAAAGCGTATGTGAACTCCGGTAATACATTCGCCAGCGGCGTCACCAACAGCCCGGACGGCAAGATTGTCTCGGTCGATCTGGCCACCGGGACCGTGACCACCGTCGCCACCGGCCTGCATATGCCCAATGGCCTGGCCCAATTGCCGGACGGCGGTTTCGCCGTGAGTCGCGATCTGGGCCCGGATGCGGTAATTACCCGGGTCGCCGCCGACGGTTCCGGAGCGCACGCGCTGGCACCCGGACTGAATTCCACAAATGGCCTGGCCTACGACCCGGTGCGGCGCGAATTATTCGTGTCCACCACGTTCGATGCCGTCACCGCAATCGCCGCCATCGATATCGATCGTCCCGACGCCGCGCCGCGGCGAATTACCCTGCCCGGTTTCGGTCCGCTCAATTCCGCGGATGATTTGACCGTCGGCCCGGACGGCGCGGTGTATGTCGCGCTGAATGCGGCCGGTCAGGTGGTGCGGGTGGATCCGGATGCCGGAACCTTCTGCACGATCGCGACCGGCCTGCCGTTCGTCTCCTCGGTGCGTTTCGGTTCGGGCCCCGGCTGGGACCCGAACTCGTTGTACGCCACCGGTTTTCTCGGCACCGTCACCCGGTTGACGCGTTAGTTCTTGGGCTCCACGTACTTCGGGAACACCACTTCCGGATCCGGCAGGGTGGTGCCCGGCTGGATCGGGGTGGCGATATCGGCGAAGTCGCGCCCGGTCTGGCCCAGCAGATCCAGGATCTTGGCGGCCGAACCCGGGATCACCGGCTGCGTCAGCAGCGTGACGATGCGGACGACCTCCATGGTCACGTAGAGGATGGTGCCCTCGCGCGCGATGTCCTCGGGCGTACCGGCTTTGGCCAGCGTCCACGGCGCCTGCGCGGAGAAGTACCGATTCGCTTCGCGCAGTGCGTTCCACAGGTGCTCGAGCCCCAAATGGATTTGCTGCTGGTCGAATTCGGCGCGCACCTGCCCGAGCAGTTCACCCGCGAGCGCCAGCATGGCGTTGTCCTCATCGGTGAATTCGCCGGGGGCCGGGACCACACCGCCGAAGTCGCGAGCCACCATCTTCAGGCAGCGCTGGGCCAGATTGCCGTACTCGTTGGCCAGATCCGTATTGATCCGGCTGACGATGCTGTCGTGGCTGTACGCCCCGTCCTGCCCGTAGGAGATCTCCCGCAGCAGGAAGAACCGCACGGCATCGAGCCCGTAGGTGTCCACCAGATCGGTCGGCGACACCACATTGCCGGTCGACTTGGACATCTTCTCGCCCTTGTGGAAGACGAACCCGTGCGCGAAAACCCGCTTGGGCAGCTCGATTCCGGCGGACATCAGGAAGGCGGGCCAGTACACCGCGTGGAAGCGCGTGATGTCCTTGCCGATGATGTGCACATCGGCGGGCCAGAACTTCCCGAAGGCGGCGGAATCCGTATTCGGGAAGCCCACACCGGTGAGGTAGTTGGTGAGCGCGTCCACCCACACGTACATGACGTGCGCCGGATCGCCCGGTACCGGCACACCCCAGTCGAAGGTGGTGCGCGAGATGGACAGATCCTTCAGCCCGGCCTTGACGTACGAGACGATCTCGTTGCGCCGGGTCGCGGGACCGATGAATTCCGGCTTGGTCTCGTACAGCTCGAGCAGCTTGTCCTGGTAGTTGGACAGCCGGAAGAAGTAGTTCGACTCCTCGGTCCACTCCACGGGGGTCTTGGTGTCGGTGGAGACGCGGGTGCCGTCCTCGAGCAGGGTGGTCTCGTCCTCGTTGTAGAACGCCTCGTCGCGCACCGAGTACCAGCCCGCGTAGGTGTCGAGGTAGACGTCACCGCGCTCGGCCATCCGCTCCCAGATGGCGATGGAGGCGGCCTGATGGTCCGCGTCGGTGGTCCGGATGAACCGATCGAACGAGACATCGAGTGCCTTGTCCATGGTCTCGAACACGTCCGAATTGCGCGCCGCGTACTCCGCCTCGGATTCCCCGGCGGCCTTGGCGGCCTGCTGCACTTTCTGACCGTGTTCATCGGTTCCGGTCATGAAGAACACGTCGAATCCGTCGAGCCGCTTGAAGCGGGCCAGCGCATCGGTGGAGATGTACTCGTAGGCGTGCCCGATGTGCGGGGCGCCATTCGGGTACGCGATGGCCGTGGTGACATAGAAGGCGGGGCGTTCGGATGCGCTCATGGTGTGTCTACTCTAATCTGCGTGCCCGTAGTCGCTCGCGTGAATATCCCCGTGGCAGGTGTCGCCCATGCGTAACAGCCGACCCGCTCCCGAACCGCCGGAGCCGCTGTTCCCGCTCATCGACGCGCATACCCATCTGGACGCGTGCGGTGCCACCGACGCCGAATCGGTTGCGGCCATTGTGGATCGGGCGCAGAAGGTGGGCGTGCGCGAGGTCGTGACGGTCGCCGACGATCTCGACGCGGCGCGTTTCGCGGTCCAGGCCGCGAACTGGGATCACCGGGTATTCGCGGCGGTGGCGTTGCATCCGACCCGCGCCAATGCCCTCGACGATGCCGCCAAAGCCGAGCTCGAGCGCCTGGCCGCGGATCCGCGCGTGGTCGCGGTCGGTGAGACGGGTCTGGATTACTACTGGCCCGGCAAGCTGGAGGGCTGCGCCGATATCGAGGATCAGGTGGAGGGTTTCCGCTGGCATATCGATCTCGCCAAGCGCCTGGGCAAACCGCTCATGATCCACAATCGCGAGGCCGATCACGATCTGCTGACCGTGCTGCTGGATGAGGGCGCGCCGGAAACCGTTATCTTCCACTGCTTTTCGTCCGATGCGAATATGGCGCAGGCGTGTGTCGACGAAGGCTATGTGCTGAGTTTCTCCGGAACGGTGAGCTTCAAGAATGCTCATGAATTGCGGGAGGCCGCGAAAATCGTTCCGGAAGATCAGATTCTGGTCGAAACGGACGCACCGTTCCTGACTCCGCATCCGTTCCGCGGTGCGCCGAACGAGTCGTACATGCTGCCGTACACCTTGGGCGCGCTGGCCGAGATTCGGGAACAGGATCCGGTCACACTGGCCAAGGTCACCACCGCGAATGCGCGCCGGGTCTACGGAATCTGAGAATCCGACCGCCCCGCTTTGCGGATGTGGTCCCGCTCACTATGATCCAGTGCGATCGTGATTCACCTGCGACTCGATATCGGTTCGTGATTTCGGTATCCGCCGGTCCGGGTGAAACGGTTGTCAATCCCTGACCGCCTCGTTATCGTACTGTGACCATGCCGGGATTTCCGATGAAAGCCATGACGAAGATCAACTCGTCGCGGTCGCCGATGCTGTACGGCGCCATCGCGGCGATGCTTGTCACGCTCATCGTCGGCGCGGGCCTGGCCATTGTGAACAAGAAGACCATCACGGTCGTGGTGGACGGGCAGGCCACCGTGCACGACACCATGTACCTGAATGTGCGCGGCATTCTCAAGGACGCCGGCTACGGCATCGACGCGCGTGATGACGTATCCCCTTCGCCCGGTTCGCGAATCGGCGACGGCGCGACCATCCGGCTCAATCGCGCGCGCGAGGTCTCGCTCATCGTCGACGGCACCCGATCCAAGGCGTGGACCACCGCGCTCACCGTGGCCGAGGCCATCGTGAAGCTGAATCTGCCCGGCGACGTGTTCAGTTCGCCCTCGCGGCCCACCCCGCTGCCGCTTGAGGGCGCGCAATTGCTCATCACCAATCCACGCACCGTGGAACTCGCCGATAACGGGAGCGCGCCGTCGCTGGTGCGATTGGCCGCGCCGACCGTCGGGCAGCTGCTGGAGGTGCAGGGTCGTCCGCTGGTCAATCAGGATTCGGTCGAACCGTCCCCGACCACACCGCTCACCGACGGTATGAAGATCGTGGTCACCCGCAAGGTGATCGAAAAGCGCACCGAGCGGGTGCCTTTGGATCCGCCGGAGAACATCATCCAGGATCCGACGCTCAATATGAGCCGCACCATCGTCGAGAATCCGGGCGTACCGGGCACCCAGGACGTCACCTTCGCCGTCTCCATCGTGAACGGCCGCGAGGCGGGCAAGGATCCGGTGCAATCCACCGTGGTCGTCCCCGCCGCACCCAAAACCATTCGCAAGGGCGCGAAACCCGGCACCGAGGTGCCCGAGGTCAAGGACGGCCCCATCTGGGACGCCCTCGCCAAATGCGAATCCACCGGCAACTGGGCCATCAACACCGGCAACGGCTACTACGGCGGCATCCAGTTCGACCAGAGCACCTGGGAACGCCAGGGCGGCACCCGCTACGCCCCGCGCGCCGACCTCGCCACCCGCGAAGAACAGATCGCCATCGCGGAGGTAACCCGCGCCCGCCAGGGCTGGGGCGCCTGGCCCGCCTGCACCAGCCGCCTCGGCATCAGTTAGCGCGCCAGATATGGGTAAGCGCCCGAAACGAATTCGGGCGCGACCTTCGGGGGTTCGGGGGCTTGCCCCCGAAATCCCTTCTGGGCGTGGGGTGTAACCCCACTACATCAGTGCGCCGCCGTCGACGCGCAGCTCGGTGCCGGTCATATAGCGACCGTCATCCGATGCCACCATGGCGACCGCGCCCGCGACATCCTCGGGCTTGCCCAGCGCGCCGCCCTCGATCCATCCGGGCAGCCGCGCCAGCAGCGACCAATCCGAATCGGCGGGCAGGTCCAGTCCCGCGGTGAGGCTGGTGCCGATACCGCCGGGCACGATATTCACCGCGCGCAGACCCTTTTTCACGTATTCGAGCGCGATGGCGTGGGTGAAGGCGTTCACGCCCGCCTTGGACGCGGCGTACGCGGCCATATACGGCACCGAGCCGAACGCGGAGGTGGAGGAGAAGTTGACCACCACGCCGCCGTGCGGTGATTCGAGCAGCGTCGGCAGCGCGGCCTGGGTCATCAGGAAGGTGCCGGTGAGGTTGACCGTGAGTACCTGATTCCAGGTCTCCAGGGGCAGTTCGTGGGTGTGCCCGGCGCGCATGATGCCCGCACCGTTCACCAATACGTCCAGCCCGCCGAGGAATTCGACGGCCTGCCCGAGTACCGCGCGCACGGATTCGGGATCGGCGACATTCAGATTCAGGGTGTGCAGCCGGTCCCGTGATTCGGCAGGGGTGGCGTCGATGGTGGCCTGCAGGCCGCTGTCATTGATATCGGCGGCGACCAGCTGGGCGCCTTCGGAGAGCAGGCGCAGGGCGATGCCCTGGCCGATTCCGGAGCCTGCTCCGGTGACGAGTACTCGACGTCCGTCGTATCTGCGCAACATGGCGCGAAATTAGAACAAGTTTCACTACGCGTCAATGGTTGGCCGAAATCGCCGATCACAGAGTTTTCTCATACTGGACGGTTGATCTAATAGCTAAGCTCAGTGCCGCTGTCGAATTGTTCCAGGGTCGGGCCCGATGGAGGATTAATGCGGTTGTTCGGTTGGCGCGCGCGGATTTTCACCGCCGCCATGGCCTCGGCGGGTTCGCTGCTCATGATCCCGGGAGCCCCCGCGCACGCCGCGACGGCGGGCACCGTGATCGATACGACCGCACATCCCGACGGCTGGCGCGGTATGTCCAACGGCTCCAGCGTGGACTACTGGACCACCCGCTCCAACGGCGAACCCGTGCAGGCCAGCGGCGCGCTCATCATTCCACCCGGCCCGGCCCCCGCCAACGGCTGGCCGATCATGGCCTACGACCACGGCACCTCCGGCCTCGGATCCGGCTGCGGCGGGCAGAGCGATGTGAGCCGCTTCAGCCGCCCCAAGGAGGACGCGATCCTCCAGTACTTCGTGAACAAGGGCTTCGCGGTGGTCGCCCCCGACTTCCTCGGACTCGGCAAATTCGATACCGGCCCGCACCCCTATCTGGAGACCCGCACCGAGGCCACCGCCACCATCGATCTGGTGCGCGCCGCCCGCGAAGCGCATCCGGAACTGTCGAAAACCTGGGCGCTGACCGGATTCTCGCAGGGCGGGCACGCGGCGCTGGGCGCGGCCAACCTGCAGGCGAGCTATGCCCCCGAGCTGGATTTCCGCGGCACCATCGCCTCGGACCCGGCCTCGGATGTGGAGAAGTTCGTACCCCTGGCCGGTCCCTACGTGCCGGAGATTCCGGGCCAGAACGGTAATGCCATCGACGGATTCGTCGTCAGCATGCTCGCCGGATTGCGCGCCACCCATCCCGAACTCGATCTGAACAGCTATCTGACCCCGCGCGGTCAGGACGTGCTGGATCGTGCCGGCAGCCTGTGCTTCAACGACATCATGAAGGTCGTGGACGGCACCTCGGTCGGTGATCTGCTCGCCCGCCCGCTCGGCGACGATCGCTTCCGCGCCGCCATCAACGAGTACATGACCCTGCCGACCGCCGGTTACAACGCGCCGACCCTGTTGCTGATCAACGTGACCGACATGGTGGTGCCCTCACCGCTGCACGCCGCGCTGATCGCACA
Source organism: Nocardia sp. NPDC056100 (assembly GCF_042266325.1). Taxonomy (NCBI): domain Bacteria; kingdom Bacillati; phylum Actinomycetota; class Actinomycetes; order Mycobacteriales; family Nocardiaceae; genus Nocardia; species Nocardia sp. NPDC056100. Next base: position 615,877 of record NZ_JBHJVY010000004.1, read on the forward strand.
GCTCGCTGCGAACGGTCAGGACTTCGGCGTGGTCACCGGCACCGGCGGTCATACCGAACTCAATCCGGCCATGTGGTCGGCCATCGACGCCTTCACCGCGCGCGTACTCGCCACACCCACCAGATCCTGACCGCCGGATCCGGGCCACCGCGCAGCCCGGGACCCGCGGTCCGCCGGACGCCCGCCCGCCTCCCCTCGGCAGGCGGGCGTTCTCTATTCCGCCCGAATTTGTCCAGCAACTGTCAAGCAAATAGTTTGTCCGGTGAACACCTCGGAAGGGCAATCCCGCTTCCGAGGCGCAACCGGTGGAGGATTTGTGAGATTTACCAGCACTTTCGCTCGAAGACTTACGATGACGGCCGTGGCGTCCAGCACGCTGCTGATGCTGCCGGTGACCCCGGCGCAGGCGGACGCACCCGGGTCACTGATCTCGGCAACCCGTCAGCCCGATAGCTATCACGGCATCGCGAACGGCTCCCTGGTGGAGTACTGGACCACCCGATCCAATGGTGAGCAGGTCCGGGCCAGCGGTGCCATGTTCATTCCGGCGGGTCCGGCTCCCGCGGGCGGCTGGCCGATCATGGCCTACAACCACGGCACCACCGGACTGGGCGCGAACTGCGGCGGCCAGTCCGATCCGGCGACCGCGCCGCTGCCGGTGCCGCTGGCCGCCGATGAGACGCTCATGCGGTACTTCGTTTCGAAGGGGTTCGCCGTCGTCGCCCCCGACCATCTCGGCCTGGGCGTCTTCGATACCGGCCCGCACCCGTATCTGGAACTGCGCACCGAGGCGACCGCCACCATCGATATGGTGCGCGCCGCCCGCGCCGCGAATCCGGGACTGTCGCGCACCTGGGCGGTGACCGGTATGTCGCAGGGCGGTCATGCCTCGCTGGGCACCGCCAACCTGCAGGCGTCGGCCGCACCGGATCTCGATTTCCGCGGCACCATCGCCATCGATCCGGCCTCGGATGTGGAGAAGGCGCTGCCCATCGCCGGGCCTTGGGTGCCGCAGCTGCCCGGTGAAATCGGCAGTGGCGTAGGCGCTTTCAGTACCAGCATCCTTGCGGGCATGCGTGCCGCCCGTCCCGACGCGCAGGTCGACAGCTATCTGACCGAGCGCGGCCGCCGTCTGCTCGATGACATCGGGACCGAATGCCTGCCCGCCATCTCCGAGCGTATGTCGCAGGTGTCGATGGGCGAGCTGCTCGCGCGCCCGCTGTCCGAGGGCCCGTTCCCGGCGGTGCTGCGGGACTATATGACCGTTCCGGTCCGGGGCTATGACGCGCCGATCCTGCTGCTGCTCAACGCCACCGACACCACCGTCCCGTCCCCGCTGCACGGTGCGCTCGCCGCGCAGTTCGCGGCCAATGGCGTGGACTTCGACACGGTCGTCGGCACCGGATCGCACTGCCAGTTGAATCCGGCGATGTGGGCCGCCATCGAGGACTTCAGCGACCGCGTGCTGGCCACTCCCGTCCAGTCCTGACCGCCGCCCGCCCGATGCGGCCTGGAGGGGATCGCATCGGGCGGGCGCGTGTCGGCCGCGGGCCGAGGCCGGAGCGGCGCACGCGGGTTGATAGGTTTCGCAGGGTGTCCGAACCCGAAATCGCCGCTCGTGGAAAAGCCGCCCTGCTAGGTCCCGCCGAGGTGCGGGCGATGGCCGAGCGATTCGGTGTGCGCCCGACCAAGCAGCTCGGACAGAACTTCGTGCACGATGCCAACACCATGCGGCGCATCGTGTCGGCGGCCGGGGTCACCGGCGATGACGTGGCCCTGGAGGTCGGTCCCGGGCTCGGCTCGCTCACCCTGGCCCTGCTCGATGTCGCGGATCGGGTGATCGCCGTCGAGATCGATCCGGTGCTGGCCGGGCACCTCCCCGGCACCGTCGCGGACCGCGCCCCGGAACTCGCGGACCGGCTCACGGTTGTGGAGAAGGACGCCCTGCGGGTGCAGGCCGCCGATCTGCCCGCCGCACCCACGGCGCTGGTCGCGAACCTGCCCTACAACGTGGCGGTCCCGGTGCTGCTGCATCTGCTGGCCGAATTCCCCAGCATCCGAACCACTCTCATCATGGTGCAGCTCGAGGTCGCCGACCGCCTCGCCGCCACCCCCGGCGGCCGCATCTACGGCGTGCCCAGCGTGAAGGCGGGCTTCTTCGGCACCGTCCGCCGCTCCGGCACGGTTGGCCGCCAAATCTTCTGGCCGGTACCGCAGGTCGAATCCGGTCTGGTGCGCATCGACCGCTACGCCGAGGCGCCCTGGCCGATGGATGAGGATCACCGTAAGAAGGTCTTCGAGGTCATCGACGCCGCCTTCGCGCAGCGCCGCAAGACCCTGCGCGCCGCGCTCGCCGGTTGGGCGGGCTCCCCGGTCGAGGCCGAAAGGCGTTTGGTGGCAGCGGGAATCGCCCCCACCGCGCGCGGTGAGACCCTCGACACCGCGGCGTTCGTCCGCCTGGCCGCGCAGGCGTGAACTAGTCCGGCAGGCTGAGCATGGCGCGCAGATTGGCGGTGGTCACCGTCGCCCGCGCCTGCGGGTTTTCGGCCATGTAGGTGATGAGCGAGAGCAGCGCGTTCGGTTCCACATGCCATAGCGTCGGCATCAATTGATATGTGCCCGTGCCGATTTCGCGGTGGGTGACCGGATCTTCCAGGCGGAACGCCACCGTGGCCGTCCCGCTCTTGGGCTGGGTGCGGCTCTGGATATCGGTGAGTTGTTCCCACGGCGCGTCCAGCTTGCCGCCCATGCGGATTCGATCCCTGCCGAGGGTCAGCGCCGGGCGCTCCAGCAATCCCATCGGTCCGATGACGAGGAAGAACGCCAGCAGCACCCCGCCGAGAATGGCCACCGGCAGGACGTGAATCTCGAAGCCCCACAGCGTGATTCCGCCCAATGCCACCAGCAGGATGGGCAGCAGGAGGAGATTGGACTCCCCGCGCAGCGGGCGGTGCAGCACGAGCGCCCCGGGCTCTTCGGTGACGGTCGGCGGCGGCTCACCCAGCACCAGGGACGCGGGAAAGAACAGGGACAGCGCGAGGAACAGCAGCGCCACTCCGACCGGCCGGTGACCGGCGAATCCGCCGAGGGCGAAGGACACCGCCGCCGCGAACAGGCCGAAGGAGATCAGCCCGGCGAACATGAGGCCGAGCCCGCCGCTCACGGTATTTCGTTCCCGCCGCGGCCACCGGTCGAGCCACCGATAGCCGGGCGGGAGGGATGATTCCCCCGAAGCGGTGTGAAATTCCGGCACTCTACGAACTGTATGGAGTTACACCTGGATTCGCAGGGCATCGAGCAGTCCGTCTTCGATTCCGTCGCCGTCGGCGCGCGCGGTCACGGTGAGCTGCACCAGATATTCGTAATTGCCAACGGGGACAATCACATAGCGGGTGTGCACCCACAGGACGAGGGCGTCCACGGAATAGGTGCCGCTCACCGCCGCCGACGGAAAGCCTTGGTAGTCGGCGATTTCCGCGCCGAGTTCACGCCAGTCCGGCAGCTGGCGGGCATCGGCGAACGCCGACTCCAGCAGTTCGGCCGGATTCGAGGGCTTGGACAGCCGGCCTACCAGCAGCACGACATTGTCCGCCCAGCCGTTCTCCGGCGGGCGGGTGAAGACGCCGTACGCGCCCGGGAACATGGCGGCGTCCACGGCCTGCCAGCTGTCGGCGAGCGGCAACTCGACCCGCGGTGTCCCGGCCTCGCCCGGCTGCACCGGCGCGATCTCGATCTCCGCTGCGGCCAGGTACTCGGCAATAGTCGTCACGAACTCTGCTCCTCGGCATCGCGGGCGAGGCGGTCCCCACCGCGTTCGCCAGCCATTGAACACGAACCGCTCCCGCACCCGACCGCGCGCCCCGCATACGGCCGGGGCCGTCCGGATCGGATGATCCGAACGGCCCCGGTGACAGCCGATATTCGCTCAGCCGCGGAAGCGGCGCAGGCGCAGGCTGTTGCTGACCACGAAGACGCTGGACAGCGCCATGGCGGCACCGGCGAGCATGGGGTTCAGCAGACCCGCGGCGGCCAGCGGGATGGCAGCCACGTTGTAGCCGAAGGCCCAGAACAGATTGCCCTTGATGGTGCGCAGGGTGGCCCGGGACAGTTTGATCGCGGTCGGGACCGCGAGCAGATCGTCACGCACCAGGGTCAGGTCGGCCGCCTGGATGGCGACGTCGGTGCCGGTGCCCATGGCCAGGCCGAGGTCGGCCTGCGCGAGCGCGGCCGCGTCATTGACGCCGTCGCCGACCATGGCGACCACCTTGCCCTGCTCCTGCAACCGTTTCACCACGGCCAGCTTGTCGCTGGGCAGCACCTCGGCGATGACCTCGTCGATGCCGACCTGATCGGCGACGGTGCGGGCGGTGGCGGCATTGTCACCGGTGAGCAGCACCGGGGTGAGGCCGAGCGCCCGCATCTCCGAAATCGCCTGCGCACTGGTCGGTTTCACGGCATCGGAGATGACCAGTACGCCACGAGCGATACCGTCCCAGGCCACCGCGATGGCCGTCTTCCCGGCCTGCTCGGCCCGAGTCTTGGCATCCGCCAGCACTTCCGGCAGCGTGATGGACCAGTCTTCGAGCAGTTCGTTGCGGCCGATGACGACCGCCCGCTCGCCGACCAGACCCTGGACGCCCTTACCGCCGTGACTGACGAACTGTTCGACGGTCTCGGTATCGAGCCCGCACTCGGCCGCGCCCTTCACCACGGCCTTGGCGACCGGATGTTCGGAGCCGTGCTCGACCGCCGCGGCGACCGCCAGCAGTTCGTCCACGTCCACGTTCGACGCCGGAATCGCTTCCGCCAGCGTCATTTTGCCGGTGGTCACGGTGCCGGTCTTGTCCAGCACCACGGTGTCGATGCGCCGGGTCGACTCCAGCACCTGCGGACCCTTGATCAGGATGCCCAGTTGCGCGCCGCGACCGGTGCCCACCAATAGCGCCGTGGGAGTGGCCAATCCGAGTGCACACGGGCAGGCGATGATCAGCACCGCGACGGCCGCGCCGAAGGCGGTCGAGACGGCCGCGCCGGTGCCGAGCCAGAAGCCAAGGGCCGCGACGGCGATCCCGATGACGATCGGCACGAACACCCCGGCCACCCGATCGGCGAGCCGCTGCACGGGAGCCTTACCGTTCTGCGCCTCCTCGACCAGCGAGGCCATCTGCGCCAGTTGGGTATCCGCGCCGACCCGGGTGGCGCGCACGGTCAGCAGACCGCCCGCGTTCACCGTCGCGCCGACCACGGCATCGCCCGGACCGACCTCCACCGGCACCGATTCACCGGTGAGCATGCTCATATCGAGGGCCGAATTGCCTTTGACCACGGTGCCGTCGGTGGCGATCTTCTCGCCCGGTCGCACCAGGAATTCCTCGCCGACCCGCAAATCGCCCACGGGGATACGGGTTTCGGCGCCGCCGCGTACGACCGCGACATCCTTCGCGCCCAACTCCAGCAGCGCGCGCAGCGCGGATCCGGCCTTCTCCTTGGATCGGGTCTCGAAATACCGGCCCGCCAGAATCGCGGTGATCAGCGTCGCCGCCACCTCGAAGTACAGCGCCGAGGACGAGTCGCCGCGGGTGATGGCAAGGCTGAAGGGGTGTTTCATGCCCGCCATGCCCGCATCACCGAAGAACAGCGCGTACACCGACCAGCCGAAGGCGGCCAGGGTGCCCAGTGAGATGAGCGTATCCATGGTGGCCGCACCGTGTTTGGCGTTCACCCACGCGGCGCGATGGAATTGCGCGCCGCCCCACACCACGATGGGTGCGGTCAGCGTCAGCGAAAGCCATTGCCAGTTGGTGAATTGCAGTGCCGGGATCATGGCCATGGCGACCACGGGGATGGCCAGTGCCAGCGTCACCAGCAGCCGATGGCGCAGCAGCTGAGTCGCACCGGGGGCCGAATCACCCTCGCTATCAGCGGGTTTCACCGGTTCGGTGCTGTGCACGGCGGCGGTGTAGCCGGTGTCGACGACCTTCGCGATCAGATCATCGGCGGTCACCGACTCCGGGAAGCTGACCTTCGCCTTCTCGGTGGCGTAGTTCACCGTGGCGGTGACGCCGTCGATCCGGTTGAGCTTCTTCTCGATGCGGGACGCGCAGGAGGCGCAGGTCATACCGCCGATTTCCAGCTCGATGGACCGCTCCTGGGCTGGGGCGCTCATCAGTGACCTCCTCCGTGCTGCGAATGCGCGTCCGAAGCGGATGCGGCGGTTGTGGTTTCGTTGGTGAATTCGGCGGTGTGCACCGTTCCGCCGTGCTGGAAGTCCAGGTACAGGCGGTACGTGCCATCGCTCGGCGCTTGCGCGTGGAAGGCGACTTCCGGTCCGGGAGCGGTCTTTCCGACCTCGTCCTCGGGGTGCACGTGCAGGTAGGCGAGATCGCTCGCCCGCAGTGCGACCAGGTGCGCGTACGCGCCCAGGTAGGGCTGCAAATCGGTGACCGGTTTACCGTCGCGGGTGACGGTGAACTTCACTTCGCTTCCGGCGGTGGACAGATCGCCGTTCAGGGTGACCTGGTAACCGTCCACCTGCGCGGTCTTGGACGCGGGAGGCAGCGGTTTGGCGACCGCGTCCCCGGCGACGTTCACGGTCCGGCTGAGCGTCAGCTCGCCCGGGCCGCCCGCGGGGGAGAAGTCGGTGAAGACCCGATAGGTGCCGGGTTCGGCCCACTTCCAGTCGATGGACCAGGTGCCGTCGGCGGCGAGTTCGGGATGTACGTGCCGGAATTGGCTCGCATCCGAACGGACCACGATCAGGTGCAGGTTCTTCTCGTGCAGACTGTTGTATTTCGTGACGGACCCCTGCGGTCCGGTGATCCGGAAGCGTAGTGCCCCTTGCTGATTCGCGGCGGTCGGGGCGGTGACATCGGTGAGGGCGTACCCCTGCTCACTGCCGGCGAGTCCCGGGGCGGCCGCGGTGGAATGCGCGGAGGTCGTGCCGGAGGCCGACTCGGCCGGATCGCCCACCAGGGCGCCGATGCCGAGTGCGGCCCCGAACAGTACGACCAGTCCGCCACCGAACGCGGCGAACTTCAGTCGATCGTTCATTCAGCTCGCCACCTCGTACCCGGCTTCGTCGACGGCGGCCGTGACATCGGCGTCGGCGATCGGAGCGGTGGACTCGACCTTGACCAGCCCGGTGGCGAGATCGACATCGACGCTGGTGACACCGTCGATCTTGCCGATCTCCTTCCGGACCGATCCGACGCAGTGGCCGCAGGTCATGCCGGTGACGGTGTAGGTGCTGGTGGCCATTTCGACTCCTCGACTCGCGCTATACGGTGCGGGGGTATCCCCGACACTTCGAAAACATACCCCCCATGGGTACCTGGCGCAAGCGGTTCGGTGTGGAAATTCAGCTCTTCGCGGCCTCGGATTCCGGCCACACCCGTAGTGCCAGCTCAGCGACCTGTGCCAATTCCGCGCGGCTCGCGCCATCGCGGGCGGACTGTGACATGCCCTGCATGACCGCGCCGATATAGCGGGCCAGCGCGTCCGCATCGGTGTCCGCGGGCAGCAGTCCGGCGGCGATATCGACGCGGATCCTATCGGCGAAGGCGTGCACATTGGCGGTGCGCATGCCCTCCAGCATGGTCGCGACCTCGGTATTGGTGGTGTTGATTCCGGCGCTGATCACCATGCAGCCGTTCGGGAGTCCGGGCACGGTGTACTCCAGTGCCGCCTCGCGCAGGGTGCGGGCCACCGCGTCCCAGGCGGTCGGTTCCTCGGCGAGCGCGCGGGCCGCGAAACCCGCGTAGTGGTTCGTGTACACGCCGACGGACTCATTGAACAGCTGCTGTTTATCGCCGAAGGCGGCGTACAGGCTTGGCGCGCCGATGCCGAGCTCACCGGTGAGGTCGCTGATCGAGGTGGCCTCGTACCCCTGTCGCCAGAACAGTCGTAAAGCCTTGTCCAGGGCGGCATCTCGGTCGAATTTCCGGGGTCGGCCCCGGGTGGGTGTGGCCATGCCTCCCATTTTATAGCGTTCGCTAGATAATGTGCTACGGTCCCTTTCTGTAACGATCGCTAGATAAAGGGAGCACCGCTCATGAGCGCACTCGCAGGCAAGACAGCACTGGTCACCGGCAGCGGCCGCGGCATCGGACGCGCCATCGCGCTGCGTCTGGCGCACGACGGCGCACGGGTCGCGGTGCACTACAACCGCGATACCGCCGCCGCCAAGGAGACCGTCGCCGCCATCGAGGCCGCGGGCGGTTCGGCCTTCGCCATTCAGGCCCGGCTCGGCGTACCCGGTGATGCCGAAGCCCTGTGGACCGCCTTCGACGCACACGCCGACGGGCTCGACATCCTGGTCAACAACGCCGGGACCGACGGCATCCGCGAACCCATCGGCGGCACCGATGAGGAATCGTTCGACCGCGTATTCGCGATCAACACCAAATCCCCGTTCTTCGTGACGAAACTCGGGATCGAACGCCTGCGTGACAACGGCCGCATCGTCAGCGTCTCGACCGGTCTCACCCGCGGCGCGTATCAACCGCAGCTGCTCGCCTACACCATGACCAAGGCCGCCATCGACGCGCTGACCAGCATCCTCGCCAAAGAGCTTGGGCCGCGCGGCATTACGGTCAACGCGGTGGCTCCCGGAGCCATCGACACCGATATGAACGCCAGTTGGCTGCGTACCCCCGAGGGGCAGGCCGATACCGCCGCCCGCTCCCCGCTGAACCGGGTCGGCCAGCCCGGCGACGTCGCCGATATCGTAGGTTTTCTCGCCTCCGACGCCTCCCGTTGGGTTACCGGTCAGTGGATCGACGCCACGGGTGGCGCACTCCTGTAGGTAACTGCAACTAGGCTGTGCGCGTGCTGTCTGTTGTGCCCAGCCCCGTCGTCGTGCGCGCGCCCTCGAAGGTGAACCTGCACCTCGGGGTGGGTGATCTTCGCGAGGACGGATACCACGACCTCACCACCGTTTTCCAGGCGCTCTCGCTGAGCGACGATCTGGAGATCGCCCCCGCGGCCGCCCTCACCGTGCAGGTCACCGGTGAGGGCGCCGATGAGGTGCCCACCGATCGCGGAAATCTGGTGTGGCAGGCCGCGGTCCGGCTCGCACATCTGGGCGGGCGCGCACCGCTGGTGGAATTCGCCATCGCCAAGGGCATTCCGGTGGCGGGCGGTATGGCGGGCGGCAGCGCCGATGCCGCCGCCGCCCTGCTCGGGCTGAACGAACTGTGGGAACTCGGCCTCACCCGCGTCGAATTGTCCGATATCGCAGCCGAACTCGGCAGTGACGTCCCCTTCGCCCTGCACGGCCAGACCGCCCTGGGCCGCGGACGCGGCGAGGAACTGCTCCCGGTGCTGTGCCGCAACACCTTCCACTGGGTGCTCGCCCTCGCCAAGGGCGGCCTGTCCACCCCGGCGGTCTTTCACGAACTCGACCGCCTCCGCGATATCGGCGACCCGCCGCGCCTGGGCAGCCCCGAAGCCCTGCTGCAAGCCCTGGCCTCCGGCGATCCGCATCAGCTCGCACCGCTGCTCGGCAACGATCTGCAAATCGCCGCCCTGTCCCTGAAGCCGGAACTCCGCCGCACCCTGCGCGCGGGCGTCACCGCTGGTGCGCTCGCGGGCATCGTCTCCGGCTCCGGCCCCACCTGTGCCTTCCTCTGCGAATCCGAGGAAGCCGCGATAGCGGTCGCCGCCGAACTCTCCGGCGCGGGCGTCTCCCGTAGCGTCCGCACCGCCCACGGCCCGGTTCCGGGCGCGCGCATCGTCTCCGGAGCCGTCGACTCCAAGCGCTGACCCACGCGCGGCTCCGGCCCCGATTCGCACCCTCGGTAGGCTGGACGAGGGGCAAATACCGTTTGCGCCCGTCGACGCGACAGAAGGATTCATGGCCAACCTGATCAACCTGGAACAGGTCAACAAGAGTTTCGGTGTTGCACCACTGCTCGAGAACATCTCCCTCGGTGTGCAGGAGGGGGAGCGGATCGGGGTCGTGGGTCTCAATGGTGGCGGTAAGACGACACTGTTGGAGGTGCTGACCGGGCTCGAAGAGCCGGACAGCGGCCGGGTCAGTCGGGTCGGCGGTTTGCGCATGGCCGTGGTCACACAGCGCGGGGTGCTGCCCGATGGCGCGACCGTCGGTGAGGTGGTGCTGGCGGGGCTCGCCGAGGATCAGATGACCGACGGTGTGGCCGAACACGAATGGGCCTCCAACCACCGTATTCGCAATGTGGTCGAGGGCATCGGCATCGCCGACCTCGGCATGGATTCGCTGGTGGCCAACCTCTCCGGTGGTGAGCGCCGGCGTACCGCGCTGGCCGCCGCGCTGGTGCGCGATCTGGACCTGCTGGTGCTGGACGAGCCCACCAACCACCTCGATGTCGAGGGCGTGCAGTGGCTGGCCGAACATCTGCTGTCCCGCCGCAGTGCGCTGGTGGTCGTGACCCACGATCGCTGGTTCCTGGATACCGTCGCCACCCGCACCTGGGAGGTACAGGGCGGCAAGGTGGAAACCTACGAGGGCGGTTACAACGACTGGATCTTCGCGCGCGCCGAGCGTTCCCGGCAGGCCGATGCCAGCGAGCAGCGCCGCCAGAACCTGGCGCGCAAGGAGCTGGCCTGGTTGCGGCGCGGTGCGCCCGCGCGTACCTCCAAGCCGCGCTATCGGATCGAGGCCGCGGAGGCGTTGATCGCCAATGTGCCCGCGCCCCGCGACAAGGTGGAATTGGCCTCGTTCGCGCGTAAACGCCTGGGCCGCGTGGTGATCGAGCTCGAGGACGCCACCCTGGCCACCCCCGACGGCCGCGAATTGGTCGGGGATCTGACCTGGCGGCTGGCCCCGGGTGAGCGCGTCGGCCTGGTCGGGGTGAACGGTTCGGGCAAGACCACGCTCTTGCGCGCGCTCGCCGGCGATACGGAATTGCAGGCCGGTAAGCGCATCGAGGGCAAGACCATCAAGATCGGCTGGCTGCGCCAGGAACTCGACGATCTGCCCCTGGATATGCGTGTGCTGGAAGCGGTTCAGGATGTCGCCATGCGAACCATGCTGGGCGATAAGGAGATCAGCGCCGGACAACTGGCCGAACGCCTCGGTTTCACCCCCGCCAAACAGCGCACCCCCGTCGGTGATCTGTCCGGTGGTGAACGCCGTCGCCTGCAGCTGACCCGAATCCTGATGAGCGAACCCAACGTACTGCTGTTGGACGAGCCCACCAACGACCTGGATATCGACACCCTCCAGCAGTTGGAAGACCTGCTCGACAATTGGGCGGGCACCATGGTCGTCATCTCGCACGACCGGTACCTGGTCGAGCGCATCTGCGACACCACCTGGGCGCTGTTCGGCGACGGCAAGCTCACCAACCTGCCCGGCGGCATCACCGAATACCTGAAGAAGCGGTCCGCCATGGTGGCCGCGAAATCCGGTGCGGCGGCGGCGAATACGAGCACCGGCGCGACCACCACCACCGATGCGGCCGCGCACCGCGCCGCCCGCAAGGAACTGTCCAAGCTGGAGCGCTCCATCCAGAAGCTCGATGAGCGGGAGTCGAAACTGCATGCCGCCCTGGCGGATGCGGCCACCACCCCGGACAAGCTCATCGCCCTGGGCACCGAACTGAAGCAGGTGCAGACGGAGAAGGAAGCGGCCGAGGAGCGCTGGCTGGAACTCGCCGACATCTGATCCGGCAGCCCCGAACAATCGAAAGCCCGTGTCCGACAGGGACACGGGCTTTTCGTTCGGCCGATATCAGCCGTGTTGTTCGAGGGGCGCGGCCTGATCCAGTGCCGGGACCGGCAGGCAGGTGCGGACGAATCCGGCGCCGAACGAGGTGAGTTCGATGGTGCGGTACAGGACCTTGGTGCCGAAGCCCGCGCGCTTGAGCAGCCGCCGCACCTCCGGCTGCGCTTCCAACAGCTGATAGCGGTTCGGATTGCCGAGCGGCTCGCGCGTCACATCGACCAGGCCGAGCCGATCCAGGTTGACGAGATACTCCTCGACCCGGTTCGGGTAGCGCAGTCCGGCGTCCTCGCCGAGCAGATTGAATTCGCCGCCACCGGAATTGCGCCCGGTGCGCACCGCGAGCAGCGGCTGCGGGCCGTCCAGGTAGAGGTACCGGATGACGCGCGCCTCATCGGGCGCGAGCTCGCCCAGAATCCGCGCGTACGCCGGATGCCGTTGCGCGTCATCGTCATCGTGGAATTCGGCTGAGCGGCGGAGCAATTCGGCTCCGCGCGCGCGGAGCACGGTGGGGGAGCAGGGTTCGGCGGAGGCCACCTCGACCGCTTCCGGTGCGGGCACGCCGAGGGCTTGGCGCACCGAATGCCGCACCTGCGCACCGGCATCGGAGAGTATGTCGCGCGGCGCCTGCCCGGCCATACTGCCGCGCAGCACCACCGAGGTGACACCGAGCGCGGTGCTCAAGCCCCACACCCCGGCCTCGACGGCGGCCGAAACCGCCACGCGCACCACGCCTCCGGCGGCGCGTACCGGCCCGGCCGAGGCGGTGGCCGTCACCGGAACCGGCAGCGGCGCGGTGGGCCGCACCACCAGCGTGGTGGAGGTATCGGCGGGATCCCCTTCGCCCGAGTCGGTTTCGGTCATATCCATGAGGTAGCAACTCCTGTTCCGAAGATCAGGAGGTGAGCGTAACCGGCCAGCAGCCCCAGCACACCGCCATGGACAAACAAGAGCCATTCATCTTGTTTGATGGCCGAACGGAGCATGTCCACGAACTCCGGCGGCGGCAGCGCCGACATTTGTTTGGCGATGTACTCCTGCACCTGCTTGCCCTGCTGCACGTTGAACGCCGGGTCCGCGAAGGCGATCGGGGCGATCTTCATGGACTCGGCGGTGAAACTGTCCTGCAGCGAGTCGTATTCGCGATTGCCCAGGAAGAACTTCACCGCCCCGCGCGCCGGGCCGAGCGCCTGATCGGCGGCGGGTTTGAGGGTGTCCGCCAGCATCTGCATGGTGCGGTCCGAGCGCGGCCCGTTGAGCAGTTCGTCGCCGATATTGGCGACGGTCATGATCTGGCTGGCCACCATATCGGCGTAGCCCTCGGTGATCTCGGGCTGCCGCTTGACCAGCAGCCCCTGCCGCCACGGGCACCACCACTTCGGGTAGGCGGGGGCGAAGATCATATTGATGCCGACCCAGTTGACCACCCAGCCGATCACGATGCCGCCGAGCGGCAGCACCGCCAGCGCCGACCATCCGGTCCAGTGCAGGATGCCGACCAGCAGCAGACCCATGGGCGCGCCGAAGTAGAAGCCGAAGTTCTGCATGAATCGCAGTTCTTTGGCCCCGAGCACCTGGAACAGGCTGTTGAGCAACTGCGGTCGCGCCTGGAAGTAGCGAATGACCATCTGCTTGACGTCGAGCAGTTGATCGATGTTGTTGCCGAGTTCATCGGTGAGTTCGCGCAGAATTGTCGGGAGCTGTTCGGCTACCCGGTTGTGCACCATCTCGCGGACGCCATTGGGCAGGTTATACCAGAGTTGTGGATGTTCACGCCGCAGAATGTCTTCCACGATGTCACGAATCTGGAGTTCTGCTATTTCAGTCAGGTGTTCCGCGAGCTTGTCGGGTTCGAGTTCGCGATAGAAGTCCGCGACGTTTCCGAGTTTCGCCAGCCCTTTGTCGACGGCAATGCTCGCCATCTTGTCCGCGCGCGACGGAACGATCCCCTGCCAGCCCATCCGCCCGTCGTACTGCAGCAGCGGCAGCACCTGAATCCGCTTGGGCAGGAAGGGAAACAGCGCCGCCAGCCCCGGCATGCGGAATCCGTGGAAGCTCACCGGTTTGAACAGCATGAGCACGCCGGTCCAGTTGGTGATGTATCCGATGACGCCGGTGAACAATGGAATCGTGATCAATTCCAGCAAAATTGTCGGGTGTACTCCGAAGACACTCTCTAGCAACGTCACCCTCCTGCCGACCCACACCGGTACCCGCCGCCGGCATCAACCCCATCGGCGTCTCGGACCTTACTGTGGATTCAGGAAGTGAGTCCAGTGACGCAGTGTCTGGGTCGGAGATCTCGGTCACAGTGTTCCACCCCGGTGTTCCACTGTTTCGACTTCACCGCGAGAATGGCGGGGACTGCGGGTGGGTCTAGCGGCATAATCTGTGGACGATCTAGTTCACCTGGCAATATTCGGAGATGGACGTGACAGACGACAGGACCTCGCAGTCGCAGGGGGGTGCAGGCGAGGTGGTCCGTCCGGGTCCCCGTGCCGTGGAACGCAGCTCGGACGTCGAGCAGCGCCAGATCAGCAATGAGGCCCGGATGATCCGCGGGGTCTTCCGCGCGGCCGGACTCGCCGTCGGCACCGCGGCGCGCGGTAGCCAGTGGGCGGTCGGCACCGGCTTCGATATCACCAAACAATTGACGCAGGCGGCCCTGGACGGCGAATCCTCGGCGGATATCGCCGAGCGCACCGGTGCGGCACTGCGTTCCATCGCGCGCAGCGCGCTGGGCGTCACCGAGGGTTCGGTGCGCGAAATCGTCAGTTACGTACCGACTCCCGTGAACGGGCCGAATCAGCACGCCATCGGTGCGGGCGCGCTGTTGCGCTCGGCCACCAGCGAGGAACTGCGCCGCCGCGGTGACGCGCTGCTCGCGCGGTCGGCCGATGTCTACTTCACCGAGGACGTGCATCCGGCCTACGACCGGATCCTCGATCAGCTCGCGCCCGATGAGGCGCGCATCCTGCGCTTCATGGCCTTGAACGGCCCGCAGCCGACCGTGGATGTGCGCACCAACCGGCCGCTCGGCATCGGTTCGGAGCTGGTGCAGGGCGATCTGACCTCGGTGCCCGAACAGGCGGGCGTCCGCTATCCCGATCGCGCCCGGCACTACCTGATCAACCTGAACCGGCTGGGCCTGACCACCACCTCCGATGATCCGGTGGTGCTCTCGCGCTACATGGTGCTCGAAGTGCAGCCGGTGGTGGAGTCCGCGCTGAAGAAGGCGGGCCGCGTGCCCAAGATCGTCCGAAAGAGCCTGCGGCTGACCGAGTTCGGCGAGGACTTCTGCACCACCTGCTTCAGCATCGCGCACTGACTCGACTCGAACCCCGGTGCGAACCGGGGTGCGAGAGTGCCGCGTTGATAGCGATACGGTACTAATGTGCGCTAAATTTCGAGTATCCCGCACCTCTGATGGGATTGTGGGTGTTATGGATTCCGATGCGGTCGCCGCGATCAGCCGGTTGAAGTTCCGGTATCTGCGTGCCCTCGACACCAAGTCGTGGGAGGAGTTCGCCGACACCATGATCCCGGAGGCGACCGCCACCTACAGCGAGTACCTACAGTTCGAATCCCGGGACGCGTTCCTGGCGTTCATGCGCAATACGCTCGGCCCGCACGTCATCACCGAACACCGCTGCGACCACCCGGAAATCGATGTCACCGGCGATAAGGCGGTCGGCACCTGGTACCTCGCCGATACGGTCCTGATCCCGGGCCACAATATGCTGCTGCGCGGCGCGGCCTTCTACTCCGACCAGTACGTGAAATGCGATGACGGCAACTGGCGCATCGCGCACACCGGTTACGAGCGCACCTACGAAGTGGTCATGTCCCTCTCGGACCTGCCGAGCCTGCGCCTGACCTCCAGCCGCTGGGGTCTGATCGCCCGCGATCCGGCCGATACCCCGCGCACCGATCCGGCCCCGCCCGACGCGACGGGGACCATGGGCTGACTCCCGTCATTCCGGCCGACGAGCGAATGCTCAGTCGGCGGTCGCGACCAGCGGTTCGAGCGTCAGATTCGGGTGTTCCTTCTGGACGTAGGCCAGCTTCCACTTGTCACCGAAGAGCGCGAGCATCACACCGTCGGTGCGGGTGAACACTTCCACGCCGCGCTGGCGGCCGAGTTCGACCGCCGATTCGGCATCGGTGCGGCGGGCCAGCTGATACGGCAGCGAGTCGAGATTGGTCTCGACGTTGTACTCGCCGAGCATGCGCGCGGTCACGACCTCGAACTGCATCGGGCCGACGGCGGCCAGCACGGGGGAGGCGTCACCGCGAATATCGTTGCGCAGCACCTGAACCACGCCCTCGGAGTCGAGCTGGTCGATGGCCTTGCGGAACTGCTTGTACTTGCCCGCGCTCTGCGCGCGCAGGGTGGCGAAGTGCTCCGGCGCGAACGACGGGATCGGCGGGAACTGCACCTTCTTGTCCGCGAACAGCGTGTGCCCCGGAGCCAGCGCGGTCGCGTTGACCAGACCCACCACATCACCCGGGTACGCGGTGTCGACGGTGGTGCGCTCGCGGCCGAAAATGGTGAGCGCGTACTTGGTGGCGAACGGGCGGCCGGTCTGCGCGTGCGTCACCACCATGCCGCGCTCGAATTCGCCGGACACGATGCGCATGAAGGCGAGGCGGTCGCGGTGCGCGGTATCCATACCGGCCTGCACCTTGAAGATGACAGCGCTGAACGGATCGCCGGTCTCGCGCGGCCGATCATTGATGTCGATGCGGGCGCGCGGCGCGGGCGCGAGTTCGATGAGCGTCTCGAGCAGTTGGCGCACACCGAAATTCAGCATGGCGGAGCCGTAGATGACCGGTGAGGTGTGCCCGGCCAGGAACAGTTCCTGATCGTGGTCCTGTCCGGCGGCGGACAGCAGTTCGCTCTCCTCGACGGCGGTGATCCAGGCCTCGCCCTCGCGTTCGGCGGCCTGTTCGGGTGTCAGATGCTCCTCGGGCGCGATGGTCGCGCCGCCCGCGGTGCGGGTGAAGTGGATGTATTCGGCGGGTGCGCCTTCCGCGCCGCGGCGCAGCAGGCCGCGGAAATCACCGGCGATGCCGACGGGCAGGAACAGCGGGGTGGGGGTGAGTCCGATGCGATCGATGATCTCGTCGAGCAGTTCCAGCGGCGCCTGGCCCGGCCGGTCCCACTTGTTGATGACGGTGATGACGGGGATGCCGCGATCGCGCGCCACCTGAAAGAGCTTGAGCGTCTGCGGTTCCAGGCCCTTGGCCGCGTCGATGAGCATGACCGCCGCGTCGACCGCGGTGAGCACGCGGTAGGTGTCCTCGGAGAAGTCGGAGTGACCGGGCGTATCGACGAGGTTGATCACGCAGTCGCCGTATTCGAACTGCAGCGCCGTGGAGCTGACGGAGATACCGCGCGCCTTCTCCATTTCCATCCAGTCGGAGACGGTGGACTTGCGCCCCGCCTTGCCGTGGATGGCGCCGGCCTCGGAGATGACCTTCGCGTGCAGCGCCAGCGCTTCGGTGAGCGTCGACTTACCGGCGTCCGGATGGGAGATCACCGCGAAGGTGCGCCGCCGGGCCACCTCGTCGGCCAACCGCCCGGAACTGGGTGCGGTGGTCGCGCTGGCAGTCGGGGAACTCACGGGGGACTCCTTCGCAGACGAGGCAACCGAACCAGGGTACGCGACGAGGCCCGTCAGCCGAGATGGCGGGTGATGGCGTTGGCGACCAGGCGGGCCGGATCCGCGCCGGGCGCGATGGCTTCGATGCTGCGGTTGGCGACCACGGTGGCGATGCCGTGCAGGCTGGTCCACAGGCTCAGTGCGATCTCGGCGGCGTCGAGGGGGGTTGCGCCGGGTTCGGCCGCTGGGATGTTCGAGGCGACGAGTTCGCGCCAGCGGCGGAAGAGCGGGAGCGTGACGTTCACGCGCAGGTTCTCGCCCGCGCCCTCCAGCAGGTCGTGGCGGAACATGAGGGTGAACATCTCGGGGCGGCGCGCGGCGAATTCCATGTAGGCGAGTGCGGTGCGTTCGAGTCGATCGCGGGGCGCGGAGGCCGGAGCGGCGGGGGATAGCGGCGTATCCGCCTGTATCGCTTCGAGTCTCGCGCCGAGGTCGGCATAACCGCGCGCGGCGATGGCGGCCAGCAGCGCGTTGTGGGTGGGGAACCAGCGGCGCGGTGCACCGTGCGACACCCCCGCTTCGCGGGCGATGGCGCGCAGGCCGAGCTGTCCCGCACCGACCTCCTCGAGCATCTCGACCCCGGCGCTCACCAGCCGTTCCCGCAGCGGCTCAACCACACTCATGCCGCACATCCTCCCAAGTTCTGTGTGCGATTCATCGTAGACACTGTCTACTCGCATGGTGTAGACCTGATTACGACCGCGTAGACGATGTCTACGCATCTGGCTTCCGGGGAGGTTCTCGTGTGGTACTGGCTGTTGAAACATGTGTTCGTCGGACCCCTGCTCAGGCTGATGGGCAGGCCGGAAGTCGAAGGGCTGCACCATGTTCCGGCTGACGGCCCGGTGATCATCGCCGCCAACCATCTGGCCGTGGTGGATTCGCTCTACCTGTGCCTGGTGCTGAACCGCCCGGTCACCTTCATCGCGAAGCAGGAGTACTTCACCACCGGCGGCTTCCGCGGCCGGGTGAACCGCTGGGTCATGAAGGCCACCGGACAGGTCCCCGTCGATCGCACCGGCGGGCAGGCCGGGGGCGATTCCCTCGCCGCGGCCGTGCGAATTCTGGAAGCGGGCGGCATCTGGGGCATCCACCCGGAGGGCACTCGCTCACCCGACGGCCGCATCTATCGCGGCCGCACCGGCGTCATCCGGGTCGCCATGCAGACCGGCGCGCCCGTGGTCCCCGTGGTGCTGTCCGGCACCGATCGGGTCAATCCGCGCAATCGCCGCTTCCTGCGCCCGGCCAAGGTGCGCATCTCCATCGGCCGCCCGCGCTACTTCGTCCCCGCCGATCGCAATGGCGTGCGGCAGGCCACCGATGAACTGATGGCGGATCTGGTGCGCCGTTCGGGTCGCCCCTATGTCGATTGCTACGCAGCCACATTCAAGGATCGGGCCGAGGCCGCGTAGTCGAAGGGCGACACCTTACCTCGCGGAGGTGGGGGTGGTGCGGAGCATCTATCACCGCGTGTTAAAGTCTTCAGGTTGTCTCGGCGAGGGTGCGACACCCCAAAAATGTCCACCGTGATCGACGGGCTCGGCTTCCGGCCGTCCCTGTTGGTCTTCGCCCGACGAATAGACCAACATCGCGCCAGGGCGGCAATATCCCCTGGCCAGCACGCTGACATCAGCCCGGACGAGCCCGTAGGAGTAGACAGTCATGTCCGACGCCAACCTTCTCGAAGCCACTGTACGCACCGAGTTCGGCAAGGGTGCCGCGCGTCGTACCCGCCGCGACGGCAATGTGCCCGCCGTGCTGTACGGCCACAACACCGAGCCGCAGCACCTCGCCGTGAACGCGCGTGAATTCGCCGCCATCCTGCGTGAGCACGGCACCAACGCCGTGCTGAACCTGGACATCGCGGGCAAGAAGCACCTGGCGCTGACCAAGTCCGTGGTCGTGCACCCGATCCGTCGTTACATCGAGCACGCCGACCTGCTGGTCATCCGTCGCGGTGAGCGCGTCGTCGCCGATGTGCACGTGAACCTGGTCGGCGAGGCCGCCTCCGGCACCCTGGTCACCTCCGATGTCACCGTGCTCTCCATCGAGGCCGACGTCATGAGCCTGCCCGACGCCATCGACGTCTCCATCGAGGGCGTCGAGGCCGGCACCCAGATCAACGCGGGCGATATCACCCTGCCCGAGGGCGTCACCCTGGCCGGCGACGCCGACGCGCTGATCGTCAACATCATCGCCGCCCCGGCCTCCGCGCAGGAGACCGAAGAGGCCGCCGAGGCTGCCGCCGCCGGCGACTCCGCCGCCGAGTAATACTGCCCCACAAGGGTTCTCGTGACCGAGGCGACGGCCGGGCCCGCGCTCGTGGTCGGACTGGGTAATCCCGGTTCCGAATACGAGCGCACCCGGCACAATGTCGGATTCATGGTCGCCGATGTGCTCGCGGAGCGCGTCGGCGGCCGTTTCACCGTGCACAAGAAGTCCGGCGCGGACCTGCTCGAGGCGCGCCTGGACGGGCGCAAGGTGCTGATCGCCAAACCGCGCAGCTATATGAACCTGTCCGGTCGCCCGGTCGCGGCGCTGGCGAAATTCTTCTCGGTGCCCGCCACCGAGGTGATCGCCATCCACGATGAACTCGATCTGCCGTTCGGCGTGATCCGGTTGAAGCAGGGCGGCGGCGAGGGCGGGCACAATGGCCTGCGCTCCATGTCGCAGGCGCTGACCACCAAGGATTACCTGCGGGTCCGGTTCGGTATCGGGCGTCCGCCCGGCCGCCAGGATCCCGCCGACTATGTGCTCAAGCCGTTCTCGGCTCCCGAGCGCAAGGAGGTGCCGGTGATCGTGGAGCAGGCCGCCGACGCGGTGGAGCTACTGCTGCGCGTGGGCCTGGAGCCCGCGCAGAACCAGTTGCACTGAGCTGTAAAGACTTTCGCACCCCCGTCCGGATTCCGGACGGGGGTGTTCGCTTTTGTCAGCCGAGTTGGGCGGTGGTGGCCGAACGGCGCAGCTTGCCGGAGGAGGTCTTCGGGAGCGCGCCCGGGCCGAGGATGGTGACGCTGCGCGGGCGCACGCCCACCTCGGAGAAGACCGCGTGCACGATATCGTGTTCGATGCGTTTGACCTCGCCGGGATTCTGAAAGTCGTTGCTCTCCACCACGACCGCGAAACTCTCGCGCTTCTGGCCCGCGTCCAGGCGTACCGCCACCGCATTGCCGGGGCGAACTCCCTTGATGCGCAGGGCCGCCCGTTCGATATCGGTGGGGAAGATATTGCGCCCGCCCATGATGATGACGTCCTTGATGCGGCCGCACACCACTACCAGGCCGTTCTCGGTGATGTAGCCGATATCGCCGGTGTCCAGCCAGCCGTCGGCGTCCTGGGCGGGGCGGAAGCCCTCGGTGGTGACGTAGCCGGAAGTGACGGCGGGACCGCGCAATTCGATCACGCCGACGCTGCGCGTCGGCAGCGGCTGCCGGTCGGCGTCGACGACCCGGCCCTCCAGGTTGTCGACCAGATAGCCGAGCGTGGGCAGGCGGCGCACCGCGCCGTGATGGTGTTCGGGATCGCGCACCGGCACCGCCTTGCCGATCGCCTCCAGCAGATCGGCGTCGACGACATCGAGCACCTGCCCGAGGCCGGGATCCGGAATCGATACCGCGAGGGTGGTTTCGGCCATTCCGTAGACCGGGGTGAGCGCCATCGGGTTGAGCCCGAAGCGTTTTCCCGCTGCGGCGAGGGTGTCCATGGTGTCGGCGTCCACGGGTTCCGCGCCATTCCACATATATCGGACACTGCTCAGATCGAACGCGCCGTCCTCGGCGTTGCGAAGTCTGCGTGCCAGCAGGGAATACGCGAAATTCGGTGCGGCGGTGACCGTTCCGCGATACTTCGAGATCAGTTCGGCCCACAGGATTGGCCGCACCAGGAAGTCCAGCGGTGTCACGCACACCACCTCGGCGCCGAACTGCATTGGCACGCTGAGGAATCCGACCATGCCCATATCGTGGAACAGCGGCAGCCAGCTGATCATCACATCGTCGTCGAGCTGGAATTTCACCCGATCGAACATGGCGTAGGCGTTCACGAAGAAGTTGCCGTGCGTGATCCGCACCGCCTTCGGCGAGCCGGTGGAGCCGGATGTCAACTGCTGTAAGGCGATATCGTTCTCACCCGTCGGCAGCGGATCGATCGGCTCGCCCGCGCGCATCTCGTCGATGGTCACCACCGTGATGCCGCGCTCGGCCAGCAGCGGAGCCGCGGCCTCGAACGGTGCGCCCAGGATCACCGCGCGGGCCTCGATCATGCCGAGCACGGTTTCGGTGTCCTGTGCCCACACCATCAGATCGGTGCGCGGAGTCGGCTGATGCAGCATGGTGATCGAGGCCCCGCGCATCCAAACCGCCTGGCAGGCAGGGGCGATATCGACGGGCATGCCCGCGAGCACGCCCACGGCGTCACCGTGCCCGATGCCCGCGGCGGCGAGCCCGCCGGCCATTTGTCTTGCGATGCGGTGGATCTCGCCCCACGACTGCCGCAGCGGGGCCTCCGGTTCCCCGGTCACCAGTCCATGTGTGGAGGTGTCCGCGGTGGCATACATTTCCTCGGTGAAGCGGCTCACGATCGACTCCTCAAACGCTGGCCGGACTCACCTCAACTATCCCGCCGGAACCCCTGTCCTGTTAACAGTTTCGGAATAGTTGCCAGCGCGCACAAGCTTCGCAACAAGATCGACGACTCACTCCAGCGCGGCGACCGCCGCCACGAAGCGGTCGAGGTCCTCGAAACTCACGAAGGCGTGCGGGGAGGCGCGCACCACCGAATCGAGATCGCGGGCGGTCATATCGAGCAGGGTGGAGGAACGGTGGCTCACGGTCACCGTGATGCGCTCGGGAGCCAGCCGATCGCGCACCTGCACCGGTGCGAGCCCGTCCACGGTGAACGACACGATGCCCGCGTGCCGGAGCCCCTGATCGCGCACGGTCACCCGGGGGAGCTCGCGCAGGGCCGCCCGCAGGAGTTCCGCGCGCTCGGCGATGGCCGCGTAGATCTCGGCCGGGCCCTGGTCGAGCAGGTATCGGACCGCCGCGCCCAATCCCAGCCGGGCCGCGATATCGCACTCCCAGAATTCGAAGCGGCTCGCGTCGGCGGCGAGGGTGTACTTGTCCGGACCGGTCCATTCGGCGCTGTGCAGATCCAGCCGGGTGGGTTCCATGGTGGTGGCGAGTTCGGGGCGCACGTACAGGAACCCGGTCCCGCGCGGGCCGCGCAGCCATTTGCGCCCGGTGGCGGACAGCGCGTCCACATCGAGTTCGGCCACATCCAGGGGTAGCTGGCCCGCCGATTGGCAGGCGTCCAGCAGGACCAGCGCACCGGCGCGGCGGGCGATGCGCGCGGCCTCGGCGACCGGATTCGCCAGGCCGCCATTGGTCGGAACATGAACCAGCGAAACCAGTTTCACCCGTTCGTCCACCATGGTTTCCAGCGCCGCGAGATCGATCTGCCCATTGCCGTCGCTCGGGATGGTCTCCACCGCGGCCCCGCTCTGCCGTGCGCGTTGCAGGGCGGCGATGGCATTGCTGGCGTAGTCCGCGCCGGAGATGAGAATGCGGTCGCCGGGCCGCAGCGGGACCGAGTAGAAGAAGTCGCTCCAGGACCGGCTGGCGCTGTCGCTGAGCGCGATGGCCGCGGCGGGGGCATTGATGAGCTGCCCGATCGCGGTCTTGACGCCGTGCAGATCGTCCAGGCGTTCGGTGGCGGCGCGATAGCCACCGATCTCCGCCTCGCGGCGCAGATGTGCGATCTGGGTGTCCACGACCACCTGCGGCGGCAGTGATGAGCCCGCGCTGTCGAGAAAAATCTGGCCTTCGCAACCGGGTGTATCGGCGCGCAACCGGGCAATGTTCACCATGAATCGACCATATCGGTTGGTGTGTTCCTCATTTCGTAAGTTTTGTTGTCGGTGTTCATCGCTACTCTGGATTGATCGCCCGGCATGCCGGGCAGGGTTGGTTTGATCGAGTGGAGGTCGACATGGCTGTTTCTGCGTCCCTCTCCGATTTGCCGCGAGTTGCCGGGCACGCGGCGCAGGACGCCGACGTGCAGACGGGACGGGTTGCGCAGGCGCCCGGGAGCGCGTTCTCCACCCGTGCCGCAGCCGAGGCGTATGTCGGAAAGGTCTGTTTCAAGCAGGGGCCACCCGCGCTCATCGGCGCCGAATTGGAATGGCTCACCGCTCAGGGGGAGCCCTCGGCGTCGGCCCCGCGCCCGCGATTGACTGCGATCGCAGACGCACTGGGGCCCTATGCGCCGCAGTCCATTTCGCCAGATTCCCCGGCCCATCCGCTGCCGGGAGGCAGCCGGGTCACCATCGAACCCGGTGGTCAGATCGAACTCTCCAGTGCCCCGTTCGGCACCGCCGCCGAACTGTGTGAGCGCCTGCGCACCGATACGGTCCGCCTACGAGAACTCCTCGCCTCCCATGGCATCCACACCTTCTCCGCCTCCGCCGATCCGGCTCGCGATCCGCAACGCCTGCTCCAGCTCCCGCGCTATCGCGCCATGGAGCGCACCTTCGCCGGTATCGGCCCCTTCGGCGCACTCATGATGTGCAATACCGCCGCCACCCAGGTGAGCGTCGACGCGGGTGCGGACCCCGCCGATATCACCGCCCGCGTGACGGCCCTCTACGCCATCGGCCCGGCCCTGCTGGCCGCCTTCGCCTGCTCCCCGACCCTGAGCGGAGCCCCGCCCGGCGCCTGGGCCTCCCAGCGCATGCGCACCTGGCTCCGCCTCGACCACCTCCGCACCCGCCCACCCGTGCACCACTGGACCGATCCGGTCGCGGGCTACGCCCGCTGGGCCCTGGACGTCCCCCTGCTCTGCATTCGGCCCACGAACCCGGACGATGCCGCCAACCCCGTGAACGCGGGCGGCGGCGACCCCGTTGCCGCCGATTGGTCCGCCCCGCCGGGGGCGACCTTCGCGGATTGGCTGTGCGGCGCTCTCGACGAGGAGATCGGCCGCCGCCCCGACCAGACCGACCTCGACTACCACCTGACCACCGTCTTCCCCCAGGTCCGCGCCTCCGGCCATCTGGAGGTCCGCTATCTGGACGCCCAACCCGGCGACACCTGGACCGTCCCGGTGCACGCCATCGACGCCCTGGTCTCCAGTCCCACCGTGGTCGCGGAGGCCACGGCACTGGCGGCCTCGACAGCTGACCTGTGGTCCGAGGCCGCGCGCTACGGCCTCGCCGACCTCGAAATCCGCGCTACGGCAGTCGCTCTCCTCGAATTGGCCACCGCACACGCCGCGACACCCGCCGCCGCGGCGGAATTGGCCGCCGCCGCGGAGCGATGTCGCCTGGGACACGCGCCCACAGCGGATCCCACCGGAACCGGCGCATGACCGCGCCCTGTCACAGACCACACACCGGCACCGCGAATCGCGGTTCCGGCCGGGCTCTCCGGCGGGCCCGCCCGAATGCGCTGCGGGCGCTATCCATTCTCGAATCGAATTCGGAGTTTTGTCATGACTATTCAGCTACCGGGGACTGATCGGGGCGAGACGGAGCGGCTGCGGGAGCGGATCGCGCAGGTGCTGGAGCGGGCTCGGGGGCGGACCGCCGGATTGACCGATTGCCTGGATGAGGCGGAGCTGGTGGCGCAGCATTCGCGGATCATGAGTCCGCTGGTATGGGATCTCGCGCATATCGGCAATCAGGAAGAGCTGTGGCTGGTCCGGGATGTCGGCGGGCGGGAAGCCGTGCGGTCCGATATCGACGAGCTGTACGACGCGTTCAAACACGCTCGGGCGAATCGGCCGTCGCTGCCGCTGCTGAATCCGGGGCAGGCCCGCGAATATGTGGGGCAGGTGCGCGGCAAGGTGTGGGATGTGCTGGAGCGCAACCCATTACGCGGGGAGGCGCTGGTCGACAACGGCTTCGCGTTCGGGATGATCGCCCAGCACGAGCAGCAGCATGACGAGACCATGCTCGCGACACATCAACTGCGGCAGGGCGAAGCGGTGCTGAGCGCACCCGCCGCGCCGACCGTGGCGACACCGCCGCGCGGTGAAGTCGTCATTGCCGCGGGCGAATTCACCATGGGCACCGATACCGATCCGTGGGCGCTGGACAATGAACGGCCCGCGCATCCCGTGCACGTGCCGGGTTTCGCCATCGATATCGCGCCGATCACCAATGAGCAGTACCTGGAATTCATGGCCGACGGTGGCTACGACCGCCCGGAGCTGTGGTCCGAAGCCGGTTGGGCGCATCGCGTCGAGGCCGGTTTGGTGTCACCGCAGTTCTGGGAGCGGGACGGCGGCGGCCGTTGGTGGCGCAGGGTTTTCGGCGTCATGCAGCCGCTGCGCCCGCATCAGCCGGTGCTGCACGTCTGCTATTTCGAGGCCGAGGCGTACGCCGCCTGGGCGGGCAAACGCCTTCCGACGGAAGCGGAATGGGAGAAGGCCGCGCGCTTCGATCCGGCCACCGGCCGCTCCCGCCGCTATCCGTGGGGCGATGCCGATCCCACCCCGGAGACCGCGAATCTCGGTCAGCGCCACCTGGAACCGGCGGACGCGGGCGCGTATCCCGCGGGCGTCTCCCCGCAGGGCGTGCATCAGCTGATCGGTGACGTCTGGGAGTGGACCTCGTCCGGCTTCACCCCCTACCCGGGCTTCCGTCCCTTCCCCTACGCCGAGTACTCCGACGTCTTCTTCGGCGGTGACTACCGCGTGCTGCGCGGCGGTTCCTTCGGCGCGGACGAGGTGGCCGTGCGCGGCACCTTCCGCAACTGGGATCACCCCATTCGCCGCCAGATCTTCTCCGGTTTCCGCCTGGCCCGCGACCTCACCCCGGAGGACGCCTGATGTGCCGCCACCTCGCCTATCTCGGCCCACCCGCCGCGGTAGGCGAACTCCTCACCCGAGGCCCCAACTCGCTGCGCACCCAATCCTGGGCGCCCCGCGATATGCGCGGCGGCGGCACCATCAACGCCGACGGTTTCGGCGTCGCCTGGTGGACCCCCGCGCCCCCAACCCATTCCGAGGGCGTCATCTGGCACGGCGGCACCCGCCAGGACCTCGCGGCCCCGCCGCAGGCCGCGACGGGCGCGCCGACGGCGACCCGCTATCGCAATGCCGCGCCCATCTGGACCGATCCGGCGGTGGATGAGGTGCTGCCGCAATTGCGTTCACCGGCGATGCTGGCCGCGGTCCGTTCGGCGACGGTGGGGCTGCCGGTGGAGCAGGCGGCGTGTGCCCCATTCACCCACGGCCGCTGGGCTTTCAGCCA
Source organism: Nocardia sp. NPDC056100 (assembly GCF_042266325.1). Taxonomy (NCBI): domain Bacteria; kingdom Bacillati; phylum Actinomycetota; class Actinomycetes; order Mycobacteriales; family Nocardiaceae; genus Nocardia; species Nocardia sp. NPDC056100. Next base: position 642,500 of record NZ_JBHJVY010000004.1, read on the forward strand.
TAACGGGGCGATTCCGGACTGGCGGGCGGCGCTGACCGCCGTTGCCGCGCAATTCGATTCGCCCTCACTGCTGGAGGCCGAGTCGCTCACGGATTCGGCGGTGCTGTGGGTGATCCTGCGCGGTCTGCTGGACGGTGGGCGGCTGGGGCCGGAGGCGGCATTGCGGGCGGTGACCCAGGCCGTGGTGGAGCGGTCGCCGAACGCTCGGCTGAATCTGCTGCTGGGGGACGGTGATTCGGTGTGGGCGACGACATGGCGGCACGCGCTGACGGTGCTGCCGGGGGATGAGTTCACGGTGGTCGCCTCGGAGGCGTACGACGAGGATCCGCGCTGGCGAGCCATCGCGGATGGGCAACTCGTGGTGGCGCGGCCGGGGTGGCTGTCGGTGGAAGACCTGAATATCGAGATCGGAAGGGCTGATTCATGAGTGCGGCTGCGCTGGACATCCATTTGACCGACGAGGATCTGACCGCCGCCCTGCGGGCGGACGTGCGCGCGGGACTGACCGCCGACCCGAAGTGGTTGCCGCCCAAGTGGTTCTATGACGCGCGGGGCAGTGAGCTGTTCGAGCTGATCACCGAACTGCCGGAGTACTACCCGACCCGCACCGAGCGGGCCCTGCTGGAGCGCGTGGTAGGCGAGATCGCGAAGCTGGCGCAGGCCGAGGTGCTGGTGGAGCTGGGTGCGGGATCGGCGGCCAAGACCCGGCTGCTGCTGGAGGCGCTCACCGCCGAGGGTCCGCTGAAAACATATGTGCCGCAGGATGTGTCGGTGTCCGCGCTGAGCGCCGCCGCCGATCAGGTGTCGGCGGAGTTCCCCGGACTGAGCGTGCACGGCGTGGTCAGCGATTTCACCGCCACGCTGGACAATCTGCCGCGCGGCGGCCGCCGCATGATCGCCTTCCTGGGTGGCACCATCGGCAATCTGGTGCCGAGCGAGCGCGCGGCCTTCCTCGCGGGCGTGCACGATGTGCTGGAGCCCGGTGAGCAACTGCTGCTCGGCGCGGGTCTGGTCATCGATCCGGCCATCCTGGTGCCCGCCTACGATGACGCGGCAGGTGTGACCGCCGAATTCAATCGCAATGTGCTGCATGTGCTCAACGGCCGCCTGCACGCGAACTTCGATCCGGACCACTTCGCGCACGTCGCGCTGTGGGACGCCGACAACGAGTGGATCGAAATGCGTTTGGAGGCAACCGAAGCCGCCATCGTCCGGATCGAAGATCTGGATCTGACGGTCGAATTCGCCAAGGGCGAGCAGCTCCGCACCGAGATCTCGGCCAAATTCCGCCGCGAGGGCCTCGAAAGTGAGCTGGCCGCAGCCGGTTTCGCCACCGAGCGCATCTGGACGGATCCGGATGACCGCTTCGCCCTGGTGCTCGCCGAACGGCGCTAGCCCCCGGACCGCGAGTTGAGGGAGGCGGCGAGGGTTCGGGCCTCGCCGCCATTCACTGTCAACCGGTTACGGCCGCAAGCCATTCCATCGCGGGTCGCATGGTTTCCCACGACTTGCGGATCTCCTTGGCCGCGCGCGGCGTATCGAGCCAGGCGGGCGCGCCGAAATCCTTGCTGATGACCAGCGATTTATGCCGCAGCAACTCGATCCGCGGATGGTCGGCCGCATACCCCTTGGGCTTGGTGCGGAGTTTGTCGCCGCCGATCGTGTACCCCGCCTTGGTCAATGCGGCGAGCAGGTTCTCCAGCTCGGCTCCGCGCACCTCGTTGTCGATGGTGCCGCGCAGCTGTGCGAGCTGACTCGGGGACGGCGCGTACACCCCGGCGGCGACGAACAGCCCGGCCGCGCCGATCTGCACGTACCACCCGCCGCCGGAGGTGGCGTGCACCGTCGCGCCCTGATGATCCTTGTACGGCGACTTGTCCTTGGAGAATCGAACGTCCCGGTACGGCCGGAAGAATTTGGCCGTGCCGAAATCCGGTTCCAGCTCGGCGAGCAAGGCCTGCATGGGATCCCGCACCGCGGTCTCCCACACCTTCTTGTTCGCCGTCCAGAACGCTTTGGAATTGTCGGCCTCGAGATCCTCGTAGAAGTCGAGGCCGGTGAGCGGAAATCCGGTGAACGCGGTCATATGTCAGCGGGTCAGACTCGAACCGTAGATGGCGATTCCGATGATCACGCCGAGCACCAGGGTCACACCGGACGCGACGGCCGCCCACTTGCCCAGCGGTTCACCCTTGTTATTGCCGATGACGCCGAGCACGATGCCCGCGATGCCGAAGATCGGCGGGCAGAACAGCAAAGCGATTCCGGCGCAGATGAATCCGATGATGGAGAAGATCTGCGTCCCGCGCGGCTGCGGCACACCGTAGGGCTGCGCGCCGTAGGGCTGCTGCGGGAACGGCTGATACCCGGACTGTCCCGGCTGCCCGTACGGCTGCTGCGGATACGACGGATACCCGCCCTGCGGCGCGCCCTGGGGCTGGCCGCCCATCGGCGGATAGTTGTACACCCCGCCCGCCGGATATCCACCCGGCTGCTGCGGCTGCTGCCCGGCCGCGCCGGGGTTGTACTGCGTGGTCTGCTGGTCCTGCCACTGTCCGGGTTGCGGGTACCCCGGCTGCGATGATGCGGCGGGATCGCTCTGCCACTGTCCGGCCGCGGGCTGTCCGGAAGCCGGTTCCCCCCACTGTCCCGCCGTGCCCGCGTCCTGCGGCTGACCCGCGGCCGGGGTTTCCGGCGCGTTCGCGTCGGAGTCCTTCTTGAACATGTCGCCCGGGTTGGATTGGGGTTCGTTCGGCGGCGTGCTCATCTCGCACCCTCCTCGCTGGTGGTGTGAATGCTTTCCATGGGTATCACGCTGCGGAGCTGTTCGTTAATCGTCCGGTTCGTCGACGATTTCCATGGCGGCGAGTTCGGCGGGCCGATCGTCCTCGGACTTGTTCTCATCGCGCTGACGGCGGCGGGTCCACTCCTGATCGAGTTCGGCCTCGATACCGAGCCGGCCGTTGTCATCGTTCTCGCGGTTGCGGATGACGAGTTCGTCCGGTGGGTCGGCGATATAGCGCTCGTATTCGCGAACCTCGTCGGCCTGATCGTCATCGCCCATGTCGTAGTCCAGGTCTTCGACGTCCTCTTTGTCGAGTACCTCGTCGATGAGCTGATCCTCGTCGTCATTGCGCCGGTCGTCCATACGGAACCACACCTTTCCGCGCGTCAGCGCACCTCGAGCAACCGCGTGAATATCGGTCCAACGCTACCGCCGGGAGCGGGAGGGGTCACCTATGAAACCCCGTAAATGCCGAACGCGCCCCTTCCCGATGGGAGGGGGCGCGTCGCGGAAGAACTATCGGACTACGCGTTGCCGTTGAAAAGCCCTGTTACGGAACCGTTTTCGAAGACCTCGCGAATGGTCTGCGCCAGCAGCGGTGCGATGGACAGCACAGTCAGCGTGGGGAACTTCTTGTCCTCGTCGATGGGCAGCGTATTGGTGACCACGACCTCCTTGGCCCCGCAGTTCGCGAGCCGTTCGGCGGCCGGATGGCTCAGGATGCCGTGCGTGGCGGCGATGACGACGTCACCCGCGCCGGCCTCCTTGAGCACCTTGACCGCGCCGGCGATGGTGCCACCGGTGTCGATCATGTCGTCGATCAGGATGCAGGTGCGGCCCTCGACCTCACCGACCACGCGGTTGGCCACAACCTGATTGGCCACCAGCGGATCACGGGTCTTGTGGATGAACGCCAGCGGCGCGTCGGACAGCGAGTTGGCCCACTTCTCGGCGACCTTCACGCGGCCCGCGTCCGGGGAGACCACGGCGATATTGTCGAGCGCGTAGTTGTTCCGAATGTGCTCGGCCAGCTGCACCTGCGCATGCATGTGATCGACCGGGCCGTCGAAGAAGCCCTGGATCTGATCGGTGTGCAGATCGACGGTGATGATGCGATCCACGCCCGCGGTCTTGAGCAGATCCGCGATGAGGCGAGCCGAGATGGGCTCGCGACCGCGGTGCTTCTTGTCCTGACGGGCGTACGGGTAGAACGGCAGCACCGAGGTGATGCGCTTGGCCGAACCGCGCTTGAGCGCGTCGATCATGATGAGGTGCTCCATGACCCACTGGTTCAGCGGGGCCGGGAAGCTCTGCAGTACGAACGCGTCGGAGCCGCGCACCGATTCCTCGAACCGGACGAAGGTCTCGCCGTTCGCGAAGTCACGCGCGGTCTGCGGCGTGACATGGACGTTGAGTTCCTTGGCCACTGCCTCGGCGAGCTCTGGATGAGCGCGTCCCGAGAACAGCATCAGGTTCTTGTGGTTTTCGGTAGAGAACGCGGTCACGGACGTTCGCCATCCTTTTGCTCGTCGGATATATCGTTGGCCGCGATGGCCAGTTCGGCCGCCTTGGCGGCCTCGGTGCCGGGGCGATTGCGCTGCACCCAACCCTCGATATTGCGTTGCGCTCCACCCGACACCGCCAGTGCGCCCGGAGGAACACTTCTGCGCAGTACAGTACCTGCTGCCGAATACGCGCCGTCACCCACGGTGATGGGTGCGACGAACATCGTGTCACTCCCCGTCCGCACGTGTGACCCAACCACGGTGTGGTGTTTGCGAACCCCGTCGTAGTTGACGAAGACGCTGGAAGCGCCGATGTTGCTGTGCTCGCCGATGGTGGCGTCGCCGACATAGGTCAGGTGCGGCACCTTGGAGTGCGCGCCGATGGTGGCGTTCTTGGTTTCGACGAAGGCGCCGAGCTTGCCCTCTTCGCCGATCGAGCTGCCGGGCCGCAGATAGGTGAACGGGCCGACGGTCGCGCCCGGCCCGATGGTGGCCTTCTCGCCGTGTGCGCGTACCACTTTCGCGCCATTGCCGACCTGGACGTCCGTCAGCGTGGAGTCCGGTCCGATCTCGGCGTCCTCCCCGATCACGGTGTCGCCCAGCAGTTGTACGCCCGGGCGGATGACCGCGTCCCGGCCGATGGTCACGCTGCCGTCGATCCAGGTGGTGGCCGGATCGATGATGGTGACCCCGGCGCGCATATGCCGTTCCACGATGTACCGGTTCAGCGTGCGCGCGGCATCGGCCAGCTGCACCCGGTCATTGACCCCGGTTACCTTGGCGGAGTCCAGAAGTCGCGCACCGTGCACCGGATGTCCGGCCTCGCGAGCGAGTTTCAGCACATCGGTGAGGTACAGCTCGTAGCGCGCGTTGGCGGTGTCGATCCGGGTGATCATCACCCGCAGTACGGCGGCGTCGAAAACGTATACGCCGGAATTGACCTCGCCGATGGCGGCCTGCGCCGGGGTGGCGTCGGCGTGTTCGACGATCTCCAGCAGTCGCCCGTCCGCATCGCGGACGATGCGGCCGTAGCCGTTCGGATCATCGGGCGCGAAGGTCAGCACCGTGACCGCCGAACCCTCGGTGTAACTGCGATGCTCGTCGAGCAGCGCGTGCAGGGTGTGCCCGTCCAGCAGTGGCACATCCGCGTAGGTCACCAGCACGTCACCGGTGAAATCGTCGGGCAGTGCGGTGAGTGCGCACTGCACGGCGTGTCCGGTACCGCGCTGTTCTTCCTGTACCGCCAGGATGATCTGGCGGCCGAGCTCCGCCCCCACTTTGCCCACCGCGTCGCCGACCTGTTCGCGGTCATGGCCGATCACGGTGATGAGGTACGTCGGGTCGATCTCGTTCGCCGCATGCAGCGCGTGCGCGAGCATGCTGCGGCCGGCCATCGGGTGCAACACCTTGGGGGTCTTGGACCGCATTCGGGTTCCGGCTCCGGCGGCGAGAACGACGACGGCGGTCTGCTGTGGCATGGATCTCCCTCGGCTGCGCGTCATCGTGCTGAGTTCTTTGGTGCGCTGGGCCACAGTTGTGCTGCGTCAGCGATGTGCGGGGCCAACCATAGTGACCCCGTTCGCGAGCTCCGCCGCCAGGACTCGAACCTGAACTAACTGAACCAAAATCAGTGGTGCTGCCATTACACTACGGCGGATTGCAACCCGGCGGACCGTACGGTACGCCGCTCTGCTTGCTATGGCATGCGCGTGTAGATACTCGCACATGGATCCGTCTCCCCGAAACTTTTAACGATCACTCGTGGTCAGAGTTTCGCGCCGCGGTGGCGAGGGTGTTCCAGCCGACAGGTCTCGGTGGGGCGCTCTGAGACAGTTCGCTCGGTGTCTGAGAGAGTTACTAGTACGTTCGTACGGCATACAGGGAGGCGGGGCGATGACTACGGGTGATGGCAGCCGGGTGTCGCGTCCGCGTATGACGGGAACCCAACGGCGACAGCAACTCATCGAGATCGGGCGGACCCTGTTCGCCGAGCGCGGCTACGACGCCACCTCGGTGGAGGAGATCGCGCAGCGCGCGCAGGTCTCGAAACCCGTGGTGTACGAACACTTCGGCGGCAAGGAGGGTTTGTATGCCGTCGTGGTGGATCGGGAGATGTCCGCGCTGCTGGAGATGATCACCGCATCGCTGTCGCAGAACCGGTCGCGGGTGCGGCTGGAACAGGTGGCGCTGGCGTTGCTCACCTATATGGAGGAACGGACCGATGGGTTTCGCATCCTCATGCGCGATCAACCGGCGTCGGCGGCCGAGGGCACCTACTCCAGTCTGCTGAACGAAGCGGTGAATCAGGTGGCGCACATACTCGCCGGGGATTTCGAACGCCGCGGCTTCGATACGAGTTTGGCGACGCTGTACGCACAAGCGCTGGTGGGCATGGTCGCAACGGCGGCGACCTGGTGGCTGGACGAGCGGTCGCCGTCCAAGGAAGTGGTTGCGGCGCATCTGGTGAACCTGTGCTGGAACGGTCTCACCCATCTCGAGGCCGAGCCCAAGCTGGCGTCGGAATGGCCCAGCGGCAAAGGCGTACGAGACCTATAGGTCTGAAAATGGTGTGGCACAGCGGCGGAACTGGACAGTTAACCAGCGAATTGCGAAGGAGGACGGGTCGAATGCTCGAATCGACTGGCATACGGCAGCCGGGTGGTACGGTTCACCCATCCTTCGAGTGCTGTTCGAACTGTGATGTCGGTCAACTTCAGGATGTCGGTCTACTTCAGGATGGCTGGTTTGATGACAGGCGGATCTGATGGCTAGGCAAGCGCGTGCGGAGATCACTCGCGATTCCGTGCTCGCGGGCGCGGCCGATGTCTTTCTGCGACTGGGTTACGCGAACGCGTCCCTGTCCGAGATCATCGCACAATCGAATGTGACCAAGGGCGCCTTGTACTTTCACTTCGGCTCCAAGGAGGAGCTGGCGCGCGCCGTGGTCGATCAGGGCAATGAGCGACTGATCAGCGCCTGTCAGGGCTTCTTCGATCCGCGCGTGCCCGCGCTGGAGGCGTGCATCGGAATCACCTACGTGGTGGCCGATCTGACCATGAACGATCCGATGGTCGGCGCGATGCTCAAGCTGACCCACCAGATCGGCGACTACCGCGGCGCGACGGGTGAGAACATCGCCAAGACCTGGGGTGAGACGCATCGGCTGCTCGCCGAACGCGCTATCGCACAGGGTGATCTGGAGCCCGACCTGGATCCGGAGACCATCGGCCTGCTGCTGCAGGAGGTGACGACCGGCGTGCACATGGTCGCGGTCAGCACCGAGACCATCGATCAGATGGCGACCCGCATGGAACGGGCCTGGTACTTCCTGCTCCCGTCCATCGTTCCGGACGAAAAGGTCGCGTACTTCAGGGAATTCGCGGCCCGCCGCCTCCGCCGCTACGTGCAGTAGTTACCGGGGCATATCCGGATTCTCGCGTTTGAGCCGTCGCCAGCCGCCCGCGCGGTTGTTGGCGATGATCTGCTTGAACATGGTGAGAAGGGCTGCGGCGTTGAGGGTTTCGCCCTCGTGCACGGCGATCATGCGCGCGGTCTTGTTGTCGTGCCCGCCGGTGATGATGCCGTGCGGGTCGGCCACGATGCCGCCGTCGTAGAGGAAGATGTCCAGCGCCTTCTTGGTGCCGAGCAGGGCGCAGATATTGCCGTCGAGCACGAAGTACGGCTGCACCGTCCGCTTGATCGTCTCCTGGACCGCAGGGTCCGCCGCGTGCGCGATATCGCGCACCTGCCGGCAGATCCGCTGCTGCCATTCGGGTAGTCCGTCGATATAGGCATCCACCCGTGGATCGACCACATAGGACATATAGACATCAAAGCACGAATCACCCCCGGTGCTCCCGGGTTCGCCCGCAGGCCAGTGAGGCGGAGCCACCGCTGTCGGTCCGGGTGATTAGACTCGTTGAGCTGTCCTACCCGCTCTCTGCGCGCCCAGGAGTCTGCCTCATGTCGAGCCAACGTCCACCTCTCGCGGGACTGGCTGCGGTGGCCGGTGCCGATACCTCCTTGCAGCAGGTGAAAGAGCTGATCGGACGGGCCTCGGCAATGCTCGTCGCGCCCTCGGCGGCGCGGCCCTTCGTGGCCGCGACCATCGCCGGGGAGCGACCGCTGGTGGTGGTGACCGCCACCGGGCGCGAGGCCGATGATCTGACGGCCGAGCTCACCGAAATCGTCGGCGCGGGGGTCGCGATATTCCCATCCTGGGAGACGCTGCCGCATGAGCGGCTGTCCCCGGGCGCGGACACCGTCGGCAAGCGGCTGCAGGTGCTGCGGCGGCTGGTGCATCCCGAGGACACCATCTACGGCGAACCGCTGCGCGTGGTGGTCACAACGGTGCGCTCGCTCATGCAGCCGATGGCGCGCGGGCTCGGTGATCTCGAACCCATCGTGCTGCGGGTCGGCGCGGAGTTCGATTTCGACGAATTGCTCGCCCGGCTGGTGGAATTCGCGTACGAACGCGTCGATATGGTCGGCAAGCGCGGTGAGTTCGCGGTGCGCGGCGGCATCCTCGATCTCTTCCCGCCGACGGCGGATCATCCGGTGCGCGTGGAGTTCTGGGGCGATGAGATCAGTGAGCTGCGCGCCTTCTCGGTCGCCGATCAGCGCTCCATCCACGATGTGCCGATCGAACTGGCGATAGCCCAGCCCTGCCGGGAGCTACTGCTCACCCCCGAACTTCGCGAGCGCGCCGCCGAGGTGGCCGCGGAGAATCCGGCCGACGCGGCCCTGGTGGAGATGCTGGAGAAGATCTCCCAGGGCATTCCGGTGGAGGGTATGGAGGCGCTGCTGCCGGTGCTGCAACCGGGGGAGCTGCAACTGCTCACCGAGGTGCTGCCCGCGGATACCCATGTGCTGCTGTGTGATCCGGAGAAGGTGCGCACCCGCGCCGCCGATCTGGTGCGCACCGGGCAGGAATTCCTGGAGGCGTCCTGGACCGCGGCCTCGTTCGGCGGTGCGGCCCCGCTGGGCGCGCACGGTCTGGATCTGGCGGCCTCGGCCTATCGCGGCTTGGACGTGGTGCACGCCGACGCCGATAAGCGCGGCCTGCCGTGGTGGACGCTGAGCCCGCTGATCGCCGACCATCCGGACGAGATCGTGCTGCCGGTGCAGTCCGCGCCCTCGGCGCGCGGTTCGGACGAATTGGTCGCCACCATCTTCGCCTCGCTGCGCGCGCACGTCTCCACCGGCGGTCGCGCGGTCATCGTGGTCGCGGGACACGGTACGGCGCAACGCATTCTGGAGCGGCTCGGCGAGGCCGAGGTGCCCGCCGCCGCCCTCGCGGCCGGGGCCGAACCGGTGCGCGGGCTGGTCGGGGTGCTCTGCGGTTCACTGCACGACGGCGTCATCTTCGAGGACGCGAAGCTGGTGGTGGTCGCCGAATCCGATCTCACCGGCAATCGGGTGACCGCGCCCGGCGAGGGGAAGAAGCTCGCGGCCAAGCGCCGCAATCAGGTCGATCCGCTGGCGCTGCGGGCCGGGGATATGGTCGTGCACGATCAGCACGGCATCGGCCGGTTCGTGGAGATGATCGAGCGCACGGTCGGCGGCGCGCGGCGTGAGTACCTGGTCATCGAATACGCGCCGAGCAAGCGCGGCCAGCCGGGGGACCGGCTCTTCGTGCCGATGGATTCGCTGGATCAGCTGTCCCGCTATGTCGGCGGTGAACTCCCCAGCCTGTCCAAGATGGGCGGTTCGGATTGGCAGAACACCAAACGCAAGGCGCGCAAGGCCGTTCGCGAGATCGCCACCGAACTCGTTCAGCTCTACGCCGCCCGCCAGGCCGCGCCGGGGCACGCCTTCGGCCCGGATACGCCGTGGCAGGTGGAGATGGAGGACGCGTTCGCCTTCACCGAGACCGTCGATCAGCTCACCGCCATCGCCGAGGTGAAGGCCGATATGGAGAAGGCGGTCCCGATGGACCGCGTCATCTGCGGTGACGTCGGCTACGGCAAGACCGAGATCGCGGTGCGCGCGGCGTTCAAGGCGGTGCAGGACGGTAAGCAGGTCGCCGTGCTGGTGCCGACCACCCTGCTGGCGCAACAGCATCTGCAGACCTTCCACGAACGGCTGGCCGGATTCCCGGTGACCGTGAAGGGCCTGTCCCGCTTCACCGATGCCGCCGAATCGCGTGAGATCACCGAGGGCATGGCCTCCGGCGACGTCGATATCGTGGTCGGCACGCACCGGCTGCTGCAGACCGGTATTCGCTGGAAAGACCTGGGCCTCACCATTATCGACGAGGAACAGCGTTTCGGCGTCGAGCACAAGGAGCACATCAAGGCGCTGCGCACGCATGTGGACATGCTCACCATGTCCGCGACGCCGATTCCGCGCACCTTGGAAATGAGCCTGGCCGGTATTCGCGAGATGTCGACCATTCTCACCCCGCCCGAGGAGCGGCATCCGGTGCTCACCTATGTGGGCGCGTACAACGATAAGCAGGTGGCCGCCGCCATTCGCCGTGAGCTGCTGCGTGACGGCCAGGTTTTCTATGTCCACAATCGGGTGTCCTCGATCGAGAAGGCCGCCAAGCGGATTCGCGATCTGGTGCCCGAGGCGCGGGTGGCGATCGCGCACGGGCAGATGAACGAGGACACCCTCGAGAAGACCGTGCAGGGTTTCTGGGAGCGCGAATACGATGTGCTGGTCTCGACCACCATTATCGAAACCGGTCTGGATATCTCCAATGCCAATACGCTGATCGTGGAACGCGCTGACGCACTGGGGCTTTCGCAGCTGCACCAGTTGCGCGGGCGAGTGGGCCGCAGTCGGGAGCGCGGGTACGCGTACTTCCTGTACCCGCCGGAGAAGCCGTTGACCGAGACGGCGTACGACCGCCTGGCCACCATTTCGCAGAATTCGGATCTGGGCGCGGGTATGGCGGTCGCCATGAAGGACTTGGAGATTCGCGGTGCGGGCAATGTGCTCGGCGCGGAACAGTCCGGACATGTGGCGGGCGTCGGCTTCGACCTGTACGTGCGCCTGGTGGGGGAGGCGGTGGAGGCGTATCGCGCCGCCGCCGACGGCCGCCCGATCACCGTCGACGAGGAGATCCGTGAGGTGCGGATCGACCTACCCGTGGACGCCCACATTCCGCCGGATTACATCGCCTCGGACCGCCTGCGGCTCGAGGGTTACCGCAAACTGGCCGCCGCCCAGGACGATTCGGGTCTGGCCGCGGTGGTGGAGGAGCTCGTCGACCGGTACGGCCCGCTCCCGGTGGAGGTCGGCCGACTGGTCTCGGTGGCCAAACTGCGGCTGCTGGCGCGGGAGTACAAGATCGCCGAGATCGGCGTCACCGGCACCACCCTGAAGGTCGCGCCGTTGCAGCTGCCGGACTCGAAACAGTTGCGGCTCAAGCGCCTTTACCCGAATGCGACCTACCGTCCGGCCACCGGCATCGTGCAGTTGCCGCTGCCTCGGGTGGAGGACAGCGTCGGCGCGGCCCGCGTCCGCGATGTGCAGGTGCTCCAGTTCGTCGCCGACCTGCTGCTCGCGCTGGACGGTAAAGCCCCCGGCGCGGTGGATGTGCGCATCTCGCCGGAGGCGGCCACCGCCCGATGACCTCCGCGCGTGACGATGAGGCGGCTGCGGCTGTGGCGCAGGGACTTTCGGCGCACGCGGTGTCCGCGGCGGAGTTGACCGCCGATACCGCGCGCATGACCGAGGCGCTCGGCGAGGCCGTGGACGTGATGGATCGGCTGTGGAATTTCGGCGGCTGGGAGGTCACCCAGACCCATGATTCGCTGCGGCCGTACCTGCTGGAGGAGACCTATGAACTCCTCGACGCGATTCAGGACGCCGATGCCGAGACCATCAAGGAGGAGCTGGGCGATCTGCTGTTGCAGGTGCTGTTCCACTCCCGAATCGCCGAGGCCGCAGGGGAATTCACGGTCGCCGAGGTGGCGGCCGCGCTGGTCGCCAAGCTGACCCATCGCAGTCCGCATCTGCTCGACAACGGCATCGATCCGGCCGCCGATATCGAGTCCAAGATCGCCGCGCAGGAGGCGGCGTGGGAGGAGCGCAAGACCGCGGAGAAGTCGCGGCGCTCCTGTCTGGACGGAATCGCCATGGCCCAACCGGCTTTGGCGCTGGCGGAGAAGGTGCGCTCGCGCAGCGGTAAGGCCGGACTGCCGGAGGACCTGATTCCGCTGGAGTTGCGGATGGTCCGGCTCGGCGGTCCGGACAGCGCCGAGGAACGGCTGCGCAAGGCCACGCTCGCCTTCGCCGCCGCCATTCGCGCGGCCGAGGATGCGGCGGAAGCCGCTCGCGGCGAACGACTTTCCCTCACACCCGAGCAGTGGCGCGCCTACTGGCCGGTGTGATGCCGGACGCGGGTCGGCTGTGACCTGATCGCCGCATTCACGCCGGGCGGGTCGTTGCGCCCGACCGCTATGCTTCTGCTGTTTTCGGGTGTGGAGGAGGGCCGATGCAGGGGCGAATGGTCGCGGTGTGCCTGGCGCTGCTGTTCGTGGTGACGGGGTGCGGCAAGGTGGTCAGCGGTGTCGCCGCTCCCGATCCGGCAGTGGTGAAAATGGCCCGCCTGAGCGCCGATCGCATTCCCGATGTGCTGCTCTCCACCGATGACGCCGGCAAGATCGTCGCCTCCACCGCCCTGGTGCAGAAGTTCGAGAACACCGTCCCCACCACCCCGAACCTCACCTATCAGCCCGCCGAATGCGGGCCCATGGAGTACACCGCCGATCTGGATGTCTACGCGGACAAGTGGACCGGCTTCCGCCTGCGCTCGCTGCGCGAGGCCGATGACAGTCCGCAGCACACCATCTACGAAACCGTCTCCACCTACAAGAATTTCCTGGTGGCCGAGGCCCTGGTGAACCAGTACAAAGCCGTCCTGTCCGGTTGCAACGGCAAACAATTGACCGCCACCCCCAAAACCGGCAACGGCGCCCCCAGCGTCATGCGCATCACCGCCATCCCGCACAACACCGACCCGTCCGCCGTCTCCGCCGACTGGACCCTCACCTTCACCGGCAGCACCCGGGTCTGCTCCGACACCATCCGCACCCAGGGCAACGCCGTCATAGAAGTCTCCAGCTGCGCCTACGCCGACGCCCGCACCTCGGCCCCCATCGCCGACCGCATAGCCGCGAAAATCCGCCAGCTCAACTGATTCCCACCGCTCGCCGCACGAAGGTGAGCGTGCGGGTCTGGATATGCCGGAAATCGCCCCCGGCGTCGAGTTGATCGATGGCGCGGCCGATCGCCCCGTCGACCAGTTCCGCGGTCAGCGCGGGATCGGCATCCCCGAGTTCGCTCAGCGCCTCCCGCAGGGGTGCGGCGAGTGCCCGATGCGCGACCGCGATCCGCTCCCGGGCCGCCTCGTCCGGCGCTGTCCCGCCCCCCGCCATCGCGATTCGATGCGCCCCGGAACCGGCCAGCGCCAATGAGGTTCGCACGTAGGCGTCGATCCGCCCTTCGGCGGCGCGGGCCTCTTCGACGGCCGCGCGCACCACCGCCGTCCAATCCTCGAACGCGTTCGCCACGATTCGTTCGAGGATCTCCTCCCCGGACCGGAAGTACTTGTACACACTGCTGCGCGCCAATCCGGCCGCGGCTCCGACGGCCGCGGGCGTGACGGCTCCGCGTCCGCCGCTGAGCAGCAGCTCCCGGGCCGCGGCCAGCAGTGCGTCCTCCTGATTGGCGCGATGTTCGGCGACCGTTGCCGCGTCGATCTTCGGCACAACCGCTCCTCCCGTAGTTTGGCGACACTGCGTCGCCAAAGTATCACAGTTGGCGACACAGCGTCGCCAACTATTGGCCGGGGTAGTGAAAAGCGCTACCCCGCCGAGTGATTCGGCGGGGTAGCGCTGTGTCGGTGCGACGCTCGGTTAGACGTTGACGCCGTAGTCGCGGGCGATACCGCCGAGGCCGGAGGCGTAGCCCTGGCCGATGGCGCGGAACTTCCATTCCGGGCCGTTGCGGTAGAGCTCGCCGAAGACCATGGCGGTCTCGGTGGAGGCGTCCTCGGTGAGGTCGAAGCGGGCCAGCTCGGAGCTGGTGGCCGCGTCGACAACGCGAATGTAGGCGTTGCGGACCTGTCCGAAGGACTGGCGGCGAGCGTCGGCGTCGTGGATCGATACCGGGAAGAAGATATTGGTGATCGTCGGGGGCATTGCTGCCAGATCGACATTGATCACCTCGTCGTCACCGTCGCCGGCGCCGGTGAGGTTGTCACCGGTGTGCTCGATGGTGCCTTCCGGCGAGCGCAGATTGTTGTAGAACACGAAATGCGCATCCGACAGCACCCGCTGGTTCGGTCCGCAGGCCATCGCGCTGGCATCCAGGTCGTAGTCCGCGCCGGTGGTCGTGCGAACGTCCCAACCCAGGCAGACGGCGACCTTGGTGAGGTTCGGGGCCTGTTTGGAGAGCGAAACGTTTCCACCCTTGGCCAAGCTGACAGACATGATCTCCTTCCCCGCGGCGCATTCACACCGCATCCCTTCCCGATTATGGTCGATCCGGGGACCCACTGTGCGCGTTCATTTTCGCGCTGGGGTTTCGGTTGGGACACTATGTCTGGAATGTCCGAATTAACCGACGAGTGATACCGTTCAGTTGCCTTCGGACGCCATGGATTTCAGCGTGGCCACGCGTTTCTCCAAGTAGCGCAATTCCGTTGGATCGATCACATTGCGCTGGATTCCGGCCGCCACCGCGAACGCCGACTGCCGATGATCATCGATCACCGACACCTCGATCGCGACCGCCGTGTAATCGTCCGCGCCCGGCATCGGATCCGCCACGATCTCGGCGCGACCGCGGGCGCACAGCGCCACATTGCCGCCGCCCAGGATCAGCAGCGCCACCTCGGGGCGTTCGCGTAGCCGCGCCAGCGATCCGCGATCGGACTTGAGGCTCAGCAGAATCCGGCTGTCGCCCGCGCGCACCGGCCAGGAGACCGGAATGGCGTGCGGGGCGGGATCGGTGGTCACCAGCACCCCGATGGTGTCCAATGGCCACTCGGGTAGGATGGGCAGTTCCGGGTGTTCCGTTTCCGGGCCTTCCGTCGAGGACTCTTGTCGCGCCCGCGCTCCGGCTACCATCTTCGTCACCTCACGATCGGGTAAAGCACAGTGGGCTGGACTGTGCTGAGACAAGTGTATGCCGTTGCCGCCGTTGCCCGCTGGCCTCCGCGAGCGCGGCTCGGAACGCCCGGGACGTCCCACTTGTCCGTTACGTGTGTGAAAACACCATCGGACCTGCGTGGCAATAGATTGACTAGCGGCGATAACGAATGCATCATTCGTTACAGTCCCCCGACCAAACGGGGTCATGCGAGTAACCGGCCGATGACCGCCCGGTGAAGCCGTCCGCCACTCGGCGTAGACGAACGCAGCAGCATCGAAAGTATGGCGCGCAACGGTTTTCGCGCTCCCGGCGACGGCTGGGCGGCTGCTGCGGTGCAGGTGAGGCGTGTGAGGTGAGAACACGAAGAGAGCGGAGACCGGTGATGGATATGGGTTCGGGGCAGCAGCCGGACATGGGGACATGGACGCCAGGCGCGAGCGTGGCGAATCTGGGTACGTCGAGCGCGGTGCTCGACGATCTGCGCCATCTGCGCGCGGAGATGATAGCGGCGGAGGTGCCGTACCTGCTGGTGCGCGACTCCGACCATCGGCTGGTGCTGGCGGTCGACGCCGCGCACAGAGCCGCGCTCAGACGGGTGCTGGGCGCCGCCATGGTGGCCGGGTTCATCTGCAATGAGAAGCAGCACAATGTGTTCCGGCTGGGCCGGGATCTGGACACCGCGCACCACGTGGATATCGAGCTGTGGGAGTACCACGGCGACACCGTGGAATGCCCGCGCCCGAACGCGCTGACCCGCAATGTGTTCGACCTCGCCGATGTGGAGCAGAGCACCGTCCTGCTCTACGACACCAGCTGGCCCACCCTGACCGGCATGTTCGCCCCGCATCCGGGCGATGTCGGCTTCGATATCGATATCGTCTTCTCCTGGGTGGACGGCACCGATCCCGAATTCCGCGCTCGCCGTGCGGGAATGCTGGCGCAGGTGGTGGTCGGCGAGGGTGATGCCGCCGACGCCCGCATCCGGCAGATCGACGAGCTGCGGTACGCGCTGCGCTCGGTGCATAAGAACGCGCCGTGGATCCGCCGCATCTTCATCGCCACCGATTCCAAGGTGCCGGAGTGGCTGGGCGACGATCCCAAGGTGACGGTCGTGCGCGCCATCGACCATTTCCCAGATGTCAGCGGGCTGCCGGTCTTCAATTCCCATGCGGTGGAATGCCAATTGCAGCATATCGAGGGGTTGTCGGAGCATTTCCTGTACTCCAATGACGATATGTTCTTCGCGCGCCCGGTGCGCCCGTCCATGTTCTTCACCCCGGGCGGGATCAGCCGCTATATCGAGGCCGGCACGCGAATCGGCCCGGGCGCCAACAATGAACGCCGCAGCGGTTTCGAGAATGCCGCCCGCATGAATCGGCAGTTATTGCAGGGCCGCTTCGGGCATATGATCACCAGGCATCTGGAGCACACCCCGGTGCCCTTGCGCCGCAGCGTGCTGCACGAGATGGAGCAGGCGTTCCCGGAGGATTTCGCCCGCACCCGCACCAGCCGGTTCCGAGCCGCCACCGATATCTCGGTGACCAATTCGCTGTACCACTACTACGCCCTGCTGACCGGCCGCGCGGTACCGCAGGAGGCGGCCAAGATGCGCTACGTGGACACCACCATGTACACCGGCCTGGCCCTGTTGGAGGGGCTGGCCAGGCGGCGCAATGTGGACTTCTTCTGCCTCAACGACGGCAGTTTCCCGGAGGTCCCGGAAGCCGAACGGGTGCGCGCGGTCTCGGAATTCCTGGAGACCTATTTCCCGGAGCCCGCGCCCTGGGAGAAGCCCGATTCGATCACGGGATCGCTCGCCGCGTTCGAATCGGGCGCCGCCTGAACCGAATTCGGTTCAGCCGGCCTCGGTGGCCTTGTCCCGCCGGCGCAGTACGTGCGGGATGCCCGCGGCCGGTGGAATCACGATCCCGGCGTCGGCGAGCCGCTGGGCCGCCTGCTCCGGGGTCTGTGGTTCGCCGACGGTGCTGCCCGCGCCGATCGGCACCACCGAGTTCACCACGGTGTCCGGGTAGATGTGCACGTAGTTGAACGCCTGCGCGCCGTCACGCCCGCGAATACCGCCCTGCCGCACCGCCAGATCCTGGCTGTAGCAGGTGGCCGAGGCGACCGACACCGGAATTCCGGCGAAGGTCGCACTGGTCGAGAAGTGCAGGTGCCCGGCCAGAATCGCGCGCACATCGGTGCCGTCCAGCACATCGGCGAGGCGGCGCTGATCGCGCAGCTCCACCGAGACGGCCGGATCCAGTACGCAGGGGATGGGCGGATGGTGCATGGCCAGAATGGTCCCGAACGGCGCGGGCTCGGCCAATACCGTACGCAGCCAGGCCAATTGGCCGTCGGTGATCTCACCGTAGTGGTGTCCGGGCACGGTGGTGTCGAGGGCGATCACGCGTAGCCCGTCGAACATGTGCACCGCGTCCAGCGGTGCGCCCGAACCCTTTTCGTCGAGCATGTGCACGCGCAGCGCGGCTCGATCGTCATGGTTTCCGGCCACCCACACCAGTGGTGCGCCGATGCGGTCGGCCCAGGGCTGCACCAGTGCGCGCAATTTGCGGTACGCGCCCGGTTCGCCCTGATCGGTGAGATCGCCGGTGAAGACGATCGCGGTGGGTTTGATATGGCTCGCCTCGGCCTCGCCGAGCAGTTGGCCGAGTCGGGCCTCCGCGTCGACGTCCCCGTAGAGATCGGCGTCTGCGGCGATCAGGTGGGTGTCGCTGAAATGGAACAGCACATGGTCTGCCCTCGGATATTCAGCGACTCTCGCGATGTACACGGACATCCTCCCCGGATGGTGTGTGCCCTCGGCTTGCCGATTCCGTCAGCCAGAATAGCGAAGCCTTTTACACCAGATTGCCCACGCCCAGTGACGGCATGCTTGCGGGAAGGTGAGGTTTGCGTGACGGCTCAATGCCCGAGGCTACCGGCCAGCACTCGGGGATGTTCCTGTTCACGCGCGTGCAGCAGCGTGAAGTAGCGCCGCAGCATCAGGGCAGCTGTGGTGGCGAGCCCGGCGGTCAGGCCCCACCACACACCCGCGGCCCCCAGATTCAAGGGGAATGCCAGTAGCAATGCGGTGGGTAATCCCACAATCCAATACCCCACCAGCGACAGCCGGAAACCCGCCTTGGTGTCCTTGAGCCCGCGCAGCAGTCCGACGCCGATGTTCTGCGCCGAATCGAAGAATTGCAGCACGATCGCTATGAGCAGCAGGGTGTGCGCGAGCGCGACGGTGGCGGCATCGGTGTCGTCCAGGAAGGGCAGCAGTACCCAATCCGGTGCGGCCACATAGACGATGCCGGTGAGCGCGGTGATGATCGCCGCGTAGCGCAGCGCGAGCCAGGCCACCGACCGCGCGTGCGAGTATCGCTCGCGCGCGACGGCCTTGCTCACCAGGATCGACGCGCCGTGCGAGAGCCCGATCGCCACCTGGAACACGATGTACACGATCTGATAGACGACATTGTGCGCCGCCAGCGCCGCGGCTCCCAGACTGCCCATGACCAGCGCCAGCACCGAGAACATGCCCGCCTCGGACCCGTAGGTGAGCGCGATCGGCGTACCCAGTTTCAGTTCGTCGCGCACCGTGGCCCAGTGCACCGGCCACATGCGAACGGGCAGTGTCGCACCGAGTTTCGCGTCCCGGCGCACCATGGCCCAGAACACCCCGAAGGTGATCAGGAAGACCAGCGAGGTCGCCACGCCGATTCCGGTCAGCCCGAGTTCGGGCAGGAACAGCCAGCCGTGCATGAACGCCAGCGCCAGCGCCACGTTCAGCGCCACCGAACCGAGCGTCACCAGCAGCAGCGCCTGCGGTCGCTGCATACCGACCGAGTACTGGCGCAGCACCTGGAACCACAGGCAGGGCAGCAGTCCCGGCGCGAGCGCGACCATCATGGGCCGCGCCTCGGCGAGCACCGCCGCGTCCTGTCCGAGCCATTGCAGCGCCCAGCCGAGCCCGATCAGCAGTGCGCCGCCGAGCAATCCGGCCAGGGTGGCGATCAGGAAACTGGACCGCACCACCTCCCGCACCTCGCGTTCGACGGCGTGACTGCCCTTCTCTCCTCGGCTCACCACCGTCGCCACCTGATTGCCGGTACCGGTGATCAACCCGACGCACATGGTGCGGATCTGGTTGAACAGCACCAGCGCCAGGCCACCGGCGGCCACCTGCCGCACCCCGAGCGTGCCCATCAGCGCGATATTGGTGGTGGAGACCGCCACCTGGGCGAGTTGCGTCAGCGCGATCGGCGTGGCCAGCGCGGTGAGCTGACGTCCGTCCGATTGCCGAGGGCCGAAATTCATTTGCCCGCAGCCCCGTTCGCGGATGCGGCGGCCACCTCGGCGGCGCCGTGCGGCAGCAGGATCGCATGGGTGTCCTCGGTGTGCCGAGTCGCGGCGCGCGACTGCTGATCGCGCGCTGGCGCGTAGCTGTCCAGCATTTTCGCGACCTTACCTTCGGTCTCGGAATCCAGCAGATCCCGGTCGCTCATCCAGTCGTCGTCGAAGACGGTGTCCAGATACTTCTCGCCGCCGTCGCAGACGATGCTGACCACGACCGACCCGGCCGGGAACTCGTCCATCCGCTCCAGGGCCGCGAAGACCGATCCGCCCGCCGACCCGCCGATCATCAGGCCCAGTTTGCGCGCGACCACCCGGGCGGTCGCGAACGCCTCCACATCGGAAACCTTCACGCCTTCCTTCAACAGGCCCAGATCCTCGGCGACGATCTTGCCCGGATCCGCGCCCTCCGGGGTGCCGGTGCCGGACTGCCAGTACGGCCCGGCCGGACCGCCGAAGGCGATGGACCCCACCGGTTCCACCCCGTACAGCAGCGGTTCGTGCCCGAGATCGCGCAGCCGCCGCGCGGTGCCGAACATGGAACCGCCGGTGCCGACCGCCGAGATCAGCGCGTCCACCCGGCCGAGATCGGCCAGCAGTTCCTCGGCGAGTTCGTAGTAGCCGACCGGATTGGCGTCATTGTTGTGCTGTTCGGTGAAGTACACATTCGGGACTTCGCCCGCCGCCACCGCGGCGGCGTGCTCCTCCAGCGCCAGTCGCTCGGCGAGTTCCTCACGCGCCGAGGTGGAGAGATTGTCGTCATCGCCGTCGGAGACGAATACCAGTTCCGCGCCCATCGCCTTCATCGTTCGCAGTTTGTCGCGGCAGGCGTGGTGATCGACCACCGCGGTGAAGCGATACCCGCGTTCGGCCGCGATAACGGCCAGGCCCAAACCGGTATTGCCGGAGGTGGATTCGACGATATGCCCGCCGGGGCGCAGCAGCCCGCGCGCTTCGGCGTCGTCGACCATGGCGCGGGCCATCCGAATCTTCGCGGCCCCCGTGGGATTCATGTTCTCGAGTTTGAGGAACAGCCGGGTGCCGGTATCGGTGACGGCCAATTCGAAGAGCGGCGTATGCCCGATGAGGTCTGTCACGCGCGTGGTGACAACAGGCATGAAGGTATCTCCTTGCGATCGGTGTGAATGCGGATAAATGCTGTTCGACGCTATCGATCGAAACGCCATCCGAACTGTGCGTTCCCGTCGGAGGCGGACAATTCGACCTTCGGCGGAATCGGCAGATCGTGGAAGGCCGATTCATTGCTGTCCATTTGATAACCCGCGGTATTGGGGTAGATCAGCAGGTCGCCGATTTCGGCCGGGCGAGGCAGCGGAATCCGCCGCCGGCTGAGCATATCGTCTTCGAGACAGCTGGCGCCGCCTACGCAGGCGGGCGTCATTTCCCCGGTGTGTCGCGGCCAGAGCGCCGGATCGGGGAGGTATTCGGTATTGAACCATTGTTCGGACAGGCTCAGGCTGGTGCCGTTCACCGTGAGTATCTGATAGTCCCGGCCATGTGCGGTACGGGTTTTCCGGCCCTGCACGGTGAAAACGGTGCTGCCCGCGCGATCCAGCAGCGCCCGGCCGGGTTCGATGGCCAGGGTGATTCCCGCGGTGCGCAGCCGGTCGCCCAGATCGTCGTGCCGCAGGATCGCCGCGAGCATGTCCGGACCGGGTTCGGGGCAGTGGTACGGGTAGTACGAATCGGGCGCGGGCGCTCGATCACCGTGGAACCAGGCGGGATTGACGCCGTCGATGAATGCGCGCCAGGCGGCCTCGGGGACGTAGTCCACCCCGAATCCGCCGCCGATGGAGAGGGTGTCGGCCCGATGGCCCAGGCCGCGCGCCTCGAGGCAGCGCGGGATCAGCGCGGCGGCGAGGTCGGCACGCGCGATCGACCGGTAGCCCGAGAGATGAAAGCTGAAGCCTTCCAGGGAAATCGAATTCGGATCGACGCGTTTCACGGCCAGGTCGAGTTCCTCGCCGGTCAGGCCGAATCGGCTGTGCGATCCGGGCGGCAGTACGCGCAAAAGGATTCGCGCGGTGAGTTCGTGCCCGGCGGCGGTGATGGCGGCGACAATCGCGTGCAGATGGTCGAGTTCGTCCGGTCCGTCGACCGCGATGAGCGCGCCCTCGCGGACCGCGAGGGCCAGCAGCGCATCGGATTTCGCGGGTCCGGTGACCACCAGATCGGTCCCGGCGATACCGTCGCCGAGCGAGGCTCGGAATTCGCCGACGCTGGCCACGTCCACCCCGGCTCCGGCGGTGCGGCAGGCCCGCACGACGCTCGCGCCTTTATTGGCCTTCTTGCCGTAGTAGATCCGCCCGTTCACCCCGTATCGGACGAAGGTGTCCTGAAACGCCTTGATGTTCTGCACAATTCGCGCCGGGAACAGCACATGGAACGCGCCGTCGATCGTGCTCGCGATGCGGCCGAGCAATTCGGTGTCCGCGAGCAGCAGTTCTTCCCATTCGGCCCGGTGCGCGGGCATCGGGGTGGCGGTTATCTCGGTGAGCTCGGCGGGATCGGTGATATCCATCTGCCGGGCTGTCCCCTTTCTACTGTTTCGGCGCGGTTCAATCCCATAGCGCCACTTCCGTACCGCGACCCTCGGCGATGGCGCGGGTCGCGAGTGCGTGCGCGACCGCGATATCGGTGAGCACCAGGCCGCTGTTGTAGACGAATATTCGTTCCTCATCGGAGGTCCGGCCGACGCTGCGGTGATTGAGCACCTGGGGTAGCTCAGCGTCGACCCGGCGTAGTCGCCCGTCCGGTCCGGCCATATCGGTGCCGGTGAGCGCCATCTGCTCGGCGCTGGTGGCGATCACCCGATCGGCCTCGGTGAGGGTGGACGGGGCCAGGCCGTAGCCGACCAGCACCACGGTCGCGCCGGGGGCCAGATCCTTGGCCTCGATGGCCACCTGGGTGCCCGGCCCGGCGGTGGCCAGGATGACATCGGCGGTGCGGGCGGCGGCGTGCGGATCGCTCACCAGCTCCAGTTCGGCCTGCGGATTATGGTGCAGCAGTTGCTGATACACCGATTCGATGCCCTCGGGATGGGTGCCGTACAGCATCAGCCGGTTCAGCTGCGGATTCGCGGCCAGCAGATGCGGCAGTGCGTTGCGGCCCTGGGTGCCGGTGCCGATGAGCAGCACCGAACGCGCACCCGGCCGGGCGGTCTCGCGCACCAGCAGCGCCGAGACCGCGGGCGTGCGCAGCGCCCCGACCCGTGCGCAGTCCATCATCGCCAGCGGCATACCGGTGGCATCGTCGTACAGCGTGATGGTGGTGTAGTACCGCTTGGTGGAGCGGTCGTGATGCGGATCGAATTTGTACGAGGTCTTCATGGCCACCACCCGGCGGCGGCCGTCGCGGCCGAGCATGGCGTAGGCCACCGACCAGCCGTCCGGATGGGCGACGCTGAGCTTGCGTGGATTATCCGAATCTCCCGCCGCGAAGGCGAGATACGCGTCCTCCACGGCGCGCACCACCTCCGCGGGACTGATCGGGACATCGGCTAGATCGCTGCGACTGAGTACACGCAGCGGGGTCGGTCGGCTGTTCACGTGCGGTTACCTCGGATCATGCGGAATGGCGCCACCACCCGCTGGCCGTATCCGGTCTCGGCGGCTTCGGACGCATCACGGCGGCGCTGGGGCAGCCTGATGTTCACTCGCTTGAGCCAGCGGTCGGTGCCGTCGTAGCGGGGGGTGAACGGCACCCGTCCGTGCACCACCACGTCATTGTCCACCAGTAACAGTTCCCCCGGGGTCAAAGCGGCGGTGATGCAGACCCTTTCGAGTTCGGTCGCCAGATGATCGTAGGCGGAGCGGAATTCGTCATCGGCGTCCGCGAGCGGGGTGTACGCCGGGTCGTAGCGCAGCGTCAGCCGACCGTCATCGGTGCCGAGCGTGGCGATGGCCGGGGTCTCCTGCTCCGGGAAATCGGTGCCGTAGGACACATCCGGCAGAATCGGCAGTTCCCGGTGCGAGAGTCGATCCCTTTGTGCCGCAGACAGTTCCACCCGCCGCACCGAGGACACCGTGGTGCCGACCCGATCCGGATTGCGCAGG
Source organism: Nocardia sp. NPDC056100 (assembly GCF_042266325.1). Lineage (NCBI taxonomy): Bacteria > Bacillati > Actinomycetota > Actinomycetes > Mycobacteriales > Nocardiaceae > Nocardia > Nocardia sp. NPDC056100. The sequence goes on from NZ_JBHJVY010000004.1 coordinate 666,334, forward strand.
CAGCCCAGCATGAGCAGATTGGCGCGGCGCGGATGGAAAGCGTCCTCGGTATGCGGGCTCAGCAGTGTGGTGCTGCTGGCCCCGGACTGCTCCTGTTCGTGTCCGGGCGTGGGCAGGATGTTGTTGACCAGTCGCCCGCCCTGCTGGCCCTGCCAGCCGAAAGGCTCACCCGCGCAGCGCGCCAGCAGCAACATGGTGAGGTCCAGCGCGAAGGAGGAATGGGCGCGCTCGGGCTCCCCGGCCCATGCGGCGGCCTGTCGCCAGTCGATCGGGGTCTGTCCGAGTTCATCGTCGCTGAGCGGTAACCGGCTGATGATCGTGACGCCCGCGGAGGTGGCGGGGGCGCGCATGGCGCGGTGCACTTCCTCGGGTAATTCGGAAAAGCGGGTGTCGATGTGGTGCAGCAGGCCCGGGTTGCCGAGCGTGGTGGCAATCGCCGGGTTCATCCCGACTGTGACGGCGATCTCATCCGCCAGGGCACGCACGGCGTGTCCGGCGGCCTCCGGCAGTTCGCGTCGTTCGAGTTCCGATGGGTGAAGCGTCTTACGTTCGGAGAGAACGCTTTTCGCCAAGGGGGTTACCTTCCTGGCCTCAGAGGTGACAAGCGGATTTCGGTACCCGAGCGAAGGTATCGGGCAGCGCCAAATTTGGCAAGGCTTACCTAAGAGCGTGTCGAGAAGATAGCTGAGAAGTATCAAAGCACGAGTGCGAACGGTAACCGAAGCGCATCGATCGGGACGACTCCCGCCGGTGGGCGTTCACGTTCGTGGTTGAACGAGCGAACTATCTGGATGATGAGAAGGGTGCGTTTCGAGAAAGCCGCCGCCGGCGCCATATCGTCCCGCGTCGGCCTGTTGGGCTCGGCGCTCGCTCTCGTACTGCTGACGGGTTGCGGTACAACGAATCTCACCCCGGTGCCGGATTCCATGCCGCCCGGCATCGGGACGCCGCTGCCGGTGATCGATCTGGATGCCCCGGGCCGCAGCGCGATTCAATTGCGCGGGTGGGCGGAGCAGCAGTCCGATGCCCTCGGCATCTCCGAGGTGGCGCTGGAGGCGTACGGCTACGCCGCCGCGGTCATGGCCAGATCCCGGCCGGACTGCGGTATCGGCTGGACCACCATCGCCGGAATCGCGAGTGTGGAGAGTCGGCACGGCACCTATCACGGCGCGAAAGTGGCCCAGGACGGCAAGGTTTCGCCACCCATCCGCGGCGTGGCGCTCGACGGCGGACCGGATGTCGCGCACATTCCGGATACCGACGGCGGCAAGATGGATGGTGATCCGGTCTACGACCGCGCCATGGGCCCGTTCCAATTCATCCCGGAAACCTGGCAGCACTGGGGCGTCGACGCCAATGGCGACGGCATCGCGGATCCGGACAATATCGACGACGCCGCCCTCACCGCCGCGCGCTATCTCTGCGCCAGCGGCGGCAACCTCGGCGAAGCGCCCGGCTGGCAGCAGGCCCTGATGACCTACAACCAATCCACCGCCTATATGAACAAGGTCCGCTACCGCGCCGCCGCCTACAGCGTGGGCCGTTCCGCCTGATAGTTCTCGTGGTTTCGGCGTGCATTAGGCTCGGCTCAGCACGGGACTGCCGTGCGACCTGCCGAGTCAGCAGCCGAAGGAGTGTCGTTTCGTGGCCATCATCGAACAGGTCGGAGCTCGCGAGATCCTGGATTCGCGTGGCAACCCCACCGTCGAGGTCGAGATCGCTCTCGACGACGGCACCCTCACTCGCGCGGCCGTGCCGTCCGGCGCGTCCACCGGCGAGCATGAGGCCGTCGAGCTGCGCGATGGCGGCGACCGCTACAACGGCAAGGGTGTGCAGAAGGCCGTCGAGGCCGTCCTCGACGAGATCGCGCCCGCCGTGATCGGCCTGGACGCCGTCGAACAGCGCACCGTCGATCAGACCCTGCTGGATCTGGACGGCACCCCGGACAAGTCGCGTCTGGGCGCCAATGCGCTGCTGGGTGTTTCGCTCGCCGTGGCGCGCGCCGCCGCCGAATCCTCGGGCCTGGAGCTGTTCCGCTACATCGGCGGACCGAACGCCCATGTGCTGCCCGTTCCCATGATGAACATCCTCAATGGTGGCGCGCACGCCGATACCGGCGTCGACGTCCAGGAGTTCATGATCGCCCCCATCGGCGCGCCCACCTTCAAGGAGGCGCTGCGCTGGGGCACCGAGGTCTACCACTCGCTCAAGTCGGTGCTCAAGGCCCAGGGCCTGTCCACCGGTCTCGGCGATGAGGGCGGTTTCGCGCCGGACGTCGCGGGCACCCGCGCCGCGCTGGACCTGATCGCCATCGCCATCGACAAGGCGGGCTACAAGCTCGGCACCGATGTCGCGCTCGCGCTCGATGTCGCGGCCACCGAGTTCTACACCGCCGGTTCGGGTTACAAGTTCGAGGGCTCGGTGCGCACCGCCGCCGAGATGAACGACTTCTACGCCGAGCTGATCACCCAGTTCCCGATCGTCTCGATCGAGGATCCGCTGTCCGAGGACGATTGGGACGGCTGGGTCGCGCTCACCGACGCCATCGGCGACAAGGTGCAGCTGGTCGGCGACGACCTGTTCGTCACCAACCCGGAGCGTCTGGAAGAGGGCATCGCCAAGGGCGCGGCCAACGCGCTGCTGGTGAAGGTCAACCAGATCGGCACCCTGACCGAGACCCTGGACGCCGTGGATCTGGCGCACCGCAACGGGTACAAGACGATGATGAGCCACCGGTCCGGCGAGACCGAGGACACCACCATCGCCGATCTCGCGGTGGCCGTGGGCTCCGGTCAGATCAAGACCGGCGCGCCCGCGCGCTCGGAGCGGGTCGCCAAGTACAACCAGCTGCTGCGCATCGAGGACGCCCTCGGTGACTCGGCGCGCTACGCCGGTGACGTCGCCTTCCCGCGTTTCGCGTTCGAAGGCTGAATAATCGAGCGGTGACTCGGCACCTGCCGGGCGTACGGGGTTGCGGGACCTGGTTCGGACAACCCCCGGAAGTTGGGCAAATCCGCTGAGTTTCGAGGTGTGAGATGACGGAGCGACGGGCGCGCGGTACCAGTCCGGCAGGACGCGGTGACCGCCGCCCGTCGCGTTCGGCCAAGCCCCGATCCGGTGCGGCCAAACCGCGCTCCGGCGCGGCGGCCAAGCGCACCGCATCGGGTTCGGCGAGCGGCAGCGGTGTGAGCAAGCGCCGTTCGGCCGCGAAATCGGCCACCGCGCGACGGGCCTCGCGGGCCAAATCCGAACGGCACGAACATAAGATCCTCGGCCTGTCCACGGGCCGCGCGATTCTGCTCGCCGCGGTGCTGTGCGGGCTGGCGCTCACCCTCGCGGTGCCGCTGCGCACCTATTTCACCCAGCGCGCCGAGGCCGCTTCGCTCGCCGCGCAGCGCGAGCAACTACAGGACGATGTCGCCAAACTGCGGGATCGCCGTGCGCAGCAACAGGATCCGGCCTATATCCGGGCCGAGGCCCGGGATCGGCTGCGCCTGGTGCTGCCCGGTGAGACGCCGTACATCGTCCAGGTGCCCGGGATAGAACAGCCCGCGGTACCCGTCCCGCCCGCCAAGACGCGCGAGCCGGACCCCTGGTACACGGAATTGTGGCGCAGTATTTCGCAGCCGCAGCCCAGTGCCGCCCCAGCCGCGAATCCGGCGCCGCCCGCGCCGAATCCGCCCGCCCCCATTCAGGAAGGACAACCGAGGTGACCGCATCCGAGAGCCACCGCACACCCAGCGAGCGGGATCTCGAGATCGTCGCCAAGCAACTGGGGCGTGAGCCGCGCGGCGTACTGGAGATCGCCTATCACACCCCGGACGGTCTGCCCGCCGTGGTGAAGACGCAGCCGAAACTGCCCGACGGCACACCGTTTCCGACGCTGTACTACCTGACCGATCCGCGGCTGACCGCCGAGGCCAGCCGGTTGGAGACCACCGGCATCATGCGCGAGATGACCGAACGGCTCACGCACGACGCCGAATTGGCGGCCGGATATCGCGCCGCGTACGACAGCTACCTCGCCGAGCGCAATGCCATCGAGGATCTGGGCACCGATTTCGCCGGTGGCGGTATGCCGGATCGGGTGAAATGCCTGCATGTATTGATCGCGCATTCGCTGGCCAAGGGGCCGGGCGTGAACCCGCTGGGTGACGAGGCCGTCGCGCTCGCCGCTGCGCATGGCTTGCGCGGCACCGCGATTCCGGCAGACTGGCCCAAGTACGAAAATCCTGCGGCAGAGGGCGAATAGATGAGCGACCGGATCGCCGCGATCGACTGCGGTACCAACTCCATCCGCCTACTGATCGCGGATGTGATCCGGGATGGCGCATCGCCCAAACTCACCGATGTGCACCGTGAGATGCGCATCGTCCGCCTCGGCCAGGGCGTGGACGCGACCGGTTCGCTGAATCCGGAGGCCATCGAGCGCACCCGGGTGGCGCTGCACGATTACGTGGATCTCATGGTCGAGCACGGGGTGACCCGGGTCCGCATGACCGCGACCTCAGCCACCCGCGATGCGAGCAATCGCGAGGATTTCTTCGCCATGACCGCCGCCGAACTCGGCCGCGTGGTCGAGGGCGCGCAGGCCGAGGTCATCACCGGTGATGAGGAAGCCCGCCTGTCCTTCGCCGGTGCGGTCGGTGAATTGTCCAGCGAGGCCGGACCTTTCGTGGTCGTCGATCTCGGTGGCGGTTCCACCGAGGTGGTGCTGGGTGATGCCGACGGCGTGCAGTCCGCCTACTCCGCCGATATCGGCTGCGTGCGCATTACCGAGCGCTGCCTGCACGGCAATCCGCCCACCCGCGAGGAGGTGGCGGCCGCGCGCTTCTTCGCCTCCGAGCGTTTGGCGCAGGCGTTCGGCGTGGTGCCGGTGGAGCGCGCGCACACCTGGGTCGGTGTCGCCGGAACCATGACCACGCTCGCCGCGGTCGCCCTGGACCTGCCCGAATACGATTCGGAGCGGGTGCATCTCACCCGCCTCTCGCTGGGCGAGCTGCGCAAGGTGTGCGATCGGCTGATCGGCATGAACCACGATGAGCGGGCCGCGCTCGGCCCGATGCATCCGGGCCGGGTCGATGTGATCGGCGGCGGCGCGGTGATCGCCGAGGTGCTGGCCGATGAGCTGGCGCGGCGCGCGGGCATCGGCGAGCTGATCATCAGCGAGCACGACATTCTGGACGGTATCGCGCTGTCGATCGCCTGATTCGGGGCGTCCTCGGCGTGCCGGGGACGCTTTTACCGATTCGGACACGCGCCGGCAAACCGAACTTCCTGCTGCTTCACGGCTGTTACCAGGGCTTTCGCCATATGGTTGTGACTCAGGTTAACAACTGAGGTTGCTGTCAGATTGCCCAATATGGGAGGGTCTGAGCTATGTCTGGAGTAGCGCATCACGCGAAACCGGTCTCCGAACGCACCCTGTTCGGACATCCCATCGGTCTCGCGAATCTGTTCGGCGTCGAGCTGTGGGAACGATTCTCGTTCTACGGCATGGTCACGATCCTGGGCTACTACCTCTACTACTCCACGACCGATGGCGGCCTGGCGCTGGAGAAGTCCACGGCGACCGGCATTGTCGGCGCGTACGGCGGGCTCGTCTATCTCTCCACGGTGCTCGGCGGCTGGATCGCGGACCGGGTGCTGGGGATGGAGCGCACGGTCTTCTACGGCGGCGTGGTCGTCATGGCCGGACATATCGCCCTGGCCGTACTGCCCGGATTGACCGGTGTCGGTGTCGGTCTGGTGCTGGTGGCACTGGGTTCGGGTGCGCTCAAGGCCAATGCGTCCTCACTGCTGGGCACGCTCTACGACAAGAACGATGCGCGGGCGGACGGCGGTTTCACGCTGTTCTACCTCGGCATCAACCTGGGCGCTTTCGCGGGACCGCTGATCACCGGCGTACTCCAGGACCACGTCGGCTTCCACTACGGCTTCGGTGCGGCCGCCATCGGTATGGCGCTGGGCCTGACCCAATACGTGGTGTTCCGCCGCAATCTCGGCACGCACGGTCGCGAGGTGCCGAATCCGCTGCCGCGCACCGAGATTCCGCGCACCCTGCTGGTGGTGGCGGTGCTCGCGGTGATCGTCGCGGTGGCCGCGCTGACCGGTGTGCTGACGCTGTCGAATCTGCCGGATATGACCACCGGCGTGATCGTGCTGGCCTCGATCGTGTACTTCGCGATCATGTTGACCAGCTCGAAAGTCGATGCGGTGGAACGCACCCGAGTGCGCGCCTTCATTCCACTGTTCATCGCGAACGCGGTGTTCTGGTCGCTGTTCCAGCAGATCTTCACCGTGCTCGCGGTCTACTCCGATGAGCGCATCAATTGGAATGTGTTCGGCTGGACCGCGCCGTCCAACTGGATCGGCTCCATGGAGCCGGTGTGGATCATCGCGCTGTCCCCGCTGTTCGCGATCCTGTGGACCCGGCTGGGCAATCGCGCCCCGAGCACCCCGCGCAAGTTCGCGCTCGGCGTGCTCGGCATGGGTGCGGCGTTCATGCTGTTCGCGCTGTACTCCGGCACCGAGGGCAAGACGGTGCCGATCCTGTTCGTGTTCGCGGTGCTGGCCGGTTTCGCCATCTCCGAACTGCTGCTCTCGCCGATCGGCCTGGCGGTCACCACCAAACTGGCCCCCAATGCCTTCCGCGCGCAGATGATGGCGCTGTACTTCTTCTCGGTCGGTATCGGCACCTCGATGTCGGGCGTGCTCTCCAAGTTCTACGATCCCTCGCACGAACTCGCGTACTTCGGCATCACCGGCCTGGTGACGATCGCGGTCGGCGCGGTGGTCTGGGCGATCGCACCGTGGGTGAGCCGCCATATGGAGGGCGTGCACTAATCCGGGTCGGCCCTCACTGCTGGGCGAGCCGGATATTGCGCATGGTCACCAGCGCTGTGGCGCACAGGGTTTCGTGCTCATCCCCGGTGAACAGATCCGCCGCCGCAATGGTGATGAGCGCACCGGGTTTGATCACCCGCCCGCGCGCCAGCACCGTCGGCCCCTTCGCCGGGGCGAGGATCTTCACCGTGAAGTCGATGGTCATATTCACCCAGCCCGGTGGCAGCAGCGTCCCCGCCGCTGATCCCGCGGCGAAATCGGCCAGTGCGCCCAGCACCCCGGCCTGGAAGTAGCCGTCGTGCTGGGTGAGCTCCCTCCGATGCGGCTGCACGAGTTCGACCGCGCCGGTGTCGACGCGAGTGAATCCGAAGCCCAGATGCTGTGCCGCGGGCATGCTCAGCACCACGGCCGGAACGAGGTCGGCGAAGTCCGGATTCACGGCTTGCCAGGTGGTCATGGTCAACTCCCTGCGGTCGGCAGCGGCTCGAAAGCGCCCTGCCGGTACTGATTTCGAGTCGCGGCGCGCATGAGCTTGCCGCTGCTGGTCTTGGGCAGCAGGCCCGGTGTGGTCAGCACCAACTCCCCGATACTCAGGTCGTGTTCGCGCAACACCGCTGCCCGAATGGCCCCACTGACATCGGCGGCATCGGCATCGGCGAGCTGATCGCGCCTGATCTCCTGAATGATCACCAACTTCTCGCCGTCGGCGAAGGCCGCGCACCCGCCGCTGCGCAGAGCATGATGGGCCGCGGTGACAGTGTGCTCGATATCCTGCGGATAGTGATTGCGCCCCCGAATGATGAGCAGATCCTTGGCCCGCCCGGTCACATACAGCTCACCGTCCACGATCACCCCGAGATCGCCGGTGCGCAGGTAGCGTCGCCCGGACAGATCGGTGCAGACCGCCTGGAAGGTATGCGCGGTCTCCTCGATCCGTCCCCAATACCCCTGTGCGACATGGTCTCCCGAGACCCATATCTCGCCGATGTGATCCGGTGGGCAGAGCCGGTGCGTGTGGGGGTCCACGATGCGCACATCTTCGCCGGGCAGGGTGCGACCCGAGCCGACCAGAGTGCGGACGGCCGACCGCGCAGCCGGTGCGTGACTGGACGATGTCGCTGCCCGAGCGTCGCCGGACGATATCGCTGTCCGGCCGCGGTCGAGGGGCGCTCCCGCCGGGGCGTGGCGGCCCTGCTCGAGTGCGGCGGTATCGACCTCGATGGTGCGTGGTCCGCGACCCTTCACGCTGCCGCTGACCAGTAGCGTCGCCTCGGCCAGTCCGTAGCAGGGATAGCTCGACCGCGCCTGGAAGCCGTGCGGCGCGAAGGCTTCCGCGAAGTTCCGCAGCGTCTCCGGGCGCAGCGGTTCCGCGCCGTTGAACGCCACCTGCCAACTGCTCAAATCGAGGTCCGCGATATCCCCGGCACCGGCACGTGCCACGCAGGCGTCGAACGCGAAATTCGGCCCGCCGCTGGTGTGCGCCCGGTACCGGGTGATAGCCGACAGCCACAGTAGGGGCCGCCGAATGAACGCCGAAGGTGACATGAGCACCCCGGTAGCCCCGATATACAAGGGCTGCAACACATTCCCGATCAGACCTTGATCGTGGAAGAGCGGCGTCCAGCCGACCATGGTGGAGTCTCGATCATGCCCGAACGCGTCCTTGATCATCTCGAGATTGGCCGCCAGATTCCCATGCGACACCATGACACCCTTGGGCGTGGAGGTGGAGCCGGACGTATATTGCAGGAAGGCAAGCGAATTCGCCTCGACCACGGCGACCGCACCCCGCTGCGCGGCAGGAAGCCGATCCACGGCGAGCCACTCCGGTGACTGCCTCCTACCTGCCCGTAAAACCCGCTCCGGCAGTGCGCGGTCCGACTCGAGCGGCACGACTCTCGACTCGGGTCGCGATACGTCGGGCTCACGCTGCGGGTCGGCCGATGCCGAAGTCGCGCCGAGTGATTCCAGTTGCGGGCGAAGCGCGTCAACCATGGCGTGCATGGTGAGTACCACCGTGGGCCGGCAGTCCCGGATGATCGAGCGGGTGGACTCGCGGAGCTCGGTGCGGCGCGGCGGCGGTACCGGCACCGCGAGGACCCGGGCGTAGAGACAGCCGAAGTAGGCGACGATGAACTCCAGCCGCTGCGGGAAGATCAACAGCGCGCGATCCCCAGGGGCGCAATGGGTTCGGAGTTGCGCCGCCACCGCCAGCGCTCGCAGGTGCAGCTGACGGTAGGTAAGCGCATCGATCTCCACACCGTGCTCGTCCAGCAGGATGTAGGCGATCCGCTCCGGCTCCTCGGCCGCGCGCCATTCGAGCAATTCCGGCAGTAATGTGCGCGGGGTTTCGATCGCCGCCGCGCGTCCTTCCGGCTTGCCGGTCATCGGTTCCTTCGCGCGGTGGTCGTCGGTGCTGTTCATCCCTTGCCCCTCAGGGTGATCGGGAGGCGGGTGAGGCCGCGCAGGATGAAACTGTGTTGTTGCCAGTCGAAATCGGTGGTGGTGAGGCGGATTTCGGTGGTGTGGCGGTGTAGGACGTCGAGGGCGATTTCGGCTTGGAGGGCGGCGAGGGGTGCGCCGAGGCAGCCGTGCATGCCGTGGCCGAAGGCGAGGTGGTCGGCCGGGGCGCGGGTGATGTCGAAGTTGTCGGGGCGGTCGAAGACGTCGGGGTCGCGGTTCGCGGCGGCGAGGCAGAGCAGGACCTGGTCACGAGCGCGAATCAGTCTGTCTTCCAGTTCGATATCGCGGGTCGCGAGGCGCTTGGTGAGTTGTAGGGGCGGGTCGTAGCGCAGCGTTTCCGCGACTGCCGCACGCGTCAGTTCCGGGTGAGCGCGGAGTAGTTCGGACTGTTCCGGGTGGCGGAGTAGGGCCAGAAGTGCGTTGCCTATCAGGGATTTCGTGGTTTCCAGGCCCGCTACGAAGCACATGATGGTCAGCAGCATGACCTCGTCATCGGTGAGCGCGTTGCCGCCGAGCGTGTAGGAGGTGAGCAGCGCGCTGATCAGGTCCTGGCCGGGTGCGGCGCGGCGCTGGTCGATGATCGGTCGCAGTGCGCCGGTGAAGGCGGTGACCACGGTGTGCACGCGGGCCAGATCGTGGGCCGTCATCAGCCCGGGTTCGAGCAGGAATCGAATGTCGTGGGTCCACGGGCCGATTCGCGCGCGCAGATCCTCCGGCAGCGCCATCCATTCGCAGAGCACGGCGACCGGCAGCGGGGCCGCGAAGTCGGCGATGATGTCCACTCGGCTCTTGCGGCGGGCCTGCTCCAGCAGGCTGGTGGCCGCCGCGGTGATGAGCGGCCGCAGACCGGCTATCTGCTGGGTGGTGAAGGCGCGGTTCACGAGCGCGCGCAGCCGGGCGTGTTCCGGGTTGTCGGTGAAGACCAGCGAGGTGCGCCCGAGCCGGTCGATGAGCGTCATATCGGACTGCCCGAGCCGTTCGGCCTGTGCGCTCACCTGCCTGGGGATCAGCGCGGCACTGAAGGTCCGGTCGTGCAGCACACCGCGCACATCGGCGTACCTGGTGAGCACCCACATGCCCAATGTCCGGTGTACCGGCCGGGTTTCGCGCAGTTGCCGATAGTGCGGATAGGGATCCCGCCGGAATTCCGCGTCGAAGGGATTGAACGCGACGCGCGCCGTATGCGCGGTCACGCCGCCCGATCCTCGCGGTCGAAGTAGCGGCTGGTGCAGGGTTGCAGCACCAGCCGGAACAGGCCGATCTTGCCCATGCGGAAGCCCATGGCCGAGAGCTTGAGATAGCGCTGATAGCGCTCCACCGTGTCCGCGCCGACCAGGGCGGTGGCCTCGGCGCGATGGGCGCGCAGCCGCCGCGCCCACTGTTCGCAGGTCCAGGCGTAATCGAGGCGGCCGCCGCTGATCGAGCGGACCTCGAAGATGCCCTCGGCCGCCGTGATGATCTCGGCGAGGGTCGGTAGTTCGGAATCCGGGAAGATCTCCCGCTGCATGAACGAATTCGCCTGCTGCCGTGACATATTCCCGTACACGATGGTCTGCAATGACAGCGTGCCGTGCCCGGTCAGCCAGCCCCGGCAGCGGTCGAGGAATTCGCGGTACACCCGGATCTTCTCGGCGGAGGTATCGGACTGCTGCGCGAAGTGTTCGAACGCGCCGATGGAGATGATGCCGTCGAATCGGGTGTCAGGGGTGTAGTGCAGCCAATTCTCGGTGCGCACTTCGACCCCGGAATATGCTGCCGCACGGATGAATTCGGCCTGTGCCGGGCTGAGGGTGAGCCCGACCGACCGTTCCACCCGATGGGTCTCGGATAGCTCGCGCAGGATCGAGCCCCACCCGCAGCCGATATCCAGTACGGCACCGGCGCATTCGGCCCGGATGGCGTCCAGGTGAAAGCGCAGCTTGTTGTGCTGCGCGATTTCCAGTGTGTCGCCTGGGGTTTCGCGCAGTGCGCAGGAGTACGTGAGGCTCGGATCCAGCCACAGCCGATAGAAGTCGGTGCCGATATCGTAGTGGTGCCGAATTCCGGCCGCCGCCACCGCCGTTCGATCCGCGGTGAACAGGTTCGCCCCGTCGGCCGGTGCGGTCATGGCAGCGCCGCGCTCTCACCGTGCTCGTGCACATAGTCCGCGACGGCGTTCAGACTCGGATGCCGGTACAGATCCTCCGGTGACAGATCCACCCCGTACCGCTCCTCGACCTCCATCAGCAGTGCGACCGCGACGGCCGAATCGATGCCGAGCCGATCGAAATCCGCCGTGGGATCGATATGCGGTGCGGGCACCTCGAGCAGCTCCGCGAGGTACGCGCGGCACCAGTCGACGATGGCTTCTTTGCTTGTATCCACGGGAACCTCATCAGGGTGCGAGTTGAATGCGTTTGGCGGCCATCCGGCTTTCCGACGGCATCCGCAGATCCCAGGCCAGTCCGGCGCCGGCGAGCAGCCGGATCAGCCAGTAGCCGGGATCGAGCCGGTACCACTGCAATCCGAAGGATGGCGATTCGGGAAAGGCGTGGTGATTGTTATGCCACGATTCCCCGAAGGTGATGAGCGCGAAAATGCCGCCATTGTGGCTGTTCTCGCGGGAGTCGTAGGGCCGGGTGCCGAACATGTGCAGGAAGGAATTGATGGCCCAGACAATGTGCTCCAGCACGAATATGCGGACGAATCCGCCCCAGAGCAGCCCGCTGACCGCACCGGTCCAGCTCAACGTGACGAGTCCGCCGATGAGTGCGGGAATGGCGAGACCGAGCACGATCCACCAGTAGTACAGTCGCGAAATACGCACCAGCGACCGATCTTTCAGCAGATCGGGTGCGTAATGCACGACATTCGGATATTCGTGCCGGTGCATCCACAGGAAATGTGAATGCGCGAGCCCGCGCAGCGCCCCGCGCCAGCCGTCCCCGGACAGGTTGGGGGAGTGCGGATCTCCCTCCTGATCACTGCATTCGTGATGCCGCCGATGCAGCGCGACCCAGGAGATGACCGGCCCCTGCCCCGCCATGGACCCGGCGATGGCGAGCAGTGCCGCCACCCAGCCGGTGGCCTTGAAGGTCCGATGGGTGAAGAGCCGGTGATATCCCGCGGTGATGCCGAGCCCGGTGATCAGCCACAGCCCGAACAGCAGCCCGAATTCGAGTGCGCCGAACGGCCGCACCCACAGGAATCCGATGGCGACGGCGGTGCCGATAATCGGGAGGATATCGAACAGCAGGAAATGCCTGCGTTGCAGGCGATGAATGTAGGGATTGCTGACGGTCTTCGCAATCATGGCGCTCGACCACCTCTGGTACGCCGAAATCGTGTGCAGCGAAAGCGTATCCAGCGCCGGTGAATTATCCGCCGTGAGACGGCCTATCGCAGTGCACCGAATCGGCTATTGCCGAGCGCTCCGTCCCGCCGGTTCACTGCGAAGGTGACCGAGCAGACTCTGCCTCGCACCGAGGCCAACGATCCGCTGTTGCTGACCGCACGAGAGATTTCCGAATTGGTCGCCCCCGCGCCGTGGCGGCGCTTCGCCGTGATGGGCGATTCGGTGGCGGAGGGGCTGGGGGACGCCTCGCCCGGCTACACCACCGCACCCTGGGCCGATCGGGTCGCCGGGGCGTTGCGCGCCGCGCATCCGGAGCTGGAGTACCTCAATACCGGCCGGGCGACGGCCACCATCGCGCAGGTGCGCGAAGGTCAGCTGCAGCGGGTGCTGGATTTCGCGCCCGATCTGGTGCACATCAATTGCGGCGGCAATGATCTGTTCGCGCCCGAACAGGATCTCGACGCGGTGGAGGACGCGCTGGATCGGCTCTTCGCCGATGTCCGCGCGAGCGGCGCGCGGCTGTCCACCTTCACCCTGGCCGATGCCTATCCGGATCGCCTGCGGGAGTTCAGGTCTCGCTTCGCGGCCTTCGCCGGAATCGTGCGCCGGGTGTCCGCCCGGCATGACGCCATCATGGCCGAGCTGTGGGAGCATCCGGCCCGGCTCCGCCAGGATTGGCTGAGCGCGGACCGGATTCACCTCACCATGGCCGGGCATGCGGTGGTGGCCACCGAGATGATCAGGGTGCTGGGTCGATCCGCTGCCGAGTGACGGCATCGAACAGGTGCACGCGTTCGGCCGGAACGCTCACCCGCAGTGGCTGTCCCGGCGCGCACGCGGTCGTCGCCGGGACGACCACCACCCAGCGCTGATCGCCGTGTACGCAGGTGACCTGTTTGGTGTCGCCGAGATGTTCGACCACATCGACCTGGCCGGTCACCTCGACCTCGCCGGAATCGCCGAGCATGCCGTGCCCGGGCCGCCAGCCCAGGAATACCCGGCCGGGCAGGCTCCGCGCGTCCAGGCGTCCGACGATGCCCTCCCCGGCGATGACCGAACCCGCTGCGGCCGAATGGATGTCGACCTCGTGGAAGTTCATCGGCGGGGTGCCGACGAAGGCGGCCACGAACATATTCGCGGGCCTGGTGTACACCTCGTCCGGTGCGCCGGCCTGGGAGATGCGCCCGCCGTCGAGCACGATGAGCCGGGTTGCCATGGACAGCGCCTCGAGCTGATCGTGGGTGACGTAGACGAAGGTGGTGCCGAGCTGCCGGTGCAGGCGCACCAGTTCGGCCCGGGTCTCACCGCGCAGCTTGGCGTCGAGGCTGGAGAGCGGTTCATCCATGAGAAAAGCCCTGGGCCGCTTGACGATCGCGCGCGCCAGCGCGACCCGCTGCTGCTGTCCGCCCGAGAGCTGCGACGGCATGCGCTGTTCGAGCCCGCTCAGGCCGAGCATCTCGACGACCTCCGCGGTGCGGGTACGGATATCGGCGGGGGTGGGGCCGTTCTTATCGTGCCGGGCCTGCAACCGCAGGCCGAAGGTGATGTTCTTCTCGACGGTCATATGCGGATACAGCGCGAAATCCTGGAACACCATGGCCAGCTTGCGATCTCGTGCGGGCACGGTGGTCACCTCGCGCCCGCCGATGTGGATCTGCCCGGCGTCGACACCCTCGAGTCCGGCGATGGCGCGCAGCATGGTGGACTTACCGCAGCCGGAGGGGCCGACCAATACGGTGAACGAGCCGTCCGGGATGAGCAGGTCGAGGTCCGCGAAGACCGGATTCGCACCGAACTTCTTCGTCACCCCGGTCAATTCGATTGTCCCGGAGCCGGTCTCGTCCAGTGGCTGCCGGTCGATCACCGCCTCGGGTGAGATCAATTGGTCGGTCATCGGACTCCCGCCCTCATTACGGCGGCGGTCACGCGCCGCTGGTTCACCAGGTAGACGATCAGTACCGGCAGCGTGGCCAACGTGGCGGCCGCCATCATGGGCCCGTACTGCGAGCCCTCTTGGGTCTGGAACAGTTGCAGCCCGACCTGAATGGTCGAATGGGTCTGCTCGGTGGTGATGAGCAGCGGCCACAGATATTCGTTCCAATTGCTGATGAACACCACGATGGTGACGGCCGCGATCATCGGCCGCACCACCGGAATCACCACGCGGACGAGCACTTCCCAGTTCCGCGCGCCATCCATCCGCGCGGCCTCGAACAGGCTCGGGGGAATGGCCGCGACCTGACGGCGCAGCAGCAGCACCGCGAAGCCGCAGGCGGCGATGAGCGGCAACGTCAGCCCGATATAGGTGTCCACCCAGCCCAGTCGCGCGGTCATGATGTACGCCGACACGATCAGGCTCTGCTGTGGAATCAGAATCGAGATGGCGATCAGGCCCTCGACGAGCCGCTGCGCCCGAAACCGGAAGGCCACCAGCGCGTATCCGGCCAGAATGGCGAGCACCAACTGTCCGGCCGTCACCGCGGCCGCCATCAGCAGCGTATTGGTGAGCAGCCGGACGATCGGGAAATCGGTGGTGGCGACGTGATAGTTCGCCATGGTGGGCGAGACCGCCCACGGCTTGGGTTCGAAGATGTCGTGCGGGGTGCGGAAGGACGCCTGCACCGCCCACAGCATCGGGAAGACGGTCAGCACGATCAGCACCGGGCAGACGATGTGCATGCCGAAGGAGAACCGTTTACTCGGCACGGGTGAACCTCCGTACGGCCAGTAGTTGAACCAGTGCGGCGATCCCCAGCACCAGCATGACGACCGTGGCGGCCGCGGACGCGAGCCCGGTGTCGAAGTATTCGAATCCGTAGGTGTACAGCCGATACCAGGCATTGTCGGTGGATGCCTCGGGGCCGCCCTGGGTGAGCACGCTGATATTGGTGAAGCTCCAGTGCCCGGCCAGCACCAGGCACAGGAAGGACAGGAATACCGTGGTCCGCCCGAGCAGCGGAATCACGATGTGCCGGGTCACCTCCCATTCGGTGGCCCCGTCCAGCCGCGCGGCGTCGAGCCAGCGCCGGTCCAGTGCGGTGAGCGCCGCCAGATACAGCAGCACGTTCAGCGCGAAAACCTTCATGCCGGTAATGAATACGACCACCCAGATGGCGGTGTCCTTATCGCCGAGCCAGTTCACCCCGGCCACGCCGACGGTGGACAGCAGCGAATTGACCACGCCCTGAATGGGGTCGAGCAGGAAGCGCCAGGAGATGGCGGTGGCGACCGGGGCGAGTACCACCGGGAGGAAGAGCAGTCCGCGATAGGCGTCGGCGAGGCGGCCCGGATTGCGCCAGAGCGTGATCGCCACGCCCATGGGCAGAATGGTGGCGAAGGGGAGCAGGCCGAGTACGTACTGGGCGGTGGGCAGCGCGACCTCGCCGAAATTGTGGGAAAGCCTGCGGTAGTTGGCCATTCCGACGAAGGTCATGGCGCCGCTGCCACTCATGGTCCAGTGCGTGAAGCTGAACAGCATGGTGAACAGCAGCGGCCCGTAGATCCACATGGCGATCAGGGCGAGGACGGGCAGCAGGTAGGGCCACGGACCCCCGCTGCGCCGGGTGCGGAAACCCTTGCGCGGCGGTGTGGTTCGTGGCCCGTCCCCGGTGCGCCGGATGCTGGTCAGCGTCACGATCAGTCCAGCAGGCCGTTCATCTGATTGTTGACGTCTTCGCAGGTGGAACCCGGTGTGGCGGAACCGAAGACGATCGGTCCGACGGCCTTGTCCTGGAGAATCTGCCGGGCCTCGTCACCGTGCGTGCCCTTGAGCGACTGGTACGGCGTGACATTGTCCAGCTGGCTCAACGCGGGCAGGATGCGCGGATCCTTGTCGATGTACGGGCCCAGGTATTTGGGATCGTGCACGATGGCCGGACGCAGCGGCAGGTAACCGATCTTCTCGGTGACCGTCTTGAATCCCTCCGCGCTGGTGAGGTATTCGATGAACTTCCAGGCCGCTTTCTGCTTGGCGGCATCCTTGGTGAGCACGAACAGGCCCGCGCCGGAGTAGGTCGGCTTGGTGGGCAGATCGCCGAAGGCGGGCAGCGCGGCCGAGCGCAGATCGAAGTGGCCGTCCGCGGCCTTCTCCAGTCCGGCCAGCAGTGCGGTGCTGGTCAGGTACATGCCGAGCTTGCCGGATTTGAAGAGTCCGGCGGCGTCGTCATCGCTGATGGCGGGCTGCGCCCCGGAGGTGGTGAGGTCCTTCATGGTGGCCAGCGCGTTCACCGCGGCCGGGGTGTTCAGCTGCGGTTTGCCATTGGCGTCCAGCAGCGCGCCGCCATTGCTGTTGATGATCGACTGGGTGAGGAAGTCCGACTTCGAGGTGTTCGCGATGGAGGAGTAGAAGCCCTGTGCGTCAGTGGATTTGCGCAGCGCCAGTCCGGCGGTCTTGACATCGGCCCAGGTCTTGGGCGGCTGATCCGGGTTCAGGCCCGCGGCCTTGAACAGATCGGCGTTGTAGAACAGGGTGGGGGTGGAGATGGTGAACGGCATGGCGACCTGCTTGCCGTCCACCTTGCCCGCGGCCAGTGCGGGGGAGGCGATTCCCGCTGTTGCCTTGGAGAAGTCGGCGGCCGAGACGAAATCGGTGATCGGGACCACCGGCAGCGCGGACACCGCGGCGACCATCTTGCTCAGGCCCAGCTGTGCGACCTCGGGCGGATCACCGGCGGCGGCCTGCGCCTGCACGCGGGCGTAGATGTCCTTGACCGGTACGCCGATCGGCTTGATCTTGATATTGGGATTGGCGGCCTGGAACGCGTCGATGAGTTCGGCGGTGCCCTTACCGCCCAGGTCGGGGGTGCCGTAGTTATAGGACTCGAAGGTGATGGTGACGGGGCCGTCGGGGGTCGAGCTGCTCGAATCAGTGCCGCACCCGGCCAGATACGGCAGCAGGGCGACGGAACATACTGCGGCAGCGATATATCCGCCGCGTTTACCGTGTATCACGGTCTCTCCCAATATTCTTTCGTGTTGTCGTCCATTGAGCACCGGACCGGGCGGCCCGGATCGGACCGTCGTACTCACTGGCCGCGTCCGCGATCAGCGCCTGCACCCAGTCCGGGTCGGTGTGCAGGAAGTGGGTGAGGACCAGCTGTCCGGCTCCGGCGCGGGCGGCCAGCCGACCGGCCTCGCGGGCGCTCAGATGGCCGTGCGGTCCGGCGTCGGCGGTGCGCAGGGTGGCCTCGCAGAGCAGCAGATCGCAATCGCGCGCGCCGTCCACCAGTTCCTCGGACCAGCCGGTGTCACCGGTGTAGGCGACCGTGCCGTACTCGGTCTCCACCCGGAACCCGCAGGCGACGGCGGCATGCCGGACGGCGAACGGGCGCACGGTGACCCCGTCGATCACCAGCGTGTCCCCGGCCTCGTACTCGCGCAGATCGAAGGCCAGGTCGATGGCCCGATTCAGCGCGGGCGCGGTGCCGACCGGGAACAGGCTCTGCAGTGATTCGAAGACCTGCCGCGAGCCAGCGGGCACGTACAGCGGTATCGGATCCGGTCCCGGGCGCAGCTCGTGATTGCCGCTGCCGTCGGGATACGGCAACCGCGGCGCGATCACCGACCGGGCGATCGGCAGGATGTCGTAGCAGTGGTCGCAATGCATATGGCTGATGAAGACGCCGTTCAATTCGGCCGCCTCGATCACCGTATTGACCGCGGTCGCCACCCCCGGCCCGCAATCCAGCAGCAGCGCGGTGGAATCCGCGGTGACCACGTAGCCCGAGCTGGGTTCCCGGTCGCGCGGCATACCGCAGCGCGATCCCAGCACATGCAGAGCCAATTCCGCCGCGGGTGTGTACCCGTTCGGATTGTCGATCGATTCGTGCGCGGTCACGCTCATGTGTCGCGTCCCCCTCTGTCCGTTCGCGGGAGCGCGATCACTCCCGTGGGCAATACTTTCGCCGGGTGGGTAACCCCGGGCAATCACGGAATCCATTGGCTGCGATAGGTATTCGGGGCTCGGCTACAGGCCCATGGCGAGGCCGCCGTCCACCGGGAGCAGTGCGCCGGTGATATAGCTCGCGGCATCGGAGGCCAGGAAGGTGACCGCGGCCGCGACATCGGCGGGCTCGCCGATGCGGGCGGCCGGGATCTGCGCCAGCGCGGATTGCCGCACCTTCTCGGGCAGTTCGGCGGTCATATCGGTGTCGATGAGGCCGGGCAGCACCACATTGGCGGTGACCCCGCGCGAACCCAGTTCCTGCGCAATGGATCTGGCCATGCCGATGAGACCGGACTTACTGGCCGCGTAGTTGACCTGACCGGGCGCACCGCGCAGCGCCGACACCGAGGAGACGAAGATGATGCGCCCCCAGCGTGCCTTCAACATGGCGGTGCTGGCCCGCCGTGCCACCCGGTACGCGCCGGTCAGATTGGTGTCGAGGACATCGCCGAAATGCTCGGGGCGCATCATGGGCAACAGCCGGTCCTGGGTGATCCCGGCATTGGAGACCAGGATCTCGATGGGGCCGTTCTGCTCCTGTGCCAGGTCGAAGGCGTGATCGACGGCGGCCGGATCGGTGACATCGCATTCCACACCGAACAATTCGGGCGGCGGGGATTTGCGATAGGTCACCGCGACGCGATCACCGCGCTCGGCGAAGGCCTGCGCGATGGCCAGGCCGATGCCGCGATTGCCCCCGGTGATCAGAACAGAACGACTCATCGAGACTCCTCGGTATGCGGATGCGCCTATCCGGGAACGGATACGCGCCCGGATGGTGCGAATTCCTCCACGGCCGCTGCGCCGCGGCGGTAGAGCAATCGGGTCAGCGGTTCGGTCATGGCCGTGGTGACCAGCGCCATCACCGCCAGGCAGGTGTAGATCTGCTGATCGATCACCTGGAGTTGCAGGCCCACCGAGAGGATCACCAGCTCGGTCAGTCCGCGTGCGTTGACCAGTACGCCCATCGTCAGCGCCGAGCGCATGGGCATACCGGTGGCCAGCGCGGGTGCGGTCGCGCCCGCGAATTTGGTCAGGCAGGCGACGAGCAGCAGCAGCACCAGTTCGCCGAAGCCCGCCCAGCCGAGGCCGTTGAGCTTCACCGACAGTCCCGCGACGACGAAGAACACCGGCAGCAGCAGGGTGGCCGGTTCGGCGATGCGGTCCGGAACGGTGGGTGCGATGCGCCGCAACTGTTCCCGGGGCACCACCGCGCCGAACAGGAACGCGCCGAACACCGGATGCAGGCCGATCGCCGCCGTCGCCCAGGCGCTCAGGAACAGGCCCGTGACCGTGATGGTGAAGACCGTGGTCTCGGTGCCGGGCAGCGGTGACAGTCGCGCGAACAGCCATTTCAGGCCGGGCCGCACGATGTACAGCAGTGTGATGCCGAAAACCACTGTCCGGGCGAGCATTACGACGAACCCGCCGATGCCGGAGGCGTGTGCGATCGATACCGCCACCACCAGCAGCAGCCAGGCCACCACATCCTCGACCGCCGCGCAGGCCAGCGCCAGCGTGCCGATCCGCCCGTGCCGCATGCCATTGTCGGCCAGGATGCGGGCCAGCACCGGGAACGCGGTGATGGCCATGGCCGCGCCGACGAAGATCGACAGCGCCCACGGATCCACCCGATGCCCGGCGATGGTGTCGTGCCGCGAATACAGCAGCGCCATCACGCCCGCGCCCACGGTGAACGGCACCAGCACCGATCCGGCCGCGATGGCGGCCAGCCGCCCGCGATGCCCGCGAATCCGCTCCATATCGAGTTCGAAGCCGATGCCGAACATGAACAGCACCAACCCGACCTGCGCGATGATGCTCAGCAATTCGCGCACGTCGGCCGGGAACAGCACGGTGTCCAGCTGCCCGGGCAGCAGCCCGAGCAGACTCGGCCCCAGCATGAATCCGGCCAGGATCTCACCCACCACCGGGGGCTGGCGCAACCGCTGTGCGGCCGCGCCCAGCAAGCGGGCCAGGGCCACGATTATCGCCAGGTCCAGCAGTACGAGCGCTTCTTTCATACGACGCCCCAGAGCTCGCGTTCGGGACCGGCGGCATCGTCGACCCAGCCCGTGAGTGCGCCGAAACGCATGGTGCGGCGCCGATCCCGGTCATAGCGGGGCCACGGGGCGCGGCCTTCGCGAATGAATTCGGCCAGGGCGCCGCTGTAGGCGTCGGCGAGCGGTTGTGCCTGTTCGAGCGTGTGCCCGGCCAGCAGCGGCGTCTCCAACCAGGGGGCCGGGTTGCCCAGGACGAAGGGGATATCCGCAGTGTGGCAGGAGCCGAGGGCCGGGTTGGGTGCCCAGTCAAACTGGTAGGTGTAGGCGGTCAACTCCTGGGCGATGCGCAGCGCGGGCATGCGGAACAGCACATCGGTGAGCGCGTCGGCCACCAGTTCGCCGGGGCGGCCGCCCGGGCGGCGGCGCGAATAGTGCTGGAAGAGCACCTCTTCCGCGCCCGGACGGAAGCGGCCGAGGACGCCGAGCGCGGTGCGCTCGTCGACCGCGGCCATCCCCGGATCATTGGCGAGGAAGGCGCGGGCCTCCTCGGCGGTGGTGCCGATCAGCACGTCGACCCCCGCCGCGCGCAGTCCGGCGTCGATGGCGACGGGCAATTCCGCGCCGCCGAGTACCAGCGATGGACGTGGTTCCCCGTGCGCCGCGGTCACTTTCGCCGCCGCGTCCAGAATCTGCCCGGCGGTGGCCGCCTGGAGTTCGGCCCGGCCGCCGCCGAGTGCGGTGAGCAGTGCCTCGGCATCGGCCGAAGCCTGTTGCGGGGTACCGATATTCGTCAGCGGGGGGCTGGCCAGCAGCACCCGCCGGACGAGTCCGCGTGCGGAGGGAGCGGCGGCCACCGCGGCGGCCGAGAGTGCTCCGGCGGAGTGGCCGCCGACGGTGATGCGCTCGGGATCGCCGCCGAACGCCGCGATATTGCGGTGCACCCACTGCAGCGCCGCGATCTGATCGAGCAGTCCCATATTGCCCTGCCCCGCACCGAGGTACAGGTAGCCGAACGGGCCGATCCGATAGTTGGGGCAGACGACGACGATATCCTCGTTCTCCGCCAGCCGCGCGCCCGAATTACGTTCGCCGCCACCGTATCCGGTGACGAAGCCGCCGCCGTGTAGCCACACCAGCACGGCGCGCTTGCCGATCACGTTGGGGGTGAACACATTCAGCGTGAGGCAGTTGTCCTCATCGCTGCCCGGCAGCTTCTCGCTGCCGAGGATGGCGGCCATGGGGGAGGGGTTCTGCGGTACGGCCGGACCCGGGATCTCGGCATCGAGTGCCGCGGACCAGGATTCGGGCGGTTCGGGCGCCGCGAACCGCAGCGGCCCGACGGGCGCGGCGGCGAACGGGATCCCGCGGAAGACCGCGAGATCACCGTCCACCAGACCGCGCACCGGCCCGTGCTCGGTATCGGCGAGCACCTCGGTGCGCTGGGTCATCGCACCATCCGTCCCCGGCACAGGCCCAATACCGCGCGGGCCACGTCGACGCCGCCCGCGCCCAGCTCATCGGACCAGCTGGTGAGCACCTGGGTTTCGCGCCGATGCTCGATGCGGGGTCCGCCGTCGGCCAGCCGATAGCGCTGGATGTCGAGCGAGATATTGCGCCGCGCCGCGATCAATTCCCGCAGCTGACTGTCGATTTCGTCGATGCGTGCGCGACCGTCCGCGATGGATTCGATCGGCGCGCTGACCTCAGGCGTCGCCATGGTGTTCTCCCACATAGCGCGTGATGTCCGAGACGATGCGGAAGTCCGGCAGGACCTCCTCGGGCATGGGGATGCCGAACTCGGACTGGATGGTCACGGCGATCTCCAGCAGGGTGAGCGAATCGATGTCGAGGTCGTCCACCAGGGTCTTGTCCCCGGTGACCTCATCGCGCTCCAGCCCGCCGACGCGGGCGATGACGGTGATGATGCGATCGTCGAGATCGGTTGTCTCGGTGGCGGTCCGGGCCGCCTGCTGCTCCGACATGGTTCTTCCCTTTCGATGCGCGGGGGGATCAGATGGTGACGGCGACCGGCCGCCGGGTGCCGTGCAGCAGGTCGTTGACGATGCCGCTGAGGGTGTCGCTGCGAATGAGCTGCAGCACGGCGGCGATATCGACGTCCATACCGCGATCGTCGGCGTTGAAGGGCACGTGCTCGCGAATCGCCTTGTGCACCAGTCGCGCCGAGCGCGAGGCGCGATCGAGGCCGCGCAACTCGATCGCCTGGCACAGCGCGATGAGATGGATGGCGAGCACCTCCTCGACCAGTGCGATGACGGTGCGGGCATCGCGCGCGGCGATGGGCGCCATGCTGACCTTGTCCTGGTTGTGCGCCTCGGTGGAGCGGGAGAAGATGCTCGCGGGCGCGGAGTTCTTCAGCGCTTCGGCGGTAATGGCGGAGCAGGCGATCTGCATACCCTTGAAGCCGTGGTGCAGTCCGGCCCGCCAGTCGCCGGGTTCGAAGCGCGCCACCAGGTTCGGGGTCAGGCCGTTGTTGAACTTCTCGTCGACGATCAGTTCCAGCTGGCGGTCCAGCAGATCGGCGATATTGGCGACGGCGGTCTTGATCGAGTCCATGGCCTGGCCGATATGCCCGGCGTAGAAGTTGCCGCCATTGTGGACGGTGGTCTCGGACGCGTCGAAGAGCGGATTGTCATTGGAGGAGTTGATCTCGATGTCCAGCCAGTTCCGCGCCCAGCTCGCGGTATCGCGCAGAATGCCGATGACCTGCGGTGCGCATCGGATCGAGTACTTGTCCTGGATCGAGCGCGGCAGCCGGGCGTAATCACTGTCGCCGAGTCCGCCGGTCATGCCGAGCACCTGATCGTGGTCCAGCGCCAGTCCGGAGTCCACCAGCAGTTCGGCGATGGCGGCGGCCGAATCCCGCTGTCCCGGATGCGGTTTGTGATCGTGGATGAAGTGGTGGAAGTGACCGCGGTTGCCGCACAGCGCTTCCGAGGCCATGGCGGTGCACAGTTCGGCGAGCAGGGCCACCCGCTGCGCGTCCGCGAGCGCCAGGCTGGCGAAGGACGCGGAGAACGAGGTGCCGTTGATCAGCGCCAGGCCGTCCTTGGCCTCGGGCACGATCGGGCTCAGCGCCAGTTCGCCGAGCACCCCGGCGGTCGGCCGCAGCCGTCCGCGATAGCGCACCTGGCCCTCGCCGAAGACGGCGGAGGCGAGGTAGCACAGCGGTACCAGGTCACCGCTCGCGCCGACCGAGCCGCGCTCCGGAATCTCGGGGCGCACATCGTGATTCAAGTATTCGAGCAGGCGGTTGATGAGTTCTGCGCGAATGCCGGAGTTGCCGCGCGCCAGGCAGTTGGCGCGAATCAGGATGGTGCCGCGCACCACCTCGGGAGCGGCCATCGGGCCGGTGCCGTTGAGGTGGTAGCGGGCGATATTGCGTTGCAGTTCAGCGGTTTTCGCCGAGCTGATCTGGCTGGTGACGCTATCGCCGAAGCCGGTGGTGACGCCGTAGATCGGCTGTCCGGTGGCAATGAGATCCCGCTTGAGCGTGCGGGACTGTTCGACCCGCGCGGTCGCGCCGGGATCGAGTTCGACGCCGATGCGCGAGCCGCGCCGCGCCACCGTGACCACATCGTCGACGGTGAGGCTGTGCCCGTCGATGGTGAGGCCCGCGGCCCCGTTGGTTCCGATTCCCATCAGTCGCTCCGTCCTGTGTTGGTGATTACTGCGGTTTCGGGGGTGGGCAACAGGGTGCGAATCTCGCGCTGGCCCAGGGACAGGTCGGCGAACCCGGTGACATAGAGGGTTTCGTCGACGGCGGTATCGGTCATGAGGGTGTGCTGGCGGGCTTGGAACGCCTCCACGAAGGGGCGGCGCAGTTGTTCGAACCCGGCGAGCAGCTGTGCGCCGGGATCGCTTGCGGTATCGGATGTTTCGGCACTCAGCGCCTGATCGATCAGCGGTGCGAGCAGCCAGGCGTCCTGGAGCGCGAGGTTCACGCCCTGGCCGCCGTACGGGTGCACGCTGTGCGCGCTGTCCCCGAGCAGTGCCACATGCCCGATCGACCAGTTCCGCACCCGCACGGTGTGATGCGAAATCAGCGCCACCACGGTGCCTTCGGTGGCGACGCAGGTGGCCAGGGCCGGATCGAAGCGCTCCAGCGAGTCGATCAATTCGGTGCGCGCGTCCGCGAGTTCGGTGGCTTTCACCGCGCCGAACACGTGCATGCTCCCGGGTCCGGACGGCACCGCGACCACGGGCCGGGTGCTGCGGTAGCTGCGCACCCGCGGCGGGCCGTCCGGCCGGGGCACCCGCACGATGAGCTGCCGGTCCTCGAATTGGTCCAGGCGCGCGGCGAATCCGGCGACGGTGCGGACAGTG
Source organism: Nocardia sp. NPDC056100 (assembly GCF_042266325.1). Lineage (NCBI taxonomy): Bacteria > Bacillati > Actinomycetota > Actinomycetes > Mycobacteriales > Nocardiaceae > Nocardia > Nocardia sp. NPDC056100. The sequence continues at coordinate 691,268 of NZ_JBHJVY010000004.1, forward strand.
GAGTACTTGCCGTCCGCGCCGACGGCGTACGCGGCGCGCACCACCTGCGGGGTGGGGGTGCCGGACAGCTGCAATTCACAGCTGTGATTCGGCTGGCGCACCGCGGTCACCTCGGTGCCGGTGCGCAGGGTGACGCGCGGTTCGGCGTCCAGCGCCTCGAGCAGCCGGCCCTGGAGTTCGCGCAGCGGCACCGCCAGCGCCCACGGCACCGCCTCGGTGAAATCGCGGTAGTCGCCGGAGAAGATGGGTCCGGCCGGGCCGATCTCGTCGATGCCAGCCAGCCGCAGCCCGGCTCGATCGAGCCCGTCGAGCAGGCCGATGGATTCGAACAGTCGCAGCGTCACCGGCTGCAGCACCACGCCGCCCGGTGGTGGCACGGTGAGCGGCGTGCGTTCCAGCACGGTCACTTCGCGTCCGGCGCGGGCCAGCAGCAGCGCCAGGGCGAGGCCGCCCGGGCCCGCGCCCACGATTGCGCAATCGATCATGAGGGGCTCATTTCGGGGGTGGGACGCACGCTCGGGGTGCGGGCATCGGCGACGGAACGGAAGACCAGTACCGAGTTGTGGCCGCCGAAGCCGAAGGAATGCGAGGTGGCGATGGGGATTTCGGCCGCCCGCGGCCGCTCGGTCACCAGGTCGAGTTCGCAGTCCGGATCGACCTTTTCGAGATTGAGGATCGGCGGAATGGAACCCAGGGTCATGGCCGCGACGGTGGCGATGGCCTCCACCGCACCGGACGCGCCGACCAGGTGCCCCAGCGCGGACTTGGTGGCGGCGATCGGAATGCGCTGTGCGGCAGCGCCGTACGCGGTTCTGATCGCCATCGCCTCACTCCGGTCGTTGATCGGGGTGGAGGTGGCGTGCGCGTTGATATGCGCGACTTCGGTTGCCTCGCACCGGGCGTCGGCCAGAGCGGCGGCGATGGCCCGCACCGCGCCCACGCCTTCGGGGGCGGGTGCGGATGGATGGTAGGCGTCATTGCCCACCCCGTAGCCGGCCAATTCGGCGTAGATCCGCGCGCCTCGGGCGGCGGCATGGCTCGCGCGCTCGAGCACCAGCACGCCCGCGCCCTCACCGATGACGAAGCCGTCCCGGTCGATATCGAACGGCCTGCTCGCCCGTTCGGGTTCGTCATTGCGGGTGGACAGCGCGCCCGCGATGCCGAATCCGGCCAGGACCAACGGGGTTATCGCGGCTTCCGCGCCGCCCGCGAGCACCGCGTCCGCGCGGCCGGAGCGAATCAGGTCGATGGCCAGGCCGAGGGCGTCCGCGCCGCTGGCACAGGCCGAGACCGGTGCGAAGGACGGTCCGCGCAGTCCGTAGCGGATGGCGGACTGCGCCGCCGCCATATTCAGCGGCATGGCGATGCTGAAGAACGGCCGCACCGCCTGCGGGCCGTCGGCCAGCAGGCGGCGGTGCTGTTCGCTCATCTCCTCGATACCGCCGACGCTGGAGGAGATGATCGAGCCGAACCGGTCCGGGTCCACGCCCTGTACCGGGGTGGGCTTGCGGGCGGTCCAGGCGGTGTCTTCCGGGAGCAGTCCGGCATCGCGCAGGGCCTCGCCCGCGGCGATGACGGCATAGCGGGCGAACGGATCCAATTGCGGAATCAGTTTCGCCGGTAGGTATTCGGTAATTTCCGGATCACGGACTTCACAGGCGAATCGGGTGGGAAATCCGGTGGTATCGAACTTGGTGATCGATTGTGCGGTGGGTACGCCGGCGTATAAACCGCCGAGCATTGCCGGGACACCGGTTCCGTACGGCGTCACCGCGCCGAGCCCGGTGATGACGATCGAATCGTGTGAGAGGAACACCTCTCGACTGTGCGACCGCGCGCCCGGCGCGGCAATGAGCAAAAACCGATGCCGCCGATAGGTGAATACAGGGCCGCATACCGGGTGCGAGGCGAGTACCATGGCGATCTAATACGTTGCCGCACAACGATTGACATCTCCGGCTGCCAGATCGTCGATCGCCCGTCGCATGCGGTTTCCCGGCGATCCACTGCCGCGTCACATCGGTGGAGTCGACTTGTCCCCGGTACTCGACGACGAAGCCGACGATGTATGCCGACAGGTGTTAGGTGCGCGGGATGAAACTGCGTCAATTAGAATACTTCGTCGCGGCCGCCGAAGAATTGCATTTCGGTAGAGCGGCCGCCCGGATGGGTGTATCCCAACCTTCATTGACCGAGCAAATCCAACGACTCGAACAACAACTCGACGCCGCGCTTTTCGATCGCGACAGCCATACCGTCGAGTTGACTCCCACCGGCGAACTACTCTTCGGCAAAGCCCGCGCCACACTGGAATCCGCCGATTGCGCGGTCCGGGTGGCACGCCGCTCGCATCCCGGGCACCGCCGCGAACCGCGCGGTTCGGTGCGCATCGGATTCTGCTGCTCCGCCACCCGCAGCGTGCTGCCGGACGCCCTGCGCACGTACACTGCGCTCTACCCGGGTGCGGTCGTGACGCTCAAGGAACTGTGGACCACCGAGCAGCTGGAAGAACTCCTCGACCACCGCCTCGACGTCGCCTTCGTGCTCGGCCCGGTACACGATCCGGCGCTGCGCTCCTATCCCGTCGCCCGCGACGGCTTCGCGGCCGTCCTGCCCGCCGATCACCGCCTCGCCCGGACCGCGGATATCCATGTGCGGGAACTCAATTCGACACCGGTGGCACTGTTTCGCCGCAGCCTGAGCGCCGGACTGCACGACCGCCTCACCGCCCGCCTGGCTGCGGCCGGTGTGGTGCTCGATGTCGTGCACGAGGTCGCGCATCCCAATGTCGTACCGCTGCTCGCGGCCACCGGAGTGGTGGGCCTGGCCTCCAGCACGCGCGCCGCTCAAGCCGATGTGCCGGGCGTGGTCACCCGCCCGCTCGTCGGCACCCATCTCGAAGAGGACATCCACATGGTCTGGCGCGCAGACGAATCCGCCATCCCCCGACTCGAATTCATCGCCCTGGTCGCACCGCTCGAAGACGGGGCGATCGCGGACGGCATCGGTGCTCCGGGAGGCCGTGGCCCGGTCGGAGGGCTGGACGACGACCCCGAACCGGCGTGGCCCGATCCGACACCGAGCCGTCGCGTTCCGGGCCCGACTCCGCGGGTTCCCCTCACACGACCGCTGGAACCGGCTGTACCGCGGCGGGATCCGGCTCATCCGCAGCACGATCCGCTGGCGGCGCGGACGGATCGGGATGTGGCGCTGCGACATCCGGTTGGGGCGCGGTAGCGGCCGATGGAACTGCGTCAACTGCGGTACTTCCTGGTGGCCGCCGAGGAACTGCATCTCGGGCGGGCCGCCGCGCGCATGCACATCACCCAACCGGCGTTCACCCAGCAGATCAGGCGGCTCGAACGCGAACTCGGGGTGCTGCTGCTGGACGTGACCAGCCATAAGATCACGCTCACCCCGGCGGGGGTCGCCTTCGCCGGGGAGGCGCGCGAAACCCTGGAGCGCGCGACCGAGGCGATGGATACCGCGCGCCGCGCTTCGCGTGGTGAGATCGGCAGTCTCTCAATAGGTTTCGGAGCCGCTGCCGCGCACCGGGTGCTGCCCGGATTCCTGCGCACCTTCCGCGAGCGCTATCCGGATGTCACGCCGGTGCTGGATGAGATGTGGACCGCGCATCAGGTGCAGGCGCTCATCCGGCGGCAATTGCACATCGGATTCGTACTGGGCCCGGTGCCCGATCCCAAACTGCGCTCGGCGCAGGTGGGGGAGGAGAGCTTCGTGGCCCTGCTGCCGCCGCAGCATCCGCTGGCGGCGGAACCGGAGGTGCCATTGCGCGCACTGCTGGCCGAGCCGATCGCACTGTTCCGCCGCGAACTCAATCCCGGTCTGCACGATCGGCTGCTCGCGGTGAGCCGGGCGCAGTCCCGCAAATTGGATGTGCGGTACGAGGTGGAGCACGCCAACGCGCTGCGCGTACTGGTCGCGGCCGGGCACGCCCTCACCATCTCCTCGCGTTCGCGGGCGCGCCAGCTCGCGGACGGGAATCTGGTCTCCCGGCCCATCGTGGAGCCGAGTATCCGGGAGCCCATCACCATGGCCTGGCAGCCGGATACCCGTTCCCCGCTGGTATCGAATTTCGTTGCGCTGCTTGATCAATTGCCGACCGCGTGCGCACCGCCGTCGACGTGAACGATCTCCCCGGTGGTGGCCGGGAACCACTCCGAAAGCAGGGCGACGCAGGCGCGCGCCACCGGTGTGGAATCGCTGATATCCCAGCCCAGCGGTGCGCGCAGTGACCAGTCCTGACGGCGATCGTCGAAGCTGGGCACATTGCTCGCCGCCACCGTGCGGATCGGCCCGGCCGCGACCAGATTGACCCGGGTGCCCTGCGGGCCGAGATAGGTCGCCAGATAGCGGGCGGCGGATTCGAGTCCCGCCTTGGCAACACCCATCCAGTCGTAGCCGGGATACGCGGTGGAGGCGTCGAAGTCGAGGCCGACGATGGAGGCGTTCTCGGTGAGCAGCGGCCGCAACGCGGTGGCCAGACTCACCAGTGAGTAGGTCGAAACCCGCAGTGCCGTGGCGACATCGGCCCATTCGGTATTGAGGAAATTGCCGCCGAGCGCGGACTGCGGTGCGAATGCGATGGCGTGCAGTACGCCGTCTATCCGATCCGCGTGCTCGCCGACGCGGGCGCTCAGGGTGCTCAGATGCTCCTCGTCCGAGACATCCAATTCGATCACCGGCGCGGTTTCCGGCAGGCGCTCGACGACCTTGCGCACCAGGCTGAGCCGGCCGTAGCCGGTGACGATCACCCGCGCGCCCTCGCGCTGCGCCAGTTCGGCGACGCCGTAGGCGATGGACGAGGGTGTCAGCACCCCCGTCACCAGCAGTGTCTTCTTGTCCAGCAGGCCCATCAGCGTTCTCGCTCTCTCATCGCGGAGCCACCATCCAGGCGGCGGTGCGCAGCAGGGACTTGATCACTTTGCCGCCCGGATTGCGGGGCAGCGGGGTGCGATACACCGCGACCAGCTCGGGCATCTTGTAGCGGGCCAATTCCTTTCGGGCGGAACGGAATACCTCGCGCAACTGATCCTCTTCACCCGGTACCAGCACGATGGCGGCGGCCACCTTCTCACCCGCGATGCTGTCCGGGACGCCGGTCACCGCCACCTCGCGCACGCTCGGATGTTCGGCCAGCGCGCGCTCCACCTCGGCGGAGTAGACGTTCTCACCGCCGCGAATGATGACATCCTTGGCGCGGTCGACGATGCGGACCAGACCCCGATCATCGATGGCGGCGATATCGCCGGTGCGCAGCCAGCCATCCTCGAAAGCCTTTGCGGTGGCGGCGGGGTCGTTCCAGTACCCGGCCACCACGTTCGGGCCGCGCACCAGCAGTTCACCGACACCCGTGCCCCGGGGATCATCGAGCCGCAGATCCACCACCGGGGCGGCGAAGCCCACACTGTCCGGATGCTCGTCGACCTGGTCATCGGGGAGGTAGGTGCAGAACGACGCACTCTCGGTGAGGCCGTAGCCGTTTCCGAGCCGGGCGCGTGGAAAGAGTTCCCGCAGTTCGGGAATCAGCCGCCGCGGCATGGGGGAGCCGCCGAAGGTGATGCTGCGCACCGATCCGAGCCGGTAGCGATCGAGGTGGGTCTGGCCGAGCAGCATGCGATACATGGTGGGCACCGACATGAGCGCGGTGATCGCCTCGGATTCGATGGCGCGCAACATGGATCGGCCGTCGAACTGCGGCAGGATCACCAGCGTCCCACCCGCCGCGACGCTCGGCAGCAATTGCGAATTGCAGCCCGTCACATGGAACAGCGGCACCGATACCAGGCTCACCCACGGTTCGGTGACGCCGAGCAGGCGGCGGGCGTTCTCGATATTGGCCAGGAAGTTCGCGTGCGTGGTGGTCGCGCCCTTGGGGCGGCCGGTGGTGCCGCTGGTGTAGAAGATGGCGGCCGGATCATCCGGGGCCGCTTCGGGGATGCGGCGGGACCGGGAGCGGGTGGGCAGATGGTCGAGATCGAATACGTATGCCAGGCCCGCGTTCTCGGTGATGTGCGAGATCTCCGGTTCGGACAGGCGCGTATTTATCGGCACCGCAACGCATCCGGCGAGCTGGACGGCGAAGAACGCCGCGCACCAGTCCACCCCGTTGGGGAGCAGGATGCCCACCCGGTCGCCGGGGCGGACACCCGCCCCGGCGAGTCCGGCGGCCAGGGCGGTGGCGCGATCCCACAGCTGGGCGTAGGTCAGGCGCGGACCGCCGACCTGGACCACGGCCTCGGCATCGGGGACGCGTTCGACGGTGATACGCAGTGCGGCAACCAGATTCGGCAGCGGGTCCGGGTAGCGGGCGATGCCGTCGGATCCGCGCACCGGTGTGGGATGCGTCATCGCGGTCATAGCACGGCCTTTCGCGCACGGGCGTAGACCTCGGGGTCGCCGGTGGTCCAGATGACTTCGAAGCGCAGCCGCTCGATCCGCCAGCCGGCGTCATCGACCAGTGTCAGCCGCAGCGGCCCGGCGACCTGATAGCTGCCCTCCGCATCGGCGAACAGCGCCTGCTGCATGAGCATGGTTTCCGCCGTCCCGTCGTAGACCTCGGTGGATACGCAGGTGAGGGTGTGAATACTGGTCAGCCGCGCCTGGGTGGCGGTGACCCGGTCCGCCCATTCGTCACCGCTGTAGCTGTGCCAGGCGTCCGCGCCCTGGAAGGCGGGATTGTGAATGAGCACGGTATCGCCGAAGCAGCGGCGGTATCGCTCCCGATCGGCCAGATCCAGGCCGAGGCCCAGATCCGCCACCAGGCCCAGGATTTCGACCTTGTCCGCGGTGTTCATGTCAGATGTAGCCCTCCGTCTACCCGGAGCACCTCACCGGTGATCCAGCCCGCCGAGGCATCGGCCAGCGCCACGATCCACCGGGCGACTTCGGCCGGGTCGCCGCGTCGCTGCAGCGGAATGCGCTGGCGCTCACGTTCTTTGATCGCCTCGATGCGATCGGCGGGCACACCCGCGCCCGCCAGCAGCCCGGTCTCGGTCGGCCCGGGCGAGATGGCATTGACTCGTATTCCGCGCGGTGCGAGCTCCAGAGCCCAACTGCGCGTGAGACTTTCCAGCGCCGCCTTGGTGGCGGCGTAATGCGCGCTGCCCGCCACCGCCCGCTGTGCGTAGGCGCTGGTGACATTCACGATCGAACCGGCCTGCTTGGCGAGGGCTTCCAAGCAGTGGCTGGCCAGCAGGCTCGGCGCGACGATATTCAACCGCACCAGCCGATCGATATCGGCGGGTGAGATTCCCGCCAGTGCCGCCGGGCCATAGGGCCCCGCATTGTTCACCAGCACATCGATCCGACCCCACTCCCGCAGCGCGGTCTTGGCGATCCGCTCCGGCTCATCCGGATCCGCCAGATCCCCGATATGCGCGTGAATCCGCTCGTGCAGCCCCGCAACCTCTTCCAGCGGTTTGCTTCGCCGAGCAACAGCGAGTACCTGTGCCCCCTGCTCGGCCAGCAGCACCGCCGTGGCCCGCCCGATCCCGGAACTCCCGCCGGTCACGATCGCCACCAGCCCGGCCAGCGGAGCGGCCGGAATGGCCACCTCGCCGGTCGCCGCGCCGGTCAGCCCGGAACTCGGATCGGTGACAGCGCCGCTCGCGCCGGACAGCTGATCCGCGCCGGTGCGGTTCGCATCGCCGGTCTGTTCGGTCCCGGCGGCGGTCACGATAGCTCCGCCCGCGCTCGGACCACCTGTGCGGCAGCGGTTTCCGGATCGGTGTCGATGTCGAGTACCAGTTCGGTCGCGCCCGCCGCCACCAGTTGCTTCCCGGCGGGGAGCGATTTGTCGAGTGGGCCGACGAGGCGCACCACGACTCGTCCGGTGCCGACCATCTCTGCTGCCGTGCGCACGATATCGGTATCGATGCGGTCCGCGAACATATAGCCGTACCAGCCGTCGAGTTCACCCGCCCGGCGCAGTGCGGCCGTGCTCATTCCGCCGCAGAGGATCGGAATATGTTGCGGGGGAACGGGATGCATGGCCACGCCCTTGGGCAGTCCGTAGTGCGCGCCGTCGTATGCGTCCGGTGTGCCGGTCCAGCAGGCGCGCATCAGCTCGACCACTTCGTCGGTGCGTTCGGCGCGCTCGGCGAACGGGATGCCGAGGGTGTCGAATTCCTCTGCCATCCAGCCGGATCCGATGCCGAGGGCCACGCGGCCACCTGCCAGCGCGGCGATGGTGCCGAGCTGTTTTGCCAGCAGTACCGGCTGCCGGACCGCGGCGACCAGGACTCCGACACCCAGCTCGACGCGTGTGGTGACCGCTGCGGCCATGCCGAGCGCGGTCACCGCCTCCATGAACGGCGTGTCATCGCGCCAGGGCACGGAGCCGTTCGGTGCGAAGGGGTAGAACGATTCCGTCGGGGTCACCGTGACGACCCGATCGGACAGCCAGAGCGAGTCCACCCCGGCGGCTTCCAGGCTCTGGGCGGCGTCGAGCACGCGATGCGCGTCCGGCCCGAAGTTGGCGAGTTTCGCCCCGATGCGGATGGCGCTCATCCGATGCTCCGTTCATCGCGGACCCGGCGCATCTTGGTGCGCGGGCGGTCGAGCGTTCCGATCTCGGCCCATTCGAAGCTGTCCAGGTCGAATCCGGCGATCCGGCGCACGAACTCGCGCACGCGGTCACCGACCTCGGCGGGATCGCCCGCCGTATCGCCCGGCCATTCCGCCACCAGGCCAATGGCGTTGTCCCGCAACACAATGTGGTACCAGGGCGCGGCCTCCGGCACGGCTTGCAGGAAGGCCTCCTCGATCCGATACGGCGATACCGCGGTATCGCCCGCCGGAATCTGATCGGCGATGCGGCCGTACACGTGCAGCGTCGGCAGCGTGCGCCCGCAGTCGCACGGTTCGCCCGGCAGCATGCCGCGATCCCCGCTCCGGAAGCGCACGAACGGGGTCGCATTGCGCCCCAGCGTCGTGAATACCAGCGCACCGGTCGTCCCGTTCGGCACCATCGCGGGAAGCGTGTTCCGGTCGGCAGTCGTGCCGGTGAACGCCGCCTCGTCCACCACCTCGGCGTAGCAGTTGCCCGCCGCGACGTGGTAGACGCCCAATTCGCAGGTGTAGGCGATGATTCCGATCTCGGTACTGCCGAACCACTGGCGCACGTCCGCCTGCCAGCGCTGACCCAGCCGGGTCAGCATGGACGGGGCAGCGCCCTCACCGCCGACGCGCAGATGCCGGATCGACGGCTGCTCGCCCGGGTAGGCGGCCTCGTAGAGATCGCGCAGGTACCAGGCGTAGCTCGGGGTGCTGAACAGCGTGTCCACACCCAGGTCGTGAATGGCTTGCAGCAGGCGTTCGGGCGGGCCGTAACTGCCGCCCTTGCCCGCGGGCAGCACGACCGCGCCTTGGCGCTGCACGTCCCTGTGCACCGCCAGGCCGACCGTGGCCATGTCATAGGGCAGCGCGACCGCCACCAAATCCGTTGCCGCGAAGGCGAACAGCCCGCCCGGCGCATAGCGCGCGCCGTCGCCGCGCAGATCCTCCAGCGTGTACGCCACATAGGTGGTCGGCCCGGCGGTGGTGCCGGAGCTGAGATTGATCTGCGCGACGTCGCGCCACGGGACGGCCAGCAGTTCGCGCAGCCGTCCCTTCGCCTCGGCCGGTTCGGTGAGCGGCAACCGCTCGAACCCGGCGAGGTCCACCGGCGCGGTGAGACCCGCGAACTTCGCTCGGTGGAATGGCGATTCGAAGGCGTGCGCCACCGATAACGGCAGCGCTTCCGCCACGTACTCCGAGAGCGCCGCCGCGGGCCAATACTCCAGCGGCTTCGTCTCCCGCGCCGAGATCTCGGCGATCATCCGGTCGGCGGCCGATCTGGGATCGGCCGCTGCGGTGGCGATCTCGGTCATCTCATCCCACCACCGCTGCCTCGGCGGTCTCCGCGGCGTCCTGCTCCGGGTAGACCGGGCAGCCGTACACGAACGGGAAATCGTCGAAGGTGTCGTATTCCCGGTTGGAGCGCAGCAATTCGCCGACCGGATTGTTACGGCTCCAGAAATCGCCGCTCAGCAGGCGTGCGATCCAGCGGCCCTCGATGGTGACCGAGTCGCTGGACAGGCTGGCGACATACTTGCCGAAATTGAAGTTCGACTCGTAGAACGCGTAGATGAGCCGGGTGTAGCAGTCATAACCGGTCTTCACGAAATTCTCGTAATCCCGCTGGGTTTCGGCCTCGTCCGCACCGCGCAGAATGGCGATCACCGATTCGGCGGCCTTGACGCCACTGGTGATGGCGAGGTACGCGCCGGCGGAGAAGATCGGGTCCACGAAACTGCCCGCATCGCCGACCGAGAAATAACCTTCGCCCGCAAGGGTATTCGAGAAGTAGCAGTAATCGGATTCACCGCGGATTTCGTCGATGACGGTCGCACCCTCGATACGGCAGGCAATGCGCGGCACCCGCGACACATGCTCGTCGAATACCGCCAGCGGCGTGGATTCACGCACATTGCGGGCGGGCGTGACAGCGCCGACGCTCAGCTTGCCGTGGCCCAGCGGAATGGCCCACAGCCAGCCGTCGGGGTGATTGCCGACCTGGATATCGCCTTCGATTCCGGGATTGGTGGCCTCGTCGACATTGCCGAAGTGCTTGAACACCCCGACCAGTTCCAGCCGGGTGTTGGGCCGGCGGTTCTTGAAATGGCGGTGCGCGATAACGCCGGTGCGGCCGCTGGCGTCCAGCACGTACTTGCCGAATGCCTCGTACTCTTCGCCGTCGTACTTGTAGCGCACGCCGCGAATACGGCCCTGCTCCTCGATGACCTCGGTGACGCGGGCGTTGTGCAGCACCTTCGCGCCCTGTTCCTGCGCGTTGTTCAGCAGGATCTGATCGAATTCGGCGCGCTCGCACTGGAACGCCGCCTCACGCCGGCCGCCGCCCTGCGAGGTGAAGTCCACCCGCCGGAAATCGCCGGAGGGACCGGTGAATTCGGCTCCCCACTTGGTCGGGAAGTCCTCGGCCGGGAACAGGTCCAGCATGCCGAGGCGTTCCAGGATCCCCGCCGTGTACGGCAGCATGGATTCGCCGATGTGGAAGCGCGGGAAGTCCTCCCGCTCCAGCACCAGCACGTCGTAGCCGGCCGCCGCCAGCTGGCGGGCGGTAATGGACCCCGCGGGCCCACCCCCGATCACCACTGCGTCATGAAGTTGCCGGTCTTGTGTCGGATCGAACGATGCCATCTTGCAGCCCTCCGGTTGGTGAATGCGATTGCCGCCCTCGGTGACTCAATGTCGCGTTCACATGCTCGAATGCGGGCGGCCCTGCGAGCAATCGCCGAATCCGTTGTGCGCGATAGGCATCGCGCGGCCCGCCGGCCCGTACGCTCGGCTCGGCCCCCACCGAACCGATGAGGCATGCCATGACCATTAGTCACATGTTCGCCGGGAATACACCTACCCGGGAGTCCCCGTACGTGGTGACCGAACCCGCGGTCACGCAATTCGCGCGGGCAATTCGCGCGTTACCCAGCGGCGAAATCGCGCCCCCCACTTTCGCGACGGTTATCGCCCAGCCCGGCCAAGCGAAAGCCGTTGAACAACTCCTGAATTCACCTGCCGACCTACATGTCGTGCATCTGGACCAATCCTTCGCCCACACCCGCCCGATTCGGGTCGGCGACCACCTCTGGACCAGTACGGCCATCGCGGCGGACAAGCTCCTCGGCCGTCACCGAGTCCTCACCGTCGAAACCGAAATCAGAAGCACCGCAGACGATCTCGTCTGCACCTGCCGGGCCACCGTCCTCCTGCGAGCCGCCTCGTGACCGCCCCCGCCCCCGATCCGGCCACGACTCGCCTACGACTCACCCGAGCGGATGTGGCGGCCTACGCGGCCGCCTCCGGCGACGACAACCCCATCCATTCCTCCGATGGCGCAGCCGAGCAGGCGGGCCTGAAAGGTGTCGTAGCCCACGGCATGCTGCTCATGGGTCTGGCAGTGCAATCGGTCACGAACAACCCCGCCCGAGGCCAGGTCCTGTCCTGCAAAGCCAAATTCACCGCCCCCGCCTACATACCCCCGGGGGAATTAGGCGCGGAACTCCTCATTCACACCCAACACACCCCCGACCCCGATCCGACACGCACACACCTCACCCTCGAGGTCCTGCAAGACGGCACCCGAGTGCTCACCGCCACATTACTTCTGACCCCCACCCCACCCGCCCCTTGAATACCGACCCCGGACATTTTCGACAACTCCCCGAAATCCACCCCCCGGTTGATTACGACTCAACCGTACGGCTCGGTACGCTGACCCCCACGCCCCCGTAGCCCAATTGGCAGAGGCAGCGGACTTAAAATCCGCACAGTGTCGGTTCGAACCCGACCGGGGGCACTAAAACCCGCAGGTAGAGCGGAAATCACGCACCACCCCATCGCAACCATTAACCAACCAGTCCGCAATTTCTCCACACCGCACGCAACAGACCTGCGGGCCGGTATCGTCCGTCGCATACGTCCGCTCGCTATCCGACCAGTTCCTTGAATGGATAGGCGGCGAGTAGCGCACCGTACAGATCGTTGTATGCGGTCCGCACGGTCTGCGTCGTCGCGGCGAAATACTGTGCCGCACGCGTATCGGACTCCGCTTCTTCCTCGGCGCTGAGCGGCCGCACCCGGTCACATCGGCGACCGCCACCGGATCCGTAGCTCTCGTCGCAGATCTGGACCTGGTGAGCGGCGATCGTGGCGCGCACCTGCCCTTCCAGCCGCCCCAGTTCGGCCAGCCACCGGTCGCGGAAGTTCTCCGGCGACGAGACAAGCGTCCGCAGCTCGGTCATCGCAGCCCCGGCCCCATCGAGAGTCACCGTGGTCCGGGGACTGATCCGATACGTCGGAGGATCCGAGAAAGCAGGCTCGGAATCCCACCCCCGCTGCCGGGCCGTGCTCACGGTGAGGCTCGGATGTCCGAACACAATGCTGATCGCCGGACTTCCTGCCGCCCCCTTCCCACCCCCGAATCCGATGTCCGCCTTGACAAGCCATCCGTCAATGTCCCCGGGCACCGACAACACCTCCAGCAAGGCCCCCGCGGCCGCAGGCAGGGCATCCGACTTCGTGCCAACCCTGAAAACCCGCTGTTCCGCCAGATGCGAACTGTCATCGGTGTTCTCGCAGGCACCAGACGACCCGATCTCAGCCACCCACCCCCGACACCAATACGCGAAGACAGCATCCCCGACCTGCCGATACGGAACATAACGCCAGTCCGAACCCGCAGCCCCCCGAGCCAGCCGATCAAGCCCGGCCACCAGATCGCCATCCCCCGGATCCTCGAACTTCAACGCGGACAACAACACCGGCGTCGGCTGCCGCGGTGAGGGCGGCTCCGCCGACTGATCGTCGCTCGCGGTGACCGAACGACATGCCGACAATGTCAGCACTAGCGCCAATAGCGCACTGCACCTGCGCATTCAGTCAGCCAGCCAGGGTGGGAGTTCGGCGCCGCTGGAGTATTGGTCCCAGAGGGCGGGGAGGTCGGGGCGGTGGGGGATGCCGTCGCGGCCGCCTACCGTGCCGGAGGCGGCGAGGGCCATTACGTGGGCCAGGTTTACGGCTTCGATCGGGGTGCCGCCGTTCAGGAGGGTGAGCATTACGCCTGCTACGCAGGCGTCGCCCGCGCCGGTGGTGTCGGTGAGGCGGTGGCTGTCGACGTCTACCACGCCGTCGGGGTAGTAGGTCTTCATGCGGTTGCCGGGTTCGCTGACGGTGATCGCCACCGAGCGGGTTCGGGTGATTCCCGTGGAGAGTTTGAGGACCGTTACCGAGGGTTGCGGGCGGGAGAGGCGGGCGCGCATATCGCGAATCTTGTCCTCTACCGGTCGTTCCTGGATGGTTCGGTGTCCGAGCAGTAGGTCCAGTTGCTGTTCGTGGACGAACACCACATCGGTGAGGCTCAGTAGCGATTCCATGCGCGCGGTGCCGAGGGCGGCGTAGATCGCTCCGGGGTTGAGGGTGATGAGCGTTCGATCGGCCACGGTCGCGGCGATTTCCTGTTGCAGCACATGCTGACCGTGGCCCGCCATGGAGGTCAGGTGCAGAATGCGGCACTGCCGCGCGGTGTCGATCAGGGCCTCGACCCTGCCCAGGCGGCGCAGGCGGGCCGCCAATTCCGCGTTGATGCCCGGTGATACGACGATCATCCGGCCACCGGACTGATCCGCGAGCACGATGGTGCTGCCGGTGGGAAGTCGTGAATTCGATACGGACAGCACCGAATTCACGTCCACGTCATCGGATTTCAACTGTGCCAGCAGATTTCGTCCCGCACTGTCATCGGCGACGATTCCGGCGACCGCCGCGCAGCCGCCGATCCGGGACAGCGCGACCGCGGTATTCGCCCCGGAACCGCCCGGCGCGTGCTGGCTCCACCGGCTCACGACCTCGTGGTCCCGCTGAATGCGGTCGACCAGATGCACCGCATCGGCATTCATGGCGGTAATGGTCAGCAGATCGGTCCGGCAGTCCCGCCGCACCTTCTCGACGGCATGCGTCCAGCCGTCCACGGGTCGCGGTGCCGCGCTGCCGCAATCCCGGTGCAGATCGGCCCACCGGTCGAAATCGCGCCACTCCGGCCTGATGCGCCGCCCGGTCCGATCGGCCAGCTCGAGGCAGGCGCGTACGAACCCCTCCACCGTCGACCAGGCCGGAGCGCGGGTATCGGCCGGCGAATCCAACCGGCCGTAGAGGTCGTAGAGCGTATTGCGGCCCATCGAAATACCCAGTATCTCGATGCGCCGGAACACATCCGCCGCCTTCGGTGCGCCGACCGCCGCCCGCAATTCACGAAGCGCCGTGAACAGATCCGTTTCGGCCGGCACCGCGATCACCCCACCCCAGGACGAAATCCGGTCCCCCACGCCGGATCCGGTCCGGACATCGGGGCCCGTGTACTCGGCGAAAGTATCTCATGGCAACTATTCCCAAGGGACACAACGACAATGCCGCCCGTCCACCGGCAACACGCGGCTCGGTCATCGGAATCATCGCCCGGCATCCCGAACCGATCACCATGGTCGCACCGCAACCCCTGTGGTTCGTGCTTCCCGCCCTGCTACTGCTGACCGAGCAGGCGCTCGCACCGCCCAGCCTGCTCCCCACCGTGGGCGGGTTCATGCTCGCCGCGGGACTGCACAGGCGAGCCGCCCGCCGTTCTACGACGCGAATCCTCGCCCGCTGCGGCCCGCTGCAACAGCGCCCGGGCCTGCTGCTCCACCTGGTCGACGACAACGGCCACAGATGGAATGTCCGCTTCCTCCCGGTCACCCCGATGGAACTGCGCATCGGCGACCCGGTCTTCACCGACGGCCGCATCGACCGGCACGGTCAACTGCGAATTCGCGCGCTCACGAATATCCGCACCGGTGTGCGCCGCCTCAGCCGCGCCGTCATGGTCTGGCCGATTGTGTTGGGCAGCACCGCGATAATGCTCCTCACCGTCATCTCAACCCGGTAGCCCATCGCGAAACGGGTTAGGTTGGTGCGGATGCGGCTGTCGGCGGGGTCGGTGGCCACCGAGGGGGAGGTTCGATTGTGTCCCAGCCTGGCTTCTATCCGGTTCCGCAGTCGTCGTGGGCGAACCCGCCGCGGAAGAAGCCTTCGGGGTGGTGGATTGTGGCCGGGGTTGTGTTGATCGTTGCGGGTGTGGCGGGGGCTATCACCTTCGGGGTGATGAGCGTTGTGCGAATGAATGATCAGGTCAACCAGTTTCAGCGGGTTGCTGTGCCGGGATCGGGTGATCTGCGTTTGGAGGCTGGGGATTACCGGATCTACTTCGAGTACGTCGGTGACGGGACGGCGGCGGACCCGTCTTTCGACGCCGCGGTGCGCCTCACCGACCCGGCCGCTCGCCCGGTCGACCTGCGCGCCGCGAATGGCACCAGCTATCAGATGGGCAGCCATAACGGGCAGTCCGAGTTCACCTTTCATGCCGACGAGGCGGGCGTCTACCGACTGACCGCGCAGGGCTCGCCGAATGTGACCGTGGCGGTGGGCGGCAACCTCATCACCTCGATCATGAGAACCATCCTCGTCCCCCTCGCCCTGGGCTTCGGTGGCTTCATTGCCGGGATCGCCATCATCGTGACGGTCGTGATTCGGGGTGCCCGCTCGCAGCGCCCGCCCGCCGGAAGCCGATCCGGCCCCTTCGCCTACTAGCCAACCTGCTCCGGTTCGGGGGTTGCCCGCGCATGGATTAATAGTTCATTATTGTGAATGATTCATCGTGAAGAACTAAAGGATGGCCATGCGTGCAGGAAAAGCGTTGCTGATCAAGAGTTTTGCGTCGACGGCACTGGTTGCGGTCGGCCTGTCGGTGTGTTCGGCCACCGCCACCGCGACACCGGATGAGGCGGTCGCGGTGACGGCGAGTCAGGTGGGGGATACCGCCGTGATCACGCTCCCGAACGGGGCGATCGAACTGCGGGACGGGGTGCTCGAGCTGGAGACCGCGAATCACACGGTGCTCGCCTCGGCTGAAATGTCCTTCCGGGTCGACGATTTCGTATTTCCGATCGAGACGAACATCGCCGATCACACTGTGACGCTCACTCCCAGGCTGGATTTGGAGCATGCGGCGTACGCGCCGGTCGCCCTGCCGTTCGAGGACACCGCTGATTTCCATACGCCCTATCAGCGGGAACAGGCCGCCTGGAACCGAATGAGCAGCACCATAGGAATGGGACTGACGATCGGGACCGTGGTGGGCGGACTCGGCGGGGCCGCTGTCGGTTGCGTGCTCGGCGCGGTGGTGGGCGGCACGGTCGCCGCCGCCACCGTCGCCGGATTGTTCGGCCCGTTCCTGCCCGCTGCGGCGCTCGGATGCCTCGGCGGAGTGGCCTCCATCGGCGCACTGGGAACCATCGCGGGACAGTTGCTGGTGACCGCGCCGGTCGCGATTCTCGCCGCGGTGCAGTACTTCACCACGATCACCGCCCCGATGCCATAGTCGTCCTGGTCATCGGGACCGACCGGACAGTCGGGAGGCGCGGGGTCCACCGGGTTGGTAGACACCAGCCGTATCCGGCAGCGGCCGGGCGGTACCGGAAGGAATTCGGGCGGATGAACAAGAGAGCTCTCGCAGTGGGGGCCGTGGTGGCGGCGCTGAGTGTGGCGGCACCGTCGGGTATGCACTTGGGCCCGGGGCAGGCGTTCGGCAAGCCGGGAGTGACTGTGCGCCTGCTGAGTTCGGTGAACGTACCGGATGATTTCGTCTTCGACGGCCAGCTGGTCGGCGGCCTGTCCGGTATCGATTTCCGGCCGGTCGAGCAGACCTACCTCGCGATCAGCGATAACCGCGGCGAATCGGGTCCGGTGCGGGCCTACACGCTGCGACTGCCGATCGACAAGGACGGCAAACTGGGCACGCCCGAATTCCAGCGCCAGATCCTGCTGAAGGATACGGACGGCACGCCGTACGCCCCGCGCTCCATCGATCCGGAATCCATCAGATGGAATCCCAACGGACAGAGCATGATCTACACCAGCGAGGGCGAGGCCAAGGTCGGCCGCCCGGGCTTCATTCGCGAGGCGGCCCTGGACGGCGGGTTCATCCGTGATATCCCGGTGCCGGACGCCTTCACCCCGCGCCTGGACGGCGGTCAGGTCGTCTCCGGTATTCGCGACAACCTCGGTTTCGAGGCGATGGATCTGCCGCAGGGCGGGTCCTCGGTCGTCGCGGTCAGCGAGAACGCACTGGCACAGGACGGCCCGGCCGCCTCGCCGGATGCCGAAAGCCGCGCCCGCTTCGTCGGATTGAACAGTCACGACGGCGCGGATATCGCCGAGTACATCTACCCGGTGGATCGCGTCGCGCCCGGCGGCGTGCCCGCGGCCACCGGCATCTCGGAGATCCTCGCCGACGGCGCGGACCGATTCCTGACGCTGGAACGCAGCATGATCCCCAACGTCGGCTTCACCGCCCGCATCTACTCCACCTCGACCGCGGGCGCGACACCGGTCACCGGCGCGGCCGTCGCCCCGGCGAACGCCACCCCCATGTCCAAGGAGCTGCTGTTCGATTTCCGCGCCGCCGGAATCGACCCGCAATGTGTGGAGGGCATTACCCGGGGTCCGACGGTCAACGGCCAGCGCACCCTGGTCGTGGTGTCGGACAACAACTTCGGTGTTGTCGGTAAAACCATGTTCCACCTGCTGGCGGTCGATTCCGGCTTCCCCGGAGTCGGCACCGGAAGCGCGGGCTGATTTCCGGCGGGCGGACCCGGTGGCTGGTGCGTTCCCCTCCAACGCACCAGCCCCTGACGAGCACGAAGGGGCGAATGGCGCGCGCAGGTTCCAGGACCCGTAAAGCCTGTTTTCGCGCCGTGAGAAAGTCAATGCGCGGATGTCGCACCAGGGGTGAGACTTCAGCCCGTTTCCGGTGTGACTCGTACGACAGAGCAAGGGTGAGGTGAATGGCAAAGGGGCAGTTGGCGGTCTTCGTGCGGGCGCGGCGTGACGCACTCGGCATGACGCAGGCGCAGTTGGCGGGCACGACCGGTTGGTCCAAATCCGCGATCGAGAAGGTCGAAGCCGGAACCCTGGTGCCCAGCCTCGAGTTCGCGGGCGCGCTGTTCGACGCGCTGTGGATTCCCTACCTCTTCCGGGAGCGGATCATCGCATCCCTCTACCCGGGCACCCTGGATCGCATTCTGGGCCGCACCGTGGCCAAGCCCGATGCCGAGGACCTCGACGATCTCGAGCGGTTCCCCTACCCGGCCGCCTATCTGATGCTGCCCGAGGGGGACATGGTGGGCCTCAATGCCGCCTGGCGCGCCGCCTTCCCGGAAACCGTGGCGAAACCGAACCTGTTCACCTACCTGTACACCGAGCCCGCCGCCGCCCGGGTGCTACTGGACTGGGAATCCCTGACCCACGGCTTCACCTACGGTCTGCGCATGATGGGCCCGATCGTGCTGTCCGAGGACACTATCGCCGAGATCATCGACCGCTGCCGAGTGCACCCCGACTTCGATCGCATGTACGCCACCGATCCGGACGTCCACACGGCCCTGCGCACCGAGTTGCGCATCGCCGATCCGGCCACCGGCGTGATCCGCCGGGTGCGCCTGCGCATCGACAAACCCCATCTCCCGCACAGCCCCTGGCTCACCTACCGCCTGGTCCCGATCGAGGAATCGGGACCGGACGGTGCGGGCGTGGCGCGCTAGCGGGCCAGCAGCCCCTTGGCGATATGGGTGACCTGGATTTCATTGCTGCCCGCGTAGATCATCAGTGATTTCGCGTCGCGCGCAAGCTGTTCCACCTTGTACTCGGCCATATAGCCGTTGCCGCCGAACAATTGGACCGCCTCCATGGCGACCTCGGTGGCGGCGCGCGAGGAGTACAGCTTCATCGCGGAAGCCTCTGCGAGAGAGACCTTTTCGCCAGCCGCGGTGCGCTCGATGGCATTGAAGACCATATTCTGCACATTGATGCGGGCGATCTCCATCTCGGCCAGCTTGAGCTGGATGAGCTGGAACTGCGCGATCTCCTTACCCCACAGCTTGCGTGATTTCGCGTAATCCACACAGAGCCGGTGGCATTCGTTGATGATGCCCAGCGCCAGCGAGGCGATGCCGATGCGCTCGGCGGCGAAAGACTCCTTGGCACTGTCCTTTCCATCGCCCTTGGCCGGATTCTCGGTCTCGCCGAGCAGCCGATCCGGGGTGATGCGGACATTGTCGAAGAACAGCTCACCGGTGGGGGAGGAGTTCATGCCCATCTTCTTGAACGGCGGGCTCTGCACGAAACCCGGCATGCCCCTGTCCAATACGAAGGTGAGCACCTTGCGATCGCGGCGATCGACGCCGTCCTCCTCGTCCAGCTTGGCGTAGACCACGGTGACATCGGCGTACGGGCCATTGGTGATGAAGGTCTTGCGCCCGTTCAGGATGTAGTCCGCACCGTCGCGCCGCACATAGGACTTCATACCGCCGAAAGCGTCCGAGCCCGAATCGGGTTCGGTGATCGCCCACGCGCCGACCTTCTCCATGGTGACCAGTTCGGGCAGCCAGCGCTTCTTCTGCGCCAGCGTGCCGCGGCTGCGAATGGTGCCGACGGTGAGCCCGAGGCTGACGCCCATGGAGGCGACCAGACCCAGGCTGATTCCCGCGAGCTCGCTATTGAGGATGACCCCCATGCTGCCCGCCCCGCTGAATCCGCCGCCCGGCTTGCCGGTGGTTCCGGCCTCCTCGCGCGCGAGCGACTTCTCCAGCCCCTCCTTCGCCATCTCGTCCAGCCCGAAGGCGGCGTACAGCTTGCGGATGATGTCGAACGGCGGCAGCGCGCCGCTCTCCAGCTGGTCGACGTGCGGCTTCAGTTCCTTCTCCATGAATCCGCGCAGTGCGTCGCGGAACATCAGGTCTTCGTCGGACCACTGGTACATACGGTGAACTCCCGAGAAATCGCAGGACAGATTCCTCGAATATAGAACACGTTCTAATAAGCGAACGGGTTCAGTGCTCGTGATCGTCCTCGCCGTGCGGGTGGCCGTGCGCCAGCTCCTCATCGGTGGCATCGCGGATATCGACGACCTTGACCTGGAAGTGCAGGCGCTGACCGGCCAGCGGGTGGTTGGCGTCGATGGTCACGTCATTGCCGTCGATCGCGCGCACGGTGACGATCTGTGAATCGCCGTCCGGGGCCTCGGCGTGGAATTCCATCCCGGGCTCGAGCTCGTCGACACCCTCGAACATATCCTTGTCCACCGTGCTGATCAGCTCGGCCAGGTATTCGCCGTACCCGTCGACCGGCTCGACCACCACCAGCAGTTCGTCCCCGGTGCCCTTACCCTCGAGCGCCTGCTCCAGCCCGGGCACGATGTTCTCCGCACCGTGCAGGTAGACCAACGGATCCTCCCCGACGGAGGTGTCCAGCACATCCCCGTCGTCATCGGTCAGGGTGTACTCGATGGAGACGACCTTGTCAGCGGTAATCGACATGGTGATGGCCCTTTCACAGAGGAATTCCGAACGAGCAAATGTATCTCGATTCCCCGGCGGTCATGACGGTGCACGCCGGACGGGTCGCGCTTGCCCTCGAGTGGGCCCGCGTGAGCGGGGTGCCACCGGCAGTGGTTGCCGCGCACCGGGCTCCTCCACCCAGTGGTTGTCCGGTCCCGGAGAGGTTGTGACTGGGGCAGCCGAGCGGTTGCCGGAGGCGGGGCCGGGTTCGATATTTGGCTGGTGAACTCGATGGACGTGGTGGCGGCGCTCCGGCTGAACATGACCAATACCGATGATCCGGGCGCTCGGCACGAACAGCGCTACCGGGCGGCGATCGAGATGGCCGAGTACGCCGATCGGCACGGCTTCGCGGCGGTGAGCTGCGAGGAACACCACCTGTCCGGAACCGGTTGGCTGCCTTCGCCATTGGTGCTTGCCGGAGCGGTGGCGGCCCGCACCGAACGGGTCGCGGTGACCATCAGCGCACTGCTGATCCCGCTCTACGATCCGATCCGGCTGGCCGCCGATATCGCTGTGCTGGACAACCTTTCGGGCGGACGCGTGGTCATCGTCGCCGGAATGGGTTACCGGCCCGAGGAATACGCCGCCATGGGCCGGGACTGGGACCGGCGCGGCGAACTCATGGACACCGCACTGGAGACCCTGCTCGCGGCCTGGCGGGATGTGCCGTTCGAGCATGCGGGCGCGCTCGTCGACGTCACCCCGAAACCCTGTACGCGGCCGCATCCGATGGTGTTCGTCGGCGGTATGACCCGGGCCGCGGCCCGGCGCGCGGCCCGTTTCGGCCTGCCGTTCTCACCGCCGATGTCCATGCCCGAACTGGAGGAGTACTACCTGGCCGAGCTGGAGCGACTCGGCAAATTCGGGTTCGTGCACCGCCCCGAACCCGGTAACAAGCTGACCCTGCTGCACGAGGATCCGGAGGCCGGATGGCGGGACTACGGGCCCTACATCCTCAACGAGGCGCGCGAATACGGGTCGTGGCGGCGGACCGGACTGCGACGGCCCAATGAGGCCGAGGTGAGCACCGTCGCGGATGTGCGGGCACAGGGCTATGCCGAGATCCTGACCCCGGATGAGCTGTCCGCCCAAATCGCCGGTGGCAGAACCGAGATCGTGATGAACCCGCTGATCGGCGGCCTGCCGGCCGAGGCCGGATGGGCCAGTCTGCGCCTACTCGGCGATGCGGTGCTCGCGCGCCTCGACGCGCCCGCAGCTCGCGGGGCCGTCTAGTGCTTGACCGGTCCGCCGAGACGCGTTGCGCGGGCCGCCAGACCGCGCCTCGCGCCGCTATGAGACCGGCAGGCATGCCGCCGAACTTCCTGCCTACGAAAGGTATTCACGAATGATCTCCGAACTCATGGCCTATCGGGAGGGGCTGGCCGTGGACGGCCTGCGCATCCGCCGGGCGCGCGAGGATGACTGGGACGCGCTGCGCGACTGCTACGACCGTGCCTTCGGCGGTGTGCACGCCACGGATTTCGAGAGCTGGAAGCTACAGTTCCGGCTCACCGATATCATTGTGGCCGAGGATGTCTCGGATCCGGACGCCCCCTTCGTGGCGGGGACCGGATCGGTGATCCGCATGCGGGTCGCGGTCCCCGGCGGCGCGGAGCTGGAGGTCGCGGCGTGCGCGCAGGGAATGGTCGCCACCACCCATCAGAATCGCGGCCTCTACTCCAAGATCCAGGCCGAGATGATGTACATCGCGCTGGAAACCGGCGCGGACGTCTTCGCCGCCATGCCCGGGCCGGGCGGAAATTACGGTGCGGTCGGGATCGCGAGCCACACCCGGCGACTGCGCATCGATCGCCGCCGCGCGAAACTCCGTGCCGGAGCGGATGATCCGTCTCCCGCACGCGAACTGCGGCCCAGCGCCGCCCGCGCCCAGCTGCGCGAGATCTACGACCGCTGGCAGCGGGCCACCCCGGGTGCGCTGAGCCGCAGCGAATTCTATTGGCCCGCAACCTATGACGATTCCTCCTGCGTGATCACGCATCCGGACGGCTACGTCATCTACGACCTGATCGGCGATACCGTCCGGGTGCGTGATTTCTGCGCGATCACCCTGTCCGCACATCGCGAACTGCTGCGCTGCCTGCTCGGGCACGGCGAATACAACGACATCCTGCTGGACACCGCCGTCGACGATCCCACCCCGCTGCTGCTCGGCGATCCGCGCACGGCGGCCACGATCGGCGTGGACACCGGCGTCTGGATGTGGATTCTCAACTCGCCCAAGGCTTTCGAAGCGCGCACCTACCGCGCCGACTTCCAGGGAGTGATCGAGATCGACGATCCCTACGGTATGAGCCCCGGCCGCTTCACCCTCGATGTCACAGCGGGCCGCGGCAGTTGGCAGCCCGCGCCCGAGGGCGTCCCGGCCGATCTGCGGCTGAGCCCCGCCGAACTCGCCAGCGTGTACTTCGGTGCGCTCACCCCGCTGGAACTGCACCGCGCCGGGCGCATCACCGAATCGGCACCGGGCATGGTCGAGGCCCTGGACCGGGCACTGGCCCCGCTGCGGCGGCCCTTCAACATCACCCCCTTCTGACCCTAGGACACCATGACCACCCTGCGCCCGGGGCGGCTCACCGCCGCCGCCAAGAAGTTCCTCATGTGGGATCCGAATCCGGCCGTCTTCGGAATCACCATCCCCTGCCCGGTTCCGGTCTCGATGGGGCTCGATGACGCGCGCGCACTGGTCAACGCGCTCATCGACAATCACGAATCGCTGCGCAGCCGATACAGCTACGGCATGGACGCGCAATGCCTCATCGAACCGGTATCCGGCGGTGAAATCGATACGGCCAGAATCGATGTGCGGGCCGTCGATATCGAACACGTATCCGGTGCAGCCATCCCGCAGGTGATCGAGGACGAGACCGCCAAGAGCAATCTCCGGCTCGACCCGACCACCAGGAAGATCGTCACCGCCGCCCTGCTCACCCGGTCGGCCGATGTCAATATCCTGCTGCTCACCATCCATCACATCGCCATCGACGGCGTCGCCATGTGGGTGATGTGGGATGACGTGGCCACCTACGCCCGGCAATGGGAAGCGGGAGAAGAGATCTCGCTGCAACCGGAGCTGATCACGGGCTCCGAGTGGGCCGAGTTCCTCGACGAGTACGCGGTGACCCGGACGGGCGAGCTGGACTACTGGTCCGCGGCCTCGGATATCGAACCGCACGTCGAAAACCGGCCCGACACACCGGAATCCGCGTACCTCGACGGTGTGATCGAAGGCGACCTCGCACTGCGACTGCTCGATGAACTGCCCGCCGCACTCGATGCCTCCTACACGCGAATCCTGCTCATCGCACTGGGTTTGGCGATCGAGGACGTCACCGGCGTGGCCCGCCCCATCCAGGTGCAGAAGCACGGCCGCTACAGCCGCCTGCGGCCCGGGACCGATCTCAGCCGCACCGTGGCCTGGCTGTCGGACGATTACCCGTGGCTGGTGCGCTCGGTGACCGGCGGGCACGGCGAGCGCATGCGCGATGCGGTCGCCAACTATCCGGCGCATCCGGAGGATTACACGGTGCTGTTCTGGCATCACCCCGAAGGGTGGTCGCGGCTGGTGGAATTCAATGTCCCGAAGTTCTATTTCAACTTCCTCGGCGATGTCGGGGTGTGGATTCCGGGCGCGCACTCCCGCGAACAGGCCCGCTTGACGGTCTTCGACCTGAGCATGTTCCTGGGCGCGTCCGAGAACGACGGCATTCGCCGCGTGCACTATTCGGTGCACTCGCCCACCGGCGGCATCGGCCTCGATCGCGTGCGCGAGATTGTGGCGCAGTGGCTTTCGATCATCGAGACGGTGGACATCGCATGAGCAGAATGATCATCACGGGTATCGGCAGTCGCGGCGATATCGCGCCGCTCACCGGCCTCGGCCTGCGCCTGCGGGAAGCCGGGCACGAGGTGCTGGTCGCCGCGCATTCGGTCTTCGCGGATCTGATCACCGGCTGCGGGCTCGACTTCCGGTTGATGGAAACCAATATCGACATCGATATGACCGACCCGAATGTCGACAAGCGCAAGGCCGCATGGCAATTCGGCTCACCCGCCGGGGTGCGCGCCACCGGTATGGGCATGATCGAGGCGCTGCGCGATGAACCCGCCGATGTCATGCTGCTGGCGCAGCTCACCGAGGGCCCGGGCTTCCCGCTGGCCGAGGCCAAGGGAATTCCGGTGATCGGCCTGCGCTTCCAGCCGATGTGCGCCACCGCCGCGTATCCGCCCGCCTCCATGGGACCGCGCTCATTCGGTTCGTTCGGCAATCGGATGGCGGCCGAATTCGGCGGCTGGCTCGGCGATACCGTCTACCGCGGCGTCGTCGGTGACTTCCGCCGTGAGCTGGGACTGCCGGAGGTATCGGTGCGCGAGCTGCGCCGCCGCCGCACGGCCGCCGAATGGCCCATCCTGCACGGCTATTCGCCCTATGTGCTGCCCCGGCCCGCCGATTGGCGGACCGGACTCGATGTCACCGGGTACTGGTGGCCGCCGCGTCCCCTCGACTGGCAGCCGCCCGCCGAACTGGTGGACTTCCTGGCGGCCGGACCGCCGCCGGTATTCATCGGATTCGGCAGCGTGGTCGACTCCAGCGCGCACAGTGCTCACGTTTCGGAGATCGTGCGTAAAGCATTGCGGCAGACCGGTGTTCGCGGCGTGGTGCAGGCGGGCTGGCTGCAATTGGATGTCAGCGATGACGATGTGCTCACCATCGGCGAGGTTCCGCACGACTGGCTGTTCCCGCAGATGGCGGCCGTCGTACATTCCTGCGGTGCGGGCACCACCGCCGCCGGACTGCGCGCGGGCGTTCCCGCGATCGGCGTCCCGAGCTATTCGGATCAGCCGTTCTGGGCGCAACGGCTCACCGAACTCGGTGTCTGCGCCGCCACCATCCCGCACGCGAAACTCGGCGTCGACGCACTGGCCGCCGCGATTCGCACCGCGATCACGGACTCGACCCTGCGCGCCAATGCCGCCGACGTCGCGGACCGGCTCGCACGGGAAGACGGTGCGGGACAGGCGGTCAAGGCGATAGAAGCACACCTGGCCACGTTGTGAACCCGGCGCACCGGTTGCCGCCGGGGACCGGTGCGGACCCGTTGATACGGAAAGCAGTGCGGGCGCACCCGATTCGGATGCGCCCGCACTGGATTCGACTATCGCCGCACACTCAGTCCTTCACGAGAACCGGTGTGGCGTCCTCGAGTTCGTCCGCCGTCGGCTCCGCGTGCTCCGGTTCCGGGGCGCGGCTGGGCAGCAGCACCGCCATGACGATCACCAGGACCGACAGCGCCGCCGAGACCGCGAAGGCCAGCCGCATACCGTTCAGATGCGCCTCCGGCACCGGGGTGCCGGAATCGATCAGCGAATTGGCGCGACCGGACATGATCGTCACCACCAGCGCGGTGCCGAACGCCGCCGCCACCTGCTGCAGGGTGCCCAGCATGGAGCTGCCGTGCGAGTAGAGATGCATGGGCAGCGAACCCAGGCCGAGCGTGAAGACCGGCGTGAACGCCGCGGCCAGCGAGGCCATCAGCAGAATGTGCAGGGCCAGCAGCTGCCAGTACGGCATGGTCTGCGAGATCTGGGTGAACCCGGCGAGCGCGGCGGTAATGCCGATCGCGGCCGGAATCACCAGCACCCGGCCACCGAAACGGTCGAAGATCTTGCCGACCGTCGGGCCGAGCAGACCCATGGCCAGACCACCGGGCATGACCAGCAGACCGGTCTGCAACGGGGACAGCCCGCGCAGCGTCTGCAGGTACAGCGGCAACAGGATCATCGAGCCCATCATGGCCAGGAAGGCGACCGCCATGAGGACCAGCGATTTGGTGTAGGTGGGTGCCAGCAGGACGCGCAGATCCAGCAGCGGACCGCTGCCGCGCTGCAGTCGGATCTGACGCCAGGCGAACACGGCGATCAGAGCCGCGCCGGCGGCGATGATCAGCGCGGGCGTGGTGGCATCGCCACCGCCGAACTTGCTCAGGCCGTAGACCAGGCTGCCGAAACCGAGAGCCGCCAGAATCACGCTCGCCACATCGATCGCACCGGTCTGCGGTTCGCCGATGTTCTCCAGTTTGCGCAGGCCCAGCCAGGTGACCACACCGGCGATCGGCAGCATGAGCACGAATAGCCAGCGCCACGAACCGATCTGGAGGATCAGACCGGAGATGACCGGGCCCATGGCGGGCGCCACCGAAATGGCCAGCGTGACATTGCCCATGACGCGGCCGCGATCCTGCTCGTGCACGACCGTCATCAGCGTGGTCATCAACAGCGGCATCATGACCGCGGTGCCGCCGGCCTGGATGACCCGGCCGATCAGCAGGATCGCGAAGGACGGCGCGACCGAGGAGAGCGCGGTGCCGACCAGGAACACGCCCATGGCCAGGGCGTACGCCCGGCGGGTGGTGACCCGCTGCAGGAACCAGCCGGTGGCCGGGATCAGCGCGGCCATGGTGAGCATGAACGCGGTGGAAACCCACTGCGCCGAACGATCACTGACCTTCAGATCCGTCATCAGGCGCGGGATCGCGTTGATCATGATGGTTTCGTTCAGAATCACCACGAAGGTCGCGAGCACCAGCAGCCGGATGACCGTCGGGGTTCCGCCTCCCGAGGGAGCCTGCGCTCCCGGGGGAGCGGATATATCGGCGTGCATTCGGGTACCTCCGGGGCGTGAGCTCTGAAACAGACGTGTGGCCCGATGGCGAGTCACCGACTCCCGTATCCCGGCGCCACACGAGAACAGACGGGAACGGGTCGCTCAACTCATCGGTCGCGCGTCAGTATTCCGGGCGGCACCGACGGGAATCCTCTGATTTTCGCCTCCCCGCGCAGTGATGCGCCGCCGGATTCAACCGCTCACCAGCGACTTTCCAGCATCGCGAAAGTCGTCAGTGACCCTGGTCACCCGACCCGGTGCGGGATCGGACAGGTCCGGGGGCCGTGCGAGCCGGTGGGCTGTCAATCCGCGCGGGTCGCCCAACTTGGGTGGGTCATGGCCGATGTGCGCTGAACGCCGCTGCTGCACAATCGAATCAGCTGGTGATTTCGACCGGGTCTACTTGGCGTGCTCTTAAGGCGAAAGGCGGAAGTGGCTTAAGTCACCGTAAATCCGCGTCTGCCACGCTTTCGCTCATGACGGCGGGCGCATCCGGCACACAGCGGGACTGTGAGGCATTGTGTATCGCCGTCGAACGACGCATGGCGATCCGGCTCACGGTGGGACCCGTTGCGGGAGAACTCTTTCGGGTGATCGATCTGCTCGGCGGGCTGCTGCGGCACAGTCGCACCGTCGCCGGGGTGTGGGAGATGGATCCCACGCTGGCCGATGAGTTGCCCGGCACCCAGCGCATGCGCGAAATCGAGGACTTCCTCGCGCTGGCGCGGCGCATCGTGCGCGAATCCGATCAGATCTGCCCGGCCGAACCCACCGCGCCCGAACGGCGGCGGCGGGTGTGGGGCGATCTCACCGATCTGCTCATTCGCGCCGAGGTGCTGGCCGAGCGCATCATTCGCGTGGTCCCGCGCCAGCACGACACCGTCGAGGGCTCGCGCGAGATCTCCCGGCTGCGGCTGGCAACCCACGCCGACACCCTCGTCGAGGCCGCGCTGCTGATCCGCTCGGCGGTGCGCGAGGCGTTGCGGGTGCCCTCACCCGATGCCGACGCGCTCCGCCTGGCCGCCACCGCCGACCTCGTCATACAGCTGGCCGCCGGACTGGACGCCGAATCGTGTATCACGGCGCGCCAAGTCAGTTGAACCGCGTCAGAACGAAAAAGCTAGGAGCACAATGCGCGCCGTTCCGGCCGAGAACCACGGCAGCGAACAGAAGATGCTTGGCAGCTATATGCAGCGCCAGCGTCTCGAACTCGGATTGACGCAGGCACAGGTCGCGGCATTGCTGTTCATGTCCAGCTCCGGCTTCGAGAAGTACGAGAACGGGCAGCGGGTGCCGACCGTCGCCGCCATCCGATCCTGGTGCACCGCATTGGATCTGCCGCGCTACAAGCGGCGCAAGGTGTGGTCCATGGTGATGGGGGAGGACCTCACCGTCGCCGCCGGGCAATTGGAGACGGTGACCGCCGCCGAACTCAATCTCATGAATCACATGCCGGGACCGGCCTTCCTGCACCGGGTTCCGGAGTATTACGTGCTCGGCGCGAATGCCCGTGCGGTGGAGATGTTTCCGTGGCTGGATCCGGCGCTGGGCACCCCGGAACGACCGGTGAACGTGATCGTGCAGATGATGACCGATCCGCGGGCGCGCGAGGCGCTGGTCAACTGGGAAGCCATCGTGCACCGACTGGTGTACATCCTCAAGGAGAACTCGCTCGGCATCGTGCCCGAACTGGAGATCGCCGCGATTCGCCAAGCGTGCCAGTCGAATCCGAACTTCGACCGGATGTGGAACACCGCCATGCCGGTGACCGCGTACTACGACGACACCGTCATCGTGCGCGAACCCGAATTCGGCGAGGAGATCGTCTTCCAGATGGATTCGCTGCGCTGGGCGCATCCCTGGCGCGATATCGAGATGTTCAGTCTGACACCGCGAAACACCGATGACGGTCCGCCATTGCACGAGACGATGCCGGGTATCTTCGCCTGGTGATTCGCGCCGATCGTACGCCCGGTTAACGACCTCGCCGCGCGGCTCGATGACCTATATGGCGTCGGGGGCGATATCGAAATCGGGAGAAATACATGAAGGCATGGGTTTTGGCGTTCGCTGCCGTCGCCGCGATCGGCGGCATCGCCGGATGCAATGACGACACCACCACCGGGGCGACCCCCGGTTCGAACGCGCCGATCACCACCCCGGCGGGCGGGGCCGCCAACCCGGGTTCGCCCGGCACGGTCGCCGCATCCTCACCGGCCGCCGGACTGCCCACCCGCAATGACGCGAATGTGGACGCCCGCGATTTCCAGCAGGGGGATAAGTACTACTTCCAGTCGCCGACCGGAAACATCATGTGCGGCTTCGTCAATGAGGGCACCTTCGGCACCGGCTGCCAGCTCGAGCACGCCTCGGTGGTTCCCGCCGCGCTGCCCGACTGCGGCACCCGGCCCGACCGCGCGGTCGCGGCCTACATCACCGGTGCGAAATCCCAGTTCATCTGCCTGAACCAGGGCGTCTTCGTCGGCAGCCCGACCGGACCGGTCACTCCCGGCAACAACAAGGGCGGCGGCAAAGTCCTCGAATACGGTCAGACCATCATCGTGCGGGGCACCGCCTGCACCTCCACCCAGGCGGGCGTCCGCTGTGATGCGGGCGGCCACGGCTTCTTCATCGCGGCCGATCAGCAGAGCCTGTTCTGACCGGGCATCGGTCCGGTCCGGAACCGAAGCCGTTATCCCGCCTCGTCGGTGCGGGACATCGGCTGCCGTGCACGTGCGGGAATTCTTCCTCGTCATCGCCGGGAGGGCGAGGCGGGTTTGCGCACGTGCCTTCCTGGACGTGGCTCGGTGTGGGTGGCATGGGCACGTCGTGATCGGGTGCCACGGGGAGCGTGTGGTGCGGTGGGCATAGTGGCGGGCTGCGGGGAAGGCAGACTGGGCGGCAATGAAACTGCCTGAACTGCCTGATTTGCCGGTGCGCGCGGCGCTCGACGAGATCGTCGGGACGCTCGGTGAGCGCGGGACAGCGGTGCTGGTCGCGCCGCCGGGGACCGGGAAGACGACGCTGGTGCCGTTGGCGCTGGCCGCCGGGACCGGCGGGCGGATCGTGGTCGCCGAGCCGCGGCGACTGGCGGCGCGGGCGGCGGCCGGGCGGATGGCCGCGCTGCTGGGGGAGTCGGTCGGGGAGAGCGTCGGATATTCGGTGCGCGGGGACCGGCGGGTGAGCGCGAGGACCCGGATCGAGGTGGTCACCTCCGGACTGCTGGTGCGGCGGTTGCAGAATGATCCGGAGTTGAGCGGGGTCGACGCGGTGGTGCTCGACGAGTGTCATGAGCGGCATCTGGACGCCGATCTGCTGCTGGCCCTGCTGCTCGACGCGCGGGGTGGGCTGCGGCCGGATCTGCGGGTGCTGGCCACCTCCGCCACGGTCGCGGCGGATCGGCTGGCGGCGCTGCTCGGCGGTGCGCGGCCCGCGCCCGTGCTGGAAGTGCACGGGCGGGCGTATCCGGTTGAGATGGAATATGTTTCGGCACTGCCCAAGGAACGGGTCGAGGCGCATATCGCGCGGACCGTGCGATCGGCGCTGGCCGGATCCGCCGGGGATGTGCTGGTCTTCCTGCCCGGTGCGGCCGAGATTCGCCGGGTGAGCGCACAACTCTCCGGTCTGCCGGGTGTCGATGTCATGCCGTTGCACGGCAGGCTTTCCGGGGCCGCCCAGGACGCTGCCCTGCGGGCGGGGAGCCGCCGCCGCGTCGTATTGTCCACGGCCGTAGCCGAATCCAGCCTCACCGTGCCCGGTGTGCGCATCGTGGTGGATTCCGGTCTGGCCCGCGTCCCGCGCGTCGACCATCGGCGCGGCCTGTCCGGCCTTGCGACAGTGCGGGTTTCGACCGCCGTGGCCGAACAGCGCGCGGGCCGCGCCGGTCGTGAAGCGCCCGGCTGGGCGTGGCGCTGCTGGCCCGAATACGAGCACGCCACCCTGCCCGCGTACCCCGAACCGGAGATCCGCACCGCCGACCTCACCCGGCTCGCCCTGGAACTCGCATGCTGGGGCACCGCGGACGGTCAGGGCCTGGGCTGGTGGGATCCGCCGCCCCCGGGTGCCCTCGCCGCGGGCCGAGAAGTACTGCGCGCCTTGGGAGCCGAGGAATCCGGCGGTGCGGTCACCGACCGCGGACGCCGCATGGCCGCGCTCGGCCTGCACCCCCGGCTGGCGCGCGCCCTGCTCGATGGCGCGGCCCAGGTGGGAGCCCGCCCCGCCGCCGAAGTGGTCGCCCTGCTCGACGATGACACCACCGTCGCCACCGTCGACCTGATCACCGCCATCCGCACCCTGCGTGCCGATCCGCCCCAGCGCTGGAAGCGCGAGGTGGACCGCCTCACCCGGCTCGTCGAAAACGCCGAGGGCTCGGACCGCGAGCGGTTCGGGAACCCGCGGCCGCGCAATGCGGAGGATCTGGCTCTCGTTGCGGCGCTTGCGTATCCGGAGCGGTTGGCGCGGCGGCGGGGGCCGGGATCGCCCAGCTATCTGATGGCGGGCGGCACCGCCGTATCGCTGCCGCCGGGTTCCGGGGTGGGGGAATCGGAATGGCTGGCGGTGGCGGGCGCGTCCCGGGATCCGGGGCGGGCGGAGGGGCGAATTCGGCTGGCCGCCATGGCCGATGAGCAATTGGCCCGGCAGGCCGCGCCGGATCTGCTGGTCCGGGCCGATGAGGTCGACTGGGTGGACGGGGATGTGGTCGCGCGGCGGGTCGAGCGATTGGGCGCGATCGTGCTGTCGGAGAAGCCTTTACGGAATCCGGACCGGGCGCTGGTGGAACGGGCGCTGCGGCGCGGGCTGAGTACGCAGGGACTGGACCTGTTGCGGTGGAGTGCCGATGCGGTCGGGCTGCGGCAGCGGCTGGAATTCCTGCACCGCACCCTCGGCGCGCCCTGGCCCGCGATGGATAACCAAGCGCTACTGGATGATTCGGAGAGCTGGCTCGGTCCCGAGCTGGCCACCGCCAACCGCCGCGCCGATCTCGAACGCATCGATGCCGGTCAAGCGCTCCGTCGCCTACTGCCCTGGCCCCAGGCGAGCCGCTTCGACGAACTGGCTCCCGAACGCCTGGAAGTGCCCTCCGGCAGCAGGATTCGCCTCGATTACTCGGGCGACACCCCGATTCTGGCCGTCAAAGTCCAGGAGATCTTCGGCTGGGCCGAGCTCCCTCGCCTGGCCGAGGGCCGGGTGCCGATTCTGCTGCACCTGCTCTCACCGGCGCAGCGCCCGATCGCCGTCACCGCCGATCTGGCGTCGTTCTGGCAGAACGGCTGGCCCCAGGTGCGAGCGGAACTCCGCGGTCGCTACCCCAAACACGCCTGGCCGGAAGACCCCGCCGCCATGCCCGCCCACCGGGGCACCGCCCGCCGCGCGCGCGAATAGCGACCGCGCCCGCACGGGTGATCGCACCCCGCCGAGGGGTGTACGGACTCGGCGGGGTGCGGCTCGCGCCTCAGTCGGCGCGAGGGATCGGGGTGTTGTGGCGAGCGATCGTCCACCAGCGGCCGTTCTCCTTGATCAGCACGTACAGCGCGACCATGGCCGGATCCTGATCGACCAGCTCGCCCGTGGCGGTGGTCTCCCGGGCGAGCTTGTGCACCAGGGCGACATCGGCCCGGGGGAAGGTGATGTCGGCGATGTCGTAGCGCACGAACTGGTCCTTCAGGAATCCGGCGAGCCCGGCCTCCGAGGCCGCGCGCACGGTATCCGCGCCGTGCATGACCATGCCGACGGCATTGCCCGCACTGGCATTGGCGGCGTAGTCCGCGGCCATGAGCTCCGCGTCATTGGTGTTGAACGCCCGCTGCGCATTCGCGATCACCTGCGTGATCGCGGCGATATCGGCGGTGTGATCGACCGTGGTGTCCTCGATGACCGGCGCGGTCGCGGCTGCTGTGCTCATGATTCAAATCCTGATACCTCAACCAATGTTGAAGTCAAGTGCGGCATTCCGGCGTGACCCACATCACTCGCCCGGGGCTTGCTTGCATACCCCCTGGGGGTATTAACTCTGATTCGTAACAGAGATCGAAGTCAGATGAGAGGGCCGGAGAAATGACCACCCACGCACACGCCGCAGACCACGCCGACCACACGGCACACGACCCGCACGCCGGACACCATGCACAGGTGGACCACGGCGCGCATGAGGCGCACGCCGGGCATGACGCGCACGCCGGGCATGACGCGCACGCCGGGCACGACGCCGGACTGCCGGGCGGGTTGCAGGTCACGCAGGACGGGTACACGCTCGAACTGGCCGAAACCATCCTGCGCGCAGGCGAATTCGAGTTCCGGTTCCGGATTCTCGGTCCCGAGGGCGAGCCGGTCACCGACTACACGCCGCTGCACGATCGCGATCTGCACCTCATCGTGGTGCAGCGGGAACTCACCGGGTTCTGGCATGTACACCCGGAATTGGCGGCCGACGGCACCTGGGCCGTACGCCTGAACCTGCCCGCCGCCGGTGCGTACCGCGCGTTCACCGATATCGCCCCGACCGCGCTGGGCAAAACCATCACGCTCGGAGCCGATTTCGCCATCGCCGGTGAGTACGACCCGCAGCCCACCCCGGCGGCTACGCGCACCGCTCTGGTCGACGGCTACGAGGTCACGCTCGACGGTGATCTCGTCCCCGGCGAGGGACGCCTGCTCACCCTCACCGTGCGCAAGGACGGCGCACCGGTCACCGATCTGGAGCCCTACCTGGCCGCCTACGGCCACCTGGTCATCCTGCGCGCCGGCGACCTGGCCTACGTGCACGTCCACCCCAATGGCGAACCCGGCGACGGCGTCACCGCACCCGGCCCCGACATCACCTTCCACACCGCGGTCCCCGGCCCCGGCACCTACCGCCTGTTCCTGGACTTCAAGCACAACGGCACCGTCCGCACCGCACCCTTCACCCTCGCCACCACCCGCGCCTGACCGGCCCCGCGGCTCCACCGCCGCGCCCTGCCGCCCCGACCGCTCAGCGCAGCGGTTGGGGCGCAGTGCGTTTCGGGCCCTGCCGCTCCCGAGCGCCGCCGTCGGATGCGGCGGTGCCGGGTTGACGCGGGCGGACGCAGCGGGCTCACAGGGAACTCCCAGGCGAGCTGAAGCGCGGGCACACCGGGGGCTCATAGGCTGCGCGAGTCCGAGCAGGTGAAGAGCGGTTTTCGAGGAGGGTAGTGCGGGCATGACGGCGGCGATCAGCGTTGCGGACGGTGGGGTGCCGGTGCGGGACGAAACGTGGTGGAGGCCGGTGATATTCGGCCCACCCGGCAGTCCGCGCTGGGAACGGCCGGGGCTGCTGGCGCTACTCGCGGCCACCGCGGTGCTGTACCTGTGGGGACTCGGCGGGGCCGGGTGGACCAATGAGTACTACGCGGCCGCGGTGCAATCGGGGACCCAGAGCTGGAAGGCGCTGCTGTTCGCCTCGCTCGACCCGCAGAACTCCATCACGGTCGACAAACCGCCCGCCGCCATGTGGATCATGGGACTGTCCGGGCGGGTCTTCGGCTTCAACTCGTGGTCCATGCTCGCGCCCGAGGCGCTCATGGGCGTGGCCGCGGTCGGACTGCTGGTGGCGACGGTGCGCCGCTGGGCGGGACCGGCCGCCGGACTCATCGCGGGCGCGGCGCTCGCGGTAACCCCGGTGGCGGCCATGATGTTCCGCTACGACAACCCCGACGCCCTGCTGACGCTGCTGCTGGTCGCCGCCGCGTACTGCACGGTGCGGTCGGTGGACGCGCCCGGCGAGAACTGGTGGTCGGCGAGCACCGCCTGGCTGGCCGGTGCGGGCGTCCTCATGGGTCTGGGCTTCCTGACCAAGATGATGCAGGCGTTCCTGGTGCTGCCCGGGCTCGCGCT
Organism: Nocardia sp. NPDC056100; assembly: GCF_042266325.1. Lineage (NCBI taxonomy): Bacteria > Bacillati > Actinomycetota > Actinomycetes > Mycobacteriales > Nocardiaceae > Nocardia > Nocardia sp. NPDC056100. The sequence continues at coordinate 726,809 of NZ_JBHJVY010000004.1, forward strand.
GGTGGTGCTGGTCGCGGGCGCGGGCGGAATCCTCACGCGCATAAAGAAACTGGCGACGGCGGGACTCGCCGTGGTGGTGTCCTCCGGCTGGTACGTGGCACTGGTGGCGCTGTGGCCCGCCGGATCCCGTCCGTTCATCGGCGGATCCACCGATAACAGCCTGTGGGAATTGGCCGTCGACTACAACGGCCTCGGCCGCGTCTTCGGCAACCACGGCGGCGGTGGCGGCCGCCCGGCCGCACCACGCCCCACCACCGGTGCCGCCGCCCAACTCACCGGCGGTGCCACCCCCACCCAAATCCCCACCACCGCAGGACAAATCCCCGGTGGGGGTGGCGGTGGAGGTGGCCAATTCCAGGGTGGTTTCGGGGGGTTCGGGAGTCAGCCCGGGGTTACTCGGCTGTTCAATGGTGAGCTTGCTACGGAGTTCTCGTGGTTGTTGCCTGCCGCGCTCATCGCGCTGGTGGCGGGTGTGTGGATTACTCGCAGGGTTGCTCGCACCGATCGGGTGCGTGCCGGGCTCGTGCTCTGGGGCGGTTGGCTGCTGGTGAGTGCGGCGGTGCTCAGCTATATGAGCCGGTCGTTCCACTCGTACTACTCGGTCATGCTGGCTCCGCCGATAGCGGCGCTCATCGGGATCGGCGCGACGCAGCTGTGGCAGCGGCGCGAGCATATCGCCGCGCGCGCAACGCTTTCCGTGATGAGCGTGGCCACCGGTGCCTGGACCTTCGTACTGTTGAATCGGACCGCGTACTGGCTGCCATGGTTGCGCTGGAGCATTCTCGTGCTCTCGATCGTGGCGGCGATACTGCTGCTCGGCATGCCGCGCGTGCGCCGCTTCAGCCTCGTAATCGGCACTGTCGCACTGGTTGTCGGCCTGGTCGGGCCGACCGCCTACGCGGTCGAGACCGTGGCGCAGGCGCATTCGGGCGGTAGCCCGATCGCCGGTCCGGAGCGACCCTCGCGCGGCGGGCAGTATCGCGGTGGCGGCAATGGCGCGAACGACGATTCGGCCATCGACGGCCTCATCGCCTCGGCGAATACCCGCTGGGCCGCCGCCGCGGTGGGCGCTTCCGAGGTGAGTTCGATCGAATTGCGTACCGGCGCACCGCTACTGGCGGTGGGCGGCTTCAGCGGCCGTGACGAAGCGCCGACGCTGGCGCAGTTCCAGAGCTACGTGGCGGACCATCAGGTCGGCTACTACCTGGTCCGGCAGCGCCAGAACCGCAACGGGCAGGACGAGAACGCGCAGAACGAAGGCCAGAATCCGCAGGGCCAGGGCGATCAGGGCCGCGGCGGACGCGGTCAGAACGGCCAAGGCGGCCAGAATGAGCCGGGCGGTCAGGGCGGTCAAGGTGGCCAGGGTGGCCAGGGTGGCCAGGGTGGCCAGGGTGGCGGTCGCTCCGGATCCGACCAGTCGACCTCGGCGCAGATCACGGCGTGGGTTCGGGCGAACTACCCGGTGACCATGGTCGGCAATATGGAGGTCTACCACCTCGCTTGATGGTCCGGGCGGACGACCGCACGACGGTTTTCCGCCCACGCCCGGGCCATCTGCCGATCGATCGGTTCGCACGATGCGAGCCGATCGGTCGGTATTTGTCTTGCGAGGCCGGGTAACAGCCGCCCGCGACGGCGCGAAAAAGTTTAGAGTTGCGGTCGAAAGCCACGGGGGGCGGTCGTGAGGAGTTCGGCGATGGCCGAGGTGCGCGCACAGGTCGGGGTGCTGGGCCCGGTGCAGCTCACCATCGATGGTGTACCGCAGCAGCTCGGCGGGCCGAAACAGCGTGCGGTGCTGGCCTATCTGGCCATCAACGCCAACCGGCCGGTTTCCGTCGACGCGCTCGCCACCGCCGTCTGGGAGGAGTATCCACCTCCGGACGCCCGGGTGAGCCTGCACGCCATCGTCTCCAACCTGCGAAAACCCTTGCGCGACGGCGGAATCGACGCGCGCACCGTGCTGCAGCACATGGGCACCGGCTATCGCATCGTGGTCGATGACGCCGCCTGCGATGTCTTCCGCTTCCGCACCCGCCGCGAGGTCGGTCTGCGCGCCCTCGCCGCGGGCCGATTCGCCGCCGCCACCGCGGCGCTGTCCGAAGCGCTCGCGCAATGGCGCGGTCCGGTCCTGTCCGATCTGCGCGGACTCGGTTTCGCCGACGCCTACGCCGTGGCCCTGGACGATGAGCGCATCGGCGTCATCGAGGCCCGCGCCGAAGCCGATATCGCCCAGGGCCGCGCCGAATCCGTCATCGCCGAACTCGCGCTGCTGGTGCGCGATCACGCACTGCGCGAATCACTCTGGGAACAGCTGATCACCGCGCTCTACCTGGCCGGACGGCAATCCGACGCACTCGATGCCGCTCGCCGCCTGCGCGCCACCCTGGCCGAGGAACTCGGCATCGATCCGGGTCATCGCATTCGTGAACTCGAGGCGCGCATCCTGCGCCAGGACCAGCTCACCGCCGGGGTGGTCGGGGCCGCCTCCGCGACCCGCGCCACCACCATCGTGGATCGCAGCTGGCATGAACCGGAGGCGATCCTGCGCGACCGCGACGGCAATGTCTATCCGATCTCCGGCACCGCCACCCGCATCGGACGACTCTCGGACAATGACATTCCCCTCGCTGACGGCCGGGTGAGCAGGCATCACGCGCTCATCGTCGATAACGGCATGACGTATGTGCTCAAGGATCTGCACTCCTCGAACGGTGTGTTCGTCGACGGGGTGCGGGTGGTGGACAGCGCCATCCTGGCCGATGGCGTGCGCTTGCGGATCGGCGATACCGAGCTGACCTTCGTGCTCGTCCGGGCCACCCGGGACGTATCCGCCGTCGAGGACTGAAACCTGTTCTAGACAAATGTTGCTATTTGTCTTACCGTCGAATCATGAGTTCAATGGCGTCTCAGGAAGTTCGATTCGAGCTGATGTCCGGTGAGACCTGGCGTGACCCCTGGCCCACCTACACGGCCCTGCGGGACAATGATCCGGTGCACCGGGTCATCCCCGAGGGGCGCGAGCACGACGACTTCTACGTGCTGTCCCGGCACGAGGACGTGTACGCCGCCGCGCGAGACCCCGAAACCTATTCCTCCGCAGCCGGATTGACCGTCGACTATATGAGCCTGGAAGCGGCCGGCATCCCCATCCGCCCGTTCGTGTTCATGGATCCGCCCGAACACACCGACTTCCGCCGCCGCGTCGCGGGCGGATTCACACCGCGCCAGGTGAATTCGGTCGAACCCGCGGTCCGAGCCTTCGTGGTGGATCGCCTGGAACGACTGCGCGCCAATGGATCCGGCGATATCGTCGCCGAACTCTTCAAACCGCTGCCGACCATGGTGGTCGCGCACTACCTCGGTGTGCCGGAAGCCGATCGGGACCGCTTCGACGAATGGACCTACGCCATCGTCGGCGGTGCCGTGGACGGCGCCAAGATCGCCGCGGGCGGTGAATTGCCCTCTGCCCTCGGCGAAATGGTCGGCTACTTCGCCGAACTCATCGCCCGCCGCCGCGCCGAACCCGGCGATGACACCATCTCGCACCTGCTCGCCTCCGGCCTCGGCGAGGACGGCGACAATGAAGGCATCCTGGCCATCCTCGGCTTCGCCTTCACCATGATCACCGGCGGAAACGACACCACCACCGGCAATCTCGGCGGCGCGGTCCAACTGCTGCACCGGTATCCGGAACAGCGGCGACTGCTCGCCGAACATCCCGAACTCATTCCCGAGGCGGTGGAGGAATTCCTGCGCATGACCTCACCGGTGCAGGGTCTGGCGCGCGCGACAACCCGCGATGTGGAACTGCACGACACCATCATCCCCGCCGGGCGCAAGGTGCTGCTGCTCTACGGCTCCGCCAATCGCGATGAACGCGAATTCGGCCCCACCGCAGCCGAACTCGACGTGCGCCGCAATCCCAAGCGCATCATGACCTTCAGCCACGGCCACCACCACTGCCTCGGCGCGGCCGCCGCCCGCATGCAGGCCCGGGTCGCGCTGGAGGAACTCCTCACCCGCTGCCCCGACTTCGCCGTCGACCTCGACAATGTCACCTGGTCGAACGGCAACTACGTGCGCTGGCCCATGAGCGTCCCCTTCCGGGCCGTCGCGTAGCTCGCGCCGGTAGGGTCGGGCGAACGTTCGAAGGCCGAAGGGAGACAGCATGAGCCGGGACTGGCTGTCCGACGATCGGGCCGACCTGGCCGCCGAACGCATTCTCGACGCGGCGGCGGACCTGTTCGCCGAACGCGGGGTGACCGCGGTCGGCATGGGGGATATCGCCAAGGCGGCCGGGTGTTCGCGGGCCACGCTGTACCGGTACTTCGAGAACCGGCAGGCGGTGCGGCTGGCCTTCGTACACCGCGAAACCCGGCGCATCTCGGCGCGCGTGGTTGATCAGGTGCGCGGTATCGAGGATCCGGGCGAGCGGATCATCGCCGCCATGCTCGGGGCCGTGCATCAGGTGCGCGCCGAACCGCTGCTCATCGCCTGGTTCCGGCCCGGTGAGGCGGGGGCGGCCGGGCGCATCAGCCAGGATTCCGAGGTCATCGAATCCATCGCGGCGAATCTGTTCACCCCGACCGGGCTCACCGATCCCGAACGCAGCCGCCTTGCCCGCTGGCTGACGCGCATCATCGTCTCGCTGCTGTCCGCTCCCGGGCGCGATGACGAGGACGAACGCACCATGCTCGAGGAGTTCGTCGTTCCGATCATCACGCGCGCCTTCGCCTGAGCTGTTCGACGCTGCCGATGCGGGCCGCTATGCCGTTCCGATAGCCCGGCTAAGGTAATCGACCGTGTCCGCTCCAGAATCGCTCGCCGAAGTCCGCACCCGCATCGACGCCCTCGACGGGGAGCTGACCCGATTGCTGGCCGAACGGCAGCAACTCGTGCGTGCCGCCGCCGGATTCAAGAAGGATGAGCAGGCTGTGCGCGCCCCCGATCGTGTGGAGCAGGTCGTCTCGCTCGCCAAGGAACGCGCCGCGGCCGCCGGACTGGAACCCGCCGTCGCGGAAGCCGTGTGGCGGGCCATGATCGGCGCGTTCATCACCCTCGAACTCGACACCCACGCCGAAATCGGCCGCGGCTGAACCGGTTTCGGTCAGTGCGTGGCGCGATAGCCGGTGCGGTGGCCGTAGATGCCCTCCGCGAGCATGGCGGCCAGATCACTCACCGCCGCGCGAGCGGGCTTCATGGGCATGGCGTGAAAGACATGCCAGAGCTTGCGGTACTCCCGATGCCGCAGCGGCGCACCGACTTTCGCCGCCATATCGGCCAGGCGGCGACCGTCACCCGATAGCGGATCATCGGTCGCCGAGTGCAGGACTATCGGGGGCAGGCCGATGAGGTCCCCGTATATCGGGGACAGCGCGCGGCGTCGCTCGGCCGGGACGCCCGGCAGATAGCCGTCCAGGCATTTCGCGATCACCTCGGGGGTGAGCAGCGGTTCGCGGGTGGGACCGCAGTGGAAGGCCGCCGAATCCGGTGAGAAATCCATCAGCGGGCAGATCATGCCGAGCACCGCGGGTGCGGGCAATGCCTCGTCCCGAATGCGCAGGCCGAGTTCCAGGGTGAGGCCACCACCTGCCGAATCACCCGCCACCGCAATGCGTTCCGACGGAATGCCCTGCGCCAGCAGGGCCCGATAGGCAGCCATCGCATCCTCGATGGGCGCGGGATGCGGATGCTCCGGGGCGAGCCGGTAGTCGAGGGCGTAGACGGTGGTATTCATATCCACCGCGAGCGGCCCGGTCAGCGGCCGCATCATCTTGGGACTGCCCATGACGAAGCCGCCGCCGTGCAGGTAGAGCACCGCCGCGTCGGCGGGAGCACTTGGCGGAGTGAGGATTTCGACCGGCAGGCCGGCAAGTCGCCCGGCTGTCACGGTCACCCCCTTGCCCGCGCTCGCCGACGTCGTGCTCACGGTGGCGCGACGGCGCACCTCCACCCAGTCCGGGGCCGCGCCGAACCACCACGCACCCACGGCGCGGGACATCAGACGGGTCAGGGAAATCAGCACCGGGCACTCACTTCTCGCTCGGGGCCGGGCGGCCCAGGTGGTAGTCGACGGCATCGGGTTGCCGCCGGATTCGCTTCTCGTACTGGTTCGGACTCCACGGCCACAGCTCCGGCAGCCCGTCCTTGCCCAGATACCAGCTCTGACAGCCGGTGGTCCACACCGTGCCGGGGGCGGCGGCGCGCATCATGGCGTTGTAGCGGTCGGTCGCGGCGGCGGTGGGTGCGACGGTCTCGAATTCGCCTGCGCACCAGCGCTTCAGCCAGCCGACAATGCGAGACGACTGTGCTTCGGCGACCGCGGTCAAAGGATGATTGGCGAAAGGGCTGTGCGGTCCGACCAGCATGAACAGATTCGGGAAGTCCGGCATCATCACACCCTCGAAGGCGCGGGGACCATTCGCCCAGGCTTGATCCAGGGTGCGGCCTTCGGTTCCGGTGATCGCCATCGGCCGCATATACGCGTGCGAATCGAATCCCGTTGCCAGCACCAGGATATCGAGTTCGTGCAGCTCGCCGTCGGCGGTCACCACGCCGCCGTCCTTCACGTGATCGATACCGCTGGTGACCAATTCGACGTCCGTGCGCTGCACCACGCTGTAGAACCGATCCGACACCACCAGTCGCTTGCACATGGCCTGATAGTCCGGCGTCAGCTTGCGCCGCAACTCGGGATCCTTGACCGATCGCAGATTTCGCGCCACCACCCATTGGATGAAGGAGCGAATCCGGCCCGGATGCACCAGGCCCTGCGAAAAGGCCGCGAAGAAGCCACGATTCATCTGATACGCCGCACTACCCAGCAGCGGTAGCCGCTGATAGAGCCGCTTCGTCACATCCCGGTACCGCTTGTTGACCGTCGGCAGAATCCACTGCGGAGTCCGCTGGAACATCACGACTTTCGGCACCTTGCCGCCGAGCTCGCTGACCAATTGCGTTCCGGTGGAACCGGACCCGATGACGCCGACCCTTTTACCGGTCAGATCGACCGTGTGATCCCAGCGCGAGGAATGCATGACGGTACCGGCGAAATCATCCAGCCCCGCGATATCCGGCCGCTTCGGCCGATGCAGGAATCCCGTTGCGCACAAGACGAAGTCGAAGATCCGCTCCGCGCCGTCGGAGGTGCGCACCCGCCACGTGCTGCCCTCGAAACGCGCGCCGACCACCTCGACGCCGAACCTCGTATGCGCGGGCAGCCCGTGCTCGCGCGCCACCCCGGCGAGGTAGTCCCGAATCTCCGGCCCGGCCGAATACAGTTGGGACCATTCGGGATTCATGGCGAAGGTGAACTGGTAATAGCGCGAAGGCACATCGCACACCAGTCCGGGATAGGTATTGTCGCGCCAGGTGCCGCCGTAATCGGCCGCCTTCTCGAAGATCGTGAAATCGGTGAATCCGGCTCGCCGCAGGGCCACCCCCATACAGATGCCGGAGATTCCGGCACCCACCACGGCGATACGTGGTTCGTTCATGCGACCGCAGCCTAGGTTCCTGTCCCGGTCTTCGGGAGACTTTTCGAGATATCAGTAGACATCCCGTCATTCGTTAGACGCAGTGTATAGCGAGTGCTAGCGTGTGCGCCAGATCACCAGCGCCAGCCAAGGAAGAAATATGCGAGCACTCCAGTGGACCGGCCCCGAAAAAGTCGCGGTCAACGACATCCCGGTCCCCGATATCGGACCCAATGATCTGCTGCTGCGGGTCGGCGCCGCCGGTGTCTGCCACTCGGATGTGACCCTGGTGAACTTCCCGTACCAAATACGCGAGGAACCGCTCACTATCGGCCACGAGATCGCGGGCACCATCGAGGCCATCGGTTCCCATGTGAACGGTCGTGAGGTCGGCGAACGCGGACTCGTGTACCTGTTCTGGACCTGCGGCGTCTGCCGCGAATGCGTCAGCGGCAATGAGAACGTCTGCATCGCGGCCGGTCGCGTCGCCATGCCGCCCACCCCCGGCCTCACCGTCGAAGGCGGCATGGCGGAGTACGTGCGCATTCCGGCCAGCGCCTTCGTGCCGATCGGGGACCTGGATTTCCTGCAGGCCGCACCCGTCGCCGATGCCGCGCTCACCGCGTACCACTCCATTCGCGGGGCGCGAGATGTATTGCGCCCCGGCGGAACCGCCGTCGCCATCGGCATCGGCGGGCTCGGTCACGTCGCCGTGCAGATTCTCCAGGCCATCACCGGCGTGCGGGTCATCGCCGTCGACGTGACCCAGGACAAACTCGATCTGGCCGCCAAATGCGGTGCGGACCTTGGCATTCTGTCCGGCGAGGACACCTCGAAGCAGATTCTGGAACTCACCGGCGGGCGCGGCGCGGAAGCGGTGTTCGATTTCGTCGGCATCGATGCCACCGCGAAGATGGCGGTCGAGAGCGTCGCGCCCAATGGCGCGTACCGCATGATCGGCATCGGCGGCGGCACCCCGCCGGAGATCAATGCCGGTCCGGCGGGCGGCCCGGGCCTGCCCTGGGGCGCGACGGTGCGAAAGTCGCTGGGCGGCACCAGGGGTGACCTCTACGACTGCGTCGGCCTCGCGCAGGCGGGCAAACTGCATATCGAGATCGAGCGCTTCGATCTCGCCGACGGCGCGGAAGCGTTGCGCCGCTTGGACAATGGCGAGATCAACGGCCGCGCGGTGCTGGTGCCCTGACCCGGAGTCACCATCCCCGAATCACCGGTTCGGAAAACGACGCTCGAGCCAGGCTCGGGTCTTGGCGCTCGGCGCGTGCGCCACGATGGCGCGCTGGGCGTCCGGCGTGAGATGCGCCGAAAGCGTTGGGAGCCGCTGCCGTCCGGGCCAGCTCGCCAGATAGCGGACCGCACCCGTCAGGGCGCGGTCCGCGGGTGTGTCCGCCCCCGTGCGCACCGCCGTGCTCGTCACCGTGTGCTCGGTCGCGCCCGCCGTCGCGCGACCCGCCGCGTTCTCCATCGCCCGCGCGATATCCGCCGGGTCCTCCTGATCCAGCAATTGCGCCGGAACCGCCTCGTGCGTGGGATATCCCGAGGAGTTCGCGGTGCCCGAGCCGTACCAGATCAGCACTCGCAGGATTCGATCGATCGGATCTGGATAACCGGATAGCAGGCGGTCGCGCACCCGTACCAATTCGGGCTCGAGCAGCGGTACGCCTCGATCGGTGGTTTCCAGGAACATGGCGGTGTAGTCGGTGATCAGCTCGGGGATATCGGCCGTCCAGCGGCGGCGGGCCTGTCCGGCCGCGGCGGCGCGGCGCTGGGCGGCCCGGAATTCGCGCAGCGGCCAGGTCACCCCGCGCACCGCCAGCCATTCCAGCGAGCGCGCGCTGTCGCGCAGGATGGCGTCATCGTGCCAGCCGCCCCAGCGCGCGGCATCGTCCCAGCGCACCGAATCACCGTGGTGCAGGGTCACGCCGGTGAGTTCGCGACCGGTCGCGTCGAGGAAGACGAAGGACACGTCACCGAAGCACATGCAGGACATACCGGGTGCGTCGGTGACCAGCAGGGCTTCGCGCAGCGCCTGTACGGCAACCGGGTCGCGCTCCACCAGTAGCGAGCGAGCATCACCGCGCATTTCCCGAATCTGCACCGCGCGGGCATCGGCCAGCACGCGGTCCAGCGCCGCCCGATCACCCGTGGCGCGCCCGCCCCCGTCCTGCATACCAAACCCTAACGGGACCGGCCGGTTCCGGGCGAGAGGTCATTCGAACCGCATTCGGGCGAATGTTGTCCGTCCAGTTGCTGAACTGGTTCGTACCAGTGGGTGATACGGTTCGGTGTGACGCCGACAACTCAGATCTCGCCCCGAGATCGAGAGCACCGACCGGGGCAGGACCAGGGTTTCTGTCTGCCGGTCACATGCGAAGGCGAACGAATCAGGTGCCGGGCGTTGCACGTCCGACGCCAACTGCATTGTTGCCGAGAAGTCAGACCTAGGAGACACAGTGGCGATATCGGATCCCAAGTCGGGAGCGCCAGGAGAACTGTCCCCCCGTGACAGCGGGTTATTCCGCACCAAATCCGTCGAACAGTCCATGCGGGACACCGACGAACCCGATGCCAAACTCCGCAAGGACCTGACCTCCTGGGACCTCACCATCTTCGGCGTGGCCGTGGTCGTCGGCGCGGGCATCTTCACCCTCACCGCGCGCACCGCCGGCAACCTCGCCGGACCGGCGGTATCGCTGGCCTTCGTCTTCGCCGCCGTCGCCTGCGGCCTGGCCGCGCTCTGCTACGCCGAATTCGCCTCCACCGTGCCGGTCGCGGGCAGCGCGTACACCTTCTCCTACGCCACCTTCGGCGAGATCGTGGCCTGGATCATCGGCTGGGACCTCATCCTGGAATTCGCGCTCGGCACCTCGGTCGTGGCCAAGGGCTGGTCGCAGTACCTCGGCGTCGTCATGGGCGGACGCCAGCCCATCTGGCACTTCGGCTCGATCAAATTCGATTGGGGCGCAGTACTTCTCATCGCCGTGCTGGCCGTACTGCTGGCGCTGGGCACCAAGCTCTCCTCCCGTGTCTCGGCCGTGGCCGTCGCCATCAAGCTGGCCGTCATCGCCCTGGTCGTCGTGGTCGGCGCGACCTACTTCAAGGCCAGCAATCTGAAGCCGTTCATCCCGGAATCGGTGCCCAATACCGATGACTCCACCGGCAAACTGCATCAGACCCTGTTCCAGCTCGTCACCGGCGGCGGGCACAGCAGCTTCGGCTGGTACGGCCTGCTCGCCGCGGCCAGCATCGTGTTCTTCGCCTTCATCGGCTTCGACGTGGTCGCCACCGCCGCCGAGGAGACCAAGAACCCGCAGCGCAATGTGCCGCGCGGCATTCTCGGCTCGCTCGCCATCGTCACCGTGCTGTACGTGGTGGTCTCGCTGGTGCTGACCGGCATGGTGTCCTACAAGGATCTGCAGGGCGATGACGCCACCCTGGCCACCGCGTTCGCCATCAACGGCGTCACCTGGGCCAAGAACCTCATCTCCATCGGCGCGCTGGCCGGTCTCACCACCGTCGTGATGGTGCTGTTCCTGGGCCAGACCCGAGTGCTGTTCGCCATGGCCCGCGACGGACTCATGCCGCGCAAGCTGGCCAAGACCGGGCCCAAGGGCACCCCGGTGCGGATCACCGCCATCGTCGGCGTCATCTGCGCGGTGCTGGCCGGATTCGTGGACTTCGGCACGCTCGAGGAAATGGTCAATATCGGCACGCTCTTCGCGTTCGTGCTGGTGTCCATCGGTGTGGTCGTACTGCGCCGCAGCCGCCCCGACCTGCCGCGCGGCTTCCGCGTGCCGCTGGTGCCGCTGGTGCCGATCCTGTCCGTGATCGCCTGCGCCTGGCTCATGTTCAACCTGTCCGTGGAGACCTGGCTGCGGTTCGTGATCTGGATGGCGATCGGTTTCGTTATCTACTTCGCCTACAGCCGCAAGCACTCCCTGCTCGGCAAAGCGAATGCCAAGCAATAACTGAACGGTCGCTCGAGTTCGCTGCCGGTGGTGTGTCGTCATGACTCGACCTGGCGGGATGAGGTTCAATTGCACTCACTAGTGAGAGTTGCGCCACAAGTTCCGCCCTGTCAGCACCACCTCAGCATTCGAGAGGAATCGATCGTGAGCATGCTCCTCGCCACCGTGCACGAGACCTACACGACCGTGGTCGCGCAGATAGGCAATCCGACACCGGAGACCCCACCGGTCGCGGACAAGCTGATGAAACTCGTTCGCTACTTCACCTGGTTCACCATGCTCTCCGGCGTCACCGCCATCACCTACGGCGGCGGCCGCTTCGCCTGGGAGAAGTGGAGCGGCGGCGGGCTGGAATCGCCGAAGATGGTGGCGGGAGCCATGATCGGTGGCGCGACGGCCACCAGCGCCGGAACCATCATGAATACGGTCATCGGCAGCTGAATCGGCCACACTACGAGCACTCGACGGGTGCACCGGGATTCCGGTGCACCCGTTGTGCTTTCCGGGCTAGGACTTGCCGAGCATGCGGTTCATCTCGTCGATCTCGGCCTGCTGACTCGTGACGATGGCCTGGGCCATGGCCTTGGACTCGGCGTTGCCACCGCCCGCGAGTTCGGTATTCGCCATATCGATCGCACCCTTGTGATGCTCGATCATCATTCGCATCCACATGGTGTCGAAGTCCGGGCCGGAGAGCTTTTCCAGCGCGGTCATCTGATCGGCCGTCATCATTCCGGCCATACCTTCGTGGCCCATGGTGGCGCTCGGTGCGCCCTTGCCGAAGGCCTGCAGCAGCGTGGTGATCTGCTGCATCTCCGGGGACTGGGCCTGCTCCACGTTCTTGGCGAGCGCGATCAACTGCGGATTCTGCGAGCGCGACGGCACCAGCTTCGCCATCTCCACCGCCTGCGCGTGATGCGGGTACATCATCTGCAGGAAGGTGATGTCGGCGGCGTTGAAATCGGTGCGGGTGGCGGGCTGCGCGGGGGTTGTCGTGCCGCCGCCGTGATTCATACCGGGCATGGAAGCGCCGGTGCTGCTGGTGGTTTCGGGGGCCGAACTCGACGAATCATTGCTGGAACAGCCCGCGGCGATGACCGCGACAGCGGCGGTACCGGCGATGACGGCGAGCTTGATACGGCTGATGGTGAACATGCTTGAACTCCTTGGCAATTGCGGAGGATGAGAAAAGGGCATGCGAAAGCGCGCGTCCGCGTGGGGAATACGCGGTCGCGGCGGCCCATCAGATCCGCAGAATCGCCAAATCGGCCAGGGATAGCACCGTCCACGGCGGGGGACGGGCGCGGTGCGGGGGTAGTTGGCGCACCTTGGTCGCGGTCGCTGCACGCTGCCGCAGTCCGAACCAGCCCAGCAGGGCCAGCCCGAGGGCGAGCAGCAGGGCGGTCAATACGAAGACGCAGCCGTGCAATCCGGCATGTCCGTCGCAATCGCCGCCGCAGCCGGGCATGGTCTGCTCGTGTGCGGTGCTCATGGCGAGAGGCGTGCCGACGGCCATGGTGAGCGGCTCGGGCATGGCAGCCGCGAGCGGTGCGGTCATGGCAGCGTCGAGCGGTGCGGTCGAATGCGCGTCCGAGCCCATATGGGTCATTTCGCCGGAATCGCCGCCCATGCCGATGACCACCGCGTGCATGATCGCGATTCCGGCGAGCAGGGTGAACAGGCCGAATGCCCGGGTCAACCGGGTTCCGAGGGCCTGTTGTTCCACCACGGGAGCCATTCTAGTGCCGGGCACTCCGGCCGCCGCGATACCCCCGCCTGGTATTGACGCGAGGCGCGCCCGGGAACGCGCCGCCCTGAGGAAGTCGCCCCCGCCCGGTAGCCTGACGCCCGTGTCACAGCGCGAACTGGTCATTTTGGGAACAGCCAGTCAAGTACCGACCAAACAGCGCAATCACAATGGCTATCTGCTGCGCTGGGATGGCGAGGGCATGCTTTTCGACCCGGGGGAGGGCACGCAGCGGCAGATGATCTACGCCGGGGTCTCGGCCACCGATCTCACCCGCATCGGCATCACGCACTTCCACGGCGATCACAGCCTCGGGCTCGCGGGCGTGGTGCAGCGGATCAGCCTGGACAGGGTGCCGCATCCGGTCGACGTGTACTACCCGGCCTCGGGGGAGGAGTACTTCCAGCGGCTGTGCACCTCCACCGCGTATCACCAGACCGGGGAACTGCGACCGCATCCGATCGCCGCGGCGGGGGAATTGGACGCGCCCGGAGCGCCTTTCACACTGCGCACCGCACCGCTCTCCCATCCGGTGGAGGCGTTCGGGTATCGGCTCACCGAGGCCGACGGACGGCGGATCGTGCCGGAACTGCTGCGCGAATTCGGACTGTCCGGACCGGTGGTCGGCCGACTACAGCGCGATGGCGAGGTCGAGATCGACGGGCGCACCATCTATCTCGACGAGGTCAGCGAATTGCGCCGGGGGCAGAGCTTCGCGTTCATCATGGACACGCGTATGTGCGATGGGGTGCACGAACTGGCGGCGGGGGTGGACATGCTGGTCATCGAGGCCACCTTCGTGGACGCCGATACCCATCTCGCCACCGAGTTCGGACATCTCACGGCCGGGCAGGCGGGCGAGGTCGCGGCCCGCGCCGGTGCGCGCACCCTGGTGCTCACCCACTTCTCACAGCGCTATCGCTCACTCGACGACCATCTGTCCGAGGCGCGCAAAGAGTTCGACGGCGAGATCGTCGTCGCCGAGGATCTCATGCGAATTCCGGTGCCGCCCCGGCACTGAGCGGTGTTCACCGATTGCCGCGCGGGTGGCCGGAAGTCGCAGGGGTGCGAAGTCGGCCGGGCCGTTTCGGTCCGGTTGGCGCGCGTGCATGATGGGTTGCATGGATGCGCACGAGGAACTCATCGCCCTTGCCGACCGGTACTGGGACACCATGCTGGAGTCCGCGCCCAGTGAGGCAACACTGTTGGGGGACAGGCGTTTCGACGATCGGATCGAGGATCTGTCCGAAGCCGCCGAGCAGCGGTTGCTCGGTGCGTGGCGCGAGCTGATCACCGAGGTCGACGCCCTCGATCCCGAGCTGTTGAACGCCGAGGACCGCGTCACCCGCAGCCTGCTGCGCACCGAATTGGTCTCCGCCGCCGCCCAGCTGGAATGGCGGCCGGTGGAACTGGCCTCGGATCAGATGACGGGTGTGCACGCGGGCCTGCTCACCATGGCCCCGCAGCTCAACGCGCCCGCACCGGAGAACGCCCTGGCGCTGGTGCGGCGCTTCCGGCAGTTCGGCGCACTCGTGGACCAGGCCGTCGCGCGCTTCCGCGCCGGGCTGGCCGCCGGTCGCACGCCCGCGCGCATCACCATCGAGCGGTCGCTCAATCAGCTCGACGGATACCTGGCCTCCGATATCGACGCCGATCCGTTCGCCACCTTCGCCGGTCCGGCGGACTGGGATGGCGAAAAGGCTTGGCGCGCAGACCTGGCCGAGGTGGTGCGCGAGGTCATCCGTCCCGCCTTCGCCGAATACCGCCGGGTGCTCGCCGAGGAACTGCTGCCGGTGGCCCGCCCCGATGAACAGCCCGGCCTGTGCTGGCTCGGCGATGACGGTGCGGACATCTACGGTCGCCTGCTCCGGCTGCACACCACGCTGCCCGATCTGGGCGCGGAGGAGATCCATCAGCTCGGACTGGACGAATTGGCCGGGCTGCGCGCCGAATACGCCGAAATCGGTGAGCGGCTCTTCGGCCTGACCGAGCAGAGCGAGATCTTCGCCCGGCTGCGCGAGGATTCGGCGCTGCGCTACGGCGACCGCGAGGAGATCATGGTCGAGGCGCGCGCCTGTCTGGCCGCCGCCAATGTCGAGATGGGCAATTGGTTCGGCCGACTCCCCGTGCAGTCCTGCGATATCGTGCCGGTCCCGGATTTCCTCGCGCCCGACGCGCCCGCGGCCTACTACTTCCCGCCCGCGGCCGACGGGTCCCGGCCCGGCGCGTACTTCGTCAACCTGCATGATCCCAAGGGCCGCAACAGGTATGAGACCGCGGCGGTCGCGTATCACGAGGCCATTCCGGGTCACCATCTCCAGCTCACCATCGCCAATGAGCTGGACCATCTGCCGCGCTTCCAGCGCATGTCCTTCTCCAATACCGCGTTCGTGGAGGGCTGGGCCCTCTACACCGAACGTCTGGCCGACGAAATGGGTTTGTACCCGGACGATCTGGCCCGCATCGGCATGCTGGCGGCAGACTCCTGGCGCTCCTGCCGGCTGGTGGTCGACACCGGTCTGCATGCCAAGGGCTGGACCCGCCAGCAGGCCATCGACTTCATGGTCGCCAATGCCCCGGTCGGTGTGGACGAGATCCGCACCGAGGTGGACCGCTATATCGCCATGCCCGGTCAGGCCGTCGCCTACAAGGTCGGCCAGCTCGAAATCCGCCGCCAGCGTGCCGCCGCACAGGAGCGCCTGGGCGCGGACTTCGATATCAAGACCTTCCATGACGTGGTGCTGGGTTCGGGCTCGGTGAGCCTGCCGGTGCTACGAGAGCTCGCCGGATCGCTCTGATCCGGCGCCGGCGCGAGCCGCTCCCGCAGACGCGGCTCGCGCTCCGGTCTTCCGCCGTGCCGGGTATCGGCCGCGCCCAGGGCATTTCACCGGGACGCGCGTCATCGTCCCGGAATGCGGGCTATTTCACCGAGAGCGGAATAGCCGGGCGGTTTCTGTGTTCGACTCAACTGTTGAGTTGAGCTAACGAAAGGGGTTGCCCGTGACGGCGACCGAATCCGTGTCGGGCATCGGGTTGCGATCCGAACGCGGGCCGGTACTGGCCGCGATCATGCTGGCGACCTCGCTGGTGGCGCTGGATTCGACGGTGATCGCCACCGCGGTGCTGACGATCACCGATCAGCTGGGCGGGTTCTCGCAGTTCCCTTGGCTTTTCAGCATCTACCTGCTGGCGCAGGCGGTGACCGTGCCCATCTACGGCAAGCTCGCCGATATGGTGGGCCGGAAACCGGTGATGCTCTTCGGGATCGCGGTCTTCGCGATCGGATCGCTGCTGTGCGGGCTCGCCACCAGCATGATCGGGCTGATCATCTTCCGGGCCATCCAGGGCATCGGCGCGGGCGCGGTGGGGCCGATGGCCATCACCATCGCGGGCGATATCTACACCGTGCAGGAGCGCGCCAAGGTGCAGGCGTACCTGGCCAGCGTATGGGCGGCGTCCTCGGTACTCGGGCCGCTGCTGGGCGGGGTGTTCTCCGAATACATCAGCTGGCGCTGGATCTTCCTGATCAATCTGCCGCTATCGGTGGTGGCGGGCTGGATGATCCTGCGCAAGTTCACCGAAAGCGCTCCGCGCGAACACCATCGGATCGACTATCTGGGCGCGGGGCTGCTCACCATCGGCGCGGGCGGGCTCATGCTGGCGCTGCTGGAGGGCGGTCAGGCCTGGTCGTGGACCGCACCGGCGAGCCTCGGACTCTTCGCGGGCGGCACGCTGATGCTCATCCTGTTCGTGCTGGTCGAGCGCAAGGCCGCGAATCCGATTCTGCCGCTGTGGGTTTTCACCCGGCGCATCCTGGTGGCGAGCAGTCTGGTGTCGCTGCTGGTCGGCGCGATATTGCTCGGACTCACCTCGTACGTGCCGACTTTCGCGCAGGGCGTGCTCGGCGCAGGGGCTTTGATCGCCGGACTCACCGCCGGTGCGCTCACCATGGGCTGGCCGCTCACCGCCTCCCAGGCCGGAAAGGTGTACCTGCGCATAGGTTTCCGTGCCACCTCGGTGATCGGCAGTGTGCTCGCCGCGGTGGGCGCGGCCACATTGCTGCTGGTCAACGAGGATTCCAGCCTGCTACAGGTGGCGCTGGGCTGTTTCGTGGTCGGCGCGGGCATGGGCCTGGTGGCCAGTCCCACCCTGATCGCCGCGCAGTCCAGCGCCGAATGGTCCGAGCGCGGCGTGGTCACCTCCACCAATATGTTCGCGCGCTCGCTGGGCAGCGCGCTCGGCGTGGCGATGTTCGGCGCACTGGTGAATTCGCGCATCGGCAGTACCGATCATCCGGCCCCGCAAGACCTCTCACCCGCCATCCACCTCGTCTTCCTCGGTGTCGCGGCCATGGCGGTGGTCATGATCGCGGCCGCCGCGATGATGCCGAAAACCGAGCGCGCAACGCCCGGGCAACCGCTCATCAAGCCGGAAACACGGCCCGATGGGACGGTTCGGCAATGATCTAGCACACTGTAGGTGTGGTTGAGGTCGAGGACGTGCTGAGCCGATTGCGGCGGTATCCGGATGTGGAGGCGGTGAACCTCTACGCGGTCGACGCCGCCGATCGACTACTACTCGATGAGGCGGCCGAAGCGCTGGCCGCCGCGGGTGATGATCGGGTGGCGGTGATCGATGACGGATACGGCGCACTCACCCTCGGCGCGGCGGCGGCACACGATCTGCGCGGCCTGCGCGTGCACCAGGATCTGCTGACCGGTGAACTGGCACTGGCCAATAACGCGCGGCAGGTCGGCCTCACCGATCGCTACACCGTGTGCGAACTCGGTGAGCGCCTGCTCGCCGATGTCCGAGTTGTGTTGTGGCGGTTGCCGCGTGCGCTGTCCGGTATCGCCGAGACCGCCGACGCCATCGCCCGCTACGCCGCGCCCGAGGTCCGGGTGTACGCGGGTGGGCGGGATAAATACCTGACCCCTGCCATGAACGCGGTGCTGGCCGAATCCTTCGGTGCGGTGCAGGCCAGTCGCGGTCGCCAGAAATCCCGGGTGCTACTCGCCACCGACCCGAAACCGGTTGGCGAACTGCGCTTTCCGCTGCGCAACCGGCTCGACGACCATGATCTGGAAGTGGTCGCGCACGGTGCCGCCTTCTCCGGTTCGCGCCTGGATATCGGCACCCGCTTCCTGCTCGACTACCTCAAGCGGATGAAGCCCGATGCCCGCGATGCCATCGATCTCGGTTGCGGCACCGGCATTCTCGCGGTCGCGCTGGCCAAGGCGCGGCCCGGCATCCGCGTCACCGCGACCGATCAGTCGGCAGCGGCGGTCGCCTCCACCCGGGCCACCGCGGCGGCGAACGATGTGGCGGACCGCATCACCGTGCTGCGCGACGATGCCATGTCCAGCGCTCCCGACAACAGCGCGGATCTGGTGGTCTGCAATCCGCCCTTCCATGTCGGCGCGGCCGTGCACACCGGTTCGGCCATCAAGATGTTCTCCGAGACCGGCCGGGTGCTGCGCCCGGGCGGTGAACTCTGGACCGTCTACAACACCCACCTCAACTACCGGGGCGTGATGGAACGCCTGGTCGGCAAGACCGAGGTCATCGGCCGCAATCGCAAGTTCACGGTCACCCGTTCGGTGCGCGGCCTGCACACCTGAGGCCGCCTGACCAGTGCTCGGCGGCCGACAGCACAATGGGCTACATGGGACGAATTGATCTTCGTATCTTCACCGAACCCCAGCAGGGCGCCAGCTACGACACCCTGCTGAGCGTGGCCAAGGCCACCGAGGACCTGGGCTACGACGCCTTCTTCCGCTCCGATCACTACCTGGCCATGGGCTCGGCCGACGGCCTGCCCGGACCCACCGACGCCTGGATCACCCTGGCGGGTCTGGCCCGCGAGACGAAACGGATCCGCCTCGGCACCCTGGTCACCGCCGCCACCTTCCGGCTGCCCGGCGTGCTGGCCATCCAGGTCGCGCAGGTCGACGCCATGTCCGGCGGCCGCGTCGAATTCGGTTTGGGCGCAGGCTGGTACGAGGGTGAGCACACCGCCTACGGCATTCCGTTCCCCGCCGACAAGTTCCCGCGCTACGAGGAGCAGCTGGCGATTATCACCGGGCTGTGGGGCACCCCGGCGGGTGAGACCTTCTGCTTCGACGGCGAGCACTACACGCTGAAAGACTCTCCGGCCCTGCCCAAGCCCGCGCAGTCCAAGATCCCCGTGGTCATCGGCGGCATGGGCGCCAAGCGCACCCCGCGCATCGCGGCGAAGTACGCCGATGAGTTCAATGTCCCCTTCCAATCCGCCGAGACCTGCGCCGAACAGTTCGAGCGGGTGCGCCGCGCGGCCAAGGAGGCCGGGCGCGATCCACAGGAGATCACCTTCTCCAATGCCCTGGTCGCCTGTGTCGGCGCGACCGACGCCGAGGTGGAGCGCCGCGCGGCCGCAATCGGCCGGGATGTGGACGAATTGAAGGCCAACGGCCTCGCGGGCAGCCCGGAGGAAGTGGTCGACAAGATCGGCCGCTATGCCGAGATCGCCGGTACGACCCGCGTCTACCTGCAAATTCTGGATCTGAACGACCTCGACCACCTCGAATTGATCGCCGATCGGGTGATGAGCCGACTGGGCTGAGCCGAGCTTCTCGCGTGCCGGGTACGCGGGCCGATCCGGCCCGGCCGGGTGACCGGATCGGGCGTATTTCCGGGCCGACCGGTCGGCATACAGGGTAAAGCTCGGGTAAAGTCCACTGTGTCCGATCCGTGGCGGTTCGGGAACTCGCCATAGCCACCTCACGTTGGACAGGTAGAACGAGGCCACGACATTCGTGGGCCGCGACTCCAGAAAGGGAAGCGCCTTGCGCACCACTTCCAACCCGGTCTTCCGGAACTTGTCGCCGCAGCAGAACGGCGGCTACGCCGGCTTCGGCTCGGCCCCCACTGGAGCCGGGCCGTCCGCACCTCAGTACGGTCAGCAGCCCCCGCAGTACGGGCAGACGCAGTATGGTTCGCAGCCGCCCATGTACCCGCCCACCGGTGGCGGCTACCAGCAGCCCTACCAGCCCGCGGTCCCGACCACCCGGCCCATGACCATCGACGATGTCGTCACCAAGACCGGCATCACGCTCGGCGTGGTCACCGTCGCGGCGATCATCTCGTACGCGCTCACCTCGGCCAACCACAGCCTGGCCGCACCGCTCGCCCTGGGCGGCGCGCTCATCGGCTTCGTGCTGGCCATGGTCGTCAGCTTCGGGCGTAAGTACAACCCGGCCCTGGTGCTCAGCTACGCGGCGTTCGAGGGCCTGTTCCTCGGCTCGCTGTCGTTCATGTTCACCAATATCTCGTTCGGCGGCGCGGGCGGCTCCGGGCTGATCGCACAGGCCGTGCTCGGCACCTTCGGCGTGTTCTTCGGCATGCTGATCGTCTACAAGACCGGCGCGATCCGCGTCACCCCGCGCTTCACCCGCATGATGGTCGGCGCCATGATCGGCGTGCTGGTGCTCATGCTCGGCAACCTGATCGCCGGTTTCTTCACCCCGGGCGGCTTCGGCCTGCGCGACGGTGGCACCGTGGCGATCATCTTCAGCCTGGTCTGCATCGGCATCGCGGCCTTCAGCTTCCTGCTGGACTTCGACGCCGCCGATCAGATGATCCGCGCCGGTGCGCCCGAAAAGGCCGCGTGGGGCGTGGCATTCGGCCTGACCGTCACCCTGGTGTGGCTGTACGTCGAGATCCTGCGCCTGCTGTCGTACTTCAACAGCAATAACTAGCGCTCGAAACGCCAAGGGCGGGTACCGGTTTCCGGTACCCGCCCTTTCGTTTGCGCCGAGCTCAGCCTTCGAGCACATCGGTGGCGATGTGGTCCTTACCGCAGTCCTCCGCGAGAATCGCTGTGCCACGGGCGTTCCCGGTGCGCAGCGGCAGGATCGCCTGATACGCCTCGGACCGATACCAGTCCTGAACCGCCTGGTAGTCCGGGAATTCGATGACGACCGCCAACGCGTGCTCCGGCCCCTCCACCGAGAGCTGATTCCCGCCGTGCACGAGGAATTTCCCGCCGAACGGGGCCAGGGTCGAATCGATGCGCTCGAGGTACTCCACGATATCGGCGTTGGCGTCGACGTCGTACAGATGGGCAATGGCGTAACCGGGCATCTCGCGCTCCTGGAGTGGTACTGCGTTGTTGCTCTTCAGTTTTCCGCTCCGAGGTAGCGAAGTCGATTACCTCATCGGTAATAACGAAGAACGGTCCCGCACCGAAGTGCGGGACCGTTCAACGAGTCTCGGGGGCTATCAGCTCAGGCGCTCGATGATCATCGCCATGCCCTGGCCGCCACCCACACACATGGTCTCCAGGCCGAACTGCTTGTCCTGGGTCTGCAGGTTGTTGATCAGGGTGGCGGTGATGCGCGCGCCGGTCATGCCGAACGGGTGGCCCAGCGCGATCGCGCCACCGGAGACGTTCAGCTTGTCGTGGTCCATGCCCAGCTCGCGGGCGGAACCCAGCACCTGAACGGCGAACGCCTCGTTGATCTCGTACAGGTCGAGATCGCCGATGGTCATATTGGCGTTGTTCAGGGTCTTGCGCACGGCCTCGATCGGGCCCAGGCCCATGATCTCCGGGGACAGGCCGGAGACGCCGGTGGCCACGATGCGGGCCAGCGGGGTCAGGCCCAGCGCCTTGGCCTTGGTGTCGCTCATGACGACCAGCGCGGCCGCGCCGTCGTTCAGCGGGCAGGCGTTACCGGCGGTGACGGTGCCGTCGGCGCGGAAGACCGGCTTCAGCGTCGAGAGCTTCTCGTAGGTGGTGCCGGCGCGCGGGCCGTCATCGGCGGTGACGACGGTGCCGTCGGGCAGGGTCACCGGGGTGATCTCACGCTCGAAGAAACCGGACTTGATGGCATCCTCGGCGCGGTTCTGCGAACGCACGGCCCAGTGGTCCTGGTCCTCACGCGAGATGCCGGTGAAGGTGGCGACGTTCTCGGCGGTCTGGCCCATGGCGATGTAGACGTCCGGGAGCAGGTCGTTCTCGCGCGGGTCGGTCCAGGTGGCGTTCGACTCGGCGGTGGCCTTGGTGCGGGCCTCGGCATCGGCGAAGGTCAGGTTGTGGCTGTCCGGCCAGCCGTCGGCGGTGCCCTTCGGGAAGCGCGAAACCGTCTCGACGCCGGCGGAAATGAAGACATCGCCCTCGCCCGCCTTGATGGCGTGGAAGGCCATCCGGGTGGTCTGCAGCGAGGAGGAGCAGTAGCGGTTCAGGGTGACACCGGGCAGGTAGTCGTAGCCCAGCTGCACCGCGACCGCGCGGGCCATATTGAAACCGGCCTCGCCGGCGGGCTGGCCGCAGCCCAGGATGAGGTCTTCGACATCGCTCACGGCCAGGCCGGGGACCTTGTCGAGGGCGGCCTGCACCATCTGGGCGGCCAGGTCGTCCGGTCGCATACCCACGAGCGAACCCTTGCCTGCGCGGCCGATGGGCGAGCGGGCGTACGAAACGATAACGGCCTCAGCCATGAGGACTCCTTAAGTGCAGGGGGTTGAACCACTTCGAATCTACGACGGGTGTGTTCCGCGTCAAACATCCGGTATGCCGGTATCCCAATGACTGAACGGTGAAATATCCCTCATTGCACGTCGAACTCGCCCCGCTGGGGGATGTTGGCCATGTCCGTGAAGGAGGTCACCACGATGTGCCCGGGGCCGGTGTCCTGGTACTGCGCGTACTGGATGCTGCCGTAGATGCCCGCGACGACGGTTACCCGGTATTCGCCGGTGGCCCCGGTGTTCATATTGCGCCAGGCGACCGTGGTCACGTTCTCGCACAGCGGTGCGAAGCTGTACTCGCCCGGGCCGTAGCCGACGATCGGGGTGGCGCGCACATTGAAGATCGCTCGCCCCGGCCAGTTCGGATCGGTATCGGTCCAGACTCGGACGCTGCCGCCGCAGAGTCCGTCCCGGAACATGGTCGGCACCTGGGGGAATTCGACGGTCCGGGCTTGCGCCGCGGGCGCGCAAACGATCATGGTCGTCCCGGTCAGGCAACCGAGCAGCAGGGCAGCGCGCACACGGGTCGGCGTCCTCATGCGGCGATGGTAATTTCCCGCGACCGTGAGATCGCCGACGTGCGCGCAAGCCCCCATCTCCTTTCTGCAACGATGAGGGGTATGCGCATTGCTGACTCCGTCGTCGATCTGATCGGAAACACCCCCCTCGTCCGGTTGAACTCCGTGGTGGGCCCGAACTCCGGACTGGTCGCGGCGAAGGTCGAGTACCTGAACCCCGGTGGCAGCTCCAAGGACCGCATCGCCGTCAAGATGATCGATGCCGCCGAAGAGGCCGGACTGTTGAAGCCCGGCGGCACCATCGTCGAGCCGACCTCCGGCAATACCGGCGTCGGCCTGGCCCTGGTGGCCCAGCAGCGCGGGTACAAGTGCGTATTCGTCTGCCCGGACAAGGTTTCCGAGGACAAGCGAAACGTGCTGCGCGCCTACGGCGCCGAGGTCGTGGTGTGCCCGACCGCGGTCGCGCCGGAGGATCCGGACAGCTACTACAACGTCTCCGATCGCCTGGTGCGCGAGATCGAGGGTGCCTGGAAGCCGAACCAGTACTCCAACCCGGGCGGTCCGGAATCGCATTACGAGACCACCGGTCCCGAGATCTGGGCCGATACCGAGGGCAAGGTCACGCACTTCGTGGCGGGCGTCGGCACCGGCGGCACCATCACCGGCACCGGCCGCTACCTGAAGGAGATCTCCGGCGGCAAGGTCAAGGTCATCGGTGCTGATCCCGAGGGCTCGGTGTACTCCGGCGGCACCGGCCGCCCGTACCTGGTCGAGGGTGTGGGCGAGGACTTCTGGCCGTCCGCCTACGATCCGGCCATCCCGGACGAGATCATCGCGGTCTCCGATGCCGACTCCTTCGAGATGACCCGTCGCCTCGCCCGCGAAGAGGGCCTGCTGGTCGGCGGCTCCTGCGGTATGGCCGTGGTCGCGGCGCTCAAGGTCGCCGAGCGCGATCCCGATGCCGTGGTCGTGGTGCTGCTCCCGGACGGTGGCCGCGGCTACCTGTCCAAGATCTTCAACGATCAGTGGATGAGCTCCTACGGCTTCCTGCGCTCGCGCCTGGACGGGTCCACCGCCGAGGTGCACGTGGGAGATGTGTTGCGCGGCAAGTCCGGTGAACTGCCGGATCTGGTGCACACGCATCCGCAGGAGACCGTGCGCGATGCCATCGAGATCCTGCGCGAATACGGCGTCTCGCAGATGCCGGTCGTCGGTGCGGAACCGCCGGTGATGGCAGGCGAGGTCGCGGGCAGCGTGACCGAGCGCGATCTGCTCTCGGATGTGTTCGAGGGACGCGCCAAGCTCACCGATTCGGTGGCACAGCATATGAGCGCGGCGTTTCCGCTCATCGGTGCGGGCGAACCGGTTTCGGCCGCCACCAAACTGCTCGAGAGCACCGACGCGCTGATGGTCGTCGACGACGGCAAGCCGGTCGGCGTCATCACCCGCCACGATCTGCTGGGCTTCCTCAGCGATGGAGTGCTTTCCTGACAGCTCAATCCGTTGGGCAGCGCGCATCCCGCTTCGGGCGGCGCGCGCCCGTCATCCCGGCGCGTATTCGGCCGGGATCCACACAATTAGCCGATGCGCTGCCCCTGTGGATCCCGGCTAAAAACATGCCGGGATGACGGGGGAAACCGCGAATTACTTCCGTGTGATTTGTGGCCTCGCACTTGGGGATTCGTTTATGCATCAGAACTCACAGCGGGGCTGCGGGGTAGGTAACTGGTGCGTTACTGTCCGTTCATGGGCGGCGGGCAGGATCGGCTCGTATGAACTGGAGGCAGGCGCTCACCTGGGTGGCACTGGCGAGCGCGGTGCTCGCCGGTGCGGCACTGCTGGACCGGGTCGGGTTTCCCGCCCCGCAGATGATTCTGGCGATCGTGGTCGGCGCCGCGCTCGCGCTCAGCGGGCGGCTGCCGAAACCGCTTCCGGTGCAGGTCAATCTGGGTGTGCAGGGCATGCTCGGCGTGGTGATGGGCAGCTATCTGCAGATATCGCTGCTGACTTCGATCGGGTGGGATCTGCTGCCCGTGGCCGCGGTGACCGTGGCGACCATCTTCTTGAGTGTCGGGGTCGCGCTGGTGTTCGCGCGGGTGACCAAGGTGGATATTCCGACCGCGACGCTGGGGATGCTGGCCGGTGGCTCGGCCGCGGTGGTGGCCGCCGCCGATGAACTCGACGCCGATCCGCGCCGGGTGGCGTTCATGCAGTATCTGCGGGTGGCGCTGGTCGCGCTGAGCGCACCGGCGGTCGCCGCGCTGCTCGATGATCAAGAGGGAATCGCCTACAGCACAGCGACTCTCGGCGGTTCGGTGACGGATCCGAATCTGCCGTACTGGATGATCGTCGGCCGCGGCGATCAGGTCGCGGGCATCTCCACCGCGATCATGCTGTGCGTGCTGGGGATATGGGTGGGCCGCCGGATCGGCCTGCCCAATGCGGCGCTGCTGGGTCCGATGCTGCTCACCGCGGTGCTGACCGCGACCGGTATCAGCCACGGTTACGCGCCCACACATCTGTTCAAGGATCTGCTGTTCGTGCTCATCGGTTTCGATGTCGGCACCCGCTTCACCCGCAGGGTGGTGCGCGAGATGGCGCGGATGATCCCGGCCATGACCGCCGCGGTGCTCGCGCTCTCGGTGCTGGTGGCCGGATTGGCTTTGGGCCTGGCCTATTTCGTCGATCTGGAGATGTCGGACCTGTACCTGGCCACCACCCCCGGCGGTATCAACGCGGTGCTGGCGACCGCCGACAAGATGAACGCGAATCTGCCGCTCATCACGAGTGTGCAGACCATCCGGCTACTGCTCATGATGCTCATGCTCCCGCTGCTGATGCGCGCCCTGCGCAGATTCGGCTCGCCCGCACCGGTACCCGCCCCGGCATGGCAGCCCGGTTCGGACCGGGCCGCCTGAACCGCCCGGACCAGGACCCGAAGGTCCGGGGCCCTGCTGACCTCACACACGGACTGGATGGCTGTGGGGGCGCCCTGGGGCGATTCGGTAACGAAACGGTCTCGTAGGGCCGTCTGGACGCCCGGAAAGCCGGTCTCCGAATCGGCTCATCCGGTTCCCGAAAACGCGGTATTCGGTGCGTTTTCTTTGATGATCACCGTGATTGGCCTGTGATCGGTGGTTGCTGAATGCTCGCTAAGGGTGCGCGAAACGCCGAAAAAACGGCCAATCCGGGTATATCGGCAATTAGGGTCTAAATTCTTCTGTGATCTAAAACACTTACTAGTTTGAATTGAATCACCAGGTCAGTGCTTGTATTAATGCAGGTCCTTGGGTTGCCGAGCTAGCCGATTTACCTTCTGTTCAACTTTGGTTCAGGCTGTGTTAACCAAGCGCAATCAAGCTGTGACCTTGTTGGAAACAGACCACAAGTCTGGTTGACGCAAGGAGATGTCGACACACATGCGGAACGTGAACACGACAACGGTGCGATGAGGCGCCGCGGCCCGAAGCGGCCGGCACGTACTTCGCAAGTCTCCTAGAGCGTCGAGTTTCCCTGGCCCGCAATGGGTCTCACAACAGCAACGCGAAACAGCCCCAGCGCCACCGGTGCCCGTCGAGAGACGCCCGCCTGGTTCCGCGCTGCCTTTTCCAGGCCTGCGAGCCCAGAAACCGAACAGGAATCCAAATTCGCCATGCCCACGAACGCCATGACTGCTCTGCGTGACCCTGCTAGACGTAGCAAGGTGGTTGCCGCCGCCCGTACGGCCGGTACCGCCGCCCTTGCTCTCGGAGTCTTCGGCTCCATTATCACCGCCGCCGGCGCCGCGAACGGCGACGTGCACCCGGTCGCCCTGAAGCAGACCCTCGCCGCGGCCGCTCCCGCCGTGCACGTCCCGGCCAATGAGCAGCCCGCCGCCCCGGCCCCGGCCGCCGCCGTGCCCGCCCCGATGCCGGCCCCCGCGCCCGCTCCGGTCGTCCCGGTCGCGCCGCCCGCCCCGTCCTACCCGGACAACCTGGACGGCTGGATCCGTCAGGCGCTGGACATCATGTCCCAGCGCGGCATCCCGGGCAGCTACGAGGGCATCCTCCGCAATATCCTGCGCGAATCCAGCGGCAACCCGCAGGCGATCAACCTGTATGACTCGAACGCGGCCATGGGCATCCCGTCCAAGGGCCTGCTCCAGGTGATCGACCCGACCTTCGCCGCGTACCACGTCGACGGCACCCCGTTCGATGTCTGGAACCCCGTCGCGAACATCGTGGCCGCCTGCAACTATGCCGCCGCGCGCTACGGTTCGATGGACAACGTCAACAGCGCGTACTGAGCCCGTCCGGTTGACTCCGATCAGCCCGTGAAAAGCCGGTAAGACCCCGTCAGAACCCTCCCGGAGCATTCGCTCCGGGAGGGTTTCGGCTTTTCGGAAGAGCCGTTCGGCAAATCGCAGGCACCCGATTTGGCAACTATTTCGCAAACCGACGAATCTCATGATCGCCGACGGGTATAACCGCCCTTGGAGCAAGTTCCGGCAACCCGGCCGGAACGGATAGCGAAGGGACGGGGTATGCACACCTCGAGTTTGGCTATCGATATCCAGCAGGGCCTCTCGGACGCGTGGAGTTCGGTCGCCACGTTCGTGCCGAAGTTCGCGGGCTTCCTCGCCATCCTGATCATCGGCTGGCTGGTCGCCAAGCTCGTCGCCCGGCTGGTCACTCGGATTCTGCATCAGGTCGGCTTCGACCGGCTCGTCGAACGCGGCGGCATCAAGGACATGCTCGCGCGCAGCAGCTACGACGCGGTCGGCATCATCGCCAAATTGGCTTACTACGCAATACTTTTGATCACGCTGCAACTGGGATTCGGTGTGTTCGGGCCGAATCCGATCAGTACCATGCTGGACGGCATCGTGTCCTGGCTGCCCAGGCTGGCCGTGGCCATCATCATCGTGTGTGTCGCGGGTGCCATCGCCACCGTGGTGATGGACATGATCGCGAATATGCTCAGCGGTCTGTCCTACGGCCGCATGATGGGACGCATTGCGGCGGTGTTCATCTGGGGCGTCGGCATCATCGCGGCGCTCAATCAGATCGGGGTGGCGACCTCGGTCACCATGCCGATTCTCATCACCGTGCTCGCGGTCATCGGCGGTGTGCTGGTGGTCGGCGTCGGCGGCGGATTGATCCGGCCCATGCAGCAGCGCTGGGAAGGCTGGCTCGAAACCATCGAGGGTGAGATGCCCGAGATGAAGGGTCACGCCCAGGCGTTCCAGCGCGGTCGCGAGGACGCGGCCCGCCAGCGCGAGGCGATGGAACAGCAGCGCGCGATGATGGCGCAGCAGGGTGGTCAGCGGCCCATGGGCGGACAGCAGATGCCGCCGGGCAAATGGGCCGAACAGCCCGTCGGCTCACCGGGTTACGGTCCGCAGGGTTACGGGCAGCAGGGTTATGGCCAGCAGGGCTACGGCCAGCCCGGCCCGCAGGGGCAGATGCCCGATCGCGGCGGCGATATGCCGGACCGTGGCGGTCAACCCGGTCGGTACTGACATTCACCAGGGGAAATGAAACGGCCCACGTACTTCGCGTACGTGGGCCGTTTCACTGTCCTCAACTGTCATTCGCCGCGGGCGAGCGCGCACACCGCGGCCAGGCGCAGATGCACCCATTCGGCGCACTGCCAATCCTCGGAGTCGTACGGCGCTTGCAGCCCCGTCTCGCGCAGGTCCTCGAGCAGCCCGCGCGCGTATCCGGCGAGCAGTACGCTCACCGGGACGACGCTCGAATTCTCCACGCCCACTTCGAGAATGTCCCGAATGGCGGCGGCATGCTGATCCACCTGCGCGGCCACACCCGGGAACTCGCGCATGGCCTCGACGGCCGGAGCTCCGTGTGTGCGCTGCAGGCGGTTCAAAGTCTTACGCGCCGAGACGACGAGCAACGCGGAGCCGGGCAAAAACACCTGGTCATGCTAGCCGCCGCCCGGCATGCGCGGCACCCGCTGTGAGATATAGCGCACTTGTCGCCGGATTCGTCTCCGAGATCGTGGACGGATCTCAGCGGAAGGCTTTGGATCCGGTGAGCGCTTCACCGAGCACCAGCTGGTGCACCTCCGCCGTGCCCTCGTAGGTGAGCACCGATTCCAGGTTGTTGGCGTGCCGCAGCACCGGGTATTCGAGGCTGATGCCGTTGGCGCCCAGGATGGTCCGGCATTCGCGGGCGATGGCGATGGCCTCGCGGGTGCTGTTCAGTTTGCCCGCGCTGATCTGTTCGCCGCGAATAACGCCCTGATCCTTGAGGCGGCCCAGGTGCAGCGCCAGCAGCTGTCCCTTGCCGAGTTCGACGGCCATATCCGCGAGCTTGGCCTGGGTGAGCTGATAGGCGGCGAGCGGCTTGTCGAAGACCTCGCGGCTGCGCGCGTAATCGATTGCGGCGGAAAGACAGTCGCGGGCCGCGCCGAGCGCGCCGAAGATAATGCCGAAGCGCGCCTCGGACAGGCAGCCCAGCGGTGCGGTGAGCCCGCGCGCCTCGGGCAGCATGGCGTCGGCGGGCAGCCGCACCCCGTCCAGGGACAGTTCGGCGGTGATGGAGGCGCGCAGCGACAGTTTGCGGTGGATTTCGTTGGCGCTGAATCCCGGTGTGTCCGTGGGGACTACGAAGCCGCGAATGGTGTCCCGCTCACCTTCGCGTGATTGCGCCCACACCACCGCCACATCCGCGACGGATCCGTTGGTGATCCACATCTTGGATCCGTCCAGGATCCAGTCGTCCCCGTCTCGCCTTGCGCGCGTGCGCATTCCGCCCGGATTGGACCCGAAATCCGGCTCGGTCAATCCGAAGCAACCGAGCAGCTGTCCCGCCGCCATCCCCGGCAGCCAGCGCTGCTTCTGCTCCTCGGACCCGTACTTGTGAATCGCCGTCATGGCGAGCGAGCCCTGTACCGAAACCATGCTCCGCACACCGGAATCCACCGCCTCGAGCTCCAGGCAGGCCAGCCCGTACGCGGTGGCAGAGGTCCCCGCGCAGCCGTATCCCTCCAGGTGCATGCCGAGCAGCCCCAGCTTCCCCAGTTCGGGGGCCAACTCCCGGGCCGGGAACGTCCCCGCCTCGAACCAGTCCGCGATATGCGGCCGCAACCGCTCCGCCGCGAAATCGCGCACGGTATCGCGAATAGCCCGCTCCTCATCACTGAGCAGAGAATCGATGGCGAACAGCTCGTCTACGGTGACCATGCCCACAGCCTAGGATGCCGCCGCCGCTGTCGGCGAGATCCGGTACCCGCCCGCGCGCAGGGGCGAATACGCAGCGACTTAGGCTGTGGGGTATGAGCGATCAGCTGGGTTTCTCCACACGGGCGGTGCACGCCGGGTTCGATCCGGACCCTCAGACCGGTGCGGTGAACGTGCCCATCTACGCGAGTTCGACTTTCGCCCAGGACGGCGTCGGCGGGATGCGCGGCGGGTACGAGTACGCGCGCACCGGTAATCCGACCCGGACCGCGCTGGAGGCGAATCTCGCGGCGCTGGAATCGGGCACCTACGGGCGGGCCTTCTCCTCGGGGATGGCGGCCACCGACTGTGCGCTGCGCGCGAATCTGCGGCCCGGGGATCACCTGGTCATTCCGGATGACGCGTACGGCGGCACCTTCCGGCTCATCGACAAGGTGTTCACCCAGTGGGGCATCGAGTACTCGGTGGCGCATGTGAACGATCCGGACGCGGTGGCCGCGGCCATGCGGCCGAACACCAAGCTGGTGTGGATCGAGACCCCGACCAATCCGCTGCTGAATATCGGCGATATCTCGGCGCTGGCCTCGGTGGCGCACGCCGGTGGCGCGAAACTGGTGGTGGACAACACCTTCGCCTCGCCGTACCTGCAGCAGCCGCTGCTGCTGGGCGCGGACATCGTGCTGCATTCGACCACCAAGTACCTGGGCGGACACTCCGATGTGGTGGGCGGCGCGCTCATCACCAACGATCAGGAGATGGACGCCAAGTTCGCGTTCCTGCAGAACGGCGCGGGCGCGGTGCCCGGTCCGATGGACGCGTTCCTGACCCTGCGCGGTATCAAGACGCTCGCGCTGCGCATGGACCGGCATTGCGACAATGCCGAGACCATCGCCGAATTCCTGGCCAATCACCCGAAGATCGCGCAGGTCATCTACCCCGGCCTGCCCGAGCACCCGGGTCACACCGTCGCGCAGAAGCAGATGCGCCGCTTCGGCGGCATGATCTCGGTGCGCGTGCACGGCGGTAAGGAAGCGGCCCTGGACTTCTGCGCCCGCACCAAGCTCTTCACCCTCGCCGAATCCCTCGGCGGTGTGGAATCGCTCATCGAGCACCCCGGCGCCATGACCCACGCCTCCACCGCGGGCTCCCTCCTCGAGGTCCCCGCCGACCTGGTCCGCCTCTCGGTCGGCATCGAGGACATCAGCGATCTGCTCGCCGACATAGAGCAAGCGCTCGCCTGATAGCCGCATAACTAAAAACGAAGCGCCGCACCGGATTCCGGTGCGGCGCTTCGTCGTTTGCCAGCGTGACAACTGATTTCGTAAGCGTCGGGGTAACTCCTGGGGTACCCCCGAAATTGTTGTCGCGCCTGACCGCTACTACGCGTCCCTAACGGTCAACGGCTCTCAGCCGTGCGCTAAAGGCGCGGGGAGGCGGGTTAGCTGTGGTACGGCTCCGCGCTGACCAAGGTCACCTTCATGGTGTTGCCGTTGGGCAGGGTGTATTCGCGGGTCTCACCGACCTTCGCGTTGATGAGGGCGCCGCCCAGCGGGGAGGCGGGGGAGTAGGTCTCCAGGTCGGCATTGCCGAGGCCCTCTTCGCGGGTGGCGATGAGGAAGGTTTCGGTATCGCTCTCGTCGCCGTCGTAATAGACCTTGACGACGGATCCGGGCAGCGCGACGCCGGACTTGGTCGGGGCGACGCCGACCTTCGCGTTGTTCAGCAGCTCCTGTAGCTGGCGAATGCGGGCTTCCTGCTGGCCCTGTTCTTCGCGTGCCGCGTGGTAGCCGCCGTTTTCCTTGAGGTCGCCCTCTTCGCGGCGCTCATTGATTTCGGCCGCGATGACCGGACGGTTGGCAATGAGCGCGCCGAGTTCGCTCGTGAGCCTCTCGTGCGACTCCGGGGTCAGCCAGGTCACGTTCGTCTCAGTCATCTCGATCACTCCCTAGTAGTTGTCCCCGGCGCATGCCGGGATTTCCCTGATATCCGTTGCCGAAACCCGCCCGAGGGCAGGCATGACAACAGCGGACAGCCAGAGCCATCCTGGGGGAGGTTCCCGACAGCGCCGGCCGTCAATGCAGCAAACACGGCTCCGAACCCCGGAACCGTGTGTTGCGTTATTTTAGCACGAATCGCAAAGATGCAGGTAGAGGCGTCAAAGCGCGTTGAGTACCGGACTTTTCACCCGGCGCGCAGATACGCCGGTACGTCATCGGTGCAGGCGTAGACATTACCCGCGCCGGCCCGGGCGGTCGTTTTCAGGGTGGTCTGCAGCCGGACGGTGCCGCTGTCGGAGGCGGGGATGAGCACTTCGCGGCGGCCGACCTCTTCGCTGTCGGCGGTCATGGCGCGAACGATGCAAACGACCGGTTTGCCGGGATCCTTGCGGGTCACCTTGAAATCCACGCTCACGGTGGCATCGTCGACGACGGTGTAGCCGAGGCGATCGGGTTCGATGTCCTTGGGTCCGTACTGCTTGTAGCCCACGTAGGCGACGCCCAGACCGGCGATGAGCACCACCGCGCTGATCGCGATCATGAGCCAGCGGGGGGTCTGGCGGCGCGCTGTCCCGTACCGGCCGGCCGGTCTTTCGCTCATGACTGGACGCTCCCGGGGGGTAGGTCGGAACAATTGACGGTCGGATGGAACTATAGGGAATGGAGATCGGCCACCCCCTGCCTGGATCTGGCGGAGAGCGATGAGGTGAAACAGTGATCGGTGAGGTGAACGAGAAGTGAGTGGTCTTCGCCTCATGGCGGTACACGCGCACCCCGACGACGAGTCCAGCAAGGGTGCGGCGACCACCGCGCGCTATGCCGCCGAGGGCAATGACGTTCTTGTCGTCACCCTGACCGGTGGCGAGCGCGGTGACATCCTCAACCCGGCCATGGATACGCCCGGTATCAAGGAGAACATCTCCGAGGTTCGCCGCCAGGAGATGGCGGCCGCCGCGGCGGTGCTCGGCGTCGAGCAGTTGTGGCTCGGTTTCGTGGATTCCGGTCTGCCGGAAGGGGATCCGCTACCGCCGCTGCCGGAGGGCAGCTTCGCGCTGGTGCCCCTGGAGGAGGCCACCGAGGCGCTGGTGCGCGTGGTGCGGAAATTCAAGCCGCACGTCATGACGACCTACGATGAGATGGGCGGCTACCCGCACCCGGATCACATTATGTGCCACCAGGTTTCGGTCGCCGCGTTCGAGGCGGCGGGCGATCCGGAACGCTTCCCGGACGCGGGCGAGCCCTGGACGCCGCTGAAGCTGTACTACAACCACGGTTTCAGCCTGGCCCGCCTGGAGATCTTCGCGGACGAGTACGAGCGCCGCGGCGAACCGTTCCCCATGCAGGAGTGGATGGATCGCATGCGCGGCTACGCCCGCGATCGCGGCGACATCATGGGCCGGGTCACCACCCAGATCGAATGCGCCAAGTACTTCCCGCAGCGCGATGACGCGCTGCGCGCGCACGCCACCCAGATCGACCCCAATGGCGCGTTCTTCGCCATCCCGGTCGATCTGCAGCAGAAGCTCTGGCCCACAGAGGAATTCGAGCTCGCGAAGACCCGGGTGCGCACCGCCATCCCGGAGACCGACCTGTTCGCGGGAATCGACGATGCCGACACCGAAGACGCTGCCGACACCGAGACTGCCCACACCGAGGACGCCACCCGATGATGCTCACCCTGCTCGCCCAGGCCCAGAACGCCCCCACCGGACCCGAATTCGGTAAGGCGTCCCCCCTGGGCCTGGTGATCGTGCTGGTGCTGCTGGTCGGCACGGTCCTGCTGGTGGTGAGCATGAACCGCCACCTGAAGAACCTGCCCGCCACCTTCTCCCCGGAACATCCGGAACCGGATCAGGAAGCGGACGAGGGCACCGAGCGGGGCATCATCAAGCAGGAGCAGGACGCCCCGAAGCCGGAGTCCACCACCAGCTGACCGGGTAACGCGCCGAACGGTTTTCGGCCGCGTCGCAGCGAATGACCTACGCCCGCCTCGGGATTCGAGGCGGGCGTTTTCGCGTTCAGGACGAGGTGACGGTCGGTGGTTGCCAGATGTGGTTTATCGCATCGGGTTGGGGCGCGTAGAGGCGCATGGTGAGGGTGAATTTGCCGGTTTCGGGGATGGGGAGCCAGTTGGCAGTGGCGAATTCCGGTGCGGGCCGGGCGTTTTGGACGAGGATGTCGACGCTGCCGTCCGGGTTGCGGGCGACGGGGATCTGGTGGCCGACGGAGTAGACCCCGGCGGGGTTGGGGATGAGGAAGCCGTCGGCGGCGTAGGCGGTGATGGACCAGAAGGCGTCCACCGGGGGGAGTCGGCCGGGGGCGAAGTGGATGTGGAAGGTGGTGTGCGGGCCGTCGGCCGTGCCGTAGTAGGTGGGGTAGATGGCGTCCTCGGGAACATTGCCGCCCAGGCCCATGCGGGCGACGTAGGCGCGCTGGTCGTAGTTGGTGCCGTAGCGGCCCGCAACGCCGGGGAAGTTCCAGTCGTTGATGGTGGCGGTGGACGCGTCGTGGTAGTCGGTGACGCGCTGCTGTCCGGTGGTGACGGCGGCGTCGAGCTGGGCGGCGGAGAGTGTGTCGGCGGTGCCGCCGGGGGCTATCCCGATGGTGGCGAACCGCTGTAGTGCCGGGGCATCCGCGGGGGCGGGGGCGTCGATGGCCATGAGGGCGTTCAGGCGATCGAAGTAGGTGCGGCCGTCCATTTTCGCGACGATATCGACGGGGTCGGCGGGCGCGGGTGTCTCGGCCGCCGGGTTGCCGACGCCGGGTTCGCGGATCCACGCGCTCAGCGGGGTGATCTTCAGTTGATCCTGTATCGCGTGCACGGCGGGCAGGTCGGCCGCGCCGTTGACCTCGATGCGGCCGAGCATCCACGCCTGCGGGGTGGGCAGCGGCATCGGGGTGAGGTCGGGCGGGAGGGTTCCGGTCCAGCCCGGCGGGGTGAAGACGTAGGTGAACGGGCCGGTGACCGCCCCGGATTTCAGTTGTGGCCGCACGCTGCTGGGGTTCTGGGCCACATCGGTCCACATATCCATGACCTGCATGAGCCAGTAGCGGTCCGGCTCCATCGCGGGCACCTGCACCACGACCGGTTCGGTGCGCAGGTCCAGCCACGCTTTGGAGTAGAGGGTGTCCTGATTCGGGCGCACCAGTGACCGGTTCGCCGCGTCCGGCAGCGTGCGCGAGTTCTCGAAGCGGTTGGCGGGGGCGCTGGTCTCCCGGGTGACGTCCATGATCACCAGCGGATAACCGAAGACGTAGGCGTCGGACGCGATGGCGGCATCGTCCTCGTTCGCCTTGGATGTCGTTGTCCCCGAGGATGATTCGGACTTCCCGCAGGCCGCGAGCCCGAGCGCGGTCACCGCCAGCGCGCCCGCGCCGACGAGCAGCGATCGGCGGCCCACCCCGGCACCGCGCGCCGTCCGGCTCATCGCGAGCCTCCGTGCCGGTGTAGGTCGCCGGTCATCGATATCGAGCACCTCATTGCGCACCTCACTGTGTGAACGATCTGGATTGACGGCACCGACTATTCCGCCGGATCGGGTCCGCTCGCCTCACCCGGATGGTGTGAACTCGCATGCGAAGGCGCTGGTCCGCGTATCGGTCACCGCATAGGTCACCCCCTCGCCACCGGCAGCCGGGTCAGAGCAGTCCGATGGTGCGGGCGCGTGTGACGGCCTGTCCCCGGCTGTTCGCACCGAGCTTGAGGTACACCCCGCGCAGATGCGTCTTCACGGTATTGATGGACACCCCGAGATCGGCCGCGATCTGATTACCGGTGCGCCCGGACGGAAGATGTTTGAGCACAAGCCATTCCGCCTCGGTGAGATTCGGCGCCGGATACTGCCGCACGGTCGCGGGATGCTGCCGCACCACTTCGGCGAAGGTATCGCCGCGACCGAACTGCCCCAGATGGATATCGAGCAGTTCGACCGCCAGCGGCCGATTGAGCCAGGGGCGAATGAGCCGTTCGGGCGCGGAGATCCGCAGTGCGGCCTCCAGCGCCGCGACGGTCTTGGCGGGCACCCGCAGGCGATGCTGAGCCTCGGCGTACAGCAGCCAGCCGGTGACGGCGGTTAAGGGATGCATCGAATCCGATTGCCGCAGTAATGGTTCCAGCATGGCCCGGGTGGAGCGGGACTTATGCGCCGCCGTCGTGATGACCGCCTGCGCCACGATGAATTCCGCGGTCTGCCCCAGGGCAGGTCGCGCCGTGGCCACTAGCTCCTCGGCGGAGTGTATTTCGCGCAGGCGAATGAGCTGTCCGACGGTGGCCACCAGCAGCAGTGCCGCGCCGATCGCGGGTTGCGGACCGCGCCGCAGCAGATCGGCCAGACCGGAACGCAATGCTCGCACCGCGGCGTGCTCACCGGTCGTCGCCACGCATACCAGTAGCCGCCAATCGATTTCGGTCGGCAGGGCGTCGACCGGCAGGCCCGGTGGAACCGGTGCGCCCGCCGCCGCGGCGAGGTCGCCGACGATGCGCTGATCCCACACATCACCCTGGACGGCATGCGCCATTCCGGCGGCGGTCAGTGCGCGGCGCGCGTCCGGTGAGTCGAGAATGTCATTGCGGCGGGCGAATTCGACGGCCTGCTCCGCGATCGTCCACATGGCCGTCAGCGAGCCCCGATAGCCGACGGTGACCGCGAGCCGGGCCATCGCCCGCAGCGTCAGGCGCGGGCGGGCGAAATGCTCGGAGATGGTGATCGCCGACTTCAACAGCGCCGCGGCCTGTTCGAAGCGTCCGCGCAACAGCATGGCGGTGCCGTACTGCACGTAGACGTAACAGTCGATATCGCTGTTGCCGGTGGCGGCGAAGGCATCGAGGGGGTCGAGTTCGGTGACACCGGAGCCGGTGGTGACGGCGGTATCGGCGGCAATGGCGAAATCCAGGGCCGCCAGCCAGGTCGCGGGAACGCAGTCGGATTCCGAATGCGGCTGTGCGCCGCGGAAATCGAGATAGGTCAGTTCTGCGCTGTCCGCGCCGCGGGTCAGTGCGTCGACCGCGCGCAGGCGCCAGATGAACGGATCGTCGGCGAATGCGGAACCGGGTGCGGCGAACTCGCCGAACAGTTCCGAGCCGCGCCCGTCGAGAACGAGCGCGACGCCGCGTTCGCGCAGGAAGCGGCGTCGGTAGTCCCGTTCGATGCCACGCAGTTCGGATACCTCGGATGCGTTGCGGCGGTGGACCTCCGCCTTCAGGTGGGCGCGCAGCAGCGGCGGGTATTCGAACCACAGTTCGCCCGCGGCGGAGGCGCGAGTGATCGGTACGCCCGCCCGGGTCAGCGCGTCGAGCAGTTCGTGGGTGCGCGCGCCATAGAGCGCGTCGGCGAGCTCCTCGGTGAAGCGCGCGGGAGTGCTTGTGCGCATGAGGAATTCGAGTTCGAGGGGTTCGAGTCCGGACAGCGTCTCCCGAATCAGGAAGTCCGCCACCGGCTGCGCCGGTCGCGCCAGCTCCGCCAGGGCGGCGTGCTGATCCTGTCCGGCGCTCGCGAGCGCGATGGCGGCGATTCGTGTCAGCGCCGCCCAGCCCCGGGTCAGTTCCAGCACCCGATCCAGCACAGCGGGTTCGAGCTCGCAGCCATGCTGCCGGAACAGTTGCGCCACTTGGGTTCCGGTCAGCCTCAGATCCTCGGCGTCGATGCTGCTCAGCCGGTCGTGGGTATTGAGCGTATGCCAGCGCAGCGGCGGATCGCAGCGGCCGGAGATCACCACCGTCATGGTCGGCGGCGCGTGCCGGATCAGATGTTCCAGTGCCGCAAGCAGATCGGGGTGCGACAGCAGATGCGCATCGTCGATCACCAGGAGCGCCGGGGTGTCTCGCGCCGTCAGGGCCGCGGTCGTCTCCGGCCACCGTGTCGGATCCCGATCGAGCGCCGGGGTGACTGTCACCCAGGCGACCGCGGTATCGGATCGCGTGCGCCGCTCGATCCAATCCTGGAGCAGGACGGTCTTTCCGCTGCCCGCGGGGCCGCGAAGTATCACGATATGCGCACCCTTGCCGGGGTGCGCCGGGAGGAAACGGGTGTCGAGTTCGCTCCGGATCACCGGCTCGCACTGTGTTGCGGGTACTGAGTTTTCTTCTTGTCGTGAGGTGGTCATCGAGCCTCCGGACCGAGTGCTGACCCATCACAACCGCCGTCCGCAACGCTACCGCAAACATCGTGACGCGAACTCGGCGATGAGTTTGTTCACACTCGGCCCGGAACCGCCCGGCCGCGATCAGCTCAGATCGGCGGCGGCCTCGACGATCAGATCGGTGACGGCTTTCGGCTGCGATGCCAGTGAGGCGTGGCTCGCCGCCAATTCGATCACCGCGCGCGGTTTCATCCGCGCGGCCATGCGGCGCTCATTGTCGGGATTGATCATGCGGTCGTCGGTGGACACCTGGTACCAGGTCGGTTTCGCCTTCCAGGCGGGTGCGGTGACGGTATCGCCGAAGGTCGACGCCAGTGGAGCCTTCTGGGTGACGGCCATGACGAGGGCTTCGTCATCGGACAGGTCCTGGCAGAAGCTCTCCTGGAATTTGTCCTGGATGACCCACAGGTAGCCGTCCGAATCGGGGGCCAGATTGGCGAAGGCGGCGGGCGGCAATTCCTCGCTGATCTGTCCCGGGCTCTCGCCCGCATCGGGGGCGAAGGCCGCGATGTAGACCAGTCCGGCCACGTTCGGCAAATTTCCGGCTTCGGTGATGACCGCGCCGCCGTAGGAATGTCCGACCAGCAGTACCGGGCCGTCGATCTGCGCCACCATCTTGCGGGTGCGTTCGGCGTCGTCGGCGAGCGAGGTGAGCGGATTCTCCACCGCGTGCAGGTCACCGAACCCGCGCTGTCGCAATTCGACGATGACCTTCGCCCAGTGGGCGGCCCCGCCCCAGAATCCGTGAACCAGAACGATTGCCGGTTTGTCAGCCATGACCGTGCCTTTCGGGTGTGGTGAAGCTGGGTGTGCTGCTGATGAGCTGTTCGGCATTCCCTTCGAGAATGGCGGGTGCCCGGGCAAGGGGACTACCCGGGTCCGGTTTCACGCTAGACGCGCGTCCGGCGGGCGCGCCTCACCCGCCGAGGGTGAGGCGGCTTGCGTCTCGGAACATCAAGGGGCACATCATCGCCGGTATCGCGTACGGTCCCCGCCGGTGTCAGGCGCGGCGCAGTGCCAGTACGGGGATGACGCGA
This sequence comes from Nocardia sp. NPDC056100, assembly GCF_042266325.1. Lineage (NCBI taxonomy): Bacteria > Bacillati > Actinomycetota > Actinomycetes > Mycobacteriales > Nocardiaceae > Nocardia > Nocardia sp. NPDC056100. The sequence continues at coordinate 766,394 of NZ_JBHJVY010000004.1, forward strand.
ATGCCCGCGGTCTTCTCCTCGTACCCGGCGAATCCGGGATAGCGGCGGGCCTGTTCGGCGTAGATCCGGTCGCGGTCGGCCCCGGTCACCTCGGCCACCGTCACCGGGTAGGTCTGGGTGCCGACTTCCACCTCGCCCTTTCCGGCGGTGGTGAGGTTGTAGTACCAATCCGGGTTGGTGGGCGCCCCCGCCTTGGAGGCGAAGACGTAGATGAGTTCGGGGTCCTGCTCATCGGCCATGTACATCATCGGGCTAACCACCTGGCGTCCGCTCTTGCGGCCGACGCTGTGCACCAGCGTCATCGGCGCGCCTTCGAACGGTCCGCCGACGCGGCCTTCATTGGCGCGGAATTCGTTGATGATCTGGCTGTTCCAGTCCTGGGTTTCGGTCATGCCGTGCATTCTTCCGGTGCGGTGCGGCATGTTCCGGGCGGCACGCGGTTCGGCGTGATCGGCCGGATCGCTACCGGGGCACCGCGAGGCTGGTCAGGAAGCAGGTGAGCACCGCGATGGCGTCGGTGAGTTCGGGGCGCGGGACCGAGGTGCTCCACTGATGCACCAGTGCCATCAGCGCGCCGATGAATCCGGTGGCGGCGGCGCGATAGCCGCCGGGGGGAACGAAGGTGGGGCCGAACGTCTTTCGCATTTCCTCGGCGAAGAAGTCGACCCATTTCTCGCGCTGTTCGATGCGGTGCGCCTCCACCGCGGCGCTGACGCCGACCACTTCGACGAAGGTCACCTGGGCGCGATGCGGGTCGCGGCCGACGGATTCGGCGAAGGCGATGACCGCGGCCCGGGTCGGTGCGAGACCGTCCTGTGCGCCGGTGGCGGCGATGGCGGCGGCGACCTCGCGGCGGGCCACCTCCTGGATCTCGTCGTAGACGGCGAGCAGTAGATCCTCGCGATTGGTGAAGTGCTCGTAGAACTGGCTGCGGGCCAGGCCGGCGGCCCGGCACAGCATGGTGATCGAGCTGTTCTGGTAACCGCTCTCGCCGAATACCGCCAGTCCGGCGGTGAGGAATCGGGTACGCCGATCCGCCCGGCGGTCCTCCACCGGCAGTCCGTCGTAGGTCCGTGAGGATGTCCCGCTTACAGCCACCCGATCAGGGTAGTGCCCGATTTCAGAAGACGAAGCCGCGCAGGGCCAGGAAGCGTGCGCCGCCGATGGCGGCCATGACCGCGATCATGGCGGCGGCCTGGGTGAGTGCGCCGAGGCCGGGGGCGAGGTGACCGAGCGCGGCCAGTGCGGCCGTGCTGATCGCCAGTCCGGCCAGGGCCAGGCCGCCGCCCTCCCACTGCGCGGTGAACCAGGTGACCCGGCCCGCGGCGCGGAAGGTGAGCCTGCGGTGCAGTTCGTTGGCGATCACCGTGCTGACGATCGAGCCCGCGATATTGGCGGCCAGCGGTCCCACCCCGGTCATGGCGGTGAACAGCAGCACGTAGGCGATATTGCTGGCCCCGCCGACGACGGCGAAGCGGATGAGTTGTGCGATGGCGTGATCGCCGCGCAGGAAGCGGCCCGCGCCGGTGAAACGATCGAGGAGTTGGCCGCGCAGCACCGGGTAGGCGCCGATGGTCCGGTCGATGCTGTCGAGGAATGCGGTGTCCCCGTAGGCGGTCCGGAAGCCGGGGGCGGCGAGTGCGGTGCTGTTCACGTGATTACTGTCGCGAACCCGGCTGACACCGCTCTGTCGTCGCGCTGACAGCGCTCTGACGTGCTGTCCGGCCTGGTCACGACGGTTGCGCTGATCCGCCCGAACTCCCGGCGCAATGCCCGACTCCCCGTCGAACGCCGAAAGCCCCGGCTGTTCGGCCGGGGCTGGGAATCGGTCCTATGGCGTCGGGTCGATCACTGCCCGTCGGAGCGGATGTGCACGGTGTGCGTGGCGGATTCGGTCCAGGTGACCGGAAGTTCGTGCACGCCATAGATATTCATATCGGTGCGCAGTCGCACCCGGTCGGCGGGGATGGCGAGTTCGAGGGTCGGGAAGCGGCGCAGCAGTCCCTCGAAACCGGCGCGCATTTCGATGCGGGCCAGCTGCATGCCCAGGCAGGCGTGGATGCCGTGGCCGAAGGCGAGGCGGCCGCCGGTCTCGCGGTGGATATCGAAGGTGTCGGCGTCGGCGAAGCGGCGCGGATCGCGGTTGGCGGCGAGCAGGGAAACCACGACGGTCGAGCCCTGCTCGATGATCTCGCCGCCGACCTCGAGGTCCTCGGTGGCGTAGCGGTAGAAGATGTCGGCCACGGTCAGATAGCGCAGCAGTTCCTCCACCGCGCCGGGCATGAGGTCCGGGTTCTCGCGCAGTTCGGCGAGTTGTTCGGGATGTTCGAGCAGCGCGAAGGTGCCCAGCGCCAGCATGTTCGCGGTGGTCTCGTGGCCCGCGAGCAGCAGCAGGAAGGAGATGCCGACCAGTTCGTCGATGCCGAGGTCCTCGTTGCGGGCCAGATCGGACAGGATGTCCTCGCCGGGTTCGGCCCGCTTGCCCACCACCAATCCGGCCAGGTAGCTGGTCATCGCGCCGTAGGCCGCCATCTTGTCCTCGAGCGCCTGATCCTTGATCAGGAATTGCGCCGTATTGACCTGGAAGGCGGCACGATCCGCGTACGGCACCCCGAGCAGTTCGCAGATCACCAGCGACGGCACCGGCAGCGCGAATTCCTTGACCAGGTCGATCGGCGGGGTCAGCCGCGCCATCTCGTCGAGCTGCCGCTCGGTGATATCGATGATGTGCTGCTGCAACTCCTTCATGCGCTTGACCGTGAACGCGCCGGTCAGCAGCCGCCGCAGCCGGGTGTGGTCCGGCGGGTCCATGGCGATGAACAGGCCCGGGGTCTGCGGGGACGGTTCGGTGGCGGCGGGCATGCCGGGCGTCTCGTACGGCACGTGCACGATGCCGATGTCCTGGCGCGAACTGAATCGGGTATCGGACATGACCTGGCGTACCGCGTCGTATCCGGTGATCAGCCAGCCGCGGTGGCCGTCCGGGAAGAGCAGCGGGCTGACCGGGCGGGCGGTGCGCAATTCGGTGATCTCGCGGGGCGGGGCGAAGGGTCCGGCATTGCGGTCCATGGGGAGACCGGAGGGGATGGAAGCCGTGTGAGTCATGGGACCACGGTCGCCATCGGGCCTGACATGGGCCTGTCACGGCTCTGACACGCGGCGAGGCTGGTCGCTCGACCATGGCAGGATCAGCCGGGTGCAGATCGGGATACTTGGACCATTCGAGGTGCGCACGGCCGACGATGTGATCGCCATCGTGCCGGGCGCGCGGTTGCGCGGGCTGTTGATCGCGCTCGCGTTGCAACCGGGTCACGCGATCCCGAAGGCGTCGCTCATCGACTGGATCTGGGGTGAGAATCCACCCGCCGATGCCGCGAACGCGTTGCAGCGCTTGGTTTCCCGCCTGCGCAAGGTCTTGCCGGAGGGCGTCGTGGAGGGCCAGGCCGACGGATACCGGCTGATGGTGCCCCCCGATGCCGTGGATGCCGTGCGTTTCGAAAACCTTGTCGCCCAGGCACGCCGGGATGAGGATCCGCGCCGGCTGCGCGAGGCGCTGGCGCTGTGGCGCGGTACGCCCATGCAGGACATCGGTTTACAGGAGAGCGGGGCGTTCGACGCGGCGGTCACCCGGCTGGAGGGTTTGCGCCTGGCCGCCATGGAGGATCGCTTCGACGCGGAGATCGGGCTCGGCCACGGCGCCGATCTGGTCACCGAACTGACCGATTCGGTTGCCGCGCATCCGATGCGCGAACGACTGGTCGCGGCGCTGATGCGGGCCCTGGTGGCCAGTGGCCGCGATACCGAGGCCCTGCGCGTGTACGAGCGGTTGCGCGAAACCCTCGGTGATGAGCTGGGCGTCGATCCGTCACCGGAATTGGCGGCCCTGCATATGGCGCTGCTGCGCGGTGAGCTGGCCGTGCGGCGCGAGGAGCACCGCCGGGACAATCTGCGCGAGGAGCTGACCAGCTATATCGGCAAGGACGGCGATATCGAGGTGGTGCGCACGCTCATCGGCGAACATCGGCTCACCACCCTGATCGGTCCGGGTGGCTCGGGCAAGACCCGGCTGTCCACCGAGACCGCGCGCACGCTGCTCGGCGACTTCCAGGACGGTGTCTGGGTGGTCGAGCTCGCGCCCATCGGCGCGGATGGTGATCATGCGAGCGGAAACCATGTCGCACAGGCGACTTTGGCCGCGCTCCGGCTGCGCGATGCCCTGCACGGCGAGGCTCCGGACGCGGAGGCGATGGATCGGGCCATTGCCGCACTGCGTGATCGGTCGATGCTGCTGATTCTGGACAACTGCGAGCATGTGATCGAGTCTGCGGCGATCTTCGCCCATCGAGCGCTCGGCGAATGCCGTCGGCTGCGGATTCTGGCGACCAGCCGGGAACCGCTCGGCATCACCGGTGAGGCGCTGTGGCCGGTGGCCCCGCTGACCCTGCCGCAGTCCGATGCCGATCCGGCGGAGATCGAATCCGCACCGGCGATCCAGCTGCTGCGCGATCGTGCGGCCGCGGTGCGCAATGACCTCGCCGACGATGCGCAGACCCTCGCGACGCTGGCGCGGGTGTGCCGGGCGCTGGACGGTATGCCGCTGGCCATCGAACTCGCCGCGGCCCGATTGCGCACCATGTCCCTGGATCAGCTGGCGCATCGGCTCGATGACCGCTTCCGCCTGCTGACCGGCGGCAGCCGCACCGCACTGCCCAGGCACAAGACGCTGCGCGCGGTGGTGGACTGGAGCTGGGAACTGCTGACCGAGCCCGAACGCGTTGTGCTGCGCAGGCTTTCGGTGTTCGCGGGCGGTGCGAGCCTGGAGGCGGCCGAACGGGTGTGCGCGGATATCGGCGGCGAGCCGGACGCGCTGGTCGAACAGTACGAGGTGTACGACCTGCTCACCGCGCTGACCGAGAAGTCGCTGCTGGTGGTCACCGGGGGTGACAGCGCGCCGCGCTATCGCATGCTCGGCACCATCAAGGAGTACGCCGAACAGCGGCTGGCCGAGGCGGGCGAGTCGGAATCGTTGCGCCGCAACCATCTCGCGTATTTCACCGCGTTCGCCGAGATCGCGGAACCGCAGTTGCGCCGGGCCCAGCAGTTGGACTGGCTGCGCCTGCTCGATGCCGAGCACGACAATATCGCCGCCGCCATGCGCGGCGCCATCGCGGCCGGGGAAGCGAACGGGGCCATGCGGCTGGCCGCAGCGGCGGGCTGGTACTGGTGGCTGGCCGGATACAAGGCCGAGGGCAATGAGCTGATCATGGCGGCCACCGCGCTGTCCGGTGAGGTCTCCGATGAGGCTCGGGCCGTGGTGTATTCGTTCGTCGTGCAGTTCCTGAGTTCGGGACGGCAGGGCGATCAGTATCAGGCCCAGGAGTGGATCCACAAGGCGTACGAGATCACCCGGCGGGTCGAGATCCGGCATCCCGCGGCGCGATTCGCCGCGCCGCTGCAACGCATGCTGGAGGCGCCGGACGCGTTCCTGCCCGCCTGGGAGTCGATGCTGGACGATCCGGATCCGTGGGTGCGGGCGCTGGTGCGGTTGCAGCTGGGGAATCTGCGTATCCAGCTCGGCCGCGACGACCGGGAGGTCGACGGCTTCCTGGAAACCGCGCTCGCCGAGTTCCGGGAAATCGGTGACCGGTGGGGGATTTCGTTCGCCCTGACCATGCTGGCGAATCACATCGCCATGCGCGGTGAGTTCGCCGCCGCGTGCGCGTATTACGAGCAGGCGATCGTGGTGGTCGAGGAGATCGGGGCCAGCGAGGACGCGGTGCCGATTCTGTCGCGGCAGGCGCAATTGTATTGGCTGCTGGGCGATTTCGAGGCGAGCGCGGCGGCCATGGCGCAGGCGGACCTGTCCATGGAACGGGTGGCGTGGCCGAATGTGCTCGCCGACCTGGCACTGTCGAAGGCGGAGCTGGCGCGCTGGAGCGGTGACGCGGAGCAGGTGTACCGCCAATTGGATGTGGCCACGGCGATTTTGGGGGAGAGCGCCGATCGGGGGATCGTGCGTTCGATCATTCAGGACCTGCTGGGTTATCTGGCCGAGGATCTCGATGTGGCCCGCACGCACCGGACCGCGGCATACGAGGCAGCGCTGGAGGCCGGGCACGCGCCGCAGATCGCCCAGGCGGTGCTCGGTATCGCGGATCTGTCACTGCGCGAACAGGATTACGAGCGGGCCGCGCGATTGCTGGCGGCGAGTTCCGCGGTGCGCGGGCTGCCGGATCGATCCCAGCCCGATGTGGCCCGGATCGAGGCGGAAACGCGAAATCGCCTCGGTGACAATAAGTTCACCGAGGCGATGGAGCAGGGTGCGCGGGCTGACTGGCGGGAATTGGTTACGGTCACGCTCGCTTCGTGAAAGTGGCCGAGGCCCAGAAGTATCCGACGATCGCGATCCCCAGGCACCAGGCGATGGCGATGAGGGCCTTGCCGCCGTCCGGTGAACCGTTGAGCAGTCCGCGCATGGTTTCGATGATCGGGGTGAAGGGCTGGTACTCGGCGAACTGCTTGAGTCCCGGGCCCATCTTGTCGGCGGGGACGATCGCGCTGCTGAAGAAGGGCAGCATGACCAGCGGCACCGAAGCCATGCCCGCCGTCTCCGGGGATTTGGCGAACAGGCCGAGGGCGACGGTGAACCAGCCGGTGGCGACACCGAGCAGCACCACCATTCCGGCGACGCCGAGCCAGTCCACGGCACTGGCGGACGGGTTGAAGCCGAGCAGGAACGCGACGCCGATCAGGGCCGCGATGGCAATGATATTGGTGAGCACGCTGGCCACCACATGACCGGTCAGCACCGCGCCGCGGGAGACGTCCATGACCTTGAACCGGTTGATGATGCCCTTGGTCATATCCGAGTTCACCGCGGTGGCGGTGCCGCCGAGGCCGTAGCAGACGGCGAGCAGGATGAGGCCGGGCGTCGCGTAGTCGATGTAGTCGACGCCGACGTTGAAGGCGTCGCCGAACATGTACACGAACATCAGCATGATGATGATGGGCATCAGTACCGCGTTGAACACCGAGGTGGGGTTCCGGGCGATGTGCTTGAAGTTGCGGCGCAACATGACAATTGCTGGGGACTTGGCGCTCATTACGCTGCCACCTCCGTGGTACGGCCCGTCAGGGCGAGGAAAACGTCATCGAGATCGGGTGTGTGCACGGAGAATTCCGCCGCGGCGAGATGGTGCTGATCGAGCCGGTCCAGCAGTGCCCGTAGCGAATTGGTGCCGGTGTCGCTGGGCACCCGCAGGGTCAGGTTCTCCTCGTCCACCGTTGATTCGGGGAAAACCGTTGCGGCGGAAGCGAGTTGGGTGGGATCGCTGAACCGCAGGCGGACATGGGTGCCGGGCAGTTGGCGCTTGAGTTCGTCCGGGGTGCCGTGCGCGACGATGCGGCCCTGATCGAGCACCGCCACCTGGTCGGCGAGCTGATCGGCCTCCTCCAGGTACTGGGTGGTGAGGAAGATGGTCACGCCCTCGGCGACCAGATCGCCGATGATGGACCACATGGTGCGGCGGCTGCGCGGATCCAATCCGGTGGTGGGCTCGTCGAGAAAGATGACACTGGGGGTGCCGACCAGGGTCATGGCCAGATCGAGTTTGCGGCGCATACCGCCGGAGTAGGTGGAGGCGTGCTTACGGGCGGCCTCGGTCAGCTCGAAGCGGTCCAGCAGGTCCGCGACGATCCGCTTACCGTCCTTACCGGCGATGCCGTGCAGGTCCACCATCAGCTGGAGGTTCTCCTGCCCGGTCAGCAGTTCGTCGACCGCCGCGAACTGACCGGTGACCCCGATGGCCGCGCGGACCGCCTTGGCCTCGGTGGAAAGGTCGTGTCCGGCAACCCGAATCGATCCGCTGTCGGCCTTGATGAGTGTGGTCAGTACGTTCACCGTGGTGGTCTTGCCCGCCCCGTTCGGGCCGAGCAGCGAGAACACCGTGCCCGCCGGGACGGTCAGGTCGATGCCGTCGAGCACGACCTTGTCCCCGTATGCCTTTCGCAGTCCCTGGACCGCGATTGCTGAGTTCGTCATGGCACAAACTCTCGGGGTCCGGCCTGACACCCGGCTGTCACGCTCCTGACACGGTGATTCCGGCGGTGGCGGTGGTGTCAGCGCGGTGACCGGGCGGTGTCAGGACGCCCGGCGATGGTAGTTCTCGTCGCACTCGACCGAGGCGGCACACCCGCTCGAACAGGAGTACCGCCATGACCACCTTCCAGACCCCGGCCCCGATCGCCCTCACCGTCGACGTGCCCTCGGGCAGCGTGCAGATCATCGCCTCGGATCGGTCCGACACCGTGGTCCAGGTCCGCCCGGCCAACCCGTCCGATAAGGATGATGTGCGCGCCGCCAAACAGATCAAGGTCGATTTCAGCGCGGGCCGCCTGACCGTGAAGACGTCGAAGAGCTGGCGCACCTACAGCCCGTTCGGCGGCAATGCCGCCATCGAGGTGATCATCGAGGCGCCCACCGGTTCGCAGCTCGAGGCCACGCTGGCGATGGGCCGGTTGGTGGCCAGCGGCGCGTTCGACGGCTCCGACCTGGAGGTCTCCTGCGGCGACATCATCGTGGACAGCCCGCGCGGTGCGGTGACCGCGCGCACCGCCAAGGGCGATATCCGGGTCGGCGACGCCTCGAACGGGGTGCTGCGGCTGGAGACCTCCATGGGTGAGCTGGAGGTGGGCGTGCACCCCGGCAGCGCGGTACAGCTGGAGACCAATACCCAGCACGGTTCGGTTCGCAATCAGCTGGCCCCGGTCGCCGCCGATGCCGGCACCGTGCAGGTGCACGCCCGAAACTCGTACGGCAACATCATCGTTCACCACAGCGCCGCGTGATCGGCCGCACGGTGCCGCCGCGCGCGTCGATCCCACTGAATCATCCCTCGGCGGATAGCCTGACCTGGGAAAACAGTTGACCGACGAGCAGCTGGAGGGCATCGATGTGGAGTTCGGCCGGACGAATCGACGCCGCCGCGCGGGTGCTCGCGCTCTGCGCCGCCCCGATGCTCCTCGCCGGAGCGTGCGGCGGCCACTCCGAATCCTCGGCCCCCGCCTCCGAGGTGGACGCGGTGACCACGACCTTCGAGCACTTCTTCGACAGTTCGCTACCCGTCGATCAGAAGATGGCGCTGGTCGAGAACGGTCAGGCGTTCGAGGAAACCCTGAAATCCCAGGCGAATTCGTCGATAGCCGGGGGTGCGTCGGCCTCGGTAGCCCAGGTCGACAGCACCGGACCGGATCACGCCGCTGTGACCTTCACCATCAAGAAGCACGGCTTCCCGCTGCTGCCCAACCGGCACGGTGAGGCGATCCGCATCGACGGCTCCTGGAAGGTCAGCGCCCAAACCTTTTGCAGCCTGCTGCAATTGGAGCGCAGCGCACCGCCGGTCTGCGATGCTCCCGCCAAGTGAGTCGGCTATCCGGTTGCGGCGGTGCGGAATTCGATCCAGAAGGTACTTCCGACCCCCGGTTGAGCGTCGACCCCGTGAGTGCCGTTGTGCGCGTGCATGATCGCGGCGACGATGGCCAGGCCCAGGCCGTTGCCGCCCGCGCTGCGCGCCCGGCCGGTATCCACCCGGTAGAAGCGGTCGAACAGGTGCGGGAGATGTTCGGGCGGGATGCCGGGGCCGTGGTCGATGACCGCGATGCGCACGGCGTTCGCGGCGGTGACGCGAATGGTGATCTGGGCGTCGTGCGGGGTGTGGCGTAGGGCGTTCGTCGCCAGGGACAGTACGGCCTGGGTCACCCGATCCGGTACCGCGTCGGCGAAAGCCGAAGCGGGGGCATCTATTTCGATGCTGCGTCCGGGTGCGATGACATGCAGATCGTCGACGATGGCGGTAATGAGCGGCACGACGTCGACGGGTCCGCGGTCGGTGAGGCCGTGTTCATCGAGATTGTCGAGATTATTGAGGTCGAGCAGGGCTTCGACGATGCGGCTCATGCGCTGCGCCTCGTCATTGATGCGCCGCATGGCATCGTGCACCTCATCCGCCCCCGATGAGTGCAGGGCGGAGTACCCGCGCAAGGTCGTGAGCGGGGTGCGCAATTCGTGTGAGGCGTCGGCGACGAAGCGGCGCATGCGATCCTCGGTCGCCCGGGTGGTATCGATCATCGTATTGAGGGCCCTGGCGAGCCGGTCGGCCTCGGTGCCGGGCGGACCCGCGTCGATGCGGCGTTGGGTGGCCCCCGCGGTGATGGCGTCGGCGGCCTCGGTCATGCGCGCGATGGGCACGAGTCCGAGGCGGTGCACCCAGCCGACCACCGAGCCCACCACCACGGCGAGTGCGAGGCCCGCGATGATCAGGGTGATGATCAGGCGCTCGGTGGCATCGTGCGCGCTCTGCGCGGATATGGCGATGACGACGTCGACGGGACCGTAGCGGGCGGTCACCGCGCGCACCTCCGAGGCGTTTCCGGAGATCGTCGGCCTGCCCGTGGGTTTCGGGAGATCGCCGACGCCTTTCAGGTCGGGGATGAGGTCGGGATCGTTGCTCGGTCCCTGCACGGTGGTAAGAGTGCCGTCGGCGCTTCGGATTCCGAGATAGATATCGCCGAAGGCCAGCGGTGATCGGGTGGGCCGGGACGGATGCTGCCCGGCGATGACCCCGACCATGGGACTGCCCGCCAGTTTGGTGATCTGCGAGTCGAGTTGCGCGACCAGGTAGTGGCGCTGGATGAGCACCACCGCCGTGCCCGCGGCCAGCAGTGTCAGCACCAGCGCGATCAGCGCCAGGGTCAGTCGCCGCGCCAGGGACATCAGGGTTCCCGAATGCTGTAGCCGACGCCGCGCACGGTGTGGATGAGTTTGGGTCCGCCGTTGTCGAGCTTGCGGCGCAGGCTGCTGATGAAGGTTTCGATCACCGCCGATTCGCCTTCGAAGCTGTACTGCCAGACGTGATCGAGAATCCGCGCCCGCGTCACGACTCGGCCGGTATTGCTCATCAGGCAGCGCAGCAGTGTGAATTCCGTTGCGGTCAGGTGTATTTCGTCTTCGCCGCGCCAGACGCGATGCGCCTGATCATCGAGTACCAGATCGGCCACCCGGCGCTGGGCGGGCAGTTCGGCGATGGCTCCGCTGCGGCGCAGTGCGATCTGTACGCGGGCGACCACCTCCTCCAGGATGAAGGGTTTGACGATGTAGTCATCGCCGCCGCAGGTGAGCCCGTGCACGCGCTCGGCCCCGTCCGACCGCGCGGTGAGGAACAGCACCGGTGCGTCACAACCTCTTCCGCGCAAACGCCGCAGCACCGCATAGCCGTCGTCATCGGGCAGCATGACATCGAGCACGATGGCGTCCGGGCGCATGGCGTCGGCGCATTCCAGCGCTTCGCGGCCGGTGCCCGCGGTCCGCACCGTATATCCGGCCATGCGTAATCCGGTGCCGACCAGATACGCGATGTTCTCCTCATCGTCGACGACGAGCACCCGCGGTGCGGTGGTGCCGTGGTCGCCGTGGTCCGTCGTCGGTTCGCGCATACTGCACACCCTGTAGCGGGAGCTTCTCGGCTACCTGAAGACTTCCTGGCGAACAGCTGTGAATCCGTGCGCATCTCCAGGAAATCGCCAGGAATCCTTCAAGGAGCCGCCAGCCCGGCTGTCGAGACTTTCGAGGGCCGGCGCAGAGCGCGCCGGAACTCTACAAGGGAGCCACCCGTATGCGAATCATCCGCTATTCGTTCCTGGCTATCGCTGCCGCCGGAATCACGCTGTCCGCCGGGCTCGGTGTCGCCTCGGCCGCCCCCGGTGACGGCCACGGCGGCAATCATCCCCAGCTCACCGATCAGCAGCAGCAGTGTCTGGCCGATCGCGGTATCACCCGGGACTCCCGCCCGCAGGGCAAGCCCACCGACGATCAGATCGCCAAGATCAAGGACGCCTTCTCCGCCTGCGGCATTCAGCTGCCCGAGCGGCCCAAACTCACCGATCAGCAGAAGCAGTGCCTCACCGATCAGGGGCTGACCCGCGACTCCCGTCCGGAGGGCAAGCCCACCGACGATCAGATCGCCAAGGCCAAGGCGGCCTTCGAAGCCTGCGGCATCGCCGCGCCGAACCGCTAGCCGGTCCCGGGGCCGGGGTGGCCCGGCCCCGCCACCGCGGTTGCGCGCGAATCAGTTGATGAAGCGGAAGCAGGCGCGTTCGCCGCGGTCGCCGATGGTGGCCGAGGACATGCAGACCATGCGGTAGTTCTTGGCGGGGAGGTTGGAGACCAGACCGTAGATGTAGCCGTTGGAGCAGGCCGAGGCCAGCGGGTGGGTTTCGAGGTCACCGGTTGTGGTCTCGAAGACGATCGAGCCGGTGGCGCAATTCGCGTCGATGAAGGGGGCCATATCGGCGAGCCAGCCGATGGTGAGGATGGTCCAGTCGGGGTTGACGGCCCAGACCGCGCCGTCGAAGGTGACTCCGGCGGGGAACTGATTGGTGTGTTTGAAGTCGAAGCCGAGGATATTGGCGTTGAAGTTGAAGGGCGGCAACAGGACCGGGGCCTGGTTGGCCGGGCGGGCGGGGTAGTCGGCGGCGGAGGTGCCGGGAGCGGGGTCCGGGGTGGGATCCGCGACGGCGGTGGCGGTGCCCGCCAGGGTGAGGGCGGCGGCTCCCGCGACGGCGGTGAGCAGGCGGCGGGTGCGCGGGGTCAGCATCGGGAGCCTCAATCGTTGGGGAAGCGGAAACAGGTTTCGGTGCGCTGCGCGGATGTCGCGCCGGTGCGCTGGGTGACCTCGACGATGGCGCAGATCTCCGCGTAGTCACCGGCGGCGCGCGATGCGGCCACCAGGAACGGGAACGGGATGCCGCAGCTGGTGCCGACCGGGATCTCCTCCGGTGTACCGGTTTTCGGGTGCAGTACGAATGTGCCGGTGGCGCAGGCGGTGTCGAGCGGGGTGGCATCGGCCAGCAGACCCACTATTCCGGCGTTGATACCGGGTTGCAGGGTGATGATGTCGGCATCGAAGAGCGCGCCGTTGGGGACGGTGGTGAAGTGGTTGATGCTGGTGCCGCCGAAGCTGGTTCCGAAGGACAGGGTCGGTTCGACCGCATTCGCCGGGGTCACGGCCGAGAGGGCGGCGAGTGCGCCTCCCAGTACGGCTGACGCACGGATACTGTTGCGGGACAAAGATACTCGCATGGTTCAGCCTCTTTCGGCGCTGCGGTTCAGGAGCACGGCCACGTCCTCGGACACACTGCTCATGCTGATGAGTTCGGGGCGGCCGTCACCATTGAGATCGACAGCCTCCATGGCCTGCGGTCCGAGTCCGATGGTGTGCTGCTCCACGTAGTTGAAGCCGCGGTGGCCGTCGCCCTTGAAGATCATGGCGGTGGACGGAACATACTGTCCGGCAGCGATATCCGGGATGCCGTCACCGTCGAAATCCGCGATGGCGATGGTGCAGGGCGCGAGCGCGGGGCCGATCAGCTGCGGTGCGCTGAAATTGCCGTGCCCGTCACCCCAGTGCACCCCGGCGCTGAATCCGGCGACATTGGCGGTGATCAGGTCCAGATTGCCGTCACCGTCCACATCGGCGAGTTTGAGATCCTCGCTCGGCAGCGCGGCCAGATTCCAGCGCGGCGGCGCGAACCCGCCGTGCCGGTCATTGAGCATCACCCACACGCCCGAGGTGGCCAGATCGTGGAAGGCCAGATCCGGGTAGCCGTCATTGTCCAGATCCCCGGCCAGCACGCTGGCCTTGCTCAGACCCACGCCGTACCACCACGGTTCGGCGAAATGCCCCTGCCCATCACCGTGCATGATGCCGACGCCACCGGGTACGGGCAGCAGGCTGTTGAAGGCGATATCGACGGTGCCGTCGTGGTCGAAATCGGCCAGCGCCACCCCGAAGGGAATGCCGCCCGTGCGGTAGCTGACATCGGGATTGAAATCGGTCGCATAGCTGCGGTCGACGTGGAAGACGCCGTGCCCGTCATTGAGCAGTACCGAGATGCTCAGGAAATTGGTGACCACCAGATCCGGTGCGCCGTCCCCGTTCAGATCAGCCACCTGTACCGCGTTCGCGCCGACTTCGGTGTGCACGAACTGATTTCGCCGCAGCCGCCCCGTCCCGTCGCCGAACATGATGCCGACGCCGTCCACGATGCCGGTGGCCGCCACGTCCACGGTGCCGTTGCCGTCGAAGTCCGCGTACGCCATGGTCTGGGATCCGAACGCGGGTCCGAGCCCGCCGACGTTGTACTGCGCCGATTCGCTGAAGATCGGATTCGCGCCCTCGGAGGAACCCGAACTCGATCCGGCGGGCAGCGCGCCGGCGGTTCCGGTCGCGAGGGTGGCCAACGCCAGCGCGACTACGGCGGTGACGGCTCGAATCCGTTGTGTATCGGTCATGTACGCGGTCCTCGACTCCTGATGTGACGCACGGCTCATTCGTCCCAGACGGTAGAGCGCCGCAGGTCCGGGCGATGCGCCATGAAACGCCACGAGGTTGACATCCGCGGACAGGGGTCGCCGCGGCGTGCTCGAGACCGGTCCGCCGTCGATAGTTTCGGTGGGCTTTCGGGTCGGAAATCAGGAGGGCAGTGTGGCCGGTATCGGGGACAGCGTGCAGCGGACGGGTGTGGTCGCCGCGGCGGTGATCGCCGCGACGCTCGGCGGCGGAGTGGCGCATGCGGCGGGCGGTGCGACGTTCGCGCCCGCGCAGTTCTACGACACCTTCGCGGGCGGTCCGTTCTTCATTCGCGCGGTCGATATGAACGGGGACGGCAAACCCGATATCGTCACCTGCGATTCGCTCCAGGGCGGTTGGGGTGGGCTGTCGGTGCTTCTCAATCACACCGAAAATGGCTCGACCACAACCAATTTCAGTAAGCCCTTCAACGTGCCGGGGGTTCCGCTGTCGTTCGGCTGCAATGTCGCGGACGTCAATGGCGACGGCAGGCCGGATCTGATGGCCACCGACGCCACCAAACTCGGCGTCGGCGGTGTGGTGGTCATGCTGAACCACACCGAGAATGGTTCCGATACACCGGTTTTCGGCCCGCCGCAGTACTTCGCGGGTGGGTTGATGCCCGCCGTGGTCGCGTCCGCCGACCTCAACAACGACGGCCGCCCGGATCTGATCATCGGCGATACCGCCAATATCGTGCTCGGCACCACCCAGGTGCTCATGAACACCACCGAATCCGGTTCGGACACTGCGACTTTCAGCGGTCCGTACTTCTTCAACGGCGGTATCACCACCGAGGGCATTGCGGCCGCCGATATCAATGGCGACGGTAGGACCGATCTGGCCATCGGTGAGACCAGCTCCAGCACCGTCACCGTGCTGATGAACTTCACCCCCGACGGCGCGCCGGTCCCGGATCTGCGCCCGACCACCTACTTCTTCCCGTTCGCCACCTGGGTCGGGCTGGCGGATATGAACAATGACGGCAAACCGGACCTGATGTCCGATGTCGGCATTCTGGGTAATCCGCTGGCGGGCATGTTCTCCGCGGTGAACCGCACGCCCACGGGTTCACCGGTCCCGGTGTTCCCGACCGTGCTGGACGGTGCGCAGGCGCATCAGGCGGGCAGCTGGGCCACCGAGAACACCGCGATCGCGGATTTCGACGGTGACGGCAAACCGGACGCGATCCTGGCCAGCCCGTACCTGAATATCCGCAATCAGCTGTCGCTGCTGCGCAATTCGACCGCGGACGGTGCGCAGGCGCTGTCCTTCGATCCGCCGGTGCTCATCGGTGATGCGGGCTGGACGCCGAATTCGCTCGATACCGCCGATTTCAACGGCGACGGCCGACCCGATGTGGTCACCGGGTCGTTCCTGTCCGTCACGGGTGGCGGCTCCCTGGCCGTGCTGGTGAACATCACGCGCTGACCGCCGGGATATGCGTCATGGCCGCCTCGGCCATGGCGCATATGGTCAGGCTCGGATTCACGCCCACATTGGCGGGCACCGCGGAGCCGTCGCAGATGAGCAGTCCGGTGTAGCCGAAAACCCGGTGCTGTCCGTCGATCACGCCGTGTTCGCGATCCGCGCCGATGACCGCGCCGCCCAGGAAGTGCGCCGTCATGGGCGCGGAACCGAGCGTCTCACCGAGCGAGGCCAGGGCGCGGCCGTTCATGCGCCGCGCCGCCAGTGCCGCCACCCGGCGGGCGATATCCACGGCCGATTCCCCGCCGGGCGTGGTACCCGCGGCCTCGGTCCGCAACCGGCCGGGGCCGAAACCCTTTCGCAGGCGCAGGGATACATCGGTACCGCGCATCACCGTGAAGATGACCGTGCGCCGCGACCAGTGCCGGTTGCGCAGCAGATCCAGCAGATATCCGGGGTAGGCGCGCAGGAACTGTCCCCAGCGGCCGAGCGCGCTGTGCGCGGTGGTGGCGGGGCCGTAGGTCAGCGCCAGCAGACCGCCACCGTCACCGTAGGTGTTGTTGGTGAAGTGCGTGTGCTCGCCGAGGAAGACGCTCGAGGTGATGGCGGCATCGCTGCGATAATCCGCGCCCGGTACGGAAGTCGTTGCGGCGGGGATGGATTCGTCATTGGTGCGCACGATGTCACCGAGTCGGTCGGAGAGCTCGGGCAGTGAGCCGCGGCGTTTGCAGGCGGCCAGCAGTTCATTGGTGCCCAGCGTGCCCGCCGCCAGCACCACCGAGCGCGCGGTGAATTCCCGTGCCCCGCCGGACCGCAGGCCCGGGCGGCGGGCGCGCACCCGGTATCCGTATTCGCCGGTTCCGCCGTCCAGCGGTGCGAGATCCACCACCTTGAGTTCGGAAAGAACGACGGCTCCGGCCTTTTCGGCCAGCCAGAGGTAATTCTTGGGCAGACTGTTCTTGGCCCCGTAGCGGCAGCCGAGCATGCACTGCCCGCACCGCACGCAGCCGGTGCGGGCCGGTCCCACGCCGCCGAAGTACGGATCGGGCGTCACCTGCCCCGGTGTGCCGAGGTAGACCGCGATGGGGGTATTCCGATAACCCTGTGGCACAGCGAGATCGGCAGCCAGTTCGCGCATGAGATCGTCCACCGGCCGTTCGCCCGTATACGGCAGCACCCCCAGCATGTGCCGGGCGGTATCGAAGTGCGGAGCCAATTCCGCACGCCAGTCGGCCAATTCACCCCACTGCGGATGCCGGTAGAAGTCATCGCTGTCGGGTTGATACATGGTGTTGGCGTAGACCAGACTGCCGCCGCCCACCCCGACCCCGGCCAGCACCGTGGCATGCCGGTACGGCGCGACCCGCAGTATGCCGCGCAGCCCGAGCCCGGGCAGCCACAGGAATTTCCCCAATTGTGTTGCCCGGTCCGCGAAATCGGTATCGGCGAAGCGGCGGCCCTGTTCGAGGATGCCGACCCGATACCCCTTCTCGGCCAGGCGCAGTGCGCTGACGCTGGCCCCGAATCCGCTGCCGACCACGATCCAGTCGAAGTCGAACTCCTGGCTCCCGGGTTTGGAATTGTCCACGTCGTGCCCTCCGCGCTGCCGAATGTCCCGGGCACGCTATCGGGCACCGGTCCCGGGCGAGAAGGTCAACGGCGGACGGGGCATACACATTTCACGTCAGCGGCCTCGGCGCGGGCATGCGCCGGACGGCGCGGAGCCGGAGGCTAGACGAGCTCCGGCTCCGGCAGCCGGGTGCCCGCGCGTCCCCGCCGCGCGCGGTATTCCTGTGGCGGACAACCCTTCCAGCGCCGGAAGGCCCGAATGAACGAGGCGGCTTCCGCGTAACCCAGTCGGGCCGAGACCTGTTCGGTGGTCATCTCGGTGTGCTCGAGCAATTCCTCGGACAGCGCCTGGCGCACCTCGTCGAGCAGCACCCGGAAGGAGGTGCCCTCATCGGCGAGCCGCCGGGACAGCGTGCGCGGGCTGATGAACAATTCGGCCGCCACCGACACCTGATCCGGGATCTCGCCGGGGGTGCGCACCAGCAGATCGCGCACCGCGCCCGCGACGCCGGTGCGGGCGTGCCTGCGGGTCAGCAGATCGCGGCACATCTGTTCGCAGGTGCTGCGGGCCCATTCGTTGGCCTGCGGCAGCGGCAGATCCAGGAAGGCAGCCTGGAACGCGACCTCGTTGCGGGCGGCTCCGAAGGTCGGCTCCAGGTCGAACACCCGGCGATAGCGGGCGGTGTCGGCGGGCCGATCGTGCCGGAAACCGACGCGGTGCAGCGGGATTCCGACCGAGAAGAGTTCGGTGCTGATCATCTGGATTCCGGTCAGCACCCGATCGGCGAGGAAGTCCCGCACGTCCTCGGGCACCTCGCGGTCCTCGTAGACCAGTCGCGCCTCACCGTCGGATTCCTCGAAGGTCAACTGTCCGAAGACGAATGCGAGTTCGACGAAGCGCAGTGCGACGCCGACCGCATCGCGCAGGGTGCGGCTGCTGAGCAGTGCCAGCCCCAGCGGTCCGTACAGGGAAATGTGATAGCGGCTGCCCGCGTCCACCCCGAGTCCGGGTTCGCCGCCGAAGCGGGCGAGCACATTGCGGATGAGAGCGAGTTCCTGCCGGGCGGTGACCTCGGCATTCGGATCGTTCACCGTCTCAGGCGGTAGCCCGGTGCCCGCCAGGCAGGCGGCAGCCCGCATTCCTCGTTCCTCCGCGAGCCGTGTCATCACGTGGACGCTGGAGGTATTGCGCAATAGATCCCAATCGAACATGTAGCTGTAGTCCTCATCGACTCCTCGGGCCGCCCACCGTCCCAGAGGGTTGATGGTTCGGCTCGCCTTCCCAGCAGTCAGTGTGGCACAACCGACAGCCGGAAATGTTGTGCATGGTGACTAACGCTCGCATCCGGTTGATTCGGGCGGCCGGACCATTCACCCTTTCGGCCGCTTTGTTCCCCGCTCAGAGCGGTATTTCGGCGATTCTGCCTAGGCTGGCCCGGTTGTTACCGGACAGCAGAATGAACGGGAGGTCGCGCCGTGACGCGTACGGAACAGGTCCTGGAAACCGCCGACGGCATCCGCGTGAGCATGGTCTCGCACCGGGTTCCGCTGCCGGACGGCTCCCCGGAGTGCCCCCGGGAATGCGATGAATTGCTGCATTTGCGAGTTCGCGGCGAGATTGCCTCAGACGATCCTGCGAATGCCGATGTGGTGATCGCGCTACTGCCCGGTGCCATCGCGGGTGCGCGCTCCCTGCAACCGCTGGCCCGCAATGTGGTGCGCGAGCTCGCCGCGGCCGGGCGCAGCGCCGAGGTGTGGGTGCTGGACCGCCGCGCCAATGGCGTGGAGGACCATTCGGCCATCGAAGTCGCCATGGCCGAGGGCGACTATCACCTGGCCTTCGACTACTACTTCGGCAGCAGGGTGGTCGGCGGCCGCACCTTCGGGGGTTTCCACAGCGACCGCGATCTCGGCTTCCTCGCCGAATTCGGGATGGCCCGCACCGTGCTGGACGCGCACGAGGTACTGCGCCGCGAACTCCCGGATCCGGACCTGCGCGCGGAAAAGCTGTTCCTGGGCGGACATTCACTGGGCGGCATCCAGGCGGGCGCGTACGCGGCCTGGGATTTCGACGGGCGGCCCGGCCACGAGCAGATCGCCGGGCTGATCGCGCTGGACACCATCACCCACCTGGACCCGCTGCGGCTGGAGCGGCGGCGGGTGCTGGCCGCACCGCTCGGCGCGCTGGCCAGGGCCGCGGAGCGCGCGCCCGCGGCCATGCGCCGCGGCCGGGTGCCGCGCAGCACCGCGGTATTGCGCGGCGGCTGGGGCAATGCCGAGGCGTTCGCGATCGTCGCCGCGGTCGCCGCGGCGGCGGTGCTCGCACCGGACGAGGAGACCGATATCCTGCGGCTGCTGCCCGGGCACGGCACCGCGGATCGGCTGGTGCGCGGCTCCACCGCCCGCACCTGGCGGGAATTCACCTCTCGCACAACCGATTACCGCAAGCTGCGAATCACCAATCAGGCACTGCTCGGACTGCTCGGCGGTGCGCACACCTCGGTGAATATGGCCGTGCTCTCGATGAGCTGCGGCACCCTGGACAGCGATGCGGTCGCACCGCGCAGTTTCCCGCTCTCCTTCGAGGCGGGGCAGCTGCCGGGAGTGCGGAGCCTCTATCAGGCCGCCTGCGGTACCGCCCCGCGCTACAGTCCGACCTCCTTCGACACCCTGTACCGCTGGCGTGATTACGACCGCTGCGGAACCGCTGACGCCCCAATACAACTCAGCCGCACCGGGATTCCGGCGGCCACCGCGAGCAGTGAGGTGGTGAGCATTGTGGAACTCGCCCGCATCCTGGCGGGCGGGCGGCTCAATGTCTTCGAGGACTACTTCCCGCTCCGGCAGCCCTTCGACGCCATCGCGATGCTCACCGGCTGCCGCACCGGCTCACTCGCCCCGCTGCTGCATGAAAAAGGCGCTGCCCGACTGCCTTTCGTGAACCTGATGGGCCAATCCAGTTTCACCCGGACGCTGGCGCGCTGGGGCGTCTACCCGGAGCGCGATGTGCATTGGTTCCCGGGCTATCTGCACTGCGATCTGGCGGCGGGCGCGCATCCGCGCGCCGACGGCACTCCCGAGCCGATCGCCGCGGCGCTGGCGGATTTCGTGGGCAGCGCCCTGCCCTCGGTTCCGCTCGCGTCCTGAGCGGGTCGGAAACTGTCAAACCGCTGACCGTCCGTGCCATGGGCATTGCCGCGACTGCTGCATAGCGTGCAGCGCAGGGAGTTTCGACGCGGGAAGGAGGAGCGGATGCGGATCGAGACGAAGCCTCGCGGCGGGAATGAGCCACTCACGGCGCTGCGGATCGCCCGGAACAGCTTCTCCACCATCGCGATCGGCGGCCTGCGCACCTTCGGGCGCACGGTCGATCTGGGTGCGGAGGCGGTGCGCGGAACGGTCGCCGATGTATTCGCCGGGCGGTTCCAGTGGCGTGAGATGTGCGCTCAGGCTTGGTACCTGATCACCGTCACCGCGATTCCGGCCATCCTGATGGCGATTCCGTTCGGCGTGGTGGTGTCGGTGCAGGTGGGCAATCTCATCCATCAGCTCGGCGCGGATTCACTGCTCGGCGCGGCCGGCGGGCTGGGGGTCATCCAGCAGGGCGCGCCGATCGCCACCGGCCTGCTGCTCGGCGGGGCGGGGGCCTCGGCCATCGCCTCGGATCTGGGTGCGCGCACGGTGCGCGAGGAGATCGACGCGCTGCGGGTGATGGGCATCGATCCGGTGCACCGCCTGGTGATTCCACGCGTCGTGGCCATGGTGCTGGTCGCGCCGCTGCTCAATATCCTGGTCATCTTCGTCGGTGTGGTCGCCGGTTATGTGGTGGCCATCAGCGCGCAGCAGGTGACGCCGGGCAGCTACTGGGCCACCTTCGGCGCGTTCACCGTGCTGACCGATGTCTGGATCTCACTGGCCAAGGCGGTGCTGTTCGGCTTCGTGGTGGTGATCGTGGCCTGTCAGCGCGGGCTGGAGGCGCGCGGCGGGCCGCGCGGGGTCGCGGACGGTGTGAACGCGGCGGTGGTGTTGTCGGTGGCGGCGATCATCGTGATCAATTTGGCGCTCACCCAGATCGTCGCCATGTTCCTGCCGATGCGGGTGGCGTGATGACCGCTACTCCATACCTGCCCAAGGGTTTTCGCACCGCGCGCCGGCTGGCGCGCACCTCCGGGCGCACGCTGACGCCGCTGGAGAACACCGGGTTCATGCTCGGTTTCATCGCCCTGGCGCTGGCCGGAATACCGGTGACGCTGCGCCGCTATCGGGCGCAGACATTGCGCACCATCACCGATATGACCTGGGGCCGTGGTTCTTTGATCGTCGGCGGGGGCACGGTGCCTATGCTGGTGGTGCTGGGTGCGGCGATCGGCGCGGGCGTGGGTATCCAATCCTTCGCCGCCCTGAACCTGCTCGGGCTGGGGTCGGTATCGGGCGTGGTGTCCGCGTTCGCCAATACCCGTGAGCTGGCACCGATCGCGGCCGCGGTGGGATTCGCGGCGCAGGCGGGCTGCCGGATGACCGCCGAGATCGGGGCCATGCGCATCTCCGAGGAGATCGACGCGCTGGAATCGCTCGGCCTGCGGTCGATTCCGTTCGTGGTGAGCACCCGCGTCATCGCGGGCGCGGTCGCCATCGTGCCGACCTTCCTGATCGCGCTGATCCTGTCCTACGCGTCCTGTTCGGCGGTGATCGTGCTGCTGCACGGGCAGGCGAACGGGGTGTACGACCACTACTTCTTCCAATTCACCAGCGGCTACGACATTTTCGCGGCGGTGGTGAAAATCCTGGTGTTCGGCGTCGCGGTGATCCTGATCCACTGCTACTACGGCTTCTTCGCCTCCGGCGGACCGGAGGGCGTCGGCATCGCGTCCGGTCGCGCGGTGCGCGCCAGTTTCGTTGCCATCATCGGCTTGGACATGGTGCTGACGCTGCTGCTGTGGGGTATCAATTCCGCGATCGAATTCCCGGGGTAGGGCCGTGCCGAATTACGCGATTCCGGGTGTGCGCATCGGCCGCGGCCCGTCCCGGCTGCTCGGGGTGCTGACCGTACTGCTGGTCGTGGCCGCCGTGCTGGGATGGAATGCCTTGCAGGACAGAGCAACCGGAGAACGGCTGAGCATCCAGCTGCGCACCGAGCAGATCGGTGAGGGTATCGCGACGGGCACGCCGGTGCGCTTCGACGGTGTGGCCGTCGGGCGCGTCACCGCGGTCAAGGCCGCGGAGCAGGGCAGACAGCTGCTCACGCTGGAACTGGATCCCGGGCAGACAGCCTCGCTCACCGACGCCCTCGGGGTGGATTACGCCCCCGAGAACCTCTTCGGCATCAGTGCGGTCGCGCTGCGCGGCGCACCCGGCGGAGCACCGCTGCGGGACGGCCAGGTGATCGATCTGGCGGACCGGGTGAACGATGTGACCATGGGCGCGCTGCTGCGCTCGCTCACCCAGACCTCGACCGAGGTGCTCACCCCGCAGCTGACACAGCTGCTGACACAGGTGAATTCGGATCTGCGTGCGTTCAGCCCGGTGCTGCGCGCGGTGGTCGAGCTGAGCCGGGCGGTGGCGGACACCCAGCAGTACCCGTCCTCATTCCTGCTGGATCAGTACGCCGGATTCCTCACCGGCTTCGGCTCGTTCACCTCGGCCACCTTCAAACTCGCCAAGGCCATCCTGGATATCCAGATCTTCCAGCAGGACCGCGATCGCTACGACGCGTCCATCACCATGCTGCGCGAAGGCGTATTGAAAGGACTGGCAACGACTTTCGGCACGGTGCACGACAGTCTGGGCGGTTTCACCGATCCGCTCGCACCGGTGGTGCAGGCGCTGGCCGATACGGTGCCCGATCCGGCGACCTCGCACGCTCAGCTCACCGAGACCATCGACCGGCTGCACCGCATGTTCGCCGACAGTCCGGACGGACCGGTGCTGAATGTCGCCGTCACCCTGCTGGGGGCGGGCCGATGAGACAGCGGGGGATGGCCGGGGTGCTGCTGCGGCTGGGCGGCTTCGCGACGGTGATGATTGTGCTGCTGCTGGCCGTGGTCACCGCCATCGTGCGGCCGGTGAGCGGTGACACCGTCTCGTACCGGGCCGAATTCACCGATGTCAGCGGTTTGAAGACCGGTGACGATGTGCGCATGTTCGGGGTGCAGGTCGGCAAGGTGACCGGTATCGAACTGCGCGGTGCGCGGGCGGTGGTGGCGTTCACCGTGCGCGCGGATCGCCCCTGTTTCGTCACCAGCGGCTTCGCCATCCGGTATCAGACGCTCACCGGGCAGCGCTATGTGGATGTGCGGCAACCGGATTCGCCCGGCGAGCGGTTGACCCCCGGATCGACGGTGCCCGCGGAACGGACCGTGCCCTCCTTCGATATCACCCAGCTGTTCAACGGTTTACAGCCGGTGCTGCAGGAGTTCTCGCCCGGTGCGCTGAACCAGTTCACCGAGAGCGTGCTGGCGGTGATTCAGGGCAATGGCAATGGAATCGGGCCCGCGCTGGACGCTTTCGAACAGCTGAGCCGGTACGTCACCGATAAGCAGGCCGTGCTGTCGCTGGTGCTGTCCAATCTGCAGGCCATCTCGGAGCAGATCGGTGGTAAGTCACCGCAATTGGTGACGCTGCTGAAGGGCATCGCGGACGTGTTCACCTCCTTCCGCGTCGAACTCGACGGACTGCTGCATTTCGCGGCGGTCGCGCCGTCGGCGCTGGGACCGCTCAACAGCCTGTTGAAAACCCTGGGGCTGACCGAGAATTCGAATCCGAATCTGGAGCAGGACCTACAGCGACTGTTCCCCGATCCCGATCAGGCGCTGGACACGCTCGGACGGCTGCCCGGCCTTTTGCAGTCGCTGGCCAACCTGCTGCCGCCCGCCGGTCCGATCGCGGGGGAGATCACGCTGACCTGTTCCAAAGGGCCCGCCGAGGTGCCCGCGCCGTTCGCGGTGCTGATCAGCGGACAGCGGGTGTCGATATGCCGAAGTTGAAGCCCGGCAGCGCCGCTCGTGAACTGCGGCTGGGTCTGTACGGTGCGGTGGCGCTGACGGTGCTGCTGGTCGCGACGGCCGTCTTCTATCTGCTGCCGTTCGGAAAGTCCACCTACACCGCCGATCTCATCGAAGCCCGGTCGGTACGGGCCGGGGATGAGATCCGCATTGCCGGGATTCCGGTCGGAGCGGTGAAATCCCTCGAACTGCTGCCGGATCGGGTGCGCATGACCTTCACGGTGAACGACAACGTGTTCCTCGGCGATCGGACCGGGCTGGAGGTGCGCATGCTGACCGTGGTCGGTGGCCACTACATCGCCGCCTTCCCGGCGGGGGACCGGCCATTGGGCCGAGCGGCGATACCCGCCGATCGAGTTCGGCTGCCCTACAGTCTCATTCGCAGTCTCCAGGACGCCGCCGTGCCGATTCAGCAGGTGGACGGCGATACCCTGCGCCGGAACTTCGACGCCCTGGCCGGTTCGCTCGACGACAGCCCGGATGCGCTGCGGCGCATGGGAACCGCGGTGCAGAGCCTGGTCGGACTGCTGGACCGGCAGAACGCCGATGTGTCCCGCGCGCTGACCGTGATGGATGAGTATCTGACGGCCGTGAACGGTAACCGATCACTGCTGGGGACTTTCCTGCGCAAGATCGGCTCGCTGGAGACCGACGGCCTGGCCAAGAAGGCCGAGATCGCCGAATCACTGTCCGTGACAGCGGAATTGCTCTCGCGCATCGCCGGTATCGAACCCGCCTGGCGGCATGAGCTGGAACCGCTCGCCGATCAACTGGAAGCCGCGGTACCGCAGCTCGAGGATCTGGGCCGCCGCTTCGATCAGGCGATCAACAGCCTCGCCCAGTTACAGGACCGGTTGCGGGCGGCATCGACGCCGCAGGACGGAGTGGTGGTGGATCAATCCGGAATCACCCTGCCCGTCCCGCAGGTCTGCATTCCACTGCCGGGGCGGGGGTGTTGATGAAACGCGTACTGGGCGCACCGGGTTTCGTGACCGCGACCGGGGTCGCACTGGTGATACTGGTGACCGTCGTCGGCTATCTGCTCGCCTTCGATCCGCTGCGCAAGACCATCGGTTACTGCGCGGTGCTGCCGGACTCGATCGGGCTCTATCCCGGGAACCAGGTCACCACGCGCGGCCTCCCGGTCGGCACCGTGGATCGCGTCGAGCCCGAGAACGGTTCGGTACGAGTCACTTTCACCGTCGACGCCGCGTATCCGTTGCGCGGCAAGGTCACGGCGACGACCGTATCGGACACCCTGGTCGCCGACCGGCAGCTGGAGGTGCTCGGGGATAACGCGGCACCGGACAACTGGCCCGAGAAGACCTGTATCACACAGACATTCACGCCCAAGAGCATTACCCAAACGCTGGGGGCGTTCGCCGATCTGGCCGGACAGCTCAATGGCGACGGTGATCCCGCGCAGGCGGATCGCCTGCGCGACGCGGTGCGGGGTTTCGACCGCGCCACCTCCGGCGGCGGCCCGAAACTGAATCAGCTCATCAAGGATCTCGGCTCGGCGCTGAACCGTCCGGACGCCGCCGTCGCGCACCTGGGCGCGGTGCTCGACGCGTTCGCCTCGCTCGCCGACAGCATTTCGCTGAACTGGGGTGATATCAAGGTGGCGCTCACCCAGGCCGATGAGGGCATCGGGTTCATCAATTCGGTGTGGGGCGAGACGGTGCGGATCGTGGATTCCCTGCTGGTGATCCTGCCGTGGTTCAACACCATCGCGCACAAGTACGGGCGCTCCATTCTCAACGGCCTGGATGCGGCGGTGCCGAAACTGCATCTGCTCTCGGCGGGCATCGGCTCGCTGCAAAAGCTGCTCGGCATGCTGCCCGCCGTGGTCTCGGCGTTCGGGCAGTTCATCGACGGACGGACCGGGCAGGTGAAGGTCGGTTACGCGGCTCCGCGCGTCGCACTGCCCAGGGACAGCGCCGAACAAGTGTGCGCGGCGCTCGCCATCCTGCGGCCGGGGGAGTGCCGCGGGGCGGACGACGGACTCGTGACGATGAATCTGATACCGCTGGTATTGGGATCGGCGGGTGCACGATGAGGCGAATCATACTGCGCTGCATGGCATTCGCCGTCGCGGCCGCGCTGCCCGCGGGATGTTCCTTCGATCCGGCGCAGCTGCCGGTGCCGGGTGCGTCGGTGCCGGGACCGACCTACCGGGTGCATATCGAATTCGCCAGTGCGCTGAACCTGCCCGCACAGGCGAAGGTGATGGCCAACGGCACCCGGATCGGCGGTCTCCGATCGGTCCGGGTGATCGATCCCTCCGCCGCCGGTCCCGGCCGCGTCGACGCGGAGGTGGAACTCGAGGCGGCGGTGCGGCTGCCGGTGACGACGACCGCGCAGCTGCGTCAGAACACGCTCCTGGGGGACGTCTTCATCGGGCTCACCACACCCCCGGGAGATCTCTCGCGGAGTATTCCGGCGGGCGGAACGATCCCACTGGCGCAGACCAAACCAGCACTCCAGGTGGAGGATCTGCTGGCGGGGCTGTCCACCTTCGTCGGCGGTGGGGCACTACATCAGGCACAGGAGATCATCGGGCAGGCCAATGCCGTCCTGCCCGCCGACAAGCGGGACACCGCAAGGATTTTCGATCGCATCGGCACCGATGTCGCCGATGTGGCCGGGAATCTCGATGTGCTGGACCGGTTCCTGAGCGGCTTCCAGCAGGATCTGGACGCGGTGCTGGGGAATCCGCGCGAACTCAACGCACTGCTGAGTGAGCAGGGCGCACATGACATTCCGGCGGATGTGCAGGCGCTGGTGAACACCCTCGGCATCGTCGGCTCGCTGGGCGATATCGGGCAGTCGCTGGTGCCGTTCGCGCCGCTGTTGCGTGCGGGAGACGCCGCCGCGGCCGCGTTCGTGCCGATGCTGTTGGCGCGCAACCCCCTCGACCTGGATGCGCCCTCCAATCTGAATCGCCTGGTGGCGCTGCTGCGGGACCGGGTGCTGCCGTTAGCGCAGGGCGGCGCGAAGGTGAATATCACCTCGGTGACCCTCGGCGACGCCCCCGACGCCGGCGATCAGATCGAAGCCATGGTGCGGGCGCTGCGCATGATCGGAGTGGTGCGATGAGGCCGAGTTCGGTGCTGTCCCTGCTGAGCATCGTGGTGATCCTGTTGTCCGGCAGCGGCTATCTCGCCTTCGGGGTGGCGCGGGTGGACTGGTCCGGCCGCGATATCGATGCGGCACTGCTCATTCCACGATCGGGCGGACTGCTGCCGCGTTCGAAGGTGCTGCTGTCCGGGGTGCAGGTCGGTCAGGTCAGCGCGGTGACGCATACCGCCGACGGGGTGCTGGTCGGGGTGCGGATCTCGGACCGCTATCCGATACCGGTCGCCAGTGCGGTGCGCATCGAGGGGCTCTCCGGACTCGGCGAGTCGTATATCGAGATCGAACCGGGTTCGGGCGCGGGTCCCTTCCTGCGGAACGGGCAGACCCTGCGCGGCAGCGGAATCGCCACGCCCGTCACCATTCCCGAGGTCGCCGCGACCACCACCCGGCTCATGCGGCAGCTGGATCCGGCCGCGCTCGGCTCCATCGTGGACACGTTCAGCCAAGCCATGGCCGGTACCGAGGCGGTGATCCCGGATCTGGCGCGCGCCACCGATCTGCTGGCCGCCACCCTGGTGAGCCGGACCGATCTGATCCGGCGCATGCTGGTGGCCCTGCAATCGCGGGCCACCGATATGGACTGGGCGGAACCGGCACTGGTGAGCGCGTCCGGGCCGTGGGCCGATTTCGGGCCGCGGGTATCGGAGGTCGCGGCCGCCATCGCGGCCGTGATTCGCGCGGGCGATCTGCCGGATTCATTTCTGAGCGAGGACCGGAACGCGCCGGGCCTGGTGCCGTTCCTGCGCGAACTGTCCGATCGATTGCGGCAGCTCGGACCCGATATCGCACCGCTGGCACCGCTCGTCGCGCCGTTGTACGCCAGCGCCACACCGCTGCTCCAGCAATTGGATCTCGGCAGCCTGATCGGCCAGGCCCTGCACGCCACCAGCCCCGACGGCACGCTGCGGTTGCAGCTGCGCGTCAAGTGATCACACCCCTGTATCGGAGTTCGCCATGACCACAGACCTCGACACCGACATCGACGTAAAAGATGAGCAGGCAAAGGTTTCCGTGCTCCGCGCGGTCGATGCGCCACGGGCGGTGGCCGTTCCGGTGCGCACGCTGCTCTGGTCGGCGCTGGTGGCGGTACCCGTCATCATCGCCATCGTGCTGGCCGTACTGCTGGTCTCCGCGCGCGGCGACCTCGCCGACCGGGACGCCCGGGCCGCCGATGACGCCCGCGCCGAACAGGTGGCCAGCGATTACGCGGTCGGCGCGGCCACGGTCAACTTCGCCGACTTCGACTCCTGGGTCGCGCGGCTGAAGAAGAACACCGCACCCGCGCTCGCCACCAAATTCGATGCCACCGCGCCGAAATTGCAGGATCTGCTCACCCCGCTGAAATGGACCTCCACCGCCGCCCCGATCTCGGCGAAGGTGGTGAGCGCGGCGGCCGGGGTCTACAAGGTGAACGTCTTCGTCAATGTCTCGTCCACCAACGCACAGAATCCCGACGGCGCGCAGACCACCGTCACCTACAACGTCACGGTGGACCGCAACGCCGAGTGGAAGATCAGCGATGTGGGCGGGATGGACGGGGCGCTCCCGCTCAAATAGCGCGAATCACTCTCCGCTCCAACGTGGTTCGCGGCGTTCGAGGAAGGCCGCGACACCCTCGGCGGTATCGCGGGAGGACAGTGTCGCGGCCATGGCGGCCTCGGTGACCTGCCATGCCCGTTCGTCATCGGCGGAGTTCAGTCGCTCCAGCGCGGTCAGGCTCTCGCGGACCGAGACCGGGGCATTGCGGCAGATGCGGGCCGCGAGTTCGCGGGCGGACTGTTCGGCCTGCCCGGCCTCGGCCACCGCATTGACGAAGCCGAGTTGGTACGCGCGCTCCGCGCTCAGCGAATCACCGGTCAGCAATAGCTCTTTCGCCACGTTCAAAGGCAGGGCGCGCCGGGTCCGGAACAATCCGCCGCAGGTGGCGATGACGCCCCGGCGCGACTCCGGCAGCCCGAACGCCGCGGTGCGACCGGCCACCACCAGATCGCAGGCCAGCACCAATTCCATACCGCCGCCGAGGGCATTGCCCTCGACGGCCGCGATGAGCGGTTTGCCCATGCGGCGGCGGATGACGCCGTATTCACCGCCGCGCTCGGTGCGCCCGCCCGATCCCGCGCTCAGATCGGTGCCCGCCGAGAACATGGTTTCGGTGCCGGTCAGCACCGCCACCCACAGGCCGGGATCGTCCTCGAAATCGTTCAATGCCGCGTCCAGGCCCGCGGTCATCTCCGCATCGATGGCATTGCGCTTGTGCGGGCGGTGCATCCGGATGATCAGGGTCCGGTCGTCGCGTTCTCGTTCCACGGTCATGCGCCGATTCTCACCGAGCGCCCGCCGCGCGCGCCGCCGGGTGGCCGGGAGGGTCAATCTGTTGGCGCGCGCGGAAAGGCGGTCCGGCGGTGCGGGGTCATAGGTTCGGGAGATGACGCCGCTTCATCCGAATCAGTCCCCGCCCGAACCCGATCTCGAGGTCGCCGTCATCGGCGCGGGATTCGGCGGTCTGGGGGCGGCGGTCGAACTGCGGCGCGCCGGGATCGATCGGTTCCTGATCTTCGACAAGAATCCGGATATCGGCGGCACCTGGTATGCCAACACCTATCCCGGTGTGGCCGTTGATATTCCGTCGGTGTACTACAGCTTCTCCTATGCGGCCCCGAAGGTGTGGTCGCGACTGTTCGCGCCGGGGGCGGAGGTCAAGGCGTACGCCGATCAGATCGCCGACGACTATCGGCTGCGGGACAAGTTGCGGCTCGAGACCCGGGTGCGGGCCGCGACCTGGGATGAAGGCAATCATCGGTGGCGGATCGATACCGAGCGGGAATCGTTCACGGCTCGATTTCTCATCGCGGCCGTGGGCGGTCTGGAAGTGCCGCGCATGCCCGATATTCCGGGCGTGGAGGAATTCGCGGGCAAGGTGGTGCACACCGCGCGGTGGGATCACGACTTCGACTATCGCGGTAAGCGGATCGCGGTCATCGGTACGGGAGCCACTGCGCTGCAATTGATTCCGGAGCTGGCGGACGAAGCCGGGCAGCTCACCGTATTCCAGCGCACGCCCATCTGGGTGATGCCCAAGCCGGACTTCCGGATCGGCGCGGGCGTGAAATGGGCGCTCGACACCGTGCCCGGGTTGCGCAGGCTGGTGCGGCTGGGGGTGATGTCGACCTTCGACGCGGGGGTTTCCACCGCCGGTGTGTTCTACCGGGCGACCAGCCCGATCATCGGGTTCACCGGCCGAAGTATCAAGCGCTGGTACGGAACTCAGATCGACGATGCCGCATTGCGGGAGCGGCTGACCCCCGATTACGCCCTCGGCTGCAAACGCCCCTCGGTATCCAACCGGTATCTGAGCGCCTTCACCCGCGATCACGTCGAGCTGGTCACCGATCCAATCGAGAAGATCACCGCCGGTGCCGTCGTCACCGCTGAGGGCGTCGAGCACGAGATCGATGTGCTGGTCTGCGCCACCGGATTCAAGGTCATGGAGGCCGGCGCGACACCGCCGTTCCCCATTCACGGCCGCACCTCCGAGCTCGGAGAGTTCTGGCAGCACAATCGTTTTCAGGCGTACCAGGGGGTGTCCATCCCGGACTTCCCGAATCTGTTCATGATCACCGGGCCGTACGGCTTCGCCGCCGCCTCCTATATCGCCATGATCGAATGCACCGCCGCGCACGCCCGCCGGGCCATCGTGGCGGCCCGCGATCGCGCCGCGACCGCCGTCGAGATCCGCCGCGAACCGCATGACCGCTACTGGCGCAAATCGCTGCAGCGGCATCGGAACGCGCTGTGGCTCAACAACGATTGCGAATCCTCCAACACCTACTACATCAACGCCCAGCACGATGTGGCGGCCATCCGGCCCAGTACGCATGCCGGAATGTGGTGGGCCAACAAGCGTTTCCCGCTGGACGACTACGCCTATTCGACGCTCGCGACGCGGCCCGGCGGCGTCGAGCGCGCGTCCTAGACCGGAGGACATCATGGAACTCAAACCCGATGTGGCCGCGCCGACGGATGCGGCCCCGCACTGGCGCGCGGCCTCACCCGATCGTGTGCCTGAACTGGGCAGGTTGCGGCATACCGAACCCGCGACCTGGCTGCTGGCCCGAGTCGGCGGCCTGCTCGGGGGTGGCGGCCGCATCAAACTGCTCGAGATCATGGGCCGCTCCGGCGGACTGTTCTGGCGCTACGCCCCACTGGCCCTGCGCCTGGTGCCGGGCAGCAAACTCACCCGGGTCGACTGTGAGCTGGCGACCCTGCGCACGGCCTGGCTGGTCGGCGCGCGCTACGAATGGCATCACCACGTCTACGCGGCCCGCTTCAGCGGTCTGTCCATGGAAACGGTCGAGCGCGTGGCGGCCGGTCCGGAGGACCCCGGCTGGACCGAGCAACAGCGCCTACTCCTGCGCGCTGTCGACGAATTGCATTCCGGCCGAATGATTCTCGACGACACCTGGACCGGTCTCTCGACCCACCTCACCCCCGCCCAGCGCGTGGACCTGTGCATGCTCGTCGGCCACTACGACATGCTCGCCATGCTCCTGAAAACCCACGGCATCGAGCCCGAACCCGATATGTGGCGGCGCGGCCCCCTGCGCTGGGTCCGCGACAGCGCCAGCGGCGACGGCCTCACCCCCGGCGGCCTCCCGCGCTTCAACAAGGCCGTCACCAACCGCCTGGTAGGCCCCTCAGCCGGAAAAATCCCGCCCTACAGCGTGATTCACCATTCCGGCCGCAAATCCGGCCGCCCCTTCCGCACCCCGGTCCTGGCCGCCTACCGGGGCAACCTGCTCATCGTCCCCCTTCTCTACGGCGACCGCTCCGACTGGGTCCGTAATGTTCTCGCCGCGAACGGCGGCGAAGTCACCCACCGCCGCCGCACCCGCAAATTCACCTCCCCCCGCGTCCTGGACGCCGCAGGCGCCACCACCCTCCCGTTTCCCGCCCCCCTCTTCACCCGGCTGCTGAAAATCCTTGTCGCCGAACTGAACCCGGCCTGACGATGCTCTGAATCCGGTTACGGGACCGAGACCGGGCGTAGGCAGCTTTCCAGGGGTGTGACTATCGAGCAGAGGGCTGGGGTGCGGGTGGGGCGGTAGTCGGCGGGGACGCCGGTGTGGGTGGTGATGTCGCGGTAGGCGGCTACGGCGGTGGTGGGGCGGCGGGTGAGGGACGGGTCGGATTTGACGTCGACGGTGTAGAGGCCGAAACGTGGTGCGTAGCTGCCCCATTCGTAGTTGTCGGTGATGCTCCAGTAGTTGTAGCCGATCACGTTGATGCCGTCGGCTTTGGCGCGCTGGATCCAGTAGACGGTGTCGCGCAGGTGGTCCGCGCGGTCGTAGCCGTCCCAGCGGGGGAGGCCGCTGTCGGTGGGCATACCGTTCTCCACCACGTAGAGGGGGAGTCCGGGGAATTTCTCGGCGTAGGTGCGCAGGTCGTAGTAGATGCCCTCGGGTTCGATGGCGTTCTTCCACAGTTCGTCGCCGAGCAGGGCGGTGCCGGGCGGATTCGACAGGGACGCACCGTAATAGAAGTCGATGCCGACGTAATCGAGTTTGCCGTGCACGCGATCGGCGAAGAGCAGATCGGTCAGATTCTGCACGATCGGGTACTGCGCGATATTGCTGGTCACCTGTGCGCCCGGCTGGCGCTGGTGGATGTAGTCGTAGATCGTGCTGTGCGCCTGGACCAGCCGATCGAACATCGGCAGCGCGTCCAGCACACCGATATCGCCGATCTTGATCGATTGCGCCACATAGCCCATCGGCTCATTGATGGTCACCCACAGCGGGTTGTACCCCGCGTAGCGGTCCACCACCCGCCGCATATTGGCCAGCCAGTCCGGCACCATGTTCTTGCTCTTCCAGCCGCCCCGATCGGCTTCCCATCCGGGAATCACCCAGTGATCGAGGGTCAGCATGGGCCGCATACCCGCGGCCCGAATCTTGGCCAGCACCTCGTCGTAGAACCGGAAGTCGTTCTCGTCCCACACATCCGGGCGTGGCTGCACCCGCGCCCATTCGATGCTGAGCCGATAGACCTTCACCCCCAACCCGGCCGCCAGATCGATGTCCTCGGCATACCGGTCGAAGAAGTCCACCGAATCCCCGTACGTGTCCCGGGCCTTACCGGACTTCGCGTATCGGCTCCAATTGCTGTCGGGCGCATGCCCTTCGGATTGGAAACCCGCCATGGACACACCCCACATGAACCCGGACCCGAGGGCGGGCACGGTGGTCGGCGCTCCGGAACTCCCCGTCCCGGACCCGCTGGAACTGCCCGACCCCGACCCGCTTCCGGACCCGGACCCGCTCCCGGTCGGCACGGCTCCGGCGATGCCGGACGCCGCCAAAGTGATTGCCACGGCGGCCGATACGGCACAGATCAGTCGAGAGCGTCTCATCCCAGTACATCCTCCAGCGCGACCCAGCGCGTCCCCGACGGCCGCGCACGGTGCCCCAGACCCTACTGGTCAAACGTCCAGCACGGGCGATATTGCGACGAGCGGAAGGTAGGTCCCCGAAACCCTGGTTCCGGCAACAGCGGTAAAACGGGTGCTGGTTGCGATGCGCGCGGGCGGTGAGGCTGTTGTCGTGAAAACATCCATAACCAGCGGGGGTGCGCAGCACCCCGCGCTGGAACCATTCAGAATCGGCTCGCTGCCACTGCGCAATCGGCTCGCCGTCGCCCCCATGACCCGAATATCGGCGACCGCACAGGGGGTGCCGACGGCGCAGATGGCCGAGTACTACCGCGAATACGCCCTGGGCGGATTCGGATTGATCGTGACCGAGGGCGTCTATGTGGACGCCGCACACAGTCAGAGCTATTTCGGTCAGCCGGGACTGGTCACCGTCGAGCAGGTCGCCGAGTGGCGGGCGGTGACCGGTGCCGTGCACGCGGCCGGGGGCACGATCGTCGCGCAGCTGATGCACGCGGGCGCGATATCGCAGGGCAATGCGTTCGGAGCCGGGACCATCGGACCGTCGGCGGTACCGCCGCGCGGGCAGATGATGGTGGATTACGGCGGGGTCGGCGGCGCGTGGGACGCGCCGCGGCAGATGACCGTGCACGATATCGACGAGGTGCTGGACGGTTTCGCGCTCGCGGCGGTCAATGCCCGCGAAGCCGGATTCGACGGGGTCGAGATCCACGGGGCCAATGGCTATCTGCTGGACCAGTTCCTCACCGACTACACCAATCTGCGCACCGACGAGTACGGCGGGCCGGTGCGGAATCGGATTCGGCTGACCGCGCAGGTGCTGGAGGCGGTCCGAGAAGCCGTGGGGGACTTCCCGGTCGGCGTGCGGCTCTCACAGACCAAGGTGAACGATTTCGGCTACCGCTGGCCCGGTGGCGAGACCGACGCGTGGGTGATCTTCGCGGCGCTGCGCGAGGCCACCTACCTGCACATCGCCAGTGAGGGCAGGAATTTCATCGAGACCGCGCGCTTCCCGAACGGGGTGACCATCACCGAACTCGCGCGCGAGGTGTCGGGGCTGCCGGTCATCGCGAACGGCGGTATGCACGATCTGCGCCAGGCCGCCGATGTGCTGACCTGCGGCCATGCCGACGTGCTCTCGCTCGGACGCGGAGCGCTGGCGAATCCGGATCTGCCGCAGCGTATTTCGGCGGGTATCGAACTCGACGACTTCGACTACGAGATGCTGCACCCGCTGGCCGATCTGGCCAGCGCGGCCGCGTGGCGGGCTCAGCGCGAGACGGCGACCGGCAGGATTCCGGCCTCCGCCTCGGCCTCGCGAACGTCGTAAGCCGTTCGGGCGGCGGCGATTTCGTTCTGATGCGCCTCCGTCCAGATGACCAGCGATTTGATGGTCGTATGCAGGCTCGCGCCCAGCGGCGTCAGCGCGTAATCCACCCGCGGTGGGACGGTCGGATAGACCGTGCGGTCGACCAGGCCGTCCCGTTCCAACTGCCGCAGTGTGCGACTGAGCATGCGCTGGCTGACGCCGTCGATCTTGTACTTGAGTTCGCTGAAGCGCAGCGTGCGCTCTTCCAGATACGCGATCACCAGCAGCGACCACTTATCGGCGACCCGATCCAGGATCTGGCGTACCTCGCAGTCATTGCGGGAGTCCCAGTGCACGGCGTACTCGCCGGGGTCGGTATCCG
Organism: Nocardia sp. NPDC056100; assembly: GCF_042266325.1. Taxonomy (NCBI): domain Bacteria; kingdom Bacillati; phylum Actinomycetota; class Actinomycetes; order Mycobacteriales; family Nocardiaceae; genus Nocardia; species Nocardia sp. NPDC056100. The sequence goes on from NZ_JBHJVY010000004.1 coordinate 802,074, forward strand.
CGCAGTAACCGAGTGATTCGAATGTGCCGTCTTCCACAAGTTCGAAGTCTGCCCGAAGATCGTCTCGGTAACAAGAAGTAACCGACCACACCGTCGGGAACCGTAACTTTCAAGAGAGTCTGCAATGTTGAAATCCTCACCCCCGACGGTCTTCACCGAATTGTCCGGCCGCGCCTGGGCGGTGCTCGCGGTGCTGTGCGGCGCGATCTTCCTGGAGGGCATCGACGTCGCGATGCTGAATGTGGCGTTGCCGTCCATTCGCGCCGACCTCGGCCTGTCCACCGGAACGCTGTCCGGCGTCGTCTCGGCCTACGTACTGGGCTACGGCGGCTTCATGCTGCTCGGCGGCCGCGCGGCCGATCTCTTCGGACGCCGCCGGGTATTCCTGTTCTGGCTCGCGGTATTCGTGCTGTTCTCCGGCCTCGGCGGCTTGGCGACCAGCGGCTGGATGCTGTTGACCGCGCGCTTCGTCACCGGTGTGGCGGCGGCGTTCATGGCCCCGGCCGGACTCTCGCTGATCACCACCAATTTCGCCGAGGGACCGGTGCGCAACAAGGCCCTGCTGGTGTACGCCGGTGTGGCCGCGGGCGGCTTCTCGCTCGGCATGGTGGTCGGCGGACTGCTGACCGCGCTCGGCTGGCGCTGGGTGTTCTTCGCACCGGTGGTGCTGTCCGCGCTCATCCTGATCGCGGCGATTCCACTGCTGCGCGATGGTCAAGCGCCGCAGTCGGTCCGGGGCCGTATCGATGTGCTCGGCGCGCTCTCGGTGACCGGTGCGATGATGCTGCTGGTCTACGGTGTGGTGCGGCTGGAACACGCGGGCGACGGCCCCGGGGTGACCGCACTGGTATTCCTGGCGGGGGCCGTACTGCTCGCACTGTTCGTGCTCCAGGAACGCCGCACCGCCGAACCCCTGGTCCGGCTCGGCATTCTGCGCTCGGCGAACCTGGTGCGCACCAATCTGATCGCGCTGCTGTTCGTGGGATCCTTCGCCGGATTCCAGTTCCTGGCCACGCTGTACTTCCAGGAACTGCGCGGCTGGAGCACCGTGCAAACCGGTCTGGCCATGGCCGTCATCGGTATCGACGCCATCCTCGCGCCGGTGCTGACCCCGCGCCTGGTGGATCGATTCGGTAATGCCCGGGTCATTTTCGGCGGTGTCGCACTGGCCGCGCTCGCCTACCTGCTGATGCTGCCGACCGGCCTGGATCGCGCGTACATCACCATGCTGCCCGCGCTGCTGCTGCTCGGCGTCGCGTTCTCGCTGGTCTACGGTCCGCTGACCATCGCGGCCACCGATGACATCGAGGAAGAGGAGCACGGGCTCGCGGGCGGACTGCTGTACACCGCCTTCCAATTCGGTTTCGCGCTGGGCATTTCCGGGGTCACCGCCGTGCACGTGGCGGTGCTCGGATCCGGTGCGAGCGGTATCGACGCGGTGCGCACCGCACTGCTGGTGCCGGTGATCGCCGCCGTACTGGCCGGGGCCATCGGACTGTTCGGCCTGCGCCGCACCGCCCCGGTCGCCGAACCCGCCCTCGTCTGAGTCGCTGGAAAGGAAACTGTCATGGCCACAACGGAATTCGATGTCATCCGGCCCGAATTCGATGCCTATATCGGCGATATCGTCTACGCCACCATGGTCACGGTCGACGGTAAGCACCGGCCGCGCGCCCGGGTGCTGATCCCGGTGTGGGAGGTGGTGGACGGCCATCCGGTCGGATGGCTCGCCACCTACCGCACGCCGGTCAAGGAGGCGCATCTCGCGGGCAATCCGAACACCACGTTCTCCTACTGGAATCGCAAGCAGAACTCGGTGCACATCGATGCCACCGCGGACTGGATTCCATTGGAGGACTTGGATACCCGGCAGTACGTCTGGGATATGTACCAGCGCACCAGTCCGCAGGGCGCGGGATATCCGCTGGGACAGTTCTGGCACGGGATCCAGGATCCGAAACTGCACATCCTGAAACTGGAACCCTGGCGCATCCAGGTCATCCGGGGCCGGGACCTGCGCAGCATCCTGTGGCGGGCCCCGGCCGTGGAAACGGTCAGCTAGCAGGCGGCCGCTGTCGCGCCCGGTCCAGCAGGATCAGCGCGACAGCGGCCACCGCGAGCCCGGCCCCGATCACGCAGACCGAGGTCAGAGCCGCGCCGCGGTTCAGCGCGACCGCCGCCAGCACGGGGGTCGCGCTGATGCCCAGCTGGAACGCCGACACCGTGGTCGCCCCGGCCAGGGTGGGAGCCGCGCCGGCGATGGCGAACACCCGGCCGTACAGGGCGGGATTGAGCACGAAAGCGGCTATACCGAGCAGGAATACGGCCGGAACCACGATCCACGCGTGAGACATGGTGAGCGCCAACAGGATCGACAGGATCGCGATGCCGATCGTTCCGGTCAGCAGGGCCAGATGCGGGCGGCGGTCCGAGATACGGCCGCCGATGGACAGGCCCGCGAAAGCGCCGATGCCGAACAGCGCCAGCACCGCCGGAATCCACACCTCGGAGACGCCCGCGATATCGGACAGCATGGCCGCCAGATAGTTGAAGCTGATCATGTAGGCCCCGGTGGTCAGCACCGTGATACCGAAGATGTTCCACAGCAGGGGCTTTCGCAGCACCGCCAGCTCGCGCGCGACGCTCGGGGCCGGTCCCCGGCCGCCGGTGGCGGGCAATCCGAACAGCACGCCCGCGATCCCCGCCAGCGTCAATGCCACCACCACCCAGAACCCGCCCCGCCAGCCGGTGAAATGGCTGATCAGCGTTCCCATCGGACCACCGGCCACCATGGCGACGCTGAGTCCGCTGACCACCACGCCCGATGCCCGGGCGTTCCGGTCCGGGGTCACCAGCCCGATCGCCGTCACCGCCGCCACCGCGAAGAATCCGGCGTAGGCCAGCCCGGATACGAACCGGCTGACCAGCAGCACCGGATAGTTCCCCAGCAGTCCGGCCGCCACCCCGGCCGCGAACACCGCCTGGGTGGCGACCAGCGCGGTGCGGCGCGGCCAGCCCAGGCTCAGCACCGCGAACGGCGGGCCGCCCACCACCACGCCCAGGGCGAAAGCCGTGATCAGCATTCCGGCCGAGGACAGCGTGACATCCAGATCGGCCGCCACCGCGGGTAATACGCCCGCCAGCAGAAATTCGGCGCTGCCCATGGCGAACAGGCTGAAACCCAGCAGGTAGACCCCGGCGGGCATGCTCCGCGACACCGGAGCGTTGTCGACATGCGTTGTCGTTGTATCCATTCGGATCACCTCCGCTACGAGCATCCGAGCCACCTGCCGTTTTCGGCGCACACCATTGCCGAATCCGGGACACGCCGACCGAGAGGAACCGATGCACACCGATCCGACCGTGGCCGCCGCCATCGCGCAGATCGCGCCCCGCCTGCGCGCCGCGCGCGACCGCACCGGTATCAGCCTCGCCGCGCTGTCCCGCGCCACCGGCATCTCCACCAGCACCCTGTCCCGGCTCGAATCCGGTTTGCGCAAGCCGAGTTTGGAGCTGCTGCTACCCGTCGTGGCGGCCCTGGACATCCCCCTCGACGCCATCGTCGCCGCCCCGCGCATCTCCGAACCGCGCATACCCGAGGGCGGTGAAATGGCCGACGGTGGAACAGCTTCCGAGGTGATCGATCCCCGCGTTCCGCAGCGGCCCGATGCCAGACAGGGACGAGTCCTCATCCCGCTGTCCCGCCATCCGGCCGAACCCCGCGCCTACAAACTCACCATCCCCGCGCACGACACCACTCCGTATCCGCGCAGCCACCCCGGCCACGAATGGCTCTATGTGCTGCGCGGGCAGCTCCGGGTCCGGCTCGGCGAACACGACTTCGTCATGGCCGCGGGTGAGGCGGCCGAATTCGATTGCCGCATACCGCATTGGTTCGGGGCCACCGGCAGGGACGGCGTCGAGGTGCTGAGCCTGTTCGGCAAACACGGCGCGCGCATCCACACCCGCACGCGCAGTCGCTAGGTCACGGCCGTTCGCCGCCGCGCATCAGGCCGTGCGCGTCCACCGATGCCACCAATTCGCCCGCGCGCGTGAATATCTGGATCCGGGTGAACATGCGCCCGGCCCCGGCGAACGGGCTCTCGCAGCGCAGCAGCAGCCAATCGCGCAGCGTGAACGGGCGATGGAAGGTAATGGTCTGCGCGAGCATGGCCGCGGCCGAACGTCCACCGCGCCTGGCGATCTCGGCCTGAGGGTACGGGCGCATGGCGACCGGTCCGAGGAAACCCTCGCTGCCGTGCGCCAGCAGCGCCCGGTTCACGCCGGGCAGATCGGGAGCCTTATCGCAGCGCATCCACACGTCCAGCGACGGTGGTCCCGCGAGGTCGAGCGCCACCGCCTCGGCCCCGCCGACCGTGCGGACCTCCCACGGCAGCAGCGCGCACGGCAGCTCATCGCAGTCCTCGGGTCCGGGCAGTCCGGCGGGCAATTCCGCACCGTGCGAAAGGAAGTCGGGTTCGTCGACGCTCAGCATGGCCAGCACTCGCGCATGCTCGCGCTCCTGCTGCCGGAACGTCACCTGCACGGTCGCGAGCGCCCGTCCCGACTGCACGATCTCGACGTCCACCTCGACATCCCGATCGGCGAACCCGCCCCGCGGGAACACCCCGTGCAGTGATTGCACCGCCATATGCGGCACCGTGCGCTCGGCGGCGACCACGGCCTGGGCGAGCGTCTGGCTGCCGAGTGTGGTCGGCAGGGTGGAACTCACATTCCGGGCCCGGAATCGCCCGGGGCCGAGATCGCCGAGATCGAGTACGTCGAGCAGATCGGTCAGATCGACGACCGGCCATAAATGTGTTCCACCAGCCATGGCGAAATGCTCGCACACCCTTCCCATCGGGGGGAACGCGAGGAGCGCTGAGCGGGACGCGCCCGCTCGCCTCAGCTCGCGGAACCGTACTGTTCCAACACCTCCGGCGGCATGCTCAGCGCCGCCTCGATCATTCCGGCCGCATGCCAGAGCCCGATCCGATCCAGCGCCTCGACCGATCGCACACAGATATCCCGATCCAATTCGGCCATGCGGTTTCCGCAGCGATCGCGCTCGGCGATCTCCTCCGCATCGGTGGCCTCGCGCAGCCGTTCCACCACCTCCGCCAGCCGGGCGCGTTCCCGGGTGGGCTCGTACAGCGGGCGCAGCGCGGCAAGGATCTGCCGATCACTGACCTCGGGTACCTCATTCCAGCTCATATCTCTCCTATGCTGACGGTTCCGGATATGCACGGATATACACACGCTGAGGAGTTCTTCATGTCGTATGTCGTGAATTTCGACTCCGTGTCGACCGTCGGCCTGGAGTCCTCACCGGTCGCGGACGCACTCGCCGGTCTGCGCGCGAACGAGGCCCGGTACTTCAAGAACAAGTACAACCACGTCTTCACCGTGGAACCGGCGAGCCAGGCGCGGCCGACCGTCGACTGGGTGAGCGGGATCCTCGAGCAGGAACGCGGGATCGTCATCGCCGCACCGCCGTTGGAGGCTACGGAGTTCGAGGTGGAGGGCATTCGCATGGCGTACGTGTTCTACCAGGACGGCCTGTCGATCAATGTCATGTACACCCTCGCCGACGCCGGAAAACGGGCGGTCGGGTTCAAGCTCTCGGACGGTATGGAGATCCCCGCCGAACTCGACGCGTTCAAGTTCGCGCGCCAGAAGTCCAAGCTGGCGGGCACCATCCGCGGCTCCTACTTCGTCATCAAGAACGAGTACTGAGCCCGGCGTGTCGCCGGGACCGGAATCGGTCAAACGGCTGCGCGGGCGGGTGCTCAGGTCCGATAGTCGATGCGGTCACTCTGTGTGTTGCCTGGACCTGACTGTGCGTTGCCTGGACCTGATGATTCCGCGTGGCAGGAGAGCATGATGACAAGTCTCGACAGCGGCCCGAGCGGGCTCGGCACCCAGCTCGCCAAGCGTTTCGCGGCGGTATCGGAATCCGCCTCGATTCCGGAGTCGAAACCCGTTGTCCCCGAGCTCGATACGGCGGACCACTGTGTACCCGGCGTACCCCGCCTCGGCGAGAGCGCGTTCCGGATTCCGTTGCGGCGGTTGACCGCCGACATCGAGCCCTATCAGCTGCTGGACTGGGGTGACGGGTCCGCGCCGCCGCTGTACTGTCCGCCCGCCGCCCGCATCGACGATCGCCTCGCCGACGAGGTGGACGATCGGCTGGCCCACTGGGCGGAATCGATCGGCTTCACCCCCGAGGAGATCGGGAAACTCCGCAAGACCGGCTACGGCCGCCTGGTCATGTTGGCGCACAGCGATTCCGACGATCCCGACCGTCTGCTGGTCGCCGCGCAGATGAACACCGCCTGGTGGATGGCCGACGACTACTACGCCGACGATTCGGCCCTCGGCGCGGATCCGGTCCGCCTGCCCCAGCGCCTCACCCTCGCCATGGCCGCCCTCGACCCGCTGCCCGACGCGGGTGAGTTCAGCGAACCGCTGAACGAGGAACTGCATACCGACCGGGTGCTGCGCGCCTTCCGCTCGGCGATAGCGCACCTGCGCCGGCACGCCACCCCCGATCAGGTGCAACGCGCCTGCTACGCAACGTTTTCCATGTTCGTGTCCTGGACCGCCTACGCCGCCTGGCGGCACACCGGTGAGCCGCCTGCCGCCTGGGAGTACCTCGCCGCCCGCCAGCACGACACCTTCTACACCTCCATGACCCTGATCGATCCGGTGGTCGGCTACGAGGTCCCGTCCAACCTGTTCTACGACGATCGCGTCCGCCGCGCCGCCTTCCAGGCGGGCACGGCCTGCGTCCTGGTGAACGACCTCTTCTCGGTGAAAAAAGACGCCGCCGACGAGAACCCCGTCTCCAACATGGTGCTGCAGATCGCCGCCGACCGCGGCTGCTCGATCGCCGCCGCCACCGAAACGGTCGTGGACCTGCACAACACCATGGTCCGCGATTTCGAGGCCGGACACCGTGCCCTGCAATCGATCCCGTCCCCCGAACTGCAGAGCTTCCTGCACGGCGTCCGCAACTGGATGGGCGGCTCGTTCGAATGGCATAACACCAACCCGCGCTATCGGTAGCGGTCCCTGACCTCGGCCGGCGTTAGGACGACCGACGTTTCAGCCGATAGGCTCCGGGCTCGTGAGAGTTTTCTTCGTGGCTTGGATCGCATATGCCACGGCACTGCTGACCAGCAGTCGTGACCTTTTTACCCAGTCCGTGCACGAGGAGGGGGACGCGGGGACCGTCTCCATCCTGGTGCTCTCGGCAAAACATTTCGATCTGCTGGTGGGCAACTACTCCAGGGTCGGTTTTCATCATCCCGGTCCCTCATTCGTATACGTACAAGCCTTCGGCGAATGGCTTTTCTACGATCTGCTGCATTGGGTGCCGACACCCTGGAATGGGCAGGCCATCGCCATTCTGCTGCTCAATGCCGCACTGGTGGCGCTGGCATTGAGCGTTATCCACAGCTGGTATCCGTCCTGGCCGCTCATCGCCGGGATCGGCGGTGCCAGTCTGCTGTTCGTCACGGTGTACCGCGATCTGCTCAGCGGACTCTGGATGCCGTACGTGTATTTCGCGCCGTTCCTGCTGTTGCTGGTGGCGGTCACCTCGGTGGTGGCCGGGCGCACCGACCACCTGTGGGTGCTGGCGCTCGCGGGCGGATTGCTCATTCACGGGCACGCGGAGTTCCTGTTCTTCGTGCCCCTGCTCGGTGGCGCGGCGCTCTATCTCATCTGGCGGCGCAAAGTCGAGGTCGCCAAGAAGGATTGGTGGTTGTTCGGCATAATCGCCGCGGCATTCGCCTCGACCATCGTGCTGGACGGAATCGTGCATTTCCCGGGCGAACTCGCGAAATACGCCATCTACGGCGGCGGGCACGGAATACACGCGCCGTGGACGGCGGCCTGGTACACGGTGCAGTTCTGGGGGCCGAACCGCATCCTCGGCATCGTCATCCTGCTCGTGCTCTTCGCGCTCGTGGCGAAGTTCGCTCGCGGTGAGGAATTCCTGCGGAGCGGTCTCCGGGTCAGCGCGGCGGCACTGCTGCTGATGGCCATCTACGCGATGATCGGCATCGATCAGATCAATGAGCCGTACATCGGCTACTTCTCCTACGCCATACCGCTTTTCATGTTCGCGCTACTGCTGATCGAGCTCACCCGCCGGATCGCGGAACTCGAATTCACCGGCGCTGCCGCACTGCGCTACGCCGGTGTCGCCCTGCTGGTCATCGGGCTCGTGGTGAGCGGCCTGACCCACTCCCTGGCCAATCGCCGCCCCGGCACGGTCGGCCTCGATACCACGTTGGACGCGATGACCGAGGTCGCCGGAACCCGGCCGATCGTGCTGGAGCGCAAGCCCCACGAGGCGTGGGGCGACGTCGTCTTCCTCGTGCTCGCCGGGGCCCGCAGCGGCACCCGGGTCTGCGCCGACGACGCCAAACGCATGGAACTGCTCGTCACCGCCGAATATGTCTGCACCCCAACCGAATTGGCCACCGGTGCGCATTTCGTGGTGACGCGAGAGGAATCGGGCCCACCCGCCGGCCGGGTCGTCGGCATACTCGGCCGCACGGACACCAGCCTGAGCTGGGTATCCACGTTGGGCTGACGGGTGCGCGTGGTCCCGGCGGATCAGCCGGGAATGAGGCCCAGCTGGCGCAGCAGGGCGATATCGTCGAGGCGGCCCCAGCGTTCGGCGATTCTGTCGCCCGCCACTCGGAATATTTGAATTCCGGTGAGCACCAGGGTGTTTCCGGTGGGGGCGACGCCCATCAGTTCACCCTGATGGGTGCCCTGGGCGGTGAAGCGTTCGACCACCAGATCGCCCTCGGCGATGAGCTGGTCGATATCGCTGTGCCAGTCGGGCAGGGCGGCGCGGAACATCGCGGCGGCGATGCGCAGGCCCTCGGCTCCCGCGGGAGCGCCGGGGAAGGGGTCGTCGTGATTGACGAAGTCGGGGGTGAGGTAGCGGTCGACGGCATCGAGGTTGCCCTTGGTGAACAGTTCCTGGATGAACGTGTCGACGAGTTGCTTGTTCCGGGTGGTGTCGTTGTTTGTCATGGATCGATCGTCGAACCGATCGGGGCGGGCCACCATCCCAGGTAGTTGGGGGTTCCGAAGTCGAACCGGCCGAGGATACTGGGTATGTGCCGAGGACAGCCGATACGGCGCGGGCCGTGCGGGATCTGATCCGTCATTGTCATGACGGATCGGATGTGCCCGGCGTGCACGCGCAGTTCCTGCGCTCGGTGCGCAAGCTCATGCCGGTGGACGCGGCGTTCTTCGCCACCGCCGATCCCGAGACCCTGCTGTTCACCGGGGCGTTCGCCGACGAACCGCTGGGCGCGGTGACACCGCTGTTCATGGACAATGAATTCGGCGGTTCGGATGTGAATAGGTTTGCGGCACTTGCTGTTTCGCCCGATCACGTGGCTTCCCTGGATACGGCGACGCATTCGGACCGGTTCGCCAGCGGACGGTATCGCGAGATCATGCGACCGCTGGGCCTCGGCGACGAACTGCGCGCGGCACTGGTGGTCGGCGCACAGTGCTGGGGCTACCTGTGCCTGCATCGCGAAGACCATCCGCTCGGCTTCACCGACACCGAGGCCGCGCTGATCGCGAGTATCGCCCCGCACCTCGCGCACGCCCTGCGCCAGGCCGTACTGCTGCACGGCTCCCCGTCCACCGGCGGCATCGGCGAACCCGGCGTCGTACTGCTCGCCGAAGACCTCGGCGTCGTGGCCGTCACCCCCGAAGCCGCACATCTGCTCTCCCTGGTCGACGAGACCCGCTCGATCCACCTCCCGCTCCCATTGGCCGTCTACACCGTGGCCATGGCGGTGCGCGCGATCGAACAGGGCACCGCGCCATCGCGAACCCTGCCCACCAGCCGAGTCCGCACCGTCGACGGGCACTGGCTCACCCTGCACGCCTCCCGCCTGCAGGGCCCGCCCAGCGAACAACGCATCAGCGTCGTGGTCAAAACCGCCGAGCCCACCGCCACCATCCCGCTCATGCTCTCGGCTCACGGCCTCAGCCCGCGCGAAGCCGAAGTCGCTCGCCTGGTGCTGCGCGGCACCTCCACCCAACTCATCTCCGACACCCTGCACATCTCCCCGCACACCGTGCAGGACCACCTCAAATCCGTCTTCGACAAGGTCGGCGTCCGCAGTCGTCGCGACCTCATCGGCCGCCTGATGCAACCGCCCGGTACGGCCGGGTGACGGCGGCGGGAGGCTCGAATCTTCTTTGCCGACACCCATGTTCGGAGACGGCCGATATGCGAGACTGGCGCTGTGCAGCGCGAGCGTCGGGTTCACTTCGTGGGCAGTCTGCCCGCACAGTTGGATAGTCCGGAGCAGGCGATGGCGTTCGCCGTCGACACCGCCGGTGACTTTCTCGACGGCATGGTTCCCGGCTGTGAAGCGGATCCGTATCGCGCCCAGTGGTACGTCAGGCCCATCATCGACCGGTTCGGCGAGATCCCCGCGCTGGCTCCGGTGCGCAGCGGTGATTGGTCGACGCTGCGCTCGCGCGACACCTTCCGGCTGCGGACGGGCCGATCGATGGCCGAGGCCGATATCGACGCCGCGCTCGGCTATGCGCGGGAAGCCGGACGGGCCGCGGACGCACTGGCAGAGCTGCGCCGAACCGATCCCGGACTCCGCTTGCAGGTGGGCATCCCGACCCCGTTCGTCATCGGTTTCATCGCCTTCGAGGCGCGAATGCTGCTGTTGCGCAAGGGGTTGCCCTATTACCGCCCGATTCTCGACGCCACGGTCAGGGAGATCGTCCGCGTCCAGGAGGCCATGGCGGGCAATGTCGTGTTCCAGCTCGAGCTGGCGGCCGAGACGCTGCTGTGCGCGGGGACGCCCGCACCGCTCCGGCAGGGCCTGGCCACCGCGGCCGGTCGCGCGATCGCGCGCCTGGTCGCACGGGCCCCGTACGATGCCCATTTCGGAGTGCACCTGTGTTACGGCAGCCTCGACGACAAACCGGCCGTGCGACCGAGGTCGGCGGCGGCGGTCGTGACACTGGCCAACGCCATAGCGCGGCACTGGCCCGCGGGCAGACATCTCGATTTCGTCCACCTGCCCATCGGCGACGGTAAACAGGCGCCGGTCCGGCCGCGGTATTACGCCCCATTGGCGCGCCTCGAATTACCTTCCACCACAACGGTTATCGCCGGACTCGCACATGCGGGGCAACCGCTCGCGCAGGCCCGGCAGGCATTGGCGACGGCGGAGTCGGCCTACGGCGGCCGGTTGGATGTCGCGGCCCCTTGCGGTCTGGGCCGTTACGCGACCGTCGACCGCGCGCGGTCCGCGGTCGCGCATGCGGTCGCATTGGCGCAAACGGATCCGGCCCCGGTTCGCGCCGACGGTTGAGGTACGTACCGGTCGATCTGTTGGACGGCCGGATCGTGTTGTGCCGGAGCGTGGTACGCCGACGGCTCGTTCGGTGCGCATCCCGGCGTCGGCAGATCTCCGGAGTGGCCTACACCCGGGGTGGTGGTCGGCTACGGTTACATCTGTGGCCGAAGGTACCGAGAGGCCTGCGTCGGAGCTCAGGCGGAAACCGGATTCGCTCGACCCCAATGAGCTGAGCTCCGCCCGGGTGTATGACTACTTGCTGGGCGGAAAGGACAACTACGAGACCGACCGCAAGTTGGCCGGTCGGATGCTCGCTGAAGTGCCCGAACTCGGGGCTTTGGTGTTGTTCACCCGAGGTTTCCTGATCAAAGCGGTCCAGCTGGCCGCCGAGGCGGGCATTCGTCAGTTCCTCGATCTCGGCTCGGGGATTCCGATCTCGCCCAGCGTGCACGAGGCGGCTCGGGAGATCCAGCCGACCGCGCAGGTGGTGTACGTCGACTACGACCCGGTCGTGGTCACCCACTGCGACGCACTGCTCGCCGGACCTCCCGGAACCACCGCGTTGCTCGGCGATATTCGTTGTCCCGGTGACATTCTCGATGAGATCACCGAGCGCGGTCTGCTCGACTTCGATGAGCCGGTGGCCCTGTTGTTCTCCGGTGTGCTGCATTACGTGATGGACGACGAGCGCCCCGCCGCGGTCGTCGCCGCCTTTCGTGATCGGGTGGCATCGGGTAGCTATCTGGCGATCAGTCACGGTTCCAGCGATTCGTCCCCGGAGATACTCCAGGTGCTCACCGGCACCGCCAACACCTCGGCCCAGGTCACCTTCCGGTCGACGGCCGAGACGGAGTCGTACCTGGCCGGCTTCGAATTGTTCGAACCCGGTGTGGTGCCGGTACAGCAGTGGCTCCGCCCCGACCTGCCGGAGACACGGATGGTCATACTCGGCGCCATCGGCCGCAAACCCTGAGGAAGCCACCAAGCCGATCAAAAGGATGAAGAGATGAAGTCCTTGAATATTGTCGCCGGTGCCGTGGCGTCGATCATGACGGTCGCCGCCGTCACGACCGGCGCCTCGATTGTCAGTGCCCCCGTCGCCTCCGCCGCACCCGGTGCGTTCCTGCTCACCAAAGACGTTCCCACCCTTGATGATCTCCACGATCAGGTCGTATTCCTGATCGAGACGCCCGGCGTCTCCGATGAGGCCAAGGCGGCCAATATGGAAGGCGGTATGGGCGCGGTCGCGGTCGCCGACGCCCTCTTCAACACCGGCATGTTCCGGGCTCCGTACGGATCCAATGAGATCAGCGGTCCGGAAACCCACGACGGCAATGTGCACACGGCGATGCTGCGCACCAGGTCGGTGGGACGCCCGGATATCACCGCGCGGGTGGTCTGGAAGCGTATCGACGGGGTGTGGAAGCTCTCCAACAGCTCCGTGTGCGAGGGCATCAAGGCCGTGGGCCTGTCGATGTCCTGCGACTTCTGACCGGCTCCGAGCACCGTGATCGATATTCGTGACCTCACCCTGGGCTATCCGGGCGTGACCGTCCTCGAAGTCCCCGAACTGAGCGTGGCGGACGGGGCGATCACCTACCTGATCGGTCTCAACGGCACCGGCAAGACCACACTGCTGCGGTCCATCTGCGGCCTCATCGCGCCCGCCGCCGGGACCATCCGCGTCGATGACACCGTGGTCCGAGCCCATCGGACCACGCCCGCGACGCTCGGAATGCACCTGGACTACCGGGCTTTCGACCCGCGCCACACCGCGCGCAGGCATCTGCGCTGGATCGCGCGTGCCCGCGGCATACCGGTCGGCCGGGTCGGCGAGGTGCTCGAGATCGTCGATCTGGTCGGCGTCGCCGACCGCCGGCTCGGGCACTATTCGCTCGGCATGCTGCAACGGGTCGGCATCGCCGCCGCATTGCTCGGTGCGCCCCGGACCCTGCTGCTCGACGAACCACTGAACGGCCTCGATATCGCGGGCATCCGCTGGATCCGTGAACTGCTGCGCGAACTCGCCGATGCCGGGACCTGCGTCCTGGTTGCCTCACACCTGCTCGACGAGGTCGAGCGCAATGCCGATCACATCGTCATCCTCGGCAATCGGGGTGTACTGGCCGACCGGCCTTTCGCCCACCTCATGAGCACACTGGAGCCCGGCGAGACCGGCCTCGAAGACGCCTACGTGCGCATCGCCGGGGTACCCGGCCGCCTCGCGTCGGGCGCGGCCTCATGAGCGGCCCCGGTGCGGCCACCCTCGTCTACCGCGGCGTCGCCGCCGAATGGACCCGCACCACCGGCCGCGGATTCCTGTGGACCGTCGCCGTCCCGCTCACCTTCGTGCTGCCGCTGGGCGTGACGTTCGGAATCGCCGCTGTCGCAGAACGACTCGCGACCCTGCCCGGACAGCGGTTCGTGGCTCCGGTCTCCACCGTCAACTCCGTGTACTGGGTGATGACCTTTTCCGTATCGGTCATGATGGTCACCGCCGCCTATGCCCACGGCACCCAAAGGCGCGGCAGGACAGGCGATCTCGGCACCTTCCTGTTCCCCCGGCTGTGGACGGTCGCATTGGCCCGGTGGATCTACTACGGCGCGATCGCGGCGATATCCACCCTTGTGCTGCTGGTTGTAGTGATGGTCACGCTGCCCCATCAGTTCCCCGAACTCTATGGGGCCGTTGACATTACCGATTCGGCCGGTATCCGGTTCCTCTGGACGGTCCCGGTCTACGCGTTCGCCGCGTGCGGGGTGGGCATCGCGGTGGGGTCGCTGATTCGCGTTCCGTCCGCGGCCGTCGCCGTGCTGCTGTTCTGGGTGTATGTGGCCGAGAGCGCGATGAATCTGCTGCCCCACGGATTCACCGTGCAGGCGTACGCCCCATTCCTCAATGCCGTCGCCGCGACCGGTCAGCAGGTCGCGTTCCAGCCCCGCTTCGGACGCAATGGATCGCTGCTCTACTTCATCCTCGTCGCGGTCACCCTCTTCATCGCGGCGGTCGTGCTGCCCATCCTGATTCGCCGCGTATCCGGCCTTCGCAGGACGACGGTCTCCCGAATCAAGCAGTAGCCGAGGGGACCGGGCGAATCTCGAGCGGAAGTCTTCCCATGCCGGGGATCGGACCCATGGCGCGCGGCAGCTTCCCGGTTTCCACCGGCCCGAACTCCCACCGCGACAGCAGACTCTGCAGGGTCGTCTGCAAGACCACCCAGGCGAAATTTCTGCCGACACACATCTGATTGCCCATGCTGAACGGAACGAAGCTCCGGCATTTCGGCCCGGATCTCGACGGCGACCACCGGTCCGGATCGAAGGTGTGCGGTTCGGGGAAGATATGCGGATCGCGGTGAATGGCGGCGATGCTGTAGCCGATATCGGTCCCGGCGGGAAACTCGAAACCATCGAGCTCGACCATGGTGACACTGCGCCTGGTCTGCAGCAGTGGCGAATGGATTCGGGTGACTTCGTTCAGGAAGCAGTTCAGGTATTCGAGCTGATCGAGTTTTCGAGGGTCGAGGTCGCCCGCGTCGAGGATCTCGTTCCGCAATCTCGACGCCACCTCGGGGCGCCGGGACAATTCGTACAGCGACCAGGTCAGCGTGGCGGTCAAGGCGTCGATACCGCCGAAGAGCACCGTCACGGCCTGCTCCGCCAGGAGTTTGTCACTGCGGTGCGCGCCATCGGGCGCATACAGCAGGATGTCGAGCAGGTCATTGCGGCGCTCACCGCCGGTCCGGCGCGCGACGAGCAGGTCCCGGCAGTAGTCCCGCAGCCGTGTTCCGGCCGACAGGAATTTGCGGTTCACCGGCAGCGGCAGGCTCGCCAGTCGCTTCGGCAGCACACTGCCCACGATCGCGCCCGCGCCTATGTCCCCGATCAGACCCGAGATGAATCGCAGCTCCCCGGGCTCCGGTTCATGCGAGAACATGGAACCGAGCAGATCGGTGATCACCAAATCCAGTAGTGCGGAACGGATTTCGACGATCTGTCCCGACTGCCAGGAACTCGCCAGTGCGTCCGCGTTGCGCTGCACGGTCGGCGTGTGGCCCTCCAGCTCCGGTCGATGGAACGCCGGTTGCACCAGACGGCGAAGATCTTTGTGCTGCTGACCATCCGCGACAATCAGTGATTCCTCGAAGATGAGGCGGATGCGTTCGAAGAGGAGCCCGCGTTCATAGGCGTCGGAGTTCTCCACCAGCACCCGGTGCAGCAGTTCGAAATCGGTGATGACATAGACGACCCGGCTGCCGATATCGACCCGCGCTATTTTCCCGGCCGCGGCCAGATCCACCATGAACTGGACCGGATCCCGCCACAGTCGCCAACCGTGCCCGAGCACCGGCACCCGTCCGGGTCCGCGCGGGACGTCACGAAGATCCGTCGCGCGTCGTAGGTTCCGGCGGGGTCGGCTCGTGCCGAATAGCGCGTTCTTCGCCGTCTGCACAGGGACTCCTGCGGGAGTAGGTGACAACAACCGAGCTCGATCACCGAGGCATGTCGTCCAGCTACCTCCTACGGTAGTCGCGATCACGAACCGACCGCCGCCTTTTGCCGAAACGCCAACCACCCGAGCGCCATTCATTCCGGGGGCCACAGCCGATGTCTCGGCCGCTGCGGGCGCACTACGCTTCATATCGACCGAGCGTGTTGTCTGCGAGTTCGACCGAGGAAGGTTGACGGGTGTGAATCGATTGGCTGGAGCGACCTCGCCCTACCTGCGCCAACACGCCGGCAATCCGGTGGACTGGCGGGAATGGGACGCCGATGCGCTCGCGGAGGCCGCCGCCCGTGATGTGCCCATCCTGCTCTCCATCGGCTACGCCAGCTGCCATTGGTGTCATGTCATGGCGCACGAGTCGTTCGAGGACGCGGAGACCGCGGCGCTGATGAACGCGAATTTCGTGTGTATCAAGGTGGATCGGGAGGAGCGGCCCGATCTGGACGCGGTGTACATGAATGCCACCGTTGCCATGACCGGGCAGGGTGGGTGGCCGATGACGTGCTTCCTGGCGCCGGAGGGCGAGCCGTTCTACTGCGGGACGTATTACCCGAAGACGCCGCGGCACGGGATGCCCTCGTTCACGCAGGTGCTGACCGCGCTCACCGAAACCTGGGTGAATCGGCGGGATGAGGTGGATCAGGCGGCGGCGCAGGTGGGGGAGGCGTTGCGGCAGCAGGCCGCCGGATTGCCGGACAGCACGGTGCAGATCGGCCCGGAACTGCTCGATCACGCGGTCACGACCGTGTTGAAGGATGTGGATAACCAGCACGGGGGGTTCGGCGGCGCACCGAAGTTCCCGCCGTCGGCGCTGTTGGAGGGGCTGCTGCGGGACTATGAGCGGACCGGCAACGATGCTGTGCGGCAGGTGGTTTCGTTCACCGCCGAGGCCATGGCCCGGGGCGGGATCTATGACCAGTTGCGCGGGGGATTCGCGCGGTATTCGGTGGACGCGGCCTGGGTGGTGCCGCATTTCGAGAAGATGCTGTACGACAACGCGCAGCTGTTGCGGGTCTACTCGCATCTCGCGCGGCGGGCACAGGACGGGCAGGACGCGCCCTGGCGGGATCCGCTGGCGGAGCCGGACGCGTCGGAACCGTTGGCGCTCAGGGTGACTCGCGAGACGGTGAACTTCCTGCTGGAGGATCTCGGTACCGAGCAGGGCGGGTTCGCTTCCGCACTGGACGCGGATACGCACCTGGAGGAAGGGCGGCCGGGGGTCGAGGGAGCCACTTATGTGTGGACTCCGGCGGAGCTGAACGGGGTACTCGGCGCGATCGACGGGGCCTGGGTCGCAGAGCTTTTCGGTGTCACCACGGCCGGGACATTCGAGCACGGGACTTCGGTGCTCACCCGGTACACCGATCCCGACGCCTCGGATTACGAACGCTTCGAACGCATTCGGGGCATATTGAGCGATGCCCGCGGTCGCCGCCCGCAGCCCGAACGCGATGACAAGGTGGTCACCGCCTGGAACGGCATGGCGATCACCGCGCTCGCGGAAGCCGGTGCGGCACATTTGAATCCGGTGTGGATCGCCGCCGCCGAACGGTGCGCGCGCTTCCTGCTCGATACGCACGTGCGGGACGGGCGACCCTGCCGGGCCTCGCTCGGCGGTGTCGCCGGGGTCGCGCCCGGCGTGCTGGAGGATTACGCCTGGCTCGCACTGGGATTGCTCACACTGCACCAGACCAGCAGCGGTGATTGGCTGGAACAGGCGCATCGCGTACTCGATTCGGCTATCACGCACTTCGCCGATCCGGAAACGCCCGGCAGCTGGTTCGACACCGCCGATGACGCCGAAACCCTGGTGACCCGGCCGCGCGATCCGATCGACGGCGCAACCCCTTCCGGCACTTCGGTTCTCGCGGACGCACTGCTCACCGCCGCCGCACTCAGCGCACCGGAGCAGGCGATCCGCTACCGCGAACTCGCCGACCAGACCCTGGCGCGCGGTGCGGTGCTGCTCGCCAAAGCCCCACGCTCGGCGGGACATTGGCTCGCGGTCGCCGAAGCCGCGCTGCGCGGCCCCATCCAGGTGGCCGTCTCGGCGGGTGACGCGGACCTGGACGGCTGGGCCGCCTGCCTGCTCACCGCCGCCCGCGTAGCGGCCCCCGGCGGCTCGGTCATCATTTCCGGAGAACAGGATTCGCAACCGCTGCTCGCCGATCGCCCGCCGGTCAACGACCTGTCCGCCGCCTACGTCTGCCGCGGCTCGGTCTGCGATCTCCCGGTCACCACGGTGGCGGAGGTGCGCGCCGCGCTCACACCCCGGGACTGACGGCGGCGAACGCACTGCTCGCCGGTCATGGCGCACCGCACGACGAGTCTGTCCGGGAATCTTCGTGCGGCAGCCGACTACGCGTGGCGCATGTCGGATCTGGATCGGGAACCGTTGTGCGCTGGGCGATTACGCGTGGCGGCGGAGTTGGGTGCCCGCGCGCACCATGGCGGGCACCGCGACCAGCACCGCGACGATGTGCACGGCGCGGAGCACTCCGATCGCGATGTTTCCGGCGGTCCACTCGATCGCCACGTGCCCGGTGACTACCGCGCCGATCGGCTCGGCGACCAGTGACGCCAGCCCGACCGTGCCCAGTCCGATGATGAGAGCCATTCGCGCCCAAGGGACTCCGGCGACCATGCGGACGGCGGCGGTCAGCACGGCCAGGTAGATGGCGCTGCGAATGAGCAGCCCATAGACCAGTCCGCCCGCGTTGGTATCCGGATCCGCGAGCGCGATGCCCGCGCGCAGCACCGTCTCACCGACCCCGGCCAGCAGCGCGATGACAATGGCCCGGAAGGCCAGCGAGAGCAGTGGGGCACGTACGGGTTCCGGAGCGGTGGGGAAGCGATGCGAAGCACTGACTTCGGTCATGCTCCCAGCGTGATCCTCCGCACCCCACCCGCGAATCCCCCACAGGTACCGATCCGAGTAGTCCCCGAGTAGTACGAAACCCTGGTCAGCTCATCCGCCACGCCCCTCGCGCATGGTGGTCTGCCGACCCATCCCGTCCACGGGTCGAGCTGGTCGGCCGGGGCCCATATTGTCCGCGGGTGACCATGGCCTCGGTGCGGTGCGGTGCGGTGCGGTGCGGTGCGGTGCGGTGCGGTGCGGTGCGGTGCGGTGGTGCGACCTAGGCCTTGCGGTGCGTGGGACCAGGTCTCGCCGATGTGCGACCTGTGGGGACGATCCGTAACCCCATATTCCATTGCCCCGCCACCTGCGCGGACCTACAGTTCCGGGCGTGTTTATCTCGAGATTCTCGCAGCGCTCCGACTATGCCGCGAATGCCGTGCATGACTAGTGATCGTTTGCCAGGTCGGCGGTCGCGACCGGGGGTGCGACCTGCTCCGGCTCGACCCGCGGGACGGTGCCGTTGCGGTGGCCTGACGTGCGGACCGGAACGTCGGTCCACCCTGGAGTGGGCTCCTTGCGGCCGCGGAGGTGGAGGGTGTCGTGCAGCACCCACTTGCTGCGCTCGAACTCGGCGGCGGCGTCGATGACGGCCTGACTGGCGAGGATGCGGCGGGGGGTTTGTTTGGCTTCGGTGGTGAGGCGGGCCGCCTCGTTGACGGCATCGCCGATCACGGTGAATTCCAGGCGGGTGTCCGCGCCGACATCGCCGGCGAAGACCATGCCGCGGGCGACGCCGATGCCGATATCGAGTTCGCCGGCGGCGGTGACCTCATCGCGGATGCGGCGGGCCGCTCGCAGGGCTGGGGTGGCGTTGTCGTCGAGGGCGATGGGTGCGCCGAAAATGCACAGGGCCGCATCGCCTTCGAACTTGTTGACCAGGCCGTGGTTTTCCTCGGTGGCGGCGACCACGATGGACAGCAGCCGGTTCAGCTTGGTGACGAAATCGTGCGGGGCGAGTTCGGTTGCCAGGGCCACGGATCCGGTGACATCGACGAAAAGCGCTGTCACCACGCGGGTGTCGCCGTTCAGGTCGGTGACACCGGTGGTGTCGCCGGTGCCGGAGAGCGCCCGTTCGGCGACCTCGGTGCCGACGTGGCGGCCGAAAACCGTCAACATGCGTTCGCGCTCAGCGAGATTCGCGGCGAGCTCGTTCACCGAATGTTCGAGCCGCCCGATCTCGCTGGTGCTGCCGATCGGCACCCGCACGTCGAGTTCGCCGCGCGCGATGCGATCCAGGGCGTCCCGCAGCGTGTGCATGGGGGTGGCGACCGCGCGCGACAGCGCCGCCGTCGCCACCGATCCGGCCGAAAGCCCAACCACCGCAAGGTATATGGCGGTGCGAATGCGGTCGGTGTACTCCGGCGTCGGATCGGCCAGCACGGTGATCATCATGAGCAGCGGCACCGCGCCCACCACCGCGAAGGTGACCAGCACCCGCATCAGGACGGTGGAACTCCAGTGCGCGGTATCGTCCAGCACCTCCGCGACCACCGGGATGGTGGGGCGGATGAGCCGGTCCACGATCAGATAGGTGATTGCCGCCGATTCCAGTGCGCCGAGCGTGAACATGGACAGCACGACCGCGAAATTCCGCGGTGCGGTGGCGTGCGCGAACAGCGCCGCCGCGATGATCACGCCCGGAATCCAGATGGCCAGCGCCCGCACCGTAATGCCCATGGGCAGTTGCAGCAGCCGCCGCGCCTCGGATTCGGTCGGCGCGCGCCGCTGATCCAGCCAGCCGAAATAGTGCGTCCGGTCGCGCACCGCGAGCACGATGCCGATGGCCGCGCCGATGGTCGGATAGATGGACACCTGCACGAAAGTGCTCAGCCAATCCGAGCCGAGCCGCCCGAAGAAGCCGCTGAGCCAGAGTTCGATGGTGATCACCGCGAGGCCGCTGAGGTTGCACGCCATGACCACGGCCGACAATCCCCATCGCGCGCGCAGCGCCCACAGGATGACCCTGCTGATCACGTCGCCAGAGGCGTCGCCGAGGCGACGGCCGTGTCGGGTGTGCGGGTGGGTGTCATCGCGGTGGCATGCCTAGGGTGTCGTCCGGCTATTGCTCAGGACTTTAGAGATCTTTCGCCCTGGATGGCACCTTTGTGAGTAATTGCTCCGCGAGTAACCGCTCGTGTCCCGCTCAGCGAAGCAGCACCAGCCAGACCGCGATGTAGTGGCAGAGCGCGGCGACCACCGTTGCGGCATGGAAGAACTCGTGATGGCCGAACACCTCCGGCCACGGGTCCGGCCAGCGCGCGGCGTAGAGGATGCCGCCGACGCTGTACGCGATCCCGCCCGCGAGCAGCAGCAGGACCGGAGCCCAGCCCACATTCGAGATGAGCGTCCCCGCGACCGGCACGATGGCCCAGCCCAGCAGCAGATACAGCGGCACCCCGACCCAGCGGGGAGCGGTGGGCCACAACATCTTCAGGGCCACGCCCGCCAGCGCGCCGATCCAGACGACGGTCAGCAGAATGGTTCCGGCCCTGCCGCGCACCCCGAGCAGTGCGAACGGGGTGTACGAGCCCGCGATGAAAAGGAAGATCATCGAATGGTCGGCCCGCTTCATCCACATGCGGGCGCGCGCGGTGCGCCAGTTCACCCGGTGATAGGTGGCGCTGATGCCGAAGACGCCGCACACGGTCAGCCCGTAGACGGCCGTCGACCACACCGCGGTCGCGGAAACGGTCGTGGCCACACTCACCAGCACGATCACCGCGATGGCGGCAATACCGACCGCCCACGCGTGAATCCACCCCCGCATGCGCGGCTTGATCAGCGCGAGCTCTTCCCGGACGGTGTCGAGCGTCTTGTCCACCAGCCCGGCCTCATGGTCGGTACCGCCGGAAGCCTCCGCCACCGGGGCGGATGGTTGCACAGTGTCGGACACGAAGTTACCTCCTGAGTAACCTACGGTACCGTAGGTTAGCCGTCCCGGATCACGGAAGTGGCGCACGACTCCGCAATGTCCGATCCGGCTATGTGCGCGTTTCACACCACTGTCCCGGTCGCTTCGGCCGTTGCCGAGAAGGCGTAGTGTTCCTCGGCGTGAAGCTTGCGAGTCAGGTGCGTGGACTCCCTTATCGCATTTACGAAGCCAGGTTGTCCAAGCAACTGGCCGGTCGGCAGCATCCCAGGCATGTGGCGGTGATGTGCGACGGCAATAGACGCTGGGCACGCGAGAACGGCTTCACCGATGTGAGTCACGGGCATCGGGTGGGGGCGCTCAAGATCGCCGAATTGGTCGGCTGGTGCGGTGAGTCGGGGATCGAGATGGTCACCGTCTATCTGCTCTCGACCGAGAATCTGCGCCGCGATCGCGAAGAGCTGGAGACGCTCTTCGAGGTGATCACCGATGTGGTCGACGAATTGTCCGCGCCGGAACAGAATTCGAGCGTCCGCATCGTCGGCGCGCTCGATCAGTTGCCCGAGGATGTGGCCGGGCGATTGCGGGAGGCCGCCAAACGCACCGAGGGCCGCGACGGCGTGCACGTGAATGTGGCCATCGGCTACGGCGGCCGGCAGGAGATCACCGATGCGGTGCGCTCCCTGGTCCGCCAGGAGATCGACGCGGGGGAGCACGGCGAGGATCTGGTGCAGTCCATCACCGTGGACGCCATCGGCCAGCACCTCTACACCTCCGGCCAGCCGGATCCGGATCTGGTCATTCGCACCTCCGGTGAGCAGCGGCTCTCCGGATTCCTGCTGTGGCAGAGCGCCTATTCGGAGATCTGGTTCACCGAGGCGTACTGGCCCGAGTTCCGGCGGGTGGACTTCCTGCGCGCCCTGCGCGATTTCGCCGCCCGGCACCGCCGCTTCGGCGTCTAGGCTGCTCCGTCTCAGGTGTGACAACGGGTGTACTTGCGACACGACCAGTCAACGGTTGTGTTGCAGTGCAATGGCTTCCGTGGTTCGCGGGGCTGTCGCTCCGTACCGTCGGAGTGCATGAGTGAGCTGAACCAAGGGCAGAGTGGCCCGGCGGATGTGGAGTCCTACCTCAGTTATGAGGAGTTCGGCCGCCGGTTCCTGGAATACGCGGCGTCACCGGAACGCATTTCGGGGGCATTCGAGAAACTCACCGGCGAGGCTTTCGAATTCGGCCCGATCGGGGTGGGACCGGGCCGCATCGCGAAACTCTCCGCCGCCGTGCGCCTGGGGCAGCCGCGTTTGAATCGTGAACCGCAGGAATACATTTCGTACGATCTGGTGATCCCGCTGGATGTCGATCTGCTCATCGACCTGGCGGTGGACCGCTATCCGTTCCACGTGGACGGCACCATTCACCTGCATCTCACCGTGCGCACCGCCGAACCGCTGCGGGTGCTCATCGAAATCGCCGAACCGCAGCCGAGCAATGTGCGCATCAATGTGGCCAGCGCGTCCCGCCGCGGTGAGCTGCTGCGCATTCTGGCCAGCGTCGATCATGAGATCCGCCGCTTCGTGGCGCGCTATATCGCCGAGGAGATCTGCAAGCCGAATATCCAGGCCGCCACCGATATCGATGTGGCGGCGCGCCTGGACGCGGCCTGGCGACTATGAGGTTCAGAGCTTACGAAGCCGCAGCCGGTTGATGGTGTGATCGGAATCCTTGCGCAGCACCAGCGTCGCGCGCGGCCGGGTCGGCAGGATGTTCTCCACCAGGTTCGGCCGATTGGTGTTGTGCCAGATCTCTTTCGCCTGGTTGGTGGCTTCCTGATCATTGAAATTCGCGTAGTGGTGGAACGCGGAGTTCGGATCGGTGAAGGCGGTCTTGCGCAGGGACAGGAAGCGCTGCACGTACCACTTCTCGATGTCCTCGATGCGGGCGTCGACGTAGACGGAGAAGTCGAACAGGTCCGACACCATCAGTCGCGGACCGGTTTGCAGCACATTGAGACCCTCGACGATGAGGATGTCGGGCTGGCGCACGCAGTGGTACTCACCGGGCACGATGTCGTAGGCGATATGCGAGTACACCGGCGCGCACACCTCGGGCGCACCGGATTTCACCTCGGTGACGAAGCGCAGCAGTTTGCGCCGGTCATAGGACTCCGGGAAACCCTTGCGGTGCATGATGCCGCGCCGGGTGAGTTCGGCTGTCGGATAGAGGAATCCGTCGGTGGTGACCAGATCCACCCGGGGATGGTGATCCCAGCGGGCCAGTAGCGCCTGCAGCACACGGGCGGTGGTCGATTTGCCGACCGCGACCGATCCGGCCACGCCGATCACGTACGGCACCTGGCGGTCCGGATGGCTTTCGCCGAGGAAGGTCGCGGTGGCGGCGAACAATCGCTGCTTGGCGGCGACCTGTAGATGGATGAGCCGCGCCAGCGGCAGGTAGACCTCGGCCACTTCCTCGAGGTCGATCTGCTCGCCCAGGCCGCGCAGGCCGGTCAGTTCTTCCTCGGTGAGCACCAGGGGAGTCGACTTGCGCAGTGTGCGCCACTGCTTCCGGTCGAATTCCACGTAGGGACTCGGCTCGCTCATCCGTGCCATTTATCCACGTCCCAGGGTCGGGCGACAACAGTCTCGCGGAGTTCGTCCCGCCGCCGAGTCCGGCGAACCGGTAACCACTCCACGCATAGCCGAATTGTGCTCGGGTCCAACAGGGCGGTGAACACCAGGTGTTGCTACTCACCAGTAACCGGCGTGACATATGCCATAGCCGCGTCGGCGTCCACGTCACCGGAAGCCGTGCGATCCAATACAGTCGCCTGTTATGGCAGCGCATCCACTGGTCACCGAATACCTGCGTCTCGGTCTGGCTTTCGACCGGTTGGAGGAGGGTTTCGTCGATGCCTACACCGGTGATCCGGCACTGCGCCGGGCGAGTGAGAACGCGCCGAAGCCGGAGCCGCGCGCGCTCGCGCACAAAGCCGCCGCGCTGCTGAAAGACCTGCCGGACGCGGGCCTCGCGCCCGAGCGCACCGAATTCCTGGACGCGCACCTGCGCGCGCTGGAATGCTCCGCGCGGAAATTCGCGGGCGATGACATCTCCTTCATCGATGAGGTGCGCGCGTATTTCGACGTCGATATCGCACCCGGTGACGAGGACGACTATCGCGAAGCGCATCGGCAACTCGACGAGGTGCTGCCGGGTGAGGGATCGCTGTTCGACCGCATCACCGCGCATCGCCGCGGCGATGAGATTCCGCCCGAACGGCTGCGCGAATGCGTGGACGCGTTCTCCAGCGCGCTGCGCGAGCTGGTGCGCGAACGCTATCCGCTGCCCGATCACGAACGCGTGGAATACGAAGTGGTGGGCGATAAGCCGTGGTCCGGCTTCAATTACTACCTGGGCAACTATCAGTCCCGCGTGGCCATCAACTCCGACCTGAAACAGCATCTGTCGCAGCTGCCGCATCTGATCGCGCACGAGTCGTATCCGGGTCATCACACCGAGCACTGCCGTAAGGAAGCCGGACTGGTGGGCGCGGGTCAGGATGAGCAGACCCTGTTCGTGGTCAACACCCCGCAGTGCCTGATGGCCGAGGGGCTGGCCGATCTGGCGCTGAAGTCGATCGTCGGCCCGGGCTGGGGCCGCTGGGCGCAGGAGATCTACGCCGATCTCGGGCTGCGCTTCGATGGTGAACGCGCGGAACGCATTTCGACCGCCTCGGCGAAACTGCTGGGCGTGCGCCAGGATGCCGCGCTACTGCTGCACGACCGGCATCGCGGTGAGGACGAGGTCGCGGAATTCCTGCAGCGCTGGAGCCTGGTCACCCCCGAGCGCGCCCGCCAATCCCTGCGCTTCCTGTCCTCACCCCTGTGGCGCGCCTACATCTCCACCTATGTGGAGGGCTACCGCCTGCTCGGCGGCTGGCTCGATCAGGCCCCCGATGCAGCCGATCGCTCCGAGCGTTTCCGCCGCCTCCTCGACGAACCCCTCACCCCGGGCGCGATCCGCCGAATGTGAGCGTCGCGAAGTGCGAGTCCGAAGCATGGCCGGCTGCAAGATAAGCTGACACCACCGCGACTGGCGCACTCTGAGGTGGATGTAACCACCGGGAAGCACCGAAGTCCCGCACCGCGCGCCTGGGTGCTGGGCGTGAGGACTTTCGGCACCCCCGAGAATCCTCCGAGCACGGAGGTTGCGATGAATCAGCATCAAGACACACAGAACCCCCTGGCCGACACTCCGGGCGTGGCCAATACACTCGGCCCCGTGACGCAGACGACCTCCTCTGTCAATTCCCAGTCCCTCGCTGAGCTCGATCCCGAGGTCGCTGCCGCGATGGGCGGCGAGCTCGCCCGCCAGCGCGACACCCTCGAGATGATCGCCTCGGAGAACTTCGTGCCGCGCGCGGTGCTGCAGGCGCAGGGCAGCGTGCTCACCAACAAGTACGCCGAGGGCTACCCGGGCCGCCGCTACTACGGCGGCTGCGAGAACGTCGACATCGTCGAGGATCTCGCGCGCGCCCGCGTGACCGAGCTGTTCGGCGCGGATTACGCCAACGTGCAACCGCATTCGGGTGCGCAGGCCAATGCCGCGGTGCTGATGGCGCTGATGAACCCGGGCGAGAAGCTGCTCGGCCTGGATCTCGCGCACGGCGGTCACCTCACGCACGGTATGCGCCTGAACTTCTCGGGCAAGCTGTACGAGGTGCACGCCTACGGCGTCAGCAAGGAAGACCACCGCGTCGATATGGACGAGGTGCGCAAGATCGCCCGCGACACCCGCCCCAAGGTGATCGTCGCCGGTTGGTCCGCGTACCCGCGGCACCTGGATTTCGCGGCCTTCCGCGAGATCGCCGATGAGGTCGGCGCGTACCTGTGGGTCGATATGGCGCACTTCGCCGGTCTGGTCGCGGCCGGGCTGCACCCGTCGCCGGTGCCGCACGCCGATGTGGTGTCCTCCACCGTGCACAAGACCCTGGGCGGTCCCCGCTCCGGTCTGATCCTGGCCAAGCAGGAATTCGCCAAGAAGCTGAACTCGGCGGTGTTCCCGGGTCAGCAGGGCGGGCCGCTCATGCACGCCATCGCCGCCAAGGCCGTGTCGTTCAAGATCGCCGGCACACCCGAGTTCAAGGAGCGCCAGGAGCGCACCCTGTCCGGTGCGAAGATCCTGGCCGAGCGCCTGACCGCCGCCGACTGCACCGCCAAGGGCATCAACGTGCTCACCGGCGGCACCGATGTGCACCTGGTCCTGGTGGACCTGCGCAACTCGCAGCTGGACGGTCAGCAGGGCGAGGATCTGCTGCACGAAATCGGAATCACCGTGAACCGCAACGCCGTTCCGTTCGACCCGCGCCCGCCGATGGTCACCTCGGGTCTGCGCATCGGCACCCCGGCGCTGGCCACCCGCGGCTTCGGCGATACCGAGTTCACCGAGGTCGCCGAGATCATCGCGGCCGCCCTCACCGGCTCCGCCGATCTGGATTCGCTGCGTCAGCGCGTTTCCACGCTGGCCCAGCAGTTCCCCCTCTACGAGGGCCTGGAGGACTGGCGTCTGCTCGGCTGAGTCCAGCCATAGGCAACAGCAGGCCCGCAGCGATCGAAATCGCTGCGGGCCTGCTACTTTGCGGAGGGGTCAGTTGGCCTGCGGCGGGCGCGGGCGGGGGAGGTCGTCGCGGCGGATCGGCCAGTAGCTCTTCGGCCCGCCGGTCAACGCGGGGGCGTCGGTGTTGATCACCGTGAGCAGCCACTGCGGTCGCGGATTGACCCAATAGCGCTCCTGCGCACCGATTGTCAGCTTCACCGTCGGCACCGTCTCATTGCCGTCGGCGACCTTGCGGACGAACGCCGCGGCCTCCGGATCGTCCCAGATATCGATCTCGCTGTAGACGATCCCGTTGCGATTGAGCACCCGGCGCAGGCGAGCGCAGAAGGGGCAGCCCGGGCGTCGATAGACGACCAGCTCCGGGGTGGTCTCAGCGGTCATGTCCGGATTCTAGAGCCGAAAGGGATTGCCCGCGAACACCATCGCGGTACCGGTTCCGGCGGTACCGCACAGCTATCGACTAGGAGCGTTTGGTCAGGTAGTCGATGTACATCGGGCGCAGCACCTCGCCGATCTCGCCTTCGCCCGCGTGTACGTAGTCGTCCAGCATGGGCAGCACGTACTTGATGTCGGCCTCGCTCTCGCCCAGATCGCCCGCGGCGGCCTCGGCGGCGGGGATGGACTTGAGCAGCTCCCAGAGGAACTTCACATCACCGTGGCGAACCGCCAGCTTCACGGCCCGGTCGTGCAAATCCTTGGTGGAGAGCGCCTCGAGTTCCTGTGTATCGGCCATGACCTCGACTGTAATGGACCGATGGCACAGCAACCGAGGTACCGGGTCAAGCGTGTGTACGACGCGCCCGCGGCCGATGACGGCCGCCGGGTGCTGGTGGATCGACTGTGGCCGCGCGGGGTCAGCAAACAGGCGGCGGCGATCGACGAATGGGTGAAGGAGGTGACGCCCTCGAACGAACTCCGGAAGTGGTATCACGACGATCCGGACACGCGACGCGCCGAATTCGAGACACGGTATCGAGTTGAACTCGCCGCGGACCCGGCGCAGGCCGCTTTGGCGCGTTTGCGCCGCGAGGCCGCCGCGGAACCGTTGACGCTGGTGACGGCGGTGAAAGTGCCTGAGCACAGTCACGTCCCGATCCTGCTCGATGAATTGGACGAAACGCCCAGAGGGGGAGCGCGTTAACGAGTTCTTCACCAATGTGCCTGCCAGTCGGGAAGCCGGATCGCGATTTCGAATGTAGCGTCGGTTGTGCGGGCCGCGTAGGTGTGGTTCGTACGGGAGGTCCTGATCGTGACTGAGCAACTCAGTGCGAGGGGGCCGGCACCCGGCCCTCGGGTCGTACGACCCTAGAGCCCGACCGGCCCAGCGAGAACGCTTGCGCGGTGCCGCGCGAGTGGCAAAGGAGCCCACCGTGACTGATGCACGCTCCGTCAACGCTCCCACACCGAGCGCCGCCTCCAACCGGGGCACGCGCACCACAGGTCCGGGAGTTCGCGCCTCGCAGTCGTCCGAATCAGGACTGAAAACCTTCGTCGTGGATACGTCGGTACTGCTCTCCGACCCTTGGGCACTGACACGCTTCGGCGAGCATCACGTGGTGCTGCCGCTCGTGGTCATCAGTGAACTCGAGGCAAAACGTCACCACCACGAACTGGGCTGGTTTGCCCGCGAGGCACTTCGGATGCTGGACGATCTTCGTCTGGCCCACGGTCGGCTTGATCAGCGGATACCGGTCGGAACCGGTGGCGGGACACTCCAGGTGGAGTTGAACCACACCGATCCGAATGTGCTGCCCGTCGGATTCCGCACCGACAGCAACGATTCCAGGATTCTCGCCTGCGCGCTCAACTTCGCGGCCGAGGGTCAGCGAGTCGTACTGGTATCCAAGGACATTCCGATGCGCGTCAAGGCGAGCGCGGTCGGCCTGCGGGCCGAGGAATATCACGCACAGGATGTCGTCACCTCCGGCTGGACCGGCATGGTGGAGATGGAGGTGGGCTCCGAAATCGTCGACAAGCTCTACAGCGATTCGGTGATCGATCTGGATGAGGCCCGGGATATGCCGTGCCACACCGGTATTCGGCTACTGAGCGCCCGGGGCAGCGCACTGGCCCGCGTCTCGCCGGATAAGCGGGTGCAGCTGGTGCGCGGTGACCGGGAGGCGTTCGGCCTGCACGGCCGTTCCGCCGAACAGCGCATCGCCCTGGATCTGCTGCTGGACGAGAGCATCGGCATCGTGTCGATGGGCGGCCGCGCCGGAACCGGCAAGTCCGCGCTCGCGCTGACCGCGGGCCTGGAAGCGGTGCTGGAGCGCCGCACCCATCGCAAGGTGGTGGTCTTCCGTCCGCTGTACGCGGTCGGCGGCCAGGATCTGGGCTATCTGCCCGGCTCCGAGAGCGAGAAGATGGGGCCGTGGGCGCAGGCCGTCTTCGACACCCTGGACGGGCTCGCCAGCCCGGAGGTGATGGAGGAGGTGCAGGCGCGCGGCATGCTGGAGGTGTTGCCGCTCACCCACATTCGCGGGCGGTCGCTGCACGATTCCTTCGTGATCGTGGACGAGGCGCAGTCCCTCGAACGCAATGTGCTGCTCACGGTGCTGAGCCGTTTGGGCAGTGGATCGCGGGTGGTGCTCACGCACGATGTGGCCCAGCGCGACAATCTGCGAGTCGGGCGACACGACGGTGTCGCCGCGGTGATCGAGAAGCTCAAGGGGCATCCGCTCTTCGCGCACATCACCCTGACCCGCAGTGAGCGTTCGCCGATCGCGGCGCTGGTCACCGAGATGCTGGAGGAGTTCGGCCCCAACGCGTAAGCGTTGCCGGTCCGCTCGAAACCCGTGAAAACCCTTGCCCGGCCGAGTCGATTCGTCGACTCGGTCGGGCAAATTCATGGCGTGTGTTTCATCTCATAATCCGCAGGGTATATTCCGGTCAAATACCTGCTCGTCGGTCGATTCGGTGAGAAGTGTGTATTCGCCGAAAGATTGCCGAGTGGCTGGCCCGGGTTATCGAGAGGATGCAATGCACACCTTCGCTCGACGTTCGGCCGGTTTCATCGCGGCCCTCGCAGTCATCACCGCCTTCACCGCGGGCTGCGATAAGGACAACAAGGATTCGAAATCCGATACGGCGACCACCAGCACCACGGTCATGGCCGAGACCACCACCGAGCACGCCACCGAAACCAAGATCGCCACCCGCGATGGCGCGGAGGTCACCGTCGCCGGTGACTTCCTGGCCAAGTACAACGAAATGGGCGGCGTGACAGGCCCGCTCGGCCTGCCCACCGGCGCACAGCAGGAGGGCCCCGGCGGCGGCAAGATGCAGGAATTCGCGGGCGGCGCGATCGTCTCCAGCCCGGCCACCGGAATCCACGTGGTGTGGGGCGAGATTCGCAAGGCGTGGGAGGAGAACGGCGGTCCGAGCGGCAAACTCGGCTACCCCACCTCCGACGAGACCGATATCACCGGCGGTAAGCAGAGCGAGTTCACCGGCGGCACCATCACCTGGGTCGACAACAAGACCACCGTCACCGAGAAGTGAGCGTTCCCAGCCGATAGTGGACGGCGCGGTCCGGAGCCTTCCCCGCCCCGGACCGCGCTGACCCGTCGTTTTCCTGTGCGGATACCAACGGGGCGGCGATAGCGATTGTGAATGCGAGGCGAAGATCCCCACGTTTGCTCCGCAGCCGCTAGGTTGTCTCCGTGCAGAAGCAATTGGCCGACCGGGAACTGTTGGACTGGCTCGCGGCAGAGGTGGAGGCGAACCTCACCCGCCATATCGCGGCGGCCGCCGAATGGCAGCCCCATGACTACGTGCCGTGGGATGACGGCCGCAATTTCGAGTTCCTCGGCGGAACCGATTGGGAGCCCGGGCAATCCGAGCTCAGCGAGGTCTCCAAGCTCGCCCTCACGGTGAGCGTGCTGGTTGCCGACAATCTGCCCTCCTATCACCGGGAGATCGGCATGTACCTGCGGACCGGCGCCTGGTGGCGCTGGGTCGGCCGCTGGACCGCCGAGGAGAACCGGCACGAGATCCTGATCCGCAACTACCTCATGGTGACCCGCGCGGTCGATCCGATCGGCCTCGAGCGCCTGCGCATGGCGCATATGACCGAGAGCTTCCGCCGCCCCGCCATGCACCTGATCGATGTGCTGGCCACCTGCGCGTTCGAAGAGTTGGCAGCGGCCGTGCGGCATCGCAATACCGCCGCCACCGCGGACAATCCGATCGTCGCGTCCATCGCCGAGCGCCTGGCCGCCGATGACGAACTGCAGGCGGTGTTCTTCGCGAACATCGTCGCGGCCGCGCTCGACGTGGTTCCGGATCAGGCCGTGCGCGCCATCGCGGACCGCGTCGCCGACTTCCACGTGCCCGTGGTCAAGCTCGCCGACGGCAAGACCAGTGACGAGGTGCTCGCCGAGGCGGGCATCTATGACAGCGCGAACGAGCCCGCGCTGGTCTTCGGCCCGCTGCTCGAGCAGTGGAAGATCTTCACCCGCACCGACTTCAGCGAAGCCGGTGAGAAGGCCCGCGCCGAACTGGATCACCTGCGACCCTGATTCCACACCGTCGTGGATACGCCGGCTGTCCCGATTCGGGGCAGCCGGTTTTGCGTTTCGGTGCGGAACCTCAGCGGGAGAGCGCGGCCCGGAACAGTCCGGCCACAGTGCCGCGCAGGAAGTTCTCCCAGCTGAAGTGGTCGTGCCACAGCGTGATTCGGCCATCGCTCAGTTCGAAGGTGCCGCACACCCAGAACGCGATCTCCACCGGCCCGAAGCGCAGATAGTCGGTGCGCTCGGTGAGCACCACGCCATCCTCGTCCGCGGCGATGTGGTGCATATCCACGCGGAATCCGTAGCGCGGGTTGGCGAGCTTGTCCAGCACCCACCGCACCCGATCGATCCCGCGCACATCCGGTAGCGAGGTGTTCTTCCAGACGATGCCGGGATCGGCCAGTTCGAGGGCCTCGGTGACGGCCTTCATCTCCATCGCGGCGAAGAACTCCCGCACCGTGGTGACCGCATCCTGCTGCAACTCAGGTATCTCCGACATGGATTGAGCCTAAGCCGAAGTCCCGCGCGGCCATAGGCCTTCGGCCCACCGCCCCCAACTTCGCACCCCTTCGTCATCCCGGCATGCTTGTGGCCGGGATCCACGCCCCGCTATCGCTACTTCCTGCTGTCGATCAGCACGCCGAGCCCGTCGAGAATCCGGTCGATGCCGAAACTCAGGGCGTTGTTCCGGCCGGTGTCCTCGTCCGGCCGGGTGGCCTGTTCGGCCAGCGCCGCGGCGACCTGTGGGAAGCGCTCGCCGTGCTCGGCCAGCACCGCACCCATCTCCTCGATCAGTTGCGCTTCCATATCCGCGTCACCGTTGCCGCCGCCGACCTGCTGGATCAGGGCGCGGGCGTGGCCGATCAACAGCACCGTGGCGTCGAAGCGTTCGGCGGCGTCGAGACCGCTGCCGTCGAGTGCGGTGAGACTGCTTTCGAGCCAGCCCATTTCGTTCGGTCCCATGGGCCGGATGCCGGGCGTCAATTCCAGCGCCCACGGGTGCGTGTCGTAGCGCTCGGCGATGGATTCGGTCCACAGCCGCAGGTAGTCGCGCCACGGTTCGGCCGAATTCGCCGGGGCCGCAATCGGTTCCGGGGGTGCGCCGAGGGCGGCGTCGATCATGAGCGCGATGAGTTCGGTTTTGCCCGGCACGTAGCGGTAGAGCGCCATTTTCGCGCAGCCGATGCGCTCGGCCAGGCGCTGCATGGACAGGTTCGCGAGTCCCTCGGTATCGGCGAGCGCGATGGCCTCGGTGACGATCCGCTCCAGCGTGAGCGAGGGTTTCGGTCCGCGTTTGGGTTTCGCGGGTGCGCCCCAGAGCAGTTCGAACGAGGTCGGTGCCGGCATCGTCGCCATCCTTCCGAAAACTGTCGCTTGACGTTCTTCTGCGTCCAGCATACGCTAATTAACAACAGCGGCCGACGGACGCAATTAACGAAGGATAGACATCATGCGTAAGACCACGGTTCTCATCTCGGGCGCTTCCATCGCGGGCCCGGCCCTGGCCTACTGGCTCGATCGCTACGGCTTCACGGTCACCGTCGTGGAGAAGGCCCCCGCCCTGCGGCAGGGCGGCCAGGCCGTCGACTTCACCGGTCACACCCATATGACCGTGCTCGAGCGCATGGGCATCCTGGAGGACGTCAAGGCTCGCCAGACCGGTAAGACCGATATGGTCATCGTCGACGAGGCGGGCAACCAAAAGGCGCTCATCTCAGGCGATTTCACCGGCGGCGATATCGAGATCCTGCGCGGCGATCTGTCCGAGGTCATGTATGAGCGCACCGCAGGCCAGTGCGAATACCTCTTCGACGACACCATTACCGCCCTATCCGACACCGCCGACGGTGTCCACGTCGAATTCGCCAATGCCCCCGCCCGCACCTTCGACCTGGTCATCGGCGCGGACGGCATCCACTCCCGGGTGCGCAAACTGGCCTTCGGCCCGGAGGAGAAGTTCGTCAAGCATCAGGGCCACTACTACTCCATCGCGGGAGCCTCGAACTGGGAAGCGCATCCGGACGCGCCCCGTGAGCGGGCCGTCTCCTACGCCCTGAACACCCCCGGCCGACTCGCGTCGCTGGGCAGTTCCAAGGCCGGGCAGATGTACCTGTTCGCTTCGCCCAAGCTGGATTTCGACCGCGACGATCTCGATGCCCAGCGCCGCATCCTCGCCGAGAAGTTCGCCGGGCTCGGCTGGGAGGTGCCCAAGATGCTCGCCGAACTGCCGGGTCTGAAGGGCTTCTTCCTGGACTCCATCGCCAAGGTGACCATGAAGGATTTCGTCAAGGGCCGCGTCGCACTGCTCGGCGACGCCGGTTACGGCAACACCATGGCCGGATTCGGCACCGGGCTCGCGGTGGTCGGCGCATACGTGCTGGCCGGTGAATTGGCGGCCGCCGACGGCGATCACACCGTCGCCTTCCCGCGCTATCAGGAGATGATGAAGCGCTACAGCAAGCTGGCGGGCGGCGCGAACGCCGGACCGTTCCTGGCCCCCAAGACCGCGCTCGGCCTGCGCGTGCGCAATTGGTTCCTGACCTCGTGGGCCTTCGACATGATGATGAAGTCCACCGAGAAGTCCAAGAACGATATCGAGCTGAAGAACTACCCGGAAATCCTTGCGGGGCGGTGAGTTACGGCCCGGGTGACAAATGAACGGACCCGGTGGCGCGATCGCCACCGGGTCCGTTTTCGTTGCCGCGGAAGGGCGTCAGTCCTTCGTGTCCTCGACCTTGGCCATGGACAGCACATCGAGACGGCGATCGAGTTCCGCCTCGGACAGGTTGTCGCCGATCAGCCCGCGATCGATGACGGTCTGGCGAATCGTCTTGTGCGCCTTGACCGCTTCCTTCGCGACGGCGGCGGCCTCTTCGTAGCCGATGGCCGAATTCAGCGGCGTCACGATGGAGGGGGAGGACTCCGCGAGGCGGCGCAGCCGCTCCTCGTTCGCGACCAGGCCGACGATGCACTTATCGGCGAACAGGCGAGAAACGTTGGCCAGCAGTCGAATCGACTCCAGCACATTGCGCGCCATCACCGGGATGTACACGTTCAGCTCGAACGCGCCATTGCCGCCGCCCCAGGCGATGGCCGCGTCATTGCCGATGACCTGCGCGGCGACCTGGGTAACCGCTTCCGGGAGAACCGGATTCACCTTGCCGGGCATGATCGACGAACCGGGCTGCAAATCCGGCAGCTGAATCTCGGCGAGGCCGGTGAGCGGGCCGGAACCCATCCAGCGCACATCATTGGCGATCTTGGTGAGGCTGATGGCGACGGTGCGCAGCGCACCGGACAGTTCCACCAGACCGTCGCGCGCGGCCTGCGCCTCGAAGTGATTGCGGGCCTCGGACAGCGCGTCCAGATCCGTCGACTTCTTCAGTTCCACAACGACTTTCGCACCGAAGCCATCGGGCGCGTTCAACCCGGTGCCGACCGCGGTGCCGCCGATGGCCAACTCGCCCAGCCGGGGCAGCGTGGTCAGCAGGCGCTCGATCCCCGCGCTCACCTGCCGGGTGTATCCGCTGAACTCCTGACCGAGGGTGATCGGCACCGCGTCCATGAGATGCGTGCGACCGGACTTCACCACATCGCGCCACTCCACCGACTTGTCCAGCAGTGCCAGCCGCAGATGATCCAGCGCCGGAACGAGATCCTTCACCACGGCCTCGGTCGCCGCGACATGCGTTGCGGTGGGGAAGGTGTCGTTCGACGACTGCGACATGTTCACGTCGTCGTTGGGGTGCACGGTGACGCCCTCGCGCGCGGCGATGCTCGCGATCACCTCGTTGGCGTTCATATTCGAGCTGGTGCCCGAACCGGTCTGGAAGACGTCGATGGGGAACTGATCGTCATGTTTGCCGTCGGCGATCTCGGTGGCGGCGGCCACGATCGCGTCGGCCTTGATCGGATCGAGCAGGCCCAGGTCCCGGTTCACGGTGGCGCAGGCGGCTTTCAGCAGGCCGAGCGCGCGGATCTGCGCACGCTCCAGGCCGCGGCCGCTGATGGGGAAGTTCTCCACCGCACGCTGGGTTTGCGCGCGCCACAACGCCTGTACTGGGACGCGGACTTCGCCCATCGTGTCATGTTCGATGCGGTACTGGGTGTCGTCGGTCATGGATTCGACCCTAGGCCGGGACGGGGGTGCGTGGGGGTGCCACGCCTGAGGCAATCAGCACACGCGGACCCGGAATACGGCGGGATCCGCCGCCGGATACGGCGACGGCCGCCGCGCATCCATCGCACGGCGGCCGTCATGATCCGGCTCCGGTCACCGAAGGCGTTGCCCCGGTGCCGGATTCGATGTTCAGAACATCGGGGGAGTGGCATCCTCGTCGCCGACGAAATCGACCGAGGCGTATTCGCGCAGCTTGGTCAGGCGGTGGTAGGCGTCCACCATGCGCACGGTGCCGGACTTGGCGCGCATGACGATGGACTGGGTGTACGCCCCGCCGCCGTAGTAGCGCACGCCGCGCAGCAGATCACCGTCGGTGACGCCGGTGGCGCTGAAGAAGATGTCCTCACCGGAGACCAGGTCCTCGGTGGTGAGCACGCGATCGAGATCGTGGCCCGCGTCGATGGCCTTCTGCCGCTCGGCGTCATCGGTCGGAGCCAGCTTGGCCTGCAGCGCACCGCCCATACAGCGCATGGCCGCCGCGGCGATAATGCCCTCGGGGGTGCCGCCGATGCCGATCAGCAGGTCGACGCCGGATTCGGGACGGGCACAGGCGATCGCGCCCGCGACGTCACCGTCGGAGATGAGGCGGATGCGCGCACCGGCCTCACGAACCTCGCTCATATGCTTGGCGTGCCGGGGGCGATCCAGGATGCAGACCGTGAGGTCCGAGACCGAGGAGTTCTTGGCCTTGGCCACGCGACGCAGGTTCTCCGCGATGGGGGCCGATAGGTCGATGACATCGGCGGCGTCGGGGCCGACGGCGATCTTCTCCATGTAGAACACGGCCGACGGATCGAACATCGCGCCGCGCTCGGCGACCGCGAGTACCGAGATCGCGCCGGGCGAGCCCTTGGACATCAGCGTGGTGCCGTCGATCGGGTCGACCGCGAAGTCGAGTTCCGCGCCCTCACCGTTGCCGACGAGTTCGCCGTTGTAGAGCATGGGCGCTTCGTCCTTCTCGCCCTCGCCGATGACCACGATGCCGCGCATCGAAACGGTCGACACCAGCTGGCGCATGGCGTCGACGGCCGCGCCGTCGCCGCCCTCCTTGTCACCGCGTCCGACCCAGCGTCCCGCGGCCATTGCGCCGGCCTCGGTGACCCGGACCAACTCCAATGCGAGATTGCGGTCCGGGGCCTCGCGGCGGCTGGGTGCGGGCGTGGGTGCCGTCATTACGGTGCCTCCTTGGTTGTCAACTGCTGGGTAAATTGTCGCATTGCGCTTTCGCGGCCCAACCAAGTACTGACGTTTCACTTCCGCACCGGTCCTGGACCTTTACGGATGCGCCGCTTGACGGCGCGCGGGTGCAAGGTCGCCGCAGCGGCCCTGTGAGGTGGGTCGCATTCCCCTCCCGTGGATACTGGGGGCGTGCCGAACACCAAGCCGCGGATCCTGAACGACTGGAAAGACCTGTTCTGGTCCCTCTTTCCCCTGGTCCTGATCTGCCTGGCCATCGCGGGCATCGCCAGTCAGTGCAGTTTCACCGCGGGCGGCCCGAAGGCGGGGAACATCCCGAACTTCGACGCGCACAGCGCATTCACCGATGACGCGAAGCAGCTCCCGTTCGGCATTCGCGAACCCGTGCTGCCCGCGGACTGGAAGGCCAACTCCGGCAACCGGGAACCCGGCGTCTCCAGCACGGTCGGCTACATCACCCCGCAGGGCAGCTATATGCAGGTGACGCAGTCCAATGCCACCGAGGAAGCCTTGGCGCGCAAGGTCGCGGGCACCCGATACGCCACCGGCGTACAGCAGATCGGCGATCGCAAATGGGTCGTCTACGCCGAACCCGGCACCGAACCCGCCTGGATAGCCGACTACGGCGACACCCGCGTACTGATCAAGGGCGCGGGCAACAACGGTGCCTTCACCACCTTGGCCACTGCGGTCACCAGCGCGCAGCCGCTGCCGAAGTAGGCGGCTCAGCTCTCCTGGGACCGGTGCGCCAGTGCGTCTTCCACGCGCTTGCGCGCGCCGGCGAGGTGTTCCTCGCAGCGATTGGCGAGGGCCTCGCCGCGCTCCCACAGCGTGAGCGAATCATCCAGATCCAGGCCGCCCTGTTCGAGCATCTTCACCACGTTGACGAGTTCGTCACGGGCGCGTTCATAGCCGAAACCGGCGATCTCGGTGAGGTCGGTGTCCGTCATTTTTCGGTGGATTCCTTTCGCGGGCCGAGGGATTGGGAGCCGAGGGCGGCGGCGGTCAGCGCACCGTCCGCCACTCGGATGCGGAGCTGACTGCCCGCGGGCGCGTCCTCGATGGAGCGCACCACTTCGCGTTCCTTGCCGAGCACCTTCTGCACCACCGCGTAACCGCGCGCGAGCGTGGCGGCGGGTCCGAGCGCCGAGAGCTTCTCGCGTAGATGCCGGGTGGCGGTGGATTCGGTGCTCAGGCTCTGATTGATGGCGCGGCGGGTGGCGGTGCGGAACCGCTCCACCTCATCGTGCCGCTGATCGAGTAGTCGCAGCGGTTCGGCGAGCACCGGGCGCGAGCGAAGCTGTTGCAGCGCACGGGATTCGCGATCCACCCAGCCGCGCAGCGCGGCGGCGGCGCGGGCCTGGAGTTCACGCAGCAGCGCGGCCTCGGCGGCGGCGTCGGGCACGATGCGCTTGGCGGCATCGGTGGGGGTCGCCGCACGCAAATCCGCGACATAGTCGCTGAGCGGGTTGTCCGGCTCGTGGCCGATCGCGCTGACGATCGGCGTGGTCGCGGAAACTATTGCGCGGCACAGCGTTTCATCCGAGAACGGCAGCAGATCCTCGACACTGCCGCCGCCGCGCGCCAGCACGATCACATCGATCTCCGGATCGGCGTCCAGCGCGGCGAGCGCCTCCAGCATCTGCGGGACGGCGGTCGCGCCCTGTACGGCGGTATTGCGAATATCGAAGCGCACGGCGGGCCAGCGCTGCGTCGCCACCGTCACCACATCGTGTTCGGCGGCGCTGGCGCGACCGGTGATGAGCCCGATCTTATTGGGCAGGAACGGAATCGGCCGCTTCAGCCGGGGATCGAAGAGTCCCTCGGCCGCCAGCAGCGCCTTGAGCCGTTCGATGCGGGCGAGCAGTTCGCCGATGCCGACGGGGCGAATCTCGGTGACGCGCAAGGACACCGTGCCGCGTGCGGTGAAGAACGACAGCTTGCCGTAGACCACCACCCGGCTGCCCTCCTGCAGCGGCACCGGGGATTTGCGCAGCAGATCCGGATCGCAGGTGACCGAGAGCGACATATCGGCGGCGGTATCGCGCAGCACCAGGAACGCCGTGCGGGTGCCGGGCCGCAGATTGATCTGGGTGATCTGGCCCTCGACCCAGACCGCGCCCAGCCGGTCGATCCACTGCGCCACCTTGACGGCGATGGTGCGCACCGGCATCGGATTGTCGGCGGTACTGGACGGCTTCGGCGGAGGGGCCGGTGCTGCCGGTTGCGCCGCCTGGGCAGGTTGGTCGGGGGTCACCGCACCGATTCTGGCAGTAGGCACCGACGTACGGTGCTCACACCCGCCGAAAGTCCGTTCGTGCGATGGAATCCGTGCGGCGAAGCGAGGCTTGCGCCGGAAATGACAGAGCGCCGACCGTCCGGGCGTACCCGGCCCGGGCAGTCGGCGCTAAGGGAACCGTGTCACTTGGCCTGAACGGTCGCGATCCGATTCGTCAGCATGGTGACGAACGGGGCGCGGTCGCGGGTGTGCTGTTCGTAATCGAGCAGCGCGGCCAGATCCTCGACGGTGAGCATGCGCAGCCGGGCACGCAGCTGAGCCAGGGTCATATTGGTGTAGTCGTAGCGGGTGGCCACCTCGGGCTCGGTCACCGCGGCACTGCCGTTGTGGCCATTGGTGGACGCCTTGGAAGCCGTTGCGGGAGCGGCGGTTTCGACGGTCTCCGGCTCGGCTGCGACCGGCTCGGCCACCACCGCGGCGGTATCGGCGATTTCCGGTTCGGGCTGGGCCGCAACCGGTTCCGGCGCGATCTCGACCGGCTCGACGATGGAGAGAATCGGTTCGGGGGCCGCCGCGACCGGCTCCTCCTCGACCGAATCCACCGGCTCGAACAGATCGAAACTGCTCTTGCGTGCCGATTCCGGCGCGGCGCTGGGGGTTTGCTCGAATGCCTCGTCCTCATCGAACGTGGCCCACGCCGGCTGTTCTTCCGGCTGGTTGACCAAACGGTCGAATACGGCGTCACCCTTGAGAGCGAGGCTGGTCACGAACTGCTGCAGATGCATGGTCGTCTGCAACATCTGACTGATCGCGGTGATCGGGAAATTGATTGCACTGGTCGGTAGCCGGCGAGTTTCCTCTAAGGCGTAGACAGCAGCCCCGGCGGCGACCCGGGCTAGGAACGGAGGTCGGAACATGGTCCTAGCCTGCCCGAAACGCCGTGTGATGCAAAGGTGAGATGACACGGAATGTGATTGTGAGCCAATTCTGCTTCGCTTCATCACGCCGGGGGTGCGGCGACGGGGAGGCGAATGTGTTGCCGGTAATAGCCGGGGAGCGGCGGCCATAGGCGCCCAGTAGGCTGGGACGCATGTCCTCGGCTATCCCTTTGAATGTCGGAATCGTGCGGTCCGCCGGTGTGGATGCCGACGCGCCGAAACGGGTGCTGCTCGCCGAACCTCGTGGTTACTGCGCGGGTGTCGACCGCGCGGTGGTCACGGTGGAGAAGGCGCTCGAAAAGCATGGTGCGCCTATCTATGTGCGCAAGGAGATCGTGCACAACCGGCATGTGGTGGAGACGCTGCGGGACCGGGGTGTGATCTTCGTCGACGAGACCGATGAGGTGCCCGAGGGCGCGCTGGTGGTGTTCTCGGCGCACGGGGTGTCCCCGGCGGTGCACGAATCCGCCGCCGAGCGGAATCTGCACACCATCGACGCCACCTGCCCGCTGGTCACCAAGGTGCACCAGGAGGCCAAGCGGTTCGCGCGGGACGACTTCGACATTCTGCTCATCGGGCACGAAGGGCATGAAGAGGTCGAGGGCACCGCGGGTGAAGCGCCCGATCACGTGCAGTTGGTGGACGGCCCGGACGCGGTCGACAAGATCACCGTGCGCGATGAGAACAAGGTGATCTGGCTCTCGCAGACCACGCTCTCGGTCGACGAGACCATGGAGACCGTGCACCGGCTGCGGGCCAAGTTCCCGAATCTGCAGGATCCGCCGAGCGATGACATCTGCTACGCCACCTCGAACCGCCAGACCGCGGTGAAGGCCATGGCCCCGGCCTGCGATCTGGTGATCGTGGTCGGTTCGCGCAACTCCTCCAATTCGGTGCGGCTGGTCGAGGTCGCGCTGACCGCGGGCGCGCGCGCCTCGTATCTGGTCGACTACGCCCGCGAGATCGATCCGTCCTGGTTCGAGGGCGTGCGCACGGTCGGCCTCACCTCGGGCGCGTCGGTGCCGGAGATCCTGGTCGAGGGTGTGCTGGACATGCTCGCCACCTACGGCTACGGCGAAGTGCAGCCGGTCACCACCGCCAATGAGACCCTGGTCTTCTCGCTGCCGCGCGAATTGCGTACCGCGCGCAGCTGATTCGCCACGAAAAGCAAATCCCCGCCCGCGCGATCACTCGCGGCGTGCGGGGATTTTTCGTATTCGTGAATTCGATCGGCTCAGCGTTCGATGCGGCCCGAATCGCGTTCGCGGTAGCGCACATTGGGGCGCGGGTGCGGCGGCATCTCCGGGGTCTGGGCGCGGCGGCGGCGGCCTTCGGTTCCGGCCGGGTTGGCACGGTCGGCGGGGTTCGCGCGTTCGGCGCGGTCGGCCGGATTGGCGCGGCGCTCGCCCGGGGGCTTGCGGTCGCCGGTGGGTTTGCGGTCCGGGTTCGGTTTGCGATCGGCGGGCGGGGTGCGCTTGCGATCGTTGCCGGATTGGCGCGCGGTCGACTGCCGACCGGCGGCCTGACCGGAGGCGGGCTGGCGATCCGCGCCGACTCGCGGCGGGCGGGACGCCACCCGTCCGGCGGGGCGGCGCGTGGCCGCGGTCGACTCGGCGGCGTCGCCGTCCTGCTCGTCCGCGCCGGATCGGAAGCGTCGTCTGGCGGGTTCCTTGGTGTCGGTCGCTCCGGCGCGCTGGGCGCGGGCGGCTCCGGCCGGGCGGGCGGTGCGGGCGCGCGGCTTGAATGACGCGCCACCCGAATCGCCCTGCTGCTCGCGACGGTGCATGGCCACCCGGATCGCACCGATGATCAGCACCAGCACGGTGGCCAGCGCCATGGTGGGGAACCGATTCACCAGTGGGATGGCCAGATTCAGCAGGATTTCCTTGACCTTGAATCCGCCCGCCGAGTTGCCGAGCATCTGCTGATACGCCAGCGGGACGGCTAGGAAGAGCAGTAGCGGCGGCACCACCATCGTGGTGAAGAGTCCGCGGTATCGCACGATGAGCGCGGCCAGTACGCAGCCGATCACATACAGCGAGGCGAAGGTGCCCGTCAGCTCATCGCCACCCATGGTGTCGATCAGGAATCCGATGAAGGTGCAGGTCACGGCAGTGAGCACCGCGGCGCCGGCGGGGACGCCGGGGACCGTCGGCAGGATCGAACGGTGCGACGGGGGCACCTCTGCTCGCTCGCGCTGGGTAACTGCCACGTCAAGCACACTAAAGCATGTGACGGTTCCGCGAGGTAGGCGACATCATGCGGAGATACTCGAGCGCGTCAAGCGTATTAGTCCTTTTCGGCGAAACCCACCGCCCTCGGCCAGGTTTCCACCCGCTGAATTTCCTCCACCGGGGTGTCCGAAATCTCCAGATCATGAAGTTTGCGAGCAGTCACCATCACGCGTGTCTCCATGGACGCCACGGTGAAATTGAACGAATCCACCGCCTTGCCCAATTGCGCCCCGAGCCGATCCAGATGACGGCCGGTGGTGCCGAGCCGGGCATACAGTTCCCGGCCCAACTGCTGGATCACCGCCATGTCCTGGGACATGGCCTCCTGCCGCCAGCCCAGAGCCACCGTGCGCAGCAGCGCCATGAGCGTGGTGGGCGTGGACAGCACGACATTGCGGCCGAAGGCGTATTCGAGCAGACCGGGATCAGCGCCCAGCGCGGCATCGAGGAACGGATCGCCCGGTACGAAGAGGATCACGAATTCGGGGGAGGGGTCGAAGGCCGCCCAGTACTCCTTGGCCGCCAGCTGATCGACGTGATTGCGTAGATGTTTGGCATGCCGGGCCAGTTGGTTGTCGCGCTCGCGCGGATCCTCGGTGGCGGCGGCTTCGAGATAGGCGGTGCACGGGACCTTGGCGTCCACCACGATGTGCCGGCCACCCGCGAGCCGCACCACCATGTCCGGCCGCACCACGCCCTCGGTGCTGCCCGTGCTGCCCGCGCGCCGGGTGACCTGGGTGTCGAAATCGCAATGCCGGGTCATGCCCGCGAGTTCGACCACCCGCTCCAGCTGGATCTCACCCCACCGCCCGCGCACCTGCGGCGCGCGCAGTGCCGCCACCAATTGCGAGGTCTGCGTGGAGAGTTGATGCGAGGTGCGCTGCATTCCCGCGACCTGTTCGCGCAGACCGGAATACGCGTTGATGCGATTGTGCTCGACTTCCTGGATATGCCGATTGAGCGTCCCCACCGCTTCCCGCAGCGGTTCCATCATCGCCCCCACCGCATGCGAATGCCGCCGCGCCGCATCCTCACTCGCGGCCCCCAGTGACTGATGCAACAACCGCTCGTTATCGCGCATGGCACCCAGCCGCGCCTCCGCCACGGCCGCCCGCTGCCCCGCCCGCGCGGAATGCCCGAGCCAGCCGACGGCAAGCCCCGCGATGAACACCAACAACAACGCGAACAGCATCGATGCGGTCATGGCACGCGAGTTTGCCCCATCCCACCGACAAAGTCGCGAAGGCCGGCAACCTCCGAGCGGCACCGCATCCGGAATTCGCAGCTACAAGCCGCGACAACGGATTTCGCGAGTCCGGAGAACTCGCCGGATATGTCCGAAGCGCATATCGCCCGGCGCGCGATAACACCGGCGAGTTCCGGGCGGCTCGCGAGGGTATCGGTGATTCTGTCGGGGTGATCGCCTACCGTCGGCGGCATGCGAATCCTGCACACCTCCGACTGGCATATCGGCCGCACCTTTCACGGTGTCGATCTGCTGGGCGATCAGGAGTGCGCGCTGCGCGCCATTGCCGAGTTGGTGACGGCGGAGCGGGTGGATGTGGTGGTGTTGCCGGGGGATGTGTACGACCGGTCCATTCCGAGCGCGGACGCCATCGCGGTGTGCAATCGGGGGTTCGAGGCGATTCGCGCGGCGGGCGCGGTCATTGTGGCTACGTCGGGCAATCACGATTCACCGACGCGGCTGGGGGCGCTCGGGACTTTCGCTGCGGCGGGCGGATTGCATCTGCGTTGCGGCATAGCCGAAGTGGCGCGGCCGGTAATGGTGTCCGATTTGCACGGAGAGGTGGCTTTCTACGGAATCCCATACCTGGAGCCGGAAATCACGCGCGCGGAACTGGGCGTGCCGCAGGCGCGTTCGCACGCCGAGATTCTGGATGCCGCCATGGGATTGATCCGGGGCGATCTCGCCGAGCGCACCGGAGTCCGCTCGGTGGTGCTCGCGCACGCCTTCGTGGTGGGCGGTGAGGCGACCGGTTCCGAGCGCTCCATTTCGGTGGGCGGGGTGGAGACGGTGCCGCTCGGGGCGTTCGAGGGCATCGACTATGTGGCGCTCGGCCATTTGCATTCCCCGCAGATCCTGTCCGAGTCGGTGCGGTATTCCGGTTCCCCGCTGCCGTACTCGTTCGGTGAGCGCTCGCATCGCAAGGCGGTGTGGGTGATCGACCTCGATGCCGACGGGCTGTCGGCGGTGACGCGGCACGAACTGCCCGTGGTGCGCGGGCTCAGTCAGATCA
Source organism: Nocardia sp. NPDC056100 (assembly GCF_042266325.1). Taxonomy (NCBI): domain Bacteria; kingdom Bacillati; phylum Actinomycetota; class Actinomycetes; order Mycobacteriales; family Nocardiaceae; genus Nocardia; species Nocardia sp. NPDC056100. The sequence goes on from NZ_JBHJVY010000004.1 coordinate 846,915, forward strand.
GCGGCACGCTGGAAGAGTTGCTCGAAGCGCCGGAACACGCGGCCGCCGAGGCGGATTACGTCTCCGCGACCCTCACCGACCACGCGCGCCCGGTCGACGCGTTGCGCCGCCTGCGTGAGCGTTTCCCGCACGCGGTGCACGTGGAATGGGTGCGCCCGGAAGGCAATCCGGAACTGCACTACCGCGAGCGGGTGCACGGCCGCCGCGATACCGAGATCGCCCAGAGCTTCCTCACCGATGTGCGCGGCGCACCGACCTCGGGCGAGATGACCTGGCTCGAACGCGCCCTCGCCGCCGCCGTGCGGGAGCAGGACGGGCCGACCCGTGCGCCCGCGCGGCAATCGGTTGCCGAGGGTAAGCCGATCGCCGACGATGGTGGGACCCGGCTATCCGGGGAAGGCGAATTGGACGGCGATCCCGAACTGTTCGGGCTGACTCCGCCCGAATCCGACGGTGGCGCAGGCGAGTTGACCGCATGAGCGGTAATTTCCGAGCCGCGACGGCGTGTCCCGGGGACGGTCGCGGGCGTCGGGTTGTTGGATGGTGCGTGGAGGCGGAAGGGGACGGCGCGTGCGGCTGCATCGTTTGGAGCTGACGGCATTCGGTCCGTTCGCGGAGACCGCCGTCGTGGATTTCGATGAGCTCGGCGCGGACGGCCTGTTCCTGCTGCACGGGCAGACCGGCGCGGGCAAGACCACCGTCCTGGACGCGGTCGCCTTCGCGCTCTACGGCAGCGTGCCCGGCGCGCGCGGTGAGAAGCGCCTGCACTCCGATCACGCCGATGAACAGACCCCGCCGCGTGTGCAATTGGAGGCCACCCTCGGCGGCCGCCGCCTGCGCCTGACCCGTTCGCCGGAATTTCAGCGCCCCAGCTCGCGCGCGAAAAGCGGCTGGGTCAAGGAGAACGCGTCGGCCACCCTGGAATGGCTCGACGGCCGCGGCCAGCATCTGTCTCGCATCCCGGATATCGGTGAGGAGATCCTGCGGCTGCTCGGCATGAGTGCCGACCAGTTCTTCCAGGTGGTGCTGCTGCCCCAGGGGGATTTCGCCCGGTTCCTGCGCGCCGATAACGAGGACCGCGAGAAGCTGCTCGAAAAGCTCTTCGACACAGAACGTTTCGGCACCGCCGAACAGTGGCTCAACGATAAGCGCCGCGCGGGCAGCACCGACCTGGACACCCGCAAGGCCACCATCGACCGCCTCATCGGCCAGGTCGTCACCGCGGCCGGTCTGCCCGCCACCGAAACCGCGGGCCTGCTCGAATCCGGTGAATGGTCCCGCGCCCTGCTCGAATCCGCGCGCACCGACCTCACCGCCACCACCGTCGAACGCGAACAGCGCCAGCAGATCTCGAACCGGGCCCGCGTCGCCGCCGAAGAGCAGCGCCGCCTGCACGGCCTGCGTGCCCGGCACGCCGAGGCCACCACCCGGCTCGCCACCCACGCCGCGTCCGCACCTCACCGCGACGCCCTGCAATCCGAACTCGATCGCGCCCGCCGCGCGGAACCGGCACACGCCGCCGTCGCGGAAGCCCGCGCCGCCGCGGTGACCCTGAACCGCCGCGACAAGGATGCCGTCCGCGCCGCCGAGCACCTCGCCACCCGCCTGCTGGAACCCCCATCCGCCGAACTCGACGGAACACACTGGGCCGCAACCGATCTCGCGGCAACCGAACTCTCCGGCAGCGACTTCGCACTGGATCTCGAGTCGATCGGGCCGCTCGGGGTCGCCGTGTCCGATCGAGACGGTGACTCATGGCATACGCCCGATCATCGTGGTGGTGCGGATGCGGAACCTGACCCTGACTTCGATGTCCTTCCTGCCGCCGGGGTGGGCGGTGGTCACGACGAGAACGACCGGCAGCCGAACGAATCGGCGAATGGCCCGGGCGCGCCGGATTCCGCGCGCGATCAGAGCACGTCGGCGCGGGCCGTGGGCCGTGGGCTGGAGGCTGCCGCGCAGCGGTGGAGTGCGCAGATGGGCGCGCTGGACGAGGTGCGCTCGGACGCGGATTCGGCCAAGCGACTGATGGGGGAGCTGTCGCGGCTGCGGCGGGAGCAGCAGGAGCTTGCCGGGCAGCTGTCGAAGGTGACGGAGCGGCGGTCGAAATTGCCGGAAGCCATTGCGGGGGTGGAAGTTCGGCTGCGCGATGCCACCGATGCGGCGGCGGGCCTGCCGGTGCTGGAGGCGGAGCGGGAACGGTTGCGCACCGCCGCGAAGGCCGCGCTGGAACTGGAGCGGCGGCGCGGGGAACTGGTCAGTGCGGCAGCGGTTTTCGAGTCGGCGCGCACGAAGCATCTGGACGCACGGGAGCATACGCTCGCCCTGCGCGAGCATCGGCTGGCCGGGATGGCGGCGGAATTGGCCGGGGCACTGGTCGATTCGGAGCCGTGCGCGGTGTGCGGGTCGGCGGAGCATCCGGCCCCGGCGCAACCGGCCGCGCAGGCGGTTTCCAAGGAGGCCGAGGAAGCCGCGCTACAGGCCGAGCGGGCCGCCGAAGCCGCCCGTGATCGCGCCGGACAGCAGGTCGCCGAATTGGAGCGCGCGATCGAAGTACTGGTCGAACGGGGTGGTGACGCCGATAAGGCGGAACTGGCCACCGGATTGGCGGCCGCCGAGACGCGGTGGAACGAAGCCCGGGGTCGCGCCGAGCTGGCGAACGGTCTCACCGTGGAACTGCAACGCCTGCGGACCGAGGAATCCGGACTGCAGGAAGAGTTGCGCGACTGTGAAAGTCGCGGCAGCGCGGCGATGGAACGCATTATCGCCACCGATCGCAGGCTCGCCGAACTCACCGAGCGCCTGACCACCGCCGCCGGAGCGGACGGCACCGTGGAGCGCCGCCGCGCCCGCTTGGACGCGCTGGTGGCCGGTGCCACCGCGCTGCGGGAGGCGCGCGCCGCGGCGGCCCTGGCCCGCGAACAGGTGGCGTCCCTCGCGCTGCGCGTCGAAAAGCTCTCCTACGAAGCGGGTTTGGTCGACACCGCGCCGCCGGTCATGGGTGAGACCGGTCCGGACTATGCCGTCCTGGGCGAATACGCCCGCGCGGTCGAGGCGGCGTCGCGGACCGCGCAACGCCAGGCCGATATCGAGGCCGAGCTGACGAACGCCGACCGCGCCCGCGCACACGCCGAGGCGGTGCTCGCCGAGCCCGAGATCTGCGCTGCGGCCGATATCGTCCCCGGCGATCTCGAAGCCCTGGAATCCGCTGTCGCGGAAGCACAATCGGCCCTGGAACGCGCCATCTCCGCACATACGGTGGCTGCCCGCCGGGTGGAGCAACTCGAAGAACTGTGTTCCCAGCTCTGGGCCGCGGTCGACCGCATCGCCCCGCTCCAGCGCGCCCACGAAGAACTCGCCCGCCTGGCCGAAGTCGTATCGGGCCGTGGCGAGAACAATCGCCGAATGTCGTTGCGCTCCTACGTCCTCGCCGCCCGCCTGGAAGAAGTGGCGGTGGCGGGTTCGGTCCGCCTGCGCCGCATGTCCGGTGGCCGTTACGAATTCGTCCACACCGATGTGGCAGGCCCGCGCGGCCGTCGCGGCGGCCTCGGCCTGGATATCCGCGACGACTACACCGGCGCGATCCGCCCCGCCAAAACCCTCTCCGGCGGCGAAACCTTCATGGCCTCACTGGCTCTCGCCCTCGGCCTGGCCGATGTGGTAGCGGCGGAGTCCGGCGGCCTGGTCCTGGACACCCTCTTCATCGACGAGGGCTTCGGCAGCCTCGACGCCGACACCCTCGACGCGGTCATGGGCGTCCTGGACGAACTCCGCTCCGGCGGCCGCGTCGTAGGCGTAGTCAGCCACGTAGACGAAATGCGCCAGCGCATCCCCAGCCGCCTCCACGTAATCCGCGGCCGCACCGGCTCCCACCTCGAAACCTCCCTCACCGCCTAGAGTGCGGGGTTTGGTGTCGTTCGCGATTCAGTGGGCTTCGTGGTCGAGGAGCCACTGCTTGATCGGCAGGCCCCAGCGGAAGCCGCCGAGGGTGCCGTCGGTGCGGAATATGCGGTGGCAGGGGATGAATAGGGCGGCGGCGTTGCGGGCGCAGGCGTTGGCCGCGGCGCGGGTGGCGGCGGGGCGGCCGGAGGCGGCGGCGAAGTCGGTGTAGGTGATCGGTTCGCCGGCGGGGACTTTGCGCAGCACTTCCCAGGCGTGCACGAGGAAGGGGCCGGAGACCTGGCGGACCGCGATCGAGTCGATGACGGTCAGGTCGCCCGCGTGGTACCGCTCGATGGCGGTGGTGACCCGGCCGAGCTCGGTGCGCTCGCGCAGGGCTCCGGGGCGCAGCGTGGTGTGGATGAGCCCGCGCAGGTTCTCCGCATCGGCCGTCCAGCCGGAGGCCAGTACCGCGCCCTCCGCGTCGACGAGCGCGGTGAACGGTCCCGCCGCGGTGGTGACGGTGGCGAAATCCGCTGTGCCGGAGTTGATTCGGGTGTTCACGGGGCTGTACTCGCTTTCCGGGCGCCGGATGCGCCGTCGGTGGTGGATGCGGGGGTGGTCAGCGCGTGCTTCCAGAGGTGCATGGTCAGGTAGGAGCGCCAGGGGGACAGGCGTGCGGTGTCGGCGAGATCGATATCGAGCAGTGCCGCGCCGCGCCGCACGATCAGATCGGAGGCGAGCAGTACGTCCGGGTCGGCGAGTAGTCGCATGGTGACGTAATCGGCGGTCCAGGGGCCGACGCCGTCCAGGGCCAGCAGATCGCGTCGCAGGTCGGAGGCCGTGCGCCCGGCATGCAGTACCAGTTCGCCGTCCGCGATCGCGCGCGCCGCCGCCACGATCGCCTCGATTCGCCGGGTCGGCCCGGTGAGCACTTCGGCCCCGTGCTCGGCGATGGCCGCGGGGGTGGGGAACAGGTACGGAATCGGACCCGGAATGGATTCGCCGAGCGTCTGCACCAGCCGCGCGGTATGCGTATTCGCCGCCGCCACCGAGATCTGCTGCCCGATCATGGTGCGCAACAACAGTTCCGGACCATCCAGGCAGCCGGGAACGCGGATGCCGGGTGACAGCACGCTCTCCGGCCGATCGCCGGGCGCGATCGAAAGCGGTAGTGCGCCGGTCATTCCCGTCGCCAGCGCCTCGTCGATGCCGACCGGGTCGGCGTCCAGATCGAGGAAGTGGCGCAGCCGGGCGACGGTGGGCGCGAGGTCCCGCATATCCTGTAGCGCCAGTGAGGCGCGGACGTGTCCGGGCTGGACGGACATGCGAACCGTGGTGTGCCCGTGCGGAGTTCGCAGGCTGCGACTGTAGTGCCCATCCTCCCAGAGTTCCAGCCCGGGCACGGCGTGTGCGGACAGGAACCATTCCAGCCACTGCTTGTCCAGCGGTTCCCGATACGGAAGCCGCAGTGTCAGCAGGCCATTGGTGGCGGGCAGGGTATCGCCGTTGCGGCGGCGGGACTCTTCGCGCAGGGTGGTCGGGCTGACCGCGAACACCTCGCGCACGGTGTCGTTGAACTGCCGGATGCTCGCGAAACCCGCCGCGAACGCGATATCCGACATGGACAGCCGGGTGGTCTGGATGAGCAGCCGGGCGGTGTGCGCGCGGTGTGCGCGCGCCAGTGCCAGCGGCCCGGCCCCGAGCTCACTGGTGAGCACCCGGGTCAACTGCCGCTGCGAATAGCCGAGGGTGTCGGCCAGCGCGGGCACGCCACCGCGTTCGATCACCCCGTCGGCGATCAATCGCATGGCGCGAGCGGCCAGGTCGGCCCGGGTATTCCACAGCGGCGACCCGGGGGCCGCGTCCGGCAGGCAGCGGCGGCAGGCCCGGAAGCCCGACTGCTGCGCGGCCGCCGCCGTCGGCAGGAAGCTGACATTGGCGGGTTTCGGGGTGATCGCGGGACATGAAGGGCGGCAATAGATTCCGGTGGTGCGCACCGCGGTCACGAACTGCCCGTCGAAGCGGGCGTCGCGGGTGGCCACGGCGCGGTAGCACCGTTCGAAGTCCAGATCATTCGCACTCACAACAACCACAATCGCAGCCGCCGCCACCGAGCGCTAGCGGAAATCAGACGCGAGCGTCAGCGGGAATGAGACACGCCCTCAGCAGCAGCGGTTGGCGGGGTTGCGCGCCGCGGCGTCGTGGCGGTCGCGCCAGTAATCGCGTTCGCTGGGGACCTCGGCGTCGGGGTGCTGGAGCCGCAGGTGCTGGACGTAGCGCTGGTAGTCGTTGCCGCCCAGGATCGAGTTGAACCACCAGATCACGCCGCGAAGGGCGCGTAAAACCGTGCGCCCCGCCGCCCGCAGGAGTCCTGCGGTCGACGGGGCGGCGGAGTCGTTCATCGGAACCAATTGTGACTCAGTGCGCGTGCGCGGTGGGTTTGACCTTGCCGGTGGCGGCCAGGTCGTCCCATTCCCGCTGGACTTCCTTCTCCGCCTTGGTGGCCAGGAAGGAGCTCGGCCCGAAGATCTTCGACGGCGTCTCCTCCGATTCGGTGGTCTCCACCTCACCCTTGCGAATGGCGCGCAGGCACACCCACACCCCGACGGCCGCCACGATCAGCACCAGCACCGCGAACACGATCGACAGCGTGCCCTGGATGAAGGTATTGCGAATCGTCTTGTCCAGGTTGTCGATCTGCGTCTGCAGGGCCGCGGCGTCCGCCACGCCCTTGGGCAGCTGCCCCGAATCCTGCGCGGCGAGATAGGCGTCGCGCTTGGTCACGGTGTTGTTGTGCAGCGTCCAGTAGCCGATCTTCGGATCACCCGAGAAGATCTTCTGGAACGAGGCGGTCATGGTGACGATCAGGTCCCAGACCAATGGCACCGCCGGAATCCAGGCCCATTTCACCAGGCCCTTTTTCACCACGATGGCCAGCACCACGGTGAGCGCCACCGCGGCCAGCAGCTGATTCGAGATGCCGAACAGCGGGTAGAGGGTATTGATGCCGCCCAGCGGATCGGTGACGCCCATGAGCAGCACCGAACCCCACGCCGCGACGACCAGCGCCGAGCACAGCCACGCGCCGGGCAGCCAGGACGGATCCTTGAACTTCTTGGCCGCGCCACCCAGATTGCCGAGCGAATCCGAGAGCATGAACCGCGCCACGCGGGTGCCCGCGTCGATGGTGGTGAGGATGAACAGCGCCTCGAACATGATCGCGAAGTGGTACCAGAACGCCTTGAGCCCGGACCCGCCGAAGAGCTTGTGCAGCACTTCGGACATGCCGATGGCCAGCGTCGGCGCGCCACCGGTGCGCGAGACGATCTTGCTCTCACCGATATCGGCGGCGGCCTGGTTCAGCTGTGCCGGGGTGATCGGATCACCGTGCAGCCCAAGGCTGTTCACATAGGCCGCGGCCTTGTCCGCACTGCCGCCGGTCACCGCCGGGCTGGCATTGATGGCGAAGTACAGGTGCTGATCGATGATGCTCGCGGTGATGATCGCCATGACCGCCACGAACGATTCCATCAGCATGCCGCCGTAGCCGATCATGCGCGCCTGCGACTGCTTGGCCAGCAGCTTGGGCGTGGTGCCCGAGGACACCAGGGCGTGGAATCCGGAGAGCGCACCACACGCGATGGTGATGAACAGGAACGGGAACAGGTTGCCCGCGAACGACGGACCATCGCTGTTGCCCGCGAACTGCGAGATGGCGGGGGCCTGCAGCACCGGCATGGTGACCAGCACGCCGACGGCCAGCAGGCCGATGGTGCCGATCTTCATGAAGGTGGACAGGTAATCGCGCGGGGCGAGCAGCAGCCACACCGGCAGCACCGAGGCGATGAAACCGTAGATGATCAGCATCCACGCGATGCTGGTGCCGGACAGCGTGAAGAAGTCACGGCCCCAACCGGATCCGGCCACCCAGTTGCCGGAGATGATGGCCAGCAGCAGCAGTGCGAAACCGACGAGCGAGATCTCGCCGACCTTGCCCGGTCGCACGAAGCGCAGGTACACGCCCATGAACAGTGCGATCGGAATGGTCATGGCGATGGAGAACACGCCCCACGGGCTGCCGCCCTCGAGTACGCCGGTCTTCGGATTCGGGGTCGCCGCAAGGGCATTCACTACCACGATGCCGAGCACGGCGAGCAGGATCATCATGATGACCAGTACGGCCACGATGGCGGCGACGCCGCCGACCACGCCGAGTTCATCGCGCGCCATCTGCCCGAGGCTGCGGCCGCGCCGCTTCACCGAGGCCCACAGCACCAGATAGTCCTGCACCGCACCGGCGAACACGACGCCGACGATGATCCAGATGGTGCCGGGCAGGTAGCCCATCTGCGCCGCCAGCACGGGGCCGACCAGCGGTCCGGCACCGGCGATGGCGGCGAAGTGATGGCCGAACAGGACGCGGCGGTCCATCGGCATGTAGTCGCGGCCGTTCTCCAGCTCCTCGGCGGGAGTGGCGACGTCATCGCGCGGTTTGGTGATCTTCCATTCGATCAGCCGCGAATAGAACTGGTACGCCAGCACATACGTGCAGACGGCCGCCACCACGATCCAGACCGCGTTGACATCTTCCCCGCGCATGAACGCGAGGATGGTCCAGGCGATGGCGCCGAGAACGGCGATGGCCAGGAAGATGCCCTTCTTGGCGGGTGTAAGAGGCGTCCGGTCCACGACACCGACCGGAGGCAGGTCGGGGTCCGTCCGGAGGTATTCGATGGTCGCCATGCGACAACTCTCCCGTGCGGTACAGCGAAGCTAACTGATTTCGAGCACAACGTAGCGGAACCGACACGCCTGGAATGCGGCTTTCGCCAGCCGTTCAACAGGTGTCGTACCGATGGGTATGGGTGACCCGGCGGCCGCTCGGTGCCGGGGGACGGGGTGGCGCAATCCGGCGTTGGCTCCCGCGAGTCCGCGTGTTCTCCGCGTGTCGCAGGTTGCTCTCCGTATGCTGCCATGCTGATCTGAGACCTGGGCCACAGGGTCCGCAACCGGAGGAGACCCTCGTGACCCGGAGGTCGTTCTACTCATGCCCGTACTTTCGGCCTTGGATGTGCGCTTACGACCGATTTGCGACGAACGGTGGATCCACTGCGCCGAACGGTAGGAAATCCGCGGCGAACGGCGGGCCGGATGTGGCGCACACGACAATCCCCGCCGGGGTGAAGGGCTGATGCCCGGCGGCAGTTCGGTTCGCGGCGGTGCACTCTCGCGCCGGGCACTGCTCGGCGGCGCGGCGGCCGCGGCCCTCGCGGCGGCGACCGGTGGCTGCGGCGGGGGCGATGACGATGCGGTGACCTTCTTCTTCCAGGCGCGCCCGGAGGAGGCGCGGTCCCGGCTGGCGATCATCGAGGAATTCCAGCGGCGGCGGCCCGATATCAAGATTCGCACCATCGTGTCCGGGCCGGATCCGCTGCAGCAGATGCTCACCTACTGCGCGGGCGGGAAATGCCCGGATGTGCTGATGTCGTGGGAACTGCTCTACGCGGGCTTGGCCGATCGCGGGGTGCTGGTCGATCTGCGGGAGTTCCTCGACCGCGATCCGGCCTATGCCGCCGAGCTGGAAGCGGATGGGTATGCGCCGCTTCGCGATACGTTCGTCTGGAAGGGTGGGCAGTACGCGCTGCCGGAGCAATGGTCGGGGGTGTTCCTCTACTACAACCGGAAGCTGTTCGAACAGGCCGGGATTCGGCCGCCCGGCCGCTGGTCGGATGCCTGGTCGTTTGCTGAATTCCTCTCCGCCGCAGAGACTCTCACCCATCGTGATGCGGACGGGCGGGCCAGCCAGTGGGGTTTCGTCGACGCGTGGGTGCCGTACTTCTCGGCGGCCTGCTTCGGGATGAACAACGGCGCGGAATGGTTCTCGCCGCCGGTGCGGCCCGAACGCACCAACATCGGGGATCCCCGCTTCGCCGAAGGACTCCAGTTCTATGCGGATCTGGCCGTGAAGCACCGAGTCGCGCCGAGTGTCGGTGACCGGCAATCGGTTTCGGCGCAGGACCTGTTCCGCAGCGGACGCGCCGCCATGCTCATGGGCGGGCACTGGCTGTACTCGGAATTCACCGGGCGCGATGACCTCGACTTCGATGTGACCGTGCTGCCGGTCGGCCCGCACGGTGGACCCGGCGCGATCACCGATGTCGGCAGTACCGGTCTGGCCATCGCCGCCGCCAGCCCACGCCGCGAACAGGCGTGGGAATTCGTGAAATTCGCGACCGGGCCGGAGGGGCAGGCGCTCATCGCTGCCTCCGGGCTCTTCGTGCCGGTGCTCAAATCCGCCATGCGCGCACCGGGTTTCGCGGCCGCGCATCGCGGCATCCGCAATCTCGAGGTCTTCACCGACGGCCCGGCGAACTCCCGCCAAATGGCGGTCACGCCGCTGTGGGGGAAGGTCGAATCGCTGCTCGAACGCGGCTGCAATCGGGTGCTGCGCGGTGCGGCCACCGCCGATTCACTGGGCGGGCGGACCGCGGCCGATATCGACGCGGTCCTGCGGGCGGCGATATGACCGGGTCGAAGTTGGCGCGGCGGCGAGCGCGGGCCGGAGCGTGGTTCGTCGCGCCCAATCTGGCCGCGATCGCGGTGTTTCTGCTTTTCCCGCTGGGGTTTTCGCTGTACTTGAGTTTCCATTCGTGGGATCTGTTCAGCCCGCCGCGATTCGTGGGTGTGGAGAACTATCGCAGGTTGTTCGCCGATGATCCGCTGTTCTTCATCGCGCTGCGCAATACCGCCGTGTTCACGCTGCTGACCTTGATACCCACCGTGCTGGTGAGCCTGGCCGTTGCGGGGCTGCTGAATCGAAAACTGCGGGGGATAGGCATCTTTCGCACCATCGCGTTCCTGCCGCTGGTGGCCTCGACCGTGGCCATGGCCGTTGTCTTCCGGTTCGTCTTCGCCAGCGATGACGGCCTCGCCAATCTGTTCCTGGGCTGGTTCGGAATCTCGCCGGTGCCGTGGCTGACCGATCCGGATTGGGCGCTGGTCTCGCTCAGCCTGGTGACGGTGTGGAAGAGCGTGCCGTTCGCCACCGTCATCCTGCTGGCCGCCATGCAGGGTGTGCCCGAAAACCTGTATGAGGCAGCGGAAATCGACGGTGCTGGACCATTGCGGCGGTTCGTATCGATCACCATTCCGCTGATTCGCGGCGCACTGTCCTTCGTCTTCGTCATCACGGTCATCAATTCGGTGCAGGCGTTCGATCAGGCGTACGCGCTCACCGGCGGCAATGGCGGTCCCGAAACCGGCACCTACGTCTTGGGGATCATGCTGTTCCAGAACGCCTTCCGCTTCTACGAGGTCGGCTACGCCTCCGCGCTGGCCTGGGTGATCTTCGCGATCCTGCTGGCACTCACGCTGATTCAGCTGCGACTGTCCCGGCGCGCGGAGGCGGAACTGTGAGGGGAACGCCCGCTCGCCGAATCCTGCGGCTACTGCTCATCTACACGGCTCTGATCGCCGTCGCCTGGTGTGCCCTCGCCCCCATCCTGTGGGCGGTCTCGGCGTCCCTGAAGTCCGAGGGCGAACTCATCGACCCCTCGGCCCTCCCGGCGCATCCCCAATGGTCCAACTACACCGATGTTTTCGACGCCATCCCGCTCGGCCGCATGCTGCTCAACACCACCGTCTACGCCGCCTGCGTCACCGCCGGTCAGGTCTTCTTCTGCTCGCTCGCCGGATATGCCTTCGCCCGCTTGCGTTTTCGCGGCCGCGAGGCGCTCTTCCTCGCCTACCTCGCCACCCTCATGGTCCCGCTCACGGTGACCGTGATCCCGCAGTTCCTGCTCATGCGCGCCTTCGGCTGGATGGACACCCCCTGGGCCATGATCGTCCCCGGGCTGTTCGGCAGCGCCTTCGGCACGTATCTGATGCGTCAGTTCTTCGCCACTCTCCCAACCGAATTGGAGGAGGCGGCGACCCTCGACGGCTGCACCCCGTGGCAGATCTACTGGCGTGTCCTGCTTCCGCACGCCCGTCCGGCGGTCATGGTGCTGGCGGTCCTGACCTGGATCACCGTCTGGAACGACTTCCTCTGGCCGCTGATCATGATTCAGCGCGATGAATACGCGACCGTCACCCTCGGCCTGATCCGACTCCAGGGCCAATACACCACCAATTGGCCCCTTCTCATGGCCGCGGCCACGCTGATCCTGCTCCCGCTGCTGCTCATCTACGCCGTGGCCCAGCGCGCTTTCATTCGCGGTATAGCCATGTCCGGCCTTGGCGGTCGCTGACCCGCTTCACAATTGCGGTGGGGTGGCGGCGGCGTAGCGGCGGGCGAGCGTGCGCAGGTGGGCCACCAGTTCGGGCGGGCCGTCGACGCGGAAATCCATCATGAGCATGCTCAGGTAGATGGCTATCGTCTCCAATTTGTCCGCACCCGTGAGGAGCAGGCAGGAGGCGTCATCGATGGGTTCGACCACGCCGACCGTCGGGTTGATCCGGGCGATCACGGTGTCGGCGGATTCGAGAACGGTCACGCGGGCGTGCACCTTCCAACCGGTCGAGGCGACCTCGCGCAGTACGAACGCCACCAGATTCTCCTCGGGCAGGGCGCGAGCGGCGAAGGCGCGGCCGGTGCGTTCCACCGCGGGCAGATCGGCCACGGGAAGTGCGCGCCAGGTGTGGTTTTCCAGGCTGTAGGCGACCAGGAACCAGCGGCGCTGCCAGCTGATCAGGCGGTAGGGCTCGAATTCGTGACCGTCCGCGCGCAGGGTGGTGGCGCCGCGGATCGCGGTGGCGATGGTGGTGAGGGTTTCGGCGGGGACGGGCGCGTCGGGTTCACGGCCGCCGGTGACCGCGGGCCCGACCTCGGTGGTGCTGCGCAGCGCATTCACCTTGTGCTGCAGGCGTTTCGGCATGATGCGCTGCAACTTGGCCAGGGCGCGGGTGACGGTGGCGTCGATATCGGCGACGCCGGTGCTGCCGTTCTCGGTGAGTCCCATGGATACCGCGACCGCCACGGCCTCCTCGTCATCGAGCAGCAGCGGCGGCATATTCGCGCCCTGACCCAGGCGATAGCCACCGATCGGACCGCGTTCGGCGTGCACCGGATAGCCGAGTTCGCGCAGCCTGGCAATGTCCTGGCGCAGCGTGCGATCGGTGACGGCGAGGCGTTCGGCCAGCTCACGGCCGGTGTGGGTGTGGTCTTGCAGCAGGGAGAGCAGGCGCAGCAATCGGGTTGTGGTGGAGGTCACACTGCCGCCTTTCGATCACTTCTCAGTATTAGGAAGAAATCTAGCCTAATCGGCTCATACCTTTATCTCAACGGATCGAAACGACCTGAGAGGCAAGAACAATGAGCAACGACTCGCAGACCGCCAACACCCCCGCCGCCATCCTCGCCCCCGTCTGGCGCGATGTGCTCGCCACCTCCTACACCGCGCTCACCAGCGCCGTCGCCGGTGTCGGCGCCGATCAGTGGCAGCTCGCCACCCCCTGCAAGGAATGGACCGTCACCCAGGTCGTGCAGCACGCCGCCGGTGATCAGCTGGCCTACGCCAAGTTCCTGGGCATCGGCGACGGCCCGGCCTACGACCCCTTCGATCCGTCCGGCACCGTCGACGGCACCCCGGCCGCACTGGTCGCCGCCGCGGTCGAGGAGACCGCCGCCGCCTGGGCCACCGTCGCGGACGATGCCGAAACCGTCCCCACCCCGCTGCCGCACGGCGAACTCCCCACCCCGGTCGCGGCCGTCATGTGCGCCCTCGACGCCGCCGTGCACGCCTGGGATATCGCCATCGCCACCGGTCAGCCCTCGCCGCTGACCGAGGAGCTGTCCGGGCATCTGCTCACCGCCTCGCGCGGACTGGTGGAGCCGCTGCGGCAGTGGGGCGCGTACGCGGCGGTCATCGAATCCGATTCCGCGAGCGCCACTCCCGTCACCGATGAGCTGCTCGGTTACCTGGGCCGCGACCCGCGCGCCTGATATGCCACGAGATTTCGGCGATTCGGTGCGAGGCTGGTGGGCATGGACGACCTACCGGCCGGAGGCCGATGAACCGGATCACCGCTACGCGGGTCATCGCGGCGCTCTGCACCGCACTGCTTCTGCTCGCCGCCGTCACCGCCGCCACACCGGCCCCCGCGCCGGTGTGGCAGCCGGTGTGGGTGACCGCGCTCCAGCGGCCGGGTGACAGTTTCGCGCCCAATTGGTCCGGGGTGGGATTCGGGAATCAGACTGTGCGGCAGATGATTCGGACCAGCACCGGGGGATCGGTGCTGCGGCTGCGGTTGTCGAACAGCTTCGGCACGCGGGCGCTGGCGGTGACCGGCGCGACCATCGCGCGCAGCGCGGGCGGTGCGGCGATACACCCGGACAGCCTGCGGCACTTGACGATCGGTGGTTCTCCGGGATTTCGAATCGAGCCGGGCGCGGACGCGGTCACCGATTCGATCGATATGCCGGTGCGGGCGCTGGAAACGCTCACGGTGACCCTGTACTTCGCCGATGCCACCGGTCCGGCGACCTTTCACGCTCAGGCCCAGAACAATTCGTACCTCGCCTGGGACGACCACCGGGCGGACGCCTCCGGCAATGCCTTCACCGTGAATTCCTCGTCCTGGTATTACCTGTCCGCCCTGGAGATCGAGCAGGCGTGGCCGAGCCGATCGGGCATTGCTTTGTTCGGCGATTCGTTCACCGAAGGCGTCGGCTCCACCTACGACGCGCACCGCAGTTATCCGGATCAGTTGGCCGAAGGTTTTGCCGCACAGGGTGAATCGCGTCCGGTATTGAATCTCGGCATCGGCGGTAACTGCCTGACGGCCGATTCGCGCTGGCTGGGGGACAGCGGGCTGTCCCGCTTCCGCCGCGATGTGCTCGACCGGCCCGGCATCGGCACCGTGGTGATTCTCGAGGGCATCAACGACATCTGGCTCGACGGCGCGAGCATGGCGCTGGGCGCACCGGTGCAGGGGGCCACCGCCGAACAATTGATCGCCGCGCACCGCACGCTCATCGAGCAGGCGCGGGACGCGGGCCTGCGGGTGATCGGCGCGACCATCCTGCCCGCGGGCGGTTCCGCGTTCGGCGGCGGTGATCGTGCTCGCTACGCCGACCACGACCGCGTCCGGAAAGCGGTCAATACCTGGATCCTCACCTCGGGCGAATACGACGCCGTCGCGGATTCGGCCATCGCACTGGCCGATCCGGCCGATCATGATCGACTCGCGCCCGCGTTCGACAGCGGTGACCATCTGCACCCCAATGACGCCGGATACACCGCCCTGGCGGCGGTCGTCGCCGCGGCGCTGCGCTGACCGCGCGGCCTCCGCGCCCGCCCGGGTCCGTTCGGTCGGAACTGCGCAGGTAAACTCTCGTTCTCGTGAGTCTCACCCTCGGAATCGTCGGCCTGCCCAACGTCGGAAAGTCGACGCTCTTCAATGCGCTGACCCGCAACGACGTCCTGGCAGCGAACTACCCGTTCGCCACCATCGAGCCGAACACCGGTGTCGTGCCGTTGCCGGACCCGAGGCTGGCCAAGCTCGCCGAAATCTTCGGCTCCGAGCGCCAACTCCCCGCCGTGGTGACCTTCGTCGATATCGCGGGCATCGTGAAGGGCGCCTCCGAGGGCGAGGGCCTGGGCAATAAGTTCCTCGCCAATATCCGTGAGGCCGACGCCATCTGCCAGGTCGTGCGCGTCTTCGCCGACAGCGATGTGGTGCACGTCGACGGCAAGGTCGATCCGCTCGCCGATATCGAGGTCATCGAGACCGAGCTCATCCTCGCGGATATGCAGACCCTGGAGAAGGCGGTCGTGCGCCTCGACAAGGAAGCGCGCATCAAGAAGGACCGCAAGCCGGTCGCCGATGCCGCCAAGCAGGCGCAGGAGATCCTGAACGCGGGCCGCACCCTGTTCGCCGCCCAGAAGGAACTCGATGTCGAGCTGCTGAAGGAACTCTCGCTGCTCACCATCAAGCCGTTCCTCTACGTCTTCAACGCCGACGAGGCCGTCCTCACCGATGAGGCCAAGAAGGCCGAACTCAAGGCCGCCGTCGCCCCCGCCGACGCCGTCTTCCTGGACGCCAAGATCGAATCCGAACTCATCGAACTCGACGACGAATCGGCCCTGGAACTCCTCGAATCCATCGGCCAGTCCGAGCCCGGCCTGCACGCCCTGGCCCGCGCCGGCTTCCACACCCTCGGCCTGCAGACCTACCTCACCGCAGGCCCCAAGGAATCCCGCGCCTGGACCATCCACCAGGGCGACACCGCCCCCAAGGCGGCCGGCGTCATCCACACCGACTTCGAACGCGGCTTCATCAAGGCCGAAATCGTCGCCTACACCGACCTCGTCGCCGCGGGCTCCATGGCCGCCGCCAAGGCCGCGGGCAAGGTCCGCATGGAAGGCAAGGAATACGTCATGGCCGACGGCGACGTCGTCGAGTTCCGATTCAACGTATAGGTTTTCGCGAACCGGCCGCTGGGCCCCATCCGAATCGGGTGGGGCTCAGTTGGTTTCGGGGGTGAGGATGGCTCGTTCGACGAGGGTGTGGACGAGGTCGGCGGCTTGTTTTTCGTCGAAGATGCCGGGGAGGGTGAGGCGTTCGAGGATGAGCCAGTTGAGGGCGAGGTAGAGGATTACGGGGGTTTTCTCGTCGCCGGGCATGCCGTAGTCGAGGTGGTTGCGGATATTGAAGTCGAGGTCGGCTCGGACGCGTTCGGTGAGCAGGGTTTGCAGTTCGGGGCGGCGGGTGGCTTCCAGGCGGAGTTCGAGGATGGCCAGGTAGCCGGTGCGGAACTGGTAGACGCGGTTGACGACCTCGGTCATGAGTTCGGTGACGGTTTCGCGGGAGCGCAGGCCGTGCAGTTTGGCCATGGTGTCCTCGGACGGGACCAGGCGCTCGTAGTAGCGGTGGCCGACCTGGACGAAGAGTTCATCGCGGTTGGGGAAATAGTTCGAGGCGGTGCCCGCGGGCACCCCGGCCTCCTTGTCGACCGCGCGGAAGGTCAGGCCGCGGGCCCCTTCTCGGGCCAGGACCTCGATCGATGCGTCCAGCAGGGCCTGCCGGCGTTCCGGGTTTGTACGAACCACTTGACACCACTCCATCCGTAGTACTACGTTTCAAATCACTTCGAACACAGTACTACACCCGAGGCGGTTTGAATGCGCAAGCAACACGGCACCTACCCCACCCGGAACAACCAGTCGCGTTTCGTGACTCGCCCGCTGCCGCCGCGCACGGTCGCCAACCCCAAGGGCGGCTATCCGCGGCACGGCCGGTCCGGCGCGCGATAGCGCCCGACCAGCGGTCCGACCGCCCCGGGTTGCGGCGAACCCGGGGCATACCGAAAAGTCTTTCGCCGAAGCAGGTATCGGCTCGAATGGGAGATTGAGTAATGAGCGACGTGATCATCGTGGGTGCGGGTCCGACCGGACTCATGCTGGCCGCCGAACTTCGCCTGGCCGGAATCCGGCCGCTGGTGCTGGAGCGGCAGCCCCGGCCCCGGGACACCCCCAAGGCGGGCGGGATCGGCGGGCAGATCCTGGAACTGCTGCGCTACCGCGGTGTGCTGGAGCGCTTCCAGGCCGCCTGCACCGATCCGATTCCGGCCCCGCGCTTTCCGTTCGGCGGGGTGCACGTGGACCTCACCCAACTCGAGGGCAACCCCATGCACGCGCTGCCGCTGCCTCAGCAGCAGCTGGAGCGGGTACTGAACGAATGGGTCGATGAACTCGGTGTCGACATCCGGCGCGGACATCGGGTGCTGGGGGTGGAGCAGGACGCCGAGGGCGTGCGCGTCGATGTCGAAGGCCCGGACGGGACCTACCGGCTGGACGCCCGCTACCTGATCGGCTGCGACGGGGCGCGCAGCCGAGTGCGGGAACTGGCGGGAATCCCGTTCTCCGGCACGGTCTATCCGGAGGTGAACCGCCTGGCGCAGATCACCGTGCCGGAGTCGGTGACCCGGCTCGACAACGGTGATCTGGAGGTTCCCGGATTCGGCACCGTCCGTTCGGGTTTCACGCGCACCGAGCGCGGGCTGTTCGGTATGGCGGCGGCTCCCAATTCGGATTCGCTGTCCGTCTACACGATCGAGGACGAGGACGCGGAATACGACGATGACGTTCCGCTGACCGTCGCGGAACTCCAGGAGAGCATCCAGCGCGTACTGGGTGCGAATCTGCCTGTGGCGCAGACATATCGGCTGTCGCGGTTCACGTTCAAGGCGCGTCAGGCCGAACGCTACCGGGAGGGGCGGGTGTTGCTCGCGGGCGATGCCGCGCACCTTTTCCCCGCCACCGGCGTCGCGCTCAACGCGGGCATGCTCGACGCGGTCAACCTGGCGTGGAAACTCGCCGCCGTCGTCGACGGGCGCGCGTCCGAGCAGCTGCTCGACACCTATCACGAGGAGCGGCATTTCGCGGGTGCGCGGACCATGCTGCACACCCAGGCGCAGGTGGCGCTGCGTCGCGGCCACGATCCGGCGGCGGAGGCGTTGCGCGCGGTGTTCCAGGAACTGCTCACCGATGAGCAGCCGCTGCGCCGAATGGGCGCGTTCATCGCGGGCAGCGATATTCGGTACCCCCTGCCGAATCCGAACAACCATCCGCTGACCGGTGCTTTCGCACCCGATCTGGAGCTGCACGCCGATGACGGCATCCACACCGTCGCTGACCTGCTGTCCGCGGCCCGGCCGATGCTGCTGATCCTCTCCGATCGCGCGGATCTGGCCGAGATCGCCCGGGAATGGCTGCCGCACCTCGAGATTCGCACCGCGAAGCTCGATGATCGGCCCGCCGACGCGCTACTCATTCGGCCCGATGCCCATATCGCCTGGGCGGCGGCCATCGATGAGCCGATCGCGGCCGCCGAGCCCGCCCTGCGCGCGGCATTGGAAACCTGGATCGGAACGCCCGGGCAGCGCTGACCGGGGCGTATTCACGGTGCGTACGCGCTGACATTGACATACCACCAGGCTCGCAATACCGTAGGTATTCGAATACTGGTGGTATCCAACGAGGAGGTTGGGTTAAGTCGTGCGTGCGTCCCGTGAGCCGCGCATTGTGATCATCGGCGCCGGGGTTTCCGGAATCGCCAGTGCCATCACCTTGCAGCGCAATGGATTCCATGACTTCGTGATCCTGGAGAAGGGATCCGACGTGGGTGGGGTGTGGCATTGGAACCACTATCCGGGGCTCACCTGTGATGTGCCGTCGCAGCTGTACCAATTCGGGTTCGCGCCCAAGGCCGACTGGTCGCGAATCTTCGCGCCCGGCCCGGAGATTCAGCGATATCTCGCCGATGTCTTCGAGGAATACGGGCTGCGCCCGCATCTGCGGGTGAACGCGGAGGTCACGGCGGCGACCTTCACCGGATCGGGCTGGCGGGTCGAAACCGGTGACGGGACCGTCCACGAGGCCGATTTCGTCATCGCCGCCACCGGTGTGCTGCATCATCCGGCTATGCCCGAGCTACCCGGTCTGGATGAGTTCACCGGCGAGATACTGCATACTGCCCGCTGGGACGACTCCGTGGCCACCGATGGCCGCCGTATCGCGGTCATCGGCACGGGATCGACCGGCGTGCAGGTGGTTTCGGCCCTGCAGCCGAAGGCCGAGCACATCACCCATTTCGTGCGCAGCCCGCAGTGGGTGATCTGGGCGCCGATGCGCCTGCCGCAACCGCCGCTGCTCGGCGCGGTGCTGGACCGGTTGCCGCAGGTCAACAAGGCCCTCTATCAGGTCGGCATGACCGGCGCGCGAGTGTTCACCGATGTCGTCACCCGCCCGAGCTGGCGCCGCCGCACGGTCCAGGAATACGCCCGCCTGAGCCTGCGCGCCCAGGTGCGCGACCCCGAACTCCGCGAACAACTGACCCCCGACTACCAGCCGCTGTGCAAGCGACAGGTGTTGTCCGGCAGCTACTATCGCGCCCTGCGCGCCCGCAACGCCGAACTGATCACCGACGGCATCGAGGCCGTGACACCCACCGGAATCCGCACCGCCGACGGCCGCCACCACGAAGTCGACATGATCGTCTTCGCCACCGGCTTCAAAGCCCACAACTACATGCGCCCCATGAATCTGGTTGGCCGCGAAGGCATCTCGATCGACGACGCCTGGGCGAAAGGCCCCCGCGCCTATCGCATGACCGCCATCCCCGGCTTCCCCAACCTCTTCACGGTCCTGGGCCCCAATTCACCCACCGGCTCCATCCCCCTGCACCACGCCGCCGAGGTGACGGCTCGCTACATCACCGCGTGGATCCACCGTTGGCGCACAGGCGAATTCGACACCGTCGAGGTGACCGAGGCCGCCACCACCCGCTTCGAACAAGAAGTAACCGAAGCTCTGACCCCGACAGTCTGGAACACCGGCTGCAATTCCTGGTATTTCACCGAGGGCGGCAGCATCGACCTGCTCCCCTTCGATCGCGCCACCATGGAGCAGATGCTGGCCGTCCCCGACGACAACGATTTCCACCTGCGCGACGCCACCGCGAACTGAGGCTCCGCTCTCCCGCCGCCTCCCGAGTCCCCGGCTCGGGAGGCCCGTCGTTCCCAGCATTGGGACGCGCCGAGGCCGCGGATATCCGAACCCGGACCCCGCCCGAAAGCGCGGCTGTGACCGGGCGATCTGGGGGTTTCGGGGGGTTCGGAAACACGTCGGGCGCGACACGCTTATCGGGGAAGTAAATTTGCGCGCTGCCTTCCTTGTTGTGAGCCCTTGTTCCGCTATCGTTCATCGCACTGTTCGATGCTGCTACTGGCGCGCCAAGGCTGATTCGTCGATTCCGGAGCACTCGGCCGGTTGGGCACTGTCCGAAGCGAGCCCCGACCGTATCCGAAAGATCGAGGGAACGTGCCTGTACCCCTTACTCTTACTGGCCGTCTGGTACGGCTGGAACCCCTTGCGCCGCAGCATGCTTCGGGTGTAGCGGAGGCAGCTCAGGGGAATCGAGACGCATATGGGTTCACACCTGTCCCACACGGTGTGGACGAAGCGCTGGATTATGTGGCGCAGGCATTGGCCGGGCATGCCGCCGGGACCTCGCTGGCGTTCGCGATCATCGCGGTCGCCAGTGGACGGGTGCTGGGGTCGACCCGGTTCACCAGATTCGACTACTGGCAGGGGCCGATGGTGTGGCCGCTGGTGCACGGGCTACCGCCCGGCGACCCCTTGATGGCGGTGCCCGACGCCGCCGAGATCGGCAATACCTGGCTCGCCCCGGACGCTCGCGGGGCGGGTATCAA
The DNA here is from genome assembly GCF_042266325.1 of Nocardia sp. NPDC056100. Lineage (NCBI taxonomy): Bacteria > Bacillati > Actinomycetota > Actinomycetes > Mycobacteriales > Nocardiaceae > Nocardia > Nocardia sp. NPDC056100. Next base: position 868,012 of record NZ_JBHJVY010000004.1, read on the forward strand.
CCTGGAATCCAAGCTGCTGCTGTTGCAGCACGCCTTCGAGACCTGGCGGGTGCGCCGCATCAGCATGCGGGCCGATGTACGGAATACCCGCTCCCGCTTGGCGATCGAGCGACTCGGGGCCACCAGCGACGGGGTCCGGCGCGCGCATTCGCGCGGGCTGGACGGGGAGGTGCGCAGCACCGCCTTCTACTCGATCCTGGACGAGGAGTGGCCGACTGTCCGGGCCACCATAGAAAGACAGCTCAGCGCCCAGCCTGCCCGTAACAGGCTGATCGACGCTTAGTTCCGCGACTATAATTCCGAGTGTCGCACTGGTCGGTCGCCGAGGAGATCAGTCCGAGTCGGGTGACTCGGCGGCCGGCAGGATCTCGGATGAATAGTCAGCAACCGGGCGCGGGGTCGCGTTATGCGGCCCCTCTTTCTCGAAGGAGAAGCGCATGCCCGACCCCATGGCCACCAAGGTGTATCTCGCCGACAAGGTGTCCGGCGCTCCCGCGCTCACGCTCTTCCTGGTTCCCGAACCACGCGTCCCCGGCGCGGCCATGCTGCACCTGCTGGAGCAGACGCCGCTGACCGGCCGCATACCCCGCCCCAATGCCACGCTGGTGGACTGGCTGCAGGTGCATTGCACCCCGGCGGTCCGCACCCGATTCCTGGCCTTCCGGCCCGGGATTCACGATCCGGCCAGGGTGCGCGCGGTCCTGCACGATCACTTCATCGCCGATCCGGCGCCGATCGGACTGGACCTCGACGATCCGGCCGAACTCACCCGCCTCGCGCTGCTGCCCGAACACGCCCTGGGCGCGCGCCGCGTCGACGACTTCCACGATCAGGCGGTGCGCACCGCCATGCTCGCGGTGTACCGGCATTTCGGCGTGGATCGCCGCATACCGCTCATGTACCACGGCTTCGCCGAGCCCGAGGACGGCTGGTTCGAGGAGCCCGCGGCGCAGGCGTGAGGGCGTGAGCCCGGCGCGGGCGTGAGCCCTATTCGGCGGGCACCACCGTCAGCAACGACCAGGGTCGCCGCGGCGCCTGGAACTGGAAAGTCTGCACGTACATGCGCCGCTCCTCGCGGGTGGCGGATTCGCGCATGAGCATGGTCCGCTCGATCTGCGGGTCCGGGTCGGCCTCGTTGTGCCACAGGCGATCCCATTCGGGCGCGCGCCGGCACAGGTTCAGGATCTCGTCCCGGCGTTCGGGTGCGACCAGTTCGGGTCCGCTGCCGCGGAAGGCCGAGATCATGATCTGCGCCTCGGCTTCCCAGTCGCCGAGTCGGTACCGTGCCATAGGCTCCAGCATGATGGCGGTCAAAAGATTGGCGCCGGGGCCGGTACCCGGAAACAGTTGGCGGAAGGCGCTGTTCGCGGCCACTACGTCGAAGGCGCCGTCGTGCAGGCACGCCGGATGCGTAAGTGCGTGCAGCACTGCGAGATCGGCGGGCGGGGGCCGGGAGGGGTCTAACACTCTGAGCAGTGTGCGGTACACCTCTTGCGGTTCACTTCGTATTGGGTTAAGAGGGATAACAAGACTGGGTACTGTCGCAGAATTTCTGCCATATTGATGATCCTGTTTGGTTTGTTAGTGAAGTGGGTATCGGGGGTGTTTCGGCGCGATGGCGGTCACGCGGATCGGTGTGCTGGGTCCGCTGCACATCAGTATCGAAGGTCAGCGGGTACCGCCCGGAGCGCCGATGCAGTGCGCGGTGCTGGGGCGGCTGGTGGCCGCGGGCGGCCGGGTGGTCCCGACCGACCGGCTCATCGACGACCTCTGGAGCGGTGACCCGCCCGCCAAAGCCGTTGCCGCGCTGCAGGTCTACATTCACAACCTGCGCCGGGTCTTCGAACCCGACCGGCCGCGCCGGGCGCAGTCCCGCGTCATCGTCTCCGAATCACACGGGTACGCGCTGAATCTCGAACCCGAACAGGTCGACTCCTGGTATTTCGAGCAGCTGCTGCACGGGCACGAATCGGCCATGCGCGATCCGGCGCTGCGCCCCGATCCGCTGGAACAGGTGCGGGTGCTGGACGCCGCACTGGCCTGCTGGCACGGCAGCGCCTTCGAATCGTTCGCCGGAATGTCCTGGGCGGTACAGGAAACCGCCCGGCTCGGCGCGCTGCGGCTCACCGCGGCCGAACTGCGTGCCCAGGCCGCGCTGGAGATGAATCGGCCCGCCGAGGTGGTGCTGGCGCTGCGACCGGTTTTCGCCGAACATCCCGGACGCGAGGAATGCGCGCGGCTGCTGGCACTGGCGCAGTACCGACTGGGACAGTCCCTGGACGCGCTCGCCACCGTGCGGCAGTGCCGTGAATTCCTCACCCTGGAATTCGGCGTGGATCCCGGACCCGGACTGCGGGACCTGGAAACCGCCATCCTCACGCATTCGGTGGACAGCGAACCCATCACACCGCCGGTGATCATCCGCCCGCCCGAACCGGAACCGGCGCACCCGCCGGATCCCTTGCTGGACAGCGGTTACCGCGAACAGCGCACCGGCCTGCTGGACGCCGCCGCCACCGCCGCCACCGGACAGGTGCGCCTGGTCTGGCTCTCCGGCGAGGCCGGTGCGGGCAAGACCACCCTCGCCGCCACCCTCGTCGCGCGGCTGGCCGAACAGTCCTGGACCACCGTATTCGGGCGCTGCCCGGAGGTGGAGGGCGCGCCGCCCGCCTGGGCCTGGGCCGAAGTACTCACCGGACTCGACGCCGCCGATCCGGAAACCTACACCGCCGCAGACGCTTTCACCCTCGCCCGGCGGGTGGTGCGATCCTGCCGGGAACGCTCGGCGGGCGGACCCGTCGCCATCGTGCTGGAAGATGTGCACGGTGCGGACGCCGCCACCCTGCAGGTGCTGCGGCAGGTGGTGAACTGGCTGCGCGATCGCCCCATCCTGATCGTCGCCACCCTGCGCGGCACCGAAGCCGGACCGGGGGTGCGCGATACCGCCGCCGCCCTGGCGCTTTTCACCGCCGAGCGCATCGAACTCGACGGCCTGGATCTGGCGGGCACCCGCAGCGCCGCGGCCGCCGCCGGACTCACCACCCTCGACGATCGCACCGTGGAACTGCTGCGCCGCCGCACCGGCGGCAATCCGCTCTTCGTCCGCGAACTCGCCAAACTCGTTGCCGGACAGGGCAGCACCGACGCCCTACCGGACAGCGTGCGGGATCTGCTCGGCCGCCGCATCGCGCAGCTGCCCGATCAGGTCTCCGAACTGCTCCGGCATATGTCGGTCTGGGGTGAGCACAACGACGTCACCACCCTCGCCGCCTCCGCGGCGCACACCCCGGACACCCTCATCGATCTGATCGCCACCGCCGAGGCCGCTCGCCTGCTGCGCACCGAGCGCAGCGGCCGCATCGCCTTCGATCACGCATTGGTCCGGGAAACCGTCTACTACGACATCCCGGTGCTGCGCCGCTCCCGAATGCACTGGGCCGCATTCGAATTGCTGTGCACCAGACTGCCGGGCGGCGCCGCGACGGGGACTCCCGCGCCCATGGACGCGCTCGCGCACTCCGCCGCGGTATCGCTGGGCGCGATAGCGCCGCTGCCCGAGTTCACCGCCCGCACCCCGGCGACGGCGGGGGACACCGCGCTGCCCGGCACCGATATCGACGCCCTCGCCCATCACGCCGCCCTCGGCGCCAACGCCGAAACCGCTGTTCGGGCACTCGAATTCGTGCGCGCGGCGGCGCGGCGCTGCGTGGAGCGGCGCATGCGCGCCGATGCGGTGAGCCGCTGGCGATCGGTGCTGGCACTGCATGAATTGGCCGGGCACGCGCTACCGGAGGCGACCCGGGAGTACCGTGTCGCCGTGCTGGAGGCCCGCTGCGAACTGGTCACCGCGCTGGCATACGACGGTCAGCACGTGGAGGCCCGCGCCGCGCGCGAGCAGGCGCTCGAACTCGCCGAAACCCTCGGCGGCGCAGAGCTGTTGGCGCGCGCCGCCACCTGCTGGCCGACCCCACTGATCTGGTCCGTCGACGATTGGCACACCCCGGATCCGCGCATTCGCGAACCGCTGCGACTGGCGCTCGAGGATGCGGAACTTCCGGTCACCACGCGTATTCGAGTGCACATCACCACGGTTTTCGATCGTGCGCTCGATGATCGGGACGCCGCGGCCGCCGCCGCCCGCGCGGCCAGCGCCCTGGCCGCACCGCTGCCCGATCCGGATCTGCTCTGCGCGGTATTGAACGCACAGGCCTTCGCCGCCTTCGCCAATGGCGGCTTCCTGCGCGCCGACGAGCTGAAACGTCATGCGGGACGGATGCTTCGGATCGCCACCGACGCCCGGCTCACCGAATTCAGCGCGCTGGCACACTATCTGCTGTTCCGCGTCGCACTGGCCGACGCCGATCTGGTGGCCGCCGCCGAACACGCGCGCAGCGCGGGCGAATACGCGACCGACGGCCAGCTGCGGCATCTGCTCGACGCCATCGCACCCTTCGATATGGTGCTGGAACTGTTGCGCGGCAATACCGACGCGGTGGAATTGATGCTCGCCATGGAACCCCGCTCCGCCGACGACATCCTGACCGAGCCGGGCGTCGCCGAACCCGCCCGTGAACCCAACGCCCTGCACATCGGCATCGCCATCTCACTGGCCTGGCAGCGCAATGACATGTCCGGCTTCGTCGACGAGATGCGCGAACGCGCCGCGATCAAGCCCGAACTGTTCGTATACGGCTACGCGCTGGCCCTGGTCGACTCCGGACAGGAGGAACTCGCCCGCCAGGTATTGCGGGACGCCGGTCCACTGGCCCCGCAGTTCTGGACCACCTTCAGCTCGGTGCGCGCCCGCCTGGCCCTCGCCCTGCGCGATGACGTCTGGGCACGCGAACTGTACGACCAGCTGCTGCCCTACGCGGGCACCATCGCCGGATTGGAAACCGGCGCGACCGTCCTTGGTCCCATGGACGACAACCTTGCCGACCTCGCCGAATTCCTGGGCGCACCGGAAATCGCCGCCGCGCACCGGGATTCGGCCGAACGTCTGCGAGCGCGGCTCGAGGTGGACCTGGCCCTGCTCGCCGAACGCGGTGGCCAGCACCGCGTTCCGCCGCGCAGCGACCCGGTGCGCGGTGGCACCCGAGGACAGATGTGCCGCGTCCCCGGCCACTCGGACTGACAACCGCACGGGCCTCGGGCTGGTCGCGGCAACCCGAGAGGCGCTCGGCCCGGGCAATGCGTGCCGGGTTCGGGCGGGAGTTGTGGAGGTGTTGTGTGCATGGGAACCCGGGGCCGACGCGGGGCGTCAGACTGGGTAGCGGCTGATCTTCGGCCGGATTCTGGGGAGGGATCGTATGACCGTGCAATTGGAACGGCCGGTGCGCAGGCGCAAGCGGCGCTGGCCCGCGGTGGTGGCGGCCGTGCTGGTGCTGCTGGCCGTGGGCGGGGCGGCGGGAGTGCGCTGGTGGCAGGACCATTCATCGGATTACGCCATCGCGGGGGACCGGTTGCGGAGTTTCCCGGCCGTGGATCGCACCGGGCTCGATGAGACGCAGCTGCGCATTCTGGATGTCACGAAGCGGGAATTCGGGCGGCAGCCGGGCGGGGAGACCTATGCCGAGGGTGTGCGAGAGGCGTGGTGCGCGGATTTCGTCAGCTGGGTGATGCGCGAATCCGGCCGGCCGCTGGACAATCCGAATTCGGGGTCCTGGCGTATTCCGGGCGTCTCCACCCTGGAGGCGTACTACCGGCAGCAGCAGCGCTTCGAGGAGCCGGGATATCGCGCGCATATCGGCGATGTGGTGATGTACGCGGCGGGCAGTGTGTTCAGCCAGCACACCAATATCGTCATCGACGCCGATGCCGACTCGATCACCACGATCGGCGGCAATGAATTCGGCAAGATCAGCATTCATCGCATCCGTCCCGCCGAGGTTTCCGGGGTCGTCGGATACGGCCGATTGTGAACAGTCCAGTTCCACATTTTGGAAAAGCAGGCGCGCGAGGGTGGGACTCCGAGACTCTTCCGCCTACGATGGTCTCGGCGGCGCCCGGCAGCGTCGCCGATTGGTCCCTGTCCTGCTGCCCCCTCATCGGCAGGACAGGGATCCCCGCCCGACGAAAGTAGCTGGATGACTCCGTCCGACGAGCCGACCTGGATCGATTACGCCGAATTCGGCGAACGTTTCGTGGCGGCGGCGGTCACGGAATCCCGCATCGAGGCGGCGGTCTCCGGAATGGCCGGGCGCGGTATGACCATCGGACCATTCAGCATCGGCCCGGCGGGCCTGGCTCGATTCGTCGCCAAGGGCAGCGTCGGCAAACCCACCATCATCCGGCGCGGCCCGCATGTGCACTTCGATGTGGCGCTGCCGGTGAACTTCCGGGTCGACGTCACCCTCGGCGGTCAGCGATTACGCCTGGAGGCGGTCGTCGACATCGATCTGAAATTGCACGCCCGCACCGCGGATCCGCTGCTCATCGTCATCGATATTCCGCCCGTGACCGGCCGCGACGTCAGTTTCGTCATGCGTGCGCAGGCCATCGGCGCGGCCTTCGATCTGCTCGTCGACCCGATCGCCAAACTGGTGCAGAACGAGGTCGCCAATCGCATCAACGGCATCCTCGCCGATCCGGACGCCCAGCGCGGGCGCACCTTCGACGTGGAGGCCATTCTCAATGGCAGCCGCTCGCCCTATCGCGGCTCGCCCGCGCACGCGTGGATCGGCTACGGCGAATTCGGGCACCGCTTCTTCGAGCGCATCGTCACCGTCGACCGGGTGCGCGAGGTGGTGGAAGCCATGGCGGGCAAGCCCATCGAGGTCGGCCCGATTCGCACCGGACCGGGTAACAAGGCGCAGGTCGCGGTGCACGGCACGGTGCGACTGCCGCGCATCGTGGAGTCCACGCATCTGCCCGCACCGTCGCCGCCGGAGCCGGTGATCGCGGAATTGCCGAAGGTGGAACATCATCCGATGCCCGAGGCGGACACCCCCGATAAATCGGATCTGGTGACCTTCGATCTGACGATTCCGGTGAGCCTGGACATCACCGTCGATGTGCTGCAATCGAATCGGTACAGCGCCGAGGTGCAGGTACCGGTGGCGCTGACCGCCCGCGCCGCCGATCCGCTGCTGATCATCATCGATGCCGCGCCGCCCGCGGCCGAGGACATCGAACTCGAGCTCAAGGCGCAGGGCCTGCGCGCCGCCACGCTCGGCAAATTGGCGGGTATCCGCAAACAGGTTGTCGCGCAGGTGGCGTCGGTGGTTCGCGCCGAGGTTGCCGATGCGTCCCGCCGCACCATCGATGTGGGCGCGCGGCTCGACGGCACGCGGGTCTGACCCGGATTTCTTCCATTTCCGATGTGCCCGATTGCGCACGTATGGGACTAATGATGCTCATGTGCCGTGTGTGTCTGGCGATTCCAATGTGAATATGGTGAAATGAGGGCACGTCAAAGGCTCCCGGCGCACGGATGACCCTCGGGTCATCGGGGAAGGTGCGCCGGGCACGCCGCAAGAGTTCTACCGGTCACGGGCAAGCTCTCTCGGTGCGCACGCGATCGGCATGTTCGGTCAGCGAGTGTGCGAAGGAGTCCCGCGATGCGTCTGTCCCGTGCCCGCAATGCTCTCTCCGACCGCGCGGTGGGCCGTCGCGGATTCCTGCTCGGCAGTGCGGCCGTGGCCGCCGGTGTCACCGCCGGATTCACCCTGCCCGCCCCGATCGCCTCGGCGCGGCAACAACTCGGCACCCTGCTCGATTACGCGGGTGGCGTCCCCGATGTCGACGCGATCAGCGATGACGGGCATATGGGCGTCATCCGCTATGTCTCGGACCGCCGTCCCGGCGCGGAATGGATGGCCGGAAAACCGCTGCTGGCAAGGGAAGTCGATGCGCTCCGCAGTGCCGGACTATCGGTGGTGTCCTGCTACCAGTTCGGCAAGGGACCGACCGCCGACTGGCGTGGCGGCTTCGAAGCCGGAGTCCAGCACGCCACCCGGGGCCTGGTGCTGCACAAGGCCGCGGGCGGACCCGATAACGCGCCCATCTACGCCTCGATCGACGACAATCCCAGCGACGCCGACTTCGAGTCCATGATCGATCCGTACCTGCGCGGCTGGGAAACCGTCCTGGGCCGCCCGCGCGTCGGGGTCTACGCCAATTCGCCGACCATCGACAACATTCGCGACGCGGGCCTGGGTTCCTACTTCTGGCAACACAATTGGGGCACCCCGAAGGGGTACGTGCACCCGGACGCCCACCTGCACCAGTTCGAGATCGACAAGCGCTCGGTGGGCGGCATCAGCGTCGACGTGAATTCCGTCCTCGCCCCGGCCTACGGGCAGTGGTGGTAACTCCGGGCTAGGTCTGGCAGTGGCGGGTCGGGTCTTCGAGCAGATCCGGTTCGTCCGGGACCACGCGCAGGGTGTGGTGATGGTCGACGTTGTCGGCGTCCGGGCCCTGTGAAAAGGCTTGGCGGTCACCGTTCCACGAGAAGATCGACCAGCGGGACAGGCCGGAGAAGGCCGATCCGATACTGCCGAACGACGCGGACGAGAGCAGTGAGCCGAAGGATCCGGCGGAGCCGATCGACAGCACCGATCCGACGCTGCCGATGGACAGGATCGAATAGGCGGAGCCGATCGACAGGATCGATCCCTCGGAACGAATCGACAGGATCGATCGGCGCGACTTGATGCCCCGAGGGGTGGAGTTCGCAGCGGCCATATCCCCGGTCTACCACAGTGGCTCGGGCCGCAGAAAGAATTCGGCCCCTGTCCCTCCCGGCTTGTCGCGCGGGTGGAACAGGGGCGAAATTCTCGGCTGACCGTGGAATCCGGTCAGACCGTGAAGAATCCGATGGTCGGCAGGAACGAGCAGGTGATCGGCTGCGATTCGGCATCGGCCTGGGTGGTCAGCGAACCGGAGACCACGGCGACCACGCGACCGCCACCGGTGTTGACGATGGCCGACAGCGTGGCCGGACCGTCCGGGTTGATCTTGGCCTCATCGGTCAGGTTGGCCACACCGGACTGGCGGGTGTCCAGGTTCAGCCACTGCACCGTCATCGGCGGGGTCTGAATTTCGGTGGGGCGCTTGGTGCCCAGCGCGGTGAACACGAATCCGGTCTGGCTCGCGGCCGGTCCGGGCGGGGGCAGCTGGGCCGGGCCGGCGACGGCGAGCGCGGTGCCCACCGAGTCCGCGCCGGAGCCGATGCAGCCCTTACCGATGGTCGGCCACAGGAACTGGGCGATGACCGGGCCGTCCTTGGGGATGTCCGGACCGCCGCCGCCACTGCCGTCCAGGAAGGTGATGATCTTGTTCAGCGTGTCCTTGATGGACTGCGGCAGGTTCAGCGTCGCCAGGATCTGCTTGGCCTGATCGAGGATGGCCGTCTGCGGGCCGGGAGCCGCGATATCGGCGGGCCCGGCGGCCGCACCGATGATGGCCGGGATCAGCGAAGCGAGCGCATCGACCGAAACGCCTTCGGGGACCATCGGAATGGTCGCGGTCACCTGCTGCGGTGCCGGTGCCGGTTTGGCGAACGCGGTGGTGGGCACGGCCACGGTGGCACAGGCGGCCAGGGCCACTGCGGTGGTTGCGAACCGCGATCCTCGGGTGCGAAGCACTGGTGTAGCCGTCCTTACCTTCGGGTGCAACTAGCGGCGATGGAGCATCGCTCCGCGCCACTCTAGGGACCGGGCTGCCCGGTTGTACAGCCACGGAGTGATCTTGGCGTCCTATATCAGGTAAAGCTATCGAACGGCCGACCCGAAGTGCTGTTACTGATGGGGTCAGTGATGCGAATGTTACAGCAGGGGGAGCGCGACGCAGGGCGCCACGCGCGGTGCGACTACTCTTGTCGAGGCCCGCAAGCCCGCCGGTATTCGGCCTGTTCGAGGTGTATCCCGGCGTCATCCGCTGCCCGAGCTGAAAGTCCCGAGCCGTGAATCGACATTTCCGCCTGGCTGCCGTGGCCCTCGGCCTCTCCGTACTGGCGCGCCTGGCCTGGGTGCTGCTGCTGCCGAACGGCATGAATTTCGTCGACCTACACGTCTATGTGGACGGTTCGGCGAATCTGGGCAGTGGAAATCTTTATGAATACACGGACGCCAGCAAAACACCCGATTTTCCGCTGCCGTTCACCTATCCACCGTTCGCGGCGCTGGTGTTCTATCCGCTGCATTTCCTGCCGTTCTCGGTGGTCGCCATCGGCTGGCTGCTCGCCACGGTCGCGGCGCTGTTCGGCGTGGTGTGGATCGCGCTGGAATTGATGCTCGGCAAAGACGCACTGCGGCAACAGTATTGGCGCACGACGGCGGTCGCGTGGACGGCCGTCGGCATGTGGCTCGAACCCGTGCGCACCACCTTCGACTACGGCCAGGTCAATGTGTTCCTGGTGCTTATCGCCATGCTCGCGGTGCGCAGCACGAAGTGGTGGGTGTCCGGCACGCTGGTCGGCGCGGCCGCCGGGGTGAAGCTGACACCCGCCGTGACCGGCCTGTATTTCGTGGCACGACGGCGCTGGCTGGACGCGGCGTGGTCGGCGATTGTGTTCTTCGGCACCATCGGCCTGACCTTCGCCATCACCCCCGATGAGACGCGCAAGTACTTCACCGAACTGCTGGGCGACGCGTCCCGGATCGGCCCGGTGGCCTCGTCCACGAATCAGTCGCTGCGCGGCGCGCTCAGCCGTTTCCTCGGCCATGACGTGGTGTCCGGGCCGGTGTGGCTGGTGGCGGTGCTGATCACGGCGGTGCTCGCGGTGCTGGCGTGGCGTGCGCTGGTCAAGGACGATCTGCTGGGCACGCTCGTCATCGTGCAGCTGTTCGGTCTGATGGTGTCGCCGATTTCCTGGTCGCACCACTGGATCTGGTTGATTCCGGTCATTCTGTGGCTGGTGTACGGACCCATGCGGGAGGTCGCGGGCGCTCGGTGGGTGGCCGGATACTGGCTGGTCACCACGGCGATCGGGGTGCCCTGGGTGCTCGGGTTCTTCCAGTCGTCGATCTGGACGGTTTCGCGGCCGGGCATTCTGTCCTGGCTGGGCGCGGTGGATGTGATCGGCGTGCTGGTGTTCTACGCCTGGGTGGCGTGGGCGGGCCGGTCTAGCTCTGTCCGTCCAGTCGATCGATCTCATGAGCCAGCGCGACATCCAGTGCCGTGAGCCCATCGGCGTCATGTGTGGAGAGTGTGAAAGTGACTCTGCGCCAACGGATATCGATATCCGGGTGATGGTTGGCGGCTTCGGCGGCGACCGCGACGCGGCGCACCAGTTCGATGCCCGCGAGGAATGAGGCGGCTTCGACGGTGCGGGAGATGCTGTCCCCGGTGCGGGTCCAGCCGGGGAGTTCGTGCAGGGCCTTGGCGAGGTCTTCTTCGGAGAGCTGGGCTGGGGTCATGCTTACGGTGTACCCCGCATTCACGCCGCGCGTGCGGCCTTGAGGCCCTTCTTCAGCTCTTTCTTGCCGCAGCAGCCCGAGGCTTCCAGCTTCTTCATGCGCATGATGACGACAGGGCATTTCAGACACCGCGTTTTCTTGCGGCAGCACTTTTTCTTCGGCTTCAGACTCGAAACGTCCTTCGCCTTGACCTTGCCCATGTTGGTTAGCTTAACCTAACTCGGGAGCGCTAAACGTGTGAGTTCCAACCAACGGTAGTGTGTAGCTCGCCGCATGCCCGGTGGAATCTCTACTTTCCCCATGCATGACCCGCCGGGTCGGGCCAACCCTTTGCACCAGGAGGAATTTACTGTGTCGTCTGTCGAGTTCCGTAACGTCGCCATCGTGGCGCACGTCGACCACGGCAAGACAACACTGGTCGACGCGATGCTGCGGCAGTCCGGCGCATTCGCCGAACGTGCCGAGCTGGTCGACCGGGTGATGGACTCCGGGGATCTGGAGCGCGAGAAGGGCATCACCATTCTCGCGAAGAACACCGCGGTGCACCGGCACAACGCCGACGGCTCGCTGACCGTGATCAACGTGATCGACACCCCCGGCCACGCCGACTTCGGTGGTGAGGTCGAGCGCGGCCTGTCCATGGTCGACGGTGTCGTGCTGCTGGTCGACGCGTCCGAGGGCCCGCTGCCGCAGACCCGCTTCGTGCTGCGCAAGGCGCTCGCCGCCTCGCTGCCGGTCATCCTGGTGGTCAACAAGACCGACCGCCCGGACGCCCGCATCGAAGAGGTCGTCGAGGAGAGCCACGATCTGCTGCTGGACCTCGCCTCCGATCTGGACGACGAAGCCTCCGAGGCCGCCGAGCTGGCCCTGGACCTGCCCGTGCTGTACGCCTCGGGCCGTGAGGGCAAGGCGTCCACCAACCGTCCCGAGAACGGCAGCGCGCCGGACGCGGAGAACCTCGACGAGCTGTTCGAGGTCCTGATGAAGTACGTGCCCGCCCCCAAGGGCGATAAGACCGCCCCGCTGCAGGCGCACGTCACCAACCTCGACGCCTCGCCGTTCCTCGGCCGTATCGGCCTGGTCCGCATCCACAACGGCACCCTGCGCAAGGGTCAGAACGTGGCGTGGATGACCCCCGAGGGCAATAAGACCGTCCGCATCACCGAACTGCTGCAGACCGTCGGCGTGGAGCGCAAGCCGGGCGAGGAGGCCATCGCCGGTGACATCGTCGCCGTCGCGGGCATTCCGGAGATCATGATCGGCGACACCCTCGCCGATGTGGACAACCCGGTCGCGCTGCCGCGTATCACCGTCGATCAGCCCGCCATCTCGGTGACCATCGGCACCAACACCTCGCCGCTGGTGGGTCGCGTGTCCGGGCACAAGCTGACCGCCCGCATGGTCAAGGATCGCCTGGACAAGGAGCTCATCGGCAATGTGTCGCTGAAGGTCCTGGACATCGGCCGTCCGGACGCCTGGGAGGTGCAGGGTCGTGGTGAGCTCGCGCTCGCCATCCTGGTCGAGCAGATGCGCCGCGAGGGCTTCGAGCTGACCGTCGGCAAGCCGCAGGTGGTCACCCAGACCGTCGACGGCAAGATCCACGAGCCCTTCGAAGAGCTGACCGTGGACTGCCCGGACGAGTACCTGGGTGCGGTCACCCAGCTGCTGGCCGCCCGCAAGGGCAAGATGGTCCAGATGAGCAACCACTCCGCCGGGTGGGTGCGCATGGAGTTCATCGTCCCCTCGCGCGGTCTGATCGGTTTCCGCACCGATTTCCTCACCGAGACCCGCGGCACCGGTATCGCCAACGCCATCTTCGACGGTTACGCGCCGTGGGCCGGCGAGATCCGCGCCCGCCACACCGGTTCGCTGGTGTCGGACCGTGCCGGTTCGGTCACCCCGTTCGCCATGATCCAGCTGTCCGATCGCGGTCAGTTCTTCGTGGAGCCGGGCGCGGACACCTACGAGGGTCACGTCGTGGGCATCAACCCGCGCGCGGAGGATCTCGATATCAACGTCACCCGTGAGAAGAAGCTGACCAATATGCGGTCCGCCACGGCCGACGTCTTCGAGACCCTGGCCAAGCCGCTGCACCTGGATCTGGAAGCGGCCATGGAGTTCTGCACCGACGACGAATGCGTCGAGGTCACCCCCGAGGTCGTGCGCGTGCGCAAGCTGATCCTCGGTGCCACCGAGCGTGGCCGTGAGCTCTCCCGCAAGAAGGCCCGCGACCGCGCGGCCAACTGATTTTCACAGCTCTGCCGTAACTCCGGCGGTTCATGGTTGTTCGCGACCGTGGGCCGCCGGAGTTGTCGAATGCGGTCGCGAACTGAGCGCGACGCCGGTGACCGGGTGCGGAAGGGGCGTTGAAGTAGAGTGCCGAACGTGAGAAGGGCTCGGATGCGCGCGAAGTGGCGTGCGGTGCTGATCGCGGTGGCGACGGTCGTGACGGTCGCGACCGGATGCACCGCGAATCCGCCACCGCCGATCGAGTCCACCGACAGTCCGAAGACGCAGCCCGCCAAGCCCGGTAAGAATTCCGTGGTGGTGGCGGTGGACGATATCGGCATCGGGTTCAATCCGCATCTGCGGTCGCAGCTTTCGCCCGCGACGTCCGCGGTGTCGTCGATGGTGCTGCCGAGTCCGTTCCGGTCGGTGCCCAATACCGTGGTGCCGGGTGGTTCGGATTGGGTGCTGGATCCGGCGCTGATGGTGTCGGCGGATGTGACGGCGCAGGAGCCGTTCACCATCACCTATCAGATCAAGAACGAGGCGTCCTGGTCCGATGGCGCTCCGATCGCGGCCGAGGATTTCAAATACCTGTGGCAGCAGATGATCACGCAGCCCGGTGTGGTGGATCCCGCCGGGTACCGGCTCATTTCGGATGTCAGTTCGTCGGCGGGCGGTAAGACCGTCACCGTCACATTGCGCGAGGAGTATCCGGCCTGGCGGCAATTGTTCACCGATCTGCTGCCGCAGCATCTGGTGAAGGATTCCGGGTTCGAACAGGGCCTGGTGGACACCATTCGGATTTCCGGCGGGCAGTTCCGGATCAAGCAGGCCGATCGCGGCCGCGAGGAGATTCTGCTCGAGCGCAATGACCGTTACTGGGGTAAGCCCGCGGTGCCGGATCAGATTCTGCTGCGGCGCGGTGGAACTCCGGCGCAGGTGGCCGAATCGCTGCGGGTCGGTGACGCGCAGATGGCGCTGGTGCACGGCGGTGTCGCGTTGCAGGCGCAGTTGGCGGCGATTCCGTCGGTCCGCACCGCGATTCAGGCGCAGTCCCGGGAGATGCAGCTGGTGCTCAATGGCCGCACCGGTGATCTGGCCGATGTGCGGGTGCGCAAAGCCGTTCTGGGACTGCTGGATCCGGTATTGCTGGCCACGGTCGGCGCGCAGACGGGCAGCTGGGTGGAGCCGGTGCGCGCACAGGTGCTCGCGCCCTCGGACCCGGGTTATGTTGCGACGCAACCGCCGCGGCTCAGCTCCGAGGAGGTGTTCGGTCTGCTCAATGAGGCCGGATACGGCCGGGCGGCCGAGCCCGCGGTGACGCAGTCGCCGACTTCGCCCGCGCCGCAACCCCGTCCGATCGCCAAGAACGGTAAGACGCTGACGGTCCGGATCGGCGCGGTCGAGGGCGATGACGCCACGCTGGCCGTCGCCAATACCGCCGCCGACCAATTGCGCAGTGCCGGAATCGATGTGATGGTGCGCAGCATCGCCGCCGCACAGCTGTACGGCAAGGACACCACCGATTCCGGGGTGGACGCGATCGTGGGCTGGGAGCATGCGGGCGCGGATCCGGCGACCGCGCTGGCCTCGCGGTTCGGCTGCCCGCCGCTGCCGATTCCGGACGCCTCGGGCACGGGCACCGACAGCACCGTCTCCGATGCCGCGAAGAAGGCCCCGTCGAATCTGTCCGGGGTGTGCGATCCGGTGTTGCAGCCGGGTATCGATGTGGCGCTGCGCGGGATCGATGTCGGCAAGGTGATCGGCGATTCCGAGCCCGCGCTGTGGAATCTGGCGACGGTGCTGCCGATCGTGCAGGACACGCAGGTGGCGGCGGCCGGACCCCGGGTGGACGGCGTCTCGCTCAGCGGTGCGATCCAGACCGGCATCTTCGCCGATGCCGCGAACTGGCGGCGGCTGCCATGACCGACTTCGGGCCCGGACAGGGCGGGCTGCTGCTGGTGCACGCGCATCCCGATGACGAGTCCATCACCACCGGCGGCACCATCGCGCACTATCGGCGGCGCGGTATTCCGGTGACGGTGGTGACCTGCACCCTCGGTGAGGAGGGTGAGGTCATCGGGGAGCGGTGGGCGCGGCTGGTGGCGGCTCAGGCCGATCAGCTGGGCGGCTACCGGATTCTCGAATTGTCCAGGGCCCTGGCCGAATTGGATGCGGGTCCGCCGCTTTTCCTGGGCGGTGCGGGCCGCTGGCGCGATTCCGGTATGGCCGGGACTCCGGCGGCGCGCAATCCGCGGGCCTTCGTGAAATCCGGTCAGGAAGCGGTCGACGCGCTGGTGCAGATCATCCTCGAACTGCGTCCGCAGGTGGTCGTCGGCTATGACCCGCGCGGCGGGTACGGCCATCCGGACCATATTCGGGCGCACGAGATCACCATGGCCGCAGTCGATTCCGCCGCCGAATGGGGCTGGGAGACGCCGAAGGCGTACTGGACCGTCACCGACAGCGCCACCCTGGCCATGTATACCGAGGCGCTCAAGCGGCGCACGGTCGATCAGCTGCCGGGTGCGATTCCGCCCGGCTGGCGACTGCCGCACACCGGCGAATTGGCCTGTGTGCCACACGAATCCGTCACCACCACGGTGGATGTGGCGGATGCGCTGGCCGCCAAGCGGGCGGCACTGCGCGCGCACGCCACCCAGGTGACGGTCGCGCCGTCCGGCCGCGAATTCGCGCTGTCGAACAATATCGCCCAGCCGGTGCTGCCGGAGGAGCATTACATTCTGGTGCGCGGGCAGCGCGGTCCGGTCGGAGCGGACGGGCGTGAGCACGATCTGTTCGCCGGATTGCCCGGCGCACAGGTTTCACCGTCGATCGAGATGAGACACTGAGCCATGTACAACTGGGATCTGCAGAATGCGATCGCGGCGTTCGTCGAAAGTCAGCGCCCCAATTTCCAGGCGCAGCACGAGCTGTATTTGTCGGTGCTGTACGGATTCGTCGATATGCAGAGTCACCTGCTGACCCTGCTCGGCTTCCCGCCGGTGCCGTGACGTCCGCCGTCGCCAAGCACGGTGAGCGCGTCGGCCTGGGCAGTGTGCCGGGGCGGCCCTGGGTGGGTGCTGCCATCGGGCTGTTCCTCACCGTCGACGCGCTGATCACGCTGGTGCTCGAGGTGCTGTACCTGCCTATCTACGTCGGCCACGCGAACGCGCCGATGAGTGAACCGGTGCTGGCCGCCGCCGCGCCGCTGGCCTCGACCAGCACCACCGCCGGTGCTATTCCGCTGCCGATCACCGCACTGCTCGCCGGGGTGGTGAATGTGCTGCTGGTCATGGGCATGTCGGTGGTGAGCCGGCGGATTCCGGTGATGATCATTCCGCTGACGGTGTGGACGCTGGGTTTCCTGGTGTGCGCGAGCAGCGGGCCGGGTGGCGACGCCCTGCTCATCAGTGATTGGCCGACCATGGCGCTGCTGCTGTGCGGACTGGTGCCGCCGGGGCTGTACCTGTATTGGAAGGCGACCTCCCGCTACGCCCATGAGATCGAGGCCGTGCGCTAGTCCGGTCGATTCGGGGCTCGGGTCACACTTTGCCCGGCCGTCTCGTCTTCTTGGTGACCATCGAGAAAATGAGGAGCGCGCAATGGCTTTCGAGGCTTTCGAGACTTTCGAAGAACTCCGCGGCACGATTCGCGGCCGGGTGCTCACCCCCGGTGACGCCGATTTCGAGCAGGCGGCCGCGCCGTGGAATACCGCGGTGACACAGCGTCCGGCCGTCGTCGTCGAGGCCGCCGACGCGCAGGACGTCGCCGCCGTGGTGCGGTTCGCCCGGGCCGCCGGGCGGTTCGTGATCACCCAGCCGACCGGGCACGGTGCGACCGATGCCATCGAGGACGCGATCCTGTTGCGCACCGGGCTGTTGAACTCGGTGTCGATCGACCCCGAGGCGCGAATGGCGCGCGTGGGCGCGGGCGCGAACTGGGGACAGGTGCAGACGGCCGCCGCCGCGCACGGACTGGCCGGGCTCTCCGGCAGTAATCCGGTGGTCGGCGTCACCGGCTACACGCTCGGCGGCGGCGTCGGCTGGTTCGGCCGCAAATACGGCTGGGCCTCGAATGCGGTGCGCGCCTTCGAGATCGTGAATGCCGAGGGTGAGCAGGTGCGGGTGACCGCGGACAATGATCCGGAGTTGCTCTGGGCGCTGTGCGGTGGCGGCGGTGATTTCGGTGTGGTGACGGCGCTCGAGTTCGAGTTGTTCCCGGTGCCGCGGGTGTACGGCGGCCGGGTGACCTGGCCCGGTGCGCGGTTGTACGAGGTGTGGGATCTCTTCCGGCAGTTGACCTCTCACGCGCCGGACGAGTTGTCCGTCTGGTTCCAGCGGTTCCAGTTCCCGCAGGCGCCGGAGATGGTGGCCATCGATATCGCCTACCTCGGTGATCCGGAGCGGGGGCGCGCACTGGTCGCGGCGATCGATGCGCTCGGCGGTGCGGTGGCCGATACCCGCGCGGTGCTGTCGGTGGCGAATCTCGGCGATATCACCGCCGAGCCGACCGCGCCGAGCCCGTCGGTGTCGCGGGCGGAATTGCTCACCGATCTCGATGACGCGACCGTGAAAGTGCTGCTGGGCGAATCGGTCGCGCCGCTGTTGAATATTCAGGTCCGGCATCTGGGTGGTGCGCTGGGGTTGCCGGGTGCGGGTGCGCGCGGTCCGCTGCCCGAGCAGTACGTGGTGTATCTGCTCGGCCTGGGTTTGCCGCAGCTGCGAGATGCGGTCTCCGCCAAGCAGAATGCGCTGGTCGAGGCATTGGGTGCGCATATCAGCGGTGCGAAGCCGTACACCTTCCTGGCGCCCGGCGAATCCGTGGCGGCGGCCTTCGACGCGCGCACGCTGGAGCGGTTGCGGGTGCTCAAGCGGGATCGGGACGCGGACAATGTGATTCGAGCCAATTTCGGTGTGCTGGGTTGATGAGAACGCATAATCGCAAAATCCTTAGCATTCGAAATGAATTGCATCTGTAGTCGATTCGGGAACTTTCCGTTACTCTCTCGATCGAGAGAAAGCGTGACGAACAGCTCATTTTGGGCGGCTCGGCATGATCGGGGGCGCGGCAGCGTTCGGGAGCGGGAAGATTTTCGGTGGGCAGCTGGCAGAACCTGCGCAAATCGATTGGCAGGCAGACCGATTCGATAGAGCGCGGGGTTCAGGGCTGGGTGAGCATCCGGGTCCGGCTGCTCGCGATCGTGCTCATCTCCAGCATCACGCTGCTGGCCATCGGTGCGGGCGCGGCCAGTTACCTGGTCAAATCCGCGCAGGATGACGAGGACTGGGCCCAGCTCAGCGGCGACACCACGACCCCCGCGATCCTGATGGTCTCCTCCTTCCAGGAGGAGCGGCGGCTGTCGATGCTGCGGCTGGCCGGTGACGCCGACGCGATCGCCCAATTGACGCCCGCGCGTACGCGTTCGGATCAGGCGCTGGCCGTGGTCAAGACGAAGGGCGACGCCGCGCGCAAACTCAATCCCGATGGCGCGGCGGCCGATATCGACGGCTACAACAAGCTTTTCGGCATGGTGCCCACGCTGCGCAACGGCGTGGATTCGCTGCAGGCCACCCCCGAGCAGGTTTTCGGATTCTTCACCGAGGTGATCCGCACCATTATCTCGGCGTCGATGCTGGCGGCCCGGGTCGCGCCGAACGCCAAACTCGGTGTCGAACTCGGGCACGGTGTCGAGCCGCTGCGTGCCGCCGAAGCGCTGTCGCAGGCCGACACCATCGGCGCGGTGGCGGTGACCACCGGCATCTTCTCCGGTGCGCAACTGCTCGAATTCAGCCGCCGCGCGGGCGAATTCCGCGCCCAGGTGGCGTACGCGGGCACGGTGCTCAAGGGCAAACGGCTCGCCGAATTGAACGCGATCACCGATGGCTCGGCATGGCAGCAGGTCACCGCCATGCAGGATGCGCTGCTACTGCGCGGTCCGGTCGGTGACACCGATGCGACGGCGACCGGGAATGCGACCGAGACCGGGAAGACCGCGACCGGGAAGCCGCGCGACACCGCCAAGGCGACCGCCGCGTTGCCGGTGAGCCTGGACGACTGGCAGCGAGCTTCCGCCCAGGTCAATATGGCTCTGCAGAAGCTCTGGGAGAATCAGAGTCGCGATCAGCATGTGATCGCGAGCAGACAGGGCGCCGCGACCACTCGCGATTCGCTCATCGGCGGCGCGGTGGTCGGGCTGATCGCGCTGCTGGCCTTCGGCGCGGCGTTCGTGCTGGCCAATCGCTTCATCGGCCGAATGAAGCGATTGCGCAGTGACACACTGGAATTGGCCGATCAGCGGATGCCTGGCCTGATTCAGCGGCTGGGCGCCGGCGAGGATGTCGATGTCTCGGCCGAGGTGTCGCGCCTGGACTTCGGCACCGATGAGCTGGGTCAGGTGGCCGATGCCTTCAACCGCGCCCACGTGGCGGCGGTATCGGCGGCGATCGCCGAGGCGCGCACCCGCGCCGGTATCAACGCGGTCTTCCTGAATATCGCGCATCGCAGTCAGGTGGTGGTGCACCGGCAGCTCGGCCTGCTCGATCGCGCCGAGCGCGAGGAGAAGAACTCCGATCAGCTCGAATTGCTGTTCCAGCTCGATCATCTCGCCACCCGCGCCCGGCGCAATGCCGAGAATCTGATCATTCTCGGTGGTGAGCAGCCGGGGCGGCGCTGGCGTAACCCGGTGGCGCTCATCGATCTGGTGCGCGGTGCGGTGGCGGAAAGCCTGGACTACACCAGGATTCGGACCGGCCGCCTGCCCGAGGTGTGGGTGGCCAGTCGCGCGGTGGCCGATATCATCCACCTGCTGGCCGAGCTGACCGACAATGCCACGGCCTGTTCACCGCCGGAATCCGATGTCACGGTGTCGGCGGTGGTGGTGGGCCGGGGCGTCGCGGTCGAGGTCATCGATCACGGTCTCGGCATGACCGAGGCGCAGTTGGCCGAACGCAATGCGCTGCTGGCGAATCCGCCCGACTTCAGTGTGGCGACACTGTCCGGCAATACCCGGCTGGGCCTGTTCGTGGTCGCGAAATTGGCTGCCCGGCATGCTGTTTCGGTGAAGCTGCTGGAATCCGAGTACGGCGGCGTGCGCGCCGTGGTGCTGATTCCGTCGGCGGTGCTGGAGACTTCCGGGCCACCGC
The DNA here is from genome assembly GCF_042266325.1 of Nocardia sp. NPDC056100. Lineage (NCBI taxonomy): Bacteria > Bacillati > Actinomycetota > Actinomycetes > Mycobacteriales > Nocardiaceae > Nocardia > Nocardia sp. NPDC056100. The sequence continues at coordinate 888,746 of NZ_JBHJVY010000004.1, forward strand.
GGCATGAGCAGCCGTTTCCGCATCGCGGTCTGCCCGCCGCGCAGACCTCCCGGTTCGCCGTGCCTTCGCCGCCGCCCGCCGCGCCGCCCGCCGGTGGTCCGGATTCCTTCGAATCATTGGCCCCGGTGTGGTCGAATGCCGTTCGCGCCGAACGGAATCCGGAATTCCCACGGCCCAGCCTGCCCGCCCGGGAACCGGGGCCGAACGCGCTCACCGCCGTCTTCACCGAACACCCGGACGCGAACGCGGATCGCCCGGGAACCTATACCGATCTCCCGCGGTCCGATTCCGCTCGCCCGGATCTGCCTCGTCGCAGTCGCCGGACCGGTGCGGATACGGCCGCCGAACCGGTGGTGTCCGCACCGCCGCGGCAGCGCACGGCCGATGAGGCCCGCAATCTCATGAGCGCGATCTCCAAAGGCACCCGCCAGGGCCGCAAGCACCCTCCGGAATCCGAGAGAGGACCACAATGACCACCTTCCAGCGAATCGATCTGGGCTGGCTGCTCGACGAAATGGTCAGCGGGCTGACCGACGCGCGGGTGGCGGTGCTGCTCTCCACCGACGGCCTGCTGCTCGGTTATTCGAAGGGGCAACAGCATTCGGAGGCGGAGCGTTTCGGCGCGATGGCCTCGGCGCTGCACAGTCTGGCGCGGTCGGCCGGGCACCACTTCAGGGCGGGCGGGGTCTGCCAGACGGTGGTCGAACTCGATGAGGCGGTGCTGTTCATCACCGCGGCCGGGGAGAACGCCTGCCTGGCCCTGCTGGCCTCCGAGACCGCCGATATGGGTCTGGTGGCCTATGAGATGAATCAGACCGTGCAGCGCGTCGGCACCCATCTGTCGGTCGATCCGGTTCGCCGTCCACCACACGCCGATCCCGCGGGCGGCGCGCAACGGCCATGAACGAGCCGCGCGAACACTGGTACGAGGAGGATTCCGGTCCGCTGGTCCGCCTCTTCGCGGTGACCGGCGGCCGCGGCGGCATCGAGCGGCCGGAGCTGTCCATGACGACGCAGCTGGTCGATGTGCAGCGCGGTGCGTCCGTGCGGCGCACCGAACCGGAGTACGCGGCCATCGTGCGGATGTGCCGCACCCCGATCTCGGTGGCCGAGGTGGCGGCGCATCTGCATCTGCCGCTCGCGGTGGTCAAGGTGCTGATCGGGGATCTGATCGATGAGGGCAGGCTGGTGTATCGCACGCCGCCGCCCCCCACGGGCAGCACCGCCGATATGGGGCTGCTGACCGCGGTACTGGAGGGCATCCGGTCGCTCTGAGCTGACCCGTCGATGTGAGCTAAGTCAGTTGTGCGGCAAGGCGTTTGGCGTTCATATAGGCGATGGCCTCGATGGAGACCATCGGGTTGACGCCCGGCGCGGTGGGGAAACTGGAACCGTCCGCGACGACGATATTGGCCACATCCCAGGTGGCCCCGTCCGGATTGGTGGCCGAGAGCTCGGGGGAGCCGCCCATGCGCGCCGAACCCATGATGTGCAGCGCGCCCAGCGCGCACTGTCCGGGACCGTAGCCCGCGCGCTCGCAGGCCGCCTCGAATTCGGCGTGCGAGCCGCGCACGCCGGGTTCGTAGGACACCCCGGCCTGATGCCCGGAGAAGATGCGGCGTGCCCCGGCGGCCTCCAGAATCTGTGCGGCACCGGCGATTCCGGTGTGCAGATGTCCGGCGTCGTAATCCGAGAGCTTGTATTTGACGATCGCCTCGCCGGTCTTGTCGATTTCCACGGTGCCCGAATCACGGTCGCGGGTAATGACGCCGACGGCGTTCGAGCGGGCGAAGTCCAGCATGGTGGCGCGGTGCTCGGCGGCCCCGCGCCAGTTCATGAATCCGGTGGCCAGACCCGGGTGCAGGGGTCCGGTCTCGTAGATGACGCCGTAACCCTTACCGTCCAGATCGGCGTGGTGGCGGCTGATACGAGTCTGCAAACCGCCCTCCCAGCCGCGGATCTCGTCATCGAAGACGCCGAAGACCGCCGCGGCGGGATGCAGGCGCAGATGGCGGCCGATGTTCTTGTTCTTCAATCCGGACCGCTGCAGCAGTGCGGGGGTCTGGATGGCCCCGGCCGCCACGACCACGGCCCTCGCCGACACCTTTATCTCCGCACCATTCGAGGTGATCGCCGAAACCGCCTCGGCCCGACCGTTTTTCACCTCGATGCGTCGTACATCCGCATCGACCACCAGGCGAGCGCCGTGCCCGGCCGCGTCGGCGAGCCAGGTCTTGGTGACCGACTGCTTCGCGCCCACGCGGCAGCCGTAACCGCAACGGCCGCATTCGATTCCGGCATCGCAGGCGTCGGAGACATTGCGCGGCAGGGCATCGATATCCCAGCCGAGCGCCTGTGCGCCGCGTTCGAGAACGCTGTCCCGCAGTGACAGTTGCGATTTGGCCGTCGTGACGCCGATGCGGCCGGACACCGCCGCGAGCGCGTCACCGTATTCGGCCTCGGCGAATTGCGGTGCGCCGAGTTCGGCCCACTCCTGCCGCACGGTATCGGGGGTGGGCAGCGAGGTGCTCCAGTTGACGACGGTGCCGCCGCCCAGGCAGGTTCCGGCGACCAGGGTGATCTGGCCTTCGGCCGATCCGGCGGGGCCGGGCGCGTACAGGCTGGTCAGCGCCTCCAGTTCGCCCGCGCCGAAATCCCGGTCGTCGTAATAGTTTCCGCGTTCCAGCACCACCACATCGAGTCCGGCCTCGGCGAGGACCGCGGCCGCCGCGCCACCGCCCGCACCGGAGCCGATGATCACGACATCGCAGGTGAGCGTGGTGGATTCGGTGAACCGCTGCGGCTGCAACGCCGGTTTCGGAGCGTTCTGCAACGGTCCCGCCGGAGCCGGATAGCCGATCTCCTTCCACAGCGGGTTCGTGCCGGTCGGTCCCGGGGTCACATTGTAGGCCAGCAGCGAGGCCTGCTTGAGTGCCTGGAAGATGGCCCGCACCGGTGCCAGTCCGGAATCGCCGAGCTTCAGCAGCGCCTTCTCGCGCTGCTCCTGCGACAGTGTGGAGAACTTGCGCGGCCCATTGCCGGTGAGCAGTCCGGTGAGCCGGGAATCCCACAGCCCGAGCAGCGTCGCCAGTTGCTTCTGCTCCGCCTCGCGCGGATTGCGGCCCAGAATCCGGAAGATGGTGTCGACCGTTCCCAGCTCCGTCGCGGCGGGCAGGGTGAGCCCGTCGCCGGGCAGGAACGTATCGCAGATCTGGCCCAGCGCGGCCCGCTGTGCGGCCGTTGGTTCCATGACAACTCCCCTCGTAAAACCTGGGTGTTTTCTACCATATCGGGCGAATGTCGGCTCACTTTTCAGCGTCTCGATCTGCGGAAATCTACGGTTCTCGAGGTGAATGAAAAATTACATCCGGAATCGATGTCACACCCGTGCGGGCCGCGTCGTCATCTCTGTGTAGTCAACAAGAACCCAGTGGAAAGAGCAGCACAATGACCCGCTTCGCCCTGTACCAGAATGAAGTCGCCGCCAAGTTCAACAAGCGCCTGGTGACCGCGGCCCGCGTCGTCGACGAGTCCACCCTGCCCAAGGCCACCCAGGAACTGGTCAAGATCCGCGCCTCGCAGATCAACAGCTGTGGCATGTGCCTGGATATGCACACCAAGGACGCGGCGCACGCGGGTGAGACCCCGGTCCGCCTGGCCATGGTCGCCGCTTGGCGCGAATCCACCGTCTTCGACGAGGCCGAGCGCGCCGCGCTGGCGCTGACCGAGGAGGGCACCCGCCTGGCCGACGCCCATCAGGGCATCAGCGAGGACACCTGGGCGCAGGTCCGCAAGAACTACGACGATGACCAGATCGGCGCGCTGATCTCGCTGATCGCCACCATCAATGCCTGGAACCGCCTGAACGTCATCGCGGGCATGACCGGCGGCGAGTACCAGCCCGGCCAGTGGTGACCCGCTCGGTCCGCTGAGTCGCGGTGCGGCTCAGCGGGTTCCGAGCTGACCCGGGGTGACGGCCTCGATCAGCGGCCACACCTGGTCCAGCGGAATGTCTATGACGTGATAGCGCTTCTTGCCCGCCGCGGTGGCGGCGGTGATGGTGGCCAGGCCGACCCGGCGCTGGAACCAGGATTGCCGCACCGTCCAGCCGATGATGCCGGGGCCCTCCAGACAATCCCGATCGCGATCGAGCGAGCCGCTGCGCGTGATGAGCCAGGTGGGATTGTCGCCGGTCGCGGGAATCACCGTATGGCCCAGACCCCGTGCGCGATCCCACGCCAGTGCGGTGGCAACGGCGGCCGCCAGCACCAGAAGCGCCCAGATCCACGCCGGAATCGACCCGCCCGCAAGGGATATCGCGATCAGGACGACCGCGGCCACACCGGGCAGGCTCAGGGCCCGGGTGTAGCGGCGGCGGGTGGCGGCCGGGCCGTGCGAGCGCAACTCCGCGGTGACGATGGGCGGAATCGGGAGTTCGGCTTCGCCCCGGACCGCACCGTTCGCCCCGGCGACCGCACCCGCGCCGGGCGCGACAGCGTCGAGAACGGCCGTGCTGTCGAGCAGATGCGCCAGGGTGTGATCCACGGCCGCGCGGGGAGCCTGGGGAACGATTTTCTGCCGGGACTTGGTGCCCGTCATGATGGTTTCGAGTTCGGCCGCGCCCGCCATGCGCAGCAGCAGCGGTTCGTTCACGGTCGCACCGCGCAGCCGGGCCAGATCCAGGGTGGTCTGGCGGGTGGTGAACAATCCGTGCCGGATATGCAGTGTGCTGCCGTCGTCGATGACCTTCAGTCCGTAGTAGGTGGTCAAGTAGCGGGCGCAGGCCGCCAGGCTGACGAATGCCACCAGGAACAGGAACAGCGCGGTCACCGCCAGCGCGATGGCCTGTGCGCCACCGTCTTCCACGCCCTGTACGGCGCTGGAGTCGAAGATGATGCGGGCGAAGCCGTATTGGAAGAGCAGACCCACGATCGGCGCGATGATGGCGAACCCGGTCAGCGACAGCGGTGCGTAGCGCACCCAATTCGCCTGCCAGTGCGTGATTTCCACCGGTGCGTGCGCGGGCGGTGCGGGCAGGTCGACGACCGGCTTGTTCAGCATCACGCCGCTGGTCGCGTCCGTATCCCGCTGCGGCTCGGCGGATTCGGTGCCACCGTGCCCCTGCTCGCGGGTGTGTTCGAGCAGTGTCGTGCGCAGTGCGGGCACCAGCCCGGCGTCGAGCGAATCGAGTTTGAACCGGTCCCCGCGCTCGGCCTGCTGTCCGGTGCCGATGGACAGCACCGCCAGCCCGAGCGCCCGGTGCAGCAGATCGGCTTCCACGTCCACCGAGCGAACTCGATTGCGCGGCACCGAGAGTCGCTTGCGCTGAATCAATCCGGTGCGCAGTTCGACATTGTCCGGCGTGATCCGATAGGTGGTGGTGAACCAGCGCGTGATGGCCAGCACCACGATGATGCCCACCACCCCGAGGCTCCACATCGGGCTGTCACTGCGCGCCCCCGCGATGAGGGTGGCCAGCAGCACCGGGATGAAGCGGATCAGCTCGGTGATCGGATGCACCAGCAGCATGCGCCGATCCAGCCGCTGCCAGGAGGCGCTCGGCGGCGGGGGAGCGGGCGGTGCGGGAATCGATTGTGGCGCTGCGGGATCGGGGTTGAACGGGTCGGTCACGTGGCGTCTCCGCGATGCCGGGCGGCGATTTCGGTCAACTGCGTGACGGTGCGCCGGGCATCGTCGAGGGCGAGTGCGCTGATGTGCACGGCCCCGGCCGAGGATGCGGTGGTCACGGTCACCGTGGCCAAGCCGAGCAGTCGTTCCAGCGGTCCGCGATAGGTGTCGACGGTCTGGATGCGGCTGATCGGCGCGACCCGGCTCTCCTGGGTGAACCAGCCCGTCCGGGTGTAGACGGCCTCGGCGGTGATCTCCCACCGGTGCACCGCGTACCGCCACATCGGTACCACGCCGATGCTGAATACCGCTGCCAGCACGGCGATTACGAGTATCCACAGCTGCCAGGTGCGCCGGTGCGGATCCACGATCATCCAGATGATCAGGGCCAGGAAGGGGAACGCCCACGACAGTGCGGCGCCGATCGCCCACAGCAATTTCGCGCGCGGACTCGGATGCCAGGCGGGATCCACCATGATCCCGCCGGGGGCGGGCTGGAGGTCGCCGGAGGCGGGACGCTCGGACATGCCTGCCATGCTTGCACGAATTGCGCCCGATCTCCGGCCATCTCGGCGGGACCCTCCGTCATCCCGGGGTTAGTTCGGGGTGATGCGGAAGAGTCCGCTCAGGGTGCCCTGGTATTGCACGCGGCCGGGGGCGATGGTGCCGACCATTTGCAGGGTGTCGTGAATGGTGGTGGCGCCGATGGTCTGTGCGGTGTCGACATGGCCGGTGGCGGCGTCGATGACGGTGTATTTGTAGTTGTCGGTGACGCCGCCGCTGCCGCTGGGCAGGCCCGCGCTGCCCGAGCCCAGGCTGCCGGACGAACTGCCCGAACCGCCGCTGCCCGAGCCGAGCAGGGAGTGCCGGGCGATGGTGTAGATCTTGCCGTCGGCGACCGACAGGCGCGGAACCGCCGCCGACGGAACGGTATTGGTCCACACCACGGTGCAGCCGGAGCCGGTGACGTCGATGCGGGTCATCCCGCCGGTGAACGGTGCGCTCGCGGGCTGGCTGGGTCCGGCGTTGGCGGGCAGCTGCGGATAGGGGTAGCCGTAGGTGCTGGCCACGAACAGGCTGTTGCCCGCGCCGATGGGGGAGTTCTCGGTGCCGTCGATGGCGGGCACCGAGCACACCGTATTACCGGTGGCCGTATCGAAGACGAGCAGATTCTCCTTGGTCGCGGCATTGTCGGTGATGGCGATGTATTCGGTGCCGCTGCCCGCGCCGAAGAAGGTGGGGGTCGCGCCGGTGCCCCAGCTCAACTGTCCGGGTTTGCGCGCGGGTCCGCGATCGTAGGCGCGCCGCCACACCACATAGGGAGTGCCCGAGGAGTCCGCGCGCAGCAGGTACAGCGCGTGATCGGTGGCGACGGTGACGCCCTGCGGTGCGCTGGAAATGCTGTTGGCGACCATTTCCCCGGGTGCGAGTTCCACGGCCTTGGCGGTTCCGGTGGCGGGATCGGCGAATCCGGCGGCCCCGTTATCGGTGGCGAACCAGACCCGGCCGTCGAAGTCGGGCATGACCGCGGCGACGTGATCGCAGTCCCCGCCGCCGCAGTGCGCGGTAACCGCCTGTGCGATGGGTGTTCTCGAGGTGATGGACAGTTTCCAGCCGTTGCCGTCGCGTTCGTGTCCGATGCGCAGCAGTTCACCGCTGCCGTCGACGGTGACCATGCGGTCCTGTTCGTCGAGGTAGGCGTAGACGCCGCCGAGCAGGCTGCCCTTGGTGAGATTCAGTGTGGCGAGGGTGTTTCCGTTGGTGGGGTCGAGCAGCAGTACTTCGGGGGCGCGGTCGGTGATCTTGGTGCACAGGGCCTGCGGGAAGCCGTCGGCTCCCTGCAGGATGGTCGGGCAGGCGGCGGCCTCCTCGTGGAAGTCGGCGCGGACATTCCCGGTGCCGGGTCCGGGGAGCGGGGTGGCGTCGGAGGATTCGGCATCGCCGTGCATGGTCGCGGTGCCCACCGGTCCGAGATACGGATTCGCGGGCGGCAGGTTGTAGGCGGCGGAGGCCGGGCTGGTCGCGACGGTCAGCATGAGCGTCGCGCCCGCCGCTCCCAGGAGGGTGGCGCGGCTGAATCTCTCGAACACGGGTTCCCCATCTCAGCAAGGTGAATGCGAATATTCGAATCAGGCGATACGAGTAATCGTGGCGGATCACCTTAGGCACGCCATCCGGCCCCCGCAAGGTTTTGTCCCATCGGGCACGTCACATCGCGCGATCGCCGCTCCCATGCGCGAGAATATTCGCGCGTCGGCGATGGAATAGCCTGCCGCTGCGCCCGGTTGCCCGTTCTTATGGCACCCGAGTCGGACCAGTCGGATGGATGGCGCATGATCGAAGACGTGACGGATCTACCGAACCCGAATCTTCCCCCGGTTCCGCCCAGCCCCTCGGGCATGCGCCGGGCGTTGCGGCGGGCGCGCGACGGCGCGACGCTCAACCTCGACGAGGCGGTGGTGCTGCTCCAGGCGCGGGGCGGTGACCTGGAGGATCTCGCCAAATCCGCCGCGCGCGTGCGCGATGCCGGCCTGCGCGAAACCGGTTATGCCGGGGACACATTGCCCATCACCTATTCGCGCAAGGTGTTCATCCCGATCACGCACCTGTGCCGCGACAAATGCCACTACTGCACCTTCGTCACCGTGCCCGGCAAATTGCGCGCCGCGGGGAAGGGTATGTACCTCGAACCCGACGAGATTCTGGACATCGCCCGCAAGGGTGCTGAACTCGGTTGTAAGGAAGCCCTTTTCACGCTCGGCGACCGCCCCGAAGAGCGCTGGCCCGAGGCCCGCCAGTGGCTGGACGAGCGCGGCTACGACTCCACCCTGGATTACGTGCGCGCCATGTCGATCCGGGTATTGGAGGAGACCGGCCTGCTGCCGCACCTGAATCCGGGTGTGATGAGCTGGGCCGAGATGTCCCGGCTCAAGCCGGTGGCCCCGTCCATGGGCATGATGCTGGAGACCACCTCCACCCGGCTGTTCACCGAACCGGGTCAGGCGCACTACGGCAGCCCGGACAAGGATCCGGCGGTGCGGTTGCGCACGCTGACCGACGCGGGACGACTGTCTATACCGTTCACCACCGGCATTCTGGTCGGCATCGGTGAGAACCTCACCGAGCGCGCCGAATCCATTCTGGCGATCCGCAAGTCGCACAAGGCTTTCGGGCACGTGCAGGAGGTGATCGTGCAGAACTTCCTGGCCAAGCACGACACCGCCATGCGCAATACCCCCGACGCCGATCTGGAGGAGTTCCGCGCCACGATCGCGGTGGCGCGCCTGCTGCTCGGCCCGAAGATGCGGATTCAGGCCCCGCCCAATCTGGTATCGCTCGAGGAATGCCGCGCGCTCCTCGACGCGGGCATCGACGATTGGGGCGGCGTCTCCCCGCTCACCCCCGATCATGTGAATCCGGAACGGCCCTGGCCGAACCTGGACACGCTGGCGCAGGTCACCGCCGACGCCGGATTCGTGCTCACCGAACGGCTCACCGCGCATCCGAAATACGTGCTGGCGGGCCACCCCTGGATCGATCCGCGGGTATCGCGGCATATCGACGCGCTCTCCGATCCGCTGACCGGTCTGGCCCGCACCGTGAACCCCACCGGCCTGCCCTGGCAGGAACCGGACCACGATTGGGAATCGGTCGGCCGCATCGACCTCAATACCGCCATCGACTCCGAGGGCCGGAACACCGAGTCCCGCAGCGATTCCGCGCTCGCCAGTGACGGCCTGGGCGCGTTCGGCGACTGGGAGACCATTCGCGAACAGGTGAAGGAGCTCGCGGTCGCCGCACCCGAGCGCTTCGATTCCGAGGTGCTGGCCGCGCTGCACGCCGCCGAGCGCGATCCGGCGGGGCTCTCCGACGATCAGTATCTGGCCCTGGCCACCGCGGACGGCCCTGCGCTGGAAGCGATTACGGCGCTGGCGGATCAGTTGCGCCGCGATACGGTCGGCGATGACGTCACCTACATCGTCAACCGGAATATCAACTTCACCAATATCTGCTACACCGGCTGCCGCTTCTGCGCGTTCGCGCAGCGCAAGGGTGACGCGGACGCCTTCACGCTGAGTGCGTCCGAGGTCGCCGACCGCGCCTGGGAGGCGCATGTCGAGGGCGCGACCGAGATCTGCATGCAGGGCGGTATCGATCCGGAGCTGCCGGTCACCGGTTACGCCGATCTGGTGCGCGCCATCAAGGAACGCGTCCCGGGCATGCATGTGCACGCCTTCAGCCCGATGGAGATCGTCAATGGGGCTTCCCGTGGCGGTCAGAGCATTCACGACTGGCTCGCGGCGCTGAAAGAGGCTGGGCTGGACTCGATTCCGGGCACCGCCGCGGAGATCCTGGACGATGAGGTGCGCTGGGTCCTGACCAAGGGCAAACTGCCCACCTCGGCCTGGATCGATGTCATCACCACCGCGCACAAACTCGGCATCCGCTCCAGCTCGACCATGATGTACGGCCACGTCGACAACCCCAAGCACTGGGTCGGCCATCTGCGCGTACTGAGCGGAATCCAGGACGAGACAGGCGGTTTCACCGAATTCGTGCTGCTGCCGTTCGTGCACCAGAGCGCCCCGCTCTACCTGGCGGGCGCCTCCCGCCCGGGCCCGACGGTGCGCGACAACCGCGCCGCCCACGCCCTGGCCCGCATCATGCTGCACGGCCGCATCAAGAACATCCAGACCAGCTGGGTCAAACTCGGCATCAAGGGCACCCAGCTGATGCTGAACGGCGGCGCCAACGACCTCGGCGGCACCCTCATGGAGGAGACCATCTCCCGCATGGCGGGTTCGGAGCACGGATCGGCGAAAACGGTCGCGGAACTGACCGAGATCGCCACCGGGATCGGCCGTCCGGTCCGGCAGCGCACCACCACCTATGGTGTGCCACAGCACAGTTCGCTGGTGGCTCCGCTGGCACTAGGCTGAGTGGGAGCCGCTCCCATCGGCGTTCGCGGCCCCGACCCGGTCCGCGAACGCGGCCCAGGGCAAATTAGGCTTGCCTGACCAGGAGTATTGTGAACGCGCCGGGATACTGTTTCGCGGGGCGGACTATCCCGCATGTGAGGACAGACTAGGAGAGCGGCAGTGCCGTACATCATCGCTGAACCGTGCGTTGACGTGAAGGACAAGGCGTGCATCGAGGAATGCCCCGTGGATTGCATCTACGAGGGCGGCCGCATGCTGTACATCCAACCGGACGAGTGCGTGGACTGTGGTGCATGTGAACCGGTGTGTCCGGTGGAGGCCATCTTCTACGAGGACGACACCCCGGACCAGTGGAGCGGCTACGTGAACGCGAACGTCGAATTCTTCGACGATCTCGGTTCGCCCGGCGGCGCCACCAAGGTCGGCAAGGTCGATTACGACCCGCCGTTCATCGCCGCGCTACCGCCGATGGCCGCGGAGTAGGTCTTGACCGCGCGTGGCCGGGTGAGTGCACTACTACCCGATTTCCCTTGGGACACCATCACTTCCGTGAAGGCGAAAGCCGCTTCGCATCCGGGCGGGCTCGTGGATCTTTCCGTGGGCACCCCGGTCGATCCGGTGGACCCGCTGATCCAGGCGGCGCTCGCGTCGGTGGCGGCGGTACCGGGCTATCCGACCACGCACGGCACCCCCGAATTGCGCGAAAGCGTTGTGGCAGCGCTGAAACGGCGATTCGGGATCACCGGCATCGAGCCGGACGCGGTGCTGCCGGTGATCGGCACCAAGGAGCTGATCGCCGGATTGCCGCGCACGCTCGGGCTGGGCGCGGACGATCTCGTGGTGATACCCGAGGTGGCCTATCCGACCTATGAGGTCGGCGGGTTGCTGGCGGGTACCCGAATCCTGCGCGCGGACAGCCTGACCCAGCTGGGTCCGGAGAAGCCTGCGCTCATCTTCCTCAATTCGCCGTCGAATCCGACCGGTAGGGTGCTCGGCGTCGAACATCTGCGCAAGGTGGTCGAATTCGCCCGCGAGCGCGGCGCGATCATCGCCTCGGACGAGTGCTACCTGGGCCTGCCCTGGGAGGGCCGGGCCATCTCGGTGCTCGATCCCGAGGTGTGCGACGGTGATCACACCGGCTTGCTGGCCATTCACTCGCTGTCCAAGACGTCGAATCTGGCGAGTTACCGCGCCGGTTTCGTCACCGGTGATCCGACCCTGGTCGCGGAGTTGCTGGAAGTGCGCAAGCATTCCGGCATGATGCTGCCGTTCCCGATCCAGGCGGCCATGACCGCCGCCCTCGGTGATGACGCGCATGAGGCCGAGCAACGCGAGCGCTACCGTGCCCGTCGCGAGGTGCTGCGAAAGGCGTTGGCGGCGGCCGGGTTCCGCATCGACGATTCCGAGGCCGGGCTGTACCTGTGGTCGACCCGTGGCGAGCCGTGCCGCACCACGCTGGACTGGCTGGCCGAGCGCGGCATCCTGGCGGCTCCGGGCGAGTTCTACGGCCCGCGCGGCGCACAGCATGTGCGCATCGCGCTGACCGCGACGGATGAGCGCATCGCCGCCGCCGCTGATCGCCTGACCAGCTGATTTAGTCCCGGACCCCGGGTCGTGCTAACGTCTACCGCGTTGCAAGGCCCGCGGGCCGAGCGGCAGTTAAGGCCCTGTGGCGCAGTTGGTTAGCGCGCCGCCCTGTCACGGCGGAGGTCGCGGGTTCGAGTCCCGTCAGGGTCGCACTTCCAAGGAAGGGCGTGAGCAGCAGCTCACGCCCTTCCTTTTTGCGTTGGGCCCCTTGCCTTCTGGTTGCCGGACTTTTTCCTGATTTGCCGAAAACTGACACACAGCTACTTCACAATCTCTATAACAGGTTCTCATCGAGTCTCGATGAGGAGTCTTTCAGTGCGTGGATCCATTTATGAAACCCCCGGTAAGAGTATCTACGGGAGTAACGTCACCCGGCGCGGTTTCCTAGCTGCAACAGGTGTCATTTTCGGGGCGGCGGTGCTGGCCCGACAGGTCCCCGCTCGAGCGTTGCCGACCAAGCAGCTCGCCGACGGCGACAAGGTGCCGGTGCTCGTCATCGGCTCCGGATACGGCGGCGCGGTCGCGGCGCTGCGACTGGCGCAGGCCGGGGTCGACGTGGCCATCGTGGAGATGGGCATGTCGTGGTCGCAGCCGGGCTCCGACGGCAAGATCTTCTGCAACATGCTCAAGCCGGACGGGCGGTCCTTCTGGCTGCGGACCGAGACCGATCAACCGGTCAACCACTTCATGGGCGCGCCCTACAACAAGTCCATCAACAGGTACACCGGCGTACTGGATTCCGAGCACTTCAGCGGGATTCGCGTGTACCAGGGCCGCGGCGTCGGCGGCGGCTCGCTGGTCAACGGCGGTATGGCGGTGACGCCCAAGCAGGAGAACTTCGCGAGCATCCTGCCCTCGGTGGACGCGGGCGAGATGTACAGCACCTACTACCCGCGCGCCAATACCGGCCTCGGGGTGAACAATATCGACCAGTCCTGGTTCGACAGCGCGGACTGCTATCAGTTCGCCCGCGTCGGCCGCAAACAGGCTGAGCGGTCCGGGTTTTCGTGGACCTTCGTGCCCAACGTCTACGACTTCAACTACATGAAGCAGGAGCAGGCCAAGACCGTCACCCGCTCCGCGCTCGACGGCGAGGTCATCTACGGCAACAACTACGGCAAGAAGTCCCTCGACAAGACCTATCTCGCCGCGGCCGTCGGCACCGGCAAGGTCGGCATCACGCCCATGCACATCGTCACCGCGGTATCGCCGACCGACGGCGGCTACAAGGTCGAGATGAAGCAGATCGACACCGGCGGCAATACGGTGGCCACCAAAGCCGTTGTGGCGCAGAAGGTCTTCTTCGCGGCCGGCAGTGTGGGCACCAGCAAACTGCTGGTCAGCATGAAGGCCACCGGCAAACTGCCGAACCTGCCCGATTCGGTCGGCACCGGCTGGGGCACCAACGGCAATGTCATGGTGGCCCGGCAGAATCAGGCCTGGGACGCCACCGGCAGCCTGCAATCCTGTATTCCGACCCTCGGCATCGACAACTGGGCCGACAGCGGTGGCCCGGCGTTCGCCGAGGTGTCACCGTTCCCGGCGGGGCTGGAGACCTTCGCGAGCCTGTATCTCGCGATCACCAAGAACCCCAATCGCGGCAAGTTCACCTACAACTCCGGAACCGGCGGGGTGGACCTGAACTGGCAGACCGCCTGGAACCAGCCGAGTATCGATGCGGCCAAACGCATTTTCGACAAGATCAACAAGAAGGAGGTCACGATCTATCGCACCGACCTGTTCGGGGCGACCAAGACCTGGGGCGACGACCTCACCTACCATCCGCTGGGCGGTTGCGTGCTCAACCAGAGCACCGACAACTACGGTCGCCTGACCTCGTACAAGGGGCTCTACGTCATCGACGGATCGCTCATCCCCGGTATGACGACGGTGAACCCGTTCGTGACGATTACTGCTCTCGCGGAACGCAATATCGAGAACATCATCGCCAACGACCTGAGCTAACCGGAGAATTTTCGGAGCGTCTCGCCCACGGCGGTGGTCTTGTTCGCGTTAGCCTGGGATATGGACGCTGTCACGGTTGTCCCTGCTCCCGCGAACGAACCGGTGCACACCTACGCACCCGGCTCTCGTGAACGCGCACTGCTGACGGGCAGGCTCGCCGAAATCTCCGCAGGATCTATCGATGTGCCGCTGGTGATGGGCGGCAAACACCAACCCGGCACCGGTGAACGTGCCGACATCGTGATGCCGCACCGGCATCGGCAGGTGCTCGGCACATTCACCGATACCACCCACGCGGAGGCGAGCGCGGCCGTCGACGCCGCGCACGCCGCCGCACCCGCCTGGCGGGCACTGCCGTTCGAGGAACGCGCGGCCGTGCTACTGCGGGCGGCCGATCTGCTCGCCGGACCCTGGCGGGAAACCATCGCCGCCGCCACCATGCTGGGGCAGTCGAAAACGGTGCAGCAGGCCGAGATCGACGCACCCTGCGAACTCGTCGACTTCTGGCGCTTCAATGTGGCGTTCGCCCGGCAGATTCTGGCCGAACAGCCGCAATCCTCGGCGGGGGTGTGGAATCGGCTGGACTACCGGCCCCTGGAGGGGTTCGTATACGCCGTCACGCCCTTCAACTTCACCGCCATCGCCGGGAACCTGCCCACCGCACCGGCGCTGATGGGCAATACCGTGGTGTGGAAACCCTCACCGACGCAGACGCTTTCGGCGTACTACACGATGAAACTGCTGGAAGCCGCAGGCATGCCGCCCGGGGTGATCAATATGGTCACCGGCAATGGCGTGCGATTGTCCGAAGTGGCGCTCGCCGATCCGCGGCTCGCCGGAATCCACTTCACCGGCTCGACCGGAACCTTCCAGTACCTGTGGCAGCAGGTCGGCGCGAATATCGGCCGGTATCACGGGTATCCGCGCATCGTGGGCGAGACCGGCGGCAAGGATTTCATCGTCGCGCACTCCTCCGCCGATCCGGATGCGCTGCGCATCGCCATGATTCGCGGCGCGTACGAGTATCAGGGGCAGAAGTGCTCGGCGGCCTCGCGCGCCTACATCGCGAAATCGGTGTGGCGGGAGATGGGGGAGGAGTTCCTCGCACAGGTCGACGAGCTCACCTACGGCGATGTCGCGGATCTGTCGAATTTCGGTGGGGCCGTGATCGATCGGCGCTCCTACGACAAGAACGCCGCCGCCATCGCCCGCGCCCGGGACAAGGGGCTGGGCATCACCGGCGGCGGGTGCGACGACTCCGAGGGCTTCTTCATTCGCCCGACCGTACTGCTCAGCGATGACCCCGGTGACGAATCCTTCGCCACCGAGTACTTCGGGCCGATCCTGTCCGTGCACGTCTACGACGACAGCCGCCCGGACGCCTTCGCCGATATGCTCACCACCGTCGACGCCACCTCGCCCTACGGACTCACCGGCGCGATCTTCGCCCGCGACCGCCAGGCCGTCGAACAGGCAACCACCGCACTGCGATTCGCGGCCGGGAACTTCTACATCAATGACAAGCCGACGGGCGCGGTGGTCGGGCAGCAGCCCTTCGGCGGGGCGCGCGCCTCGGGCACCGACGATAAGGCCGGGTCCTATCTCAACCTGCTGCGCTGGGTCGCGCCGCGCACCCTGAAGGAAACCTTCGTCGCCCCAACGGATTACCGCTACCCGCATATGGAGGAGGCGTAATGAACCCGCTCCGACCGGCAATCCTGGCCGCGGCCGATTCACCGCGACTGAAGAAGGCGGTGACCCGCACCCCGATCACCGCCGCGGTGGTGCGGCGCTTCGTGGCGGGGGAGACCCGCGCCGAACTCGCACCCGTGGTGCGCGCGCTGCTGGACAGCGGGCGCATGGTCAGCGTCGACTTCCTCGGCGAGTACACCACCGATCCGGCCATGGCCAATGCCGCCGTGACCGAATACTTCTCGCTCATCGACGATCTCGCCGAACTGGATCGCGCGCCCGATACCGAGGTTCCACCGGTGGAGGTGTCGGTGAAGCTCTCCGCGCTCGGGCAATCGCTGGGCGCGGACGGTCCGGCCATCGCCGCCGAGAACCTGCACAAATTGTGCGCCAAGGCCGTGGAATCGCGGGTGTGGGTGACCGTGGACGCCGAGGATCACACCACCACGTTCGATACGCTCGCCGCGGTCGAGCAGGCGCGCGCCGAATTCCCCTGGCTCGCGGTGGCCATGCAGACCTATCTGCGCACCGCCGAGGACAATTGCCGGGACGCGGCGGCCTCGGGAACGCGAGTTCGCCTGTGCAAGGGCGCATATCAGGAACCCGAGACCGTGGCGTACCGGAAGCGCGGTGAGGTCGACGCCTCCTATCTGCGCTGCCTCGACGTACTCATGCGGGACGCCTGGCATCCCATGATCGCCACGCACGATCCGGCCATGGTCGAGGCGGCGCTGCGGCTGTCGGCCGAACATCGGCGCAGCCCGGGGGATTTCGAATTCCAGATGCTCTACGGCATTCGCGACACCGAACAGCGCCGCCTGGTGGACGAGGGCCACGCCCTGCGCGTGTACATCCCGTACGGCACCCAGTGGTACGGCTACCTCATGCGCCGCCTCGCCGAACGCCCCGCCAACCTCGGCTTCTTCCTCCGCGCCCTCACCGAACGACGCTGAGTTCGATATGTCTGTGCCGCCGTCAGACCAGTGGGCGGCCGAAGCGGCGGCGCAGGCGCATATCGGCGAGGTAGAAGTTGTAGGGGAACAGGCGGAGCACCGTGGGCATGCGGGTCCAGACCGCGGAGATCAGGCGCAGGAAACCGCCGAAGAAGCGTTCGTCGCGGGCCGACCAGGTCATGCCCATCTCATCCCGAAGATGTTGCGGGAGTAGGGCGGTGACGATGAAGCGGTGCAGGCCGCCGAGCAGGAATTGCAGCGGGTAGGGGAGCATCTTCAGGTCGGTGAGCGCGTTGAAGTAGGCGCGGGTCGGCTCGTCGATGTGCTTGGTGGCCAGGTTCTCCTCCCAGTACGCGTAGAAGGCGTCCCGGGTCGGCGGCCACATCTCCGCGCGCATCTGCAGGGTGGTGCCCAGGCGCGCGCTGTACCGGTAGAACGCCTCGGCCACTTCGGGACTCATCGGCCCGCGCATGCGGTGGTAGAGATCGTCCATGCCCCAGTACAGGCAGGCCGCCACCCACAGTTGGAGTTTGGGATCGAAGGCGTTGTACTTCACCGGACTGGTGGGCTTGGTATGCACGGTGCGATGGGACTTGTTCACCGCTTCGCGATACGCGGCGCGATCATCGTCCTCGCCGAGCAGGGCGACGGCGATATAGGTGAGGGTGGTGCGCAGTCGTTTGATGGGCCGCACCATGACGCTGCCGCTGCGCACATCGCTCTCCATCACCCCGTACCCGACGGGTTTGAGCGAGAGTTGCATGATCACATTGGCGGCCCCGCCGAGGAAGGCGGCCAGCCCGTCGATGTGCTCGCGAACGGTGTCGGGAGTGAGTGGTTCGGTGCCGGGTGCGAATCCGTAGCCATCGGCCGGGTCGGGGAAGGGCTGGCGCAGCGGGGCGGTCATCGTTGACTCGACTCCTCGTCGTCGTTCCTCGTCGCTGAGGAGAGTGTGAGAAACTCTTGTCCTCACCTTCTCATCGAGGTGGGTCACTGTCAATGTGCGATGATTGGTGCCTCATCGTATCTTCGCGACTCGAAAGGGGCCGGACCATGGCCAAGCTGGCCAAACTCCTGCCGCTCGTGCGCGGATCCGCTCCCGAGGACAGTAATCAGGCCAAGGTGCTCGACGCCGCACTGGTTGCCTTCCTCGACTTCGGGATCAAACGCACCAGCATGGTCGAGGTCGCCCGGCGCGGCGGGCTGTCGCTGGCCACACTCTATCGGCGTTTCGCCGGCAAATCCGATCTGATCGAGGCGGTCGGGCTGCGCCTGGCCCGGCAGTTCATCGCCGACGCCGATGCGGCCGTGCACGCGGAGATCGAACGCGATGCCAGCGCGCAGGATCAGATCGTCGCGCTGTTCATCGCGTTCATCGAGGGATTGCGCGGCAATCAGCTGCTGGGCCGGCTGCTCAAGACCGAACCCGAGGTGGTGCTGCCGTTCCTCACGGTGCAGGGTGCGCCCGTCATCGAATTGGGCCGGGACTATCTGGCCGAGTTCATCACCCGGCTGCAATCCGAAGGCAAACTCCCGGAATACGATCCGCTACCGCTGGCGGAGATGGTCGCCCGCAACGCGCTGTCGCTGGCGCTGACCCCGCAGACGGTGATCCCGCTCGACGATGAGGCCGCACTCCGGCAGTTCGCCATCGATCACGTCCTGCCGGGCTTCCGGATTCAGTGAGCCGCAGCGGTTTTCACACCAGCGGCAGACCGAGCCTGCGGCGCAGTCGCATATCCAGCAGATAGACGTTGATCGGGAAGATCCGCACCGGCGTGGGCAGTAATTCCTCCGCCGTGCCGACCGTGCGCATGATCCGGGCCAGCAAGCGATCCTGCCGCGGCGACCAGGTCATCCCCATTTCGTCCCGAAGATGTTGCGGCAGTAGGCCGGTCACGAAGAATCGATGAATTCCTCCGAATGCCGATCGCACCGGCAGCGGCATCATCTTCAAATCGATGAGATCCTCGAAATAGGCGCGAATTCTCGGATCGATGGTGGTCGCCGCCAGGTTCTCATTCCAATACCGTTCGAACTCATCGCGATTCGCGGGCCACAGCTCCTCGCGCATTTGCAGCGTGGTGCCCAGCCGCGCCGAATACCGGTAGAACGCGTCGGCGTCGGCTGCGCTCATCGGGCCGTGCATTCGCTCGTACAGATCGCGTGCGCCCCAATAGAGGCAGGCCGCCACCCACAGCTGCAATTTCGGATCGAAGGCGTTGTACTTCACCGGATTTCCGGGCCGGGATCGCACCTGCCGATGCGAGGTGTCGACCGCCGCGCGATAGGCCGCCCGATCCGCGTCGGTCCCCAAGAGTGCGACCGCCAGATAGGTGATGGTGGTCCGCAGCCGCTTGATGGGATGCACCATCACATTGCCGCTCTCCACCGGGGATTCCACCACCCCGTACCCCACCGGTGGATGCGCGAGTTGCATGATCACGTTCGCGGCCCCGCCGAGCAGCCCGGCCGCCCCGTCGATGAATTGCCGGATATCGATATCGGGTTCGCCCGCCCGCCCGTAGTACGGCTGCGCGGCCATGGGTCTGGTCATCGTCGACCACATCCTCGGAAGTGAGAAGGTTGTACACAAACTGTCTTACCCACTCGCCCCACCTGTCAACCGACTTGCCACCATCGCGGCCGATTCGTGCCCGGCCCGGCGGTATCGGCCCGCACCCGGGACTTCGGTAGCGTGAGCGGGTGTCTTATGGGTCGCCACTCCTGCTGAGGTCCTTGCATCCCGCCGCCGTCGCGGCCGGGGACGATATCCCCGATGCCGTCACCATCGCCGGGGTGAGCCTGTCGCGCAGTGATCTGCTCGGCGCGGCCACCTCCGTGGCCGAACGCATCGCACAGGCCGAACGGGTCGCGGTGCTCGCACGCCCCACCGTGAGCACGGTGCTGGCGGTGATCGGCTGCCTCATCGCGGGCGTCACCGTGGTGCCGGTGCCGCCGGACGCGGGCAGCGCCGAATTGGCGCACATCCTGGATGATTCGGGAGCGCAGGCGTGGCTCGGGGAAGCGCCCGAAGGCAGTGCGCTGCCGGTGGTTCCGGTGCGGGCGCACGCGCGGTCCTGGCATACGTATCCCGAACCCGCGCCCGGAGCGATCGCCTTCATTCTCTACACCTCCGGAACCACCGGTGCGCCCAAAGGCGTGATGCTGAGCCGTCGTGCCATCGCCGCCGGGCTGGATGCGCTCGCGCAGGCTTGGCAGTGGAAGTCGAATGACGTTCTCGTGCACGGGCTTCCGCTGTTCCACGTGCACGGGTTGATTCTCGGGCTCCTCGGGCCGTTGCGGGTCGGCAGCCCCGTGATCCACACCGGTAAGCCGACGCCCGAGGCGTATGCCGCCGCGCCGGGCACCATGTATTTCGGGGTGCCGACGGTGTGGTCGCGGATCGCCGAAGATGCCGTCGCCGCAAAGGAATTGGCGAAGGCCAGGATTCTGATCTCGGGGAGTGCGCCGCTGCCGGTGCCGGTGTTCGAGCGGTTGCGGGAATTGACCGGGCACGCACCGCTGGAGCGGTACGGCATGAGTGAAACCATGATCACGCTGTCCACCCGGCCGGACGGGGAGCGGCGGCCGGGGTGGGTGGGCACGCCTGTGGCGGGGGTGCTGACGCGGTTGGTCGACGAGGCCGGGAACGTGCTGCCGCATGATGGGGAAAGCGTTGGCGGACTTCAGGTCCAGGGGCCGATGCTGTTCGACGGGTACCTGAACAAGCCCGAGGTGACCGCCGAGAACTGGACCGCGGACGGGTGGTTCAAGACCGGCGATGTCGCGGTCATCGACGCGGAGGGCATGCACCGGATCGTCGGCCGTGAATCGGTGGACCTGATCAAATCCGGCGGCTACCGAATCGGCGCGGGGGAGATCGAGACCTCGCTGCTCGGACATCCCGCCGTGGCCGAGACCGCGGTGATCGGCGTCCCCGACGATGACCTCGGCCAGCGCATCGTCGCCTACGTCGTACTGCGGGACGGCGCGGATGATGCGGTGGCCCGGCAACTCATCGACCATGTGGCGGGCGAACTTTCGGCACATAAGCGGCCCCGCGAGGTGCGCGTGGTGGACGCGCTGCCGCGCAATGCCATGGGCAAGGTGCAGAAGAAACTGCTCGGCTGAACATCGCCCCGCCCGGACCGTGTCGCTTGACCTGAACCGCACTTCAGGTCATAACGTCGCGGACATGATCGCAACACTGACGCCCGCGCAGATCGAGTATCTGGGCAGCCAGCGCCTGGGCCGGCTCGCCACCATCCGGCCCGACGGGTCACCGCAGAACAATCCCGTCGGGTTCCGCTACAACGCGGACCTGGGCACCATCGATATCGCCGGACACAATATGGGGGCGTCGCAGAAGTTCCGGAACCTCGCCAAGGAGGAACGGATCGCCTTCGTCGTCGACGATGTGCCCTCGGTCAACCCGTGGACCGTGCGGTGCCTCGAAATCCGCGGCACCGCACAGGCTTTGCGCGGCGTCGAAAGCTATATCCCCGGCGGCACGCCGGAGCTGATCCGCATCACCCCGGAGCGGATCATCGCCTTCGGCATCGAATAGCGGTCCAGCGGTTGGAGAGTGAGTCAGTCGTTGGCGTGCAGTGCGGCATTCAGCTCGATGCCGGTGCCCTTGCGCGCCACCGCCTCCACCGTGCCGGTCACCGAATTCCGGCGGAACAGCAGATTGTCCTTACCGCTCAACTCGGCCGCCTTGATGACCGCGCCGTCCGGCAGCGTCACCTTGGTGCCCGCGGTGACATACAGCCCGGCCTCGACCACGCAGTCATTGCCGAGCGAGATGCCCAGACCCGAGTTCGCGCCGAGCAGGCAGCGCTCACCGAGCGAGATGACCTGCTTACCGCCACCG
Organism: Nocardia sp. NPDC056100; assembly: GCF_042266325.1. NCBI lineage: Bacteria > Bacillati > Actinomycetota > Actinomycetes > Mycobacteriales > Nocardiaceae > Nocardia > Nocardia sp. NPDC056100. The sequence goes on from NZ_JBHJVY010000004.1 coordinate 910,387, forward strand.
GACAGGGTGCCCATGATGGACGCGCCGCCACCCACATCGGAGCCGTCGCCGACCACGACGCCACCCGAAATGCGGCCCTCCACCATGGAATTGCCGAGCGTGCCGGCATTGAAGTTCACGAAACCCTCGTGCATGACCGTGGTGCCCGAGGCCAGATGCGCGCCCAGGCGCACCCGATCGGCGTCCGCGATGCGCACACCCGACGGCGCGACGTAATCCACCATGCGCGGGAACTTGTCGATGCCGTACACGGTGACCGGGCCGCGCGAGCGCAGCTTCAGGCGGGTCAGCTCGAACTCCTCCACCGAGCACGGGCCGTAATTGGTCCACACCACATTGGCGAGCAGGCCGAAGACGCCGTCCAGATTCAGGCCGTGCGGCTTGACCAGACGATGCGAGAGCAGTTGCAGGCGCAGGTAGACATCGTGCGTATCGACCGGCGCGGCATCGAGATCGGCGATGCTGGTGCGCACCACGACCGTCTCGACGCGGCGGGCCTCGTCGACACCGGCGGCGTCGGCGAACTTGGCGTACTCGATATCGGAGGCGTCCAGGCGCTTGGTGCCGGTATCGGCGACCGTGCCCAGCTCCGGATACGGGTACCAGGTGTCCAGCACCGTGCCGTTGGCGGTGATGGTGGCGAGGCCGACTGCTACTGCTCCCTGAGTGCTCACGTCGGTAAAGATTACCGGCCGCGAATTTTGCCCCGAATGGTGGCTTTTTGTGCCACGGCCGCCGCCATACCGGGAGCGGAGATTACACCTCCTTTAAGGTGGAAGGGGTGACCATCGATCTGAGCGCCGACCCGATCAACCTCGCTGCCGCTCTGGTGGACATTCCCAGCGTTTCCAAGGACGAGACCCGCATCGCCGATATCGTCGAAAAAGCCCTGCGCGAGCAGACCACCGGCTTCGAAATCCTGCGGCACGGCAATACCGTGCTGGCGCGCACCAGTCGCGGTCTGGCCACCCGGGTCATCCTCGCCGGACATCTGGACACCGTGCCCATCGCCGACAATGTGCCCAGCCGCTTCGAGGTCACCGCGACCGGCGAACGGCAGCTGTGGGGTTGCGGCACCGTGGATATGAAATCCGGTGACGCGGTCTTCCTGCACCTGGCCGCCACCGTCGCCGAACCGGTGCACGATCTGACCCTGATCTTCTACGACTGCGAGGAGATCGCCGCCGAGTTCAACGGGCTCGGCCGCATCGAACGCGAACTACCCGAATGGCTGGAGGGCGACCTCGCCGTACTGGGTGAGCCGTCCGGCGGCTGGATCGAAGCGGGATGCCAAGGGACGCTGCGGGTTCGGCTCACCACCTCCGGCGTGCGCGCGCACACCGCGCGAGCGTGGCTGGGCGACAACGCCATTCACCGGCTCGCGCCGATCCTGGAGCGGCTGGCGAATTATCGAGCGCGCGAAGTGGATATCGACGGCTGCGTCTACCGCGAGGGCCTGTCCGCCGTGCGCGTCTCCGGCGGCGTCGCGGGCAATGTGGTCCCCGATGTGGCCGAGGTGGACGTCAACTTCCGCTTCGCCCCCGACCGCACCCTGGACGAGGCGACCGAGCATGTGCGCGAGGTCTTCTCGGGCCTGGACCTGGGCTTCGAGCGCACCGACGGCGCTCCCGGCGCGCTACCCGGCCTGACCGCCCCCGCCGCCAAGGACCTCATCGAGATCGTGCACCTGCACGGCAGCGGCGGCGTCCGCGCCAAATACGGCTGGACCGACGTCTCCCGCTTCGCCGCCCGCGGCATCCCGGCCGTCAACTTCGGCCCCGGCGACCCCAACCTCGCCCACAAACGCGACGAACACCTCCCCATCGACCAGATCACCCAGGTCACCTCCATGCTCCGCAGCTACCTCCTGGGCGATAAAGCCTGACGGCTCGCAGCGGCGTCGGCCGCCGCAGCGAAGCGGAGGCAAACCCAACCCAGTACGGTGGCTGGCATGTCTGCTGAGGCTGAAATCCCGGGTTCGAAGAGTCCACGGTTTCGTGGGCCGATAATGCTGCGCCGGGATCGCAAGGTCGGGATCGGGACCACCGATCAGCATCTGCTGGATGAGCGGGGACCGGCGGATTGGGTGCATACCGATCCGTGGCGGGTGCTGCGCATTCAGGCCGAATTCGTCGAGGGCTTCGGGGCTTTGGCGGAGGTGCCGCGCGCGGTGGCCGTGTTCGGATCGGCGCGCACCGCACCGGAATCGCCGGAGTATCAGGCGGGCATCGCGATCGGCGGGGCGCTGGCGCGGGCCGGGTTCGCGGTGATCACCGGTGGTGGACCGGGGGCCATGGAGGCCGCGAATCGCGGTGCTTCCGAGGCGGGCGGCTATTCGATCGGGCTCGGGATCGAGTTGCCGTTCGAACAGCACCTCAACGAGTGGGTCGATCTCGGTATCAACTTCCGGTACTTCTTCGCGCGCAAGACCATGTTCGTGAAGTACGCGCAGGCGTTCGTCTGCCTGCCGGGCGGGTTCGGGACCCTGGACGAGCTGTTCGAGGCGCTCACGCTGGTGCAGACGCATAAGATCAATCAGTTCCCGATCATCCTGTTCGGCACCAAATACTGGTCGGGACTGGTGGATTGGCTGCGCGAGTCACTGCTCGGCTCGGCCAAGATCGCGCCCGGCGATATGAATCTGTTGCACGTCACCGACAGTGTGGACGAGGTGGTGCGCCTGGTGCTCGCGGCCGCCGAACAGCGCGCCGAAATGGATGCCGCGGCACAGGGAGATCAGTGGTGAGCGATTCGTATTCGGTCTGCGTGTACTGCTCGGCGAGCATCGGCGATCCCGCCGCACTGGAATTGTCCCGGCAGGTGGGAGCCGAAATCGGCCGCCGCGGTTGGCAATTGGTGTCCGGCGGCGGCAATGTCTCGATGATGGGCGCGGTCGCCACCGCGGCGCGTGCGGCGGGCGCGAAAACCGTCGGCGTCATCCCCAAGAAGCTGGTGCACCGCGAAATGGCGGATGTGGACTCGGACGAACTCATCGTCACCGATTCCATGCGCGAGCGGAAGCAGGTCATGGACGAGCGCGCCGACGCCTTCCTGACCCTGCCCGGCGGCATCGGCACCCTGGAGGAGTTCTTCGAAACCTGGACCGGGGCCTACCTGGGCATGCACGACAAGCCCGTGGTGGTGCTGGATCCGGACGGGCACTATCGCGGCCTGTTCGCCTGGCTGGAGGAATTGCGCGAGCGCGGTTACGCCGGGCGCGAGGCGATGGACCGGGTGATCGTGACCGGCGATCTGGCGGAAGCTTTCGAGGCGCTGCGCCCCGGGCGCTGAGTGCTGTTGAAGTTGACAGATTGCGCCGTCACGGGCGGTGCATCTGACAATTTTGTGCGGAACTATCGGGTTTCACTCGACAACGAAGGGTGTATCCGTCAGGGTGTGACCACGAGCACGACCCGGTGAGGAGCCCCGCGCAGTGAACAACGACGCCCGTTCGACGGTCAGCCTGGTGGATCTGGCGCGCAGCCTGCCCGGTATGGCGGTACAGCTGCCGGGCATGACCCGCAATGCCGTGCACATGCTGGTGAAGTCCGATTCCAAGGCTTCCATCGGACTCTTCTTCCAGCGGGCCGCCGCCAAACACCCCGAGCGCGCCTTCCTGCGCTTCGAAGGCCGCGAATACCGTTGGGGTGAAGCCAATTCCGAGGTGAACCGGTACGCGAGCGTATTGGCTTCGCACGGCGTCAAGCGCGGCGATGTGGTCGGGGTCCTGATGACCAACCGGCCCGAGGCGCTGTTCACCGTGCTGGCCGTGGTGAAACTCGGTGCCACGGCCGGACTCCTGAACCACAATCAGCGAGATGCCGTGCTGCAGCACAGCTTCGGACTGTTGAACTCGGTGCTGGACGTGATCGGCGAGGAATGCGCCGAAGCCCTGGACACGCTCACCGAACTGCGCCCCGCAGTGCTCTGGTCCAAGGATCTGGAGGCCGCCGCCCGCACCGCCGACGCCGCGAATCCCGCTGTCTGCGAACAGATTCTGGCCAAGGAACGCGCCTACCTGATCTTCACCTCCGGCACCACCGGCCTGCCCAAGGCCAGCGTCATGACCCATATGCGCTGGACCAAGTCCATGGCCGGGGTCGGCGGTCTGGGCGTGCGCCTGGACGGCGGCGACACCCTGTACTGCTGCCTGCCGCTCTATCACAACAACGCCCTCACCGTAGCGCTGTCCTCGGTGGTCGCGGGCGGCGCGACACTCGCACTGGGACGCAAGTTCTCGGCCTCCCGCTTCTGGGAGGAGGCCATCGCCAATCAGGCCACGGCCTTCATCTACATCGGCGAACTCTGCCGCTATCTGCTCAATCAGCCCGCCCGCCGCACCGATCGGCAGCATCGGGTCCGGCTGGCGGTCGGCAACGGCCTGCGCCCGGAGATCTGGGACGAATTCCGGGATCGCTTCGGTATCAAGCGGATTGTCGAGTTCTACGGCGCGAGCGAGGGCAATGTCGCCTTCATCAACGCGTTCAGCCTTTCGCGCACAGCGGGTTTCACCCCACTGCCGTTCGCGGTCGTCGAATACGACGATGCCACCGGCAAGGCCAAGCGCGGCCCGGACGGCAAACTGCGCCGCATCGGCGCGGGCGGGGTCGGCCTGCTGCTGGCCAAGGTCACCACCAGTTCCCCCTTCGACGGCTATACCGACAGTGCCGCAACCGAATCCAAGCTGGTGCGGGACGGTTTCACCGCCGGTGACTGCTGGTTCGACACCGGCGATCTGGTGCGCAATCAGGGCTGGGGTCATATCGCCTTCGTGGACCGGCTCGGCGACACCTTCCGCTGGAAGGGTGAGAATGTGGCGACCACCGAGGTGGAGGGCGCTTTCGACGGTATCGACGCGGTGCTCCAGGCCGTCGTCTACGGCGTGGATATCCCGGGCGCGGACGGTAAGGCGGGCATGGCCGCGATCACCCTCGCCGAGGGCGCGACCTTCGACGGTAAGGTCGCCGCGAAGACGCTCTACGACCGCCTGCCCACTTACGCTGTGCCCCTTGTCATTCGAGTGGTCCCGGAACTGGAGCAGACCTCTACCTTCAAGTCCCGCAAGGTGGAACTGCGCACCCAGGGACTCGGCACGGACGACATCAGCACGCTGTACGTGCTGACCGGGCGCGGTGACGGTTATGTCCCGATCTACCCGGAATACGCGGCCGAGGTGGCCGCGGGCAAACTTCCGCGCGGCTGAGGCCCGGGCGGCGGCCGGAATCCGGTCGGCTGCCCAGCATCAGCTGGACACGTGTCGGTACAGTCGAGGGCATGTGTGCGCCGTTGCCGACATTGTGCGGAAAGCCGGTGGCGACGGATCGGGCGCTGGTGATGGCGATCGTGAACCGGACGCCGGACTCGTTCTATGACCGGGGTGCGACCTTCTCCGATGAGGCGGCCATGGCCGCGGTCACCCGGGCAGTGGACGAGGGCGCCGATCTCGTCGATATCGGCGGAGTGAAGGCCGGTCCCGGTAGCGATGTGGATGCCGCCGAGGAGGCGCGCCGGGTGGTGCCGTTCGTCGCCGCTATCCGGCAGCGATTTCCCGAGCTGCTGATCAGTATCGACACCTGGCGGGCCGAGGTCGCGCGGGCCGCCGTGCACGCGGGCGCGGATCTGATCAACGACACCTGGTCCGGGGCGGACCCGGGACTGGTCGAGGTCGCCGCCGAGTTGAACGCCGGAATTGTGTGCAGTCACACCGGCGGAGCCATTCCGCGGACCCGTCCGCATCGGGTGCGCTATACCGATGTAGTGACCGAGGTCACCGAAACCGTTGTCGCGGCCGCCGAGAATGCGGTCGCGGCGGGAGTTTCCAAAGACTCGATATTGATAGACCCCACGCATGATTTCGGGAAAAACACGTATCACGGGCTCGATTTGTTGCGTTCTGTGGACGTTCTTGTGAATACCGGATGGCCGGTCTTGATGGCGCTGAGTAATAAGGATTTCATCGGAGAGACTCTTGGTGTCGAGCTATCCGAGCGATTGGAGGGCACATTGGCAGCGACTGCATGGTCGGCCGCAGCGGGTGCTCGAGTTTTCCGGGTACACGAAGTAGCGGCCACCCGACGCGTGGTGGACATGATCGCCGCGATCCAGGGCCTGCGCCCACCCGCCCGAACCCTGCGAGGTCTGGCATGAACAAGGTGACCGACTGGGTGACCAGCAATACCTGGGACCGCCCCGAATGGACCGTCGAGGAACTCGTGGCCGCCAAGGGCGACCGCACCGTCTCGGTGGTCCTGCCCGCACTCAACGAAGAAGCCACGGTCGCGACCGTGGTGGCCAGCATCCGGCCCCTGCTGGGCACGCTGGTGGACGAACTCGTCGTTCTGGACTCCGGTTCCACCGACGCCACCGCCGAGCTCGCACAGGCCGCCGGAGCGCGCGTGGTGACCCGCGAACAGGCCGTGCCCGAACTCGATCCGGTTCCGGGCAAGGGGGAGGTGCTGTGGCGCTCACTGGCCGTCACCTCCGGTGATCTGGTGGCGTTCGTGGACTCCGATCTCATCGACCCGGACCCGATGTTCGTGCCGAAACTGCTCGGGCCGCTGCTCACGGTCGACGGAATGCACCTGGTGAAGGCGTATTACCGGCGTCCGCTGCGGCAGGGCGCGAGCATCGACGACAACGGCGGCGGCCGCGTCACCGAACTGGTGGCCCGCCCACTGCTGTCGGCGCTGCGCCCGGCGCTGTCGAATGTCCTGCAGCCCTTGGGTGGTGAGTACGCGGGCACCCGCGAACTGCTCACCGCGGTGCCGTTCGCACCCGGCTACGGCGTGGAGATCGGGTTGCTGCTCGATACCCACGACATGCTCGGACTGTCCGCCATCGGGCAGGTGAATCTCGGTGTGCGCCAGCACCGCAACCGCCCGCTGTCCGAACTCGGGGTGATGAGCCGGCAGATCCTGGGCACCGTGCTCGGACGTGCCGGGGTCTCCGACTCGGGTGCCGCGCTGACCCAATTCCCGCTGATCAGTGGCGAATTCACGGCACGCTCCACGGATGTGTCGCTGGAGGATCGCCCGCCGATGAACACCCTGCGCCCGGAATGGGCTGCCGCGTAACGACCCCGGCGTCCCGGTCGCGTCCGCGACCGGGACTCAGCGGTCGTGCCGGTAGATCGGGGTGAGCAGGTCCGCCTCGATCGGCTCACCGGTATTGCGGTCGTAGCGCACGCCCACCACCGCCGAGAACGGGTGGGTGGCCGCGCGCTCGTGCAGCGTCGCCAATCGTGTTGCCAGCAAACGGATCGCGCCCAGTGAGGCCGGGGGATGCAATCCGTCGATGACAAGGACCGTTCCCTTACCGTCCGGGCGGGGGAGCCGGGCCAGGTACGCGATGTCGTACGGTTCGGTGCCGCCAGGGCGGTATACGCGCCGCGCGGCCCGATCCTCGATACCCCGGCGCACCCGGCCCGCGCGCGCCACCGTGCGGCGCAGCCGGGGGTCCGCGGCGACGAGATAGCGCAAGCTGGGCGATAATTCGGGGCCGCCGAGCACGATCAGGCCGTCCCGATCCAGATCCAGCGGCCGCCCGGGCAGGAAGCGCTGCACCGCCGCGGTGAACCCGAGTTCGCGTAGCAGCTCCACCAGGCGATGCGGCGCGGCCGCGTCCGGTGCGCCCACCAGGGCGATGGCGCGCGTGGTGCTGCGCACGTCCGGGGTGAGAATCGTGAGCGGGCCGTGTCCGAAGAACAGGCCCTCCGGCACCGGGCCCTGCGTGCTCACCTGATGGATGCGGGCCCGGGAAAGTCCGGCGGCCGCACCGATTCTGGCGAACGTCCAGCCCTCGGCATGTAGTTCGCGGATTACGGCGCGGCGTATACGCGTGAGCTCATTGATCTGCTGTTGCGCCGCCGCCACGCCGTCGGTGGCGGCTTTGAGGCGCTCGACCTTGTCCTCGATCGCGAACACCCGTGCCACCTCGTCGGCTGACATGGAGGCAGTCTAGATACCTGAACAGCCCCATGCGTCTAGACCGCTTGACGAAGTTGCTCTAGGTGGCGTCCGGATCGACCGGCGGACGTTCGTTGCGCTCCAGCGGTTTCTGCGGTTTCGGCATGGAGTAATCCTCGAAACCGCTGCTCGCGGCCGTGACCGGCTTGTCGAAGTTTCCGGTCAGAAACGAATCGTCGCCATTGAGAAGATGTTTGGTGACCAGAGTCTTGGGATTCATACCGCGGAGTTCGTTCAACTGCTCCAGCGGTTTGCGGATCTCCTCGAACTCCGGCCCCAACTCGTCCTTGAGTTGCTGCGTCGCACCGCTCGCGTAGTCGCGAGCCTGCCGCAGCGCATTGGTTGTCCAGCGCACGGCGCCGGGCAACCGCTCCGGGCCGAGGATCACGAGGGCGGCGACGAGCAGAATAAGTAGCTCGCCCCAGCTGATATTGCTGAACACGGTACCTATTCTGCCTTAATCCGATTCCAGGGTTACCGGCACATCGACTTCGCGGCCGTCGCGAATGAGGCGCACATTCACCTTCTGGCCGATCTCATTCGACTGCACCGCGACCGTCAATTCCTCCGGGCCGGTCACATCGCGATCGCCGACCTTCACGATCACATCGCCCTCCACGATGCCCGCCTTGGCGGCCGGGCTACCGGCCTGCACATCGGCGACGGCCGCACCGCTCATCACGTCATTGGCGACGATTTTGGTCTTGGCGCTCACGCCCAGGCGCGGATGATGCACCGACCCGTCCCGGATCAGCGCCTGCGAAATCCGCTTCACCTGATCCACCGGAATCGCGAAGCCCAGACCCACCGAACCACCGCTCTCGGACTTGATAGCCGAGTTGATGCCGATCAGTCGCCCCGTCATATCCACCAGCGCGCCACCGGAATTGCCGTGATTGATCGCGGCATCGGTCTGCACGGCGTCGAGCGTGGCATTGGTATCGGTGCCCTCGCCGCCCACCTTCACCGGACGGTGCAGCGCGGAGACGATACCGGAGGTGACGGTCTTCTCCAGGCCCAGCGGCGAACCGATGGCCAGCACATCGTCGCCGACCTTCACATCGTTGGAATTGCCGAGCTGAATCACCGACAGGTTCTTCACATCGACTTTCAGCACCGCCAGATCGGATTTGATATCGCGGCCGACAATGCTGGTCGGCACCCGGGTGCCATCGGAGAACACCACTTGCAGTTGGGCTTTGCCGCTCTTGTCATTGGCGGCCAGTGAGATCACGTGATTATTGGTCACGATGTAGCCCGCGCCGTCGATCACCACACCCGAACCCGTGGAACCGGAATCGCCGACCCAGGCGCGCACGGTCACCATCGCGGGCATGACGGTGTCCACGACCTTGGAAATCTGGCCGTGCGCCACATTCGTCGAATCGGCGGACTGCAATGAGACTTTGCGCGAGGTCAGCGCCGATTCGGCGGTGAGCCGGCCGACCAGACCGCCCAGCAGACCGCTCATCAACCCGACGACCAGCGCGATCACGGCCAGAATGGCCAGCGCCGCGGGCGCGACCTTACCGCCGAACAGCACCTCCCTGGCACTGATCTGGCGGCCCTGCGTCAGCGGCGGCGGCAGCGGGGTGCCCACGGCCGGAGTGCCAAGGCGGGCAGCGGAATTCGGATCCCGCCACGGGTCGGCGGGCCCGGCCGCGGCGGCCGTCTCGGCCTTGGCCTCGGGATCGCGCTGCAGGAGCTCCTGTGAACCGGTGGGACGGCCGAACGCCTCGGCCAGCACCGCGTCCGGCGGCCGGTTCTGCACCTGCGGGCCGTCCGTGGCGGCGGCAGCGGCCGCGGCGGCGGCCGTGCGCGGTGAGAACGAGCCGTTCTGCCCACTCGGGCGGCGGAAGGCGCGTGCGGTATGCGTGTCGACATGCGGCCGCATTACCGGCCGCGGTCCCAGGACCGGTGCGTCCGACGGCCTCAGGTTCCCCCGATCGGCCGCCGAATCCGAAGCCTGCGCGGAATTCTGCAGGTTGTTCGCCGCGGGCCCGTCACCCGGAACCGGGCCCGTGTTCTTCGATTCGGTGGTCACGCGATGAACTCTACTTGCGCCACCAGGATGTCCACCGTTTGCTGTCGAACGAATCTTGGCGCAGCCCGACGAAGTTCGCGCCGCGCGCGAAAGTTCCGCGATCCGCATTCAGCGTTTCCGCGGTGGGAAGTTCCGAGAGCGGGATGCGGCTCAGCGAATCGTGCAGGCGCATCGGCGCGGAAATCTGATCCGAGGACTGCCGCAGCGCAATGCGCGCCTGCTGCTGCGCGTCCACCTCCGCCGCGCATTCCACGCAGACGGAAAGATGGTGAGCGGCACGCAGGTACGCGTTCATCCGCAATTCGCCGTCCACATACGCGGCAATGGCCTCACTGGCCAGATGCTCGGTGGGGGCGAAACGCGGCGGACGCGGCGTTCTGTCCTCGCCACTCATAAGCTGCACACCCTTCCGGGACACCTCGGCTGCATCGGGAATGCCGGTGTTCGGGCGCTGGGCCCGGCGTGTCACCTGGCGTTCTCGGGGGCGGCGAAGCGCCGCTCCACTCCATTATGCGCAAGGTGTTCTTTGAGTGCCTGACGTCCTCGGTGGATCCGGCTGCGCACGGTGCCCAACTTGACCCCGAGCGTCGCGCCGATCTCCTCGTACGACAGACCTTCGATATCGCAGAGCACCACCGCGGCACGGAACTCCGGCGCCAGCGAATCGAGCGCCGCCTGCAGCTCCGGATCCAGATTCGCGTCGTGGTAGACCTGCTCGGGGCCCGGGCCCTCGGACGGCACCCGGTCGTAATCCTCGGGCAGCGCCTCCATGCGAATCCGATTGCGGCGCCGCACCATATCCAGGAACAGGTTCGTGGTGATGCGATGCAGCCAGCCCTCGAAGGTGCCCGGCTGATAGTTCTGCAGCGAGCGGAACACCCGGATGAAGGTTTCCTGGGTCAAATCCTCTGCGTCCTGCTGATCACCGGTGAGGCGGTAGGCCAGGCGGTACACGCGGTCGGCGTGCTCCCGGACCAGTTCGTCCCAGGTCGGCATCATGGTGCGGTCACCGGTGGCATCGAAGGCCGCGGTGCCGCTCAGGGCAGCCTCGTCGAGTTCGCTTTCCGGCACGGTGGTGCCGTCCAGCACGGAGTTCAAGTCCTGCGTGGGCAGGATGGCGGGTTCACGCGCCGCGTCGACCATGTGGATGGGATTACCTCCTACTCGGGACCGAAGTTCCGACTGCCGGGTACAACCGACCTGGTTGGTCGTGTGTTCCCCGCCCGCCGGACCGACTGTCGCTGGCCTGACTTGGCAATACTCTTGCCGGTCCCGATGTGGTGGTCGTATGCGCAGGCTGAGGGACACCTGAGAAAAATCGCCACACCGGCCGGTCGCCGCCGGGCTTTCCCGGTTCCGCGCCATTAGCCTCATAGCCGTGAGCCTCACTCCCGCGGCATCGAACCTGCAGCGCAACCTCGCCTACGTGGAGGAATCCGTCGCCGAGGACGAGATTCTGATCAGCGCGCGCGAACGCGCCCTCGAACTCGGCGCCGCACCGGTACCCCCGTCGGTGGGCGCACTTCTCAGTATGTACGCGCAATTGCTCGGTGCGCGAGCGGTCGTGGAGGTCGGCACCGGGGCCGGGGTGAGCGGACTCTGGCTGCTCGACGGCATGCGCGAGGACGGCACGCTCACCACCATCGATTCCGAACCCGAACATCAGCGCGCGGCGCGCGAGGCGTTCCGGTCCGCCGATATCGCGCCCGCGCGCACCCGGCTGATCAACGGCCGGGCGCTGGATGTGTTGCCGCGCTTGGCCGATGGCGCCTACGACCTGGTGTTCATCGATGCCGCACCGCTCGAGCATCCGCAGTACGTGGCGCAGGCGGTGCGATTACTCCGCGAGGGCGGGGCGATTCTGCTGCACAACGCGCTGCTCGGCGGGCGGGTGCCCGATCCGGCACAGCGCGATCCCCAGACCCAGGCGGTGCGCGCTGCCACGCGGGCCATCGCCGAGGATCCGGCGCTCACCAGTGTGCTGATTCCGGTCGGCGACGGACTGCTCTGCGCTTCGCGGGGCTGATCACCGCTCCACCGCCTCTGACCTGCGGATAGTTTTGTCCACGCGGGGACTTTCCGCGTAGCAGCAGCTGCTGCGGGGGAGGTGTTCCGCGCGTGGAACATCCGCGTTCGCGCTTGTTTTCGCACCCTTGACGGTTTCCTTCGGCGTGCGCTCTTGCCATCGCATTGAACGAGTGTTTAATCTATTGAACATGCGTTCAGCCTCTGAGGATCTGACCACCCGGGCCCGGATTCGCGATGCCGCGATCACCACCTTCGGCGAGCAGGGTTTCGGAGTGGGGGTGCGGGCCATCGCGGCCGCGGCGGGCGTCTCACCGGGTCTGGTCAACCACCACTTCGGGTCCAAGGAAGGGCTGCGCGCGGCGTGCGACGATCACGTCCGGGATGTCATCCGGGCCGCGAAAGTCGAATTCGCACAGCGTCCTTCACCCAACGGGCTGCTGGAACAGATGGCCGAGATCGAGGAATTCGCCCCGCATATGGCCTATATGCTGCGCAGCTTCCAATCCGGCGGCGATCTGCTGACCAGTTTCTTCGAGCATATGGTCGAGGATGTCGAGCAGTATCTGATCGCCGGTGTCGCCGCCGGAACCTACCGTCCCCCAAGGGATTTGAAGGCCACCGCCAGATACATCGCCACCACCAACGGCGGCGGCATGGTGATGTTCCTGCAGCTGTACGCGGCCCAGCACGAAGGCCGCATCGACTATCGAAAAGCCTTGCGCGAGTATGCCGATCACATGACCCTGCCCGCGCTCGAGATCTACACCAACGGGCTGCTCACCGACTCGATGGCGCTGGACACCCTCACCCAACAGCAGTAAAACCCACTGTCGTTTTCCTACAAGGAGATTCGATGAACACACCGGCCACCCCGGCCATCTCGGTCCGAGATCTGCACAAGAACTTCGGACAGGTGCGCGCCCTCGACGGTCTCGACCTGGAGGTCGCGGAGGGGGAGGTACACGGATTCCTCGGGCCCAACGGCGCGGGAAAATCCACCACCATTCGCGTGCTGCTCGGCATTCTGGCCCGCACCTCGGGTGCCGCCGAGGTGCTCGGGCGGGATCCGTGGACCGACGCGGTCGCCCTGCACCGCGATATCGCCTATGTGCCCGGCGATGTCACGCTGTGGCCGTCCCTGAGCGGCGGTGAGACCATCGATCTGCTGGCGCGCATGCGTGGCGGACTGGATCAGCAGCGGCGCGCCGATCTCATCGAGCGGTTCGAACTCGATCCGCGCAAGAAGGCCCGCACCTATTCCAAGGGCAATCGGCAGAAGGTGGCGCTGGTGTCGGCGTTCTCGTCCGAGGCCCGGCTGCTACTGCTCGACGAACCCACCTCGGGCCTGGATCCCTTGATGGAGCAGACCTTTCGCGAATGCGTGACCGAGGCCGCGGCGCGCGGCTGCACGGTGCTGCTGTCCAGCCACATCCTGTCCGAGGTGGAGGCGCTGTGCCAGCGCGTCACCATCATCCGGGCCGGGCGCACGGTGGAATCGGGCACGCTGGCCTCGATGCGGCATCTGAGCCGCACCGCCATCACCGCCGAAATGATCGGAGACCCGGGCGATCTCAGCCGGATTCCGGGCGTCGCGGACATCACCCTGGAGGGGCACACCCTGCACTGCCAGGTGGACAGCGAACATCTCGGCGAGCTCATCAAGGTGCTCGGTGACGCCGGTGTGCGCAGTCTGGTCAGCCAGCCGCCGACGCTGGAAGAGCTCTTCCTGCGGCACTATTCGCTCAACGGCGAGGACGCCGCCGAATCCGGCCGGGATTCCGCCGATCTGCAGCGGGCCGCGAAATGACCGCCATCACCGCACCTCGCTCGATCGAAAGCTCTTTACGGTCAACGGATTTCACCGGCACTGGGCAATTGCTGCGGCTGTACCTGCGCCGCGATCGCGTCGTGCTGCCGCTGTGGGTGCTGCTGCTGTCGCTGCCGCTGGGCAGTGTGTACATCAACAGCATCGTCAGCGTGTACCCGGACGAGGCCGACCGCGCCGGATTCGCCAACTCGATTCTCGCCAGTCCGGCCCAGCTGGCCATGTACGGGCCGGTGTACAACACCAGCCTCGGTGCGGTCGGCATCTGGAAGGCGGGGATGTTCTACAGCCTCATCGCCATCGCCACCATTCTCACCGTCATCCGGCACACCCGCGCCGAAGAGGAAACGGGCCGTGGGGAATTGGTGGCCGCCACCCGGGTCGGGCGCTACGCCGGGCTCACCGCGGCGCTCATCCTCGGCTACGGGGGTGCGCTGGCCACCGGCCTGATCGGCTTCCTGAGCCTGTCCGGCAGCAAGCTCACCGGTGACGACGCCAGGACCGGATCGCTGGCCTTCGGGCTCGCGCTGGCCGGATCCGGTGCGGTGTTCGCCTCGGTGGCCGCGGTGTGCGCGCAATTGACCACCAGTGCGCGGCTGGCCCGCGGCATCGCCTTCACGGTGCTCGCGGTGACCTTCACGCTGCGCGCCATCGGTGACGCCCGCGCCGGAGACGGGCCGACCAGCCCGCTGGTGTGGCTGTCACCGCAGGGCTGGTCATTGCAGGTGCGGCCGTTCGCGGGCAATCACTTCGCGGTGCTGCTGTTGCACGCGGCGGCGGTGATCGTGCTGACCCTCATCGCGTATTCGCTACTGCGGCACCGGGATATCGGTGCGGGACTGATCGCCGAACGCCCGGGCGCGGCCACCGCCGGACCCGGTTTGGCCGGACCGTTCGGACTGGCCTGGCGATTGCAGCGCGGCACCCTGATCGCCTGGACGGTCGGACTCGGCCTGTACGGATTGATCATCGGCAGCGTGATCCACGGCATCGGTGATGAATTGGGCAGCAGCCAGGCGATTCGCGATCTGATCACCCGGATGGGCGGCTCCGCCTCACTGGAGAATTCGATGATCAGCTACGCCTTCACCATGATCGGGGTGGCGGCGGCCGCCTACGCGGTATCGGCCGCGCTGCGCCTGCATTCGGAGGAGAGCAGCGATCACGCCGAAACCCTGCTCACCGGTGCGGTATCGCGAACCCGCTGGGCCGCATCGCATCTGCTGTTCGCCCTGCTGGGACCGGCGGTGGCACTGTGTGTTTCGGGTCTGCTCGGTGGCTTCGTGTACGGACGGGCGGCCGGTGACGTCGGCGGCAAACTGCCCGATGTGTTGGGCGCGGCGCTGATCCAACTGCCCGCGGTGTGGATATTCACCGGAATCACGGTGGCGCTGTTCGGTCTCGCGCCGCGCTGGACCCCGGTGGCGTGGGGCGTGCTGACCGCCGCCATCGCGGTCTTCCTGCTCGGTGCGATCTCCGGTGCCCCGCAATGGCTCCGCGACCTCGAACCGTTCGAACATCTGCCCAAGGTGCCCGGCGCCTCCTTCGACCTCGTGCCGGTGCTGATTCTGCTGGTCATCGCGGTCGCGCTGATTGCCTTGGGGCTCATCGGATTCCGCAGGCGCGACCTGCGCTGAACCGTCCGGAGGTGCCGCGAACCGTTGCCGACGGTTCGCGGCCCCTTCGGTATTTCCGGCAGGGGCAGTGCTGGGGCAGTCGCAGGGGTGGATTCGAATGGGCCGCAGGTGGTAAACGAGAGTAAGGAACGAAATAAGGAGGTGGGGCATGGAAGGTTTGATGCTCGGCATTCATCTGCCGGCAGGCTGGCTATGGCCCGCACTGATCATTTTCGGACTGGTCGTCTTCGCCGCGCTCCTGGTGCTGCTTCTGGTGAGCGGAGCCAGATTCGACGATCAATCACACGTGGTGCCCTCGACACCGGGGCCCTGTGAACCGTTCTGCGGGGGGCGCACCGTATCGCCCGTCTACCAGAACTGAACCGTCCTTCCGGACAACAGGATTACCGCGCGCGGATCGGGATACTCCAGGGGAAAGTTCGACGAGTGAGGTTTTCATGAGTCAGCGGGCCCCCGCCGTTGTCGGTCTGTATCTGCGCGAGTCGGGACGATGGCGACGCATCGCCGAGTTCCGGCTGAATTCGGACGGGCGGGCCAGCTTCCGCGCGGTCGATCCGGTCGAGGGCCTGGTCGCGCGCGTCTGGTATCACCAGGGCGTCGACCTCCTCGGCCAGGAGCGCACCGTGCTGCCCGCGGACGGCGCGGAATTCCTGCGAGCCCTGTTGCAGCCGTTCGGATTCCGCGATTACCGCTTCCGGGACGACAGCCGCCCGGGTCGCGCCGCGAACGGGCTGCCGCGCACCGGAGGCGGTCGCACGCGCATCGGGAACGGGTTGCCGCACACCGGTCATGCCGCGCTGCCGCATGACACCGGCGGCGCCGCAGCCGATTCCGACTGCGCGCACGGCACCCACCGCCCGTCCCGGCCCGCCGCGTGGCGAGCCCTGGACGAGGATGTCATCCGCTTCTGATCCGTGCGGGTCTAGAGGCTGTTGGCCAGCAGTACGTACTGCGCCGTCGCCTTCTTCTGCACCTCGTCCTGACTGCTGCCGGTCACCACGCCCACGAAGCGTTTGTAGACCACGTAGCAGCGGTAGGACGTGCTATCCGCGCGGTGCTGAACGCATTTGGTGTCCGGCACCTTGTCCGGCGCGCCGATCGCGGTCTCGCCCAGACTGCTGATCAATCCGGCCGTGAGATCGATACCGCCGCGCGCGTCCCGGGTGCGGAACAGATAGCCGTCCTTGGTGAGCGCCATGGCGTCCATGCCCGTATCGTTCACCAGCCGCTGCCGCAGGCTCTCGTCACCGGCCGGGTGAATGAGCATATTCGCGCCGTACACCGCGAAGTTGTCCGGGTCGGGGGTGTGAGAATCCCTGTCGGACACCAGGATTCGCGCCAGCAGCCGATCCGGATCCACCGGCAGCGCATCGATCTGATCGGCCGGCGTCGGGGTGAAGGCGTCCACCACCGGCACCTCGGCGTCGAGGGTCTTCTTCGCCCAGGACAGCAGATCCCCCTGATCCGCCTTGGGCCGCGAGATGAAGATGGAGATGACGAATTCCTTGCGCGCCATGACCACACCGATACTGCCGACACCGGGCCGCCAGTGCGAGAAGGCATCCGGATAATCCGCCAGCGACAACTTCTTGTTCTGATCCAGCGCGACGCTGAAGTCGGCGTCCTCCAACTCCTTGGCCGCCAGCTTGGCATTGTCGGCGGACGGGAAGCGCAGCAGCCGGATGGTGGCGGTGGTGCTGGCCGGATCCGGTGCGTTGGAACCGGCCGGATCGGGCAGATCCGAACCGCTCATGGCGAAACCGGCCACGAAACCGCGATTCTGCAGCACCGGTTTGGCCGAGGAGGACAGGTGGCTCACGCTCACCACATCATTGACGGTGGTCAGCACGATGCCGCCGCGCCCGATCTTGAGACTGGGATCGATCTGCACCGTCGGCACCACCGCCGACGCCATCCGCATACCCTCCAGCATCGGGCCGTTGCCGTTCGAATTGCGGTCGTAGGTGAATCGATTCACCGCGTAGGTGCCCGCGTCCAGGGTGCGGACGTCCATTTCCCCGGCGACGGCCTTACCCTTCTGCGCGCACCCGGACAGGGTGGCAGTCAGGGCCAGACAGGTGAGTGCGGTCAGGACCCTCGTTGCGCGGTTCATGGTCTTCCCTCCCGCGCGGCCCGGCGGGGCAGCGCTCCACCCACCGATTTTCGGACCCGGATGGGCGGCTGTCCACCGTTATCCGCGCGTCGCGGCTGCTCTCACACCCAAATGCCCTTGCCGACCGTGACCACCCCGCCATTGCTGAGCGCGAATCTGTCCCGGTCGCGATCCAGATCCACACCGATGATCTCGCCCTCGGACACCACCACGTTCTTGTCCAGAATCGCGTGCCGCACCACCGCGCCGCGGCCGATCCGCACCCCCGGCATGAGCACACTGCCCTCCACGGTCGCGCCGTCCTCCACCATCACATTGGAGAACAGCACCGAATTGCGGACCGTGGCCGCCGACAGAATGCTGCCCGCGCCCACGATCGATTCCTGCGCCAGCCCGCCGCGGCCGAATTTGGCGGGCGGCAGATTCTCCATGGCACCGCGAATCGGCCAGTGCCGGTTGTAGAGATCGAAGACCGGATCCACCGACACCAGATCCATATGCGCCTCGTAGAAGGCGTCGATGGTGCCCACATCACGCCAGTAGCCGCGGCTGCGATCGGTCGCGCCGGGCACCTCGTTGCCGCCGAAGTCGTACACCGAGGCCGCGCCCGCGCGCACCAGGGCCGGAATGATGTCCCCGCCCATATCGTGATCGGAGTCGTTGTCATCGGCGTCCGCGCGGATCGCGTCCACCAGCACCTTGGTGGTGAAGACGTAATTGCCCATCGAGGCGAAGGTGACATTCGGATCGTCCGGCGTGCCCGGCGGATGCGCGGGTTTCTCCAGAAAGCCGGTGATGCGGCCGGATTCGTCGGTGTCGATGCAGCCGAACGCGCTCGCGGTGCTGCGCGGTACCCGGATGCCCGCCACCGTGACGCCCGCACCGGATTCGATATGCGCCTGCACCATCTGCTCCGGATCCATCCGGTACACGTGGTCCGCGCCGAAGACCACGATGTACTCGGGGTCCTCGTCATAGATCAGGTTCAGCGATTGCATGATGGCGTCCGCGCTGCCGGTGTACCAGCGCGGGCCGAGCCGCTGCTGCGCCGGAACCGGGGTGATGTACTCGCCGCCGAACCCGGACAGCCGCCAGGTCTGCGAGATATGCCGGTCCAGCGAATGCGATTTGTACTGGGTGAGAACACAGATCCGCAGATAACCGGCATTCACCAGATTCGACAGCACGAAATCGATGAGCCGGTACGCGCCGCCGAACGGCACCGCGGGCTTGGCGCGATCCTTGGTGAGCGGAAAGAGTCGCTTGCCCTCGCCACCGGCGAGCACGATCCCGAGTACGTGCGGCTGGCTCCTCACACTCGCCAAACTACCGGGTATAGCGGAACCCTGAATGAACGTGTCCGTCTACGTCGCCCGCCGCGTCGCGTGTTCACGGCCCCGCAAGCCGTGGTTCGTCGCCGCTCCACTCCGCCGCCGCGTTCCCGCGCCGCGCCGCACACGGGACGGCGAACCGCGGGCCGGGTCGTGAACTCTGTGTTTTCTTTCATCGATGTGGGCCCGAGCCGCCCGGTGGCAGGCTGTAGTTTGAATCGGTGAGTTACGGCGCGGACGGCGGGCGCGAACTTCGAGTCGCGATGATGACCCGCGAATACCCGCCCGAGGTGTACGGCGGGGCGGGAGTGCATGTCACCGAACTGATCCCGCGCCTGCGGGCGCTGTGCGATGTGACCGTGCACTGCATGGGGGTGCAGCGCACCGATGCCGTGGTGCACCAGGCCGATCCGATGCTGTACGCCGCCAACTCCGCTCTGCAGATGATGTCCGCGCAATTGCGCATGGCCGATGCCGCCGGTGGCTCCGACGTCGCGCATTCGCACACCTGGTACACCGGACTTGCCGGGCATCTGGCCGCGGAGCTGTACGGGATTCCGCATGTGCTGACCGCGCATTCGCTCGAACCCCGGCGGCCCTGGAAGGCCGAACAGCTCGGCGGCGGCTATCGGCTGTCCTCCTGGTCCGAGCACAATGCCATGACCTACGCCGATGCCGTGATCGCGGTGAGCAAGGGGATGCGCGGCGATGTGCTCGCCGCCTACCCGGATATCGATCCCGCGAAAGTGCATGTGGTGCACAACGGAATCGACGCACAGGTCTGGCATCCCGGCGGACCCGCCCGCGATACCCGCGACATTCTCGCGGAACTCGGGGTGCGGCGGGATCGGCCGGTGGTGGCGTTCGTCGGGCGCATCACCCGGCAGAAGGGCGTCTCGCACCTGCTGGCCGCCGCCCGGTATCTGGATCCGGATATTCAATTGGTGCTGCTCGCCGGGGCCGCCGATACGCCCGCCATGGAAGCCGAAGTGGCCGGAGCCGTCCGCGAACTCGGCAAGACCCGGGACGCGGTGTTCTGGGTGCGCGAGATGCTGCCCACCGAATTGGTGCGCCAGGTGCTCGCCGCCGCAACGGTTTTCGTCTGCCCCTCGGTGTACGAACCGCTCGGCATCGTGAATCTGGAGGCCATGGCCTGCGGCACCGCCGTGGTCGCCTCCGATGTCGGCGGCATTCCCGAGGTGGTGGATCGGGACGCCACCGGGCGGCTGGTGCACTACGACGAGCACGCGCCCGACGCCTTCGAACGCGGACTGGCGCGGGCCGTCAACCAGGTGGCCGCGGATCCCGCGACGGCCGCCGCCATGGGTGCGGCCGGACGGGCGCGCGCCATCGCCGAATTCGATTGGGACCGCATCGCCGCGCAGACCGCGAAGATCTACGACCTGGTGCGCAAGAACTAGAGGTCGTAGCGCATGAACACGTCGGCGCGGTCGTAGGGCGTCGGCGGCAGCTCCGACGGCGGCACGTGTACGAAACCGATCGATTCGTAAAGGTGCACCGCCGGAGCCAGTTTCGAATTGCTGGCCAGGATCAGCGAGGTCGCGCCCAGCGCCCGCGCCTGCTCGATGGCCGCGCGCAGCAGCACCCGGCCGATACCGCGACCCTGAAAGCGCGGCGAGACAGCCATTTTGGAGAGTTCGAAGACGCCGTGACCCTCGGCGACGAGCGCGACGCAGCCCGCGGCCTCCGCACCGGCGCGGGCGATGAGCACCCGACCGCCCTCGTCGACGATGCGTTGCGGATGGTCCAGGGTGACCAGGTCCGCGGCCTCGACCGCGAAGAGTTCGGTGATCCACTCCAGATTGAGGTCCTTGAAGGCGCGCGCGTCGGCGGCGGTGGTCATCGGCTCGACCGTGATCGAGCGCTGCTCCGGGGCGAGGGAATCCGTTTGCTGAGTCACCCGTTCAGCATGTCCCGCCTGCACCTATAACGTCCAATACTTGATAGCTCGGATTGATATGTTGAACTTATGATCGAAGGGGTTGAGCTGCGGCACCTGCGCTACTTCCGCGCCGTCGCCGAGGAACTGCACTTCGGGCGCGCCGCCGCCCGGCTGCACATCGCACAGCCCGCGCTCACCCAGCAGATCCAGCGGCTGGAAACCCTGCTCGGCGCACGGCTTTTCGATCGCACCTCGCGCACCGTCGCGCTCACCGCCGCCGGGACCGTACTGCTGGAACGATCCCGGGCGCTGCTCGGGCACGCCGAACGCGATCTCGCCGAAATCCATCGGATCGGCCAGGGCAGTCAGGGCACGCTGTACCTCGGCTTCGTGCCCTCGGTACTGCCGCTGGAACCGCTGCGCGGCGTACGGGCCTTCCGGGACCGTTTCCCGCTGGTCGAGGTGGACCTGGTGGAAGGGTTCACCAGCCATCTGATGGAACGGCTCGCGCACGGCGCGCTGGATCTGGCCATCGTGCGCGATCCGGACGAACAGCCCGGCACCGTCACCACCCCGCTGATCACCGAACCGTTTGTGGCGATCCTGCCCGCCGACCATCCGGACGCGCACCGGGACAGCATCACCGGAACCGAACTGGTCACCAATCCGATGGTGTTCTATCCGCGCGCGGCGGGTGGGCGCGCCTATGACAAGAACCTCGCACCGCTGCTGGAATCCGGTCATCGGCCGCGCATCGTGCAGGAGGGTACCAACTGGACGATCCTGCTGTATCTGGTCGCGGCGGGACTCGGGGTCACCGTCGCACCGCGCAGCGCCACCTTCACCGCACCCGAATCGGTGCGCATCATCCCGCTCGCCGGGACCGATGCCGCCACCACGATCTACACCGCGCACCGTGCCGACGACAACCGGCCGCTGGTGCGCAATCTGCTGGATCTGCTGCCGAATCAGCCGCGCGGGCGATAGACCGATACTGTCACCGACGCGGTCACCTCGAACGGATCCGGCAGGGCCGCGATGCGTTCGGCGCGCTGTTCGGCCGCGTGGAATGCGGACGGTCCCATCGCGGACACATTCGCGATATCGGTGTGCGTCAATGACATTCGATACTCGACCGGAGTGCGGTCCAGCAGTTCGAAGCGATCTTCCAGCGAATCGGCGAGTCGCTCGGTTTTGCCCGCGTCCACGCGGACCATGTCGAGCGGCTCGATCAACTCGGTCAAATGCCGCGGCGTCGGGGTGACGACAAAAAACCGCCCGCCCGGATTCAGCACCCGGGCAACCTCTTCCGCATTGCGCGGCGCGAAAACCGACAGCACCGCCGCGACCGCCCCCGTGCGCACCGGCAGCCCGCGCCAGGCATCGGCGAGCACCGCCCCGGCTCGCTCATGCGCCCGGGCACTGCGCCGCGCGGCCGGTTTGGACACATCCAATGCCAGCCCGCGCGCGCCGGGCATCGCATCCAATGCCATAGCCAGGTAGTAACCCGTACCCGCACCGATCTCCAGTACCGCCTCCGCCGTCGCGGGTGTCGCCGCAGTGGTTGTCGGGCCACTCGAACCGATCGGCAGCAGGGTCGCCGCGAGCCGTGCCGCCGAGGCCGCGGTCACAGCCGCGCCCGGGCGTGTCATGCCGCTGTCGCGTGCGTGTGCGGTCCTGGGAGGTGCGGGCATGGCCGCGACAGCCGCCGCCAGGGCCGCGGCGATGGGCGTGAAATGACCGGCCCGCTGGAAGTCCGCGCGGGCGTCGAGCATGGCCGGGGTATCGCCGGTCATCTTGGTGGAGGCGCCGGTGAGCAGGCTGATATAGCCCTGTTTGGCGATATCGAAACTGTGCCCGCGCGGGCAGCGCAGGGTGTGCTCGCGGGGGCCGAGGTCCCGACCGCATTCCGGGCAGGACAGTAGGTCGGCGCAGGCGATCAGGCGATCGGCCGGGCCGAGGGGGTATGCGTTCTGAACCGATATGCCGGTGAGCGGCTGCTCTCCGGATCCTCGGGGTTCGGGGGCCGAGTCTCCGAGTGCCCCGGAGGGCGGGTTGCTCACCGGCACAGGCAAGTCTGGCAACTAGCTGGTGACACTCTTGAGTTCGTCACCCAGTGCCGCAGCTTCCTCCGGCGTGAGCTCGACGACCAAACGCCCGCCACCCTCGAGTGGAACCCGCATGACGATTCCACGCCCTTCCTTGGTTGCCTCGAGGGGACCGTCCCCGGTGCGGGGCTTCATGGCCGCCATCCTCTGCTCCCTCCAGATCTGCGCGAATATCTGCGCACTTTCATGGAACTCCAGTTGTCACCAACCAGGCAGCCCGCCGACATGTGGCGGGCTACACCATGACCATTCTTCCCTATCGCGGATCGGGGCGGGTACCTGAGTTCCAAAAACCGACCGTTGTGGCGTTCATGGAGTCCTGACATTCACCCAGCAATCGGCGATGTGATCGTCTACCATCCCCGTCGCCTGCATGAGTGCGTACGCAGTAGTGGGTCCTACGAACTTGAATCCGAGCCGCTTCAGTTCTTTTGCGAGAGCGGTGGATTCGACCGTGACGGCGGGCACATCGGCCAGGGTGCGTGGCCGCTTTCCCGGGGCCGGGGCGAAGGACCAGAGCAGCTCGTCCAGGGATCGTCCCAGGTCGCGAGCAACCCGCGCGTTGTGGATGCTGGCGTGGATTTTGGCGCTATTGCGAACTATGCCCGGATCGGCCATCAGGCGTTCCACATCCGCGTCCCCGAACTCCGCCACCCGCTCGATCACGAACCCGTCGAACGCCGCGCGGAAGGCCGGGCGCTTGCGCAGAATCGTGATCCACGCCAGCCCCGACTGGAACGCCTCCAGGCACACCCGCTCGAACAGGGCGTCATCCCCGTGCAGCGGGCGACCCCACTCCTGATCGTGGTAATCCCGATACAACTGCGACCCGTCGGCCCACCCGCAGCGGGTCCGGCCGTCACTCGGTTCGGCCGCCGCGGTCATCGCGCACCCGGCTCGGTGCTGCCGGGGGTGCCGGGCTCGGCCGCCGGGCTCGGCACGGCGGGTTGGCCACTCACGCCGTGGTCGCCCGGGAGCGGGGTCGGGTCGGCGGCGGGGAGCACCTCGGGAACGGGCGCGGCTGCGCCGGAGAGCGCGTCCGGGGCCATCCGGCGGGGTGCGGGTGGTTCGGCGGGAATCGGAGCGCCATTGGGCGATACGGCGATACCCGCGAGATGGTTGCCGGAGCGGGCGTGCGCCAGCTGGGTTTCGAGTTCGTCGATGCGCGCCGCCAGGCGGGTGAGGGCCCAGTCGACCTCGCCCGCCTTGTAGCCGCGGATCACCTGCTGGAAGCGCAGCGCGCGCACATCCGCCCCGCTGATGCCCTCGGCGGGCAGGACCGTCGCGGTGGTGTTCTCCGGTAGCGGGCCGAGCTCTTCCGACCGTCCGAACAGCGCGCTGACGACCAGGAACAGCAGGGCGGCTACCAGGCCGACGATCAGCACGTACAGAAGCAGCGTGAGCATGCTCCCGAGCTTAGGTGCCGACCGGGGCGCGGCCACATCTCACCCCGGCGGAAATCAGCCGTCGAATTCGCCCGCAGCCGAGCGTTTCTCGCTACAGGTGGCGAGTGGTGTCGATGTTGAGCGACATGCCCGCCAGGCCGCGGCGGCGGACCGCGAGTTTGTCGGCGATTTCGAGCAGGGCCTTGCCGGAGGCGCTTTCCGGGGCGGACAGCACGATCGGGGTGCCCTCGTCGCCCGCCTCGCGCAGTTCCTGTTCGATCGGAATCTGGCCCAGCAGCGGCACATTCGCGCCGACCGCGCGAGTCAGGTTGTCCGCCACGGTCTGTCCGCCGCCGGAGCCGTACAGCTCCATGCGCGAACCGTCGGGCAGATCCAGCCAGGACATGTTCTCCACCACGCCCGCGATGCGCTGGCGGGTTTGCAGCGCAATGGATCCCGCGCGCTCGGCGACCTCGGCGGCGGCCAGCTGCGGGGTGGTGACGACCAGGATCTCCGCGTTCGGGATCAGCTGGGCGAGCGAGATGGCGACATCGCCGGTGCCCGGCGGCAGATCCAGCAGCAGGATGTCCAGATCGCCCCAGAACACATCGGCGAGGAACTGCTGCAGTGCGCGGTGCAGCATCGGGCCGCGCCACACCACGGGCGTATTGCCCTGGGTGAACATGGAGATGGAGATGAGCTTCACGTCATGTGCGATGGGCGGCATGATCATTCGCTCGACCTGGGTGGGCCGCTGATCGGTGCCCAGCATGCGCGGCACGGAATGTCCGTAGATATCCGCGTCCAGCACGCCGACCGACAGGCCCTTGGCGGCCATGGCGGCCGCGAGATTCACGGTGACACTGGACTTTCCGACGCCGCCCTTACCGGAGGCGACCGCGTACACGCGGGTCAGCGAGCCCGGCTGGGCGAACGGGATGACCGGTTCGGCATTGTCGCCGCGCAATTTCTTGCGCAGTTCGGTCCGCTGTTCATCGTTCATCACATCGAGGGACACATTGATCGCGCCGACGCCGGGCACGTCATTGACGGCCTTGGTGACCCGCTCGGTGATCTGCCCCTTCATCGGGCACGCCGAGGTGGTCAGATAGACGACGACCTGAACGCTGCCGTCCGCGCCGACCTCGACGCTCTTCACCATGCCCAACTCGGTGATCGGTTTCCGGATCTCCGGGTCGTTCACCTTCGCGAGCGCGCCCCGCACATCCAATTCCGTTACCACTGGCATACCGAAAGCTTAGGAGTTCGGGCCAGCCGCGCTGTCACGGGGACCGCCTCGCGCCCATCGGCGGGGAACGATTCGGCCGCCCCGAGCTGCTTGCGCCGGGGCCTCACCGCTGACACGGGCACCGCGCGGCGACGACGGGCGTCGGCTCAGATGCGGGGGAGGGCGGAAGCGCCGGGGGCGATCCCGGTGGAGTAGGCGGTTTCCCAGGCCATCACGTTGGCGACGTAGGCCATGGAGTTGTTGTAGCGCAGGATGGCCCGGGTCTGCTGCGCCGGATCGCGCATATCGAGATTGCCGGAGCAGAGGTATTTGCCCGCGGTGAGAGCGGCGTCGAAGAGGTTCTGCGGATCGGCGATGCCGTCGCCGTTACCGTCCGCGGCGTAGTGCTTCCAGGTTTGCGGCAGGAACTGCATGGGGCCGATGGCGCGGTCGTAACCGGCGAGGCCGTCGAGTTCACCGCCGTCGGTGTCGTGCACGACATTGTTGCCCCAGAGGCTGCCGTCCAGAACCGGGCCGTAGACCGGATCGATGGGGTTGCCGTCCGCGTCGGCTTTACCGCCGAAGGCGTGCGTGGATTCGACCCGGCCGATACCGGCGAGCAGGGACCACGGCATGGCGCAGGCCGGATTCTCCACGGCCAGAATGCGTTCCGCGTTCTGATAGGCGTTTTCCGCGATGCCGGGCATTCCGATCGGGCCGGCGGGCAGGGCGGCGGGCACGCGGCCCTCGGGTAGAGCGACTGTCTTGACCACCGGGGGGCCAACGGGCACAACCTGTTTGGCCTCGCGGAGCATGACTTCCGGGACGGCGACCGGCGCGGCGGCCGCCTCGGGTCTGGGTAGCGCCGCGTCCGCGTCGGACGAGAACTCGTGCTGGAGAGCGGAAGTCAGGCCGCTGACGATATTGCCGCTGTCCGCCGCGCCGGAGATGGTGGCGCCCACCGCCGGGACGAGACTGGTGAGGGCGATGACCGATCCGCGGCGAATCGTCGGAACCGGGGGCTTGCGATGACGTCCCACTTGGTGCTGACCCTCCATTGCCGTCGGTTCTCGCGAACCGGTTGACGCAGTGAGGACCAAGCTACATCATTCGAGACCGTTCCGTTACTACTTCGTAATCTTTCCTGATGATTCGATTACGCCTGAGTGGTTAAAGGCGTCAATGGGACAGCCTGTCGTGCCTGTGCCGGACGAACTTTCGCGCCTGTACCGGACAGCTGTCGCACCCGTACCGATACGACTCGGCCGCAGCCCCGGGGCTGCGGCCGAATATCGGTCTTCAACTGTAACTCTCCGGACGTCGGCGGATGAGGCCAACGGCCGCAATGGATTACGGCACCGCCGGGGCGGGCGGCGCGGGCAGCGGAATGGTGATGCCGAACGGGAGCGTGATGCCCGGGGCCGGGGTGGTCGGATCCACCGATTCCGGTGCGGGCGCGGGCTCCGGCGCGGGGGGCGCGGCCTCATCGGTCTTGGCGGGCTGCGCGGGCTGATTGTTCGGCTGCTGCTGTTGCGCCTGCGCGGCCGGATCCTGCTGCTGCGGCTGGGCGCAGGTGGTGGTCTTCTCGATCGGCTTGCCGTCCGGCCCGAACTGCTGTTCGCCGGCCGCCTTGTCCTGATCGGTCTTGTCCTGCGCGCCGACCTGGACGCCGTCCTCGGGCTTGGCGTCCGGCTTGGTCTCGGTGGGCGGAAGGTTCACGGACTCACAGGGATTCGCGGGCACCACGGGCGCGGGGCAGAAGATGCCGCACGGAATGGGCGGCAGGCCCGGGATATTGATCATCACCTGGGTGGGCGTCTGCCGAGTGGTGCTCGGCGGCGCGTCCGTGGTGGTGGTCGTGGTGGTGGCCGGGATATTGACCGAGGCCGCCGTCATATCCGGTCCGGCGGTGAGCGCGCCGGGCGGGATCATGTCCGCGGAGATGTTCACGGCCGAGGGCGTCCCGCCGGTCTTGTACGCGTTCGACCAGCTGAGCACATTGGCCGCGTACGACATCGAGTTGTTGTAGCGCAGCACCGCGCGCAGCTGCTGGGCCGGATCGCGCAGATCCAATCCGCCCGAGCACAGGTATTTGCCCGCCGCGAGCGCCGCGTCGAAGACATTGTTCGGATCGGAGACGCCGTCGCCGTTACCGTCCGAGGCGTAGTTGGCCCAGGTGCTCGGCAGGAACTGCATGGGTCCGACGGCGCGCACATAGCCGCCGTTGGTGGCCTTGATGACCTCGTTGCCGGGCAGGGTGCCATCCAGCGCCGGACCGTAGATGGGCGAGATGGTGGTGCCCGCGGCATCGGTGCGGCCGCCGCTGGCGTGCAGCGATTCGATGCGCCCGATACCGGCGAGCAGATTCCACGGCAGCCCGCAGCCGGGCGTCGAGGATTCCAGTGCCAGTTCGGCATTGCGGTAGGCGGCCAGCACCAGCTCGGGGATGCCGAGCGCGCCGGTGCCGCCGGGCAGCGCGATGTTCTGCAGCTGCACATTGCCGCCGAGCCTGCCGTCAGCGGGCGGGGTCATTGCGCTGAGTTTGCGGGGCGCCTCGGGCGCGGCGGGCACCAGCCCGACGGTCTGATCCGAGGCGTTCTGGACGGCGTTTCCGGATCCGGTATCGGACGCGGCGGCCGCCAGAAGCGCTTCGGGCGCTGCCTGCGGCGCCTCGGTGTGCACTGTGGTGTTGGTGGCCGAACCCGCGGTGACCAGGCCCGCAATCAGCAGCGCCGATGCGGTCACCGGTGCAGATATTCTCTTGCCCACCACACAATCCCCTCAGTCGTGCGGCCGTTTCCCGGTGACGACGGCCGCAAAATGCGGGTGTCTGGGTCGGTCGCTCGGAACAACGTGATCCAGGTTACCCATCCGTAAGCTTGTTGGGTACAGCTTGTGCGGTTAGTCGCCATCTTTTTGCGGCGAAATTGCGACCTCCGCCCTCTTTCGATCGCTACTCTTCTTCGGTTTCCGCTCCTTCACGATCTCGCCGTCGGTGGCCAGTTTCTCCAACCTGACCAGCGCATCCTTGACATCATCCAACTCTCGGCGCAGATAGTCACGGGTCGCCACCTCGCCGACGGCGAGTCGCAGCGAAGCGAGCTCGCGCGCCAGAAATTCGGTATCGGCTTTTGTCTGGGCTGATCGCGCGCGATCCTCCTCGAGTGCCACGCGGTCGCGGTTGTCCTGCCGGTTCTGTGCCAGCAGGATGAGCGGCGCGGCGTAGGCGGCCTGGGTGGAGAACGCCAGATTCAACAGGATGAACGGGTACGGGTCCCACTGCAGCCGCAGCGCGAACACATTGAGCAGAATCCAGACGATCACGATCACCGTCTGGATCACCAGATAGCGGCCGGTGCCGAGGAAGCGCGCGACCCGTTCACTACTGCGCGCGAGAGCCTCTGCGTCCCAATCGAATCCGCGGAAGCGGGTCTCCATCGGCGATTCCAGGCGCTGGCGGGCGTTGGACTTCTCGGTGCGATCGGTCATGCGCGGCCTCCGGTGCCGTCGATCAGCGGAACGCCGTGCATATCGTGATTGTCCTGATCCTGTTCGCGCCAGTCCTCGGGCAGCAGATGGTCGAGCACATCGTCCACGGTGACCGCCCCCAATAGATGATTCTCCGCGTCCACGACCGGACCGCACACCAGATTGTAGGTAGCGAAATACCGGGTCACGGCGGTGAGCGGGGCCTCGGGCCGCAATCGCACCAGATCGGCGTCGACAATGCCGCCGACCAGGTTCGCCGGAGGTTCGCGCAGCAGTTGCTGAAAGTGCACGCAGCCGAGATAGCGACCGGTCGGTGTGGCGGTCGGCGGCCGCACCACGAACGCCATGGTGGCCAGTGCGGGCGTCAGCTCGGGATCGCGGATGCGGGCGAGCGCCTCGGCGACGGTGGTGGCCGGAGTGAGCACCACCGGCTTGGAGGTCATCAGACCACCGGCGGTGTACGGCGCGAATTCGAGCAGTCGCCGGACCGGTTCGGAATCCTCCGGATCCATAAGCGCCAGAAGCGATTCCGCTTCCCCCTCGGGCAATTCGCCGAGCAGGTCGGCCGCGTCGTCCGGATCCATCGCCTCGAGCAGATCGGCCGCGCGCTCCACGCCGAGCTGCTCCAGCAGCTCCACCTGATCGGCTTCCGGCAATTCCTGCACCACATCGGCGAGTCGCTCATCGTCGAACGCGGCCGCCACCTCGATCCGGCGCTTGCGCGGCAACTCGCGCAGCAGATGCGCCACATCCGCGGGCCGCATGCCCTCGAACTGGGTGAGCAGCTGGGTGACGTCCTGTCCGGGCAGGTTCAGCTCTGTCTGGGTGAGCCCGCGCACCTGCGCCCAATCCACCACGTGCACCGCCCCGCGCCGCCCGAAACCGACGCCGAGCCGCCGCCGTTCGCGCACCGCGACCCGGGAGACCACGTAATCGCGGGTGCGGGACTGTTCGATGCCGAGATCGACCACCACCACCTCGGTATCGGCCAGCTGCGGCAGTTCCGGATCGTCGACCCGCACCGTCGAATCGAGAATCTGTGCGATGGCGAGCATCTCGCTCGCGCGCTGTTCGAAACGCCGCACGCTGATGGTGCCGGTGGTCAGTGTCACCGCACCCGGATCGATCGCCTGCACCCGCAGCATCGGCACGAAAATCCGTTTGCGCGTTGGTAGTTCGACGAGCACGCCGAGCACACGCGGCTGCCGCTGGTCATAGCGGATGGAGATCACCAGGTCGCGGACGCGGCCGATAGACTCCCCGTCCGGTCCCAATACCACCAAGCCCGCGAGCCGGGCGGCGAAAACTCTCGTCGCTGCCATGAGTGTCAAGGCTAGTGGGTCCGGGCTGCCCGAAATGTCGCGCCACGAGCGCGGACGTAGAAGGAGTGACTCATGACATCGCGCCGTACGGTGCTCGCCGTCCCCGGCAGTAACCCCCGAATGATCGAGAAGGCCAAGGGGCTGGCCGCGGACGAGGTGTTCCTCGACCTCGAGGACGCGGTCGCGCCCGCGGCCAAGGCGCAGGCCCGCGCCAATATCGTGGCCGCGCTGAACTCGGACGGCTGGGGCGAGCAGATTCGCGTTGTGCGGGTCAATGATTGGACCACCGAGCACACCTACGCCGATGTCATCGCCGTGGTGGACGGCGCGGGCGACCGCATCGACGCGCTGCTGCTGCCCAAGGTCACCGACGCCGGCCAGGTGCAGGCCCTGGACCTGCTGCTGACCCAGCTGGAGAAGACCAACGGGCTGCCGGTCGGGCGGATCGGCATCGAACCGCAGATCGAGAACGCGCTGGGGCTGCGCAATATCGACGCCATCGCCACCGCGAGCCCGCGCGTGCAGACCCTGGTGTTCGGCCCGGCCGATTTCATGGCCTCGATCAATATGCGCACCCTGGTCGTCGGCGAACAGCCCGAGGGGTACGAGCCCGGTGACGCGTATCACCACATCTATATGACGATCCTGCTCGCCGCCCGCGCGCACGGACTCCAGGCCATCGACGGCCCGTACCTGGCGGTGCGCGATGTGGAAGGCTTCCGCCGCAACGCCTCTCGCACGGCCGCACTGGGTTTCGACGGCAAATGGGTGCTGCATCCGGATCAGATCGCGGCCGGTAACGAGATCTTCAGCCCACGTCAGGCGGACTACGACCGCGCCGAGGAAATTCTGGACGCGTACGCTTTTCACACGTCGGCCGCGGGCGGAGCCCGGGGCGCGGTCATGCTCGGCGACGAGATGATCGACGAGGCCAGCGCCAAGATGGCGCAGGTGATCGCTGATAAAGGACGAGCTGCGAAAATGACTCGCACCACGGTTTCGCCGTAATCGGCGCTGCGCGGCCCCGTCCGACACGCCGAAATAGCATGATGGAGATATGACGAATCCCTTGGGGAACGCGAGCCGGAACCGTCCGGGCCTGCCGACGCCACCGTCCGGCTGGCCGGTCGGCTCCTATCCGACCTACGCCGAGGCCCAGCGCGCCGTCGACTACCTGGCCGACAATTCCTTCCCGGTCGAGAACGTGACCATCGTCGGCGTCGACCTCATGCAGGTCGAACGCGTGCTCTACCGCCTGACCTGGGGCAAGGTCATCGGCGGCGGTGTGGTGTCGGGCGCCTGGCTGGGCCTGTTCATCGGCCTGCTGCTGAGCCTGTTCTCCTCCAGCGGTGCGATTCTGGTCGGCCTGATCGGCGGCATCGTCTTCGGCGTCATCTCCACCACCATCCCGTACGCCGCCACCCGCGGACAGCGCGATTTCGCCTCCACCATGCAGTTGGTGGCCGGGCGCTATGACGTGCTGTGCGATCCGAAGGCCGCCGAACAGGCCCGGGACATGCTCGCCAGGCTGGCCATCTAGCTCATGGATGTGATCAATACGGTCCGGGCCGGGGTGCTCGGGCATTTCGGTGTGGCAACCGCCGACGCCGCGTCGGTGACCTTTCTCGGGCTGGAGCCCATCGATATCCTGCGGATTCCCGATGGCGATCTGGTGCACTACGTGACACTCGGCGGCTCCCGCCACCCCATGACGGATCCGACTGCGGCACTTGCCGATCCGGTGCGCGGGCCGCGCGCGGAATTGGCGCTGACCCTGCGCGGCGGGGTGGGTGCGGGCAGCGGGCTCACCAAGACGCTGGCCGTGCTGGTGGCCTCACCGTCGGTGGAAGGCATTGTGCTGCAGGCCGATGCGCTGCTGGATATGGGCGAACCGATCTGGTCCGGTGCGCCGTTCACCGCGGTACTGCTCGGCGAGAGCGATATTCCCGCCGTGGAATTGCCCGAACCCGCTGAGCCCGTACGCTTTCTGGCCGCGACGCCGATCACCGCGACCGAGGCGGCCTGGGTGCGCATTCGCGGGGCCGCGGCACTGCGCGAGGCCTGGACCGAGGCGAAAATCGATGTGCGCGACGCGGATCGCGGTGCGGCCTCGCTGTAATCACAACCACTTGTTGCGGTGGAAGTTCACGTAGAGCCCGGCGCACAGCAGCACCATGATGCCGAACACCAGCGGATAACCGAAGGTCCACCGCAATTCCGGCATGTGGTCGAAGTTCATGCCGTAGATGCCCGCGATCATGGTCGGCACCGCCGCCATGGCCGCGTACGCGGAAATCTTTCGCATATCGGTGTTCTGCTGCACGCTCACCTTCGCCAGCGCGGCATTGATGAGCGCGCTGAGCGATTCGTTGAAGTCGATGATCTGTTCGGTGACGGCCGTGTGGTGATCGGTGACATCGCGCATATAGCGCCGAATCTCCGCGGGCAGCGGCAGTTTCGGGTCGTGGGTGAGCAATTGCAGCGGCAGCGCAAGGGGTTTCACTGCGCGCCGCAATTCCACCACCTCGCGCTTGAGCTGGTAGATGGCCTCGATGATGATATCGGCGGCCGGCGTGAACACCGCCTCCTCCATGGCGTCCACATCATCCTCGATGGCCGCGGTGACCTCGGTGTAGGTGTCCACGACATTGTCGGTGACCGCGTGCAGCACCGCGCTCGGGCCGAGTGCCAGCTGTTTCGGCGTCGACTCCAATTCCCTGCGCACACCGGCCAATCCGCTGTGATCGCCGTGCCGCACGGTGATCACGAAATCCGGGCCGAGGAAGATCATGATCTCGCCGGTGTCCACGATCTCGCTGACGCTGTTGAGTTCGTGCACGTGATAGCTGACCGTGCGCAGCACCAGGAACAGGATGTCGTCGTAGCGTTCGAGTTTGGGCCGCTGATGCGCGCTCACCGCGTCCTCGACGGCGAGCTCGTGCAGACCGAAGGATTTCGCCACATCGGTCATCAGCCCGGTGCTGGGTTCGAGCAGGCCCAGCCAGACATAACCCTCACCGCGCCTGCGCACCTCGGCCAGCGCTTCGTCATAGGTGCAGTGCGCCGTCAGCCGTTTGCCGTCCACGTACACCGCACAGTCGATGACCACGTTCGCGCCGTGCTTCGGCTTGGCCGGATGCGGATGCGCCGGTGTCCGGGTCGGCCAGCGGAAGGAGGGCAATTGCGGTATCGAGGACACCTGCCGGAGTCTAGTTCGCGGGACTCGCCGCGCTCGCGATGCGCGCGCTCCAGACCGGCTGCCCGGGATCGGCGGCGGGCCGCGTGCAAGATGGACCGTGTGCGCATCGATCTCCACACCCATTCCAATGCCTCCGACGGCACCGACACTCCGGCCGAGTTGATCCGCAATGCCGCGGCCGCCGGACTGGACGTGGTCGCTCTGACCGATCACGACACCACCGCGGGCTGGGCCGAGGCGGTGGACGCGCTGCCCCCGGGGCTCACGCTGGTGCGCGGTATGGAGATGTCGTGCGTGGGCCGGGGCGAGGACGGCTGGCCGGTCGCGGTGCACCTGCTGGCGTACCTGTTCGATCCCGCCGACGACGTCTTCGCGCAGGAGCGCGAGCGCCTGCGCGGTGAACGCATCATCCGATTGCGGGCCATGGCCGAGCAGATGGCGGCCGACGGCCTGCCGGTGGATCCGGACGCGGTGATGGCGTCCGCGGGACCGTCGGCGGGCCGCCCGCATCTGGCGCGGGCGCTGGTGGAGGCGGGCGTGGTGCCGACGGTCGACGCGGCGTTCCAGGATCTGCTGGCCTCGGACGGCCGGTACTACGTGGAGAAGGCCGATACACCGCTGCAGCGCGCGGTGGAGATGGTGCAGGCGGCGGGCGGGGTGAGCGTGGTGGCGCACGCGCGCGCCCGCAAGCGCGGCCGGCTGCTGGCGCTGGACCACATTCGTGAGCTGACCGCGCTCGGCCTGGGCGGTCTGGAACTCGATCATCCCGATCACAGCGCCGCGGACCGCGAGGTGCTGGCCGGGCTGGCCGCCGAACTCGGCCTGCTCACCACCGGGT
The DNA here is from genome assembly GCF_042266325.1 of Nocardia sp. NPDC056100. Taxonomy (NCBI): domain Bacteria; kingdom Bacillati; phylum Actinomycetota; class Actinomycetes; order Mycobacteriales; family Nocardiaceae; genus Nocardia; species Nocardia sp. NPDC056100. Next base: position 944,801 of record NZ_JBHJVY010000004.1, read on the forward strand.
CCTCGGACTACCACGGTCGCAACAAGACCATCCGGCTCGGCGAATTCACCACGGACCCGGCGCAATTCGAGGAGCTGGTGGGCAAGGCGAGCGGGGTTCCGGTGATCACCGCATGATCGGGACGGGCGTGACGGTATGAAGGTGCTCCGGGGTCTGAGCGGACTCATCGCGGGCGGCACGGTGATCCTGGTGCTGACGGTCGTCGGCGCGGCGATCATGGGTGCGCAGCGTGATTTTCCGGGCCCCGGGGCTTCCGATCTGGCGTGGCATATCGGTGCGGCGGTGGTGATTGTGACCGCCCAGGTATTTGCTGATAGACGTCAGGGAATTGCGGCTTTTTCCGGATGTGCGATAGTTTTTGCGGTAGCTGGAATGTTGTTGTGGACACAGTGGTGGAATTGAAATACGCATAACAGTTGCGAGCAGTTGAACGGTCGACGAACATTTGTCGATATGACCGAATTCGACGCGGATGTGCTCGTGCTGGGAGGCGGTCCCGCCGGGGCCTGGGCCGCGCTCGCCGCGGCGACCGCGGGCGCCCGCGTCCTACTGGTCGACAAGGCCCGTTGCGGTTCCAGCGGCCCCACCGCGCGCGCGGGCGCGACACTCTGGAACATCCCGCCCGGCCGGTTGCGCGATGACGCGGTGGCCGAGAGCTTCGCGCACGGCGGCGGGCTCGGCGATCCGGAATGGATGTACCGGGTGCTGGAGGAGACGCACCGGCGTGTCGGACAGCTCGTGCACGGGGGACTCCGATCACACGGCGACGGCTCCGCACGGCCCACCCGGGTGCACCTGGACGGACCGAAATATCTCGGGCGACTGCGCCGCAGCATGATCGTCGCCGGGGTGCGGATTCTCGATCATCATCCGGCGTTGCAGCTGATCACCGATGCCGACGGGGTGGTCTCGGGTGCGGCCGGGGTGGCGCTGCAGGGCGATTTCCGCAGTTGGTCCGCGCATGCCAAGGCCGTGATCATCGCCACCGGCGGCTGCGCCTTCCTCTCCGGCGGCGCGGGCACCGATGTGGATACCGGTGACGGTCTGCTGATGGGCGCCGAGGCCGGGGCGGAACTGTCCGGAATGGAGTTCTCCAACGCGTATTCGCTTGTCCCGGCCGGTGTTTCGGGACCCGCCTCGGTATCGGGCCAGCGCCCGCCGGGTGCGTTCCCGGCCGATCAGGTCCGGCATTTCGCGACGCTCTACGACGAATCGCGCTCGGTGCTCTGCGATCAGGGCGCGGGGTCGCGGGCCCAGGCGTTCGCCGCCATCGCCGACGGGCGGCGCGTCTACGCCGCACTCGACGAACTCTCCGATGTGAGCGCGCTGCTCGGCGGCCCCGATGAGCAGCCGTTCGGACCGCGCCCGGAGGCCGGGCCGGAGGACCTACTGGCGCAAGCGAATTCGGGCTGGTCGGGGCGGGTGCCGCTGCGTGCGGTGCTGGAGGGGACGGTGCGCGGGACCGGTGGGCTGCGGCTGGCCGGACCCGATTGCGCCACCACGGTTCCCGGACTCTTCGGCGCGGGCGATGTGACCACGCGGGAACCGGTGACCGGTGCGGTGTCCGGGGTCGGCGGTCAGCACGGGGCGTGGGCGGTGTCCTCGGGGGTGTGGGCGGGACAGGCGGCGGCGCGGTTCGCGGGCAATCGCCGCAAACTCGGTAAGACACGCCCGGTTCCGGGGGTCGGGCTCACCGATCGGGCGCGCATCGATCCGCGCGCGGTGGTCGGGCTGGTGCAGGAGCACACGCTGCCGCTGCGCCGCAGCTACTGGCGCAGTGACGGGAGCCTGCGGGACAGCATCGGCGAACTCGACGGTATGTGGCCCGGCGTCGAATACGACCTCGGCGGCAAGGGCGCGACCAGGCTGCACGCCCGCCAGGCCGCTGCCCTGCTGGCGGTGGCGCGCTGGACCAAATACAGCGCGCTGGCCCGCACCGAAACCCGCGGTATGCACCGCCGCACGGATCATCCGGGCGGGACCGATGATTGGCGCGTCCGCCTGCTCACCGGCGGTCTCGACAGCGTCTGGGTGCGGCCCGAGCGCACCGCAGCGCCGCGCACCATGCGCGGACCCGTGGAAAGCGCCGCGCCCGAGGCGTCCTGATTCGCAAGGCTCGGTTCGGGCTCGATCTCACCGCGCCGCTGCCAATCGGGCGCGACAGCTCACGGCGGCGGGCGGTATCGGGTTGTGACAGTTCTCCGCAGTCGCGGCCGGACGTGCGAGTTTCCCTTAACCTGCGGGTGATTCGGCTCACCTAGGCTTCGTTGATGGTGAACGCGCGCGATGGGCCGGGGGCGATTTGGCGCGTCGTCGACGCTACTGGCAGAATGTGACGACCCCCGGCCGCAGCCACCGCCCGGTCCGGGGCCACTCGGTGATTACGGTCCGCGACGCGCGGGTTGACTCTGATCACCCCGGCGATATCGCCCGGACCACCCGTCCGGTTCCAGCTCGACGATCTGTGCAGCGCCGTGTTGTCTGTCCGCAGACACGCTTCCCGCGATCGGTAATACTTTGTGCCCATTGCCACGATGTGGTGGCAAGGTTTTCGAAGTGGCCCGCGGTGATGGCCGACGCGCCCGAAAAACGAGTATCGAAACCCCCATTACCTATTACCGAACGGTAACCGTCAAACGGTTGAGTCCGCACCGAGATGGAGTGAAATCGTGTCATCCGTGACTGAAGCAGTGAATGCCCCCACGGCAAACCCCGCGACCAATACTGCGAACCTTTCCGACATCACCACGGAAGAGATTTTCGCGGGCCACCTGGGCGGCAAGCTCTCGGTCGAACTCACCGCGCCGCTGGAGACCCAGCGCGACCTCTCGATCGCTTACACCCCGGGTGTGGCGCAGGTCTGCCGTGGCATCCACGCCGACGAATCCCTCGCCAAGACCTACACCTGGGCCGAGCGCCTGGTCGTGGTCGTCTCGGACGGCACCGCGGTGCTGGGCCTGGGCGATATCGGCCCGCGCGCCTCGCTGCCGGTGATGGAGGGCAAGGCGGCCCTGTTCAAGAAGTTCGCCGGACTGGATTCCATTCCGATCGTGCTCGACACCAAAGATGTCGACAAGATCGTCGAAACGCTGATTCTGCTGCGTCCGAGCTTCGGCGCGGTCAATCTCGAGGACATCTCGGCCCCGCGCTGCTTCGAAATCGAGAAGCGCGTTATCGAGGCGCTGGATTGCCCCGTCATGCATGACGATCAGCACGGCACCGCCATTGTGGTGCTGGCCGCCCTCAAGGGCGCTGCCGCGGTGCAGGGTCGCGATATGTCCGCTCTCAAGGTGGTCGTGTCCGGTGCGGGCGCGGCCGGTGTGGCGTGCACCAATATCCTGCTGGCCGCCGGTGTCTCGGACATCGTGGTGCTCGACTCCAAGGGCATCGTGAGCCGGGACCGCGGCGACCTCAACGATGTGAAGGCCGAACTGGCCGAGCGCACCAACCCGCGCAATATCACCGGTGGTCCGGCCGAGGCGCTCGCCGGGTCCGATGTGTTCCTGGGGCTGTCCGCGGGCACCGTCGCCGAGGAGCTCATCGCCTCCATGGCGCCCGAGTCCATCGTGTTCGCCATGTCGAACCCGGATCCGGAGATCCACCCGGATGTGGCCGCCAAGTACGCCGCCATCGTGGCGACCGGTCGTTCGGACTTCCCGAACCAGATCAACAATGTGCTCGCGTTCCCGGGCGTCTTCAAGGGCGCGCTGGATGTGGGCGCGCGTCGCATCACCGAGGGTATGAAGGTGGCTGCCGCCGATGCCATCTTCGCGGTGGTCGCGGATGAGCTGGCCGTGGATCGGATTATCCCCAGCCCGCTGGATCCGCGCGTGGCCCCGGCCGTCGCCGCGGCCGTGGGTGCGGCCGCGCGTGCCGAGGGCGTCGCGTAGGCAGCAGCCGTAAACGATTCGGCCCCCGCACCTTTCCGGTGCGGGGGCCGAACTGTTAGACGGGGACGGCTTCTTTCACGGGTTGTTCGGTGGGGGATTCGGTCCAGCCGGGCGGGCCGAAGATGTAGGCGACGCGGCCCTTCCAGGTGCGGGCGGTGCGGACGTCGCGAACCAGGTTCATGAGTTCGGCGTAGTTCACCTTGATCGGATTGTCGGTGCCGATGTTCTTGGTGAGGCCGTAGGCGATGGGCTCGGACTCGGCCGCGAAACTGCCGAACAGACGATCCCAGATGATGAGGACGCCACCGTAATTCGTGTCCAGGTACGGCTGGTTGGAGCCGTGGTGCACGCGATGGTGCGCCGGGGTGTTGAACAGGAATTCGATCGGCCGCCACATGGTGCCGATGCGCTGGGTGTGGATCGGGAACTGGTACAGCAGGCCGATGGTCTGGAGCAGGAAGATCATCCACACCGGGAAGCCCAGGGCCGCGGCCGGAATCCAGCACATACCGCGCAGCTGCGCCGCGATCGGATGCGCCCACGGCAGCCGGATGGCGGTGGAGAGATTGAAGAACCGGCTGGAGTGATGCACGCTGTGCGAGGTCCACAGCAGCCGCACGCGGTGGTCGGCGCGATGCGCCCAGTAGTAGCAGAAATCCGTCACGATCAGGCCCAGCACCCACACCCACCAGTCACCCGGGGACAGGTGCAGCGGGGTGAAGTGTGCGACCAGCACCACCGTCGAGAACGGAATCAACTGGGCCACAAACGGTTTCACGAAGCGGCCGATGGTGTACGTGGCGATGTTGGAGGCGCGGTCCCGGCCGGACATGCCGTTCGCGGGGCGATCCGGATCGCGGCGGTCGGCAAACCATTCCACCAGCATGAGCAGCAGGAATGCCGGGACGGCGTATATGAACAGGTCTGGACTCATGGGGACTCCTGAACGGGAAGTTCCTGCTCGGCGGGCATATCTCGACGCTAATCAGCCCGGCGCGCCGAATCGTCGCGCCGACGGGGGATTTCACGTCCCCCACACGGGGGATCGGGGGTCTCGGGGGTACCGTCGCGCACAATGCCCGAGATGACGACGGAGGTGGTGCGCGGTGGATGTGAGCAGGTCGCTGGCGCGCCAGTCGCTGCTGGTGGCGGTGGTCGCGGCGGTGGTGGACAGCATGCAGCTGGTGGTGTGCGGTGCGTTCGGGGCCGCGCCCGGTATGGCGGCGCTGCTGGCGGTGGGGATCGTGATCGCGGATCTGGCGCTGGCGGCCCCACCGTCCACGGCGGCGTACGCGGCGTTCGCGCAGGTGCTGGTGAAACTGGGGATCGGGGCGTTCGTCCAGCATTACGCGTTGCACGCCCGGATACCCGATGTGGGGTTCCTGGTGGCGGGATATCGGGCGGGGGCGTGGCTGACCGGTGCGACCTCCTACCTGACGGTCGCCATGCTGGCGGGTGGTGCGGCGCTGGCGCATATCCTGGTGGGCGGCAATGACTCTCGGGATTGGAAGCTGCTCATCGTGACCATTGTCGCGGGGTATGTGCCGTGGCTGGTGGGACGCAATACGGTGGCGCGCGGGGCCTATATCGCCGAGTTGGAGCAGCGGGAGCGGTTGCGGGAGCAGGAGCAGCGGGCGGCGCTGGAGCGTGCGCTGTCCGAGGAGCGGGCCGCCATCGCCCGGGATCTGCACGATGTCATCTCCCATCATGTGAGCGCCATCGGAATTCATGCCGGGGTGGCGCGAATAGCGCTGTCCCGCACCGATTCCGACGGGGCTACCAAATCGCTGACGGCGGTCGAGTCGAGCAGCCGGTCGGCCATGGTGGATCTGCGGCGGCAATTGGATCTGCTGCACGGGCATGACGATGACGGACAGCGCCAGCCCGGACTCGCCGATATCGAGGATCTGCTGGAGCGGGTGCGCTCGGCGGGACTCGAAGTGCACGTGGAGATTTCGGGCGAGCCGCCGGTGCTGCCCGGCTCGCTGGACGTGATGCTGTACCGGGTGGTGCAGGAGATGCTCACCAACGCGCTGCGACACGGCCGCGCGCCCGCGCGACTGGAGATCGGCTATCGGCCGACGCGGGTGGAGGTTCGCGAGACCAATCCCATCGCCACGGTGCCGCAGGTTCCCGAGGGGGTGCGCCGGGGTCTGGACGGTATCCGGCGGCGTGTCGAATTGTTCGGCGGCACCGTGGTATCGGGGCCGGATCGCACCGGAAGTCGTTGGGACATCGTGGTTTCGGTACCGATTGGAGCGGCATGAGCGTAAGGGTGCTGATCGCGGACGATCACACCATGTTCCGGTCCGGGCTGCGGGCCGTGGTGGACGCGCAGGATGATCTGGAATGTGTGGCCGAGGTGGCGGACGGTCGCGCCGCGATCGAGGCGGCGGCTCGGCTGCGGCCGGAGGTGGCGATCCTCGATGTGCGCATGCCGAAACTCGACGGCCTGGCCGCCACGGAAGCCATTGTGGCGGCGGGCGGTACGCGTGTGCTGGTGCTCACCACCTATGACAGCGAAGCCAGCCTGTCCCGCGCCCTGGCCGCCGGAGCCAGCGGCTTCCTGCTGAAGAGCCTCCCACCCGAGGACCTGGTGGCGGCCATTCGCGTGGCGGTGCGCGGTGACGCGGTCATCGACCCCTCCATGACCCGCAGGCTCGCAACGCGTTTCGCCACCGAACTGGCCCCGCCCGCCGAACCCCCGGAACTCGCCCAGCTCACCGCCCGCGAACGCGAAGTGCTGCTCCTGGTGGCCGACGCCCGCAGCAACTACGAGATCGCCGCCGAACTGGGCGTGGGCGAGGAGACCGTCAAGACCCACGTCTCCCGCGTCCTCGCCAAACTCGGTGTCCGCGACCGCATTCACGCGGTGGTCTACGCCTACCGCAACGGCTTGGTGCGCGGCTGACACGAAACCGGCGGACACCGTGGAAGTCGGTGTCCGCCGGTCGGTGCCGTCGGCGTCGTGTCGCGAGGGCAGTCGCGGCATATGCGCCGGACCGGCGAGGGATGGTCCGGCGGGCGGCGCTGACGGGTCGTGGATTATTTGTGGCAGTTGGCGCGGTAGTCGCGTACGGCCTGGCGGGCGTCCTTGATGGCCTGGGCGTCCTGGGGGTGCGAGGAGGCGTACGCCTTCATTTCGGCGCGGCGCTGATCCTTGGGCAGGGTCTTGATCTTGGCGAATTCGGCGGCCGCGTCCGGATGGCTCGAAAGGTACGCCTGCACTTTGCCTTTCGCGTCGGCGCGGGCCGCGCTCAATGCCGCCGGGCTGCAATCGGGGCCGTCGGCCGAGGCCACGCCCGGCACCGCCAGCGCGATGGCGGCGAATCCGGCCGCACCGGCGACGACGGCGGCAATGCTGCGCTTCATACTCACTCCTACCTGAGGGGATCGGTCCCCACCGAATCTGCCCCCGGCACCTGAGGATCCCCTGAATCCCGGCCCCATCTTCAGCCGATCTTCAGCTCCACCCGCCAACGGCCCATAGCCCGCTGGGCTCAGTCGCGGGGGAGACGGAGCAGGAAGACCGCACCGGAGCGGTCGGGAGGGGGCGGTTCGCAGGTCAGGTCGCCGCCGTGGGCGCGGGCCAGGCCGCGGGCGATGGGCAGGCCGAGGCCGGAGCCGTCGGTGCGGTGGTCGCGGGCGGCGTCGAGGCGGACCAGGCGATCGAAGACGCGTTCGCGGTCGGCCGCGGGAATGCCGGGGCCGGTGTCGATCACAGCCAGTTCGGCGAATTCGCCTGTGGCGCACAGGCGAATCCGCACGGTGGGGAGGTACTGCCGATCGGTCGGTCCCGTTGCGTCGTTCATGGCCTGGCAGGCGTTGTTCAGCAGGTTCGCCAGGATCTGGGTGATGCGTTCGGGGTCGGCCGTCACCGTCACCGGATCGCCGTCGAGGCGGAAGGTTGTGTCCGGGTGCAGGATTCGCATGCGATCGAGTTGGGTCGCGGCCAGGGTGTGCAGATCGGTGGGTACACGGTGGAGTTGCAGTCCGGCGTCGATGCGCGCCAGATCGAGCAGATCGTCGATGAGGCGGCCCGCGCGGACGGCTTCGCGCACCAGGAGCAGGTGCATGCGCTGCAGGTCTTCCGGATCGGCGTCGGCCGGATGCTGGATGACCGCTTCGGCGAGGGCGCGGATGCCGGAGACGGGCGTGCGGAGTTCATGGGCGGCATCGCCGACGAAGGTGCGAATGCGCTGTTCGGAGGCCCGGGCGCGAGCTTCGGCGGCGGTGGTGGCGTGCAGCGCGCCTTCGAGGGTGTCCAGCATTTCGTCGAAAGCCGCTGCGGTGCGCCCCAATTCGGTATCGGTGCGGGACGGGTTCAGGCGTCGGCCGAATTGGCCGCGGGCGATTTCGCGGGCGAGCCGGGTCATGGCGTCCAGTGGTGCGAGGGCGCGTGGCACGCCGAACCAGAGCCCGGCGGCGATGACGGCGATGGCCCCCGCCGTGGCCAGGCTCAGCAGGATGCCGAGGCGGTCCTGTACGCGGGACAGCAGCGGGGTGTCGATTTGCAGGGTGAGGCGGCCGCCGTCCAACTGCCCGCCGGTGAGTTTGACGATGCGCGTTTTCACCGCGCTGTCCTCGGCGTTCTTGCGAGTGAGGCTGCCGAATCCGCGCCCGTCGGGCAGCACCAGCCGCGCCCGCACCGACCGGGTGTCCACCCGCGCGATCAGATCGTCGGGCGAAACCCCTTCCTGTGCCAACTGTTTCGCCAACTGCACGCGATCGGTGAGCACCGTGTTCTCGCTGCGATTCACCACCAGCCCGAACAGTGCGTGCACCGTGAACGCCACCGCCACCAGCACCACGCCGGAAACGATTGCGGTGGTGAGGGTTACCCGCCTGCGCAGCGATACCGTGCGCACCTATTCGCCCACCCGCAGCGTGTACCCGAGCCCGCGCACGGTGTGCAGCAGCCGATCCCCGTGTTCCTCGAGTTTGCGGCGTACCGCGCTCACATTCACCTCGACCAGATTGGGGTCGTAATTGTCGTAACCCCATACGGCCGTGAGGATCTGGGTCTTGGTCACCACCCGATCGCGATTCCCGGCCAGGTAGGTGAGCAGTTTGAATTCGGTCGCCGTGAGCGCCACCGGAATGTCCGCGCGCCGCACGCTGCCGGAGTCGACGTCGACGACGAGATCCCCCACGGTGATCCGGGTCCGCGCCCGCCCCATGCGCCGCAGCAGCGCGTCCACCCGCGCCACCACCTCGGCCAGCTCGAACGGTTTCACCACGTAGTCGTCCGATCCGGCGCGCAGTCCGCGCACCCGATCCTCGACGCCGTCGCGCGCGGTCAGCATGAGCACCCCGGACGCCGATCGCGCCCGCACCACTTCCAGCAGCGCGAATCCGTCCCGCCCGGGCAGCATCACATCGAGCACGACCATATCGGGCCGGAACTGCGCCAGATCCTGTTCCAGCAGCGCTCCGTCCGCTCGCCCGAGCACGTCATGCCCGGCGGCGCGCAGTCCCGCCGCGACGGCAGTGCGAATGGCTTCGGCGTCCTCGACCACAAGAATTCGTCCCGGTTGCACGGGCACATTCTCCGGCCGCTCCCTGTGAATCAGCTGGCGATGGCGATCGAGGGGGTACTCATGGCGGGATTCCACGGGATTCCACCGCCGTGCGCACCCCCTCCGCGCACTAGTGCGGGATGGAGACCGCGGCCACGAATTCGGCGAGCTGCTTATCGGTGACGTTCTTGGCGAGGTCGGATTCGCAGATCATGCCGATGAGGCGTTTGCCGTTGGCGACGTCGATGACGGGGAGGCGCTTGATCTGATTCTGTTCCATCATGTCGAGCACCGCGGAGACGTCGGTGTCGGCGTCGACCCAGCGGGGTGTGCCCTGGGCGAGGTCGCCGGCGCGGACCCGGGAGGGGTCGTGGCCCTCGGCAATGCAGCGGACGACGATGTCACGATCGGTGAGCATGCCGATCAAGCGGTCGTTATTGCAGATGGGGAGTGCGCCGACATCCATATTGCGCATCATTTGCGCGGCGCGGTCGAGGGTTTCGTCCGCCGGAATGCATTCCGCCGTGCGGTGCATGATGTCGCGGGCTTTCATGGCTTTCACGCAGACCTCCTGAAGAGTGGATGGTGCTTCGGGCCATCTGCCATCGTGTCCCAAGTCACACCGGAGGTCAATGCGCGACCGGTCAGCTGATCGGTTGTGCGGCCGCCGCGACGGGCGGTGGCGTGCGACGCAATCGGCCGGTGCCGGGAGCCGACAGCCACACCGCGAAGGCCAGCACCGCGTCCAGGGCCAGCGCGAGCGCCGCCACCAGAATCGCGCCGACGAGTACGCGATCGTATTTGTAGAGCCCGATGCCGTCGAAGATGTGGCGGCCCAGTCCGCCCAGGTTCACATAGGCGGCGATGGTGGCGGTCGCGACCACCTGCAGGGTGGCCGCGCGCAGCCCGGTGAGCAGGACCGGCAGCGCGTTGGGGAGCTCCACCCGGAACAGCACCTGGCGTTCGGTCATGCCCATGGCCCGTGAGGCGTCGACCACGACCGGATCGACATTCGCGATTCCGGCGTAGGTGCCCGCCAGCAGCGGCGGTATGCCGACGGTGAGCAGTGCGAGAATCGGCGGGAACAGTCCGAGACCGAGCAGCAGCACCACGAAGGTGAGCAGGCCCAGGGTGGGCAGGGCGCGCATGGCATTGGCGAAGCCGACGATCAGCGCCGATCCGCGCCGGGTGTGCCCGACCACCAGCCCGATGGGCAGTGCGACGGCCACCGACAGGCCGACCGCGAGCAGGCTGTACCAGAGGTGTTCGGCGATGCGCTTACCGATGCCGGTGGGACCGGACCAGTTCGAGCCGGTGCTCAGGTAATGCCAGGCGTCGAGGAAAAGGTTCATGCCGCAATGCCTTTCGCGCGGCGGATGCGTCCGCCGGTGCGCAGCCACGGGGTGGCGAGTCGGCCGAGCACATACAGCAGTCGATCCATGACCAGCGCCAGCACCAGCACCACGATGATGCCCGCGACGATCTCATCGGGATAGTCGCGCTGATAGCCCTGGGTGAAGAGTTTGCCGAGTCCGCCGACGCCGATCAGCGCGCCGACGGTCACCATGGAGATATTGGTGACCGCGACCACGCGCAGGTTGGCCACGAAAACCGGTAGGGCGAGCGGGAAGTCGACGGTGAGGGTGCGGCGCAGCCGGGTGTAGCCGATGGCGTCGGCGGCGTCGAGGACTTCGGCGGGCACCGAATCCAGGGCGGCGGGCACCGCGGTCACCAGCAGTGCGACCGAGTAGATGGTCAGTGCGATAACCACATTCAGCGGATCGATGACCGAGATGCCGATCAGCGGCGGCAGGATCACGAACAGCGCCAGCGACGGAATCGTGTAGGCGATGCCCGCCGCGGTGGTGGTGACGCGGCGCAGCCAGCGCGCCCGGTGCGCGAGCGCCCCGGCCGGTATCGCGATGAGCAGTCCGATGAGCAGCGGGAGCAGCGCCAAATACAGGTGGGTGCGGGCGAATCCGGCGATCTCCGCGAAATTGTCGAGGAGATACCTCACTTGGCCGCCTCCTCCTCGAAGAAGGCGCGATTGCGTTCGGCGTCTTCGGCGGCGCGCTGGTTCGAGAGTTGTTCCAGCACATCCGCGGCCAGGATGGCACCGCGCACCGCGCCGGAATTCTGCACCGCCACACCGATTTCCGAGGGTGATGAGATGGCGGCGTCCAGCGCCTGGCGCAGATCGCCGTCCGGCGGGTAGAGCGAACCGCCCGCTGCCATATTGTGCTCGAGCGGCTGTCCGGCGCGCACGGCCTCGACGCCGGTGGTGTCGATCCAGCCGAGCGGACGCCGTTCGGGATCGATGACGAGCCGCCATTCGCCCTTGCTCAGGCGCACCCCGGTGACTTCCTCGGGGGTGATGGTGGCGAGTTCGCGCAGCGGTACGGCGGCGGCGCTGCGGAACGACAGTTCCCGATAGCCGCGATCGCGCCCGACGAAGCCGGCGACGAAATCCGTTGCGGGCTGCGAGAGTACGCGCTGCGGTTCGTCGTACTGCTGTAGTCGCCCGCCCGCGCCGAAGACGGCGACGCGGTCACCGAGCCGGATGGCCTCGTCGATATCGTGCGTGACGAAGACGATGGTCTTGTGCAGTTCGGCCTGCAGTCGCCGCATCTCGGCCTGGAGCTCGGTGCGCACGACCGGGTCGACGGCGCTGAACGGTTCGTCCATCAGCAGAATGGGCGGATCGGCCGCCAGTGCCCGGGCCACGCCGACGCGCTGCTGCTGACCGCCGGACAGCTGTGCCGGATAGCGTTGCGCCAGTTCCCGATCCAGGCCGACCCGGTCCAGTACCTCGAGCGCCGCCTTGCGGGCCGCGCGGCGGGAAGCGCCGCGCAGTACCGGGACGGTGGCCACATTGTCGAGCACGGTGCGGTGCGGTAGCAGTCCGGCGTTCTGGATGACGTATCCGATGCCGAGCCGCAGCTGTACCGGGTTGATCGTCGAAACATCCTGTCCGGCAACGGTTATGGTGCCGGTGGTGGGACTGATCATGCGGTTGATCATCCGCATGGCGGTGGTCTTGCCGCCGCCGGAGGGACCGACGAATACGGTGAACGACCCCGATTCGATGCGCAGGTCGAAATCGTGGACGGCCACTGTCCCGCCCGGGTAGGTCTTGCTGACCCCGCTGAATTCGATGTCGGACACCGTATTTCCCCTATCAGCCGATCGGCTTGTTCAGCCCCTGCGCCTGCACCCACGCCTTGGCGGCCGCGGCGGGTTCGGTTTTGGCGCTGCCGGAGACCGCGGTATTGAGCCCGATCAGTTCGGCGGTGGTGAGTTTGGCCGAGACGGCATCGAGGACGGCGATCAGCTTGTCGCTCTTCTTGGCGGTGTTGAACAGCGGCACCACGTTCTGTGCGGCGAAGTTGTGCAGCGGATCGGCAAGTACCACCAGGTTATTGGCGGCGATGGACGGCGAGGTGGTGAAGATGTCGGCGGCGGTCACCTGACCGTCGGTGAGTGCGCGCACCGTGGCCGGGCCGCCGCCGTCGGCGATGGCCTGGAACTTGGCGGGCGCGATATCGAGGTTGTAGACCTTCTTCAGGCCGGGGAGACCGCCTGGGCGCTCGGCGAATTCGGCGGGCGCGGCGAAGCTGACCTCGGACGAATGCGGGGCGAGATCGCCGATGGACTTGAGATTCCAGCGTTCGGCGGTGGCGCCGGTGACCACGACGGCGTCGGAATCCTCACCGGGAGCGGGGGTTGCGATACCGAGCTCGGTGCCGAGCGCCTTGGTGAGCGCGGTGTTCACATCGGCGGGCGCGGTGGCCGTGGACGATTTGTCCAGGTACTGCAGCAGATTGCCGGTGTAGTCGGGGATCAGGCTGATCGCGCATTCGCGCAGCGCGGGCACGTACGCCTCGCGGCTGCCGATATTCAGCTTGGTGGTGATCTGGAAACCGTTGGCGCGCAATGCTTCCGCATACACGTCCGCGACGGTTTCGGATTCCGGGAAGTTGGCCGAGCCGACGGTGAGGGTATCGGTGCCGCCCCCGCAGTCGCTCTTGCCGCCGAGTGGATTGGAGTCGCCGCCGCAGGCGGAGGCGGCCATGGCCGCTGCGAGCGCGACGGCCGCGGCGAGGATACGTAGCACGGTGCGGGCTGTGCGCCTGCCGCCGGCGCGCGTGGAGATTAGCGAATGCACTGTTGTCCTTCCGAGCGAGGCCATTCGGATTCCCCGTGCGGATCGCGTCGGGGGAACCAACCTGAGTGTTCATACTGCCCGGTTTGCCGCGCGAACGTTGCCTACCTCGGGTTGGTTTCTTCGTGTGCCGCGGCACGATTTCCGATATCGGCTGGTGAGACACGCTCGGGGCCACCCGATCCGGAGTTCGCGCCCGGCGCGCGGCAGACTGTTGCGAATGTTCGGCAGAACGGATTCCCGCGCCCCCCGGCGAGCCCTGCTGTCCACCGCGCTGGCGGTCACGGTGGCACTGGCAACCCTCGCGTGCGGTACCGACGACGCGCCCGCGCTGACCATCGGCGCGGGTGATTCGGCGCAGTCGGGTCTGCTCGCCGAGATCTATGCGAACGCACTCGGGCGCACCGGCGCGCGCACCGCCGTGCACCGTGGTCTGGGCGCGCGTCCGGGTCAGCTCGCCGCGCTCGACGCGGGCACCGTCGTAGCGGTCGCCGATGTGACCGGTGATCTGCTCACCGCGCTCGATTCCACCTCGACGGCGAACAAGCCCGACGATGTGGTCAAGGCGCTCAATGCCGCTCTGCCCGAAGGGCTCACGGTCGGCGATCCGGCCGACGGCACCGATCTGCGCCCGGTCGTCGTGGCCGATACCACCCGCACCGAGGTCTACCCGTCGTCGCTGAAGGAGCTCGCCCCGCGCTGTCCCGAGCTGACCGTCGGCATCGCCACGGGCCCCGCGCTGGATCCGATGCGCGCGCCGCTGGATCCGCAGCGCGATGTGCTCGCTCCCCTGGAAGCGGTCTACGGCTGCGCCCTCGCGCATCCGGTCACCTTCCCCACCGCCGAGGACGCTCGAAAAGCCCTGTCCAGCGGTGAAATCCAGCTGGCGGTGCTGTCCGGCCCGCCGTCCTACCTCCCCGGCGGCGGTGCGGACCTGACCGCGCTGGCCGACCCGGCCTACGCCTTCCCCTCCGCCATGGTGGTCCCGGTGATCCGTAAGGCCGCCTTGACATCGACCCAGCTCCGCAAACTCAACTATGTCGCAGGCGAACTCACCACCGTCGACCTCGCCGATATGCTCCGCCGGATCCGCGATAACGGCGCGGTCCCCGCGGACCTGGCCCGCACCTGGCTGGACGCGCACGCGCTCTGAATCCGGATCGGGCCGCCGAATCCGCCGCAGGTATCGCCGATTGTGATGTGAGTTGCGGTTCCGTTCCCGGAAAGCTCGCTTACCGTTGAGTTTCGGGGACGATTCCAACTAGGCGGATTTGGATTCGATGGTCGATTTGGATTCTTGGCCGTGGCCGGAGAACACGTTGCTGGCGCGGTTGAGTCCGCGCTCGCGGCGGGAGCTGCTCGGGCTGGGGCATGAGCGGTACTGCAAACCGGGGACATTGCTGATGCGGCAGGGGGATCCGGGGAACATCGTGTACGTGCTGCGCTCGCACGATACGAGCGTATCGGCGTGCGTGAAGATCACCGCGGACGCCGGGACGCTGTTCGCCATTCGGGTGAGCGGCGATGTGATCGGGGAATTGGGCGCGCTGACACCGAATTCGGTGCGCTCGGCCACCGCGACCGTCTGCACGGCGACGATCGCGCACTGCATTCCGGGCAATATGTTCCTGTCGTTTCTCAACGAGCATCCGGACGGCTGGCAGACGCTGTGCCGCACGCTGGCCGATCGGCTGGCGTGGTCGGATCAGCGGCGGCTGGATTTCGGCGGCTGGCCGGTGCGGCGCTGTCTGGCCCGGCTACTGGTGGAATTCGCCGAATCCTACGGCCGCCCCAGCGAATCCGGTGTGGAGATCACCGTGCGGCTCTCCTATGAGGAGCTCGGGAATCTCATCGGCGCGGGGGAGGACGCGGTCGGGCTGGCGATGAAGCGAATGCAGCTGAAGGGTCTGGTCTGCCTGCGCAACAGGCATGTCGTGGTGCGTGATCTCGAAGGTTTGCGGAACTACGCGGAGCTGGAGTGAAAATTCTCTGAAATCTACTCCGCGGCCGGATTTTTCAGGCGCGGGGCGGGTTCGTCCGGTGGCACTCTCGTGGCCTGGTGATACACGAGATATGGGAGGGCACCGATGTCGACACTGGAACCCGAATACGACTGGAATCCCGCCGAACGGCTGTTTCTGACCCTGAGCCGCGCGCACAGCCCGCTCGCGGCGGCGCTCATGGCGACCGCGGTCACCGGCTACTGGCCCGAAACAGCCTCGCGCGCAATCGATACCCGGGTCATCGCGCCCGTGACCGAGCTGGCCGTCACTCGAGCAGGGCGGCGGCGAGCGTGGAGTTGAGCGCCAGCGCGGGCAGTGATTCGACCAGCAGGTCGATCAGCGCCTCGCGGGTGATGGGGGCCTCGCGGAGCCAGGTCAGGGTGGTTTCCTCGACGAAGGCGATCCAGCCGCGGACCGCCAGGGTCAGGCGCGGCATATCCGAATCCTCCACGGGGATGGGGGATTCGGCGAGGATGCGCTCGACCTGGGCGAGGCGGTGCGCGTTCACCATGGCGACCAGTTCCGGGCTGGCGCTGATGGGTCCGCGCAACAGGGCCTGGTAGGGGGTGCGGTTCTCCTCCACGTACGCGACATAGCGTTCGACCGAATCGCGCAGCATCTCCGCCAGCGGCAGCGCGGGATTGGGGGTGGTGCGTTCCAGCAGTTCCGCGTTGGCGTAGGCGATGATCGCCAGGTGGAAATCGCCCAGGGTGGGGAAGTAGTGGAACAGCAGGCCGCGCGAGATGCCGGCCTGTTCGGCGATCTCGCTGACCGACACCTCCTCCAGGGACCGTTCGCGCAGCATGTTCGCGCCCAGGGTGATGAGTTGCAGGCGTCGATCGTCGGGGCTGAGCCGGGTGCGTTTGGCACCCGCGTCCGGCTTGCTCACCTTGGCTCCTCGGGTCATGGCGAAATCTTACTGAACGTGAGTCAATACTATTGACTCCTACTCAATAAGACCCTACGCTGATGTACATGAGTCGCAAGGTTACAGACAAAGCTGTCGACAACCGGGCCGCCCGGCATTCCCACATCATCATCGTGGGCAGCGGGTTTTCCGGCCTGGGCCTGGCCATTCGGCTGAGTCAGCAGGGTCGCACCGACTATCTCGTGCTCGAGCGCGGCAATGATGTCGGCGGCACCTGGCGCGACAACACCTACCCGGGCGCGGCCTGCGATGTGCCCTCGCACCTGTACTCGTACTCCTTCGCGCTGAACCCGGACTGGTCCCGCTCGTTCTCCAAGCAGCCGGAGATCCAGGGCTACATCAAGTCCGTCGCCGATAAGTACGACGTGCGCGACAAGCACCTGTTCAACTGCGATATGACCGGCGCGCAGTGGAACAATGACACCGCCCGCTGGGAGATCCAGACCTCGCAGGGCGATTTCACCGCCGATATCCTGGTCTCCGCCGTCGGCGCGCTGTGCGAGCCGAACCTGCCGGATATCAAGGGCATCAACGACTTCCAGGGCGAGATCTTCCACTCCGCGCGCTGGGATCACAATGCCGATCTGACCGGTAAGCGCGTCGCCGTCATCGGCACCGGCGCCTCCGCCATCCAGATCGTGCCGTCGATCGCCAAGCAGGTCGCGCACCTGGACCTGTACCAGCGCACCGCCCCGTGGCTGCTGCCGCGCGCGGACCGGCCCTACCTGCTGCCGGAAAAGCTTGCCTTCAAATACATTCCGGGCGCGCAGGCGCTGTCCCGCGCCGCCATCTACGCCGCGCGCGAGACCCAGGTGGTCGGCCTGGCCAAGTTCCCGCCCGCCATGAAGATCCTGGAGACCGTGGCGCGCGCCAAGCTGCGCATCGAGGTCAAGGATCCGGAGCTGCGCAAGAAGGTCACGCCGAACTTCCGCATCGGCTGCAAGCGCATGCTCATCTCGAACGAGTACTACCCGGCGCTGGGCCGCGACAATGTCGACGTCGTCACCGACGGCATCCAGGAGATCCGCTCCGGGTCGGTCGTCACCAAGGACGGCGTGGAGCGCGAAGTGGACGCCATCGTGGTGGCCACCGGCTTCCACGTCACCGATTCCCCTGCCTACGACACCATTTCGGGTCGCGACGGCCGCACCCTGGCCGAGGTCTTCGAGAGCATCGGGCAGCAGGGCTACAAGGGTTCGGCGATCCACAACTACCCGAATATGTTCTTCATGCTCGGCCCGAACGTCGGCCTCGGCCACACCTCGATGGTGTTCATGATCGAATCGCAGATCAACTACATCGCCGACGCCGTGGCCACCATCGACCGCCTGGGTGTGCGCACCATCGAAGTGCGCAAGGATGTGCAGGACGAATACAACGCCGAACTGCAGCAGAAGCTGAGCGGCGCGGTCTGGAGCACCGGCGGCTGCGCCTCCTGGTACATGGACAAGCACGGCAACAACACCACGCTCTGGCCGGACTTCACCTTCCGCTTCCGGAGCCTGCTCCAGAAGTTCGACGTATCGGCCTATGAGACTTCAACTTCCGCCCGGACCGCCGCCTAACCTCCGGCAGCGCCCGAACAACCGAAAGTGGTAACCGTGAGCAACGATGCTTACTTCAAGGACAAGGTCTGTGTGATCACCGGCGCCGGCTCCGGCATCGGCCGCGCCCTGGCGGAGAACCTGGCCCGCCGCGGCGCGAAACTCGCGCTGTCCGATATCGACACCGAGGGCCTGGCCGAAACCGTGCGACTGTGCGAGAAGTTCGGTGTGGAGATCAAATCCGATCGGCTCAATGTGGCCGAGCGCGAGGCCGTGCTGGTCTACGCCGATGAGGTCAAGAAGCATTTCGGCAAGGTCAACCAGATCTACAACAATGCCGGAATCGCGCACCACGGCGATGTGCTGGACACCGCGTTCAAGGACATCGACCGCATCATGGACGTCGACTTCTACGGAGTCGTCAACGGCACCAAGGCATTCCTGCCGTACCTGATCGAATCCGGTTCGGGTCACGTGGTGAACATCTCCAGCCTGTTCGGCCTCATCGCCGTGCCCGGCCAGAGCGCCTACAACGCCGCCAAGTTCGCGGTGCGCGGTTTCACCGAGGCGCTGCGCCAGGAAATGATCATGAGCGGTAAGCCGGTCAAGGTCACCTGCGTGCACCCCGGCGGCATCCAGACCGCCGTCGCCCGCAACGCGACGGTCTCCGAGGGCCTGAACCAGCAGAACCTGGCGACCCTGTTCGACAAGAAGCTCGCCATGCACACCCCCGCCATGGCCGCGCAGACCATCACCGAGGGCGTGGCCCGCGGACACGGCCGCGTGCTGATCGGCTGGGAGGCAAAACTGCTGGATCTGTTCGTGCGCAGCACCGGCTCGTACTACCAGCGCATCTCCGCCGTTGTACAGAAGCGCTTCCTGCCGTAGGGAATTGGTTATGCCACAGCTGAATCTGCCGTTGCCGCTCGCGCGTGCGGTCCTGCATCCGGTGTTCCGGGTCATGCTGAACAAGACGCTGCCCTTCTCGGTGCAGCGCGCCCTGATGGATCTGGGCGCGCCGTTGCAACGGGCTCCGCGCGGTACGCATTACGAGAAGGTGCGCCTGGGTGGTCGTCCGGCCGAGCGGGTCACGCTCGGTCCGGCCACCGACAGCGCCACCGTGCTGTATCTGCACGGCGGCGGTTACACGGTCGGCTCGCCCGCCACGCATCGGGCGCTCGCCGGTTATCTGGCGCGTGAAACCGGTTGTCCCGTACAGGTTCTCGACTATCGCCTGGCCCCGGAGCATCCGTTCCCGGCGGCGCTGGACGATGCCGAGGCGGCGTTCCTGGAGCTGATCGCCTTCGGCTACAAGCCCGAACGCATTGCGGTGGGCGGGGATTCGGCCGGTGGCGGGCTCGCGCTGGCGCTCGCGATCCGATTGCGCGATAAGCACGGACTGGCCCCGGCCGCGCTCGGACTCATCGCACCGTGGGGCGATCCCAACGAGATCCCCGAGCGCACCCGGGATCTGGTCATCAACAAGCCGTGGTCGCGGGCCTGCGCCGCCGCCTATCTGGGCGCCGGTGACGGCCTCGACACCGGTTACGCGCCGCTGCTCGCCGATCTGCACGGGCTGCCGCCCACCTATGTGCAGGCCGATAAATCAGAGCTGCTGCACGACCAGTGCACCCGGCTCACCGCGAAACTGCGCGCGGCGGGCGTGGAGACCCGGTTCACCGAGACCGAGGGTCTCTGGCACGTGTCCCAATTGCAGGCGTCCCTGGTGGCGCCCGCCGAGGCCATTACCCGGGAACTCGGCGAGTTCCTGCGCCAGGCCCTTCGACCTGCGCAAACCCGTTCCATAGGATAGTGGTGGCACGGTTTGTGAAGCCCGTTCGAACGGTTCGATAGAACAGGTTCGGGCGGGCTGCCGGGTGTGACATGTAAGCGTGGCGTAAATTACCCGCGAGTAAACCCACTGTGGAAGGGCAGCGATGCGAGAGTTCGAAGTCCCGGCTACCTACACCATCCCCGAGAGCGCCAATATGTCGGACGGTGCGTTCCGGCATGCGGAGAAGACCCCGGACCTGGTCGTCTTCAACACTCCGGATGGTAAGGGCGGCTGGAACGACGTCACGGCGGTCGAGTTCGCCAAGGCCGTCACGGGTGTGGCCAAGGGCTTGGTCGCCTCCGGAATCGAACTCGGAGATCGGGTGGCCATCATGGCCGCCACCTCCTACGAGTGGGTCGTGCTGGACTTCGCCATCTGGGCGGCCGGCGGCTGCACCGTCGCCATCTTCGACAGCTCCTCGGCCGAGCAGATCCGCTGGATCCTGTCCGACTCCGCCACCAAGGCGATCGTCGTGCAGAACGAGAAGCAGCGCGCCACCATCGCCGAAATCGAAGGCGGACTCGGTGATCTGCGCGAGGTGCTGCAGATCGAGGGCGGCGCCATCGCCGAACTGACCACGCGCGGTGCCGAACTCGACGACAGCGTCGTGCACGAGCGCCGCGCCCAGGTCAAGGCCGCTTCGCCCGCGACCCTCATCTACACCTCCGGCACCACCGGACGGCCCAAGGGCGTCATGCTCTCGCATGCCAACCTGTACGCCGAATCGGCCGCCGACCGCTCCGCCATGAGCGAATTCCTGCGCCCCGGCCAGAAGTCGCTGCTGTTCCTGCCGCTCGCGCACGTCTTCGCGCGGGCCGTGGCGCTGGCCGCGTTCGACGCGGGCGTCACCGTCGCGCACAGCTCCGACTGGTCCACGCTGGTCGACCAGTTCGGCGCGTACAAGCCGAACTTCATCCTCTCGGTACCGCGCGTATTCGAGAAGGTGTTCAACGGCGCGAAGCAGAAGGCGCACGACGGCGGCAAGGGCAAGATCTTCGACTACGCCACCGAGGTGGCCATCGACTACAGCAAATCGCTGGAGACCGGCGGCCCCGGACTGGTGCTCAAGCTCAAGCACACCGTGCTGGACAAGCTGGTGTTCGCCAAGCTGCGCGAGGCCATGGGCGGGCAGTGCGGTTCCGCGGTCTCCGGCGGCGGACCCCTCGGCGCGCGCCTGGGCCACTACTTCCGCGGCGCGGGCGTCACCATCTACGAGGGCTACGGCCTGACCGAGTCCACCGCGGCCGTCAGCGTCAACACCCCCAAGAACATCAAGGTCGGCACCGTCGGCCAGCCGCTGCCGGGCCACGGCGCGAAGGTCGCCGAGGACGGCGAACTGCTCATCCGCGGACCGGTCGTATTCTCCGGCTACTGGAACAACCCGGACGCCTCCGCCGACGCGTTCGACGCCGACGGCTGGTTCAAGACCGGTGACCTGGGCGCGATCGATGAGAAGGGGTTCATCTCCATCGTCGGCCGCAAGAAGGAAATCCTGGTCACCGCCGGCGGTAAGAACGTCTCTCCGGCCATGCTCGAGGATTCGCTGCGCCAGCACCCGCTGATCAGCCAGGTCATGGTGGTCGGCGACGGGCAGCCGTTCATCGGCGCACTCATCACCCTGGATCAGGAAACGCTGCCGAAGTGGCGCGAGCGCAACAACATTCCGCCCGAGACCACCATCGAGCACCTGATCGAGAACCCGGCGCTGGTCGCGGAGATCAACGAGGCCGTGGCCGCCACCAATAAGCTGGTGTCGCATGCCGAGGCGATCAAGAAGATCCGCATCCTGCCGGTCGACTGGACCCAGGAGGGCGGCGAGCTCACCCCGAAGCTCTCGCTCAAGCGCAACGTGGTCATGAAGGAATACGCCAAGGACGTCGAGGCGATCTACTCCTAGATCTTCGTTCGGACAGGGCGCTGCCACCGGATTCTTCCGGGGCAGCGCCTTTTTCATACCGCTGACCGGGGGAGTTCCGGCGTCATCGGAATGTCATTTCTGTGGCCGGTGCGGTGGCCCGATCCCGCAGTAGGGTCGAATTCGTGGCCGGTCGTGAACTTCGAATTGCCGGTGGCGTAGCCGCCGCCGCGGTGACCCTCGGGGTTGCCGAGATCGTCGCGGTGCTGATCAGCCCGGACAGCACGCCATTGCAGGCGATCGGATCGCTGATCGTCGATCACACCCCGGATGGGGTGCGCGAGTGGGTGATCGGCACCTTCGGCACCAAAGACAAACTGGTGCTGTTCATTTCGATGGGCGCGGTCGCGGTGCTGGTGGCCGGGCTGGCCGGACTCGCCGAGCGGGTGAAGCGCCCGATCGGGTCGATCCTCTTCGCGGCCTTCGGGCTGTTGGCGATCGTCGCCGCGGTCACCCGCGCGGATTCGTCCTGGACCTGGGCGCTGCCCGCACTGCTGGGTGCGTGGGCCGGAATCGCGGTGCTGCGCAGCCTGATTCGCCGCATCGAGGATTTCGATGCGGCGAGCGCGGCCGCGCTGGCACCCGCCGACGGCTCGGAAACCGCCGCCGCGGAAGCGGATCCGGATGCACCGGTGGAGCGCCGACTGGTCATGCGCGGGATCGGCATCGCATTGGCCTCCGGTGCGGCGGCCGGTCTGGTGGGACGCGTTCTCGGACTGCGGAAACGGGACGTCTCGGGGGAGCGGGCGGAGGTGCAATTGCCGCCGCCGTCGGGGCCGCAGGTGGCGGTCGATCCGGCCGCCGATCTCCGAATCCCGGGCCTGTCTTCGTATCTCACGCCGAACAGCGATTTCTACCGCATCGATACCGCGCTGACCGTCCCGCAGGTCAGCAAGGATGATTGGTCACTGCGCATCCACGGCATGGTGGATCGCGAAATCCGGCTCAACTACGCCGATCTCGGCTCCCGGCAGGCCATCGAGAAACTGGTGACGCTCACCTGCGTCTCCAATCCCGTGGGCGGCGATCTCATCGGCAATGCCAGCTGGCTGGGCTATCGGCTGGATGAGATTCTCGCGGAAGCGGGTCCGCATCCGGACGCCGATATGGTGTTGTCCCGCAGTATCGACGGGTTCACCGCGGGCAGTCCGCTGGCCGCGCTCACCGACGGCCGCGATGCCATGCTCGCGGTCGGTATGAACGGCGAACCGCTGCCCACCGCGCACGGCTATCCGGTGCGCATGGTGGTGCCGGGCCTGTACGGCTATGTCTCGGCGACCAAATGGGTGACCGATATCGAGATCACCAGATTCGATCGCGCACAGGCGTATTGGACCCGGCGCGGCTGGTCCGAACGCGGCCCGATCAAGACCGGAACCCGCATCGACACCCCGGCCGGCGGCAAACTGGCGGCGGGCAAGGTGACGGTGGCGGGCGTCGCCTGGGCGCAGCATCGCGGCATCAATGCCGTGGAAGTGCGGATAGACCAGGGTGCATGGCAGCCCGCGCGGCTCGCCGCCGAACCGTCGATAGACACCTGGCGGCAATGGGCTTTCGACTGGGACGCCACCTCCGGCCCGCACACCATCTGGGCGCGCAGCACCGACGGTGCCGGCGTCGTGCAGACCTCCGATCAAGCGGGTGAGGTCCCCGACGGCGCGACCGGTTACGCGTCGCGGTTCGTGCGCATCGGCTGAAATACCGCAAACCACCGGTTATTCGGAGTGTCGGAGTGGCGAAAATGCCGAACGGCCGTTTTGCCCGCGCCCACGGTTTACGATCGCCCAGGCCGTTCGACGCCCGATCAAGGAGCGCCATATGACCGGAGTGCTGGAGTGGGCGCGGGCGGAAAACCTGCAGCCCGAACCGATCACCCTCGATGTCTGGAAGCAGCTACCCCGCGACTTCTGCCGCATTGTCGAAGTGGTGAACGGTGATGTGGTGCGCGCCGATCCGGCGCCGCAGCCGCATCGCAATGCCGCCCGCCGCCTCGCCGCCATGCTCGAGGTCGCCGCCATCTCGCATATGGGGCAGTACAGCGACGGTCCGCTCTACGTCGGCACCGATAAGGACGTACTGCTCTGGGAACTGCCGCGGGTCACGCTGCGCCGCCCGGACGTCGCGCTGTTCACCTGCGCCCCAACGGTTTCCGGGGTGCTGCCCGCACCGCGCGTGAAACTCGCGATCGAGGTGGTGTCACCGCTGACCGAACGCGTGGACACCGCCGACAAACAGGCCGAGTACGCACTCGCTGGCATTCCGTGGTTCTGGCTGGTGTATCTGGACCGCGATCATGTGACCGCGATCCAGACCCACGTGCTGGTGCTCGGGCACTACCGCCCGCACCGGCGGCTCACGCCCACCGGCGGTGAGACGCTGATAGATATGCCGATAGAGATCCGCATCGACTGGACCCGGTTGTACGGGCTCGTCTATTGATGCGGATCCCCTGTCGCACAGGATGATTCAGCCCGCGATATCGACCTTCTCCGGAGCCGGGGCCTGCCGGTGATCACTCTTGCCGTGCCCGACGAACAGCGCGGACGCCAGCACGCCGATCAGCAGGATGCAGCCCGGCAGAATCATGGACTGGCTGAGCGCGGTGCTGATCTTGTCCAGCACCTCCGGCGGAATCTTGCCGCCACCGCTACCGCCGCCCTCCATCACCGGACCGCCGGGCAGATGCTGCGCCGACAGTCGCGAGGACATCAGCGCCGCGATGGCCGCCGAGCCCAGCACCGAACCCACCTGACGGGTGGTGTTGTACACGCCCGCGCCCGCACCGGCCTGCTGAATCGGCAGGTTGTGCGTGGCCGTGGTGGCCAGCGGCGCCCAGATGCAGGCATTGGCGATACCGGCGATACCGCCGATGACCAGGAACAGCGGAATCGAGGTATCCGGCTTCATCAGCGCGGAGAAACCGAAGATGGTCGCCGCGAACACCGCGAAACCGATGGTCGGCAGAATGCGCGGCGGCATCCGATCCGAGATCTTGCCGATGATCGGCGCGAACACACCGGTCAGAATCGCCATCGGGGCCAGCACCAGCGCCGACTTGGTCGGCGACATGCCGTGCACCTGCTGCAGGAAGAAGTAGAACGGCACGAACGTCGCGGTGATCGACGCGCCCATGGCCGCGATCGCCAGGCTGGACAGCGAGAAATTGCGATCCTTGAACAGGCTCATCGGCACCAGCGGTTCACCGGTATTGCGCGCCTGATTGACCACGAACAGGCCGAGCACCACGATGCCGCCGCCGATCATCAGCCAGATCAGCGCGTCCCAATCCCGGGTGCCGCCCTCCTGGATGCCGAACACCAGCAGGAACATGCCGACCGCGGACAGTGCCACGCCGACGAAGTCGAACTTGTGCTCGTGGGTCTCCAGCGCGGGCACCAGCCAGGCCGCCAGCACGAACGCGATGATGCCGATCGGCACGTTCACGTAGAAGATCCACTGCCAGCCCTGCCAGTCCACCAGCACGCCGCCCAGGATCGGGCCGACCAGGGTCGCCAGACCGGCGACGCCGCCCCACAGACCCATGGCCGCACCGCGCTTGTCCGGCGGGAATGTGCGGGTGATGACCGCCATCGTCTGCGGGGTCATCAGGGCCGCGCCCAGACCCTGCACCGCGCGGGCCGCGATGAGCATCTCGATGCTCGTCGACATGGCGCACCACAGCGAGGCGAGGGTGAAGACCGTCAAGCCGATCAGGTAGATGTTCTTGGGGCCGAAGCGATCTCCGAGTCGCCCGGTCACCAGCAGCGGTACCGCGTAGGCCAGCAGATAGGCCGAGGTGACCCAGATGACCTTGTTGATATCGGCGTTCAGATCCTCCTTGATCGCCGGATTGGCCACCGCGACGATGGTCATGTCCAGCAGGATCATGAAGAACCCGACGACCAGCGCGTATAGCGCCAGCCACGGATTGTGTTGAGTGGACATGGGATTCCTATCTAGAGATGAAAGTCTGTGTAGTGGACCGGTTTTCGCGGTTTGTCAGGGGACCACGCCCTTTCGGACGGCAGCCAGATCCGCCTGACTCAGGCCCGCGCCCCAGTCCGCGCCGAGCCGATCGTCGTCATCGTCATCGCAGCTCGGGATGCGTTCGCCGGTCTCCGGGTCGAAATCGGACCACGGCAGTTCGCCGGACTCCAGTTCGGCGATCGTCTTGCGCAGCCAGCCGACCTCGGTGAGATTCGTGGCGTGCAGGAACTCGATGACCATCCAGTACCGCCGCGGCACCCGCCGCGAACGGATCCAGTCCTGCAGCGCCTCGAACTCGGCGACTCGCCCGTCCAGCCAGGTGACGCGTTCGCGCAGTAGTGCGATCACATCGTGCACTGGCAAATTGTGCGCCTCGGCCATGGCGAGCGGAAAAATCGGGTACTCCTTCACCGGAGTGCGAAGGATTTCCGTGATGCGCGTGCGCAGGCTGTCCCGGCCCGCCGGATTGATCCGATAGGTGGTCCGTTCCGGGCGATTACCGGCCCGATCGGTGCCTTCGGCCACCACCAATTCCTGCTCCGCCAACCGCGCCACCGTGTGATAGAGCGAGCCGGGTTTGATCTTCACCAGCTCGTCCTCGTGCCGGGTCATCAGGAGTTGATACATCTCGTACGGATGCATCGGCTTCTCTTCCAGCAGCGCGAGCACCGCGATCGCCAAAGGCGTCAGCGTCGCACTCGCCTGCTTGCCGGTCATATCGGCCTCCTGTTCCGCTCCAAATATTCCACGTGGAATATACGACGTGGAACATGGCGGGCACAACCCACTGTGCCCTGGCGCACAGTGGGTCCGGACGGCGCACGGGTGGGTCCGGATGGCGCACCGCGCCAGTCACTTTCGGGGCAGGACGAGAAACAGGCCGCTCGGTAGGCTGACGCGGTGGTCAGGGATTCGGTGGCATCACATGTGATGCGGTTGCTGGTGGGGGTGGCACGGGAGTCCGGGGTTGCCGAGCATGAGCTGGCCTTCATCGAGGGGGTGACCGGACCCGCGGTCGACGATGATCTGACCCGGTTCCCGACCTCATCGCTGCTGCGGGTGTGGGAGCTGATCGCGGCGGCCGATCCGGTGGGCGGGGGTGCACGCGCCATCGCGGCCGCGGACCGTGGGCGGTTGCACGTGTGGGACTACCTGGTGACCGGAGCGCCCACCCTCGCGGCGGGTTTCGCGGACGCGGGAGAGTATCTGAGCGTCATCTGCGATCCGGTCGCGCGAATCTCGGTGATGGAGGACGGTTCTCGGCTGACGGTGCAGCACGACAACCTCTCCACCGGCACCGAGGTGGACAACACCATCAACGAGTACGCGCTCGGATTGATACTGCGCCGCGCGCGAGATGCGCGCGGAGACGGATTACGGCCCGTACGAGTGGATTTCGCGCATACCGCGCCGCGGCGGCACGGACATCTCGACGAGGTGTTCGGGACCGGGAACATCCACTTCGGCCAGGGCGGGAATCGAATCACCTTCCTCGATACCGAATCCGAGCCCGCCACAAGACCTTTCGATCCCGAGCTACAGCGCGTCATGCGAATGTACGCGCGCTCGATCATCGACAGCGCGCGGCCCGCGCCGGATTGGCGCGAGAGCTTCCGCGGTGCGATCGGGGAGGCGCTGGCGGACAGCCACGGCCGCGGCACCTCGCTGGAGGAGGTCGCGCATCGGCTGGCGATGAGCCCGCGCACCCTGCAACGCCGGTTGGCCGAACACGAGACGACGTGGCGAGAGGAGTTGGAGGCGGTGCGATTCGAGCGTGCCACCCGGTTGCTGCGCGAGACCGATCTCTCGCTGCAATCCATCGCCGGACGACTCGGCTACACCGATCATCGCACCCTGCGGCGCGCCTTCCAGCGCTGGACCGGGCAGACCCCGGACGCCTTCCGGCGCGCCGCCTGAGCGCACCTCACGCCTTCGCGGCCCGCGCCGCCTTCGCCGCGTTCAGGGTGACGGCGGCGGCGTTCCAGATGGCGTACAGGCTCACCGCGTACGGCACCCAGGTCGGATGATGAACGGCGATCAGCACGATCGTCGCCACCGCCAGCGCGAGCGCGCGATGCACGATTCCGTTGTGCAGCAGGCTCTTCAGCACGATCGTATGCACCGATGGCTGGACCGTGGTCATCGCTCCACCCGCTTCTTCAGCGCCTCGTTCGACAGTTCGAAACTCTCGATGGTGCTCGCGATGGTGCCGCTCATGAAGGGAGCCAGCACCCCGCCGAACTCCTCCGCCTGCACGAACCGCGTCCCGCCGTCCCGCGCCTCCATCGTGAACTTGTGCGTACCGTCGAAAAGCCCGGGCACCACCACGATTCCCTTCCAGGTGACCGCCTTCGCATGCTCGGCCACCAGCACCCGGGGCTTGAAACCCATGGGCCGCCCCGTCACCGGATACATCCGCATCTCCAGCCGCTCACCGACCGCGAGCGTCCCCTTGGCTTCCCGAATGAACGGATTCCACTCGCTGTAACTCTCGAAGTCACTGAACACCGCCCACACCTGCTCCGGTGTGGCGTCGATCTGAATATCGGTACTGATCGATTTCATGAATCCGAGCCTATGACCAGCACATTCGCACCGAACGGGATGTAACGCGCCAGCTAGGGGACAAACGGCGCCGGGCCGGATTCCCGTGAGAATCCGGCCCGGAACGTGAAAACGGTTGTGCTAGACGGTCGGTGCGAACGCCTCGCCGATGATCTCGGCCTGCTCCACCGCGTGCACCTTCGACGAACCCGAGGACGGGGCCGACATCGCGCGCCGCGAGATGCGACGCAGCTTGGCGAAGCGGGCGGGCAGGATCTCCGGGAGGTTCAGGCCGAAGAAGGGCCATGCGCCCTGGTTGGCCGGTTCTTCCTGGACCCACACCAGATCGGTGGCGTTGGGGTAACCCTCCAGCGCCTCGTTCAGGCGGAACTTCGGGATCGGGTAGAGCTGTTCGACGCGCACGATGGCCACATCGTCGCGCTTGTTCTTGTTCTTCTCCGCGACCAGCTCGTAGTAGATCTTGCCGGAGGTCAGCAGTACGCGCTTGACCTTCGAACGATCACCGTCGCCGCTCTCGTAGGTGGGCTCCTCGAGCACCGAACGGAACTTGTTGTCGGTGAAGTCCTCGACCTCGGAGACCACGGCCTTGTTGCGCAGCATGGACTTCGGGGTGAAGACCACCAGCGGACGGCGGATGCCGTCGAGCGCGTGCCGGCGCAGCAGGTGGAAGTAGTTCGACGGGGTGGACGGAACCGCCACCGTCATCGAACCCTCGGCGCACAGCTGCAGGAAGCGCTCGATACGACCGGAGGTGTGGTCCGGACCCTGACCCTCGTGACCGTGCGGCAGCAGCAGCACGACCTCCGACAGCTGGCCCCACTTGGCCTCACCGGAGGAGATGAACTCGTCGATGATGGTCTGCGCGCCGTTGACGAAGTCACCGAACTGCGCCTCCCACAACACCAGTGCGTCGGTGTTGCCGAGCGAGTAGCCGTATTCGAAACCGACGGCGGCGTATTCGGACAGTGCCGAATCGTGCACCGCGAACCAACCCGGATTCTTCGACCCGATGTTGTGCAGCGGGGTGTACTCGCCACCGGTCTTGCGGTCGATGATCACCGAATGCCGCTGCGAGAAGGTGCCGCGACGCGAATCCTGACCCGTCAGGCGAACGGCCTTGCCCTCGTCGATGAGCGAACCGAAGGCCAGCAATTCGGCCATGGCCCAGTCGATCTTGCCCTCGTACGCCATCTCGCGGCGCTTCTCCATGACCGGCTTGACGCGCGGATGCACATTGAAGCCCTCGGGCGCGTTCACGAACGCGTCGCCGATGCGCTGCAGCACGGTCTTGTCGACCGCGGTGACCAGCGTGGTCGGCATCTGCTGCTCGTCCTCGACCGATTCGGACGGCTCCGGAACGTACTTCTCCAGCTCGCGCACCTCGTTGAAGATCCGCTCCAGCTGCCCCTGGTAATCGCGCAGGGCGTCTTCGGCTTCCTTCATGGAGATATCGCCACGGCCGATCAGGCTCTCGGTGTAGGCCTTGCGGACCGAGCGCTTGGTGTCGATGGCGTCGTACATGTTCGGCTGCGTCATCGAGGGGTCGTCGCCCTCGTTGTGGCCGCGGCGGCGGTAGCAGATCATGTCGATGACCACATCGCGGTTGAACCGCTGGCGGTAGTCGACGGCCAGCTTCGCAACCCACACACAGGCTTCGGGATCGTCGCCGTTCACGTGGAAGATCGGCGCGCCGATGAACTTCGCGATGTCCGTGGAGTATTCGGTGGAGCGCGAGTACTCGGGCGCGGTGGTGAAGCCGATCTGGTTGTTGACCACGATGTGCACGGTGCCGCCGGTGCGGTACCCGCGCAGACCGGACAGGTTCAGCGTCTCGGCGACGACACCCTGACCGGCGAAGGCCGCGTCACCGTGCAGCATGAGCGGCACGACGGAGAAGCTGCGCGCCTCTTCGCCCTTGGTGACCAGGTCTTCCTTGGTGAGCAGATCCTGCTTGGCGCGAACCAGACCCTCCAGCACCGGGTCGACGGCCTCGAGGTGCGACGGGTTGGCCGTCAGCGAGACCTCGATGTCGTTATCGCCGAACATCTGGATGTAGGTGCCGCGCGCGCCCAGGTGGTACTTCACATCGCCGGAGCCGTGCGTGGCGGCCGGGTTCATATTGCCCTCGAACTCGGTGAAGATCTTCGAGTAGGGCTTGCCGACGATATTCGCGAGCACGTTCAGGCGGCCGCGGTGCGGCATACCGATGACGACCTCGTCGAGGGCGTACTCGGCGCACTGATCGATGACGCCGTCCATCATCGGGATGACAGATTCCGCGCCCTCGAGCGAGAAGCGCTTCTGGCCAACGTATTTGGTCGCGAGGAAGGTCTCGAACGCCTCGGCCGCGTTGAGCCGGGACATGATGTACTTCTGCTCGGCGACGGTCGGCTTGGCGTGCTTCTGCTCGACCCGGTCCTGAATCCACTGCAGCTGTTCGGGATCCAGGATGTGGGTGTACTCCACACCGACGTGGCGGCAGTACGCGTCACGCAGGATGGACAGCACATCGCGCAGCTTCATGCGCTCCTGGCCGTGGAAGCCCGCGACATTGAATTCGCGATCCAGATCCCACAGGGTCAGGCCGTGCTGGGTGACATCCAGATCCGGATGCGAACGGAACTTGTCCTTCACCAGCCGCAGCGGGTCGGTGTCGGCCATCAGGTGACCGCGGTTGCGATACGCCGCGATCATCTCCTGAACGCGGGTCGACTTGTCGATACCGCGTTCCTTGATGTCCTTGCGCCACCGGATCGGCTCATAGGGCACGCCCAGGCCGTGGTGGATATCGTCGTAGAACTCGTCCGAGATCAGCAGGTTGTGAATGGTCCGCAGGAAATCGCCGGACTCCGCGCCCTGAATGATGCGGTGATCGTAGGTCGAGGTCAGCGTCATGAGCTTGCCGATGCCGATTTCGGCGAGCTGCTCATCGCTCATGCCCTGGAATTCGGCCGGGTACTCCATCGCGCCCGCGCCCACGATCGCGCCCTGACCCTGCATGAGCCGCGGCACCGAATGATTGGTGCCGATGGTGCCCGGGTTGGTGAGCGAGATGGTGACGCCGGAGAAGTCGTCGGCGGTGAGCTTGCCGTCGCGCGCGCGGCGCACGATGTCCTCGTACGCGCTGTGGAACTGCGCGAAGGTCATGGTCTCGGTGTTCTTGATGGCCGCGACCACCAGCGAACGGTTGCCGTCCTTGCCCGGAAGGTCGATGGCCAGGCCGAGATTGGTGTGCGCGGGGGTGACCGCGTTCGGCTTGCCGTCGATCTCGGCGAAGTGCCGGTTCATGTTCGGGAACGCCTTGACCGCCTGCACGATCGCGTAGCCGAGCAGATGGGTGAAGGAGATCTTGCCGCCGCGGGTACGCGCGAGGTGGTTGTTGATGACCACCCGGTTGTCGATCATCAGCTTGGCCGGGAAGGCCCGGACGCTGGTGGCGGTGGGGATGGCCAGCGACGACGACATGTTCTTGACGACGGCCGCCGCCGGTCCGCGCAGGATCTTGGTCTCATCGGCGGTCGCGGCCTTGGGCGCGCCCGTGGTGGGGGCCGCGTTGGAGGCCGGAGCCGGGGTGGTCTGCGGGGTGCGCACCGCGGCCGCGGCGGGCGCGGGGGTGGCCAGCGCCGCGGGGGCCGGATTGGCGGCGGGCGCGTTGTTCGCGACCGAAGTCGGCACGCTGTTCGTGGACGGTGCGACGCTCGGCGTGGCCTTCGGTGCGGCGGGGGCCGCGGGCGGGGTGACAGGGGGAGCTACCGCAGCTGTCGCCGGGGTAACCGGCTGGCTGTTGCCGGTATCGCCGGGAGTGGACTCCGGCGAGTAATCGGCGAGGAACTCGTGCCAGCTCTCATCGACCGACGACGGGTCTTGCTTGTACTTTTGGTACATCTCGTCGACAAGCCACTGGTTCTGTCCGAACTGGTCTGTTGAGCTGCTCACAGCAGGTGTTCGCCTCATTTCGTTCTTCGCGCTGCGACGTTTGTGACGTGCCCGGCACGGGTAATCGGCGGATGCGCGCCGACGCGCCCCCTCTGAGGATATGCCCACCCCTGTAAGCCCATGGGCATGGACTACCACCGAGCGGACACGTTCCTTAGTGACGACTCGTCCTCAACTGAGAATATTCCTTCGGTGGCCTGTGCCGCAGCCCAGAGGCGGGAGTACCCGCCGTGTGTTGATAGCAGTTCTTCATGAGTGCCGATTTCGGTGATCTTGCCCTGGGCCACCACGGCGATCAGATCGGCCTGCGCGGCGGTCGCGAGGCGGTGCGCGACGATCACCGCGGTCCGGCCCTGCGTGACCGATTCGCTTGCTACCAGCACCGATGCCTCGGCCGCCGGATCCAGTACCGCGGTGGCCTCATCCAGCAGCAGCAGATCCGGCTGCACCAGTTCGGCGCGGGCCAGTGCGATCAGCTGACGTTGCCCGGCCGAGAGTCCACGGCCGCGTTCGCCCACCGGCTGGCGCATTTTCAGCGGTAGCGCGTTGATGGTGTCCAGTGCGCCGACCGCCGCGGCTGCCGCCTCGATCTCCGCTGAATTCGCAAAAGGTTTGCCGAATGCAATGTTGCTGGCGATGTCGCCGGTGAACAGGTGAGCTTCCTGAGGAACGACGCCCAGCCGCGATCGATAGTCGGTGAGCCGATAGTCGCGGATATCGACGCCATCCACGCTGATCGTGCCGCTTTCGGCGGTAATGCGATGCGTCCCATAGGAATCGGCTATCGAGCCGGATATATCACCGTGCCGTCGATCGTGATTTCCGTCATAGGGCATGTCGTACAACCGCGCCAGCAGTTTCACGATGGTCGATTTCCCCGCGCCCGTCGCACCGACGAGCGCGAGGCTGGTGCCCGGCGGAATGCGCAGCGTGACACCGTCCAGCGCCGGGGTATCGGTGCCCGGATAGCGGAAGCGCACATCGTCGAAGACCACCTCACCGCGCAGACGGCCGGGTACGGCGACCGCGTCGGCGGGATCGGCGGCGATGGAGGACGGGGTGCGCAGCAGTTCCCCGATGCGGCGCAATCCGACTCGCGCCTGCTGATAACCGTCGAAGAGTTGGGAGAGCTGATGGATCGGGCCGAACAGCAGCTCCAGATACAGCACGAACGCCACCAGCGTGCCCGCGGTGGTGACGCCGTTCGCGACCTCGCGCGCACCCATGAACACGACCGCGGCCAACGCCAGATCGGCCCATGCGCCAACGAACGCGAAGAACAGCGCGATGGCGCGCTGCGCCCGCATCCGGCTCACGCGATAGCGGTGCGAATAGCCGGTGAAGCGCTCGGCCGAGCGCCGCTCGTGCCGATTCGCCTGCACCGCACGCAAACCCGCGACATTCTCGGCGAAATCGCCGTTCACGGTGGCGGCGTGCTCACGCGATTCGGTGTACGCGGCATCGGAGACCCGGCGGAACCACCAGGTGGCCAACAGCAATGGCGGCAGCGACAGGAAAACCACCAGCGCCAGTTGCACATTGATGATCAGCAGTGCCACCGCGATGCCGAGCACCATGAGCACGCTCACCAGCGCATCGGGCACCCCGGTTTGCAGGAAGGTGGAGAGCGCGTCGATATCGGTGGTCATGCGGGTCAGGATCTTGCCGGACAGCTCGCGCTCGTAATAGTCCAGCCCGAGCCGTTGCAGATGCGCGTAACTGCGCACTCGCAGGCCGTACAGCACCCGCTCACCCGCGCGGGAACCCCACACCAGCGCGGTCGAGGCGGCCAGCCAGCCGACGGCCGCCAGCACCGCACCGATGATGGCGGCCTTGGCCAGTGCCGCGCCGTCATGGTTGGTCACGCCGGAGTCGATGGCGTACCGCACGATCGACGGAAAGCCCACGCCGACAATCGCATCCACCGCCAGCAGCAGTACCGCGGCAATGACCAGCCAGCGCACCGGCCGCATGGCTTTGCTCAACCGGAATTCGGTATCCGGCTCGCGCAGCTCGGCCGGATCGAGCTCCGGCAGTTCGTTCGCGGCGGGCAGTTTCGCCAGCGATTTCCGAACCTCTTGCGGCGTATCGGGATCCAGCCCGGCGTCGGCTTCCAGTCCGGTGCGCGCGGGCGTCGCGATCGCCGGTCCGGGTGTGGTCTCTCCGCCCGGAGCGGGCAGGCGGATGATGCGGTCGGCGTGGGCGAGGGTGGATTCGCGGTGCGCGAGGATGAGGGTGGTACGCCCGGAATCGGTGGGCAGCGCGGCGAAGATGGCGGCCTCGGTGAGGGCGTCCACGGCGGAGGTGGCGTCGTCCAGGATGAGGATGCGCGGGTTCGCCAGCAGGGCGCGGGCCAGCGCGATGCGCTGGCGCTGACCGCCGGACAGGGTGAGGCCGCGCTCGCCGACCACGGTGTCGTAGCCCTTGGGCAGGGCCCGAATGAATTCGTCGGCGGCGGCCTGGACCGCGGCCGTGTGGATTTCGTCCTCGGTCGCCTCGGGGCGGCCCAGCGCGATATTCGCGGAGATGGTGTCCGACAGCAGGAAGGCCTCGTCGAAGACCACGCCGACGGCATCGCGCAGTTCGGTGGCGCGCAGTTCGGCGATATCGGCGTGGGAATCGTTGCCGTACAGCGAGATCCGGCCGGAATTCGGGGTGTAGAAGCGGGGGAGCAGCAGCGACAGCGTGGATTTGCCCGAACCCGCCGGGCCGATGATGGCCACCGTCTCACCGGGGGCCACGGTCAGATCGAAATCGTCCAGGATGGGCCGCTTCGGATCGAATCCGAAGGTGAGGCCGGAGATCTCGATACCGAGCGGCCCGGCGGGCAGTGCCACCGGATGTTCCGGATCGGTGCGTTCGGGCGCACTGTCGATGACCTGGTGCACGCGTTCGGCGGCGGCGCGGGTGAGCTGTGCCATCACCACCACCATGGAGATGGTGCGGGTGGCATTGGTCATGGTGGACAGGTAGGCGGTGAAGGCCAGCAGGGTGCCCAGTCCGATCGAGCCGTGCAGTGCCAGCACACCGCCCGCGGCGATGACCGCCACCAGCCCGGCCTGCGGCACCGAGGACAGCGTCGGCCCGAATTTGGCGTCGATGCGGGCGGCGCGCATGCGCTCGGCATAGAGCTTGCGGCCGTGCCGTTCCAGCAGATCCACCATGCGGGCTTCCTGCCCGAAGCCCTTCACCACGCGCACGCCGGTAATGGTCTCCTCGACATGCTGGGCCAGATCCGAACCGCGCTGCTGCGCCGACCAGGTGGCGGCGTACAGCCGCGGCCGGACGCGATAGACCACCAGCGCCAGCACCGGCACCACCAGCAGCGCGGTGAGCGCCAGCGGCGGGGACAGCCACAGCATGACGCCCGCGGCGAGCACGAATTGCAGTACCGCGAGCGAGGACCACGGACCCATGGCGAGCAGGCCCTGCACCAGGGTCAGATCGCTGATGGAGCGGGACACCACCTGCCCGGTGCGCAGCGCGTCCTGACCGGGACCGTCCAAACGCTGAAGCGCCGCAAGCAGATCCACGCGCAATTCGTGCTGCACATCGAGCGCGAGCTGCCCGGCGGCCATGCGGCGGCCGAAGGAGGACAGGAAGCGGCCGACGGCCAGCAGCGCCAGCAGCCCGGCCATGGCGGTGATGATGCCGGTGTTCCCGGCGGTGGCGCCGTCCAGCGCGCGCTTGGCCAGCAGCGGCCCGGTGACCTCGACCGCCGCACCGATCAGCACCGCGACGGCGATGCCCGCCAGCAACCACGGATGTTGACGGCAGCGCTCCCAGAGACGGCGCAGCCACCCGGGACCGGCCGCCGCTCCGACAGCCGCGTTTTCGGGCGCTCCCGTGGCGGCCGCATCCCCGCGCGCCGTCGTCGCGCCCGTTCGAGCCTGGTTCACCCCGTTTTTCTCCACCCCGGCCTCATCCACCTTCATCACGCTCACCTAGTGCCGTAACGACGGCCCTCCCCCCAGTTTGTTCCCGCCCACCGACAATCCCGGGGTCGCGGGCGTGTCGGTGCGCGAAGTCGGACTCGCGCTTGTGCGGGGGCGCGATGGCGTGGTCCGCTGGATTCATGCCGATTCAGGGTCTCAATCACGCCGTACTGTTCGTCGCCGAGTTGGAGCGGTCGGTGGCCTTCTACGAAGAGGTGCTCGGCTTCCGCCGGCTGCCGGGCGGGTTCCCGGGTGCGGCGTTCCTACAGGCGGCGGGTTCGGCCAACGATCATGATCTCGGCCTGTTCCAGTCGCCGGATCCGTCGGTCGCGCATCGCACCGGGCGGGTGGGCCTGTACCACCTGGCCTGGGAGGTGGACACGCTCGCCGAATTGCAGCGCGTCAAGGGTGTGCTGTCGGCCGCGGGCGCATTGAACGGAGCCTCGGATCACGGCTCCACCAAGGCGCTCTACGCCGCCGATCCGGACGGTATCGAGTTCGAAGTGTGCTGGCTGGTACCGGATTCCGCCGTCGAGGAGGAACTCACCACCATGGCCGCGCCCACCTCACCGCTGGATCTACCCGCCCTCATCGCGAAGTACGGTGCGGACACCCCGGGCGGTCCGCGCACCGATCACGAGGTGTGGCGTCGCCTGTTCGCCGACCGCGGCACCGACTGAATCCGTACTGCCGGAACGGGTCTCACAGGTCGCGGCGGGTGAAGAACCACCATGCCGCCGCGGCCGCGCCGCCGGTCCAGATCAGCAGTACCGCGATGGCGGCCGGGGTGGGCGCGATGAACGCGCCCTTGGCGTAGGCCCCATTGGTCATCGCACCGACGGTCGCCGAGATCGGCAGGATATTCGCCAGCCCGCCGAAGCCGACGGCCCGCGCGGTGATCCACACCAGCGGCTCGATCACCGCCACCGCGATCATGGCCGCGATCGCCTGCACCGGCGTCCGCAGCAGAAAGCCCAGTGCCGCACCGATAATCGACCAGCAGACCACCGCGAAGGCGACGCCGCCGAAGATGGCCAGCAGATTCGCGGTGAGCGGCACCCGATCCCGCCCGAACAGCAGTAGCGCCGCACCGCCGAGCACTTCCAGCCCCAGCGTGACGACCAGTGAAACCGCCGCCGTCACACCGAGTTTCGCGCCGAACAGCAGATTGCGGTCCGGTGTGAACAGCGCGCTCAACCCCAGTGACCCGAGTCGATACTCATCGCCCGAGGCCACCGCCCCGAGGATCGCGGCCAGCACCACCGCCGCGAGCAACGCCAGTCCTGGTGCGATGGCGGACCCGGTCGTGAACAGGAACCGATCCCGCACCGCCGCATCCGCCGGTTCGAAGCTCAGCCCCATGATCGCGAACGCCACCACCCCGTACCCCACCAGCACCCCGGCCACCCGCCGGTTCACCCGCAGGGAGGTGATCTTCCGAAACTCCGAATCCGCCGCCCGCAGTACAGAATCCGGCACGACATCCAGAATCATCGAAAATCCTCTCGTAGCTGGCCACCGGCCGGACGGGTCCGGCCGATCATCGGCGATCCCGCCACAGCGTCATGAGCGCGTTCGGCCGGAGCGGCCGCGGCGTCCGATTCGGAAGCGCGCGGGGCGTTCGCGCGCGCTGCGGTCAACGCGGCATTCCGTACATGGTGGGGGCCGGGTAGGGCTGGGCCGCGGGGGCGGTGTGGGCCAGGGCGGCCAGCACCTGGTCGGGGTGGATGTGTTCCGGGGTGATCTCGGTGAGCTGGACGCGAGCCTGGGAGGCGGCCGATTCCAGTTGGGCGAGTGAGGCTTCGGCGACGGCGAGGCGGCCGTCGGGGCGCATGACGGCGTCGGTGAAGCCCGCCGCGGCCAGGGCAGTTGCCAGGGCGATCGGGCTGGTGGCGCGCACCAGCAGGCGATCGGGGTGATTGCGGCGCAGGCGCGCCGGGCTGCCCTGATAGGTGATCTTGCCGCGGTCCAGCACGATCAGCTCATCGGCTACCGGGAGTACCGCGCTGAGGGTGCGGGAGGTGAGCAGGACGGTGCCGCCGCGCCGGGCGTGTGCGCGCAGATATTCGCTGAGCCAGGCGGTTTCGGCCCCGTCGAGCCCGTCGAAGGGATCGTCGAGCAGCAGCAGCGGCGGATTGCCGAGCAGCGCGATCGCCAGCGCGAGGCGGGTGTGCGCCCCGGGCGGCAGGGCACGCGTGAACTCCTGCGCGAGGGTGTCCAGGCGGGTCAGCGCCAGCACTTCGTCGATCCGCTCACCGGAAACACCCGCGGCCGCGGCGAATACGCTCAACTGCCCGCGCACGGTGCGGGCCGGATGCAGTCCGCGCGGGGATTGCACCGCGCCCAGCACCTGCTTTCCGCGCGGTGCGGCGGCCGGACCGCCGAGTTCGGCGGTACCGGAGTCCGGGGTCAGCTGGCCGAGCAACAGGCGCAGCACGGTGGTCTTGCCCGCGCCGGGCGGGCCCGTGAGCGTCGCGACCTTGCCCGCGGGCACCACGAAACTCACATCGTCGACGGCGGTGACGGTGCCGAAGCTCTTGCTCAGCCCGGCCGCGGCGAAGGCGAGCGGTCGCGCCGGGCTCACTGCTGCTTGGTCCGGGGTGCGGATTCCACGGCCGGGAACGGATCGGCGTCGATGACCAGCGGCTGCGGCCACACCGCGGGCGGTGCGCCGAAAGCCTTGCGCGAATTGTCGATAATGCCGTGCCCGAGCGCGCGGTTACCGAAACCGCCGATGGCCGCGCCGATTCCGGCTGGAATCACCTTGCCCGCCATGAGCGCGGTGCGCTTGGCGAGGAACTGCATGACGAATCGCTTGAGCAGGGTGTCGTTCATACCGCTGATGCCGGGGATCTTCCCGGCCATGAGCGTGCCCCAGTTCTTGGCGGAGCTGCCGACGCTCTTCTGCACGATCTCCATACCGCTCTCGCCCATGACGACGGCCAGCACCAGGGCGCGGCGGCGTTCCTTGTCATCGGGCGCGACGCCGTGCACGGCCGCGACGGCGAGGGTGTAGACCGCGGAGGCTTCGAGGAAGAACGCGGTCTCCGCGCTCATGGCCGCGATCGAGGCCATGGTGCCGACACCCGGCACGGCGGCCGTCGCGCCGACGGCGGTACCGCTGCCGGTGACGGCGGTCAGGTACAGCTTCTCGATCCGGGCAATGATCTGCGCGGGGGATTCGCCCGGGTGGCCATCACGCAGCTTCCCGACATACTTCGCGACAGCGGGGGCCTGGACCTGCGCCCCATTGTCGAGCAGCGAGACGACTGTCTTCTCGAGCCCGGCCTTGAACATCGCCATACCCCTAACATTCGCGCGGTCCTCCGACCGAAACTCTATTGCACGGCTTCAACGATCCGCGAGACCAGCCGGTTCCGTCTCAGCGCGGCTCCGCCTCGACGAGACTTTCACCGGTCACCTGGAGACATAGCCGTTTTCGCACCGGACATGCGGTGTGAGCGGGGCCAGTTCCGGGAGTTCTCCCGAAGGTCGCCGGATCACTCCTTACCCCTGTCGGACACGCGGCATATCGTGGGCTTCGTGGCGGGTGTGTCGGAAGGCGCGAGCGGAATCCCGGATCCGCGATTGCGCCCTTACGTCCTCGGATACGAGGGCTACCTGTTGCATGGGTTCGACCCGGGCACGCACATCGGGATGCCCGCATCGGTGCTGACGGTGATCATCACCATCGACGAGCCGATCGAGGTGCCGGTCTCCTCACATCCGGATCAGCCGGGCGGAACCTGGGAGATGCTGGCCAGCGGCCTCACCACCCGGCCATGTCTGATCGCGCACAACGGTTATCAGCACGGCGTGCAGCTGGCTCTGACCCCGCTGGGCTGTCGCGCCCTGTTCGGCATGCCGGTCTCGGCGCTGGGTTCCTGGATCGTGGATCTGTCCGAGGTGTTCGGACCGTCCGCGCGGGAACTGCGGGAGCGGCTCGCGGGCACCGCGCAATGGCCGCGCCGTTTCGAGATCCTGGATGAGATCCTGCTGCGCCGCGTGCGTCCCGTGCGGTGGGATCCGGAGCTGGCGCAGGCCTGGGACCTGCTGGCCGGACCGGATCCGGCGGTGCGGGTGGCGGCGGTGGCCGATGAGATCGGCTGGAGCCGAAGGCATCTCGGCAATCGATGCAGTGCCGAACTCGGCGTGAGTCCGAAGGATCTCGCGCGCATCGCCCGGTTCGAGCGTTCGCACGCCATGCTGCGCCTGCCGGAACCGCCCGGGCTGGCCGAGGTCGCGATCCGCTCCGGCTACTACGACCAGGCGCATATGGCTCGCGAGTGGCGCGAACTCGCCGGGCTGCCGCCGTCGGTGTGGCGTGAGCGCGAGGAGTTCCCATTCGTCCAAGACCAGCAGCCCGCCGGGATAGCAGGCTGAGGTCATGACCGAAACGACGACATCAGCAGCTTCCACCGCAGCGCCGACCGGCACCGTTCTGGTGTGGCCGACCCTGGTCTACCGCGACGCCACGGCCGCGATCGACTTCCTCGAGCGGGCCTTCGGTTTCGAGACCGTCGCCCGCCACAATGACGGCGATATCGTCGCGCACGCCGAACTGGCCTGGCCCGCCGGCGGCGGCGCGATCATGCTCGGTTCGTCCCGCGAGGGGATGGCCCTGGATTGCCAGCCGCCCGGGGTCGGCTCGATCTACATCGTGGTGCCCGATCCCGATGCCATCTACGCCCGGGCGAAGGCCGCGGGCGCGAACATCACCCGCGAACTCCGCGACGAAGAGGGTTACAAGTCACGGGGTTTCGTCTGCCGTGATCCCGAGGGCGTGTACTGGAGCTTCGGCACCTACGGCGGCGAAACCCGCTGACCCGGTTCCGGCCGCGCGGGGTGGCCGGAACACTGTCGTGCGGTGTCAGGCGGGCTGGTGCCCGGCGGGCACCAGCTCGGCCGGGAGCGGCGGCTCGGGTGGCGTGCCTTTGCCGAAGGGGTTGCCGCCCAACGCTTCCCGGCCGTGCGGGGTCAGCCAGTTGGCCAGGTCCGGGCCGTCGGGAACGATCTTGGTGGGATTGATATCGGTGTGCACGATGTAGTAGTGCTGCTTGATCTGGGTGAAGTCGGTGGTGTCACCGAATCCCGGGGTCTGATACAGATCCCGGGCGTACGCCCAGAGCGCCTCGAATTCGGTGAGCTTCTGCCGATTGCATTTGAAATGCCCGTGATACACCGGATCGAACCGCGCGAGCGTGGTGAACAGTCGCACATCGGCTTCGGTGATGGTGTCGCCCACCAGGTATCGCTGGCCGGTGAGGCGTTCCTCGAGCCAGTCGAGCGCGGTGAACAACCGGTCGTAGGCGGCGTCGTAGGCGGCCTGGTCGCCCGCGAATCCGCAACGGTAGACGCCATTGTTGACCTCGGTGTACACCCGCTTGTTGACGGTGTCGATCTCCGCGCGCAGCTCCTGGGGATAGAGCTGGGGCGCACCGGGCCGGTGGTATTCGGTCCATTCGGTGGAGAAGTCGAGGGTGATCTGCGCGTAGTCGTTGGTGACGATCTGCCCGGTCGCGATCTCCGCGATGGCGGGCACGGTGATACCGCGCGGGTAGTCGGGGAAGCGGGCCAGATACGCGTCGCGCAGGAAATGGATGCCGAGCACCGGATCCACCTCGCCCGGATCCAGATCGAAGGTCCAGCTGCGCTTGTCATGCGTGGGCCCGCAAAGGCCGAGGGACAGTACGGATTCCAGTCCGAGCAGCCGTCGCACGATGAGCGTGCGATTGGCCCACGGGCAGGCCCGCGCCGCGACCAGCCGATACCGTCCGGGTTCGACGGGGTAGCCGTCGCGTCCGTCCGCGGTGATCCGCGTGGTGATGTAGTTGGTATCGCGTTTGAACTCGCCCGGCTCGACGTACGCGCCGTTTTCGGCTTCCGAGGTGGTCACCGGATCAGTCTTCCAGATCGGCGGTGCGGGCGGCGGTGCTCCGCGACGCGCTGCGGATCCGATCTATCCCGGGGATGTGACTGCGCATACATTCAGTTCATGACCGACTCGAAGCCCACCCGTCTGGAACGCATCGTCACCGAGGGCGGCGCGCAGGCCGCGATCATCACCATCGCGCATCCGCCGCTGAATCTTTTCGACCAGGCCCTGCTGGACTCGCTCGCCGACGATATTCAGGAACTCGCCACCGAGACGCCGCGCGCGTTGCTGTTGCGCGCCGAGGGCAAACTGGTGTCCGGCGGCGTGGACGTGCATGTGTTCGACGGACTTTCGATGGCCGAGGGCGCGCAGCTGTGGCAGACGCTGTTCGCGCGCATCATCCATCCGCTGGAGGCGCTGCCGTGCCCGGTGATCTTCTCCGCGCACGGCCTGACCCTGACCGCGGCCTTCGAGATCGCGCTGGCCTGCGACATCATTCTGGCCGCGCCCAAGGCCAAGTTCGGTCTGGTGGAGACGGTGGTCGGCCTGACCCCGTCGATGGGCGGCCCGCAGCGGCTGGCCGAGCGCGCCGGTTCGGGTCGCGCCCGCGAATTCGTGATGACCGGCGATCTCTACGACGCGCCGACGATGGCGGACTGGGGTGTGGTCAACGCGGTGCACGAGGATGTCGACACCGCCGCCCGCGCACTGCTGGCGCGGCTCGCCGACGGCCCGACGCGCGCGCACGCGGCGACCAAGGAGATCATCGGCGCCTGGCGTTCCGGCGGTGTGGCGCATGCGGATTCGGTGACGCCGCAGGTCTCGGGCCAGCTCTTCGCCACCGATGATCTGCGCGGTGCGGTCAAGAGTTTCCTCGACGTCGGCCCGGGGAAGGCCACGTACACCGGGCGCTAGTCGTTTCCGTGCCGTGACGTCTCGACTACGTTTGCCGACAATCCGCCCACGGATGTGATGTGCATCATATAGTCACTGGTGCCTGCAGGCTCGAGGCGCTCGGAGGGACGGATGTCGCAGTTACTGGTCGAATACCCGCACTCGCGAAATGCCTGGTGCGACAACCCGGTTGCGCGCGGTGCCGATGGCATCCTGCGCTACGGGAACCTGACCCCGGCGCTCACGGAATTGCTGGATGTGCAGGTACACAACTTCTCCGCGCGGGAGGCGGTGGTCGAGATCGGCGGCCCCCGCCTCACCTACCGGGAGCTCTGGTACTCCGCCTCCCGGATCGCAGGAGGATTGCAGGAGCACGGAATCGGTTACGGGGACCGGGTCGCAGTGCGAATGCCGGTGGGCGCGCGCTGGGTGCAGGCGTTCCTGGGCGCGCTGCTGTCCGGCGCGGTGCCGGTGCTGGTGCATGACGGTTTGCCGGATGCGTTGGCGGACCGCGTGATTCGCGATGCCGATGCCGATTACATCCTGGACGGTGGTGGCAGCGCGGCGAATTACCGCGAGGCGCTGCCGGACGGCGCGGCGTTCATCGATGACGGTGCGTCCCTCGGTGAGCTGGCACTACTCTGCTACACCAGTCCCGGTGCCGAGATCGGACCGCGCGGTGTGGAGTTGACCAACGAAAACCTTTTGTCCGCAATCCGTTCCGTGGTCGGCACCCTCGATCTGCCGAGCGAAGGGCTGCGCAATCTGGTGCTGCTGCCGCTCGCGCACGCCAGCGGCTGTGTGGATCAGTTGCTGCCCACTTTCGCGGTCGGCGGCACCGTGGTGCTTGCCCCGGATCCGGCGGTGATCGCGAAAACGCTTGTCGCGGAACGAATAGACATGGTCTCCGCGACCCCCAGAATCTTTGCGGGCCTACTGCCCGAACTTGCGGGCCTGCGCCTGGATCGGGTGCGCCAGGTCTGCAGCGCGGGCCACCGCGCCGAACTCGCCGCCGCCGACCACTCCACCTCGGATTCGGTGGCGGCCGATCTTCGTGAGATCTTCCCCGAGGCCCGCCAGTGGTCGGTCTGGGGCGCCACCGAAACCAGCGGTATCGGCCTGGCCCGCGATGACGGCGCGGCCGCCCGCGATGTCCTCGGATTCCCTTTCGGCGGAACCGAACTCGCGCTCTGGGGTCCGCGCGCGGAAGCGGGCCACGGCGAACTGCTCTGCCGCGGCCCGAATGTCGCCCCCCGCTACTGGAACGATCCGCAGACCACCGAATCCCGCTTCACCGGCGCGTGGTTCCACACCGGCAACCACGTGAGCATCGACCCGGACGGCCTGGTCCGC
This sequence comes from Nocardia sp. NPDC056100, assembly GCF_042266325.1. Lineage (NCBI taxonomy): Bacteria > Bacillati > Actinomycetota > Actinomycetes > Mycobacteriales > Nocardiaceae > Nocardia > Nocardia sp. NPDC056100. The sequence goes on from NZ_JBHJVY010000004.1 coordinate 989,141, forward strand.
CGCTCCCTCGCCGAATAACAGCCAGCGTCGACCGCGACCTCGCCGGTCGCGGCCCTGCGTCGTGTGCGGTGCTTACCCGACCAGGCGGGTGCGCAGCGCGTCGCGCTGCGCGGTATCGATGCCGACCTCGGTGAGGTAGCCGTCGATGCCGCCGTACATCTCGTTCATGGTGTTGGTGCCGGACTCGAGGTACTCCGGGCGTACGCCGAGCAGATCGTCGGAGAGTTCCTCATCGGTATCGCCCGCCATGTAGGCGCGCAGCACCGGGACCGCGTCATTGCTGAGCAGGTAGTCGGCGTAGACGTCCTCCTCGGTGACCTCGACCGCGCGCAGCAGTGTGGCCACGGCCCAGCCGGTGCGGTCCTTGCCCGCGGCGCAGTGCACCAGGGCGGTGCCGGTGAGCACCGAATCGGCCAGCGCCTTGATCGCGCTGTGCGCCTCGGGCATGGCCGGGAAGAGCCGGTAGACCTCGAGCATGTGATTGGCCGCGGTGACATTGCGGCGCGCCTCGTGCGGCGGGGTCTCGCCCATGCGCGGGTCGAAGGGGGTGACGTGCAGCCGGACCTGTTCGGGCAGGGCGTCGTGGCCGATCAGGTCGATCTCGGCGAAGCCGCGCAGATCGTGCACATCGGTGACGCCGAGTTCCAGCAGCCGGTCGCGGCCCTGGTCGTCGAGGCGGCTGAGCTGGGCGGAACGCAACAGCACTCCATCGCGCACGGATGCGCCCGCGGTGGTGCGGGCGCCGCCCACATCGCGGAAGTTGAAGGTGCCGTTGATCAGGAGGGGGTCGTGGCGCGCTGAAGTCACTCGGCCAGGCTATCCGTGGGCGTCCGAACGGAGGATGTCGAATCCGGCTAGTGGACGTGAATTTCGTGTCGCTACCGGCGCGTTGCGAGGGCGTGGCGGGTTCGGACGTGTGGGTTCGCGCACACTCGCTATCTTTAGCGGTACTAGCTTTCATAAAATACCAAGCGGTTCTAATGCCTGGTTTACCGGGCGATCGATGAATTTCGACGATTCCCATTCGATCGCGGACGAGTAGCGATTAGGTAACGAAACAATCTTCCGGTACGAAACCGGCTATCAAAGCTGGTCATCGACCCAGAAAACGACGTATCGTTGAGACCCGTTGAACGGGTACGCCGGGGTCCTGCTCGGGGATCAGTGCTGATCTGCAAACCCGTTGAGCGAGCCGCGCAAGCAAGATGCGCGAATCTTTTTCGCCAAAGGGAGTCGTCGTTGAGCGCTAGTGGAGAAATCGTCCAGGTCGGATTGCGATCGGCCATGTCCGAGGCGATCGAAAAGGCCGCCGATTCGCTCGACATCACCGGTAGCCGTGCCCTGCGAGTGCTGCTGCACGCGGGGGTGAGCACCCTCTGGCCGATTCTGAAGTCCTCGCCGGACCGGCAGTTACGCGCCTACGAGGGCACGCTGGCGGTCCTGCGCCGACGCTGGGAGGGCGGTCAATCGGTCTGTGTGCCGGATCCGGTGGCGTCGGCCATGTTCCGGGACCTGGATCAGGAGGTGACCGCGTTCCTGGAGCTGTGTGCGCAGCGGTCCGGTACGCAGTGGCTGGAGCCGGTGGATGCGATCTCCGCGTATCTGGTGGCGGTGATCCAGGGCATGGTGTTGCGCTGGCTGGCCGACTGCGATGACGAGATATCGCTGGTCGTGCTCGATGACCTGGTGTCGTACCTGTCCACCAAGGCGCTCGACCTCTGATCCGCTGTGTATTTCCTGGGGAGCCGCTGCGGCGTCGCCCGCGGACTTTCCGAATTGCTGGACGCATGACCAGTTTCGTGGTCGAATGAACCTGTGAGCGAACCGTCGCCGATCGCGGGGCTGCACGCGGCCACCGCCGAGCTCGACCCGCCCCTGGCCGCAGTCGACCTGGCCGCCCTGCGCGCCAACGCCGCCGATCTGGTACGCCGCGCCCGCGGAGTGCCGATCCGGGTGGCGAGTAAATCCGTGCGCTGCCGCGCCGTCCTCGAAGAGGTGCTCGGCAGCGACCTCACCGCATCCGGCGGATTCGCCGGAATCATGGGTTATTCGCTCGCCGAAGCCATTTGGCTGGCCGGACTGGGCGCGCGGGACATCCTGCTCGGCTATCCCACCGTCGATCGCGGTTCGCTGGCCAAACTCGCCACCGATCCGGTGCTGCTGGACGCGATCACGCTCATGGTCGACGATCTCGACCAGCTGGACTTCATTCGCGCCGCCGTCGGCAGCGATAAGGTCGCGCCCCGGGTGTGCATCGATGTGGATGCCTCGCTGCGCATCGGGCCGCTGCATCTGGGCGTGCGGCGCTCACCCATTCATTCCCCCGAACACGCCGCCCGGGTCGCCGGTGCGGCGCGGCGGCGCGGGTTCCGGGTGGTCGGCGTGATGACCTACGAGGCGCAGATCGCCGGGCTGCCGGACACCAATCCCGCTGTGCGACTGGTGAAGAAGGCGTCGGCCTTCGAGATCGGGCGACGCCGGCGGCAGGTCGTCGAGGCGGTGCGCACCGAGATCGGTGAACTCGAGATCGTCAACAGCGGCGGTACCGGCTCCATCGAGGTGAGCATCTCCGATCCCGATGTCACCGAGGTGACGGCGGGCTCCGGGCTGTATCTGCCAACGCTTTTCGACGGTTACCGCAATCTGGCTCCGCGCCCGGCGATGTACTTCGCCATGCCGGTGCTGCGGCATCCGGCCGAGGGCATTGCCACCGTCTTCTCCGGCGGCTACATCGCCTCCGGCCCGGCGGGGGCCACGCGTGTCCCGAAACCGGTGTGGCCCAAGGGTTTGAGCCTGATCGGCACCGAAGGCGCGGGCGAGGTGCAGACCCCGCTCACCGGTGCGGACCACCTCGCCATCGGTGATCGCGTCTGGTTCCGGCACGCCAAGGCGGGCGAACTCCTCGAACGCTTCAACCAGGTGCAGCTCGTCGCCGACGGCGAGCGCACCCAGGTGCCCAGCTACCGCGGCGAAGGCCAGAACTTCGGCTGACGCCGAATCCCGTTCAGACGCGGTCGAGTTGCAGGACCGCGGCGAGATCGGACAGTTCGGCCGCCGTGGTCGGCAGGTATTCGGTGAGCAGCGGTGAGCGGACGATGATCGCCGCCCACATGGCTCTGGAGATGGCGCTGGTCAGCCAGTGTCTGGACACCAGCGCGCCGATGCCGTGCGGGGCGTCCTTGGGTGCGGAGGTGGCCATGGAGACCAGCACGACCGCGGCCTCGCGGCCCTGGAAATGGTCCGCCGTGCCGACCAGCACATCCTCGATCCTGGCGCGGGACAACTGGGTTCGAATGCGCGCCACCTGGGCGTGATACGGCGCGACCACCACGATGTCGTGCGGATGCAGGCGGCGGGTGACCGCGCCGGTCTGCCACGGCAGGCCGAGCAGATTGCGCACCTGGCGCACGATCTCGCGGGCCTCCTCGGCGGATTCGGTGCTGTTGCCGTGATGTTCGATGGTGATGGTCCGCACGCCGGGCTCGATGCCCTCGAGTTCCCTTGCCAGGGTGACGGTTTCGTTCGATCGCAGCCGATTGTCGTAGCGCAGTCGCGACACCGGGCCGCAGACGCGCGGATGCATGCGCCAAGTGCGATCCAAGAAGTAGCCGAAGGCCGAAGGCAGGGTGCGATGCGCGCCGACCAGGCGGCCCAGCACCGAATCATGCACCGGCTCCGGATGAATGCCGTGCCCGCTGGTGGGCGCGGGATCGCCCACCAGCAGCAGATTTCGCGCGCACAGTGCCACCGCGACGGCATCGGCGAGCGGGTATTTCCCGGCGTCGGCGATCACCAGCAGGTCCAGGCCATCCCGTGCGATACGGCTCGGATCGGCGAAATCCGTCGAAAGTCCGCCCACCACACCGCCATTGACGGCATTGTCGAGGAAGCGCTCATATTTGGCGGCGTCGATGGGCAGCCATTCCGGGGCCACCGACTGCGCTTCGGCCTTGGCGACCAGTTCGGGCAGCACGCCCACCTGCACCACCGCGTCCAGCACATGCTCGACCACGGCGTGCGTGCGGCCGACCACGCCGACGCGCCATTTGTACCGTGTCACAAGCCTTTCCACCACACGCGCGGTAGTGGCGGTCTTACCGGTGCCGGGTGGGCCCTGCACCGCGATATAGGAGTCCTCCAGGTCGAGGATGGCGGCGGTGACGGCGGCGGCGTGATCGCCGAAGACCTCGGGCAGCGGTTTGCCCCCGCGCAGCCGAGGCGGGCGGCCGCACAGCAGATCGAACACGGCGTTGTCCGGCACCTCCGGCAGGGTCACCAGCAGCTGGTGTGCGATGTCCTCGAGCGATTCCTCCAGGTATTCGCTGCGGCCCGGCGGGCAGGGCGCGATGGCGGTGGGCAGTTCGTCATAGGGTTCGCAGCCGTCCGGCAGCAGTTCGACGACGCGCACCACATCCTCGAAATTGGTGTCCAGGGCGCAGCCCAGCACGGTCGCGTGCGCGGCCGCGCGCTGACCGGGCAGGGCGGTCAGACCGGGTGCGGAGCGGTCGTACAGGGTCAGCACCCGGGTGCCCGGCTTCGGCGCGTCACCGGTGCCGAGCCTGCCGGTCAGGGTCAGATAGCGGCGCATGGGCCGGTGATCGGTGCTGTGCCATTTGGTGTCCACGGTGCCCCAGTCGGCGACCAGGACGCCGGGAGTCTCGGCCCACTCCTCCACGGGATGATCCAGTCGATCGTCATGCGCCCAGCGCAGTGGTTGCCGTTCGCGCCGGAAGTAGCCCGCCGCCGCCGCGGTGAACGCGGCCGCGATCTGCGCCGAACTGCGTTCGCGGCCATCGCGATAGCCGGTCTCGGCGAATTCGCGCAGCGCCGCCTCGACCTCGTCCGGACCGGTTTCCCAATAGTCGTAGGACATGCGCCGGGCCGGTGTCACGTTGTGGTCGCGCGCCACCTCGAGTAGCCAATCCCGCAGTCGCCGAACATCTTCGGGGCCGCTGCCGGCCAGCCCGCCGGGAGCCGGGGGAGCGCTGGCGCCGACCTGATTCGGGGGGAGCTGGCGCAGGTCGTAGCAGCGTTCGCCGACGATCATGGCGGCGCGGACGATCGGGTAGAGGTCGACCAGGGCCGGAAGCAGTTCGGCGACAACGTCTTCGCCGTCCGGATAGCGTTCGCCGATCGTGCTCAGCAGTGGGCGCAGATCACCGCGGTAGTGGTGGATGCGCAGATCCGGATGCTCCCACTGGCGTTCGGTGAGGAAGTCCAGCAGGGCGTCGGCGTCATCGGGCCAGTGGGAAATATCCTGTGCCGCAGCGGTATCGGTGACCGAGACATCGTCGCCGGTGTGAATGACGAAGGTGTGCACGCGATCCGCGGACCAGTTCGACCACACCTCGATCCGATCCGGTGCGGTGCGGCTGACGAAAAGATCGCCGAGGCTGGGTTTCGGCAGTGCGGCCAGTGCTCCGGCATCGATGAGGGAGTGCGCGGGATGGCCGGTGCTCGCCCGCTCCAATTGCAGTTCGGCCTGCCGGCGCAGGGTGCTGAAGGTCGGGCCGGGTACACCGGTGACGGTGGCATCGGCGGCGGCGAGCCGCTGCACGGTGGTGATTCCGGCATCGCGGAGTTGCGCCCGGGTGGCGGGCCGCATACCCGCCACCAGCAGCAGATCGCGGCGGGATTCGAGTTCGGCGGTACAGGTCGGGCAGCTGCCGCAGGCCAGGAAACGACGATCGCCCCACTGCACGGGCAGCAGCTCCCCGAGCTTGGCCTCGACAATCCGGTGCAGCCGATCCCGGCGCGCCTGATGCACGACGGCGATATCGGCCAGCGAATGCGTACCGGCCACACCGTCCACCCATAGCCGGGCTCGTGCGGCGGGCCGGAATCCGCACCGCCGCAACGCATCCGCCATGGCGGCCAGGCTCAACAGCGCCGGAATCCGCCCGCTCCGCCCGACCACCGCCGCGGGCAGATAGTCATAGGTCTCCGGATCGCTGTCGTGCACCAGGAAATCGCAGCGCGTGGCGAACTCCCCGTCGAACACGACCGCCCCGGCGACCGCCTCGGCCTGCCCCCGCAGCGCCGCCAGCGTCCGCTCATGCGCATCCCGCAGCGCCGCGACCGCCGCCTCCGCGTCGACGGATCCGTCCGCGCACTGCTCGACCCCGGGGACGCGCACGCGCACCACCCTGTTCCCGTACCGGTCCCGCAGATCCGCGAGCCGATGTTCGACCGCCCGATCCCAGGCATGCGTCAGCACACCGGGCGCCGGATATCCGATCGACGTCACCAGCCCCAGTTCGGCGTCGAGCCCGCGCAGCAGCGCGAACTCACAACGCGCCGCCGACACCAGGTCACCGGTGCTGCACACGACACGATCACCGAACAGAATCAATCGCGGCCCTCCTGTGTCTCTCCGCCCGACACCCGCGACCCGCGCACGCCATTACGTGCCGAGTCGCGCCATAGCGTAGTGACTCCACAGCCGATCCCACGCCGCCAGGTAGCCCCCGCGCACCCCTGCTCCCCGGCCCAACCCCCGGCCGATTTCACCGGATTGCCGGGCCACGTTGCGGGACAACACGACTCACACCCGCCCGTCGTCACCCCACCCCAGCCCACCCCGTCAGCCCCCTGGAAACCTCACCCGGCATTCCGGCGTGTCGCCGCCCCGCTCCGACCCCCGATGCACGCCCCTGACCCGCCGATCCGGTCGAATCGGACCACCTTTCGAGCGTTTGCGAGAATCGCCGGATGCCGTATTTCGAGGGTGGCCGCGGTCGGCTGCACTACCGCCGGTGGCCGGTCGCCGATCCCGCGGCAAGGATCGCGCTGTTGCCCGGCACCGGCCAGCACAGCGGCCATTACCACCGCTTCGCCCGCGCCCTGGAGCCCGCCCGCATCGAACTGTGGACCCTGGACACCTCCGGCCACGGACTCAGCGAGGGCGATGCCGAATGGCCGGGCACTTTGCCCGAATTGTCTGCTGACGCACGGGCATTCCTCGATCAAGCCCCGGCCGATTCCCTCCCGCTGTTCCTCATGGGGCATTCCCTGGGGGCAGCCACCGCTATGGCCGTGCTCGGCCCACCCGCGCCCGCGCTCGCCGGACTGATTCTCTGCGGCACGCCGCGCGCGGTACTGGAGGGCAAACCCCCGAAGTCCGCCCGGGGCAAGGACACTCCCACCGCGCGCGGCAACGCCTCGACCGACGGTGGCGGCTCGCGATCAGGGGCCGCGCCGGGACCGGTTGTGCCGGAAGGGCTTCCGGTGTTGTTCGTGCACGGGGTCGATGATCGGCGCACGCCGATCGAACCGGTGCGAGTATGGGCCGCGACCGTGGCAGCGGAGTTCCGGGAATACGCCGACGCCGGGCACGATCTGCTGCACGAACCCGTGCACGCGCAGGTCAGCGCTGATATCGCGGACTGGGTCGGCAGGATCGCGGCTCGCTGAGTCGACCTGGCGTCGCGGTGCTGGTTCGGGTGGGTGGCCGGTGATGTCGAACCGTTGGGCAGGGTGGGGGATTACGGTGCGGGGGTGCCACTTTATGAATTCGAGGGTAAGCGGCCCACCGTTGATCCGACGGCGTTCATCGCGCCGACCGCGACATTGATCGGGGATGTGCGGGTCGAGGCGGGGGCGTCGGTTTGGTACGGGGCCGTGCTGCGCGCCGATCTCGCGCCGATCATTATTCGCGAGCGGGCGAATGTGCAGGACAACGCCGTGATTCACGTGCCGGAGGATGTGCCGGTGGAGATCGGTCCGGGGTCCACGATCGCGCACGCGGTGGTGTTCCACGGTGCGACGCTGGGCGCGGAATCGATTGTGGGCAATGGCAGCACGGTGCTGGATATGGCGAAGATCGGCAGCGGCACCATGATCGCGGCGCACTCGCTGGTGCCGCCGGGTGCGGAGATTCCGGACGGGGTGCTGGCCGCCGGATCGCCCGCGCAGGTGCGCAAGCCGATCACGGGCACGCCCGCCGAACTCTGGGTGAAGGTGAATCCGTCCTACTACGCCGAACTCGCGCAGCGACACCGCAAGGGCATCACCGAGATTCACTGACCCACCGGATCTCCCGCCGAATCTCCCACGGCGTCACCGTTATTCGGCGAGCAGCTGAACGACCTCGTCGTCGGCGAGCTGGTGGAAGTCGAGGTAGACGCCGCCGACGCCGCCGAGTTCGCGCGGTACCAGCGGGCAGACGACTTCGTCGGCGAGCGCCCGAATGCGGTGCAGCGCTTCGGCGGAGGACACCGGGACGGCCACGATGACGCGGCGTGGTTCGTGCAGGCGGGCGATCTCGCAGGCGGCGGCGACGGTCGCGCCGGTGGCCATGCCGTCGTCGGCGATGATCACGGTGCGGTCCTTCAAGGGGATCGGGGGGTCGGCGCGCAGTACCTGCCGTCGCCGTTCCAGTTCGACGCGTTCGCGGTCCTCGACCTCGGCGAACTGCCGGGGTGTGACGCCGGTGTTCAGTACGACGTCGGCATTGAGCACCCGCACCCCGTCCTCGCCGATGGCCCCCATGGCGAGTTCGGGCTGCCAGGGCACGCCGAGTTTGCGCACCAGCAGCACATCGAGATCCCCGCCGATCACCGCGCGAATGCCGACCGCGATGGGCACCCCGCCCCGAGGCAGTCCCAGAATCAATGGATCCGCCGCGCGGAGGTGTCCGAGCACCCCACCCAGCGCTCGCCCGGCGGTCCCCCGATCCGGATACATCATTGCTGTTCAGTCTAGTTGCCGCCCCGGGACGCCCCGGTTTTCTGGCACATCCGGTCAGTAACCGGGCTGTCGCCGCAAGAAATCCGAACTACTCCCCGCGAATGGTGAAGCGGCGCAGCGCCAGACTCGGATTGGTGGTGCGGACCTCGGCGAGGTGATCCAGATCCACCCGCGCGGTCGCGATACCGGGCTGATCGCCGAGTTCGGCGAGCACGGCACCGGTCGGCGCGATGATCATGGACGCCCCCGACCCATTGGGCGCGGCCTGATCACACGCGGCCACGTAGATGGTGTTCTCGATGGCCCGCGCCCGCAGCAGCGTCGTCCACTGATCGACCTTGCCCGGCCCGGGAATCCATTGCGCGGGCAGCACCAGCACGTGCGCCCCCGCCGCCGCGATGCGCCGAATCCCTTCGGGGAACCGCAGGTCGAAGCAGGTCTGCATACCGAACACGATGCCGTCGATGGTGAATGTCGGATCCTGGTCCAGCGGCCCGGGCAGGATCACATCGGATTCCCGCGATTTGAACGCGTCATACAGGTGCACCTTGCGGTACACCGCCGCGAATTCCGCATTGGGTGTCGCGGCCACGAGCGTGTTGTAGATGAGCCCTTCGGGCTGGTCCCCACCCGGCGCTTCCAGCACGCCCGCGACCAGGTGCACCCCGAATTCGGCTGCGATACCGCGCAATCCGTTCACGAACGGCCCGGTGAGCGGTTCCGCCGCCGCGACCGCGCCCGCATCGAGCCGCAGCACCGAGTACATCGAGTACTCGGGCGCGATCACGAGCTGTGCTCCGAGCTCGGCGGCGGCCTGTACCTCGGCACGCAACGCGGTGAGATTGGCCACGGTGTCGGTGCCGGGTGCGAACTGCACCACGGCTATGTCAATGGCTCTGGCATCCGCCGCGCCGACGCTCGGTTGCGGTTGGAGCTCGGGTTCGTGAACGACGACGGTCGTCGCCCCCGAACTGCTCGGTTCCGGCGTTGTGACCGTGCCGGTTACGTAGTTGCGCACCGGAGCTGGTTCGGCGTGACCCAGTCCGGAGGCCGACGGGAGGGGGGCTGCGGCGACGGCCGAGGGCGGGTTGTCCGGTTGCACACGGTCCAGCCTATTCACCCTATGGTCGGACCGACCAGGGTAAGGCAGTAAACTCCTGGTCAATGAGTACCTCACCGGCCGACAGCGTTCCCACTGACGACGAGAGGGACGCGAACGGCCCGTCCTTCGCTGATCTCGGTATCGATGACCGCGTTTTGCGGGCCATCGCCGATGTCGGCTACGAATCGCCGTCGCCCATCCAGGCTGCGACGATTCCCCCGCTGCTGAGCGGTTCGGACGTGGTGGGTCTCGCGCAGACCGGCACCGGTAAGACCGCCGCGTTCGCCATCCCGATCCTCATGGGGTTGGAAGTAACCGGCAAGTCGCCCAAGGCACTGGTGCTGGCGCCGACGCGTGAGCTCGCGATCCAGGTTGCCGAGGCGTTCGGCCGGTACGCCACGCATATCCCGGGTCTGAACGTGCTGCCCATCTACGGCGGTCAGAACTACGCCGTGCAGCTGTCCGGCCTGCGCCGGGGCGCGCACGTGGTGGTCGGCACGCCGGGTCGTGTCATCGACCATCTGGAGCGCGGCACGCTCGATCTGACCCAGCTGCAGTATCTGGTCCTCGACGAGGCCGACGAGATGCTGAAGATGGGCTTCCAGGACGATGTGGAGCGCATTCTGCGCGATACCCCGGACACCAAGCAGGTGGCGCTGTTCTCGGCGACCATGCCGCCGGTGATCCGCAAGATCGCCAAGCAGTACCTGCACGATCCGGTGGAGATCACGGTCAAGACCAAGACCTCCACCAACACCAATATCGGTCAGCGCTATGTGATGGTGTCGTACCAGCGCAAGCTGGACGCGCTGACCCGCATCCTCGAGGTCGAATCCTTCGAGGCGATGATCATCTTCGTGCGCACCAAGCAGGCGACCGAGGAGTTGGCCGAAAAGCTGCGCGCGCGTGGGTATTCCGCCGCCGCCATCAACGGCGATATCGCGCAGGCGCAGCGTGAGCGCACCATCGGTCAGCTCAAGAACGGCCAGCTGGACATCCTGGTCGCCACCGATGTGGCCGCGCGTGGTCTGGACGTGGATCGCATCTCGCACGTCGTGAACTACGACATTCCGCACGACACCGAGTCGTACGTGCACCGCATCGGCCGTACCGGTCGCGCGGGCCGCTCGGGTGAGGCGCTGCTGTTCGTGGCTCCGCGTGAGCGCCGCCTGCTCGATGCCATCGAGCGCGCCACCCGCCAGCCGCTGACCGAAATGCAGCTGCCCAGCGTCGATGATGTGAACGCGCAGCGTGTCGCGAAGTTCGGCGACACCATCACCGAGAATCTCTCCTCGGCGAATCTGCCGCTGTTCCGCAAGCTGATCGAGGATTACGAGCGCGAGCACAATATCCCGCTGGTGGATATCGCGGCCGCGCTGGCGATCGGCTCGTACGACGGCAACAACTTCTTCATGGAGCCCGATCCCGAGCCCGCGCCCCGGCGTGAGCGCGGCGATCGCGGTGAGCGTTCGTCCTTCGAGGGTGATCGCCGCGAGCGTCGTTCCCGCGAGGGCGGCCCGAGCCAGCACCGCCAGACCGGTGCGGATCTGGTCACCTACCGCATCGAGGTCGGTAAGCGGCACAAGGTCGCGCCGGGCGCGATCGTCGGCGCCATCGCCAACGAGGGCGGCCTGCGCCGCAGCGACTTCGGGCATATCTCGATCCGCCCGGATCACAGCCTGGTGGAACTGCCCGCCGATCTGTCGCAGGAGACGCTGAACGCGTTGAGCCGCACCAGGATCAGCGGTCAGCTCATTCAGCTCCAGCTCGATTCCGGTGCGCCGGGTCAGCGCTCCATGAGCCGCGCGCCCCGTCGCGGTCCCAGTGATCGTGAGTTCAAGCGGGCCGACACCCGCCGCAAGCCCCGCTCGTAAACCGCACCCGCCCAGCTGTTTTCGCCCGCCTGCCCGGCGCGGCGAAAGAGCCCGGGCGCGAGCGCGTTACGACGCCGACAAAAATGCGCCCAGGCTGTGAGCCGGGGCGCATTTGTTGTTCTGCGGGGTGTTTCAGTTGGCGTCGCTGGAGCCGGTGCCGCTGCTGCCGGTGTCGGCCGGGCCCGCGGGTGCGGCCGGGGTGGTCGCGGGGGCTGCCGGATCCGTGGTCGCCGGGGGCGGGGTCACTGGGAAGTCGGCGACGGTGAAGAGGCCGACGGTGGGCAGGACCAGGCAGCGCGAGCCCGGATAGTCGATGCTGCCCCAGAGCGAGGCGACGACGGTGCCGGGGCCGGTGTCGACGGTCTTGGCCAGGGCCGGGAGGTTGTATTCGGTCTGCTCGTCCAGGGGCGTGATACCGCTGCGGCCGTTGCCGACATTGAGCCAGGCCACATTCAGGCCGGAGGCGAGCGGCATGCCGACGGTGGCGGGCGCGGCCTGGAAGCGCAGGGTTCCGGGAGGACCCGAGAGGCCGTTGTCCGGACCGGGCTGACCGGAGACCGCGGAGGCGGCGGTCATGGTGAACGGCAGGTTGAAGCCGCAGCCCAGGGTCGGGGCCTGATATCCGAACGGTGTGAAGCCGATGTTCTTCAGTCCGGCGGCGGCAACCAGCTGTGCGGTCTTGGCGGTGGACGCGACCGCGTTCAGCGCGTCCTGATCGGTGCCCGCGGCCTGGGTGAGCTGGGCGACCGCGATGCCGACCGGAGTGTCGCCCGGAACTTTCGGCTCGGCGGTGGCGGTGCTGGTCGCACCGAGGACCGCCGTGGCGGCGATGGCGGCGACCGCTGCGGCGCGCCGGGGGAGGGTCCTGCCGTTCACTCGTGCTGCTCCTGCGAACTCTCGGATACCGGATGTGGTGGCAGGCGAGCGTCTTTCGCCGCGTGACGCGGGCGGGAACGTGCCTGATCTTCTCGGCAACGTACCAGCTCCGGCTGTGAACCGCCGGGCCGAGTGGCCCGCGGTTGTGATCCAGGCGACAAGCCCGCTATTACCGGGGGGTAAGTTCGAACTCGATACGACAGCGACGCTGGGAGATGCGATGAAACTTGCCCTGTCACCCGACGAGGTGAAATTCCGGGACGAACTGCGCGAGTTCTACCGGACCGAGATCCCGGCGGAGATCCGCGACCGCGTCAAGTACGGCCGCGAACTCTCCCGCGATGACATCGTCACCACGCACCGGATTCTCAACCAGCACGGTTACGCCGTCCCCAAGTGGCCGGTCGCCTGGGGCGGCCGCGACTGGACCCCCATGCAACTGCACATCTGGGAAGACGAGATGCAGCTGGCGTCGGTGGTGGAACCGCTCACCTTCAACGCCCAGATGATCGGGCCCGTGATCGCGCAGTTCGGCTCCGAGGAGATGAAGCAGCGCTTCCTGCCGCCGACCGCGAACCTCGACATCTGGTGGTGCCAGGGCTTTTCCGAGCCGGACGCCGGATCGGACCTGGCCTCGCTGCGCACCACCGCGGTGCGCGACGGTGATTCCTACATCGTCAACGGCCAGAAGATCTGGACCACCCTCGCACAGTACGCCGACTGGATCTTCTGCCTGGTGCGCACCGATCCCACGGTGAAGAAGCAGGCCGGCATCTCGATGCTGCTCTTCGATGTGAAGACCCCCGGCGTGACCATCCGCCCGATCAAATTGATCGACGGGCATCACGAGGTCAACGAGGTCTTCTTCGAGAATGTCCGGGTGCCCGCCGATCAGCTGGTCGGCGAGGAGAACATGGGCTGGACCTACGCCAAATTCCTGCTCGGCAACGAGCGCACCGGCATCACCGGCGTCGGCCGCACCAAGGTCAAGCTGGGTGTCGCGAAAGAGTATGCGGCGCAGATCAAGTCGGGTCGCGGCACACTGCTCGAGGATCCGGTGTTCGCGGCGCGCATCGCCGAACTGGAGAACGAGCTGCTGGCCCTGGAGCTCACCCTGGCCCGCGTGGTCTCCCAGCCTTCCGACGGCAAGCCGAATCCGGCCTCCTCGGTGCTCAAGCTGCGCGGTTCCGAATTGCAGCAGGCCGCGACGGAATTGCTGCTCGATATCGCCGGGCCGGACGCGCTTCCGGTCGAGACCGAGGGCATCGCGTCGCCGGATTGGGCGCAGCGCACCGGTCCGAGCTATCTGAACTACCGCAAGACAACCATCTACGGAGGTTCCAGCGAGGTGCAGCGCACCATCATCGCCTCCACCATCCTCGGATTGTGAGCTGCCGCCATGGATTTCGAACTCACCGATGAACAGGTCATGCTGCGTGATACGGTCCGCGATCTGCTCGCGCGGGCCTACGATCCGGAAACCCGCCTGAAGGTCACCGATACCGAACTCGGCTGGAATCGCGATGTCTGGCGTCAGCTCGCCGAACTCGGCGTGCTGGGTCTGCCCTTCAGCGAGGAGGACGGCGGCGTCGGCGCGGGACCGGTCGAGGTCATGGTGGTGCTCGAGGAGGTCGGCCGCCGTCTCGCGCCCGAGCCCATCCTCGACGCGGTGCTGATCCCCGGCACGCTGATCGCCGCCGCGGGCACCGAGGCGCAGCGGCAGCGGGTGCTGCCCGAGCTGGTCGGCGGCACCAGGCTGCTGGCCTTCGCGCACGATGAGCCCGGTACCCGCTGGCCCGCAACCGAACTCGGCACCACCGCCGTTCCGTCAGGTGACGGCTACGCGCTGACGGGCGTCAAAAACCCGGTCCCGCACGGTGATTGCGCCGACGAGCTGGTGGTCAGCGCCGAACTCCCCGGCGGCGGCCTGGGCCTGTTCCTGGTGGCGGCCGATGCGGAAGGCGTGTCCCGCAAGCCTTTCCGAACTTTCGACGGCCGTCGCGGCGCACAGGTGGAATTCGCCTCGGCCCGGGCCGAACTGCTCGGCGACAATGCCGATGCGCAGGCGGCGGTGGCGGTGGCGACCGCCCAGGCGCAGGCGGCACTGTGCGCCGAATCCCTCGGGGCGATGGAGGAGGCCCTGCGCCTGACCACCGAATACCTCAAGACCCGTAAGCAATTCGGTGTCACGCTGTCCAAGTTCCAGACCCTGAGCCAGCGTGCCGCCAATATGTACGTCTCGCTGGAGCTGGCCCGCAGTATGAGCCTGTACGCCACCGCCGCCGTGGCCGACGATGTCACCGATCCGGTGGTCGCCTCCCGCGCCCGCCTCCAGGTCGGCCGCTCGGCTCGCCACATCGGCCAGGAGGCGATCCAGATGCACGGCGGTATCGGCATCACCACCGAATATCCGGTCAGTCACTACGTGGCTCGTCTGACCGCCATCGCCCGCACGCTGGGCGGCGATCTGGAACACCTGCGCGTCCTCACCGACCGCGTCGGCGACTACACCCTGGTCGAGTTCTAGCTCACCGCAAACGAATTCGCGCCCCGCATCAGCACTGATGCGGGGCGCGATTCGTTGGCGTGGTCTACCCGCTGGCGGGTGAATCGTCCTCCGTCGTCGGGACCGCGATCGCGGGTTCCGTCGTGGCGGGCGGGGTGGTGCGGGTGTATTCCGTTGTGGGAGCGGGGTTGTCGGTGGTGGGACGCGGCCGCGTGGTGGTCGGGCGGGTGGTGCTCGGATGCAGCGGCGTGGTGCGGGACGCCGTGGTCGGGGCCTCCGCGTCCGGGTTCGCGTCCTTGGGGTCCGTCGTGGGGAGCGAGGAGATCGGCGAATGGCGCGGCGGCTGGTCGGCCGCCACCCGCCAGGTGGGGGAGGGCGGGATCACGACGGCCGGGGTGGTGGTGCCGTTCTTGGTGGCCGAAACCACGGGCGCCGCTTGCAGATCCGCGTTCAAGGGCGGGGGCGCGACGTAGGTGTCCTGGCCGCCGAGGCCGCACGCGCCGATGAGCACCAGGCCGAGCGAGACCGCGCCGACGGCGGCCGCGACGCCCGCCACGGGAGCGGGTAGCCGCCGCCACGGGGTGGCGTCGCGCGGGTCCGCGCCGACGTTGCTGCCTGCCATGGGGAGCACTCCTGATTCGTCTCGAGTGGGCTCACCCTAACGGAGGAGGTACCGCGGTGCCAGGCGGGTGGTCGGTCCGTTTCAACGACAACCCCGGCGAAAGCGCAAGGCACAACAATATCTCAAACAGCGATGATTCACATATCGAATCAATAAAGTCGGCGTGTTCTGCGCACGTGTCGCATGGACATTTCGTTGCCGAGCCGTAATGTGTGTCCAAAGTTACACGTGAGACGCCCGAAATTTGCCGAGAGACGCGCCCCTGGTTCGCCGAACTCGGCGGGCGTCATCGAGGAGTGGATGATGGGTGCATTCTCGACATCCCCGCAGCGCGCGATAGCGCGTACGGGGGAGCCTGCGGCCTCGGAATCGTCGCGCTGGTGGACAATTCTGGCTCGCACCACCGCCTGGGTGATCTTCCTCGGGGGACTTGTCGGCGCGGTGCTCGGGATTGCCGGTCTACGCGTCGAAATCACGGTCGCCGGACTGATTCTCGCCTGCACCGCCGGTTTGATTCTGCTCAAACTGCGTGCCGACGCCGCGGCCGCGGCCGCCGATAAACACTGACGCGTTCCGCGGAACTCGCGCGCGCATTCTCCGAACTCGCAATTGCGCTGAAGCTCAAGGCTGCCTGCGAATAACCCATTCGAATGCGGCGGCCTCCGACCGGCTGCCCTCGGCCGTTCGCGACCTATTCGGCTCCCCGAGTTCGGCGAGCAGGCGCTCCGAGATCGGCACGAGTGCCGCCAATGCCGCCGGTGTGAACCATTCCGGCCGGGTCGCGAAAAGCAGATCCTCACTCGAGGTATTTCCCGACGCACCCGGTGCGAACGGGCAGCCGCCGAGCCCGCCCAGCGACCCGTCAAGGACGCTTGCACCCGCACCGAGCGCCGCCAGCGAATTGGCCACGCCCATACCCCAGGTGTCATGCCCGTGGAAGACGATCCGATGCGCCTCGGTGCCCCAGTGCCCCTGTGCGACAACCGCGCTCACCAGCGCCGTCACCTGCCCGGGATGCGCCTGCCCGAGGGTGTCGGCCAGCACGATATCGGCCGACCCCTCCGCACGCGGATCCCGCGCGATGGCCAGCACCCGCTCCGGATCCACCGGCCCCTCGAACGGGCACGTGAAAGTCGTTGCCAGACAGAGCTGAATCCGCCCGCCCGCCGCCCGCGCGAACTCCACGGCGGCGGGCATCGCGGCCAGACTCTCCTCGGTGGTGCGACCGATATTCGCCCTGTTGTGCGAATCCGAGACCGAGAAGCAGTACTGGAAATTGCGCACCCCCGCCGCGGCGGCCTTCTCCACATGTCGCGGCGTCGCCACCCACACCCAGCAGCGCTCCAGCTCCTCCGGGGTCAGCGCGGCCACCAGTTCGAGGGTATTGGCCATGGGCGGCACCAGATCCGGCCGCGCCATGGAACCGATCTCCAATTCCGGCACCCCCAGTGCCAGCAGTTCGCGCACGATCTCCACCTTGCGCTCGGTGGGCAGCACCTTTCCTGTCAACTGCAATCCGTCGCGCAGCGTCACATCGCGCAGTATGCCGTTCGCCAGCGCGGTCATCGGCCCTCCAGAGCATCGATTTCGAGATCGGACATGCCGAGCAGTCCGGAGAGCACCTCGTGCGTGTGCTCACCCAGATCGGGGCCGACATTGCGAATATCCAGGGACTGTTCCCCGATCACCGGGACGATGCCGGTGAACCCGACCTGCTTGGGTTCGGCCTCGCCCACATCGACGGCGAAGTTCTGAATCATATTGCGCGCCCGGTACTGCTCGTCGGCGACGATATCGGCGGCGGTGTAAATGGGCCCGCACGGAATGGCGGCCGCCTCGAGCAGTGCGAGCGCCTCATCGCGCGTGCGCAATCGAGTCCACTCCGCGATGGACGCGTCCAGCCGCTCGCGATTGCGCCAGCGACCCGCATTGTCCTGGAGCTCAGGATCACTCGCGAGATCCGGCCGCTCGATCACCTGCATATAGCGCTGGAAGATCGCGTCGCCATTACCGCCGATGATGATGCTGTACCCGTCGGCGCACGGATAGGCATTGCTGGGCGCGATGCCCTCCATGCGCCCGCCCACGCGTTCCCGATTGATGCCGTAGGCCAGATAATCGGGCACCAGCGATTCCATCACCGACAGGATGGATTCATTGAGCGCGACATCGATGATGCGCTGTTCCAAGGGAACCCGGTCATTCCGGCGCTCGCGCTGGAACAGCGCCATGACGGTCCCGAACGCGGCGTAGATCCCCGCGATGGAATCGCCGATCGACACCCCGACCCGCACCGGCGGCCGATCCGGATCACCGACGAGTTCCCGCAATCCGCCGACGGCTTCGGCCACCGCCGCGAATCCCGGCCGCTGTGCCAGCGGCCCGGTCTGCCCGTAGGCGGAGATCCGGGTGATCACCAGATCCGGATTGGCGGCATTGAGCGCTTCCGGCCCCAGCCCCCACTTCTCCAGCATGCCGGGGCGGAAGTTCTCCAGCAGCACATCGCACCGCTTCACCAGATCCAGCACGATCTGCCGCCCCACCTCGGTCCGCAGATCCAGCGTGATCGACTTCTTACTCCGGTTGACCGTGCGATAGAGCATCGAGGTGTCGCCGCCGTAGAGTCGCCAATTGCGGAGCTCGTCACC
The DNA here is from genome assembly GCF_042266325.1 of Nocardia sp. NPDC056100. Taxonomy (NCBI): domain Bacteria; kingdom Bacillati; phylum Actinomycetota; class Actinomycetes; order Mycobacteriales; family Nocardiaceae; genus Nocardia; species Nocardia sp. NPDC056100. The sequence goes on from NZ_JBHJVY010000004.1 coordinate 1,007,457, forward strand.
GGTTTTCGGCCGCTCGACCTTGATCACCTCGGCCCCGAAGTCCCCCAGGATCCGGCCCGCTGTCGGCGCGGCCACGTAATTACCCAGCTCCAGAACCCGCACACCGTCGAGCGGCCGAATCTCCATGCGCGCAATTCTGCCTCGAGCCCGCGATCGGGCGGTCGGCTCCGGTCGCGCGACGACCTGTGCGAACCCCGGATACGCGAAAGGCCGATGCGACCCTCGAGAGATGGGAGGTCGCATCGGCCGGGCTTCCCGGGCATGGCGCACGCAAGAACATCACGCCGGGAAGGGTTTTCGTCAGGCAGCGCGCGGGGCGACCTGTTCGATGACCGAGTAGTGCTCGGCATTGCCGGTGATGATGGTGCTCGGGTTGCCGTGGATGTCGACCGGCACATCGCCGGCGAGGGTGATGCGGGTCAGGCGGCGCGGCTGGCCGTCGTAGTCGTCGATGGCGTAGTGCTGGGTGGCGCGGTTGTCCCAGATCGCCACATCGCCGAGCTGCCAGTTCCAGCGAGTGGTGTTCTCCAGCTTGGTGACCCGGTTCTGCAGCAGCTGGAAAAGCGCGGCGGATTCGGCGGCGGACAGCCCGACGAAGTTCTTCACGAAATGGCCGAGCAGCAGGGTGCGCTCACCGGTGACCGGGTGCACGCGGACCACCGGGTGCTCGGTCTCGTAGTAGGTGGACTCGAACTCCGCGCGGTACGCCTTGCCCTGCTCGTTCGGGGCGTGGGTGTCGCTGCGATCGGCCGCGTAGTCGTAGGCGTTGGTGTGCCGGGCGCGCAGGTTCTCCACCAGCGCCTTGAGCGGCTCCGGCAGCGATTCGTACGCGGCGGTGGTCGAGGCCCAGGTGGTGGAGCCACCGTAGGAGGGCAGGTGCACCGCGCGCAGGATGGACGCCTTCGGAATGCGGTCCACGAAGGTGACATCGGTGTGCCAGCTATTGGCGCGGCCGTACTCCGAATCGATGGGCAGCGACTTCACGCCCCGCGAGGTGACGGTCGGATGCGGGGTGGTGGGCTGACCCAGCAGCTGCGCGAATTCGTACTGACCGTCCTCGGTCAGATGCTCCTGGCCGCGGAAGAAGATCACCTTGTGCGCGTGCAGGGCGTCCTGGATCACCTTGACGGTCTCGGAATCCAGCTCGCCGCTCAGCCGGACGCCGTCGATACGGGCACCGATCTTGCTGCCGAGCTTCACCACGGTGGCGGTGGAGGTGGCGTAATCGACGGACATACTGGGCCTTTCGCTCGAACGATTGCGTGGTTCGAGCACACCATCGGCCCAGCGTCCGAAACAGGTTTAGGCGCAGCCGGATCGAAAGCCGTTACCGGGGCTGAGCGCAGGCGTATGCCTATCCGACTTGTTCGCGGAGGAAGGCCAGATCCTCGGCGACGCCCTCGGCGGGGGTCTCCAGGATGATCGGGGCATCCACGGCCTTGCAGACCTCGACCAATAGCTGCGCGTCGATGGTGCCGTCGGCCAGGTTCGCGTGCCGGTCCGCGCCCGAATTGAAGTCGTCGCGCGAGGAATTCAGGTGCACCAGGTCGATGCGCCCGGTGATCGCCTTGATCCGATCCACGATGCCGAGCAGTTCCTCACCGCCCGCCCAGGCGTGGCAGGTGTCCAGGCAGAACCCCGCGCCGAAATCGCCGACCGCGTCCCACAATCGGCCGATATCGTCGAAATGCCGTGCCATGGCGTGATTTCCGCCCGCGGTGTTCTCGATGAGAATCGGCACCGCGAACCCGCCCTTGTCCTGCTGGCGTTCGAAGAGCTTGCGCCAGTTGAGGATTCCCTCGACCATCTCCTCGTCCTTGCGGACGTGCCCGCCGTGCACCACCAGCCCGAACGCCCCGAGATCCGCCGCCGCCTTCGCCTGCGCCGCCACCGCGCCGCGCGAGGGCATGCGCAGCCGATTGTTCAGGCTGGCCACATTGATCTGATACGACGAGTGCACCACCACATCGATGGGACTGGCCTTGATCTCCGCCGCCAGCGGATGCGGCGCGGGTTTGTCCCAACTCTGCGGATCGACCACGAACATCTGGATGACGTCGGCCCCCAGCTTCTCCCCGAAGCCGATGGGATCGCCGTCCTGCCGAACGTGTGCTCCTATGCGCATGCCGAACACCCTATCCCCGCCCCCCGACAGGAGATTGTGCTCACTCTTGTTGCGCTTGCGGGATTCGCGGAGATAGTTCCGTAGGACTCGATTGCGCTATGGTTTCGGTGATTTCCGGATCGGCCCGAGCACGATCATGCCGATCGTTTGCGGTACGTCGCGCGCTGGTGGGTCCCGGCGCAGACGTAGGAAGTGGGAGCTAGACATGCTGTCCAGCGGTGATGTGTTTGCGGAATACGTTATCGAGCGGCAGCTGGGGCGCGGGGGCATGGGCTCGGTGTATCTGGCCAAGCATCCCCGGTTGCCCCGGCTGACCGCCCTGAAGCTGTTGAACCGGGAAATGGTGTTCGACAAGGAGGTTCGCGCGCGCTTCGAGCGCGAGGCGGATCTGGTCGCCCAGTTGGATCACCACAATATCGTCACCGTCTACGACCGCGGGCTCGAGGACGGGCAGCTCTGGATCTCCATGCAGTACATCGACGGTGTCGATGCCTCCAGCGTGAATCCGCAGACGCTGCCGCCCGAGCGGGCCGTGCAGATCATCTCCGAGACCGCCGACGCGCTGGACTACGCGCACCGCAACGAGGTGCTGCACCGCGACGTCAAACCCGCCAATATCCTGCTGGCCCGCTCCACCGGCGGTAAGGGCGAACGCGTCTACCTCACCGACTTCGGCATCGCCCGCCTGCGCGATGACAGCGGTCATCTGACCCAGACCGGCACCTTCACCGCGACCCTGGCCTACGCCTCGCCGGAACAGCTCACCGGTTCCGCCCTGGACGGCACCTCGGATCAGTATTCGCTGGCCTGCACCCTGTTCTGGTTGCTCACCGGTTCCGGGCCGTTCTCGGCGACCAATCCGGCGGCGGTCATCCAGGGCCATCTGCAGCAGCCGCCGCCCCCGCTGAGCGGTGCGCGCCCGGGTCTGCCGCCGACGCTGGATCTGGTGTTGAACAAGGCCATGGCCAAGCGCCCGGAGGAGCGCTTCGCCAGCTGCGCCGATTTCGCGGCCGCCGCCAAGCACGCGCTGGCGTCGCCGAGTTCGCCCGCGCTGCCGCTGGTGAATCCGCGCACCGCGCCGCCGTCGCCCGTGCATACGCAGCAGGGTCAGCCCATGCACACCCAGGGACCGCATCCCACCATGGGCCAGCAGGGTATGCCCATGACCGGCGGACCGGCCCCGACGGCGAACGGGCCGATGTACACCTCGGGTCCGCGCACCGCCGCGCCCGCGCCCACGGTCGGGCCGAATCCGTATGCGACGCAGCTGAATACGGCCACCCCCACACCGCAACCGCTGTACGGCCAGACCCCGAACCGGCCGACGAACCAGTACACCAGTCCGCCGCAGAACCAGTACACGAGCCCGCCGCAGTACAACTACGGCGGGCCGCCGCCGGGACAGCCGCCGGGCATGGGTGGCCCGATGGGCGGACAGCGCCCGCCGCAGCCGCCGAAGAAATCCAATACCGGGCTCATCGTCGGCATCGTCGTGGGTGTGCTGGTGCTGGTCATCGTGGCGGTCATCGGATTGGCCGCACTCGGCAGCAAGAGCAACGACACCACCACCGCTGGCGGTACCACGAGCGCGGGTGCGACCGGTAAGCCCAGCGGTTCCGCGCCGCCCGCCAACCCGGGCGGTTCGGACAAGCCGGTCGACTCCTCGGCGATCAGCAAGGAATTCCCCCGCCTGGTGCCCGCCAGCAAGACCGGCGACACCGGCTACAACGGCGCGACCTGCTGGCTGGCCGATCCCAAGAGCCCGCCGGACAAGTCCGACGGCGAACCCGATTTCGGCGACTGGGCGGTGCAGTGGCGCTGCTTCGGCGGCGGCAATAACGCCGACCCGTTCTACCGCATCTACGCCTACTCCTCCGCGGCCAAGGCGCAGGCGGCGGCGAGCGCGCTGCACCCGGACAAGAAGAGCTCCGACACCAGCGGCGGCAAGGCGTACACCAACTACCAGTTCACCGGTGACGATCGCCCGCGCATGGTCACCGCCTTCACCGGTGACGCCAACCGCGGCCAGTACCTCATGTACACCGACGGCGTCGTCGGCAGTATCGATGAAGTGCTGACCTGGTGGCGTTCCGCACCCCTGAACTAAGCTCGCTCCCGCCTGCCTCACCGAGGTGGTGATCGACTCCCTGGGCCGCGAACAGCCGCAGCGCAGCGGAGGTTAATGGACACGGAAGGGTGCTTGTGCTGCGCAGCGGAGAGACGTTCGCCGGATATCTGATCGAACGTGAACTCGGCCGTGGTGGCATGGGATCGGTGTATCTGGCGCGGCATCCGCGATTGCCCCGGCTGGTGGCGATCAAGCTGCTCAATCGGGAGTTGTTCGGCGACAGCGAGGTTCGGGCGCGATTCGAGCGCGAGGGTGATGTGGTCGCGCGGCTGGATCACCCGAATATCGTGCCGCTGTTCGATCGTGGCTTCGATGACGAGCGGCTGTGGATCGCCATGCGGTACATCGACGGGCCGGACGCCTCCACTCTGGAATCAGCGAATCTGCCACCGCGACAAGCGGTCCGGATAATCTCCGAGACCGCGAAGGCGCTGGATTTCGCGCATCGCAAGGGTGTGCTGCATCGAGATGTGAAGCCCGCCAATATCCTCATCGAACGCTCCGACGGTGAGGAGCGAATCTTCCTGGCGGACTTCGGCATCGCGCGACTACGCGATGAGGGCACCAAACTCACCCAGACCGGCTCGTTCACCGCCACCCTGGCGTACGCCGCCCCCGAACAGCTCTCCGGGCAGCCGCTGGATCACCGCTGCGATCAATACTCGCTGGCCTGCACGTTGTTCCGGCTGCTCACCGGTGTCGTCCCGTTCGACGCCCAGCATCCGATCGCCATCATGCAGGGCCATCTGCAACAGCCGCCGCCCCCGGTCAGCTCGCTGCGCCCCGGTCTCCCGCCCGCCCTGGACGCCGTGATGGCCCGCGCCATGGCCAAACAGCCACCCGCGCGGTTCGGCTCCTGCGTCGAATTCGCCACCGCCGCACAGCAGGCCCTGGACGGCGGGCCCACGCAGGTGGCGGGGCAGCACTCCGGCCCGCGGAATCCGATGGTCGGTCAGCCCGGTTTCACCCCGGGCGGCGCAGCCGGTTCGAACACGCCCCCGCGGCCCTTCATGACGCAGGGCGGCCGGCCCGCCACACCGCAGCACGCGTCGGCCGCGATGGGCTATTCGCCACCGCGCGGCCAGAACGCCGCTGCCGCCTATGCCGCGCCGTCACCCACCCGGCCACCGGCGAAGCCGTCGGCGGCGCGTTCGGCCACGAAGGCGATGCCGAAGTCGGGGACCCAGGTGTTTCCGCAGCCGCGCAAGAAGCCCAAGAAGAAGTCACGGGCGCGGGGCTGCCTGATGTGGTTGCTGGCCCTCATCCTGATTCCGCTGCTGATCGCCGTGGTGGTGCTGCTGGCGATCGATCAGATGCGCACGGGCGGCGGGGGTTCACCGGGTCTCACCACTCCGCCGGCCCCGGCGTACACGACCACCGAGGAGTACTACCAGGACACCACCACCGAATCGGTGCCGGAACCGTCCGGTGGTACCGCGAGCGCGACACCGGAATACAACACGCCGCAGCCCGCGGTCCCGTTCTGGCAGCACTGAGAGATTTGCGGTGGCGTGCCCCGAGTTCGGTGGGCATCGCCGAGGCATACGATGCCGGAAATGTCCTTCTACCGGCCCCGATCGGTCGCTTGACCGTCTAAGGAATCACTGAGGGTAGACGGCTCCGGGTGTTCCCGGATGGCATCTGCCTGCGAAGACCGACACACTGGACGGCATGACTTCGAATGTCTCGGATTCCGTCGGGCTCGACACGGGCACGGGCGCGGTCGCCGCGCGCGCGACCGATCTGATGAAGATCTACGGTTCCGGCGATACGCAGGTCCGGGCACTCGACGGGGTGTCGGCAGATTTTGCCAAGGGGGAGTTCACCGCGATCATGGGGCCTTCGGGCTCCGGTAAGTCGACCCTGATGCACTGCCTGGCCGGGCTGGACGCCGCGACCGGGGGCAGCGTGCACATCGGCGATACCAACCTCACCGAACTGTCCGATAAGGGCATGACCCAGCTGCGCCGCGATCGCATCGGTTTCGTCTTCCAGGCGTTCAACCTGGTGCCCACCCTGACCGCACTGGAAAACATCACCCTCCCACTGGATATCGCCGGTCGTAAACCCGATGAGGAATGGCTCTCGACCGTGCTCAAGCGGCTCGGCCTCAACGATCGCCTCACGCACCGCCCCAGCGAGCTGTCCGGCGGTCAGCAGCAGCGCGTCGCCTGTGCCAGAGCCCTGGCGGGCAAGCCGGACATCATCTTCGGTGACGAGCCGACCGGCAATCTGGATTCGCATTCCTCGGGTGAGGTGCTCTCGATTCTGCGTGCGGCCGTGGACGAATTCGGCCAGACCGTCGTCATCGTGACCCATGATCCGCGCGCGGCCTCGTACGCCGATCGCGTGGTGTTCCTGGCCGACGGCCGGATCGTCGATGAATTGCGTTCGCCCACTGCCGATTCCGTGCTCGACAAGATGAAGTCGCTGGAGACCGTCTGATGTCCGGTAGTCCCATGCGCAAGGTTGCCTTGCGCAACCTCGCCGCGCATAAGGTGCGGCTGTTCCTGACGGTGCTGTCGGTGGTGCTCGGAACCGCCTTCATCGCAGGGTCTTTCGTCTTCACCGACACCCTGCAGAGCAGCTTCGACAGCATCTTCGCCAATCAGGCCAAGGGCGTCGATGTCCGGGTGAGCCCGAAAGAGCGCCAGTCCCTGGGCATTCCGAACGAGGCCGTGGACAAGATCACGGCCATGGATCAGGTGCGCGCGGTCGCGCCGTCGGTCAACGGTTCGGTGGTGCTACTGAAGGACGGCAAGGCCGTGCAGACCGGTGGCGCGCCGACGATCGGCATCTCCTATCTGCCGCCGGACAAGTCGGTCGCCGAACCGGATAAGTTCATCGAGGGCGTGCCGCCGAGCCAGACCGGACAGGTCGCCATCAACAAGAGCGGCGCGGATCGCGCCGGTCTGCACGTCGGCGACACCACCAAGGTGCTCATTCCGTCCAAGGGCAATATCGATGTCACCGTCTCCGGCATCTACGACCTGACCGGCAATACCGGCGGTTTCATCCAGCTGTACTTCGATGACGTGCAGGCCCGGGAGCTGTTCACCGACGGCCAGCATGTGGCCTTCGTCGATATCGCCGCCAAGCCCGGCGTGAACGCGGACGCGCTGCGTGATCAGATCGCCAAGACCTTCCCGGATTACAAGGTGCAGGACGGCGATCAGGTCCGCGAGGACATGAAGAAGCAGATCGGCGATGCGCTCAAGTTCATCAACTACTTCCTGCTCGCCTTCGGCGCGATCGCGCTGATCGTCGGCACGTTCATCATCTACAACACCTTCTCCATGCTTGTCGCACAGCGACTTCGGGAGCTGGCGCTGCTGCGCGCGGTCGGCGCGTCCCGCCAGCAGGTGGGGCAGTCGGTGGTCGGTGAGGCGCTGATCATCGGATTGATCGGCAGCGCATTGGGTTTGGCGGCCGGTGTCGGCCTGGCCTTCGGATTGTCGGCGCTGCTCAATGCCTTCGATCTGGGCCTGCCCACCGGATCGATGGCACTGAAGCCGCGCACCGTGCTGGTGGCGCTCGGTGTCGGCGTCGTGGTGACGGTGCTGAGCGCGTACGCGCCCGCCCGCCGCGCCGCGACCATTCCGCCGGTCGAGGCCATGCGCTCGGAATTCGGTTCGGCCGCGGAATCCAATCGCATTCGCACCGCGATCGGCGCGGTGCTGGCCGTCGCCGGCATCGTGCTGGTGGTGCTGGGCGCTCAGCACACCGGCGGCAATGCCGCGCTCACCGTCGGAATTGGCGCGCTGGCACTGATTTTCGCGGTACTGCTGGCCTCGCCGGCGCTGTCCAAGCCGGTGGTGAAGGTGCTCAGCGTGCTGGTGCGCCCGTTCGGCCCGGTCGGCCGGATGGCGCGCAATAACGCGCTGCGCAATCCGAGGCGCACCGCCGCAACGGCTTTCGCGCTCACCCTCGGGTTGATGCTGGTGACCGCGATCGGCATGCTCGGCGCTTCGGCCAAGGCCAGTATCGGCGAGGTCGTGGATAAGGGCGTCAAGGCTGACTACATCCTCCAGGGCCCGACCAACAGTCTGGTCGGCGTGCCGCTGGCGGCCGGACCGGTCGTGCAGAAGGTGCCCGGCGTAGCGGATGTGGTGCAGTTCCACGGCGTCACGTTCAAGGCCGGTGACGATCAGCTGCTCGGCACCGTGCCGGAGGGCCCGCTGAACAAGGTGCTCAGCTACGACATCGTGCAGGGCAGCGACAATCTCGGCGAGAACGGCATCATGCTGTCCGAAACCGAAGCGGGCGACCGCGGTTGGCATGTCGGACAGCAGGTCGACATCACCAGCCTGGACAAGAAGAACTACAAGGTCCAGGTCGTCGGCATCTACAAGGACACCCAGCTGCTCGGCCCGCTGGTCGCGCCGATGGCGCTGTACAACCAGGTGATGCCGGTGAGCTTCCGCACCAACTTCATCGTGCTCATCACCGCGCAGCCCGGCGCGGATCTCAAGGCCATGCGCACCGATCTGGAGAAGGCCGTCGATCAGTGGGCCGTGGTGCAGGTGCAGGACCGTGAGGATTTCAAGGGCGCACAGGGCAAGCAGATCAACACCATGCTCGCCATCCTGTACGGCCTGCTGGCGCTGGCGGTGGTGATCGCCATCCTCGGCATCGTCAACACCCTGGCGCTGTCGGTGGTGGAGCGCCGCCGTGAGATCGGCATGCTGCGCGCGGTCGGTATGCAGCGGCCGCAGGTGCGGCGCACCATCTACCTGGAATCCATGCTGATCGCGATCTTCGGCGGTGTCGTCGGGGTGGCGCTGGGCCTGGTGCTCGGCGTCGGATTCCTGCGCACGCTCAAGGATCTCGGCCTGGCCACCATTTCGGTGCCGTGGGGTCAGATCGTGCTCATGGTGGTGAGTTCCGGCGTGGTCGGCGTGCTGGCGGCGCTGTGGCCCGCGGTGCGTGCGGCCCGGACGCCGCCGCTGGCGGCCATCGCGGACGTGTAGGGGTCAGCGGTTGTACAGGATCACCGTTACCACCACGATGATCAGCACCAGGGTCACCGTGGTGGCGGCGATGATCCAGCCGATCTGGCTCGAATTGCGTTCGGGCGCACGGTAGGCCGGTTGCTGGGTGGACTGCGGGGCGAAATTCGGCTGGTGCTGCTGATTCGGGTACGCCGGACCGGACACCGGATTCTGCCGATTGGGTGTCGGGGCCACGACCGGATTCTGATAGGCGGGTGCGGGATTCTGATATCCCGCACCCGAATTCGGATACGCCGGATTCGGCTGCACCGGATTCTGGTACAGCGGAACGGGATTGGACCCCGACATGGGCCGCTGCTGCTGCGGGGCCGGAACCACCGGCTGCGGCCGCACCGGTGTCGGCTGCCGTGGGACGACCGGCGGCGGCGCGACGATCGGCTGCGGTCGCGCCGGCGTCGGCTGCCGCGGCGGCACCGGGCGCGCGGTCAGCGCGTGCTCGACCGCGGCGGCGAATTCCGCACAGGACCGGAAGCGATCCTGCGGACGCTTGGACAGCGCCCGCGACAGCACCCCGTCGATGGCGCGCGGCAGTTCGGGCCGCAACGGACTGGCGGGCGGGGGCGTCTGCTGCAGATGTCCGCGAATCACCGCCGCCGGGCTGGTGCCCTCGAACGGCACCACGCCGGTGAGCAATTGGAACAGCGTGCAGCCCAGCGCGTACTGATCCGAACGCCCGTCGATGGTGGCCCCGGTCAACTGTTCGGGTGAGGCGTACGCCAGGGTCGCGGTCACGGTGCCGGTCTGGGTGAGATGACCGGTGTCATCGCGCAGCCGGGCGATGCCGAAATCGGTGAGGTACACCCGTTCCCCGCCCGCACCGCCCGAGGAGCGGGCCAGCAGGATATTCGCGGGCTTCACATCCCGGTGCAGGACGCCGCGCCCGTGCGCGTAATCAAGGGCCTTGGCCGTCTCGGAGACGATCTGCGCGGCCCGCAGCGGCGGCAGTGAAGCGGCCTTGACGGCGGAGGCGTTCACACCGTCGATGTACTGCATGGAGATCCACAGCTGTTCACCCTCGGTGCCGCGGTCGTAGACCGTGACGATATTCGGATGATCCAGCTGGGCGACCAGATCCGCCTCCCGGATGAACCGGGCGCGAATCTCGTCATCGGTGAACATTTCCTGATTCAGCAGTTTCAACGCCGTCTTGCGCGGCAGGCGGGGATGCCGGGCCAGGTACACCGACCCCATACCGCCGCGGCCCAGTTCGCGTTCGATGACGAAACCGGCGAACACATCACCAGAGCGCACAGTCGAGCCCCCGTTTCCGAGTCAGATCAGGTTGGCAGCCTACCGTGCGGGTCGCGGCCGCCTCAGACGCTACATTCCACGGCTGTATATCTCAGCCCGCCTGCCCGGCGTTCACATGCGCCCACCGCTGCACGTCACCGCGATCGAGAGCGACCGCGAGCAGATCCGGGAAACGGTCCGGCGTACAGGCGAAAGCGGGCACGCCGAGGGCGGTGAGCGCGGCGGCGTTATCGCGGTCGTAGGACGGTGCGCCTTCATCGGAGAGGGCCAGCAGCACCACCACCTGTACGCCCGATTCCTTCATGCTGCGAATTCTGCGAAGCATCTCCGTGCGCACCCCGCCCTCGTAGAGATCGGAGATGAGCACGAACAGGGAATCGGCCGGGCGGGTGATGAGCGACTGCGAATACGCGATGGCGCGATTGATATCGGTGCCGCCGCCCAATTGGGTGCCGAACAGGACATCGACCGGATCGGCGAGCTTATCGGTCAGATCCACCACGGCGGTGTCGAAGACCACCAGCGAGGTCTTCAGCGAGCGCATGGAGGCCAGCACCGCGCCGAACACCGACGCGTACACCACGCTCGACGCCATGGACCCGGATTGATCGATGGCCAGCACCACATCCCGGCGCACCGCCTGCGCCTTACGGCCGTACCCGACCAGTCGTTCCGGCACCACCGTGCGCTGTTCGGGCAGATAGTGCGCCAGATTCTTGCGAATGGTGCGGTCCCAGTCGATATCCCGCAGTTTCGGCCGCGACACCCGCGCCGCGCGATTGAGCGCGCCCCCGACCGCGGCGATGGTCTGCGCCGCGATCCTGCGCTCGATCTCCCGCACCACCTTCTCCACCACCGTGCGCGCGGTGGCCTTGGTGGTCTCGGGCATCACCCGATTCAGGCTCAGCAGCGTGCCCACCAGATGCACATCCGGCTCCACCGCCTCCAAAAGCTCTGGCTCCAAAAGCAATTCGGTGAGATTCAGCCGATCCACCGCATCGCGCTGCATGACCTCCACGACCGTCGACGGGAAATACCGCCGAATATCGCCCAGCCACCGCGCCACCTGCGGCGCGGACCCGCCCAGCCCGCCGGATCTGCGCCCGCTCGCCCCGTTGCGCGCATCCGCGTCGTACAGCGCCCCCAGCGCCCGGTCCATGGCCACATCCTCGGCCCCGCCGAGCCCGCCCACACTCGCCTCGGCCGCCCCGCCCAGCACCAATCGCCAGCGCCGGGACTGTGCGTCATCGGCTGTCATCGGCTCGGTCATCCCGCTACCCCCAGGATTTCGGCGGCGGCGCGGAGCGCGAGTTCGCCACGGACGGTGTCGTATTCGGTGCCTCCGGAAACGGAGGTGGCGGGCCCGCCATTGCGCACCGCCTGCCCGATGGCTTGGCGCTCACCGGATTCGAACGCGCCGAAGGTGCGGCGCAGCAGGGGCAGCGTGGCGACGAACTGGTCGTCGTCCAGTCCGGCGAGCCAGGTGTCGATGAGGCTCAACAGGTTTCGGTCGTGGACCAGGAGCAGGCCGCGGCCGCCCAGGAAGCCGTCGATCCAGGCGGCTTTCTCGGCGGGACTGTGACCCACCGACAGGGCCGCGGATAGTCGGCGGGCGGATTCGGCGGCGTCGATGATGTCCGCGTCGGCCAGCAGGCGGACGGCGCGGCCGATCAGGGTGCCGTTGATATCGTCGCGATCGGCCAGCATGCGCAGGGCGGTCAGCCAGGTGGTGGTCGCCCATTCGTTCTCGCGGGCCGAAAGCGCCAGGTGCACAGCGTCTATCAGGGTGCGGAGTTCGGCGGCACCGTCGGCGTCCAGGCCGGTGACCGCGCTCGGCAGGCCCGCGCAGACGCGGATGAGCAGGCCGTCGGCCACCCGGGTCAGGGCGGCGGAATCGGTGCCGCGCACATCGCCGTAGCGCAGCGTGCGCAAGAGGCCGGGCAGCGCGGCCAGCAGGTGCGTGATGTCGTGATCGAGGGCCGCGACCGATTCCAGGCGGGTGATGAGGCCGTCGGTCGCACCGCTCAGATCCGCGAGTAGCGCCGACTCGAGCATTGCCGACACCTGGCCGACCGTTGCGTCCGGATTCGCCACGGTGTCAAGCACTTTGGCTTCGGCGGCGGTGCGCAACGTGGTGCCCCAGCGCGCCGCCTCCACGATGGCGATGGCGAGTTCCGGTCGCCAGCGCAGCGTCCAGGTCTCCCGGAAGGTGCCGGTATTGCGCACCTGACTGTCGGTGAGCTGGCCCCAGCCGATGCCGAGTAGTCGAAGCTGGTGCAGCAGATGCGATTTCGCCATATCGCGTTCGGTGCGCAGATCCAGATCGATGACGCGTTCCAGGGCCTGCTGTTTGAGTCGCAACGTCCTGATTCGCGCGCGCAGATCCGCCTCCAGCGGGACGGTCGGCGTGCCCTCCGGAACCGAGCCCAGCGCCTCACCCACCACCATTTCGGTGCTGACCAGGCGCAGCATGGTCTCGTCACCGTCGCACAGCACCGCGCGGGTCGCCTCGGTCACCTCCGACAGCCCGGCCAGCGGCCGTTCCCGCAGGATCGCGAGAGTCTCGGCGAGCCTTACCGATTCGATGATGTGCGCACTGGACACCGGCAGATCATGCGTGCGCAGCATGCCCGCGACCTTGGTGAGCCAGCGCACGATCGGCTGGTCGGTCTGGGTGAACAGGTGGTGATACCAGCCCGGCGAGGTGATGCCCGCGCCGTACCCGGAGGACGCGGCCAGCCGGGAATGCGTCCACGGCACCCAGGTCAGCGTGGCCTTCCCCTTGGGCAGGCCCTTGAGCACGCGGGCATCTGGGGCGGCCGGGCCGAGCTTGCCGGACAGTGCCGGACCGTGCCAGGCCCCGCACACGATGGCCAGGCGTTGTGCGCCGTCCTTCAACGACTTTCGCATGACCTGCCGCATATGCGCCTCGCGGCGCAGCGTGTGCTCATCGATATCGGCGTTCTCCCGCAGCGCCGTCATGGCCTCGTTCACGGCATCGAAAATGTCGGCATCCGAGGAGGATTCGACGACGGCATCCCACCAGCGCTCGGCATCGTCGTAACCGCCCGCCGCGGCGAGTTCGGCCAGGGGGTCGCCGCTGTCACCCGGCTCGGTCTCGAGGGCCAGCGTCATGGCGGCGGGCAGATCGAAAAACCCCACGGGCACGGTGTTCTCGGCCCCGTACCGCATCGCCTGCCATTCCGGGGAGAACACCGCGAACGGCCACAGCGCGGCCTTGGCGGGCTCATCCGGGTGGTAGCCGAGCAGGGCCACCGGCGGTTCCATTCCGTCGGCGGTGACGAAGCCGAGCAGCGGATCGGCATCGGCCGGACCCTCGATGAGAATGGCGTCCGGGGAGAACTTCTCCAGCGCCAGGCGCAGCGAACGCGCCGAACCCGGTCCGTGATGGCGGATGCCGAAGATCCGGGTTTCCGCCGTCACGGTGGTGGTGACGGTGCTCATCAGCTCACCTCGCGGCAGGCCCGGTAGAAGTCGGCCCAATCGGCGCGCTGGCGCACAACGGCTTCCAGGTATTCGGTCCACACCACCGAATCCGCGACCGGATCCTTGATGACCGCGCCCAGCACCGCGCCCGCGATATCGGCGGGCCGCAGAATGCCGTCGCCGAAATGCGCGGCCAGTGCCAGGCCATTGGTGATCACCGAGATCGCCTCGGCGGTGGAGAGCGTGCCGGACGGTGATTTGAGTTTGGTGCGGCCGTCCTCGGTCATGCCCGAGCGCAGTTCGCGGAACACCCGCACCACGCGCCGCACCTCCTCGGCGGCGGCGGGCACGGCGGGCAATTCCAGTGCGGCGCCGAGCTGTTCGACCCGGCGGCTGACGATCGCCACCTCCTCATCCTCCCCGGCGGGCAGCGGCAGCACCACGGTATTGAAGCGGCGGCGCAGCGCCGAGGACAGCTCGTTCACGCCGCGATCGCGATCATTGGCGGTGGCGATCAGATTGAAACCCTTGGCCGCCTGCACTTCCGAACCCAGTTCGGGCACCGGCAGCGTCTTCTCCGACAGCACGGTGATGAGCGCGTCCTGCACATCGGACGGGATGCGGGTGAGCTCCTCCAGGCGCGCGATGGATCCCGCGCGCATGGCCATCATGATCGGGGACGGCACCAGCGCGGCATCGCTCGGACCCTCGGCGAGCAGGCGCGCGTAGTTCCAGCCGTAGCGGATGGACTCCTCCGCGGTGCCCGAGGTGCCCTGCACCAGCAGCGTCGAACGACCCGACACGGCGGCCGCGAGATGTTCGGACACCCAGGTTTTCGCGGTACCGGGGACGCCGATGAGCAGCAGGGCGCGATCGGTGGCCAGGGTGGCGACCGCGACCTCCATGAGGCGGCGCGGGCCCACGTACTTCGGGCTGATCACGGTGCCGTCGGACAGGGTGCCGCCCAGCAGATAGGTGACCACCGCCCACGGCGACAACTTCCAGGACGGCGGGCGCGGCCGGTCATCGGCGGCGGCGAGCGCGGTGAGTTCCTCGGCGAAGGCCTGTTCGGCATGCGGGCGCAGCAGGGCGTCCTGCGATGAAATCGTGGTCACTTCAGCTCCTCGAGCATTGCTCTGCGTTGGGTGAGGTCGTAGGTGAGTTGATCGAAAGCCTGCTCCCAGTACGGATCTCCGCATTTGCGGGCGATCGCGGTCACCATGTCGGCGGTGTCCACCGGGAAATGCGCCGAGGCCGCGCGGAACAGGGTGCGGTAGGAGGCGGGCCGCAGGCTATTGGGGGTGCCCGGGCGATCCGCGCTGAGCTGAGCGCGTTCCAGCAGCAGGCGCAGCACATGTTCGGCCATGGGACCGGGCCACGGATGCGGCATGGCGCGCAGCAGCGATTCGATCTCGGCGAGCCAGCTGCTGTCCAGGCGGCACAGATGCCGGATCTGATCCGCCAGGGGTTGCAGGGCGAAGAGTTCGCGTAGCGTCTCGCCGGCCGAGCCGCCCTCCTCCTGTGCGGCGTAGGCGGCGAAGAGTTCCCGCGCCCAGGCCGGATTGCGCTGTGCCAGTGCGGCATCGGCCCAGCCCGCGAACATGGGGCCGCGCATGGCCTCGGTCATGGCGGCGCGCACCGCCTGTTCGGGCGGGCCGAGGACGCGTTCCCAATGCGAGAGCGGGGTCGCCGCGACCACCCGGTGCAGCCATTCGGCGGCCAGATCGGGTGCGCCGTCGGCGCGATAGACGGTGTAGCCGTACGGATCTCCGACGCCGTCGCGGCGCGCGGCATCGTCCAGCACGCCCGGACCGGTGGTGGTCAACTCCGGCCTGCGCAGTTTGCGGCCGAAGGTCAGCCAGGCGGCGGCCCGCTCGGTCATGCGTCCCGCGAAATGCGAATCCTGCAGCCTGCCCAGCAGATCGGCCGCCGTGCGCCGCACCTCGGCCCGCCGATCGTCCAGCGCGGTCTCCAGCAGTGCCTCATCCATGAGCGAGAGCCCATCGGCGAACACCGCCAGCAATTCCGCCTTACCCGGCCCGGATTCGGTACCCCAGGTACCCGCCAGCGCATCCCGCGCGGCAATGGGATCGCGCCGCCGCAACTGCGCCAGCCACACCCGCCGCTCGGCGGCCCGCCCGTGCGACCACACCGAATCATCTCTCACGTCCGCCCGCACCAGCGCCCGCCACCCCGGATGCTGCGCCGCCAGCCACCGCCCGCGCGCCCCCGCCAGCCGCAACAGCGGCTCCCGCTGCAACGCAAGTGCTTTCGCCCGATCCAGCAACCCGCTCACCAGCGCGTCCGGAGCCCGCAATTCCCGCTCCTCAGCCGCCGCCAGCCACTCATCCAGAAACGGCGAACTGGTGGAAAGCAACTCCGCCAACCGCGCCGAAGCGGCCGCCGAAAGCCGCAGCCGCCCATCATCATCCGCAGCCGCAGGCAACTCCACCGCCAGCGCGCCCACCCCACCCCGCGCGAAACAGTCCTGCAGCGCAGCGGATTCGAGCAACACCGCCGCGCTTTCCTTGCCCGGGCCGCCGGATGCCGAGGTGTCCCCGGCTGCTTGATGCACGGCCGGATCGGCCTCGCCGAATTGATGCGCGGCCGAGGCGCTTTCGCCGGGCCGGGGCGGAACGGCGGAATTCGCGCCCGGCTGCTCGCCGAGCCGGTGCGCCAGCGCGGCGACCGGGGCGGCCAGTTCGTCCCGGTTCGCCGGTCGGCGGGCGGTGCCGATCAACGCGACTGAGACCAATTCCGCACTGCCCGCTTGGGATTCGGTGGAGCTGGGCGGAGCGGCGGGAGTGGTTGCCTCCATGAGGTCGATATTGATCACCGTCCCGTCGAGCAGGGCGGCGACGGGAATCAGGCCTTCGGCGGTCCACTCGCCGATCACGCCTACCGGGTGCCCGCCGGACAGTCCCAGCAGGTGCCAGGGCTCGCCGTGGTCGGTGGCGATCGGGAGGGCGGTGCCGTCCGATTCGGCTATGTACCAGCCGCTTTCGTCGCGGACCGGCACCACGTCGGTGAGCAGCACCGGCCAGGAGCGCAGAAAGGGGTCGGCCCCCACTGCGCGCGCGTGGGCGGTGAGCGCCGCATCGATTCCCCAGGTGCGCTCGGAGTTGGGGATGGTTGTGAATGGATCCGGCAGGCCGTGGCGGGTGCCCCAGAGGGCGCGCAGGGGGTTCGCGCCGGGGTAGAAGTGCAGGTCGGCGTCGATCATGAAGCCCGGGGGCGGTGTGTCCTGGGGGAAGCCGGGGCCGCCGTGTTTGTGGTCGATCAGCAGGGCCCAGCGGCCGGATTGCCTGCCGAGCAGCCAGATTCGGCGGGTATAGATGGCTTCCTCGTTGGTGATGCGGGTGCCAAGGACCATCCAGGTGTCGCGGACCGGGGGTGTGGCGCGGACGGATTCGGTGCCGGTCTGGTAGCCGATATGGGTGCGGATGCTGGCGGCCAGGGCGGGGGAGAGGGTGTCCAGGCGGCGGTGGGCGGTGGCCAGCAGGTGCAGGCGGGCGTATTCGCGCAGCAGCAGGCGCGGCCAGTCGGAATGGGTTGCGGTGCGCGGCAATTGGCGCAGGACGGCGGCGACGCCGGGGGCCTTGGCGTCGACCATGCGCTTGGCCACGGACTCGAAGGTCGCCATCGAACGGTCCGCCGAGGCCAGGCCGGTGCGGATCTGGTCGGTGAGCCAGATATCCAGATCGGCGAGACCGGCGGTGACCAGGGCACGGCGCTGATCGGCGGTGGCGCTGCCCGCCGGGGTGGTCGTGGTCGGCGAATTCGATTCGGATGCGGCCTTTTTCGCGTCGCGCGCGGCACGATCGGTTTCGCGCGCGGCGCGACCGGCCAGCCATTCACCCGCGAAATCGGCGACGGTATCGGTAGCTGGAATTTCGCCCTCGGACCAGGCGAGCATTAGCGAAAGCGCGTGTTTGCACGGGAATTTACGGCTCGGGCAGGAGCATTTGTACGCGGGCCCGGCGGTGTCGACGACGGTTTGGTAGGGGCGACCGCCGCTGCCCTGGCACAGGCCCCACAGCGCGGTGTCGTGCCGTCCGGTGCCGTTCCACTTGCCGCGCAGCTTGCGGGCGGCGGTGAGCGATGTGGCATCCGGAGCCAGCGCCGCGATCTGATCAGCGGTCCAGGCGGTGGTCATCGAGCCCCCTTCGTTCGTTCACCGCATTTCTATCGCAGAGCACCGACAAGTGCGCGGCGACGTCAATAGCCGCTATTTTGCTGAAAGCGCTGTGTGAAAAGGCAATTCGAACCGTGCCCCGGTAGCGCCGCGCGCCGCCGGTAAAGTGCCCGATATGTCCCGCGTAGCGATCGAATACTGCACCCAGTGCCGCTGGCTTCTGCGTGCGAGCTGGATGGCCCAGGAATTGCTGACCACCTTCACCACCGATCTGTCCGAGGTCGCGCTGGTACCCGGCGAGGGCGGGGTGTTCCGCATCACCGTGGACGGCGAACAGCTCTGGGATCGCAAGGCGGACGGCGGTTTTCCCGATATCGCCGTCCTCAAACAGCGCGTTCGCGACCGGGTCGCCCCCGGCCGCTCGCTCGGTCACACCGATAGGAAGGACGCCGAACCGGTCATCGACCAGTCCTGACGTTCAGCAGCAGCCACCGCCACCACAGCAACCCCCGCCGCCGGCCATCGGCACCTGCGGTGCGGCGGCGGGCACGCTGCCCCCGCGATTCACCGTTCCGAACGTGGTCAGCAGTTTTACGGTGTCCGAATGCCCCTGCGGGCAGTCGGCCGGATCCGAGGACTCCGCCATCGGACGGGACTTCTCGAACGTGTCGCCGCAGCTGCGGCATCGGTACGCATAACTCGGCACCCGCCCAGCGTAGCGAATCGCGGGTGACGATCCGGCAACCTCAACCGATGCACTCGGTACTCTCGATTTACGGAGTACGAGGAGGTGGCTGTGAGCACTCGAGTCTTCGAGACACTGCAGGACGAGGGCATCGATCCGGTCGCACGGACCGAATTCGGCGAGGTCAGGGGCCGACGCGAGGGTAAGACCGCGGTCTGGCGCGGCATTCCGTACGCCGCGAGCGCGGGTGGGCCGAACCGATTCCGGCCCCCGCAACCCCCGCACCGCTGGGATGGCGTGCGCGATTGCGTGAGTTTCGGCGAGATAGCGCCGCAGAGCGCGGGCTTCGTCCCGGTGGACTCCGGTTTGCGGATGGGCGAGAACTGCCTCTGGCTCAATGTGTGGGCCCCGGCCGCCGCCACCGAGGAACCCCGCCCGGTGATGGTGTGGTTCCACGGCGGCGCGTACTGCCTGGGCACGGCCGCGCAGGCCATCTACGACGGCCGCAAACTGTCCGAAATCGGCGATCTCCTCGTGGTCACGGTGAACTACCGGCTCGGCGCGCTCGGCTTCCTGGACCTGTCCTCGCTCGGCGCGGATTTCGTGCCGAATCTGGGCCTGCACGATCAGATCTTCGCCCTGGAATGGGTGCGCGACAATATCGCGGCCTTCGGCGGCGATCCGAGCAATGTCACCATCTTCGGTGAATCCTCCGGCGCGGGCTGTGTCACCGCCCTGCTCACCTCACCGCGCTCGGCCGGGCTGTTCCATCGCGCCATCGCCGAATCCCCGCCCGCCACCACGGTTTTCGGGCCGGAGCGCACCGCGGGCGTGGCCCGGCGCTATCTGGAGATTCTGGAACTGCCCGAATCCCGCGCGGGTGAACTGCTGGAATTGCCGATCGAACGCATCGCCACGGCCGCCGGGACGCTGTTCGACGAGGTCCCGACCAAGGAACCCGGCCGCCTGGCCGCGGTCCCCGTGGTGGACGGCGATCTGCTGCCCGCCTATCCCACCGAACGCTTCCGCGAGGGCCGCTCGCACCGGGTGCCGCTGATCATCGGCACCAATAGGGACGAGGCGTCCATGTTCCGGCTGTTCCGCTCGCCGATCATGCCGGTCACCCCGGAAGCGGTGAACTCCATGCTGCTCGGCGTGGCCGCCGAACATCCGGGCCTGTCACCGGAGCGCATCGCCGAGATCGCCTCCGCGTACGCGGTCACCTCCGCGCGCGGCGCGCTGAGCATGTCCACCGATGCCGCGTTCCGCATGCCCGCGCACTGGGTGGCGGAAGCGCATTCGGCGCATTCACCGACCTGGATGTACCGCTTCGACCATGCCACGCCGATGCTCAAGGCGGCCCGGGTCGGTGCGGGGCACGCCTGCGAATTGCCCTACGTCTTCGGCAATTTCGGATCCTTCGACCGCGACCCCACCTTCTGGCTCGGCGGACGCAAAGCGGCACAGGAGGTTTCGGGCCGGATCATGCGCCGCTGGACCGCCTTCGCCACGCACGGCGTGCCCGCGGCCATCGACGGCTCCAAACACTGGCCGCCGTACACCGTCGCCGAGCGCAAGACCCTGGTCATCGACGCCGCCGACCGCATCGTCGAGGACCCGGACGGCGAACGCAATTCCATCTGGGGCGATGAGGTCGTCGGCTTCTACTGAGCTCGATCCGGGATCCCCACCGCCACAATGGATCCCGGGTCGACCCGCCCGGGTTACACCGTCGCGGTGGCCCGACGGCCCAAATTGACCGGCAGCCGCGCGTACCCGTGCAGCGTGTACAGCGGCCGCCGCTCCGGCGTGCCCGACAGCGCCAGTTCCGGGAAGCGGTCGAACAGTGAGCGCAGCGCGTATCCGGCCTCCATGCGCGCCAGGCTCGCGCCCAGGCAGGTGTGGATACCGCTGGAGAACGTCAAGTGGTCCTTGGCATTCGAGCGCGTGATGTCGAATCGATCCGGATTCTCGAACATCTTCGGATCCCGATTGGCCCCGGCCAGCGACAGCACCACCACGCTGCCCTTGTGCAGCGTCACCCCGCCGAGTTCGGTATCGCACAGCGCCGTTCGCGCGGTGCTCTGCACCGGTGCGTCGAAACGCAGCACCTCCTCGACCGTCTGCGGCCACAGTTCGGGCTCGGTGCGCAGCCGCGCCAACTGCTCCGGATGCGCCAGCAACTGCACCACGCCATTGCCGATGAGGTTGACGGTGGTCTCGAAACCCGCGCCCATGAGCAGGCTGGCGGTGGCCTTGAGTTCGCGATCGTCCAGATCGCCCGCGATCACCAGGCTGCTGAGGATGTCGTCACCGGGTTCGCGGCGCAGTCGCGCGATGTGCTCGTCCAGATAACCGTCCATATTGATCATGGCGGTGGCTGCCTCGCGCCAGGTGCGCCAGGCGATGCCGAAGTCCAGCAGCGGGCTGGCGGCATCACCCCAGGCCAGGAATTGCCTACGGGATTCCTGTGGGAAGCCCAGCATTTCGGCGATGATGGCGATCGGCACCTGCGCCGCGTAATCCTCGATGAGATCCGCGGACCCGTCCTCGGGCAGCGCGTGC
This sequence comes from Nocardia sp. NPDC056100, assembly GCF_042266325.1. Taxonomy (NCBI): domain Bacteria; kingdom Bacillati; phylum Actinomycetota; class Actinomycetes; order Mycobacteriales; family Nocardiaceae; genus Nocardia; species Nocardia sp. NPDC056100. The sequence goes on from NZ_JBHJVY010000004.1 coordinate 1,028,805, forward strand.
AGCAGTTCCGCGGTCACCGATTCGATCCGCTCGCGCAGTCGTCCGATGGCGCGCGGGGTGAACGCGGCCGACACCGATTTGCGCAACCGGGTGTGCTCGGGCGGATCGATCACCAGCATGGACGGCGGCTCCACCGGATTCGGCGGCAGTTCCGCGGCCCGGATCAGCTTGGTCAGCGGCCCGGGCAGCTGCACATTGTGCGCACCGAAAATTCCGAAGCGACTGTCCCGCAACGCGGCCCGGGTCAACTCGTAATCGGCCGTCGCCCAGCCGACCGGACCCTTGTACAGCCGCCCGCGCCCGCGCAACTCCTCGATATGCGGGTACGGGTCGTACAGACCGGAGGTGCTGCCGACCAATTGCGCGAACGGGTCACCCCGCCTGGCCTGAAAACGCAGCGCGTACCTGGGTGTGCCCTGCTCCAGCAGCCACCGTAACCAGTATCGCGGGCTCATCATCGCTGAACTCCCATCCTCGGATGCCTCCACCGTACGGAAAACCGGTGTGACGAAAAACATCCCGAAGAGGGAATCGGAAATCCTCCCGTGGCAGGAGTCAGGAACGCTGCGCGGTAACCCGCTCACTGGTGACGCGGCGCTCGCGCGCGGCCGGGTCCGGGTTCGCGACCTGCACCAATGACGCTCCGGACGCCAGCACGGCGACCAGCCCATCGATCAATTCGGCCGGGGTTTCCCACGGGGTCGAGGACAGCACCCGATCCTCGGCGGTGAAGCCCTGGCGCGCAGCCGATTTGCGGGCCTCCTCGAAGACCTCCGATACCGAGGTGCCGTCCAGCGCACAGCCGATACCGCTGGGCCGGAACTGGTCCCCGTGCACGCGCACCGCTGTCGCGTAATCGGTGACGCCGATCGGCAGATCCCGCACCGGCATACCCATCGGATCCAGCGACAGCGCCGCCACCTCCGGAATATCACCCGCCTCGGCGATCCGGTCGGCGGTCACGAGGGCGAGTTCGGCGTCCGGGTCGGCGTGCAACACCACTTCCACCCCGGCCCACCAGCAGCCCAGCAGGACCGCCGCGGTCTGCCAGTGCGCGGGCAGCAGCACCGCCACCCGGGAACCGGCCGAGAGCCCGAATTCGTCGCGAATCATATTGGCGGTCTTGGCCGCCCAGTTGGCCAGCGTGAGCGCGGATAGCTCGATGCGCGCTCCGGTGGCGTCGTCGTAATAGGTGATGCGCGGGCCCGCGGGATCGCGGGCGAGGATGGGGTCGAGCACCGCTTCGGTGAGGGTCTCGTTCAGTTCACGCATTTCGGTCCGTTCTTACCGGCATCGATGGGTGGGGCGGGCGGCACCGGGGTCATCGTGGTGGAGCTGCTGGTGGTGGGGTCGAAGGCGGTGCTGCTCGTCGCCGAACCGGGACCAGAGTAGTCACTCGCCAGCACCACCCGGATCGAGCCCTCCGGCATACCGCTCTGCGAGAACACCGGCAGCCCGCCCAGCGCCTTGCCCACCGCGCGCGCTTTGGTATCACCGCTGCTCGCCGCCAGCACCCGACTGCTCTGAATCGGGCCGCCGATCCAATTGTCCACCGTGCCGGTGCGGAAACCCTTGCCGGTCAGCGCCTGTGCGGCCTGGCCCGCCAAACCGCCGGTGCCGCTGGCGTTGTAGATGTCCACCGTAATGGTGGAGGGGTCCACACCGCCGGTCTCCTCGTGCGGGTCATTGTCCTCGCCGATGGTTTTGGCGACGTACTTCTGCACCGCGACCGGATCGACCCGGACCACCGATTCGCCCTCATCGGTCCAGCCGTTGAGATCCTTCACCGGGATGGTCTCGAACTTCACCTGACCGCCGGACAGATCCTGCAATTGGTTCATGAACGACAACACATCCCAGCCGTCGTCGAGTACGACCGTGCGGCCCACCGCATCACTGAGATCCTTCAGGCGACCCGGGCTGGTCAGCGTCTTGGCGCTCAGCACCTGATGCACCAGCTGCGCCATGTACACCTGCTGGCGCACGATTCGATCCAGATCGCCGCGGGGCAGCTCATGGCGTTGCCGTACGAAGCTCAAAGCCTCGGGGCCATTGAGTTTTTGGGGTCCGGCGGGGAAGTCCGCGCCCGACATCGGTTCGTACACCGGATTGTTCAGGCAGACGTCCACACCGCCGACCGCGTCGGTGAGCAGTACGAAGCCGAGCAGGCCGACCTCGGCGTAATGGTCGACGGTGATACCGGTCAGGTTCGCGACCGATTTGATCAGCGCCTGCCGTCCGGACTGGGTGGACCGCTTATCCGCGTCGGTCGCGGAAACGCCCTTGTCCAACAGCTTCTGCTGTTCGGTCAGCTTGGTCGCGCCGTACGCCGAATTGATCTTGCCCATACCGATGCCCGGAATATCGACGTACGAGTCGCGCGGAATCGAGATGGCCGTCGCGGATTCACCGTTGTTCGGCACCCGGATCAGCACGATGGTGTCGGTATTGAGGCCCACCTCATCGCCCGCGTGCAACATGGCCCGCTCATCCTCCGACAGCGGATTGCCGTGCGCGTCGGTGCGGGAATCGATGCCCACCATGAGAATGTCGACCGCGCCGTCCTTCTCCCCACCCAGCCCGAGATTGCCGATCCGCTCGATGCTGGACACCAGCTCGTCCACGCTGTGCCAGCCCAAACCGGTGACCACCAGCACCAGCACCGCGGCCGCCGCCGCGAGCGCACGCATCGGATTCGCGCGCTGTCCGCCGCCCCACGACCTGTTCCCTGCGGGGCGGCGCGACGGTAGCGGCGCGGATGCCCTGGTGGATTGCGACACCCTCGACTTCCTCTCAGTGCTCGGCCGACCACACCCGAGCTTCCGGGTGACATCGATGGACTTCCCCCAATTGCTGAGGCTAGACGCGTGGCCGGACATGTTCGTGTAGCCCGCGCTCCGTGAGTCGTGCGTCCGCGCGAGCGGGTTGCGCACTCGAAGCCGGGCATCGCCGCAGGCAGACTCGGGCGCGACCGGGCCACCTCGGACATGCCAGACTGACCGCCGTGACTTCTCCCGCCGTGACGCCAATCACCGCGCGGCTCGTGGTGACCGGTGCGCACGGACAGCTCGGCCGCGCGCTGCTGGAACTCGCACCCGATGCCCGCGGTTACGGCCGTGCCGAACTCGATATCACCGATCCGGATGCCGTACGCGCGGTGCTGAATCCGGGTGATGTGGTGCTGAACTGTGCGGCCTACACCGCCGTCGACAGGGCCGAATCCGATGTGGACGCGGCCTTCGCCGTCAATGCCACCGGACCGGCGGTGCTGGCGGCGGCCTGTGCCGAAGCCGGGGCGCGGCTGGTGACGGTCTCCACCGATTACGTCTTTCCGGGCGATGCCGAAAAACCGTATGAGCCGGGCGATCCGACCGGACCGTCGACGGTGTACGGCCGATCGAAATTGGCCGGGGAACAAGCGGTGCTGGACCTCGACCCGAATGCGCGCATTGTCCGGACCGCCTGGGTCTACACCGGGCGGGGCACCGACTTCGTCGCCACCATGCGGCGGCTCGAAGGTGAGCGCGAGAGCGTGAACGTGGTCGCGGATCAGCTCGGATCACCCACGTACGCACCGGATTTGGCAGCCGGACTGCTGGAACTGGCGGCTCGCTCGGACGATCCCGCGATCCCGCGCGTCCTGCACGCCACCAATGCCGGACAGGCCACCTGGTTCGAGCTCGCGCAGGCCGTGTTCGCGGGTATCGGCGCTGATCCGGGGCGTGTACTCCCGTGCGGCACCGCCGATTTCCCGAGACCGGCTCCGCGCCCGGCATATTCGGTCCTTTCGGGCAAATCCTGGGCCGCCGCCGGGCTCACCCCGCTCCGGGATTGGCGAGCGGCACTGAACGACGCGCTGTCCGCCATCTCCGACTAGGCTGGGCGTCCGTGAGCCCCTCGGATTCTGCTGAAAAGCCGACGCTGGCCGTCGTCACGGTGACCTACTCGCCCGGTGAGCACCTGCAGCACTTCATCAGCACGCTAGCCACCGCCACCAGCGAGAAGCCTCAGGTCATCCTGGCCGACAACGGTTCAACGGACGGCGTGCCGGAATTGATCGCCGACGCCAACGCGCATGTGCGCCTGCTACGCACCGGCGGCAATATCGGATACGGCGGCGCGATCAATCGCGCGGTCGCGGAGATCGATCCGGACATCGAGTTCATCGTCATCGTCAACCCGGATATTCGCTGGCATACCGATTCCATCGACGAACTGCTGACCGCCGCCCGCCGCTGGCCGCGCGCCGGAGCCCTCGGACCCAAGGTCCTCGAACCGGACGGCTCGCTGTACCCGTCCGCGCGTTCGGTGCCCGGCCTGGCCGACGGCGCCGGACACGCCATCCTCGGCACCATCTGGCCCGGAAACCCCTGGACCCGCCGCTACCGCCAGGAGAACGAGCAGATCTCCGAGCGGACCGTGGGCTGGCTGTCCGGTTCCTGCCTGCTGGTGCGCCGCGCCGCCTTCGATGCCATCGAGGGATTCGACTCCCGGTACTTCATGTACATGGAGGATGTCGACTTCGGTGATCGGATGGGCCGGGCGGGCTGGCACAATGTGTTCGTGCCGTCCGCCGAGGTCACCCATGCCAAGGGGCACGCCGCGGGTCGCCATCCGGAAACGATGCTCCCGGCGCATCACGCCAGCGCCTACCGTTTCCAGGCCGACCGGCATCCGCACTGGTGGCAGGCTCCGCTCCGGGTCGCGCTCAAGGCTGGACTTGCGATCCGCTGCAGGCTTGCGGTTCGATCCGCACTGCGCGAACGCGACAAGGCGGACGCGCTCAACTGACAACCCACACCACAGGGGAGATGATGGCGAACAGCGGCAATGCTGCCGGGTCCACGGACGCGGTGATCCTGGTCGGGGGCCAGGGCACCAGATTGCGTCCACTGACCCTGTCCGCCCCGAAACCGATGCTGCCCACGGCCGGACTGCCGTTCCTGCAGCATCTGCTGGCCCGCATCGCCGATGCGGGCATCACCCACGTCGTACTCGGCACCTCCTACAAGGCGGAGGTGTTCGAGGAACACTTCGGTGACGGCTCCGAACTCGGCCTCGAACTCGAATACGTCACCGAGACCGAGGCCCTGGGCACCGGCGGCGGCATCCGCAATGTGCTGCCCAAACTGCGCGCCGACACCGTCATGGTGTTCAACGGCGATGTGCTCGGCGGCACCGACCTCAACGGTGTGCTGGAAACCCATCACGCCTCCAACGCCGATGTCACCCTGCACCTGGTCCGCGTCGGTGATCCGCGCGCCTTCGGCTGCGTCCCCACCGACGAAACCGGCCGCGTCACAGCCTTCCTGGAGAAGACCCAGGATCCGCCGACCGACCAGATCAACGCCGGCTGCTATGTCTTCCGCCGCGAATACATCGAGAAGATCCCGGCGGGCCGCCCGGTCTCGGTGGAACGCGAAACCTTCCCCTCTCTGCTCGCCGAGGGCGCGCACATCCAGGGCCACGTCGACACCTCCTACTGGCGAGACATGGGCACCCCCGAGGACTTCGTCCGCGGCTCCGCCGATCTCGTCCGCGGCATCGCCCCCTCCCCGGCCCTGCCCGGCCAGCGCGGCGAATCCCTCGTCCACCCCAGCGCGGGCGTAGCCCCCGGCGCGCTCCTCATCGGCGGCACGGTCGTAGGCCGCGGCGCCGAGGTAGGCGCCGGCGCCCGCCTCGACGGCGCGATCCTCTTCGACGGCGCCTGCGTCGAAGCCGGCGCCACCGTCGAACGCTCCATCGTCGGCTTCGGCGCCCGCATCGGCCCCCGAGCCCTCGTCCGCGACGGCGTAATCGGCGACGGCGCGGTAATCGGCGCCCGCTGCGAACTCCTCCGCGGCGCCCGCATCTGGCCCGGCGTAGACATCCCCGACGGCGGCATCCGCTTCAGCACCGACGTATAACGCTGCCCGGGAACCCAATTGAATGACTGGCGCTCGCGAATAGTTCCGCCGGCCGAACTGTGGTCGACCATCGCCGTCTGGGCGGTGGTCGTCGCAGCGGTCAACGACGACGAGTTCATGCTGATCTCAGACGCCCGGATCTCCTACGACAGCGGGAGCGGTGAATGGGCCACACTGGTCCGCTACGCCGACGACCACTGGCTGCTCTTCGGCTGGGACGGTGACAGCGAGACGGACCGCGCGGTATACGACCCGCTCGCGGCCGCGCCCCCGTGGGTGCCCGTAGCTGAACTCCGCCCGCGCATCGGCGTGGACGAGGTGAGCTTCGTGCATTGGTGGGACGGTGCGCGCTGGCGGCGTTCCCCGACCGATATCCAGGATGGTGAGGGGCTGCTCGGCCTGTTCATGGGCCGGGCCGATTTCATCGAATGGGTGACGGACGAGGACGGCGTCCTCCCGGATGACGACGGACCCGAGGTGATCGAACGGCTGCTGCGAGCCGCCGATCGAGGTGCGGTGACAGCGGAGATGCTCGGCTACCTGGAACCCGAAATAGCCGACGTCGCAATGGAATATCTCAGGGCGGCGGGAGTGGCGGCCGGCGCCGCGAAACCCGTCGAGCCATTGCCGGAGCTGTGGACCGGTCCCGCGTCGCACCGGCGCATCAATGCGGAGGAACATCTGCGCGTGCTGGTCGACGCCATGGCCGCCGCAGCGGAACGCGCACGCCCCGAACCTGATCCGACCCCTGAGCTGAATGCCATAGTGGCCCGGATGAATTCGTTCCAAGGCCGAGTCGATTGCGCCTTCCGGGTGGGTACCTTCGGGCACATGGCACTGGGCCCGAATTCGCGAATTACCTTGCCGGGTCTGGAAGAACTGTGGCTGGCCGAGTCTTCCGAACACGGCCGCTGGCTGTTCATTAGATTCGAGAAGGACGAGCACGGCCTCACCATCCAGCGTGCCTACGACCACTGGCCGACCTGGGTCGACCGCTCCCCATACGACTACGTGGTCCGCCGCGCCGATATCGCTGCCGAGGTAGCGGCTCGTTCTGAGCAGTGGAAGCCGTCCTGGGCCTCGATCGCCGCGGATGAATACGCGTACGACCTGCTCGATTGATCTCGAGTGCGATTGTCGGCAGCAATCGGCCGCTCCCAGTTGGGGGCGGCCGATTTGCGTTGTGGGGGAGGGAGTTCAGCGTTCCCACTTGCCGGGGTTGAGGTGGAAGCCGGCTAGGGCGGTGGCGTGGCCGTGGCCCATTCCGTATTCGGATTTGAGGTGGTCGACCAGGGGTTTTTGGGTGGTGATGCCGGTTTCGGCGAGGAGGGTGAACCAATCGTCTACGGAGCGACCGTATTTGGCTTCGATGGAGGGGAAGTAGTAGGCCGGGCCGTGCGGCTTGGTGGTTGCCATGGGTCGCTCCTTCGTGTGCGTGGTTGTAGGAGAAGACGATTCGAGGCCGTGGAAATCATCGGGCGGTGGCGGAGGTCACAGCGGGGGAGGTGAGGGCGGGGGTGCGGGGTTCGCGGAGCAGGAGGGCGCCGGTGAGGATGACCAGGGCGGCGGTGAAGCCGTGGATGCCGAAGGCGGCGGCCTTGGAGCCGTGGTAGCTCAGCACGGTGGTCATATCGCCGAGGGGGATGAGGGAGACCACCAGCAGGGTGATGCCGAGGGCGTAGCGCTGGCCGGCGGCGAGCAGGGCCAGGATCAGGATGCCGGAGGCGGTGTCGCGGACGCCCTTGAGATTCATGAAGGCGGTGGCGTCGCCGTGCGGCCATTCGGGCAGGCCGAAACCGGTGGCGATGGTCTGCGGGGTGATCAGGTAGCTGATGCCGATGTAGAGGATGAAGGCCGCGCCGATGACGGACAGGGTGGTGGCGATGCGGGAGATGTTCACTGTAGCTCCAAAATCTAGCGCTGCTAACTGATGTGGATAACGCTAGATCATGCACGGGTAGTTTGTCTAGCGATGCTAGAGTTCTTGGTATGAGCGCCATACAGACCCGCAAGGAACGCGAACGCGCCGATCGACATCAGCGCATCATCGACACCGCTCGCGAACTCGCCGAGACCAAGGGCTGGGAAGCGGTCACCATTCGCCGCCTCGCCGACGCCATCGAATACAGCCAGCCGGTGCTCTACAGCCATTTCGCGGGCAAGGACGCCATCGTCGCCGCGGTCGCCGAACAGGGCTGCGCCGAACTCGCCGTCGCCACCCGCGAGGCCCGCGAACGAGCCGCCACCCCCGAGGCCGGACTCATCGCCGTCACCGAGAACTACCTGACCTTCGCCCGCGACAGCGCCGCGCTCTACGACGCCATCTTCCTGCTGCGCACCGATCTGAAATTCGGTCCCGAGGCGCCGCAGGCGCTCAAGGACGCGTTCCTGGAACTGCTGCACACCTTCGCCCCGTTCGCCGGATCGCACGATGTGGAAACCTTCACCGAGGTCGCCTGGTCCGCGCTGCACGGCCTCGCCACCCTCGATCGAGGTGGCCGACTGCGGCCGGACTTTCGCGATCAGCGTATGGAAATCTTTATCGCCCAGTGGGTCCGGCCCGCCTGATCCGGGCAACCGAGGGCGGGGTTCGTCACGGTCGCGGCACACCCGGGCGCGGCGCGCATAGGCTGTGGTCATGGCTGACGCGGTGGTGGTCGGATCGGGGCCCAATGGGCTTGCGGCGGCGGTGATCCTGGCTCGGGCGGGGCTCGAGGTCGAGGTCTACGAGGCCGCCGACGCGATCGGCGGCGGCTGCCGCACCGGGGAGATCACGCTGCCCGGATTCCGGCACGATCTGTGCGCCGGGGCGCATCCCATGGCGGTGGCGTCCCCGTTCTTCCGCGCCTTCGATCTGAAGGCGCACGGCGTGGAATTGCTTACCCCGCAGGTCTCGTACGCGCATCCGCTGGATGGCGGGCGCGCCGGTCTGGCCTGGCGCGATCTGGAACAGACCGCGGACGGACTCGGCCGCGACGGCGGCTCCTGGCGGCGGCTGTTCGGCCCGCTGGTGCGCAAATGGGAAGATCTCGTCGGCCTGATCATGTCGGATCTGCGCCATCCGCCCATCGATCCGACCGGACTGCTGCATGTGGACCCGGGCGTCGAACTGCGCATCGCGCGCCGCATGCTGGAGCAGTCGACACCGCTGTGGGACTTGCGTTTTCGCGAGGACATCGCGCCCGCACTGCTGACCGGCGTTGCCGCGCACGCGATTCGGCCGCCGCGCAGCCTGCCCGGCGCGGGCGTCAGCCTGCTGCTCGGCACCCTCGCCCACGCGCGCGGCTGGCCGGTCCCGCGCGGCGGCAGCCAGGCCATCGTCGATGCGCTCGCGGCCGATCTGCGCCGCAACGGCGGTCGCGTCATCACCGGGCACCGGGTCGACTCCATCGACGAATTCGATTCCGCGCGAGCGGTATTGCTGGATCTGGCCCCCGCCGAACTCCAGCGCATCGCCGCGAATCGCCTGCCGAGCCGATACAACCGGGCGCTGAACAACTTCCGCTACGGCGGCGCGGCCTGCAAGGTGGATTTCGCGCTCTCCGGCCCGGTGCCATGGCAGGCGCGCGGCTGCGAACGCGCGGGCACCCTGCACCTGATCGGCAGCCGTGCCGAGGCCGTCGCCGCCGAAAAAGCCGTCGCCGCAGGCGATCACGCCGACAGCCCGTACGTACTGTCCATCCAGCCCGGCGTCGTCGACGACACCCGCGCCCCCGCCGGACAGCACACCTTCTACACCTACGCACACGTCCCGAACGGTTCCACCCGCGATATGACCGAGGCCGTCACCGCCCAGGTGGAACGCTTCGCCCCCGGCTTCCGCGATCTCATCCTGGCCAGCACCGTCCGCACCGCCGCCACCATGCCCGCGCACAATGCCAACTACATCGGCGGCGATATCTCCGCGGGCGCGATGACATTCCGCCAGACCGTTTTTCGCCCCGTCCCGCGCTGGAACCCGTACCGCACCCCGCTCCCCGGCGTCTACCTCTGCTCCTCGGCCACTCCGCCCGGTCCGGGCGTGCACGGTATGAACGGCCTGCATGCCGCCCGCCACGCCCTGCGCCGCGAATTCGGCGTCCGCACAGATCCTTTGGATTTGCTGCGCACCACCCACCCCTGACCCGGCTCGGTGACACGCGGCAGCCGCCGCCGGAGTGCGGGCCCGTCAGCGCTTACGCTCGCGATATGGCCGGCTACTCGGGCACCCCGCTGCCTCGCAAACTAGGGATCAAAGAGGGCAGCCGGGTGCTGCTGGCCGGTGCGCCCCCGGGATTCGAACTCGAGGAATTGCCCGGGGCGGTCGAGGTGCACCGGCGCGCGGGCAGCGGCGATTACAACGTGATTCTCGGCTTCTGCCCGGATCACGCCACCCTGCTGCGGCACTTCGGTGCGTGGCGAACGCGGCTGGTCACCGATGGCGGCCTGTGGATCGCGTGGCCGAAGAAATCCGGCGGTATGCCCACCGATCTCACCGAGACCATGGTCCGCGAATACGGCCTCGCCCAGGGCCTGGTCGACAACAAGGTCGCCGCCATCGACCCCGTCTGGTCGGGCCTGCGGTTCGTCGTCCGGCTGGCCGATCGCTGAGGTTCAGCGCTGTTCGGTGCGGTACAGATCCGGTTCCAGATAGACGTTCCCGGCGGCCGGAACCGCTTCGCGCACACGCGCTTCCGCATCGTCGAGGGCGAGCGCGGCGGCATTGATGTCCAGTCCGGAGGTCATCGACACCTTGGCCGCGACCAGCAGATCATTGGGCGCGAGGTACTGCGTCTTGAGATTGAGCACGCGGGTCACCGCACCGCCGCCGTCCACCAGCGCGGTACGGATGCGCCGCTCCTCATCGGGTGTCGCGCCCTCGCCGATGAGCAGGCTCTGCATCTCGATGATGAGCACCACCGCGATACAGCCGAGCAGCACGCCGATGGCGACGGTGCCGATACCGTCCCACAGCGGGTTTCCGGTGAGCGCGGTCAGCCCCACGCCCGCGAATGCCAGCACCAGCCCGATGAGCGCCCCCGAATCCTCCAGCAGCACCACCGGCAGTTCGGGATTGCGCGTGGTGCGAATGAATCGCCACCAGCTATTGCGCCCCTTCAGCGGTGAGGACGCGCGGGTCGCGGTGAGCAGACTGTAGGACTCCAGCCCCATCGCCACCACCAGGATGGCGAGCGCGATGCCCACATCGGTCAACTCTTCCTGATGCCGGATCTTGTTGATGCCCTCCTCGATGGAGTACAGCGATCCGACACTGAAGATCACCAGCGCCACCACGAAGGCGTAGAAGTAGCGATTGCGCCCATATCCGAAGGGGTGCAATTGATCCGGTTCCTGCTCGGCGCGTTTGCGCCCGATCAGCAGCAGCCCCTGATTGGCGCTGTCGGCCAGCGAGTGCGCCGCCTCGGCCAGCATGGATCCGGATCCGGTGACGGCCGCGCCGATGAATTTCGCGATGGTGATGCCGACATCCGCCGCGAATGCCGCGAGAACCGCTTGCCTGCTGCCGGAAGCCATACGGTCCACGCTACCGGCGTCAGGGGTGAGTTCATCTCTGAACCGGTTGTGTCCGATACAGATCCGGCTCCAGGTAGATCACCCGCGCGGCCGGAACGGCCTCGCGCACCCGGGCCTCGGCGGCGTCGATGGCGGCGGCGATATCGGCGATCTCCAGTCCCGGCACAATGGACACCTTGGCCGCGACCAGCATCTCCTCCGGCCCCAGGTACTGGGTGCGCAGGTGGATCACCTTGTTGATGCTGCTGTCGTCCACCAGGTTCGCCCGGATGGCGCGATCCTCCTCGGGTGTCGCGCCCTCGCCGATGAGCAGACTCTGCATCTCGATGATGAGAATGACCGCGATGACGCCGAGCAGGATGCCGATGGACAGCGTGCCGATGCCGTCCCACACCGGTTCATCGGTGATCACGGTCAGGCTGATGGCCACGAACGCCAGCACCAGGCCGATGAGGGCGCCGGAATCCTCCAGCAGCACCACGGGCAGTTCGGGATTGCGCGAGTTGCGGATGAACCGCCACCAGCTGGCATCGCCCTTGAGCGGCTTGGATTCCCGCATGGCGGTGATGAAGCTGTAGCTCTCCAGCGCGATGGCGATGCCGAGGATGCCGATGGCCACGAACGGGCTGGTCAGTTCCTCGGGATGCTGGATCTTGTGGATGCCCTCGTAGATGGCGTACACCGAGCCGAGCGCGAAGATCACCAGCGCGACGATGAACGAGTAGAAGTAGCGGTTGCGCCCGTAGCCGAACGGGTGCAGTTGATCGGCCTGCTGTTCGGCGCGCCGCTGCCCGAGCAGCAGCAGCCCCTGGTTCGAGGTGTCGGCCACCGAGTGCACGGCCTCGGCCAGCATCGATGCCGATCCGGTGATCGCCGCGCCGATGAACTTCGCCACCGCGATTCCGGCATTGGCGCTGAGCGCCGCCAGGATCGCCTTCTTACCGCCACCCGCAGACAATGTGCCGTTCCTTCCCGAACCCATGTCCGTTTTGTCGCAAAACTACTCGAGGGGACAGCCTACTGATCCACGCCGCCCGCCATGCACCCTATGCCGCTCCGCGCGACGCACCACAACCGTCGACCCGGCATGTTCGCGGCCGGGATGACGGGAAGGGCATTCAGTCCTCGTCGACGGTCGCGCAGAACAGTTGTGCCGGACCGTCTATCGCGCGAGCCCGAATAGCGCCGTCCGCGGCCGAGATCCAGGCGGCATGCCCGCATTCGACGCGCAGCTCGTCACGCCCCTGCGAGAACGCGATGGTGCCGTGCGTGCACAGCGCGATACCGGGACCGGCGGTGTGCGGAATGACCACCGCTTCGCCGTCCGCCCCGAGCTCATACCGGCTGAGCGCGAATTCCGGTGCGGGCGTGTGGTACTGGAAGACGCCGTCGCCCAGTTCCTCCGCCTCGATGATCGGCAGGTCCAGGGGTTCGAAGTCCAGCACCCGCAGCAGCTCCGGCACATCCACGTGCTTGGGCGTGAGCCCGCCGCGCAGCACATTGTCGGAATTGGCCATGATCTCCACGCCGACGCCGCGCAGATACGCGTGCAGGTTCCCGGCGGCGAGGAACAGGCCCTCACCGGGTTCCAGCGTCACACGATTGAGCAGCAGCGCGGCGAGCGTCCCGGCATCGCCCGGATACGCCTCGGCGAGTTCGAGTGCAGTGCGCACCTCGGCGGTGAATTCCTTACGCGTGCCGTTGCTTCCGGCATCACGCTCGGACAGATAGCGCACGCACCCGTCCAGCACCTTGGGCAGCAGGGTGCTCAGCGCGGCCTGCGGCAGCGCGATCCAGGTGGTGAACAGCGTGCGCAGCCCGGCCGAATCGGGTTGGGCGGCAAGCAGCTCGGCGTACGAGTTGAGTTCGGGCACATCGAGCGCGTTGAGCAGCCGCACGGTCTTGCGCGGTTCCCGGAATCCGGCCAGCGCCTCGAAGCGTTCCAGCGCCACCACGAGTTCGGGTTTGTGGTTCTCGTCGCGGTAGTTGCGCATCGGCGAGTCGATCGGCACCCCGGTGTGGTTCTCCCGGGCGAAGCCCTGCCGTGCCTGTTCCAGGCTCGGATGTGCCTGCAGAGAGAGCGGTTCCTCGGCGGCGAGGATCTTCAGCAGGAAGGGCAGTCGGCCGCCGAATTCGCCCGCGACAGCGCCGAGTTCGTGTTGCGGGTCGGCGCTGACCACCTCGAGCAGGGATCGGGTGTGCCCGTTGATCCGCACCTGTGCGGGATCGGCGGGATGCGCGCCGAACCAGAGTTCGGCTTCCGGATGTGCGGATGGAACCGGTCGCCCGCACAGCTGAGCGAGCGCGGTGCGCGAACCCCATGCATAAGATCGCAGCGCACCAGCGAGTTCGTGCACTAGTAGTTTCCCCCGTCATAGCGACCCGGATTCGAGGCCGGGCTGACGCCGAGTAGTCGTAGGTACGCGGCGGCCATTTCCAGCCGAAGTGCGAGCACCGCAAGCTGTTCCAGTTCACCGCGCGCCCCGGGCAGCGGCTGGGCGGGTGCGCCCGCCGGTTCCGGTTCGGTCCCGCCGACGGTCTCGGCGTCCAGGTTCACCAGTTCGGCGTCGACCAGTCCGGCATCGGAGCCGAAGATCGCCAGCCGCCGGCGCGCCGTGGATTGATCGGGGTCGGCGCTGAGCACGAAGAGCCGCACCTGCTCCACAGGAGCCGGGCCGTCCAGTTCGGCATCGTGGAAGAGCGGATCGAAATCCGGTGCGGCCGTCCCCGCCGCCTGCACCAGACGACCGTGTGCGGCAACGGCTTCGGCGAGGGTGACCGCGGCGGTGATCTGCCCGGCGCCGGCCAGCAGCACCTCGGAGGCATGCGCGGCGAGTACGGTCGCCGCGGGCGAATCACCCGCGAGCACCATGCGCTTGCGCTGCTGCATACGGGTGGCCAGGGTTTTGGCCGGATTGTGGAACGCCTCGTGCTGCGGTCCGTCGCGCAGCGCCTCGGCATCGAGCAGATCGGCGAGCGCGTTCAATTCGGGCAGGCTCGGGCCGGTGCGATTGGGGTCGACCGCGCCCAGCACCGCCATCCCGACCGCCAGATAGCGCAGCAGCCGATTGTGGTCGAGCACTCGGACCCGGGGCGGCAGCATGGTGGCGCGCCCGGCCGCGGCGGCGCGCAGCGGTCCCTCATCGGGTGCGGCGACCACCACTTCGGCGCCGCGGCGGACCGCGAAGTCCACGGCGGCGGCGAGGCGCGGATCGCCCGCGTCGTCCCCGGCGACCAGCACCACGTCCAGCGGGCCGACCCAGGGCGGTATCGCGGTGGCGGCGACCAGCGGCATGCTGGTGCGATCGCCGAGCGCGGCGAGCAGCAGGGCGGCCGCGCGCGCGGCTCGGCCACTACCGGAAACCATGACGAGACTGCGCGGGCGCAGATCCCGCAACCGGGTGAGCGCGTCCTCGGCGAGTGCCGCCGCGGTCGCTCGCACCAGCGCACCGCCGGATGCGGCAGAGCGCAAGGTGCCCCCGGTGTCGGCCGCCTCCAGCGAGGCGACGTCATCGAGGTCGAGTACAGGTGTCCCAGCGATCATCGGGCGTTGCCACCTCCCCTCATCGGGTCACCAGACGCTGGTGAATCCAAGCTCTGTGATTCCACTATTCCAGTCAGGCGCGAACGATGCCCAGGATCTCGGTGACGAGTTGGTCTACTTCCTCCTGCGATCGGGCTTCGACGTTGAGCCGCAGCAGCGGTTCGGTATTCGAGGCCCGCAGGTTGAACCATGCCTTATCCGCGAGTTGCACGGTGACCCCGTCCAGGCGGTCCACCGACTTGGCTCGCTTACCGAACGCCTCGAGCACCGCGGTGGTTCGTTCCTTCGCGTCGGCCACTGTCGAGTTGATCTCTCCGGAGGACGAATACGTTGCATACGCGGACGCGATCTCGGACATCGGCCGGTCCTTCTCACCGAGCACGGCCAGTACGTGCAGCGCCGCCAGCATGCCGGAGTCGGCGCCCCAGAAATCGCGGAAGTAGTAGTGCGCGGAATGCTCGCCGCCGAAGATCGCTCCGGTGGAGGCCATCTGCTGCTTGATGAACGAGTGACCCACGCGCGTGCGCACCGGATTGCCGCCCAGCTCGTTCACCAGCTCGGGCACGGCCTGCGAGGTGATGAGGTTGTGGATGACGGTCGCGCCCGGCTCCTTGGCGAGCTCGCGCTCGGCCACCAGCGCGGTGATCGCGGACGGCGGGACCGGATCGCCCTTCTCGTCCACCACGAAACAGCGGTCGGCGTCGCCGTCGAAGGCCAGGCCGATATCGGAACCGGTCTTGCGGACGTAGTCCTGCAGATCCACCAGATTCTTCGGATCCAGCGGATTGGCTTCGTGATTGGGGAAATTGCCGTCGAGTTCGAAGAACAGCGGTTCGATGGTGAACTGCGCCAGCGTGCCGAGCACGGCGGGAACGGTGAAGCCGCCCATGCCATTTCCGGCGTCCACCGCGATGCGCAGCGGGCGCGCGTCACTCAGATCGACCAGCTTGTGCAGGAATTCGGCGTAGGCGGACAGCAGATCCTGTTCGGTCGCGGTGCCGCGCGGGCCGTCGAATTCCGGTACGCCGGAGATGACCTCATCGGAGATGGTCGCCAGGCCGGTGTCCTGCCCGACCGGCAGCGCCTTGGCGCGGCACAGCTTGATGCCGTTGTACTTGGCCGGATTGTGGCTCGCGGTGAACATCGCGCCCGGGCACTCGAGATGGCCGGAGGCGAAGTACAGCTCATCGGTGGAGGCGAGCCCGATGTGCACCACATCCAGGCCCTGCGCCAGCACGCCGTCGGCGAAGGCGGCGGAGAGTTCGGGGGAGGAGTCGCGCATATCGTGGCCGATCACCACACGCTGCGCGCCTTCGGCTCGCATCAGCCGGGCGAAGGAACCGCCCACGTCACGCACGAACGCCGCGTCGATTTGTTCACCTACGACCCCGCGTACGTCATATGCCTTGATGACTGCATGTACGGACTCGGCGGAGCGGGGCTCTGTCATGCCGACCACATTAGTAGAGGCGGCCCTGGGATCGAATTCGGCGCTGCTGCGCATGTCCGCGAAGCTTCGATGCTCAGTTGGGCGGGTCCGGGAGTACCCGTAGATGCCCGCGTCTGCCGGTGCGATTCGGGCGCTGCTGGGCGGGCGGGTAATCGGTGTAGCCGCGCGGGTCGGGTTCCGGTGTGCGGCGGCGCAATCCGGCTTCGCGCACGGCCTCGGCCAGCGCGGTCAGATCGTCGTCGTCGGGTGTGCCGGAGGAGAACCCGCCCTCATGCTTGACCAGTTCCCAGCCCTTGGGGGCGGTGATGCGGGAGGCATGTGTCTCGCAGAGGTCCCAGGAGTGCGGTTCGGCGACGGTGACCAGTGGTCCGACCACTGCCATCGAGTCCGAGTACACATAGGTCAGCGTCGCAACGGCCGGATTCTTGCAGCCTGGACGGCAGCAACGACGCATGGGAATCACGCCATGCAGGGTAACCCTCCGGGCGCGCCGAGGGGGATAGACACGCTCAATGAGGTCGGCCTCACTCGAGCAGATGTCCGGTTCGGCCGGTCGATGTCCGGTTCGCCGGGTGTTGCGCGAGCGACGCCGAGGCGAATCCAACTCGAGGGTGGATTGCGGTTAGATTCAGTGTTATGACCCGTTCACGTAAACGACCGGCGCCGACCGCGCGCTCGGTGATCCGCCGCGGGCGGGGTGTGCGCGGGCCGATGTTGCCGCCGACGGTTCCGGCGCGGCGCACGCGCGGGCAGCAATTCGATCGGCTCGTCCTGGAGGCGTTCGCGCCCCTGGAGAGTCGCTGGCACGACCAGCTGACCAAACTCGATATCGCGGTCGATGATGTGCCGAAAATTCGTCCCCTGCACCCGGATTCGGTGACCTGGCCGGATGAGGTCGTCGCCGACGGACCGGTACCCCTGTCGCGCCTCATCCCGGCAGGGGTGGACCGATACGGTCAGGCGACCCGCGCCCGAGTTGTCTTGTTCCGCAAACCCTTGGAACTACGCGCGGGCGACCCTGACGACCTGGTGGACCTGCTGCGCGAAGTTCTCGTCCAGCAGATCGCGACCTACCTCGGGGTCGACCCGGATGTGATCGACCCCGAACCCGGAGAGTAACTCCGGGACGCACGGCGGCACTGAAATCAGCTGCCGCCCAGTGCGTTTGAAACTTGCTGCGCTGGGTACGCAGCAAGGTCGACTTAGATGATTCCGCGCTTCAAGCGACGACGCTCGCGCTCGGAAAGCCCGCCCCAGATGCCGAACCGCTCATCATTGGCGAGGGCGTATTCCAGGCATTCATCGCGAACTTCGCAGCCCAAGCAGATGCGCTTGGCCTCGCGGGTGGAACCGCCCTTCTCGGGGAAGAACGCCTCCGGATCGGTCTGGGCGCACAGCGCCCGTTCCTGCCACTGCTCCGCTTCGGTCATCTGACGACCACCGCGGGAAAAACTGTCGAACGCTTCATCATTGCCCGTGACGATCAAGCTCAGGCGCGGCGGTTCGGGCTGATATTGCGCTCTCGCCCATTGGCCGCCCCCCGGCCGCGTCGTCATCGGTTCACCCCCCTCGATTCCGTTCCAAGCATCGGCGCAGAAGCCAGGTGCTGCGCCAGCTGTGGAATCGGTTTGCGATACACCGCCTGGAATTTCTGACGGGGCCAGCTCATCGGCCATCGCTCCGCCTCCTCACTGTGTGTTAGCGCAGAATGATTAATCCGCCGGAACCGATCCCACCGACGGCCCAACACCGCGACGTAGTCCCGCGGCCATCCCCGAGCTGTTCGCCATTCCAATGATGCGAACGCGTGTTCGAAATGCTGTCCGCGCCTTGAGCTCTCGCGCGGACCCGGAATGACATGCCTGTGATTAGACACGCCGGGCGTGGCGGTGGTCAAGCCGCCGAAGCTATTCCGTTACCATCCGCGACCCCGTTCGGCAAGGTTCCCGCAGATCAAACAGCAAATTCACAGCAAATATCCCGTGAAGGTTCTTCCGGCCCGAAACGCTTAGGCTGTGCGGATGTGACTCGAGAACAAGCGGACACCGCACCCGGAACCGGTCTGCGCATCGCGGTATTGGTCGGCGGAGTGGGCGGCGCGCGGTTCCTGATGGGCGTGCGAGAGCTGGTCCCCGGGGCCGAGGTGACTGCCATCGTCAATGTCGGCGATGACGTCTGGATGCACGGCCTGCGCATCTGCCCTGACCTGGACACCTGCATGTACACGCTGGGTGGCGGCATCGATCCGGAACGCGGCTGGGGCCATGCGAACGAGACCTGGAACGCCAAGGAGGAGCTGGCGAAATACAACGCTCAGCCCGATTGGTTCGGACTGGGTGATCGCGATATCGCCACCCATCTCATTCGCACCGAAATGCTGCGCCAGGGGTATCCGCTATCGGCGGTGACCGAGGCGCTGTGCAAACGCTGGGAACCGGGTGTGCGACTGCTTCCCGCAACCGACGATCGGTCCGAAACGCACGTTGTTATCGGTGACCCGGAGAACCCTGGCGAACGTCGCGCGATCCATTTCCAGGAGTGGTGGGTCCGCTATCGGGCAAACGTAGAGACCCATGGATTCGTGACTATTGGGGCGGATCAAGCAAAACCGGCCCCCGGTGTGACGGAAATCATAGAGTCCGCGGACGTCATTCTGCTGGCCCCTTCGAACCCCGTGGTGAGCGTCGGATCCATCCTCGCGGTCCCCGGAATCCGCGGCGCGCTGCGCACCACCGATGCCAAGGTCATCGGCCTCTCACCCGTGGTGGACGGAAAACCATTGCGCGGCATGGCCGATGAATGCCTCTCGGTGATCGGCGTGGAAACCACCGCCGAGGCGGTCGGCAACTACTACGGCGCGCGCACCGGCACCGGCATCCTCGACGGCTGGCTCATCCACGACACCGATACCGCCGATGTCCCCGGCGTGGAGGTGCGCGCGGTGCCCCTGCTCATGACCGATCCGGCCGCGACCGCGGAGATGGTGCGCCAGGCTCTCGACATCGCCGGGGTGAAACCATGAGTGAGACAACGGGATTGCCCGAATTCGGGGACCACGCGTCCGGTGGTGCGCTGACCATCCTGCCGATCGAGGGGCTGCCGGAATTCCGCCCCGGCGATGACATCGCCGAACATATTGCGGCGCAGGCGAGTTGGCTGCGGGACGGGGATGTGCTGGTGGTGACCAGCAAAATCATCTCCAAGGTGGAGGGGCGCATCGTGGCCGCGCCCACCGATCCGGACGAACGCGATGCCGCGCGGCGCGAACTCGTGCAGCAGGAGGCGGTGCGCGTGGTCGCGCGCAAGAACCGCACGCTCATCACCGAGAACAAGCTCGGCATCGTGCAGGCCGCCTCGGGTATCGACGGCTCCAATGTGGAGCGGAACGAACTGGTGCTGCTGCCGGTCGATCCGGACGCCAGCGCCAAGGCATTGCGCACCGCGCTGGCCGAACGGCTCGGTATTCAGGTCGCGGTGGTCATTACCGACACCATGGGACGAGCCTGGCGAAACGGCCAAATCGACGCTGCCATCGGATCTTCCGGGCTGCGCGTCATGCACGACTACGACGGCGCGATCGACGGGCAGGGCAATGAACTGCACGTCACCCTCGTCGCCATCGCCGATGAACTGGCGGCCGCGGCGGATCTGGTGAAGGGCAAGCTCGGCGGCGTCCCGATCGCGGTGGTGCGCGGACTGGACTATGTGGACGACGGATCGACGGCGGCGGATCTGCTGCGGCGCGGGGTCGAGGATCTGTTCTGGCTCGGCACCGAGGAGGCCATCGACCTCGGTCGCGGTCAGGCACTGCTCATGCGCCGTTCGGTGCGCCAATTCGCCGACA
The DNA here is from genome assembly GCF_042266325.1 of Nocardia sp. NPDC056100. Taxonomy (NCBI): domain Bacteria; kingdom Bacillati; phylum Actinomycetota; class Actinomycetes; order Mycobacteriales; family Nocardiaceae; genus Nocardia; species Nocardia sp. NPDC056100. The sequence continues at coordinate 1,049,063 of NZ_JBHJVY010000004.1, forward strand.
CCCCGGTCGAACCCGAGTTGATCCGAGCCGCCGTCGGTGAGGCGCTCACGGCTCCGGCTCCGCATCACACCCGCCCGGTGCGGTTCGTGTGGGTCCGCAAGCGCGGACTGCGCAATCAGCTCCTGGAAGCGATGGCCGAGAAATGGCATGCGGATCTGAAGGGTGACGGCCTCTCCGATGAGCGTGCCGAACGCCGAGTTTCCCGGGGCCGCATCCTGTTCGACGCCCCCGAGGTGATCATCCCGTTCTGCGTTCCCGACGGCGCGCACGACTATCCGGATGAGCGCCGCCGCGCCAACGAGGCGACAATGTTCAACGTGGCGGTCGGCGCGGCCGTGCAGGGCCTGCTGGTCTCGCTCGCCACCAAGGGCATCGGCAGCTGCTGGATCGGCTCCACCATCTTCGCCCCGGAGATCACCCGCGAGGTGCTCGGTCTGGCCCCGGACTGGAATCCCCTGGGGGCCATCGCCATTGGCTACCCGCTGGAAGATCTCGCGCCGCGTGATCCCCGTGAGCCGGGTATGGGGCTGGTCGAACTGTGAGCGCGGAGTCGTTGCACAAGTCCGCCGTGGAGTTGCTCGAAACGTGGTCTCCGGCAACGGGTTCGGAGCAGTCGCTGCGGGAGGCGATGCTGGCGTTCCTGGGTTCCGCGCCGCGCGGGTGCCTGCGCGAGCACGCCGCGGGGCATATCACCGCCTCGGCGATCGTGCTCTCGCATGACGAGTCGGAGGTGCTGTTGACGCTGCATCCCCGGGTCGGAAGGTGGATTCAGCTGGGCGGGCATTGCGAGGAATCGGACGATACGGTCGCGGCGGCCGCGTTCCGGGAAGCCACCGAGGAATCCGGGATCGCGGGGCTGACCCTGGAGCCCGGGTTGTACGGCGCGCAGGCGCATCCGATCAAATGCTCACTGGGTGTGCCGACCCGGCACCTGGATCTGCTGTTCAAGATCAAGGCCCCGGAAGGCGCTGTGCCCGTGCGCAGTTCGGAATCCGACGATCTGCGCTGGTGGCCGGTGCACGCACTGCCCGCCGACTCCGACGTACTGCTGCTCTGAACGGCGGTCGATCCGGCCGCCTGTCCGGTGGCTCACTCAGCGGCCCCTCGCGTTGATTCCGGCCGGGGGACCGCATAGAGTCCGGATTCGTAAGACGTTCTCAGGGCGGGGTGGAAATCCCCACCGGCGGTCATGGCGTCCGGCCTATCCGGTGCGCATGAGCCCGCGAGCGCCGCGCGATTCGCGAGAATCGCGCGGGTCAGCAGATTCCGGTGTGAGCCCGGAGCCGACGGTCACAGTCCGGAGGAAAGAGAACGCGACGGTTCCTACCCGGCCGCAGCCCGGCCGGGTGAGTTCGCGTCGTCATGCCCTGGGTGACAACGCGAACAGGAGAACACTCATGTCACCCATTACCGATTCCGCTCGGGTCGCGATCATCGCCGCACGCTGGCATTCGGAGATCGTGGACAATGCCGTCGAGGCCGCCCGTATCGGGCTCGCCGATCGCGGCTACACCGAGATCGATGTGATCGAGGTGCCCGGCGCTTTCGAAATCCCTTTGCAGGCACAGCGTTTGGCCAAGAGCGGGCGCTACGCCGCGGTCGCGGCGTGCGCGCTGGTCGTCGACGGCGGTATCTACCGGCACGATTTCGTGGCTTCGACCGTGGTGGACGCGCTCATGCGGGTGCAGCTGGACACCGATGTGCCGGTGTTCTCGGCGGTGCTCACCCCGCATCATTTCCATGAGCACGAGGAGCATGTGACCTACTACTCACGGCATTTCACCGTGAAGGGCGCGGAATTGGCGAATGCCATCGCGTCCACGCTCGCACTGGACGCCGTGCTCAGCTGATACGACGCAGTCCCGCACCCCGGTGGGGTGCGGGACTGCCGCGCTGCGGCGGTACGGCATTGCGCCGCAGCGGATATGGTTCCGGTCGCGTACGCGGGCAGCTAGACCGGAACCGGGCTCTTCTCCAAAGACGGTGCGGCGGTGGCGGGATGATCGTCCACCATGGTGGTCTCGTCGAACGGCAACTGTCGATCCAGTACCGCCCGCACCCGCGCCGGTTCGATGGTGTTGGTCCAGGTGCCGATGAGCACCGTGGCGACCGCGTTGCCCGAGAAGTTGGTCACCGCACGGGCTTCGGACATGAACCGGTCGATACCGACGATCAGGCCGACGCCGTCCAGCAGTTCCGGGCGATGGCTCTGCAAACCGCCCGCCAGGGTGGCCAGGCCCGCGCCGGTGACCCCGGCCGCGCCCTTGGACGCCACGATCATGAACACCAGCAGGCCGAGCTGTTCGGTCCAGGACAGCGGTTTGTGCATGGCGTCGGCGACGAACAGCGTGGCCATGGTCAGGTAGATGGCGGTGCCGTCCAGATTGAACGAATACCCGGTCGGCACAACGACACCCACGGTGGTGCGCTCCACGCCCAGATGCTCCATCTTGGCGATCAATCGCGGCAGCGCGGACTCCGAGGAGGACGTCGCCACGATCAACAGGTATTCGCGGGCCAGGTAGCGCACCAGCTTGAAGATGGACACCCCGGCCGCCGCCCGCAGCAGCACGCCCAGCACACCGAACACGAAGACGGCGCAGGTGAGATAGAACGCCACCATGAGCAGCGCGAGCTCCTTCACCGCGTCCAATCCGGTGCGCGCCACCACATTCGCGATCGCGCCGAACGCGCCGAGGGGAGCCAGCCACAGGATCATGGTGAGAATCCGGAAGACCAGTTTCTGCACCAGTCCGATACCGCGCAGCAGCGGTTCGCCGGTGGTCCCCATGGCCTGGATGCCGAAGCCGACCAGCAGTGCCACGAACAGGGTTTGCAGCACCTTGCCGGCGGTCAGCGACGACACCAGCGTGGTGGGCACGATGTCCTTGAGGAAGTCCCAGGTGCCGCCCGCGCCCTGCGCGTCCTTCACGTATTTGGCGGTTTCCTTGGCGTGCCCGGCGATATCGAGCCCGCTGCCCGGATGCAGCAGATTGCCGACCACCAGGCCGATCGCCAGCGCCACCGTCGACATGATCAGGAAGTATCCGAGGGCCATACCGCCGACCTTGCCGACCTTCGCGGCCGCCCGCACCGACCCGATGCCGAGCACGATGGTGCAGAAGATGACCGGCGAGATCATCATCTTGATCAGGTTCACGAACAGCGTGCCGAGTTCGCCGACCTGCTTGCCGAATCCGGGCGCGAGCCAGCCGACCAGGATGCCCGCCAGCACGGCCACTATGACGGCCAGGTACAGCCAGTGCGTCCGATCGCGCTTGGGCGCGGTGTTCGGTGTCGCGTTGCCCGGCGTCCCGCCGGTGTCGTTCGGTGTCGTCGTACTCATTACTGTTCGGTCCCCATCTTCCGCGGGTGTGAGCCCGCTCACGCCGCTGCGTGAAGAATGATGTCCCCGGACAGTGACGCGGGTCACTGTTTCGTAAGTTTTGTTCACGGAGGCGCAGTGATCGGTCGAAGAACGGAGCCCAGGCGCGGGCGCACGGTCGCCGGGCAGGTGTTCGTGGTGCAACTGCTGGTGCTGGCCGTTGTCATCGGGGTCGCGACCGCGCTGGTGGTGTTGCAGACCCGGCGGGCGCAGGATGACGCCACGCGCGATCGGGTCACCGATATCGCGGTGGCGGTGGCGCAGTCCCCGGCCACGCTGGCGGCCGTGCGGACTCCGGATCCGACGGTGCTGCTGCAACCGGTCACCGAGGCCATCCGCACGCGGACCGAGGTCGATTTCATCGTGGTGATGGCCCCGGATCGCACCCGGTACACCCATACCGATCCCGAGCGGATCGGAAAACCGTTCAGCGGCACCATCGATCGCGCGCTGGCGGGGGAGACCTTCACCGAGACATTCGCGGGCACTTTGGGTCCGTCCATTCGCGCGGTCACCCCGGTGCGTGATCCGGACGGCCGGATCGTGGCGCTGGTATCGGCCGGGGTCACCCGCACCCATATCGGTGCGCAGGTGCGCGAACAGCTGCCGATGATCCTGATCGTCGCCGCGGCCGGACTGCTGCTGGCGACGGTGAGCGCACTGCTGTTGCGGCGCAGGCTGTTACGGCAAACCGTCGGCTTGGCCCCCGGCGAGCTGCGAGCACTCTACGACCATCACGACGCCGTGTTGCATTCGATACATGAGGGCCTGCTGGTGTTCGACAGGAGCGGGGAACGCGCGGAGGTGGTGAACGACGAGGCCCGTCGCCTGCTCGAATTGCCACCCGGTGCGGTTGCCCGCACAGATCTGCCGATCTCATTGCAACGGTTGGGATCCGGGGTGGTGCGCGATGAGATGCATGTGACCGCCGATCGGGTGCTGGTGGTGAATCAGGATGTGGTGGAGCAGAACGGGCGGCGCGCGGGCACCGTGCTCACTCTCCGCGATCACACCGAATTGCGGGATGTGATGGGGGAATTGAATTCGGTGCGCGGTTTCGCCGACGCGCTGCGCGCCCAGGCGCACGAGGCCGCGAACCGCTTGCACGCGGTCGTCACCATGGTCGAATTGGGCCGGGCCAAGGAGGCGGTGGTGTTCGCGACGGCGGAACTCGAACTGTCGCAGGCGCTCATCGACCGACTGGCCGGTGCGGTCGCCGAACCGGCCGTGGTGGCGCTGCTGCTGGGCAAGGTGGAGCAGGCCGCGGAGTACGGGGTGGAGTTGACGGTCACCGGTGACACGCTGCTGGACTCCACCGAACCGCTCACCGCGCACGAAATGGTCACGCTGCTGGGCAATCTCGTCGACAACGCGCTGGACGCGGTCGGTCGTGACGAGGACGCCTGGGTGGAGGTGACCGTACGCCGGGATGAGACCGAACTGTATGTGCGGGTTGCTGATAGCGGGCCGGGCATGTCGGAGGAATTGTTCAGCCGCGCGACCGAGCGTGGCTATTCCACGAAAACCGACCACCACGGTTTGGGATTGGCGCTGGTACGGCGTTTGGTGGCCAGGCACGGTGGGGAATTGCGTGCCGGGCGGGAGCCGGAATCCGCTGTCATAGTACGGTTTTCGCTGCCCGAGCCGCCCCCGAATGAATCCGGGAGTGCCGATGGAAGCGGTCGGCGATGATCAATGTCCTTATCGTGGAAGATGATCCGGCTATCGCGCAGGCGCATAAGTCATATGTGGAGCGACTGGCCGGTTTTCGGGTTGCCGGGGTCGCGCACACCGGACGCGATGCCATCGCCGCCGCCGGAAGGTCACAGCGCGGTGACGATTCGATAGACCTCGTCCTGATGGATATCGGTTTACCGGATATGAGCGGTCTGGCCGTCGCGGCGGCGCTGGCGGGGCTGCGCCCGCGCCCGGATGTCATCGCGGTCACCTCCGCGCGTGATCTCGCCATGGTGCGCGCCGCCGTCGCGCACGGGGTGGTGCTGTATCTCCTTAAACCGTTTACCTTTTCGGCGTTCCGGGAGAAGCTCGAGCGCTATCTCGACTATCGCGCGGCGCTGCCCGCGGGGGAGGCCGCGATCTCGCAGCAGGAGATCGACCGCGCCTTCGGGGTGCTGCGCACACCGGATCAGCGGACTACCTCGCCGAAAGGTATTGCGCCGCAGACGATGGAGGAGGTGTCGAAGGCGGTGCGCGCGGCGCCTGCGGGGGTGTCCGCGGGTGAGGCTGGGCGAGTCGTCGGCGTTTCGCGGGTTACCGCGTGGCGATACCTGGAACGTCTCGCCGAAGACGGCGTGGTGGAACGGCGAACAGACTACGGTCGCACCGGGCGGCCACAGGTTCGCTACGTGTGGTTGCACTGAGCTCCGGTTCACCACCGGTTTGCCTGTGATGTGCGGTGACTGCGCTCACATGGTCAGTTGCCCGACTGGGGTCTGCCCATGGTGTAACGGTTGCCACCTTTGGCGGCCAATCAGTGTTGTAACGGGGATAGAGTCTGTACATATCTACCTGCGAAGTTCTGAGGTATCTAATTAGCGGGGCAAACGTGCAAATGGTCGGCAAACGGTCGGGTTCGCCGGACCCTAAACGACACCTGTGGGTGTTGGGGCTCATCGCCCCTGCGAGTGCTTTGTTGCCTTCACAGCTGGTGCTGCACACCAAAGCCGAGGTGTTCTGGTGGATCGGACCGATCATCGTTCTGATTGTCATACCCGTGCTGGATTGGGTCGTAGGGGAAGACGGCACCAATCCGCGCGACGAGGATTACGAACTACTCAGCAATGACCGGTACTACCGGTGGTGCACCTATCTGTTCCTGCCGGTGCAACTGGTCGGCCTGGTCATCGCGGCCGTGATGTGGGCGGGCGACGATCTGTCCGTCATCGACAAACTCGGGCTCGCCGCCACGCTCGGCTTCGTCAGCGGTATCGGCATCAATGCCGCGCACGAACTCGGGCACCGGGTGGAGAAGCTGGAGCGCTGGCTGTCGAAACTGGCGCTGGCGCAGTCGGCGTACGGGCATTTCTTCGTAGAACACAACCGCGGGCATCATGTGCGCGTCGCCACACCGGACGATCCGGCCAGCGCGCGCATGGGGGAGACGCTGTGGGAGTTCCTGCCGCGCAGCGTGATCGGCGGCTTCCGGTCCGCCATCACGCTGGAACGCGCGCGGCTGCGGCGAAAAGGCAAGGGCTGGTGGAGTGTTCAGAACCACGTGTTGCAGGCGTGGTCCATGACGGTGGTGCTGTTCGGCGTGCTGCTCGCGGTGTTCGGGCCGCGCATCCTGCCGTATCTGCTGCTGCAGGCGGTCATCGGCATCGCACTGCTGGAGACCGTCAATTACGTCGAGCATTACGGGTTGCTGCGGCGACGGCGACCCAATGGCAACTGGGCGCGCTGCTCGCCACGGGACAGCTGGAACAGCGACCGCTTGGTCACCAATATCTTCCTGTTCCATCTGCAGCGGCACAGTGATCACCACGCGAATCCCGGTCGGCGGTACCAGACTTTGCGGACCTCCGATGAGGCCCCGCAACTACCGGCCGGATACGCCACCATGATCCTGCTCGCCATGTTCCCGCCGCTGTGGCGCTATGTCATGGACGCGCGATTACTCGCGCACTACGGCGGGGATATCGGGCAGGCCAATATCCAGCCGCGCAAACGCGAACGCATCCTCGCCCAGCACGGCGGCGATATGGCGGCCGCGGCCTGAATCGCGCATAACCCCCGGCTACGGCAGGGTCACCTCCCCTCGAGGCGGTGACCCTGCCGTCGTTGTGTCGCCCGCCCAGGGCACCGACTAGCCTTGCCAGGGGAAGCAGGCCGACCAGGAGAGGCAGATGACGACCGCAGTGAGCAGCATGATGACCGCCGACGTCCGCAACGGGATCGACTTCAAGGTGGCGGATCTGTCGCTGGCCGAGTTCGGCCGCAAGGAGATTCGGCTCGCCGAGCACGAGATGCCGGGTCTGATGGCCCTGCGTCGCGAGTACCACGATGTGCAGCCGCTGCGCGGCGCGCGCATCTCCGGCTCGCTGCACATGACCGTGCAGACCGCCGTCCTGATCGAGACCCTCGTCGCGCTCGGCGCGGAGGTCCGCTGGGCGTCCTGCAATATCTTCTCCACCCAGGACCACGCCGCCGCCGCGATCGTGGTGGGCCCCAACGGCACCGAGGAAGAGCCCAAGGGCACCCCGGTGTTCGCGTGGAAGGGTGAGAGCCTCGAGGAGTACTGGTGGGCCGCCGAGCAGATGCTCACCTGGCCGGGTGAGCCCGCCAACATGATCCTCGACGACGGCGGCGACGCCACCATGCTGGTGCTGCGCGGCGCGCAGTTCGAGAAGGCCGGAGTCGTTCCGCCCGAGGACGAGACGCACTCCGATGAATACAAGGTGTTCCTGAACCTGCTGCGCGCGAGCTTGGAAGCCGATAAGGGCAAGTGGGGCAAGATCGCCGACAGCGTCAAGGGCGTCACCGAGGAGACCACCACCGGCGTGCTGCGGCTGTACCAGTTCGCCGCCGCGGGTGAGCTGTCGTTCCCGGCGATCAACGTCAACGACTCGGTCACCAAGTCCAAGTTCGACAACAAGTACGGCACCCGGCATTCGCTGGTGGACGGCATCAACCGCGGCACCGACGTTCTGATCGGTGGCAAGAAGGTGCTGATCTGCGGTTACGGCGACGTCGGCAAGGGTTGCGCGGAGTCGTTGAAGGGTCAGGGCGCGCGCGTCCAGGTCACCGAGATCGACCCGATCAACGCGCTGCAGGCGCTGATGGACGGCTTCGACGTGGTCACCGTCGAGCAGGCCATCGCCGACGCCGACATCGTGGTCACCTCGACCGGCAACAAGGACATCATCACCCTCGATCACATGAAGGCGATGAAGGGCCAGGCCATCCTGGGCAATATCGGCCACTTCGACAACGAGATCGATATGGCCGCCCTGGAGCGTTCGGGCGCACACCGCCTCAACATCAAGCCCCAGGTCGACCTGTGGACGTTCCAGGACACCGGCCGCGCCATCATCGTCCTGTCCGAAGGCCGCCTGCTCAACCTCGGCAACGCCACCGGCCACCCCTCCTTCGTCATGTCGAACTCCTTCTCCAACCAGGTGATCGCCCAGATCGAACTCTGGACCAAGCCCGAGGAATACGACAACGAGGTCTACCGCCTCCCCAAGCACCTCGACGAAAAGGTCGCCCGCATCCACGTCGAAGCCCTCGGCGGCACCCTGACCAAGCTCACCAAGGACCAGGCCGAATACATCGGCGTAGACGTCGAAGGCCCCTACAAGCCCGAGCACTACCGCTACTGAGTCGAATACCCTGTAGCACAACCTGATCGGGCCGGTCGCACCAGCGACCGGCCCGACCTGTCTCCAATATCGACCTGCCACAAGACTTTTCGCGGACCACCATGGGCGCACAGCGGAAGGACCCCGATGTCGGCCTTCAATTCCGTGAACTGGACAGCCCACGCATTAGGCGACTCAACAGCCGAAACCGCTGTGGCCGAAGGATATGTGTGCGAATGCCCGAACTGCGATTTCGAGCTCGGCGAGTGTGAGATGCTGATAAGCCACGGCAGGTTGATCGGCGTCCGACCGTTGACCGGAAGGTGGGATTTCCGCGGCGATGGGTACGTGGAGAACGTGGTCATCGATCAAGAACTTGGCCCGGAGGTTCAGCTCGCCCGTAAAGCTATGCGAACGTGGGCCAAACCCGCCGACGTCCCACCGGGCAGCGGCGTCGCCGAGCAACTGAATCTGATGAAATCCCTTGCCTGTAGGCAGATTACGTGCCCGAACTTCGCCAGATCCTGGTACGACGCCAGACGGCGCTCGCTCGACAACGGTGAGCGGGTACGAGACCCATTCGAACGCCTGCTCACCCGAGTGTTCTACGACCTGGAGGACTACCCCATCGACCCCTCCCTACGAGAAGCCGGAGATATCACCGACGAGCGTCTCATCGACAATGTCCGAGATGTTCTGAAAGAACTCGCCCGGTTATGAAGAGGCGTCGCGGCGGGGGATGGTCGATGACGGAGTACGACAGCGATCAGGTTACGAAACTGTATTTCGACACCAGCTTTGTCGACGATCAGTCCGAAAGAGAATGTCCCGCATGCAAATCGATTGCGGTGCGCGCATACATCTGGCGACACGACGGAGGCAGTCGCACAGTCCTCTTCTCGTACGCCTGGTGCAAGCACTGTCGACGATTCAAAGGCTGGACCACCGCGGACACCGGCGAGTTCACCTTCTCCGATCCCATCGAATCCCTCCCGGAGCCGGAGCGCGAGATCTACCGCCGAGGCGTCGCGAAACTTCTCCCGAAGCTCGACAAACTCTGGGATGAGGGAGAGCTTCCGCAGACGTTCGTCAGGGTGAGACCCCTGAAGAAGCGGTCGAAGAATTAGCTGTGGGTGGCTAGCGCGTCGTCGCCGACGATTCGGATCGAGCTCGGGGTTGGTGCTGGATCCGTGTTGATCGAGTCCGATGCGGGATTCGGGGATCAGCTGCCGGTGGAGCCGGTTCTGGTGCCGGGGGCGCCGTGGTCGCAGCCGAGGTCGGGGATCCAGTAGCCGCCGCTCAGTTTGCAGGACATGGCGGGGGTGTCGAGATCGCTGGAGCCGATGAGGCGGAAGGGCCAGGCGTAGTCGATGGAGCCGCCGCCGCTGTCCACGGGGGCCACGGAGACAGGTGCGGGGGCGGCGGGTTCGAGGGTTAGCGGGGCTGCGGCGGCGGTACCGGCGGAGCAGACGGCGGTGAGGGCCAATACCGCTACCGCTGTTCGCGGAATCAGTTTCGGGACAGAGGATTTGCGCATTGTGGACATCCTTGGGAGGGGAGCGGGGTGGTGGACTCGGGTGAGTTCAGGGGACTGGTGCGTCGCACTGTATGCACTTATGAAGTATTGACTTTTCAAAATGGACGCCCCCAGTTTCTTGGGTGCGGATACGCGAACGGCCACCGGTCGCACTGGCGGGCGGTGGCCGTTCGTAGGTCGGGGCTGCGACCTACAGGCAGATGTCCAGGATCGGGACCCACTTGCCACCCTTGAGGGTGCACAGGGCCGCGTTGATGAGTTCGCTTGCGCTGGAGCCGGTGCCGCCTACGTTGCTGGAGCCGGAGCCGCCGGAGGCGGAGTCGGCCGAGCCGGTGGGGGAGCTGTTGGTGGCGACCGGGGCGGCGTTGGGGGCCGGGTCGAGGGTGACCGGGGCCGCGGCGGCGGTGCCCGCGGTGGCGATGGCGGCGGCGATGGCGAAGGCGCCGACCGCGGCACGCGGCATGTGGTGTGCGAAGCGAGAATTCATCAGGTGTGCTCCTTGCAGGGGGAACCAGTGCGATCGCACCCTACAAGAGATGAAGCATGTGTGTTTCATAATCGGTGTAGATGATCGCGGCTGCCTTCGGCGAGTCAGCGGGCGCAGGTCATCGTGGTATTGAATTGTCGCCAGGTGCCGCCGGTAAAGCTGCAGATCAGTGGTAGGAGTACCCAGTTTGCGACCGATCCTGTGGATGATCCCGAATTTCGTACGGCTGAGATCAATGCGTCGCCCAGGGTGGCTGACCCGGTAGTCGCGGCCCCCGGCTCGGCTATTGCCGTCGTGGATTGGGCCGGTTCGGTGGTGGTGATGACTGGCGCGGCCGCCGCGGCGCCGGTGGTGGCCAGGCTTGCGGCAATGATGCACGCACCCAGTGTGGTCAGTGGAATACGTTGTGTGCGGGGGGATTTCATCGTTTGCACTCCTTGTGTGGTGATGATCGATGAACCATACAAGAAGTGAATGGTTAGTGTTTCAGTATTGGCTACCTATGGAAAGACGGCGGGAGGGGATAACCCTTTTCGGTCATGACCTCGCGGGCACGGTTCGGATAATCGGTGATCAGGCCGTCGACGCCTTGGTCCAGGACCAGGGCGATCACTTCCTTGTCGTTCACCGTCCAGGGGATGACCTTCAGGCCGAGGGCGTGGGCGCGGGCCACGTATGCCTCGGTGGTGGTGAGCTTGAAGTTGGCGTCGCCGGGCTTGGCGGTGCTGTCGGAGGGGTTCAGGTAGCTGGGGGAGGAGATGTCTGCGCCGAGGGCTTTGATGGCCGCTAGCGGGTCGTCGCGGTGGTCGTCGTAGCTGATGGGGCTGAGCCAGGGGCTTTCCGGTTTGAAGGTGGAACTGTCGTAGAGGGCGACGGTGGGGATTGTTGGGTTCTTTGTTTTCACCAGCGGGAGGCTGCGCCAGTCGAAACTTTGGATTTCGACTTTCGAAGTGGCTCCGGCGGTGTCGATCGCGGCGAGGATGACATCTACGAATTCGGCTGGGGTGGCGGATTGTTCGGGGTGCTCGGCTTCGAGCTTGGTTTCGATGTTGTAGCGCAGCGCGTCGAACGCGCCGGGGTAGGACTTCACCAGATCGAAGACCTGGGGTAGGCGGGCGATCTTGTTGCCCGGAAGTTCCTGTGCCTCCGGATAACCGGCGAGCTTCTTGCCGCAGTCGAGTTTTTCGATTTGGGTGGAGGTGAGGTCGTGTACCAGTTTTCCGACGTAGGGGAACTGGAGATCGTCGAGGAATGCCGGGCCGGTGTCGGTGCATTTCTCGGGCAGGATTTTCGGGTCGTGCCAGACGAACGGGACCTTGTCCTTGCTCAGCACGATATCGAGTTCGAGGGTGCTCGCGCCCAGTTCGATGGCCTTGGCGAAACCCGGGAGCGACTCCTCGATGGTCATGCCCCGGCCGCCGCGATGGGCTTGCAGGTCGAAAGCCCGCCCGGGGTCGGTATGGGACGGCACGGAGCTCGACACCGGGACCGACTTTTCGCCGCCGTCCCCGCACGCGGACGCGGCGAACACCACTCCCAAGATCAGAAAAGCGTGCCCGAGCTGCTTCGATCCCACCCTCGAAAACCCCATTGCCGGACTATAGCGACATTCCGCCGGTAACCGCGGGAGCCCATGTCGGGGGGATTCGGTACGCTCGCGGCCATGGGTGCGCTGGTTCCGGTGGAAGGGCTCGACGGTGCGGGTAAACGCACGCTGACCGATGCTGTCGTCACCGGCCTACGCGCCCGCGGCCTGCGCGTCGCGACCCTGGCCTTCCCGCGCTACGGCGTCTCCGTCTACGCGGATCTGGCGGCCGAGGCTTTGCGCGGACAACACGGTGATCTCGCCGATTCGGTCAACGGCATGGCCCTGCTGTTCGCCCGCGATCGCGCCGACGCCCGCGACGAACTCTCGAAACTGCTGGCGGACAACGACATCGTGCTACTGGACCGCTATGTCGCCTCCAACGCGGCCTACTCCGCCGCGCGGTTGAAAGAGGACGCCTCCGGCGAAATCGTGGCCTGGATAGCCGAATTGGAATTCACACGCTTCGCCCTACCTGTCCCAGATGTCCAAATTCTCCTGGATGTTCCGGTAGAACTGGCGGAGGAGCGCGCCCGGCAACGCGAAACGCAGGACGCGACTCGCGCACTCGACGCCTATGAAAAAGATGGTGGGCTGCAACGCCGCACCGGAACCGTCTACCGTGAGCTTGCCGAAACCAACTGGCACGGAACGTGGTGGGTGCATCGGAGCGGTGACGATCCGGCAACACTTGCCGCGCGGCTCGCGGAAATCGTTGGTGGATAGGGTTGGATGTGCGCCGACAGGTCACGAGTGTTGGCGTGGCGGCCTGATTGGAGCCGGAGAGGTGACAACATAGTCTTATGAAGCCCAAGATTCTGGTCGTCGACGACGATATGGCTCTCGCTGAGATGCTCACGATCGTCTTGCGGGGTGAGGGATTCGATCCTCACACCGTCGGTGACGGCACGCAGGCGCTGACAGCGGTCCGGGAGCTGCGCCCGGATCTCGTGTTGCTGGATCTCATGCTGCCCGGCATGAACGGAATTGACGTATGCCGGGTATTGCGAGCCGATTCGGGAGTGCCCATCGTGATGCTGACGGCGAAGACCGATACGGTCGACGTCGTCCTGGGGTTGGAGTCTGGCGCCGACGATTACATCGTCAAGCCGTTCAAGCCGAAAGAACTCGTTGCTCGCGTGCGAGCCCGCCTGCGCCGCACCGAGGAAGAGCCGCAAGAACTTCTGTCCATCGCGGACATAGTCATCGATGTGCCCGCGCACAAGGTGACCCGCGGCGGTCAGCAGATCTCGCTCACACCGCTGGAATTCGATCTCTTGGTCGCGCTCGCCCGCAAGCCGCGCCAGGTGTTCACCCGTGAAGTGCTCCTGGAACAGGTCTGGGGATACCGGCACGCCGCCGATACCCGCCTGGTCAATGTGCACGTACAGCGGTTGCGCGCCAAGGTGGAGAAGGATCCGGAAAACCCTGAGATCGTGCTGACCGTACGAGGTGTGGGCTACAAGGCCGGACCGCCGTGATCGCTGGCTCCAGAAACCGCGTACAGCGGTGGCTGGCAGTAGTGGTGGCCTGGTTTCGCACCGTAGGTGAGCGACTGGGCCACGTGTGGCGTGGTTCGCTGCAACTGCGCGTTGTCGTGTCCACCCTGACCCTGTCGCTGATCGTGATCACGATTCTCGGAGTCGTGCTCACCTCGCAGATCACCGACCGGCTCTTGGACGCGAAGATCAACGCGGCCGTCGAGGAGATGGGCCGCGCCCGAAATACGGTGCAGGCCACGCTCACCGGCGTGCACGACTCCAGCACCCAGCTGGCACGATTGGAGGATGCCCGCCGCGCCCTGGCCGGGGGCGGCGGCTCCCAATCCGGCGGCGCGGCAGGCAGTTACGACTCCGCGCTGGCCATGGTCGGGGACTCGCAATCGGAGCTGAGTGCCGGGCCGATTCAGGAAATACCCCCGGAGCTACGGCATTTCGTGCAGGAGCGCCAGGTCAGCTACCAGTTCGCGACGGTGTCCGATCCGGACGGCTATCGCGGCTCGGCACTGGTCATCGGCAGCCCCGCGGCCGACATTCCGACGCTGGAAATCTATTTGATCTTCCCGCTCACGAATGAGAAACGCTCACTCGACCTCATGCGCGGCACCATGCTCATCGGCGGCATCGTGCTGCTGGTCCTGCTCGCCGCCATCACCGCCCTGGTGACCCGGCAGGTCGTGCTGCCCATCCGATCCGCCGCCCGGATCGCCTCCCGCTTCGCCGACGGACGTCTGAAAGAGCGAATGCTCGTCAGAGGGGAGGACGACATGGCCAGGCTGGCCATGTCGTTCAATGAGATGGCCGAGAGCCTCTCGAACCAGATCACCCAACTCGAGGAGTTCGGAAACCTCCAGCGCCGCTTCACCTCCGACGTCAGCCATGAGCTGCGCACACCGCTCACCACCGTGCGCATGGCCGCCGACCTCATCCACGGTTCCAGCGATGACCTCGATCCGGCGCTCGCGCGCTCGGCCGAACTGCTTGTGAACGAACTGGATCGGTTCGAAGGACTGCTCAACGATCTGCTCGAGATCAGCCGCCACGACGCGGGTGTGGCCGAGCTGCAGGTGGAATCGCTCGACGTGCGCATGTGCGCGCGGGCCGCGGTCTCCACCGTGCGGCATCTGGCCAAGGAATCCGGCGTCGAACTGGTCGTCGACATGCCCGAGGAACCCCTTGTGGCAGAGGTCGATCCGCGCCGCGTCGAGCGGGTGCTGCGCAATCTGCTCGCCAACGCCATCGATCACAGCGAGGGCAAGCCCGTCCTCATGCGCATGCGCGGCGACAGCGACGCCAATGCCGTCGCCATCGTGGTGCGCGATCAGGGCGTCGGCCTGCGGCCCGGTGAGGAGAAACTGGTCTTCAACCGGTTCTGGCGTTCGGACCCCTCGCGGATGCGCCGTTCCGGCGGAACGGGTTTGGGCCTGTCCATCAGCGTCGAGGATGCCAACCTGCACGAGGGCAAACTCGAGGCCTGGGGTGAGATCGGCGTCGGCGCCAGCTTCCGCCTCACCCTGCCGCTGGTGCGCAGCAGGAAACTCGGCGTCAGCCCACTCCCGCTGGAACCGGCCAAGACTCGCGGCGGCATCACCCCCGAACAACTCGCCCTCGATATCGGCACCGTGGAAGCCACCCCGGACCACACCGATTCCACCCCGACCGAATCCGAACTCGCGGCCGCCGAACCCATCGACCCGGCCACCGGCGAACCCTACGAACTCGCCGTCGCCGAACCCTATGAACCGGCGACGGCGGGACCCACCGCCGAAGCCGAAACCGCCCCTGCCGCATCGGTATCCGATAACGGCGACGGCGCGCAGACCGTGTTACCGCTCGCATCCGGCAGTACACCGCCGGACAGTCCCGATGACACCGTGCTCGCCGACAAAGGGGACGGAAAGCCATGAGGATGGGGAAATCGCGCCTTAGCCGGGCGCTGGTGGTTGTCGCATGCCTGGTGGGCCTCACCGCGTGCGCGAACCTACCGGATTCCTCCGCACCGCAGGCCCTGGGAACGCTGGACCGCCAGCCCACCAGTGCCGGTCCGACACCGCCCATTTCGGGCAGAGAACCGGATCAGCTACTCCGCGATTTCCTCCAGGCCACCTCCGATCCCACCAATCGGCATCAGGCGGCGCGGCAATTCCTCTCGCCCGCCGCCAATGTGCGCTGGGACGACGCCGCCGGCACCACCGTCGTGGACCGGCCGGACACCCTGCGCGAATCCCGCACCGCCGATTCGGCCACCTATGTGATCCGCGCCCGCAAGATCGGCGAGCTCGCCGCCGACGGCGCCTACCGCGCCAGCGACGGCACCCTGGAGAACAAGGTCGAAATGGTGAAGGTCGACGGCGAATGGCGCGTCGACGAACTACCGCCCGGCGTCATCATCGAACAGAACGCGTTCGCCAAGTCCTATAAGCGGTATTCGCTGTTCTTCCCGAATCTCGCCGGAATGGCCATGGTTCCGGATCTGCGTTGGATCTCCGCGCGCAAGGACCAACTGCCGCAACGACTCATGGGACTGCTCGCCGAAGGCTCCCAGGAGGCGCTCGCCCCGGCCGTGCGCAATCCGCTCTCCGGCCCGGTCACCCTGCGCGGGCCCATCACCAAGGCCAATGGCGAGACCGACAATGTCGGGGTCGGCGCGGGCGGGGTGACCGTCGATCTGGCCGGTGCCTCCGCGCTGGACCCGAAGGCCAAGGAGCTCTTGGCAACCCAGATCGTGCTCACCCTCGCGGGCGCGGAAGTGCTCGGCCCGTACATCCTGCTCGCCGACGGCAAACCGCTCGACGACCGCTACGCCGCCACCGGCTGGAATCGCGCCGACGTGGAATCCATGAGCCCGGACGCCATCGCGCACAACCGCGCCGGACTGCACGCGGTCCGCGACGGCTCGCTGGTCGCGGTCACCGAGAACGGCATCACCGCCGCGCCCGGCTTCTTCGGCACCACGCACACCCTGCAATCGGTGGCGCTGTCCCCGGACGGGCAATTGGTCGCCGCCGTCGCCAAATCCGGCCGCCCCGAACCGGAACCGGAACGCACCCTCATCATCGGCACCTATGACGGGCAGGGCTTCCCCGTCGCCACCGGCGGCACCTTCACCCGGCCCTCCTGGCCCGCCGACGGCACCTCCGCGTGGACCGTGGTGGACGGTGATCGGGTGATCCGCGCGGTGCACGATCGCAGCACCGGCAATGTCTCGGTGCAGGATGTGGACATCACCGAATTGACCGCCGCCGCAGCCAATGCCAACGCACCGCGCGGGCCGATCACCGAACTGCGCATCTCGCCCTCGGGCGCTCGCGCGGCCCTGATCGCCAACGGCAAGGTCTACGTCGCGGTGGTGTCACCGCAGTCGAGCACCAAGTTCGCGCTCACCGCGCCGCTGCCCCTGGCGGTCGGTTTGAGCACCAATGCCGTCTCGGTGGACTGGCAGACCGATGAGCGTGTCATCGTCACGCGAGAAGGCAATGTGGACCCCGTAGCGGGCGTTCTGGTGGACGGCTCCGGCTTCACCCCGCAGACCACCCAGAACCTCACCCCGCCGGTGCGCGTCGTGAGCGTCTCACCCGACCACGAATACGTCGCGGACTCCCGCGCGGTGCTGGAACTGACCCGCAATCCCGAAGGCGGCGAATACTACTGGCGCGAAGTTCCGGGTCTCGGCGGCAATGCGGTCCCGGTGCTGCCCGGCTAGGCGCACACTGACCCCATGGGGGAACTGCTGGATCTGATCCTGCCGCGCTCCTGTGGCGGTTGCGGGGCAGGTGGCACGGCGTGGTGCGCGGATTGCGCGGCCGCGCTGTCCGGTCCGCCGATTCGCCTGCGCCCCAGGGCCGATCCCGGCGTACCGTGCTGGGCGCTCGCGCCCTACCGGGGTGCGCCGCGGCGCGCGGTGCTGGCCGCCAAGGAACAGCGCCGCGCCGATTTGGCACACTCGACGGGGGTGGCCCTGGCCAGGGGGCTGGATCTTTTACGCGACGGCTCCCGGCCGCTGATTCTGATCCCGGCACCCACCCGCAGGGCCGCTGCTCGCAGGCGCGGCGGTGACCCGGTACTGCGTTCCGCGCACGTCGCGGCGAGTTGGCTGCCCGATTGCCGATTGGTGCGCGTATTGGGTTTAAGACCAGGTGTGCGCGATTCGGTCGGCCTGAATCGCAGCGACCGCCAGCACAATCTGCGGGGGCGGATCATCGTAGCGCCGAGCCGTGCCCAAACCCTCCCATTTCCGGCAAATGCCGAGGTAGTGCTCATCGACGACGTCCTGACCACCGGTGCCACAGTGACGGAATCGGTGCGTGCGCTACGCGAGGCGCGAGTGACCGTTCGTGCCGCGCTGGTTACCTGCCACGCTTGATTCTTCGAAATTTGCGTGAACACTGGCGGACAGGTCGCTGGCGAACTAGCGTGGCGATCAGACACCCGAACTCGAAGTTTGGAGGTGGCGCCTCGGACCAAGATGTGCCGAGCGATTTCGATCGGCACACGTTTCAATCCCGCCGCACGAGCGGATTGTGCGGCCAGATCCGGGAGGTACGCGTGACGACATCTTCACGACCTTCAGCGAAAAACGCAGACACTGCGCTGCTGGACGAATTCATTCCAGACGACCAACCCACCGGGGCCACCCAGGCGGAAGTCGTCGTCAAGGGACGCACGCTCGGCGAGGGCGGCGTACCCGAACATTTCCGAATCCACGTCGCGGACAAGCTCTCTCGGCTCGAGCGCTTCGATCCCAGCATCTATCTGTTCGACGTGGAGCTCACCCACGAGCGCAATCGTCGTCAGCGTAAGAACTGCCAGCGAATAGAGATCACCGCCCGCGGCAAGGGGCCCGTCGTCCGGGCCGAAGCCTGCGCGGACAGCTTCTACGCCGCCCTCGAATTGGCGGTCGAGCGGCTGGAGGGCCGGTTGCGCCGGCTCAAGGACCGTCGTCGCGTACATCATGGGGACAAGACACCGATCTCGGTGTCGCAAGCGACGGCCGGGCTCATCGACGATTCGCTGTTCATGTCACCGAACGGGTCGTCCGGCGTGCATGATCACGCGGCCGAGGAACTGGACGGCGAAGCCGGTCCGGGACACGTCGTCCGTACCAAGACCCATCCCGCCATCCCCATGACGGTTGACGACGCCCTCTACCAGATGGAGCTCGTCGGCCACGATTTCTTCCTGTTCCAGGACAAGGAGACCGACCGACCGTCGGTTGTGTACCGCCGCCACGCCTTCGACTACGGGATAATCCGTCTCGCATAGCGGCAGGTGAACTCTGGTTCGACCGGGGCTTCACCCAAGCCCCGGTCCCTTGCTGTTACAACTCGTATCAGATACAACTGAGTCGTGACCAACAAGGGCGCTCGTCGCGCAGTAATCGTGTCCGGTGCGCGGACCCCGTTCGTGCGGGCGTTCAGCGACTACACCCGGATGGACTCCATCGACCTCGCGGATATCGCCGTACGCGGACTCCTCGAACGGACCGGGCTGTCGAAGGAACTCGTCCAGGCGATCGTGTGGGGCGGGGTGATCCTGCCCAGCGCCGCGCCGAATATCGCGCGCGAGATCGCACTGGATCTGCAATTGGATCCGGGGTGCGAGGGGTACACCGTCACACGCGCGTGTGCTTCGGGGCTGCAGGCCGTCACCTCGGCGGCCGCGGCCATCGAACGCGGTGAATACGACATCATGATCGCCGGTGGCAGTGACTCCACCAGCAATGCGGAAGTGAAGCTGCCGCAGAAGGTGGTGCACGCCGCCGCACCGCTCGCGCTGGGCAAGCCCAAGGCCAAGGATTACCTCACGGCCGCAGCGCAATTGGCCCCCTTCATCGATCTGGTGCCGCGCCGGCCCAAGATCGAAGAGCGCACCACCGGCGAGGTCATGGGTGAGAGCGCCGAGAAAATGGCTCGCATCCACGGCATCTCGCGCGCCGCGCAGGACGAGTTCGCCGCGCGCTCACACCATCGCGCCGCGGCCGCCATCGAATCCGGGCGATTCGACAGCGAAGTCCTGTCCGTCACCACGCCCGAGGGCAAGACCGTCACCCGCGACGGCCTGGTCCGGCCGGGCACCAGCGTGGAGAAATTGGCCACGCTCGCACCGGTATTCGCCAAGGGCGGCACCGTCACCGCGGGCAATGCCAGCCCGCTCACCGACGGCGCGTCCGCGGTGCTGCTCATGAGCGAGGAGAAGGCCCGCGCCCTCGGCTTCGAACCCCTGGCGGCCTTCCGCTCCTGGAGCTACGTCTCGGTCGACCCCCGCGACCAGGTGCTGATCGGCCCCGCCATCTCCATGCCCCGCGCCCTCGACAAGGCCGGATTGTCCTTGGCGGACATCGATTTCGTCGATATCCACGAAGCCTTCGCCGCCCAGACCCTGTCCGTCGTCTCGGCCCTGGCCAGCACCGACTGGGCCAAACAGCGCCTCGACCGCGACACCGCCGTCGGCGACATCGACCCCGCCACCCTCAATATCCACGGCGGCTCCGTCTCCCTCGGCCACCCCTTCGGCGCCACCGGAGCCCGCATGGTCACCACCATGGCCAACGAACTCGCCCGCTCCGGCAAATCCACCGCCCTCCTCGGCATCTGCGCCGCAGGCGGCATCGGCGCGTCAGCGGTCCTCGAACGCGTCTGACCCATCCTGCTCCGAAACCCCGGTCTGCTCAGGCAGATCGGGGTTCGGTCTATTCGGCGGGGTTGCCGGGGGTGAAACGTTCCCAGTGGATGGCGGATTCGAGGGGGCGGCGGGTGCGCCAGCCGAAGCGCTCGAGGTCGGGGATCTGCTGGAATTCGGTGACCGGGCCTACGCAGAGCCAGGCGACGGGTTTGATGTGGTCGGGGAGGTCGAGGAGATCGGCCAGGACCGGGGTGTCGTAGAAGCTGACCCAGCCGACGCCGATGCCCTCGGCGGTGGCCGCGAGCCACAGGTTCTGGATGGCGAGGATGGTCGAGTAGATGCCGGTTTCGGGGACCGTCGCGCGGCCGAGGATATGGGTGCCGCCGCGAGCCTGATTGTGGGTCACCACGATTCCGGTGCCGGATTCGGTAATGCCCTCGATCTTGATCGGGTTGAAGGTCTCCGAGCGATCGGCGGGGAGGGCGTCGTTGAATTCGCGGCGCTTATCGGCGACGTGATCGGCGAACTTCGACAGCATCGCCCGATCCCGGATCACGATGAAATCCCAGGGCATGGAGTTGCCGACACTGGGGGCGCGATGCGCCGCTTCGAGAATCCGCAACAGCGTGGGGTCGTCCACGACTTCGCCGGTGAACTCCGCGCGGACATCGCGGCGCAGGCGGATGGCGTCGTAGACGCTGAGACATTCTTCGGGGGCTATCGGACCTTCGGCACACACGCCGACCAGTGAACCAGGCACTCATAGCGCCCTTCCTGGCAGCCTCGCGATAAACGAATGCGGCCCTCACCGGGAAGGTGAGGGCCGCATTCGGCGGGTATTCGGGTCAGCCGACGAGGGCGGGCTCGCGGCGGCGCAGGCGCTTGCGGCCTTGGGCCAGGGCGGTGCGCAGGCCAGTGCGGCGGCCGGTGGTGGGGTCGACCGTCGCGACGCCGCCGAAGATCTTCTCCGACTTGGTTTCCGGGGCGTCATCGGCGCTGCGGAACAGGTACTTGTTCGGCAGCGACAGCTTCATGATGGTGCGCCACGACTTGAAGTACTGCACCGGCAGCGAACCGGTGGTGTACGGCAGGTCGTACTTGTCGCACATGGCGCGCACCCGCACCGCGATATCGGCCAGCCGGTTGGACGGCAGATCCGGGAACAGATGGTGTTCGATCTGGTGGCTCAGGTTGCCGGACATGAAGTGCAGCAGCTTGCCGCCGGAGATGTTCGCGCTGCCCAGCATCTGGCGCAGGTACCACTCGCCCTGGGTCTCGTTCAGCACATCGTGCTTGGTGAACTTCTCCGCACCGTCCGGGAAGTGCCCGCAGAAGATGATGGCGTTGGTCCACACATTGCGCATGACGTTCGCGGCCAGGTTCGCGGTCAGCGTGCCGAAGAACGCGGGACCGGTGAGCAGCGGGAACAGCAGGTAATCCTTGCCCGCCTGCTTGCCGATCTTCTTGAGCACGAGCGCGCGGTCGGCCTCGAACTGCTTCCATTCGGGGCTGTCCTTGGCCCACTTCTTCTTGGCGACCTTGCCGAGCTCCAAATGCTGGATGGCGACGCCGTATTCGAAGAAGCTCTGCAGCAGCAGGTTGTAGATCGGCTGACCGAGGTAGAACGGGCTCCAGCGCTGATCGCGGGTGACGCGCAGCAGGCCGTAGCCGATATCGTCGTCCATGCCGAGCACATTGGTGTACTTGTGATGCAGGAAGTTATGCGTGATCTTCCAGTGCTCGGACGGTCCGGCGTTATCCCATTCCCACGAGGTGGAGTGGATTTCCGGATCGTTCATCCAATCCCACTGGCCGTGCATGACGTTATGGCCGATCTCCATATTCTCGATGATCTTGGCCGTGCCGAGCAGTGCCGTGCCCGCGATCCAGGCGGGCGGGAAGAGACTGAAGAAAAGCGCTCCGCGCCCGCTGATTTCGAGGGCGCGCTGGAGACGAATAACGCGGCGGATGTAACGCGCATCGCTTTCGCCCCGGGAGGATTCGATTTCGCGGCGGATGGCATCCAGTTCCGCGCCGATAGCTTCGACATCCTCCGGGGTGAGGTGTGCGTATTCCTTGACATCCGAGATCGCCATGCAACTTACAGTACCGTAGGTTACGGCTCCGTAGGTTCCGAGCGAGTGAATCCGTAACGTGTCGAACGCCGCATTGCGTTCGATATCGTAACCTGCTAGCGCGAACGCCGCAGCATTTGCTTCAGCGAGCGCCGGCGCCCGGCCTTCTCGGTGAGCAAAGCCTTTTCGTGCCTTGCCTTTTCCTGCAATGCGGCCTTGGCCTCGCGCAGTACTTCCTTCTCGTGCTGGGCCTTCTCCTTGAGCGCGGTCTTGGCCTCCTGCATGGCCGAACGCAGTCCGCGCCGCTCACCCGTCACGGGGTCCACACCAGCCCAGTTGTGCTCGGCCAGCCACTCCTGACCGTCCTGCAGCGACGGCATAGCGGGCAATGCGGGCAGCGTGATACCGGCGAATTTGCGCTCCGAGGAAGTCTCCGGCGCGTCATCGGAAGTCCGCTTCAACCACTGATCCGGCAGCGCCAGTTTGTGAATCGTCCGGAATGCCAGCAGGTATTGCTTACCGATCGAACCGGTGGTGTACGGCAGGTCGTACTTGTCGCACAGTTCCTTCACCTTCACCGATACCTCGGCATACCGATTGCTCGGAATGTCCGGGAACAGATGATGTTCGATCTGGAAGCTGAGATTGCCGCTCATCAGCGCCATCGCCGGGCCCGCCTCGAAATTGGCGCTGCCCAGCATCTGCCGCAGATACCATTCGCCCTGCGTCTCGTTCTCGAACTGCTCCTCGGTGAACTTCTCCGCACCGTCCGGGAAATGCCCGCAGAAGATGACCGCGTACGCCCACAGATTGCGCACCAGGTTCGCGGTGGCATTGGCCTTGAGCGTGGACTTCCACGCCGGACCCGTCAGCGCCGGATAGATCACGAAATCCTTGACGACCTGCTTGCCCGCTTTGCGCCAGAACTCCTTGTTCGGCTCGGAGAACCAGTCCTTGGGATCCACGCCCTGCTGCTCTTTGACAGCCGAAAGATCGTGCAGCGCAATGCCCCACTCGAACAGCGCGGCCAGCACCAGATTCGCCACCGGCTGCGCCAGGTTGATCGGCTTCCATTCCTCATCGCGCGTCATGCGCAGAATGCCGAAGCCAAGATCCTCATCCATATCGAGGATGTTCGTATAGGTGTGATGCGAGTAGTTGTGCGCGGTCTTCCACTGCGCCGACGTACCCGTCATATCCCACTCCCACGTGGTGGAGTGGATCTCCGGGTCGTTCATCCAATCCCATTGCCCGTGGCTGATGTTGTGCCCGAGCTCCATGTTCTCGATGATCTTGGCGACCGACAGCAGCGCGGTGCCGCCCAGCCAGGCCCACCTGTTCTTGCTCGCGAACAGGGTGGCGCGCCCGGCAGCCTCCAGCACGCGCTGGGCGCGAATGACGCGGCGAATGTACTTCGCGTCCTTCTCGCCGAGCGAGAGCTCGACATTTCTGCGAATGGTGTCGAGCTCCTGACCCAGGGTCTCGATATCCGCCTCGGTGAGGTGAGCGAACGTCTTGATGTCGGTGATGGCCACCGGCGGTCCTTCCGTGGTTGAACTGCCTCACGCCGCTGGGGCGGATTCGCGGCCCCGAGCGGGGCCGCGGTCAGGCTCGACTGCTATCGAGGGTAGCTGCTATTCGGAATGGTGGTGCCGCACGGTGTGTGCTTTATACGTCAAGAGTGCAATCGCCCGCGGCGGCGGAGATACAGGTCTGCACTTTGTCCCCGGCACGGCGCTCATTGCCGTTGCGGAGATCGCGCACATGACCGTCGGTGATGGTCACCACACAGGTCTGGCAGATGCCCATGCGGCAGCCGAACGGCATCTGCACGCCCGCTTCCTCACCGGCCTGCAACAGCGTGGTGGCGCCGTCGATCTCGACGCTGCGGCCCGCCCGCGCGAAGGTGACGGTGCCGCCCTCGCCGGTGGCCGAACGCTCGATCTCGAACCGCTCCACATGCAGCTGATCGGCGATATCGGCGTCGTCCCAATGCTTTTCGATCTCATCGAGCATGCCGATCGGCCCGCACGCCCAGGTGTCGCGCTCACGCCAATCGGGTACGAGCTCATCCAGCGAGGCCAGCGCGAACTTGCCGTTCTCACCGGTGTAGTGCAGGTTCGCGGTGAAACTCGGGTGCTTATCGTGCAATTCGCGCAGATCGTCACCGAACATGACGTCCTCGGGGGTGCGGGCGGAATGCACATGCACCACATCCGGCACCACACCGCGGCGGTCCATGGTGCGCAGCATCGCCATCACCGGGGTGATGCCCGAACCCGCGGTGAGGAACAGCACCTTCGCCGGCGGCGGCTCCGGCAGTACGAACCCGCCCTGCGGCGCGGCCAGCCGGACGACACTGCCGACCGCGACACCGTTCACCAGATGGCTGGACAGGAACCCCTCGGGCATCGCCTTGACGGCAATCGAGATGAGCCGCTTGGCCTTATGCTCCGGATCGGTCCAATCCGGCGGGCAGGTCAGCGAATACGAACGCCAATGCCAGCGCCCCTGCACAAGTACGCCGATGCCGATGTACTGGCCCGGCGAGAACTTGAAATCGAAACCCCAGCCCGGCTTGATCACCAGCGTGACCGAATCCGCGGTCTCCTTGCGCACCTCCACGATGCGCCCGCGCAGCTCGCGCGCCGACCACAGCGGATTCACCAGATGCAGATAATCGTCGGGCAGCAGGGGAGTGGTGACTCGTGCCGCCGCACCGCGCAGCGTGTTCAGCTTGGTGCGTCCCGCGGTCGCGCCCTCGGCGACCGGCGCCTCCAGCCATTCCCGGAGTCCCCGCACGGAGAATCCGCCACTCTTCGATGCCATTTTTCCGGACGTTCCTGTCGTCGTGCGCTGTAGCGCAGTGTCGTCAACCGCGGCCCGTGACGGGCCGCCCGCTCCGCGGCACAGCTGCGTCGCTGCTCGCGGTGCTCAGGTGCTGCCCGGCGGATGGCCTGTGCGGGCCATACCGGGTGCTTACGCACGCTGTCACAGCAAGGTTACGGCATCGTAGGTTACGGTGCCGGTGCCGCCGACGAAAGAGGTACAGGACCACCGGTGAATCGGGGGGTTCGCCCCGAAATCCGCCCTACAGCAGTTCCAGCAGGAACGGCAGTTCCTGGGCGGCGTACCAAGCCAATTGGTGATCCTCGGCATCGCCGAGCACGAATTCGGCATCGGTGTCACCCATATCGGCGGCGTCGATCACATCCACGGCCTTGGCCACCTCGGGCTCGGCTTCGACCAGATCCACGTGCACCGAGGCGATGCGGTCATAGGGGATCGCGGCCGCGAGCCGGACCACCGCGTCGTCGAGATCGGGCCGCAGGGTCGCGCCGTCGACATCGGCCGCGATCACCGCGCGCCGGAAGATCGGCCCGCGCGCGGGCGAGGCGTCATCGTCGGAGTCGGTGTCCTTGTCGTCGAGCGCGGAATCCTCGGCGAGCAAGCGCAGCGAGGCGCGCGCCGCCTCGGACATGGCGACCTCGGCCAACTCCTCGTCATCGCCGGACGCGTACGCCTCGCGCAATGCGGGCGTGACCGCGAACGCGGTGTCGTTGATTGCCCGGATCTCCCGGTCGGCGACCAGTTCCCGCAGCATCGGCACGGTGGCCGGGACGTACACGCGTAGCTTCTTCGCCACGCCGGACGACTCACTGGACGCAGGCACCGAGCATCTCCTCCATCGACTCGTGCACCGAAGCGGTCAATACCGCGATATCGGCCATCGCGTCGCGGTCGGCGGTGAGCCCGTAGCAGACCCGCCCGTCATAGGAGGTGAGTCCGATACTCAATGCCTGATTGCGCAGCAATGGCGACACCGGATACATCTCCAGCATCCGCGCGCCGCCGATATACATCGGCTGCTGCGGACCCGGCGCATTGGTGATCACCAGATTGAACGTGTGCTCGGCAAAGGTACTCGCAGACCGCACACTCATCGCATGCAGGCTCGCCGGAGCGAATCCGGCCATATGCACGAGGGTCCGCGCCTGCACCCCCTGCTGATGCCGGGCGTGCGCCTCGGTGGCGTGCTTGATATGCGACATCCGGATCACCGGATTCGGTTCGCCCACCGGCAGATCCACCAGCAGCGGGGTGACCTCGCCCGCCGGTTTCAATTCCGCGCCGTCGGCGTACACGGACATGGGCACCACCGCGCGCAGGGCATCGGCCTCGGTGAGCACCTGCCCGCGCGAGAGCAGCCAATTGCGCAGCGCACCCGTGACCACGGCGAGAATCACATCGTTGATGGAGCAGTCGAATCGTTTGCGGATCTTGCGGTAATCCTCGAGATCGGTGCGCACGACTTCGAATCTGCGGCTGCGCGAGGTACGCGTATTCAGCGGACTGTCCGGCGCCCCGAGTGCGGCCGCGCGCAGCATGGACACCATCTTCTGCACGGCCTTGCCGGTGGCGTCGACCACCGCGAACGCCTCCGCGCCGTGATGCCGCATGACCTCCAGGGCTTCGCGCGGCTGGGTTGCCAGATGCAGCACCGCCCCGATCAGCAATTCCAGGTCGGCGGGTTCGCGATGCGCGATCCAGGCGTCGTCGGCGACCTCGCGGGGTGCGGCCGAGGTGTCCAGGATCACATGCCCGATCTCCAGCGCGGTATCGCCGTCCACCAGCGCCGAATGCGTTTTGGTGAACACCGCGGACCGCCCGTCCGAGAGTCCCTCGACGAGGTACATCTCCCATAGCGGCCGGGCGCTGTCCAGCGGCCGCGAGGCCAGCCGTGCGACCAGGTCGAGGAGTTGCTCATCGGTTCCCGGCTCGGGCAGCGCGGACCTGCGAATGTGATAGGTGACGTCGAATTGCGCGTCGTCCACCCAAATCGGACGACCCAGGGCGAACGGAATCTCACGCACCTTGCGGCGATACAGCGGCACCAGCGGCAATCGTGATTCCACCAGTGCGACGAGGCTGTCGTAATCCAGCGGCGCGTGCCCGGAATTCCCGGTGGGCGCGCTATTGCGCAGGATGGCGAGGGAGCCGATATGCATGGGATTGCTGCTCGATTCGAGCCGGTAGAACGACGCGTCCTGCGGCGTCAGTCTGGTGATCACGCTGCCCGCTACTCCCTAATCCCTGCCGTGCGCCCGCCTGGCATCCCCCCGCAAGGCGTCGGCGGCGCGCGCCGGTTCTGGTGGCAAGCTATCGCAATCCGATCACCTGGGGGAACGGTCCGGGCCTCACTGCCCGCAAATTCACGTCGTAGCCGACGCCCCCGGTTCGCGCCTCCGCGCGCCGAACCTTGGTACATCCTACGTCAGCGGACTTGAAACAGCCTCGGACACAAAGTCATTCGCTCAACTGTCGCTACGTGCGGTTTCGGGCTCGCAGCAACCGGCCGTCCCGTCGCTCGTGCACTTCAGCGCCTATGCTGGGCTGCGGATTACCATGGCAGTGATTGCGCGCTCGCGCGCACGTTCCCTGCCTTGGTGGGGGCTACCGAATACACCGACCAGAGGACTGACAAGACCCGTGCCTGCGCTGACGCTTTCGAGGTTGCTACGGATTGGTGAAGGTCGCACGGTCAAGCGGCTTGCGAACCTGGCGGATGAAGTTATCGCCCTGGACGAGGAGTTCGCGGCGCTGTCCGACTCCGAGTTGCAAGCCAAGACCGAGGAGTTCAAGGAGCGCTATGCCGAGGGTGAATCCCTCGACGAGCTGCTCCTCGAGGCCTTCGCGACCGCCCGGGAGGCGTCCTGGCGGGTGCTCAATCAGAAGCATTACAAGGTGCAGATCATGGGCGGCGCCGCCCTGCACATCGGCAATGTGTCCGAGATGAAGACCGGTGAGGGCAAGACCCTGACCTGTGTGCTGCCCGCCTATCTGAACGCCATCAGCGGCGACGGCGTGCACGTGGTCACCGTCAACGACTACCTCGCCAAGCGCGATGCCGAGTGGATGGGCCGCGTGCACCGGTTCCTCGGCTTCGATGTCGGCGTGATCCTGGGCGGTATGACCCCGGCCGAGCGCCGCGTGGCCTACAACGCCGATATCACCTACGGCACGAACAACGAGTTCGGCTTCGACTACCTGCGCGACAATATGACGCATTCGCTGGACGATCTGGTGCAGCGCGGCCATAACTTCGCCGTGGTCGACGAGGTCGACTCGATTCTGATCGACGAGGCTCGCACCCCGCTGATCATCTCGGGTCCGGCGGACGCTTCCTCGAAGTGGTACGCGGAGTTCGCGCGCATCTCGCCGCTGCTGAAGAAGGACCTGCACTACGAGGTCGACATCAAGAAGCGCACCATCGGCGTGCACGAGGCGGGCGTCGAATTCGTCGAGGATCAGCTCGGTATCGACAACCTGTACGAGGCGGCGAACTCCCCGCTGGTCAGCTACCTGAACAACGCCATCAAGGCGAAGGAGCTGTACACCCGCGACAAGGATTACATCGTCCGCGACGGCGAGGTCATCATCGTCGACGAGTTCACCGGCCGCATCCTGGTGGGTCGCCGCTACAACGAGGGCATGCATCAGGCGATCGAGGCCAAGGAAGCGGTCGAGATCCAGCCGGAGAACCAGACCCTGGCGACGATCACGCTGCAGAACTACTTCCGCCTCTACGACAAGCTGTCCGGTATGACCGGTACCGCCGAGACCGAGGCGGCCGAACTGCACCAGACCTACGGCCTGGGCGTGGTGCCGATCCCGACCAACCGGGAAATGGTCCGCCAGGACCAGTCCGACCTGATCTACAAGACCGAAGAGGCCAAGTACTCCGCGGTCGCCGACGATATCGTCGAGCGGCACGAGAAGAACCAGCCCGTGCTGGTCGGCACCACCTCGGTCGAGCGTTCGGAGTACCTGTCCAAGCAGCTCACCAAGCGCGGTATCCCGCATTCGGTGCTGAACGCCAAGTTCCACGAGCAGGAAGCCCAGATCATCGCCGAGGCCGGTCGGCCCGGCGCGGTCACCGTCGCCACCAATATGGCCGGTCGTGGTACCGATATCGTGCTCGGCGGCAATCCGGACATCATCGCCGACATCCTGCTGCGCCGGCAGGGCCTGGACCCGGTCGAGACCCCGGCCGAGTACGAGGCGGCCTGGCTGCCCGCGCTCGAGCGCGTCAAGGAGCAGACCGAGGAGGATGCCGAGACGGTGCGTGAGGCCGGTGGCCTGTACGTGCTCGGCACCGAACGGCATGAATCGCGTCGTATCGACAATCAGCTGCGCGGTCGTTCCGGCCGTCAGGGCGATCCGGGTGAATCCCGCTTCTACCTGTCCCTGGGTGATGAGCTCATGCGGCGCTTCAACGGCGCGGCGCTCGAGTCGATCATGACCCGCCTGAACCTGCCGGACGATGTGCCGATCGAGGCCAAGATGGTCTCGCGTGCCATCAAGTCCGCGCAGACCCAGGTCGAGCAGCAGAACTTCGAGATCCGCAAGAACGTCCTCAAGTACGACGAGGTGATGAACCAGCAGCGCACGGTCATCTACGCCGAGCGTGCCCGCATCCTCAACGGCGAGGATATGGAAGGCCAGGTCCAGGAGATGATCACCGATGTGATCACCGCCTACGTCCAGGGCGCCACCGCCGAGGGCTATGTCGAGGACTGGGATCTCGCCAAACTGTGGACCGCGCTGAAGACGCTGTACCCCATCGGCATCGACTACAAGGACCTCACCGGCGAGAACGCCGACGGCGAGGTCGGCGAGCTGTCCCGCGAGGAACTGCTCGAAGCCGTGCTGGATGACGCGCACGCCTCCTACGAGAACCGCGAAGCCGAGATCGACGGGCTCGCGGGCGAGGGCAGCATGCGCAATCTGGAGCGTCAGATCCTGCTGTCCGTGCTGGACCGCAAGTGGCGTGAGCACCTCTACGAGATGGATTACCTCAAGGAGGGCATCGGCCTGCGCGCCATGGCCCAGCGTGATCCGCTGGTCGAGTACCAGCGCGAGGGCTTCGATATGTTCGCCGCCATGCTGGAGGGTCTGAAGGAGGAGTCGGTCGGCTTCCTGTTCAACCTCCAGGTCGAGGTGCAGCAGCCCCAGCCCACCGGTGTCTCGGTCGGCGCGGGCCTGCAGTCCCCGGTCGGCAACCGCCCGCTGCCCACCCAGGAGCAGCCCGCGGCGGGCAATGGCGCTCCGGCGGCATTGCGCGCCAAGGGAATCGACGAGCCCGCGCCGCGTGCGCTGAGCTACTCGGGTCCGGACGAGGGCGGCCACACCGCGGTGCACAGCGACTCCGAGGAGTACGGCGACGGCAATGCCGAGGGCACCCGCCGCGAGCGCCGCGAGGCCGCCCGCGCCCAGGGCAAGCTGGACAAGGCCCCGAAGTCCAAGCGCCGCCGCTGATTTCGGTTGTCTGATGTAGGCGCCCCGGGTGGAGACACCCGGGGCGCTGTCGTTTCGGGGGGCGATTCAGATTTCCTCGAGGTCAATCTGAAGTGCATGTACTTCAGATATGGATATGCTCCCGGCACTCATTCACGCAAGACCGCTGGAAGGCATGGCCCCATGCATCGTTCACTCCGCGCCACCGTCGCCACCGTTTCGATCACCGCGGCCCTGATCGGGGCCACCGCGACAGCGAACGCCGAGCCCGCCGCCCCCGCGCCGGTGGTGGCGCAGCAGGTCGATACCACCACGGGTGGCAGCAGTGCGGGTTCCGCGGCATTGGCGCTCCAGGACATCATCAAGGACCCGACCTGGCTGCTGCTGCCGTTCATGATCGGCCTGTGCGTGCTCGGAGGTTCGAGCGGCGGACGGGGCTGCACCGGTCCCGCGATGTGAATTCGAAGGGACCCGGTCCTTGGCGGCCCGGTCCCGTTTCGAATGTCAGTCGAGCTTCACTGATTCGCCCCAGTGTCGCGGGTCCCAGTTGATCAGGATCATTCCGGCCACGCTCCCGGTGCACGCGCCGCAGGCGTTGACCTGAATCAGCTTGTCCACGTCGGTGTCTCCGTTGAGGACGGCCTGGGTCGAGAGCCATACGGCCCGAACATATAACGCGGCGGGCTTCCCACACCGCACGCACGCGGGCAGTTCCTGCCCGTCATCGTTGCGCCCGACTCGCACCTCGGGTGTCACCGGTGCGCCGGGGCCTAGATCTGCGTCGAGGAGCGGCGAGTATTCGCCCCGCTCATGGTCTTCCACTCCGGCAATCTAGCGAGTTCGGGCGGCGCGCGCAGCACTTACGTCGACCGTCCGGTCCGTTACGAGCTATCTGCGGGCGGTCACGCTCGGGTGAGCTCGAACATCCGGAACACCCGCGCTCCGGCCAGTCGCTGTTCCATGACGTAACCGGGCCAGAACGCGATGGCGCGAGCCCAGGCGCGTTCGCGGTCGACACCGTCGAGGGTGCGCACGTTCACCGTGAATCGCTCACCGCCGATATGCAATTCGGCGTGATCGGCCGCGGCCAGATTCGACGACCACGCGGGATGTTTCGGCTTTCCCCAATTGGATCCGATGAGCAGGAAGACTTTTCGATCGATCGGATCCGGAATGTACAGCAGCGACACCGTGCGCGGTTGTCCGGTGCGCCGTCCCGCGACCGTCAATTCGAGTGCGGGCAGTCCGGCCAAATCGAGTACGCCCATCCGCCCCCGGCTGAGTCGCCGGGTGGTGCGCTCCAGCAATGCGACCGCGGGCGCACTGCGCATCACGATCGGCCTGCGAGCCAGCGCCCGCCCCACCGCCGGAAGCGGATTCCGCAGGCGGCGTTCGCGCCGTCCCGCACCTGTACCCTCCTGCTGATCATTCGCCATGCCTATCAAGCCTAGTCCGCCGACGGGGATTCATGGGATGTCAGGTCCTCCGGGCGGTCGGAGCGCGGACGGCGAAAAGGCCGTCTCCGTGCCTATTCGACTGGGAGACGGCCTTTTACGGCGGAGATTACTTCTTCACGCTGCCGGCGGTGAGACCCTTGAGGATCAGGTTGACCCAGTTGACGACCTGGTCCGCGGAGCCGGTGGTGGCGGCCGGGGGCGGGGTGGTGGTTTCGGCGGCGGCGATACCGGTGGCGCCGAACAGCAGACCGGTGGCGATAGCGGCCACACCCAGCGCGCGCATCTTGCGCATTCTTACTCCTAGAGATTTCGAACGGATCGGCGGTGTGCCCGCCGACCGCAAATTCCTACCACATTCCTGTGAGTGCAATGTGAAGTCCCTGTGCGGAAAATGAATCGACGGTTAACGTCAACCCTTTTATTCATTGCCATTCAATTATCGCGATACGAAACGCATTCGGGGAATTGCGATTCCGTGCCGGAATGCGCTCGGCTCACGCCGGAACATTGTCGGCGCCGGCCAGAATCGAGAGGCGTACCGCGCCGAGTGCGACCGTCCGGTGTGGTAGCCGCATGGTGCCCGGTTCCGGTTCGCTGGCCCAGTGCCAGCCGAGGGGGAGATCCGTGGTGGGCAGCATGATTCGGGTTCCGGGTTCGGGCAGTTCTACGGCGTGGGCGTGCAGGCGGCGCAGGAGTTGCTGGGGGAGTGGGTGATACGGGGCGGGCGGTGCGGTCAGCAGGGTCCAGCGGCGGCCGCGGGGATCGGCGATGACGGGCGGTCGCGGTAATTGTTCGGCTCGCTCCAGCAGTTCGCGGCCGACCCGGAGCCGTTCCAGCACCCGGCGGCCGAGCCCGGCCGGCAGCGTGATCGCCTCCAGCATCGGGCCGACGGACAGGAACGGGCGGTTGGCGAACATTTCCACCGGTAACCCATAGCGCGCCCGCAGCAGGTGGGCCGATTCATGTGGGGAGCAGCAGGATTCGAACATCGGGGACCTCCGGGCGGCGAGTGGTGTGCACCCGGCGCCCGGGGCGTCGACGGATCCCGTGGGCTGGCGCGATCGCAGGACGAAGTCTTCGCGCCGGATCCGTACCGCCGGGGCCCGCTGCGGAGGGGGCGGGCCGCTGCCGGACGCCGGGTGCGGAAGACAGTGTGCGCCTCGGAGTTTGCCGAATGGGTGACGGTCCGATGGCGCTCGGATGACCACCTGTAACGCGAATATTTCCGATTGCGGGCGGTCAGCTGTGAGCGTAGCCGAAACTGAAACCTGTTGCTGTACAGCTTATTTCATTACCGCCGAGTAGTTTCCGCGTAGACGCGGTGGCGCGCACGACCAGGGCGGTAAGCTGCACGGTTCAGACTGTCGGCTGTACACCCTTGAACCACGGATCATTGGTGTTGAGCGCGGTGAGCAGCAGTCGAATCGCCGCCACCCGCGCCTCTTTCCCGGGCAGATTGTCCAGCGCGCATTCCGGATCAGCGGGCGGTCCCAGATGGGTGCAGCCGCGCGGGCAGTCTTCGATGGCATCGGCCAGATCGGAGAACGCGCCGATCACATCGTCCGGGGTGATGTGCGCGAGACCGAAGGAGCGCACGCCGGGGGTGTCCACCACCCAGCCGCCCTCTTCCAGTGCCAGCGCCACCGATTGGGTGGAGGTGTGCCGCCCCTTACCGACTCCGGAGACGACGCCGACGGCCCGATCCGCATCCGGCACAAGACGATTCACCAGGGTGGACTTGCCGACCCCCGAATGTCCGATCAATGCGGTGAGGCGGCCGTTCAGCATTTCGAAGACCGGTTCCAGTGGATCCTCGATACCGCCGTACACGATGGTGAGATCCAAATCCTCGAAGGCGGCCGCGAATTCGGAGTCAGCTGCCAGATCGTGTTTGGTCAGGCACAGAATCGGTTGCAGCCCACCGACATACGCCGCGACCATGGCGCGTTCCACGAATCCGGTGCGCGGCGGCGGATCGGCCAGCGCCACCACGATGAACAACTGTTCGGCATTGGCGACCACGATCCGTTCGAAGGGATCGGTGTCATCTGCGGTGCGGCGCAACACGGTTCGCCGATCCGCCACCCGCACGATGCGGGCGAGGGTATCGGGTTTGCCGGACAGATCGCCGACCACATCCACCTGATCGCCGACCACGATCGGCGTGCGCCCTAGTTCGCGGGCGCGCATGGCGACGATCCGGTGGTCCGGATCGTCGGCCAGGACGCAACCCCAGCGGCCGCGGTCGACCGAGACCACCATGGCCGCTTCCGCGTCCAGGTGCTGGGGGCGGGTTTTGGTGCGCGGACGTGAGCTCTTGCCCGGTCGGATCCGGACATCGGACTCGTCGTACTCGCGGCGCTTCAGCGGACCGCCTCCGGTCCGTCGAGCATGGTGCTCCACAGTTCCACGAAATTGGGCAGCGTCTTGGCGGTGGTGCCGATGTCCTCGATCTCGACACCGGGCACGACCAGGCCGAGAATCGCACCCGCGGTGGCCATCCGGTGATCGGCGTAGGAATGCCACTGTCCGCCGGAAAGCGGTGCGGGCGTGATGGAGAGCCCGTCCTCGGTTTCGGTGACCTTGCCGCCGAGCCGGTTGATCTCGGTGGTGAGCGCGGCGAGTCGATCGGTCTCGTGCCCGCGCAGGTGCGCGATACCGCGCAGCCGGGACGGCGAATCCGCAAGGGCGGCAAGGGCTGCCACGGTCGGGGTGAGTTCGCCGACATCGTGCAGATCGATATCGATGCCCGCCAGGCGATCCGGGCCGTGCACGGTCAGAATCCCGTCGAAGATGCGGCATTCCGCGCCCATGCGCACCAGGATCTCGCGGATCACATCGCCGGGCTGGGTGGTGTAGCGCGGCCAGTGCGGAATGCTCACCTCACCGCCGGTGACCGCGGCCGCGGCCAGGAACGGGGTGGCATTGGACAGATCGGGTTCGATCTCCCAGTCCACGGCGCGGATCGGCCCGGGGGAGACGGTCCAGGTCTGCGCCTTGCGCGGATCGGCGGGCGCGTCCACCTGCACATCGGCTTCGCGCAGCATCTGCACGGTCATCTCGATATGCGGCATCGAGGGCAGTGCCGCGCCATCGTGATTCACGGTGATGCCCTGTTCGAAGCGCGCCGCGGAGAGCAGCAGCCCGGAGACGAACTGCGAGGAGCCGGAGGCGTCGATGGTGACCGGCCCGCCGCGCAGCGCGCCCGTCCCGTGCACCACGAAAGGCAGTGCGTTGCCGTCGATATCGACGCCGAGCCCGCGCAGTGCGTCCAGAATGGTGCCGAGCGGCCGGACCCGGGCCTGTTCATCGCCGTCGAACGCGACATCGCCGGTGGCCAGTGCCGCGACCGGCGGCAGGAACCGCATGACCGTCCCGGCGAGCCCGCAATCCACCACGGCGCTGCCGAATTCGGCGGGCGGTGTGACGACGAGGGTGTCGCCGTCGCCCTCGATGCTCGCGCCCATGGCCCGCAGCGCGTCGATCATGAGGTTGGTGTCGCGGCTGCGCAGCGCACCGGTGAGGGTGGACGGCCGATCCGCCAGCGCGGCGAGAATCAGCGCCCGATTGGTAATGGATTTGGACCCGGGCAGGGTCACCGAAGCGTGGACGGGAGTGCGGACGTGGGGCGCGGGCCAGAAAGTCACAGTCCCATCCTCCCAAACGATCGACCTCTCGCGGGCCCTCCCCGCCCCTTTCGTCCGGTGCGGCCAGTAGAAATGTCCGATATTTCCGGTATTGCGCAGGCGTGAGACGCTATCGCGCCCGTCGCGCTAGCCATATACGTATATGAGTACGTATACTGGCCGGGTGATCGATCCCATCAGCCTCCTCATCGGCGCCGGGCTGGTCGGCGGCGGCTGGGCGCTCGGCCGCTTCGGCTCCCGCCCGGCCAAGAAGCCCGCCGTGGCCACCGCGCTCTGCGGCTGCGGCCACGATCTCGCCGTCCACGACCGTGAATCCGGCCAATGTCACGGTGAGACCTTCCGCAACACCGGTGTCGGAATCAAAGCCTGGGTCCCCTGCAACTGCCGCCGCTACACCGGCCCCACCCCGCTCGAAGAATTCTTCGCCCCACCCGTCCTGCCACCCAACCCCTGATACGCCGAATGCCGGTCCCCACAAGGGAACCGGCATCCGGGAGTGGGTAATTCCTATTTGTTGCGCCCGTGCAGGAACGGCACGATCTTGCGCAGCAGCTTCATGGTGCTGTCGGTGCGGCTGTAGGACAGCAGCGCCATACCCGGAATCGTGAAGCGCTGCACCGCGATCGAGTGCGGGCGGGAGAATTCCAGCAGTCCGGGCGCACCGTGGATGCGGCCGATGCCGGAGTCGCCGACCCCGCCGAACGGCAGTCCGGAGATCGCGGCGTAGCTGAGCACCGAATTCACCGAGGTGCAGCCGACATTCAGGCGGCGGGCGATCTCGAGCCCGTGCTTGGCCGAGTACACGGCGGACCCGAGCCCGTACTTGCTCTTGTTGGTGAGCTCGACCGCCTCGTCGATGCCGTTCACCGTGCGAATGGTGACGGTGGGCCCGAAGGTCTCCTCGCACACCGCATCCGAGGATTCGTCGGTGTCGACCAGGATGACCGGCTCGATGTAGGGACCCTTGATCGATTCGGGTCCGCCCAGCACGGCCGTGCCGCCGTTCTTGATGGCGTCCTCGATATGCCGCCGCACGATATCGATCTGGCTGGGCATGGTCATCGGCCCGTACGAGGCCTTGTCGTCCGAGCCCGGCTTGATATCGGTGAGGATCCGCTTGACCTCGGCGATGAACGGTTCGGCGACCGATTTGTCGACGTACACCCGCTCCACGCCCGCGCAGGTCTGCCCGGAGTTGGCGGTCGCGCCCCAGGCCACGGCGTCGGCGGCGGCCTTGATATCGGCGTCCGCGGCCACGATCACCGCATCCTTGCCACCGCATTCCAGCAGCACCGGGGTGAGCGAGTCGGCGGCCGAGGCCATGATCTTCTTACCGGTCGCGGTGGATCCGGTGAACGCCAGCTTGTCCACGCCCGCCCGCACCAGCGCCGCGCCGGTGGCGCCGAATCCGTTGATGGTGGTGAACACCCCGTCGGGCAGTTCCGGATTCGCCTCGTTGAACGCGGCGGCCACGAAATTGCCGATGCCCGTGGAGAATTCGCTCGGCTTGAACACCACGGCATTGCCCGCGGCGAGCGCGTAGGCGATGGATCCGTTGGGTGTGTAGACCGGGTAGTTCCACGGTCCGATGATGCCGACCACGCCCAGCGGCCGCTGCTCGAGATGCGCCGCGAAGTTGGCCATCAGCGCACCGGGCGCGACCTTCTTGGGCTTGAGCACCTTCTCGGCGTTGGAGGCCGCCCACTTGATGTGCTCCAGCGCGAGCATGAGCTCGAGGTAGGCGTCATCGAGGGGCTTGCCGTTCTCGGCGTGGATGAGCGCGCAGAGCTCGTCGGATTTGGCGACCAGCTTGCTGCTCCAGCGCAGCAGATGCCGTTTGCGTTCGGCGAAGCTCAGCGCGCCCCAGGTGGCGGCGGCGGTGCGGGCCTTGGCGACGGCGGCGTGCACCGCGTCTTCATCGTCGATCTTGTAGGTGGCGAGAACATCGCCGGTGGCGGGGTTGACGGAGGTCAGCGAGGCGTCCCGGTCGATCGAGGCGGTATCGGTTGCAGACATGAGTGGCGGCGATCCCTTACGAGAGTGTGATGGGACGAACGTCTCATACGATACAAGTGAAGTCAACCGCCTTCACATGACTCGCAAGAGGTCCGGAAAGGAACCGTGCGGTATTTCCCGGGGTGGCGAAGCCTCGAATATGTCGGTCCGCGGTGGCAGCATGGTCATCATGTGCGGCAGATACGCGACAACGACGAATCCCGCCACGCTGGCCGTCGAGCTGGACGCGCTCGACGAGGCCACCCCCGGGACTTCGAGCGATAAGGGTTTCAACCCCAACTACAACGTGGCCCCGACCAATCAGGTGCTCACCGTGGTGGAGCGGCACGACCGCGACCATCCCGAGGATCCGGCCACCCTGCGCATCCGGGCCATGCGCTGGGGTCTGATCCCGCCCTGGAGCAAGGCGTCCGAACCCGGCATTCCGGCCAAGGGCAAACCGCTGTTCAATGCCCGCGCCGATAAGGCCGCCACCACCGCATCGTTCCGCGATGCGGTGAAGAAGCGTCGCTGTCTGGTCCCCATGGACGGCTGGTACGAATGGGTCACCGAGTCCGAGGGCCCCGGAAAGGCCGTCAAGCAGCCGTTTTTCATGTCCCGGGCCGATGGTGGCCGCCTCTATATGGCGGGCCTGTGGTCGGTCTGGCGTGACCGCTCGCTCGGCGACGACGCCAAACCCCTGCTTTCGTGCACGATTCTGACCACCGACGCGGTGGGCGATCTGACGAAGATCCACGACCGCATGCCGCTGCCCATGCCCCGCGAGCACTGGGCCGCCTGGCTGGATCCGGATCACCCGGCCCCGGAGGAACTGCTGGAAACCCCTGGCGTGGAAGTGGTTTCGGACATCCTCATCCGCCCCGTGCCCTCCCTGGTCAACAGCGTCCGCAACAACGGCCCCGAACTATTGGCCGAAGTAGACGAGAAAGCCGGTCAGATCAGCCTGATCTGACCGGCTTGTCGAGACAGCGCTTACAGGTCGCACTTCACGGCGGGGAGCGCGATATTGAGCCCGCACTTGAGCACACCGGTGGCGAGGTCGATGACCTTCGTGGTCACGGTGCCACCGAGTTTGCCCGCCTTCTCCGGCTTCTCGTCCTTCTGCTGCTGGCCGGGTGTGCTCGGATCTGGCCCGAGCGGATAGTTGGGGTTGACCGGCGCGGCGGTGGCCGTCGCCATTGTCATCGGGCCTGCCAGCGCCAAGAGCAGTGCGCCGGATACTGCCACGATGCCGGTGCGAAAACGCTGGTTGGACATAACCGCATCACATCCTCGGGTCGAAACGAACCTGGCGAGATGGGAACCCACGCGGTACAAGTAACGCACACATCCGGCCGCTTCCCGTGGAAGGCGACCGGATGTGTGCGTGTCAAAAGTGCTGGTCAAGCGCCCAGCGGGTGATCTTGGTGGCTAGCCGATGGCCTCGACCGCGGCCTCCTCGATCTTCTCCTGCCGCGCCTGGATACCGCCGGAGGTGCGCAGTGGCACCTCCTTCCAGAACAGCACCAGGATCATCGCGATGAGCGCCACCGCGGCCGCCGCCAGGAACACCGTGTCCATGGCATTGGCGAAGCCGACCTTGAACGGATGCGCCAGCGTCGGATTCAGCTTCTGAATGATCGAGCTGTCATTGAGCACCTCCGCCGCGGCGGCGTGATCCTGCTTGGCGAGCCCGGTGGACAGCGCCACATCGGCCGGATTGCTGCTGTGCATGCCCTCGGCGATGGCGACCTTGTACTCCTGAGTCGTTGCCGCCGACTGCAATTCGGTGCTGATATTCGGCCCGACCTGCGAGAACAGGATGGACAGGAATACCGCGACACCGAGCGTGCCGCCGATCTGCCGGAAGAACGTCGCGGCGGCCGTGGAGACGCCCATATCCTTGGGCGGCAACGCGTTCTGGATCGCCAGCGTCAGCGGCTGCATGAGATTGCCCAGTCCCAGACCGGTGATCAGCATGAACAGCATGGTCACGTACAGGTGCGTGTCCGCGGTGACGAAGTGCAGCAGGAACAGTCCGAGCACCAGCAGTCCGGCGCCGATCGGCGGGAACCACTTGTACCGTCCGGTGCGCGAGATCAACTGTCCCGCAATGATGGACGCGGTCATCATGCCCACCACCAGCGGCAGCATCTGCATACCGGCCAGCGTCGGGCTGGACCCGCGCACCACCTGCAGGTACTGCGGCAGCAGGGTGATGCCGCCGAACATGGCCGAGCCGACCACGATCGAGATGACAACGCCGAGCGCGAACGTCGAGTTCTTGAACATGCGCAGTGGAATCAGCGCGGCGTCACCGAGTTTGGCCTCGACGGCCACGAATCCGATCAGGCCGAGCGCGCCCACCACGTAGCAGGTGATGGAATTGAAACTGCCCCAACCCCATTCGCGGCCCTGTTCGGCCACCACGAGCAGCGGCACCAGGCCGACGGCCATGGTCAGCACGCCGAACCAGTCGACGGCCACCTTGGGCTTCTCCACCTTCGGCAGCTTCAGCACGCGCGACACCACGGCCAGCGCGATGATGCCCAGCGGCACGTTCACCAGGAACACCCAGCGCCAGCCGGTGATGCCCAGGATGGTGTCCTGTCCGGAGATGACGCCGCCGAGCACCGGCCCGACCACGCTGGAGGTGCCGAACACGGCCAGGAAGTAGCCCTGGTAGCGGGCGCGCTCACGCGGCCCGACCATATCGCCGAGGATGGTCAGCGCCAGCGACATCAGACCGCCCGCGCCCAGGCCCTGGAACGCGCGGAACGCGGCCAGCTCGTACATGGACTGGGAGAACGTGCACAGCAGCGAGCCGACCACGAAGATCGTGATGGCGGCCAGATAGAACGGCTTGCGGCCGTACATATCCGAGAGCTTGCCGTACAGCGGGGTGGAGAGGGTGGCGGTGATCAGGTACGCCGTGGTCACCCACGCCTGCATCGAATAACCCTGCAGGTCATCGGCGATGGTGCGGATGGAGGTGGACACGATGGTCTGGTCGAGCGCGCCCAGCAGCATGCCGAGCAATAGACCACTGAGCACCACCAGGATTTGCTTATGCGTGAAGCCGGCGGGTGCCGCGGCTTCCGTCTCTGCGGTAGTCGTCACGAATTACTCTCTGCGGAATCGATTTTCGGGAAGAGGGGGGCGCGGGTGGCGAGTTCGGCCAGCATGGTCTGCCGGTTGATCTCGTAGTCGTCCACGAAGCGCTCGAGCAGGTGCGCGAAGGTGTCGCGTTCGCCGGGCTCCCAGGCGCGCAGGATCTGCGTCAGGGATTCATTGCGGCGCACGCGAATCTGCGCGGCGCATTCGCGCCCGAGGTCGGTGACCGCCAGTACGCTGACCCGTCCGTCGGCCGGATCGGCGCGGCGTTCGAGCAGTCCGCGTTTCACCAGCGCCGCGACCTGCCTGCTGATGGTGGAGGCGTCCGAATACAGCGCCTCGGCCAGTGCGCCCGAGCGCATCGGCCCGTTGTGCAGCAGTTGGAAGAGGATGCCGAACGCGGCCGGTTCCACCTCGCCATTGGTGGCGGCGGCGACCTGTGCGTTGGTCTTCTCGCGTAGCCGGGTGAGCCGGGTGAGCTGGTAGCCGATGGTGTCGAGCAGGTCGTCGGCGAGCGTTATCGCCGGGTCATCGCTCATCGGGCACCTCCTTGCGCTAAACAACTGCTTGTAGCAATCAACTAGTTGTACTGAGCAAGTATGTGGAGATAGTTGTGTCTTGGCAAGTTTTTTTCGGAAGGGTGTCTCAGCTCACGGCGACGGCCGCGGTGACGGCTCCGGTGAGCCGCACCAGATCGGCGGGCGCGAGCTCGATCTCCAGCCCGCGCTTACCCGCACTGCACAGCACCCGATCGAAGCCCAGCGCCGATTCATCGATCACCGTCGGCAGTCGCTTCTTCTGCCCCAACGGCGAAATCCCGCCCAGCACATAGCCTGTGGTGCGTTCGGCCTTCGCCTTGTCGGCCATCGCGGCCTTACCGCCGCCCAGCGCCCCGGCCGCCGCCTTGAGGGAGAGCTTGGCCGGAACCGGCAGCACCGCGACCGCGAGCCCGCCCGATCCGAGCTCGATCACCAGCGTCTTGAAAATCTGCCCCGCCACCAGTCCGAGCTCCTCGGCGAGCGCGTCCACCGCCTCGGCCCCGTACGAATCACTGCGCGGATCATGCGTATACGCGTGCACCCGATGCTCCACCTTCGCCTGCACCAGGGCCTTGATCGCGGGAGTCGACGCAGCTGCCATGCCGTCACCCTAAACATCCGGCACCATGACGCGACACCGGATTTCGCCGCGGCGGGAACATGGCGATCTCTCGTCCTGTTGCACGCCATACGCGTCACAGAAAGCCGACAGCCCGCGGTGTGCGCGACGTTATTCATCACGAAGGAGGAGTCGGTGACCGTTCTGGTCGAAGAACGCCCGGTGCGGATGCTGATCAACATCCCAGCAGACATCGCCCGCCCTGCCGGTTTCCCGGCGCTCACCCCGCTCGCGGTAGATTCAAGTGCTACGGCGATCGAAGGGAACAGCGTGACGAGCGACGACGACAAGGTCGATCGCCTGCCCGATGACGACTCGGAAACTGACGAGGCCATCGACGGCGGCGATTCCGGCCAGGATGACGAGAACCGTGTGCGCAGCACGGAGAGCACCGAGGAGCTCGGCCGCCGATTCGAGCGTGACGCGCTGCCGCTGCTGGATCAGCTGTACGGCGCCGCGCTGCGCATGACCCGCAATCCGGCCGATGCCGAGGATCTGGTCCAGGAGACGTTCGCCAAGGCGTACCAGGGGTTCCGCTCGTTCCGCGAGGGCACCAACCTGCGCGCGTGGCTGTACCGCATCCTCACCAACACCTACATCAACTCGTATCGGAAGAAGCAGCGCCAGCCCGCGCAGTATCCGACCGACGAGATCACCGACTGGCAGCTCGCCGCCACGGCGGAGCACACCTCGCAGGGTCTGCGCTCGGCCGAGATGGAGGCCCTGGAAGCGCTGCCGGACGATGAGATCAAGCGCGCTCTACAGGAACTTCCCGAGGAATTCCGCATGGCGGTGTACTACGCCGACGTGGAGGGCTTCCCCTACAAGGAAATCGCCGAGATCATGGGTACCCCCATCGGCACCGTCATGTCCCGCCTGCACCGCGGCCGTAAGCAGCTAAAGGGTCTGCTCGCGGATGTGGCGCGGGAACGCGGATTCAACCGGTCGGGCAATGACGCGCGTCAGGAGGTCACCCAGTGAGCGACGAGATGGATATGGACTGCACGGCGGTACTCGCCGACGTCTGGCTGCTCCTGGACAACGAATGCGATGAGTCGATCAAGGCCCGTCTGCAGGAGCACATCAACCGGTGTTCCCCCTGCATCGAGGCGTACGGCCTGGAGGAGAAGCTCAAGTCGCTGCTGAACCGCAAGTGCGGCGGCGAGCGCGCCCCCGACTCGCTGCGCGCCCGCCTGACCATGGAGATCCGCACGACCTTCACCCAGGTGGAGACCAGGATCGAACCGGTCGAGTAGTACCCCCGGAAAAAGCATGAGCGGCACACTTCGTCGAGAAGTGGTGCCGCTCAGTGCATTTCGAGCTATGTAACCAGCTCAGGCGTTCGGCCGCTTGCCGTGGTTGGCTGCGTTCTTCTTGCGGCCACGCTTCTTACGTCCACGCTTACCCATAGGTAGTCTCCCTTCTGATTGAAGACCATTCTTTCATGTGTGATTGGCTGTACCTTCATCGGATCAGGTCAACGAACACCGAGGGGCAACATGGCTGAGGAAGTACTTGCGGAGATGGTGTCCACCGTCTTCCAGATCGTCGCGAACGTGGGCGATCAGGTGAAGGAGGGCGACACCCTGGTGATCCTCGAGTCGATGAAGATGGAGATCCCGGTCGTGGCCGAGGCCGACGGCACCGTGGCATCCATCAACGTCAAGCCCGGCGATGTGATTCAGAAGGATGACCTGATCGCGGTCATCAGCTAGTACCCCCGGCAACACCTGCGGTACCCGCGCGTTCCTGGCGAAAGCGCGAATCCTTAGTTCGGCGTGGGAACATACACCGAGGTTGGGATCTGAGGAGCGTGGGTGAATGTCGACACTGAGCGATCTACTGGCTGAGCACACCGATCTACCGGGTGCGGCGGTCGATCATCTGCAGCGGGTGGTGGGGGACTGGCAGTTACTGGCCGACCTGTCGTTCGCGGATCTGCATCTGTGGGTGGGCACGGGGCCCATCACCGATGGCGCGGATGTGGTGTGCGTCGCGCAGTGCCGCCCCACCACCGCGCCGACGGTGCATCCGGAGGATCTGGTCGGTTCGCTGGCCAATAAGGACGCGTTCCCGCAAATCTTCGAAGCGCTGCTCACCAGCGATATCAATCGCGTGGATTCCGATGCCGAGGTGTCCGGCGTCTATCACCCGCATCCGGTGCACGCGATCCGCGAGGCCATTCCGGTCCGCGTCGGCGACGATGTGATCGCCATTCTCGGCCGCGATACCGATGTGCAGCGCCGAAAGATGCGCTCCAGCTTGGAGATCGCGTACATGGCGTGCGCGGATGATCTGTGCCAGATGGTCGCGGACGGCACCTTCCCCGCGCTGGAGGATCGCACCGGAGCGCATTCCAGCCCGCGCGCCGGTGACGGTTTCATTCGCCTCGATACCGACGGCATCGTGGTCTACGCCAGCCCGAACGCGCTCTCGGCCTATCACCGCATGGGTCTGCAGAATGATCTGGTCGGCCAGGATCTGGCGCTGACCACGCGCTCGCTCATCACCGATCCGTTCGACGCGCAGGAAGTCGTCGGCGATATCCAAGCCGCGCTGGCCGGAAAGGCCGGGCGCAGAATGGAAGTCGAGGCG
Source organism: Nocardia sp. NPDC056100 (assembly GCF_042266325.1). Taxonomy (NCBI): domain Bacteria; kingdom Bacillati; phylum Actinomycetota; class Actinomycetes; order Mycobacteriales; family Nocardiaceae; genus Nocardia; species Nocardia sp. NPDC056100. Next base: position 1,093,834 of record NZ_JBHJVY010000004.1, read on the forward strand.
CGCGGTGCGACCGTGCTGCTGCGCACCCTTGTGCTGCGCCCCAATGGGGAGCTCGCCGGCGCGGCCGTGCTGGTGCGCGATGTGACCGAGGTGAAGCGCCGCGATCGCGCGCTGCTGTCCAAGGACGCGACCATTCGCGAGATCCACCATCGTGTCAAGAACAATCTGCAAACGGTTGCCGCATTGTTGCGGTTGCAGGCTCGCCGCACCGAGAACGAGGAGGCGCGGCTGGCGCTGACCGAATCGGTTCGCCGCGTCACCTCCATTGCCTCTGTGCACGAGATGCTTTCGATGTCGGTGGACGAGGAGGTCGATCTCGACGAAGTCGTGGATCGCCTCTTGCCGATAATGGCCGATGTCGCTACGGTGCACACCGCTCGCATAAAGGTCCGGCGCGCAGGCTCTTTGGGCGTCTTCTCGGCCGAGCGCGCAACCCCGCTTGTCATGGTGCTCACCGAATTGGTCCAGAACGCAATCGAACACGCCTTCGACGCGGGTGAGAACGGCACCGTCACCATCCGCTCCGAGCGCTCGGCCCGCTGGCTGGACGTGATCATCAGCGATGACGGCCGCGGCCTGCCCGACGGCTTCAGCCTGGAGGCCTCCGACCGCCTCGGCCTGCAAATCGTCCGGACCCTGGTTACCGCCGAATTGGGCGGTTCCATCGGCCTGCACCCGGGTGCGGACATTGGTACCGACGCCGTTCTCCGCGTCCCCCTGGGTCGCCGTTCAGCCCGCTAGAAACCGGCACACCCGCGCCATTAAATGAGCGCTTCGCCATTAGTGGCGAAGCGCTCATGTCATTCATGAATAGCTGAATCCCACTCAACGGAATTGTTCTTCGGCGAGTCGGAGCATCAGAGGTTTAGTCGCAGCCCAAAGCGTTTTCGGGGTTCGTGCAAAGCCCTCGGAAGATGTCCGGGGGTTCGTTTACCCCTGTTAGACACTGAAGCCCGGCACCGTGTGGTGCCGGGCTGAATTGCGCTGGGCCGCGAGCTGTGCGGCCTAGCGCCAAGTCGTCTAGCTGCTGTTAGACGACGGTGCGGGTACGCGTGCGAGCGTTGCGACGCTTCAGCGCACGACGTTCGTCTTCGCTCATTCCACCCCACACGCCTGCATCCTGACCGGACTTCAGGGCCCAGGAAAGGCAATCGGCGGTGACGGGGCAGCGAGCGCAGACCAGCTTGGCATCGGCAATCTGCGCGAGCGCAGGACCACTGTTACCCACCGGGAAGAACAGCTCGGGGTCCTCGTCGCGACAGATGGCCTTGTGGCGCCAGTCCATTCCTCTGCTCCTTTGCTTGGGCATGCGCATGGCGCTGCCCCTGTGGTTTGTGGTCCGTTCACTTGTGCGACTCGAATGTTTCCGCACGGTTGCTTGTGAATGCTTTCACGAACACCGTAGATGTCAATAGATACCTGGTGCACCGTGGGGAAGCTCACGCTGTAAGACCCCTACAAGGCGGGCCTGCCGAACCATTTCTACTCGGTCGAGCGGGTTTTCGCAGCGCAACCGCAAGGTTTCTCAGGTGTGTCTTACCGGTTAGGGCTTCGGCGCGACCACATCGAGGATATCCGGTGCGGCTGTGAAATTCACCATGTTGCGCCGACCAATGAAGTCACCATCGATTTGCAGTCCGATCGGCTCGGTGGCTTCGATGCGGACGGACGGGACATCGTCCTCGCGAAACAATTTGTGTCCCTTGGGATTTCCATCGCTTGCCAGCAACTGACGGGCAATCATCAGGGTGGGCACGATCCCCATGGTCCGCATGGCAAACACCCCGAGACCGGATTCGAAGGTGGTGCCGGGGTTGGTCCGCACGGGCGTGTTGTCGAGGAAAGTCCATGGGCTGGTGTTGGTCACGAATGCGTAATGCACTTCCGTGACCGGTTCGTGACCCGGAATCTCCAAGCGCACCTGGGGAAGACTGCGCGCGGCCTTGAAGAACTCACGCACCGTGGTGCGCAGATACCGTGCGGGAGTAGCGGCTTTGCCGTTGGCGCGCTTGGCGTCGATGGCCTCGCACACATCGGCGTCCAGGCCCACGCCCGCGCTGAACAGGAACCAGCGATCGTCGGCCAGTCCGAGTCCGATGCGCCGATCCGCGTCCGCCGCCAGCAGATCGATCAACTGGTTCGCCGCGAACACCGGATCCTGTTCGATGCCGAGCGAGCGCGCGAACACATTCGCCGACCCGCCCGGGATCACGCCCAGTCGCGGCAGCCAGTCGCGCTGCGGCTCATGCGGCAGCGGCAGGAAACCGTTCACGGTCTCGTTCACGGTGCCGTCGCCGCCGTGCACCACGATCAGATCCATCCGGGTATCCGCGGCCCAGCGCGCGAGTTCGGCCGCATGCCCGCGCCGTTCGGTGTGCACGACGGTCAGCTGGGTGCGGCTTTCGAGTGCGTGGGCGAGCAGATCGCGAGTAGCCGGGGTGGTGGAGGTGGCATTGGGATTCACGATCAGCAGCGTCCGCACCCAAGCAGCCTACTTTGTTGGTTTATGCGAACTGGCGTGTGTCAGAGCCTCATCCGATGGTCCGGTGAACTACGGACGGTCGTAGGCTGGGCGGGTGGCTGAGCAGAACGAGACAGGTGCGGGCGCGTCGACGATGGTGCCCGGCACCGTGCGGGTGGCCGGTGCGCTGGTGGCGCTGGAGGGCGCGGCCGGGGTGATCGTGGCGATCGTGCTGATTCTGCGCGCGGCCACCGGGAGTGATCAGCATGTGGTGAACGGGTACGGGACCGCGGCCTGGCTGGTGATTCTCGCGGGCGCGGTGCTCGCGGCCGGGATCGGGCTGTTCCGCGGTAAGCGGTGGGGGCGGGCCATCGCGGTGATCGCGAATCTGCTGTTGCTGCCGCCGGCCTGGTACATGATCACCTCGCATCAGGTGCCGCTCGGCATTCTGTTCGGTGTGATCGCGCTGGGCGCGCTCGGTGCGCTGTTCGCGCCCGCCTCGAGCCGGTGGATGGCGGCCGGGTACGTCACCCCGGACGACGAGTAGGTCAACCGTCCAGGAGTGCCGCATAAACCCCGCTGATCACGCCACAGCGGGGTTTTGGACGCCCGACCTACCCGATGTGCCCGACCGGCTCAGTCGTCGGCGTGCGAAGCCAGCCGGGCCAGCGCGCCACCGGTGAGCCGGTAACCGGTCCACTCGTCCTGCGCGACCGCGCCGATCGATTTGTAGAAATTGATCGACGGCTCATTCCAGTCCAGCACCGCCCAGTCGACCCGGGAGTACCCCTGTTCGACGGCCTCGCGGGCCAGCGCCGCCAGCAGATCACGGCCCAGGCCGAGCCCGCGCGTCTCCGGCTTGACGTACAGATCCTCCAGGTAGATCCCGTGCACGCCGGTCCAGGTGCTGTAGTTCAGGAACCAGATCGCGCAGCCCGCCACACCCATATCGCCCGGACCCTCGGCCACATGCGCGAAGACCGCCGGGTTCGGGCCGAACAGCGCGGTCCGCAGCTGGTCTTCGGTGAGCGTGCACTCGTCGCGCAGCTTCTCGTATTCGGCGAGGTCGTAGACGAGTCCCACCAGAGCCGGGATATCGGCGGGTGTGGCGCGGCGGATCATGCGATCAGTTCCCTTCCAACTGCGGAACCAGGTTGTGCGCGAGCAGGGTTCGCGCCTGGTAGTCGTACCCGAGCACGGTAACGGCGGCGGTGGACAGGAAGAACCGCCGCCCCTCCACCACCTCGAATTCGGCCCAGCGCGCGATCATGACCCGGGAGAAGTGCCCGTGCCCGACCAGCACCACATCGCGGGTGGCGAGCTCGGGGATGACGGTGGCCAGCACGTGGTCGGCGCGCTTGCGGACCTGGTCGGCGGTTTCGCCTTCGGGGGTGACGCCGGTCCAGATGGTCCAACCGGGTGACATGCGCTGGATCTCGAGCGTGGTGAGACCTTCGTATTCGCCGTAATCCCATTCGACGAGATCATCGTCGACGTGCACATCGGTCAATCCGGCCAATTCGGCGGTGCGCAATGCGCGTTGCCGGGGACTGCTGAATACCAGCGGATCGTGCAGCCCGAGACCGGCCAGCAATTTCCCGGCGGCCAGGGCCTGTTCCTCCCCGGCGGGTGTCAGCGGAATATCGGTGCGCCCGGTATGGCGGCGTGCGGCCGACCACTCCGTCTCACCGTGTCGTAGCAATATCAGCCGATAATCATGTTCGGACACGCCCTCGATCATGCCCGACAAACCACCCGTCCCGGGCGGCGGCGCACGGAAATAGCGGCGGTATCGCCGGACTACGCCGCGCCGAGGGCGTACAGCCGGGTGCCGCGCTGTTCCAGCACCGTGCCGCCGATGGCCGCCAGCGAGATGGGCTCATTGTGATAGTCGGTGCGCTGCACCGCGATCCGCCCGGCCGCCGCGCCGGTCGCGGGATCGACCGCGCGCAGGCCCTCCGGTGCGGGGACCAGCAGTTGACCGGACATCAGGGTGGGGGTGCCGAGCACGTTCTGGATCGTCCAGGTGACATCGAAGGTGCTCGCGTTCAGCGCCAGCAGGGACTGCCCGGTGAAGACGAACCAGGCCGAGCTCAAATGGCTCACCAGTGCGTTGTCCGGCAGCGGGGCCGGAAGCTGGTGTGTGGCAATGACATTGCCGGAAATATCGTAGATCACGAATTGCGGTGCGGTGCCGCCGATTCCGGGCAGGTAGAGCGCGATTCGACTGTCCGACACCGCGATCACCCGCGCGCTCTCGGACGCGCCGCCGGGTTCGTTCAGCACATGCGTGCTGTACTCCTCGGGCGTGGTGCCGTCCTTGGGGGCCGGATTCAATACGGTGAGCCGCACGGCGGTGTCCTTGGGGCAGCGCTCCAGCACCGCGACCCGGCTGGGCGAGGACGCCGCCGAAAGCAACGCGCATCCGGTGCGCGGCTGGGTCTTCGAGTTCACCGGGGCGTCGACCTTGCCGAATTCCAGGGTGCGCACCAGATCCGACCGCCACACCTCGAGCCGGTCCGGTCCCTGTGCGAGCGTGTACGTCCCGTCCACCGACATCTTGATGGAATCGTCCATATAGCTGGACCGCGAGGTGATCCGCCCGCCGGTCTCGGCATTGAGCAGCGTGGTCTGACTGCATCCGCGCTGATCCCGATAGGTGGCGATCACCGTCCCGAACTGGGATTCGATCCCGCACAACGGCATATCCCGCTGGTACTTCCACACCTGCTCACCCGTGACCGGATCCCGCCCGGTGACCGTGCCCCCGTCCCCGGTGACCGCGACCCCGCCGACCGTAATGGCCCGCGCACTCGCCGGATTCGGCGAATTCCACAGCTCCCGCATGCTCGCGGGCAACTGCTCGGGAGTAGGTGGCGCGGAAAGCGTCTTATCCGCGGTCACCGATTCGGTGCCACGGGCATCACTGGTCCACCACACCACGCCTGCCGCGATCGCCAGCAGAGCGACGATCGCGGCAGCGGTGAGAATATCGGCGCGCGTTCGCCGCTCGGGTGCGAGCACGACAGCGAGACTATCCGATCCCCTCCACTACGCCGAGGCGGCAACCCGCCCCCGGGCTATAAACCAGCGCCGCCGCGATCGTCTGGAGTGACGATCGCGGCGGCGTCGAGGTGCCAGCGGGTGGTCGCGGTTCGGGGGTGAGCGGCGGTCCCGGCTGATCTGTTTCGGTTACTTGGAAGCGGTGGCCTTGGTCCGCTTCTTGGCGGCGGACTTCGGTGCTTCGGGCTCGGCCTTGGCGCGGGTCTTCTTGGCCGGTGCGGCCTCGACCGCCTTGGCCTTGCCCTTCTTCGCGGGGGCGGGCTTCGCTGCCTCGGCGGCCTTCTTGCGGGCCGGTGCCTTGACGGGCTCCGCGACCGCGGCCTTGGTGCTCTTGCGAGCGGCCTTGGCCGGAACCTCGACTGCCGCAATGGTCTTGGCAGCCGGGGCGGCCTTCTTCGACGCGGCGGTCGTTGTCGCGGCCTTGGTGGCTGCCTTGCGGGCCGGTGCCTTGGCAGGCTCCGCCACCGCGGTCTTGGCTGCGGCCTTGGTGCTCTTGCGAGCGGCCTTGGCCGGTGCGGCCGGAACCTCGGCTACCGCAACCGCCTTGGTGGCGGTCTTGCGTGCGGTTTTGGCGGGCGCGACCGTCTTCTCCGCTGCCGCGGCCTTGGTGGCTACCTTGCGGGCCGGGGCCTTGGCGGGCTCCGCCGCCGCGGCCTTGGTGCTCTTGCGAGCGGCCTTGGCCGGTGCGACCGGAACCTCGGCTGCCACAGCAGCCTTGGCGGCGGTCTTGCGTGCGGTTTTGGCCGGTGCGACTGTCTTCTCCGCCACTGCGGTCTTGGTGCTCTTGCGAGCCGCCTTGACCGGTTCGGCCGGAACCTCCACTGCGGCAGCAGTCTTGGCGACGCGCTTGCCGGTCGCCTTCGCGGGCTCGGCGACGACGTCGACCGCTGCCTTGGCCGCGCTCTTACGAGCCGTCTTGGCGGGCGTGGTTTCGACGGCTTCCGCTGCCGGAGCCTTGGCGGACGCGGCGGCCTTCTTGCGTGCCGGGGCCTTCACGGGCTCGGCGACCACTTCCGCGACCTCGGCGGTCTTGGCCGCTGCCTTGGTGCTCTTGCGAGCGGCCTTCGCAGGTGCGGCCGCGACTTCGGCGACCGTGTCGGTGGTCGCCGCCTTGGCGGTGCGCTTGCGTGCCGGGGTCTCGGTCTCGGTCTCGGTCTCGGTGACCGGGGTCTCGGCTGCGGTGCGCTTGCGGGTGCTCTTCACCGGTGCGGCTGCTTCGGTCGCGACGGCGACTTCGGCGGGGGCCGTGGCGGTTTCGGTGGCGGCCTTGGTGCTGCGGCGGGCGCGCTTGGGGGCGGCGTCCTCCGAGACCTGAGCCGTGGCGGTGACCGGATCGCCGGAAACCGTTGCGGCGGGTGCGGAACCGTTCACGGTCGGGGCCGGGCTCGCCGTGGGGCGGCTGGCCCGACGGCGGCCGGTGCTCTTGACCGGTTCGGCCGGAGCCACCGACGCGGTGACCGGGTCGCCGGAAGCGACTGCGGCACCGGTGGTTTCGGCAGCCGCATCGCCCGGAGCCAGGGCCGGGCGGCTGGCGCGGCGGCGGGCGGGGCGCTGACCGAGCACCGCTGCCGGAGCGGCTGGCGCTTCGGCTTCGGCGGTGACCGTCGCGGCGGGCGCGGTGGCAGCACCGTCCACCGCTTGATCAGCGGTGGCGGGGTTGCCGGTGACCGCATCGGCCGCGGGCTTGTCCGCGCGGCGGGCGCGGGTGCGCTTCGCCGGAGCGGCAGTCGCCGTGCCGGATGCGACCTCGGTCGAATTCACCTCGGCGACAACCGATTCGGTGGATTCGACGGCGGTTGTGGTGACCTGCGCAGAGTCCGTGGCGGCCGCTTCGGCCGGGGCCGAACCGTTCTCGCTCGCTCCCCGCGCACGACGGGTACGAGTGCGCTTCGCCGGTGCGGCGGCCTCGGCGGCTGCGGCCGAGTCGGCCGGAGCCGATACGGTCGCCACCGAGTCAGCGGGGGCCGGTGCGGTCGCCAGCGAGTCAGCCGGAGCCGACGCCACCGAGTCAATCGGAGCCGGTGTGGTCGTCACCGAGTCAGCCGGAGCCGACGCGGTCGCAGCCGAACCCGCGGTTACGGCGGAAGCGGTTGCCGCGGTGCCGGTTTCGTCGGCGTGGCTGAAGGTGACCGTGGTGACGGGCGGAATTGCCGCGCCGTTCGTGGCCGCGCCACCGGCGTTGCCGACCGCGTTCTCGGTCACGGTGTTCGCCGTGACGTCGTTCTCGGCCACGGAATTCACGGCCGCCGAGTTCTCGGTGGTGTGCTCACCGTTGCCGCGCGCGCCGTTGTTGTCCGAACCGCGGTTGCGGCGGTTGCGGTTGCGCCTGCGGCCTTCGCGCACCGGGGCGTCGCCGGTGTCGGCCCGGGGGGCCTCGGCGGCGGACTCGGTGTCGGTCTGATCCTCGGCGGTGGTGGAAACCGTTGCGGCGGTGGCATTGTCGGAACCACCGCGGCCGCGACGGCGGCGACGGCGGCGGCCCGGCTTATCGGCGGAGCCTTCCTCATTGCCCGCGACCACATGGCCGTTGACGGCGTGACCGTTGAGCGCGTGACCGTTCACGGCCGCGCCATTGCCATTGCCATTGCCGTTGACGGCGGTGCCGTTGACCGGGTTGCCGTTCGCGGAGTTGCCGTCGACCGAACTGCCATTGACCGAATCGGCTTCTGCGCCAGTCACATTCGACCCGTTGACCCGCACGTCCTCACCGGTGCGCGCGCCACGGGTGCGCTTGCGATTGCGGCTACGCGGCGAGCGGGCTTCGCGCGGTTCGCGTTCCACCACCACGGCGTCCTCATCGCGCACGACGGGGCGCTTGCGCACGATCCCGGTGACGTTCTGGGGGATGCCCAGATCGGAGTACAGGTGCGGCGACCGCGAGTAAGTCTCGACCGGTTCGGGCATACCGAGCTTCAATGCCTGGTCGATGGACGCCCAGCGCTTGAGCTCGTCCCAGTCGACGAGCGTGACGGCGACGCCGGTGCGCCCCGCGCGCCCGGTGCGGCCGATGCGGTGCACGTAGGTCTTCTCGTCCTCGGTGCACTGATAGTTGATGACGTGGGTGACATCGTCGATATCGATACCGCGCGCGGCGACATCGGTGGCGACGAGCACGTCGATCTTGCCCTCGCGGAACTTCTTGAGCGCCTTCTCGCGGGCGATCTGCCCGAGGTCGCCGTGTACCGCGCCGACCGCGAAGCCGCGTTCGGCCAGATCGTCGGCCACCTTCTGCGCGGTGCGCTTGGTGCGCGCGAAAATCATTGTGGCGCCGCGAGTTTCGGCCTGCAGAATGCGGGCGACCACCTCGCTCTTGTCCAGCGCGTGCGCCCGGTACGCGAACTGCGTGATGCGATCGGTGATGGTCGAGTCGTGCGGTTCCTCGGCCCGAATATGCGTGGGCCGGTTCAGGAACGTGCGCGCCAGGGTGATGATCGGACCCGGCATGGTGGCCGAGAACAGCATGGTCTGACGCTGGTCCGGGACCATGCTCAGAATGCGCTCGATATCGGGCAGGAAGCCCAGGTCCAGCATTTCGTCGGCTTCGTCGAGCACCAGGACCTGGACCTTGCCCAGGATGAGGTGCTGCTGTTCGGCCAGGTCCAGCAGTCGTCCGGGGGTGCCGACCACGACGTCGACGCCATTGCGCAGCGCGGCGATCTGGGTGTCGTAGGGCCGTCCGCCGTAGATGGAGGTGACCCGAAGCGGGCGTCCCTCATGCGTTTTGACGTACTTGCTGGCGTTCTCCAGATCGGAGGTGACCTGCATGCACAGCTCGCGCGTCGGCACGATGACCAGTGCGCGCGGCGTGCCGTCCAGCGGAATGGTGCCCGAGGTGCCGGAGGCGATGCGGTGCAGCAGCGGCACACCGAAGCCGAAGGTCTTGCCCATGCCGGTGCGGGCCTGCCCGATGAGGTCTTCACCGGCCAGCGCGAGCGGCAGGGTGAGTTCCTGGATGGCGAAGGTGCGTTCGATGCCCATTTCGCCGAGGGCGCGCACGATCTCGGGGTTGACGCCGAGTTCGGCGAAGGTGGGGGCGGTGTGGGTTTCGTCGAGCTCCGCGGTCAGCAGCGTGTCGGCCACTCCGGGTTCCTGCTCTACGGTGATCTTGCTCAGGGTACGTGCCTTCCTCGATTTATCGCGTCTCGCGCGCACGAGGTGTGGGGCGGACCGGCCGGTCCGCGCTGCCACTTGATCCGTTCGTCTGTCGCCGCTGCGGGATGCTCTTGCGGGCATCGACCTGGCGCGGCGGACAATGTTGCGGATCGGAGTGCGCGCACATTTTCCGTGACTACGGCCACCCGATCGAAACACGTTCGGGCGAAAGTTTCCGTTGTCCCCGGAGATTGTAGCGTGATACGGTCTTCGCTCTTTTCCCCGCCACCGCAATTGCCTTCGATATTGCGCTGCTAGACGCGATTCCCCGGCATATCGGTTGCCCGCCCCGAGTCTTCGCAGCCACGTTAAGGATTGTGCCGCAGTGGAATTGGCCCGGATGCCGCGTGTACTCACCCAGGTCGGCAGTTGGATTGCTCACATAGCTGTTACAAGCTGTAGCAGCATGTGCGAAGTTGTGCGGGTGAGCTTGGCAGACACCGTGAGCATCGCCGCGCGCAATGCGTGGGCCCTGACCTTCGGCACCGGCATCGGAGCCCCCGAACCGACCCCGTCAACGGTGCTTTCCAGTGCGCCGCACCGGGAATTGCGCCGCTATGACGGCGCGGCGGACGGCGATCCGGCGGTGCTGCTGGTGCCGCCGCTGGCCGCCCCCGCGTTCTGCTTCGATCTGAGCCCCGAGCAGAGCATGGCGCGCTTCCTGCTGGAATCCGGTCGCGCGCCCTACCTGGTCGATTACGGCGATATCACCTTCGAGGACCGCCGCATGGGCTTCGAGGATTGGATCGACGACATCCTGCCCGAGGCGATTCGCCAGGTGTCCGCGGATCGCGGTGGTCAGCCGGTGGATCTGGTGGGCTGGTCCATCGGTGGCGTGCTGGCACTGCTGACCGCGGCCGCCGATGACACGCTGCCGATCCGCTCCATCACCGCGGTGGGCGCGCCGCTGAGCTACAACCACATGGTGGGCGTGCGGGAATTGCGCGCGCTGGCCCGGCTGGACGGCGGCCGCACCGCGACGGCCGCGATTCGCGCCACCGGTGGGGTGTCGGCGCAGCTGACCCGGATCGCGTACCGCGCGACCGCGTGGGATCGAGAACTCAAGCGCCCCTTCTTCATTGCCAGCAATATCACCGATACGCCGACGCTGGAGCGGATGGCGACGATCGACCGTTTCCAGAATTCGCTGCCGGGTTATCCGGGCCGTTTCTACAACCAGTTGTGGGGCCGGTTCATGCTGAACAATGACATCGGCAAGGGCGTGGTGCATTTCGGTGCGCGCGAAATCGCGGTCGCCGATGTCACGGTTCCGGTGCTGCTGGTGGGCGGGCCGAACGATGCGATCACCGCGGCGGCCGCCGTCGAGCACGGTACGACCACGCTGACCGGCTCACCGGAGGTGCGGTACGAGACCGCACCCGGTTCGCACCTGGGCATTCTCATCGCCCGCGACACCACGTGGATGTACCTGGACAAGTTCCTGCGTGACGTGAATTAGCCCGGGAGTGGACGCCCGCTAGATCCCGGGAATCGTTGGGAACGGCCGCCTTTCGGGCCAGGACGTGGTGGTCAGCGTGCCGATGCGGTAGTTGGGCACCAGCGTGTCGGCGATCTGCCGGGCGATGAGTTCGTACACCGCCTGGGTGGGGTGCGCGAGATCGCTGGTGGTGAGGGCGCGCCGGATCGCGGGCGGTGTCGGATCCTGCATGCCCAGGTAGAGCACCGGCCCGTGATCCTGGGCCAGCGGTGTCAGGTTGAACTGCTGTGGATTGTTCGACACCACCTGCATCCAGTCGGCGATGCGCACGAACGAGATATTGGGCGCGAACGCCCCCAGCCCGTCCTTGGGCGGCACCCAGTGCGCGGCCAGCTGACGCAGCGCGGTGTTGAACGCCTGCACGTTGGCGACCGCCTTGGCCACCGAATCCTCACCCTTGTCGGCGGCCTTGTCCTGGAAGCGGATCGAGACCAGCGGGCTGGGCAGGTCGATCAGCACGAAATGCTCGTATGACGGGTTGGTCGGGAACGAATCGCAGATCTCGTTGACCAGATCGTTGATCTCGCGCACCAGTGGCCGGACGCCGGTTCCGGCCGCATCGGTCGGACCCGGATTGTCGGGGACCGGCCGTTTGGCGGTGATGAGATCGTTGAGCCCGATCCAGATGACGTGCAGGGTATGCCCGGTGAACTGGTTCTGCTCGGTCAGTTTGCGGCGGGCGTTGATATAGGTCGAGACCTGTTCCTTCAGGTAGCCCAGTGCACCGGCCTTGGGTTTCCAGTCCGAGGCCGCGATGGCCCCGCCTTCGGCGTAGTTGGCGTATTTGACCGGGGCGAGATCACCGAAGTTGGTGCGCAGCACCAATGAGTCGGTGGTCAGGGTGCGATGCGGTGCGGTGGCGTATTCGGTGTTCTTCTTATCGCCGCGGATGAGCGGTTCCCCGCCGATCCACTCGATCAGGTAGTCGGCCCAGTTCTTACCGTCGCTGTAGCGGCCTACTTCATTGGTGCGCATCATGCCGGCGGCGCGCGCGAACATGCCGGCGGGCGCCTCCCGTTTGATGCCGATATCCGACAGGCTGTCGCCGAGGACGACGAGATTCTGAATCGCAGTGGGCACGGTACTTCTCCCGAACTATCGGTTGATCATGAAAAATGTTGTGGCACAGTACCTTCCGAGCAGTTTGAGGGTACGACCGATGATGTGTCAGCGATGGGTGAATGGCGTTCATACCCGCGGACTAGGGTGGGGTCCATGGGAGCAAACTCGTCTACCGCGCTGGGCGACGCGTCGGAATCGGCCGACGCGCGGATCGCCGCCACACATCCCGGAGTCGCCGACCTTTTCGCGGTCCTCGCCTACGGTGAGATCTCCGCCTTCTATCGGCTGGCCGAAGAGGCCAAATTGTCGCCGTCACTGCGCGGCAAGGTGCACGTCGCCAAGATGGCCGCCAACGAGATGGGCCATTTCGAAACCCTCGAGCAGGCGCTCGCGGACCGCGGTGCGGACGTCTTCGACGCCATGGCCCCGTTCGTGCGCGCGCTCGACGCCTATCACGCCTCCACCGACCCCTCCACCTGGCTGGAGTCGATGGTCAAGTTCTACGTCGGTGACGGTATCGCCGCCGACTTCTACACCGAGATCGCCGGCGCCCTGGCTCCCGAGGTCGCCGATGTGGTCCGCGATGTGCTCGCCGAGACCTCGCATTCGGAATTCGTCATCGAGGAGGTGCGCCGGGCGGTCGAGCAGAATCGCTCCGAGCGCGACCGGCTCACGCTGTGGGGACGCCGCCTGCTCGGCGAGGCGATCACGCAGGCGCAGTACGTGATGGCGCAGCGTGATGAGCTCACCGAGCTGGTGCTCACCGCCACCGGCGATCTGAACGGTATCGCGACGCTGTTCGAACATATGCAGGATTCGCATGCCGAGCGCATGCGCGTGCTGGGTCTGGGCTAGCCCTCGTTCGCTCTCAGCGCAGGGCGGTCGCTGCCGGTGGCCGGGCGTCCTGCACTAGCCTTGGCGAAGACAGCACAGGACTCTAGGTTCGGAGGTTGGCCGTGGAGGTCAAGATCGGTATTTCGGATAGCCCGCGTGAGCTGATCATCAACAGCGCGCAGACTCCCGCCGAGGTGGAGGCACTGGTCACCGGCGCGCTGTCGGGTGAGAGCGGTGTGGTGACGCTGTCCGACGAGAAGGGCCGCAAGTACCTGATCCAGGCCAAGAAGGTCGCCTACGTGGAGATCGGCGCTCCGTCCGCGGGTCGTGTGGGTTTCGCCGCGGTCTGAAGCCGCGAATGCGTCAAAAGCAATTGCCCCGTTGAGAATTCAACGGGGCAATTCTTTGCTTGGTCTTTAGTATTTGTCGTCGATCGGATGCAAAGGCACGTGTGACAGCCCGCCCCAGCAGAGCGCGACGGTCGTATCGACCGCTTCGTCCTTGGGAATCGGGCGATCCGCCTCGAGCCAATAGCGGGCGCTGATCTGGCTGGCGCCGACGAGGCCGACGGCGAGGATGCGCGCGCGGTACGGATCCAATCCGGAATCGTGTGCGACAAGATCGAAGACCGCGTCCACACAGGATTCGGTGGCCTGCTCGACCCGGCGTTGCACCTGCGGCTCATTGGTGAGATCGGATTCGAAAACCAGTCGGAAGCCCTGGGTTTCGTGATCGACGAAGTCGAAGTACGCCTGCACGGCCGCGCGCACGCGATGCTTGTTGTCGGTGGTGGAGCGCAGCGCCTGGCGCACACTCGACACGAGGGCTTCGACATAGTTCTGCAGCACCGCCAGGTACAGCTCGAGCTTGCTCGAGAAGTGCTGGTACAGCACGGGTTTGCTGACGCCCGCACACTGCGAGATCTCATCCATGCCGGCCGCGTGATAACCGCGGAGTACGAATACCTCCCCGGCGGCGGCGAGCAGCTGTGCGCGTCGGGCCTCGCGGGGCAGGCGGGTGCCGCGCTTTGTCGGCGCCATGGCCTCGGATGACGTGCGGTGCGCGCTCATCCGGTCCACGAGGTCAGTCATTTTCCGATCTCCCAGTCGATTCCCGGCGGAAAGGATGTCACCGGGTATCACCCGAACGATACTCGCTCGAGGGGTCGGTGCCGATCCAGGTTCCGAATATTGATGTGCTGGATGTTTGTCGATCCGCACAAGGCTTTGTGGATGCGGCTCGTGTATTCGGCGAGCGCGCTTGCCGCTTCGATTATGCGAGGCGGGTCACAACTGTGTAGCACATGTCCAGATTTGTGAGATCCGTCGCTGTCCCCGTGACGGCCCGTGAGTGCGGTCGAGCGCACTGTGAGAGTCTGTTCTGGTGACCGACGACGGGGGCAGAAACTCCAAGCGGAAAGGCCGACCGACCGGGCCGATTTACGATCCGCTCGGGCTGTACACCGGGAACCCTCCGGCACATCCCGAGCAATCCGGACAACCGGATTCGCCCGGACCGTCCGGACTGCCGGTGCTCGCCGAGGAACGGCTCCCGCTCCCGCATGAACCGCTGCGCGCCAGCTGGGATCCCACCGCCGCACCCGAGGGATCGCGTGATCGGCCCGAACGCGAGACCAAGAAGCAGAGTCCGCTGGGGCGTTTCGTCTCCACCTACGGCTGGCGCGCCTACGCGCTGCCGGTGCTGCTCGTGGTGACCGGGCTGGTCGCGGTGGACGCGTTCCGTGGCGGCGGCGACAGTGTCGCCGGGGTACCGGGTTTCGGGCGATTGAGTGATCGCAGCGAGACCACCAAGATCATCGGTGTACCGCCGCCGGGCAGTGGCAAGTTCGCCGCCAACCTGCCGACGGGCGCGGTGCCCGGCGGTGGGCCGTTCACCGAAATCGGCGCGGGCACTTGGCATATCGTGCCCGGCGGGACCGGACAGGTCGGCGCCGGTTCGGAGCACGTGTTCAGCTATACCGTCGAAATCGAGGACGGGGTGGACACTTCCGGGTTCGGCGGGGACACCTCGGTGGCGCAGATGGTGGATGCCACGCTCGCCAATCCCAAGAGCTGGACCCATGATTCGCGTTTCGCGTTCCGGCGCGTCGACAACGGCAATCCGGATTTCCGGATCTCGCTGACCTCGCGGGAGACCACGCACAAGTCGTGCGGTTTCGAGATCCCCATCGACTCCTCCTGCTACAACTCGGATTTGGATCGCGTGGTGCTGTCCGAGGTGCGCTGGGTGCGCGGTGCGCTGGCGTTCGAGGGCGATATCGGCTCGTACCGGCAGTATCAGATCAACCATGAGACCGGGCACGCGATCGGCTATCACGAGCATCAGCCGTGCGATGTGGACGGCGGGCTGGCGCCGGTGATGATGCAGCAGACCTTCGGCACCCGCAATAACGACATCGCCACCCTCGACCCGACCGGTGTGGTGCCGATGGACGGGAAGAAGTGCCGCTTCAATCCGTGGCCGTATCCCCGCGACTAGTGCGCCGCCGCACGCCGCCTAGGCTGGGGAAGAACGGCCAGGGCCGCGGTGTTGCACGAGTGGCCGCGAAATGCCGGCGAAGTCGATTGAGGAGTCTGCCAGCGTGACAGCAACGCATCCTTCCCTGCCGCCCCTGGTGGAGCCGGCCGCGGAGCTGACCAAGGACGAGGTCGCCCGCTACAGCCGCCATCTGATCATTCCCGATCTCGGGGTGACGGGTCAGAAACGTCTGAAGAACGCCCGCGTACTGGTGATCGGCGCGGGCGGGCTGGGTTCCCCGGCGCTGCTGTATCTGGCCGCCGCCGGTGTGGGCACGCTCGGCATCGTCGAATTCGACGAGGTCGACGCGTCGAACCTGCAGCGCCAGATCATTCACGGCGAATCCGATATCGGCCGTTCCAAGGCGGACAGCGCCCGCGACTCGATTCTGGAGATCAACTCCGGAATCAATGTGGAGCTGCACAAGATTCGCCTCGAACCCGATAACGCCATCGAACTGTTCCGGCAGTACGACCTCATCGTCGACGGCACCGACAACTTCGCCACCCGCTACCTGGTGAACGATGCCGCGGTGCTCGCGGGCAAGCCGTACGTGTGGGGTTCCATCTACCGCTTCGAGGGCCAGGTCTCCATCTTCTGGGAGGACGCCCCCGACGGCCGCGGCATCAACTACCGCGACCTCTACCCCGAGGCCCCGCCGCCCGGCATGGTCCCCTCCTGCGCCGAAGGCGGCGTCCTGGGCGTCCTGTGCGCGTCCATCGGCTCGATCATGGTCACCGAGGCCATCAAGCTGATCACCGGCATCGGCGACCCCCTGCTGGGCCGTCTGATGGTCTACGACGCACTCGACATGACCTACCGCACCATCAAGCTCCGCCGCGACCCCGAACGCCAGCCCATCACCGAACTCATCGACTACGACGCCTTCTGCGGCGTGGTCTCCGAGGAAGGCCAAGCCGCCGCGATCGGCTCCACGGTCACCGCCCGCGAACTGAAGGAAATGCTCGACGCAGGCAAAGACGTAGCCATAATCGACGTCCGCGAACCAGTCGAATGGGAAATCGTCCGCATAGAAGGCGCAACCCTCATCCCCAAGGACCGCATCCTCACCGGCGAAGCCCTAGCCGACCTCCCCCAAAACACCCCAATCGTCCTGCACTGCAAGACGGGTATCCGCTCAGCCGAAGCATTGGCCGCATTGAAAAACGCCGGCTTCTCCGACGCCACCCACCTCCAAGGCGGCATCATCGCCTGGGCCAACCAGGTAGACCCCTCCCTCCCGGTCTACTAACCAGCCTCCGCGCGTCCGCTGAACCGCGTCGAAGAAGCCCCGGTCCCTATACCGGGGCTTCTTCGCTTTCCATGCCGTACCAGGACCATGGCAACCGAGTCGTATCGAACGATCCTTGTATATAGGACGCATCCTATATAAGATCTGTCCTATGTATCTGTACGCGGTTGAGATCGAGCCAGATGTGGCCGACTGGCTGCGTTCGCTATCCGACAAAGACTTTGGTCGTGTCGACGTGTATGTCGGCATGCTCGCGGAGAACGCCGAAACGCTGGGTGAACCGTGGTCGCGCAATCTCGGCGACGGTGTCCGGGAACTGCGATTCCACCTGCATCCCAGAGAGATGCGCATTACCTACTGGCTAGCCACCGGGCGCAGAATCATCCTGCTGACGGTTTTCCGCAAAACCAGGATGCGGGAAGCCACGGAGGTGGCGCGGGCGAAGTACCTTCGCAAGGTCTGCGAGGCAGAGCATGATCACGCCCGGGCCAGTTTCGATAGAGAGGTGATAGACGATGGCTGACCACACGTCCATGGACGATCTGCGCCGCGAGCGGGCCGACCGTTCCGACTTCAATGCCGACGAGTACGACGCGGGGCGCGCGGAGGCGAAACTCGCGATCGAACTCGCCAACGCCATCAGGGAGCGTCGCATAGAGCTCGGCTTGACGCAGGCACAACTGGCCCAGCGCGCGGGTCTGCACCAGCCGGACGTCTCCCGCCTCGAATCCGGCGGCGGCACACCCACTATCGGCATGCTCGACAGACTCGCGCACGCTCTCGAACTTCGCTTTGTCGCCCGATTCGAACGAACCGACGCAGCCTGACGATCCCTGCGGAGCACCCGGTCATGTTGCAGCTCTGCCTGCGACGCACCGGTTTTCGGCGTCGCCATGCCCTGTGACCGCGACGAGATCGAACTCCGAGTGGTCCATGACCTCCTGGCAGTCCATCCGATGTCTGGTTCGAATACTAGGTCTGAACTGGACGAGTGGCGGTGACTGAGGTCGTAAGGATGGTTTACGGACCGGGCGGTTTCCGGCGCGGCGTCCGATTCGGGTCACTTTGCGGCGGTACCGTACGCGCGTGACCATGACTGCTGTGGAGCCTCCTGAGCATGTGCGGGCGACCTTTGGGTTGCGCGAGGCTGCGCCGGTTCCGCTGGGGAACTGGGATGGGGGGTGGCGGTGTGCGGATGTGGTGTTGAGTCCGGTGACCGATCATGCGCGGGCTGCTTGGTCGGCGAAGGTGCGGGAGACGTTGCGGGTTGACGGGGTGCGGTTGGCTCGGCCGGTGCGGGCCACCGATGGGCGGTATGTGGTGTCGGGGTGGCGGGCGGATACCTTCCTCGAGGGGATTCCGGAGCCTCGGCATGATGAGGTGGTTTCGCTATCGCTTCGATTACACGAGGTGACGGCGAAATTGGAGCGGCCGCGGTTCTTGGCGCAGGCGCCTGCCGCGCCCTGGGTGGATGTGGATGTTTTCGCCGCGGCGGATCGGGCTGCCTGGGAGGCGGTGCCGTTGCGGACGTTGAAGGTGGGCGGGTTGCTGCCCGCGACCTCGCCGGACGGGGATCGCAGTCTGATGTTGATCACGCAGCTTTCGACGCTGCGTAAGCCGATAGCCACGCCACCGCAGCTGGTGCACGGTGATCTGTTCGGGACCGTGCTGTTCCACACCGGTTCCGCGCCCGGCCTCACCGATATCACCCCGTATTGGCGGCCCGCGCCGTGGGCCGCGGCCGTCATCGTGGTCGACGCGCTGTCCTGGGGCGGAGCCGATGACGGCCTGCTGGAGCGCTGGGCCGGCCTGCCCGAATGGCCGCAGATGCTGGTGCGGGCGGTCATGTTCCGGCTAGCCGTGCACGCGCTGCACCCGAGGTCGACGCCGCAGGCGTTCCCGGGGCTGGCGCGCACCGCCGACATGATCCGGCTGATCCTGTAGTCGGACAAGCGCGGTCGTCCGATCCGCGCCGATGACGAAAAACTGTCGCGCCGAGCGAATTGCTCGGCGCAACAGTCATATTCAGGGGAACTGATGCTCCCCGAGCGTGAGAATCACACGTTGGCGTGCGCCAGGGACGGGACGCGGCTCGCCGCGAACGAGGTCCGCAGATAGAACCACCAGGTGATCCCCGCCATCGCGAGATACGCCACCGCGTACCCCCAGAACGCCGGAGTCATGCTGCCGTAGTGCGTATTCGACAGTCGCAGCGCCTGCTGCAGCACCCAGCCGCCCGCCGCGCCGACCGCGCCGATGACACCGATGGCCGCACCGGCCTGCCGCTTGGCGGAGATGAGCGCCGCCGAGATGTCCTGCCCGGTTTCCGAGGCCCGCCGCCGCGATTCCGCCCCGAAGATGGACGGGATCATCCGATAGGTGGACCCGTTGCCGATACCGGTGAGCACGAACAGCACCAGGAACGAAATCAGGTACAGCGGAAAGTTCTTCGCAGACAGCGACGCCATGATGAGCAGTGTCGCGACCGCCATCCCGCCGAATACGTACAGCGTCATCTTGGCCCCGCCGACCTTATCGGACACCCATCCGCCGAACGGCCGGCTCATGGAGCCCACGAGCGCGCCGAGGAACGCGAGATTGCCGAGCGTGCCCATCCAGCCGATCTTGGCCAGATCCGGGAAGTTGGCCTTGAGCAGTGTCGGGAAGGCGAAGGAGAACCCGATGAATGATCCGAAGGTGCCGATGTAGAGGATCGCCATCACCCAGGTGTGCTGGTTGGTGAGCGCCAATTTGTACGATGCCCCATCGGATTTCGCGCCCGAGAGCGAGTCCATGTACCGCAGCGCTCCGAACATGGCGACCAGGATGAACGGAATCCACATAAGCACCGCGAGAGTGATGCCGAACCGGTAACCGCCCGCGTCCTTGGCCATGATGTGCGTGCCGAGCGTGATGATCAGCGGTACGAACAGCTGGGTCTGCGCCACGCCGAGATTGCCGCCCGCGGCGTTGATGCCAAGTGCCGCACCCTTCTTGCCTTCGGGGTAGAAGAAGTTGATGTTCGCCATCGACGAGGAGAAGTTGCCGCCGCCGACACCGGCGAGCGCGGCCAGCAGCATGAACACCCACATGGGTGTGCCAGGCTGATTGATGAACCAGGCCAGGCCGAGGGTGGGCAGCAGCAGCATGCCCGCGCTGAAGATGGTGAAGTTGCGCCCGCCGAAGCGCGGGATGGCGAAGGTGTACGGAATGCGAAGTGCCGCACCGACAAGCGTCGGGGTGGAGGTGAGCAGCAGGGCGTTGCTCACCGCGGTCGGGTTGCCCTTGCCGAGTCCGGCGAGGAAGTCGAATCCGGCCGCGCCCATGGCGGTGACGACGCTGCCCCAGATCACCCAGATGCTGAATCCGAGGTTTTCCGCGAATACCGAGAAGATCAGATTCTTGCGGGCGGTTTGTTTTCCGCCGTTCTCCCAGAATTCACTGTTATCGGGTTCCCAGTGGTCTATCCATCGTCCACGTTTCTGAAATGCGAACGCGGGTTTCGTTTCTTCGACGGTTGCCATGAACAGCGTTCCTCTCGCATGTCGACCGCCCTCATCGTGGTTACCTGCGGTCGGGGACAACCGTACGAAGGTGTGATTACGCCGACATAGCATTCGGTGACGCCGAAACTAATTCCGGCTCACCTTCGGATGGACCGCGCGGTGACGTTCCGTTTACCCGCAGGATTTATCGACTGTCCGGAAATTCGGCGATGAGTGAGCCGAGGAAGCAGTTGGCCGCCCGCGCCGCGCGGTCGGGATCACCGTCGATGACCGCGCGCACCAACTCGGTGTGCTCGGCGTGATACGCCTCGCCGGCTTTCTCGGAGCGGGAACGGATTCCGGCCGCGATCACCGGCAGCAGCGAATCGTAGAACTCCAGGTATACCGCGTTGTGGCTGGCGACCACGATGGCGCGGTGCAGTTGCACGTCGGCGTCGATGGCGGTGTCCTGATCGTCATCCCAGGCGATCCGGCGCTCCTGTTCGAGTCGCTCCAGATTCGCGATGTCGATGTCATCGCGCCGTTGTGCGGCGAGGGCGGCGGCGGTGGTGTCGAGGGCCTGCCGCAGTTCGAGGATGTCGCGCTGCTGGGCGTCGGCGAAGAATTCGGTGAGGGTGCCGCCGAGCGTGGAGGTGGAGATCACATAGGTCCCCGAGCCTTGACGGCGTTCGACCATGCCCGCATGCACGAGCGCCTGGACGGCCTCGCGGACGGTATTGCGGCCGGTGCCGGTGAGCTCGGTGAGTTCGGGCTCGGTGGGGATACGCGAGCCGACGGGCCAACGGCCGGAACGGATTTCGGCACGCAGCTGCTCGGTCACCTGGGCGATGAGGCTGGTGCGCCGGACTGGTTGCACGTTGCACAGCGTACCGTGCCTCACATTCGTTGCATCACATCATCGGGTCATCCTATGATTTCGTGGTGACTGCGACCTTGAACGAGACGACGGCCCCCGCGCGGGGCCTTACTTCTGCTACCCGGCAGAACACCGCCGTCGAATCGGAAAAGGCGCATATCAGGCAGTCGATACCGGATCGCAAGCGTTCGCTCCTCGAGGGCCGCCTGCTCGTCCTGGCCGCCATCCTGATGTCCGCGCTCACCCTGCGCATCGCGGTCACCGCCTTCACCCCGCTGGCCTCCCGCATCGGCGATGACCTGGGCTATTCCACCGCCGTCGTCGGCGTCTTCGGCATGATCCCGACCGCCATGTTCGCCATCGCGGGCCTGCTCACCCCCGTGCTCTCCCGCCGCTTCGGGCTGGAAACCACCGCCCTGATCGCCATGCTCATGACCGCCGCGGGTTCCGCCGTGCGCGCGGTGGTGCCCGATACCTGGGAGCTGCTCGCCTTCTCGGCGCTGGCCCTGACCGGTATGGGCATCGGCAATGTGGTGATCCCGCCGCTGGTCAAGCGGTACTTCTCCGATCGTCTGGCGCTGCTGAGCTCGGTCTACATCGTGCTGGTGCAGCTGGGCACCGTCATCCCGGCGCTGATCGCGGTGCCGCTGGCGGATTCGCACGGCTGGCGAATCTCCTTGGGCCTGTGGGCGATTCTGCCGCTGCTGGCCATGCTGCCGTGGCTCGGTGTGCTGCGCATCCGGCGTGATCACGCCCGCCTGGACTCCACCGAACTGCCGCCCGAGCCGCTGGAGGCGACCGGCAAGGTGTGGCGCTCACCGCTGGCCTGGGGCATGGCCCTGATGTTCGGCATGACCTCGCTGACCACGTACTCCATGTTCACCTGGATGCCCACGATCTTCTCCGACGCCGGGGCCAGCGCGTCCTTCGGCGGCAGCATGGTCGGCGTCTTCGCCCTCATCGGCCTGGCCGCGGCGCTCAGCGCGCCGATCGTGGTGGGCCGCATGCGCAATCCGTTCCCGGTCGTGATCGCCTGCGCCGGTTTCTTCTTCGCCGGTTTCGCCGGTCTGCTCATCGCCCCGATGAGCGCGCCGCTGGTGTGGGTGCTGCTGCTGGGCCTGGGCCCGTCCACCTTCCCGATGGCGCTGACCCTGATCAACCTGCGCACCCGCACCTCCGCCGGTTCGGCCGCGCTGTCCGGTTTCACCCAGGGTGTCGGCTACGCCGTGGCATGCATCGGCCCGGTGCTGTTCGGTGCGCTGCACACGATGACCGGAAACTGGCTGGCGCCCTTCGGTTTCCTGTCGGTCGCGGTGCTGGTGTTGGTCGGCGGCGCTTGGCTGGCGTGCAAGCCGCGCATGCTGGAAGATACGTGGGGATAATTCCGCGCACTACGCGGTGAATGTGACGGTGAGGTTTCTCGCCTTCTCACCGCGCGCTCATGAGATACGTGAGCAACGTTTGATTTCCCGGTCATTTCGCGCAGCATTTCGGCAATACCCGTTTCCTACCTTGAGGTCATCAAGATTTCAGGGAGGCCGGGAAGATGCTGACGCGCAATCGCGACATCGAACACTGGGATGCCGAGGATGTTCAAGCCTGGGAATCCGGTGGTAAGGCCATCGCCCGGCGCAATCTGATCTGGTCGGTGTTCGCCGAGCACATCGGATTCTCGGTGTGGTCGATCTGGTCGGTCATGGTGCTGTTCATGCCGACCAACGTCTTCCACATCGACACCGCCGGAAAGTTCTTCCTGGGCGCGGTGCCGACCCTGGTCGGCGGTGTCATGCGGATTCCGTACACCGTCGCCACCGCCAGGTTCGGCGGGCGCAACTGGACCATCTTCAGCGCGCTGGCGCTGCTGGTGCCGGTGCTGCTGACGCTGTACTTCATCAACAAGCCGGGCACCTCGTACACCACCTTCCTGGTGATCGCGGCGTTCGCGGGCCTGGGCGGCGGCAACTTCTCGTCGTCGATGTCGAATATCAACGTCTTCTACCCGCAGCGGCTCAAGGGCTGGGCGCTGGGCATGAACGCGGGCGGCGGCAATATCGGCGTGCCGGTGATCCAGCTGATCGGCCTGGCGGTCATCGCCACCCTGGGCAACGCGTACGGCAATGCCTCGGTGGTCTGCCTGGTGTACTTGGCGCTCATCGTGGTCGCGGCGCTGGGCGCGGCGATCAATATGGACAACGTCAAGAACCAGAAGGCGGATCTGTCCTACATGCTCAAGGCGCTGCGGGTACCGCAGTCCTGGGCCATCGCCTTCCTGTACATCGGCACCTTCGGTTCGTTCATCGGCTACAGCTTCGCGTTCGGCCAGGTGTTGCAGATCAGCTTCAAGGCGGGCGGCGCGACCGCGGCCGCTGCGGCGCTGCACGCGGCGCAGATCGCCTTCATCGGTCCGCTGCTCGGTTCGCTGGCCCGCCCCTACGGCGGTAAGTGGGCCGATCGCATCGGCGGCAGCCGGGTCACGCTATACACCTTCGGGGCCATGACGACGGCCGCCGCGGTGGTCGCGGTGTCGAGCACCCTGGGTGACGGCACCGGCAGCCCCAAGGGCGGCGTGCTGGTGGCGCTGATCATCGGTTTCACCGCGTTGTTCATCATCTCCGGGTTCGGCAACGGCGCGGTCACCAAGATCATCCCGTCCGTTTTCGAGGCGAAATCCCGTGGCATCGAGGGTGATTCGGCGACCCGTGCGGCGTGGGCGCAGAACACTTCCGGCGCCCTCATCGGTTTCGTCGGCGCGATCGGCGCCCTGGGCGGTGTCGGCATCAACCTGGTGCTGCGCTCCTCCTACGCCTCCACCAGCTCCGCCACCACCGCCTTCTGGGTCTTCATGGCCTTCTACGTGATCTGCGGCCTGGTCTGCTGGACGGTCTTCATGCGCCGCCCGAGTCTCAAGGCCCTCGATTCCGAGGTGGTCACCGAGGCCGAGGCGCTGGTGCTGAAAGCCGAAGCGGTGCAATCCGATTCCCCGTCCACCACGTCGGCCCGGGTCTGACCCGCACCGTCGTCCCGAAAGGACCTGTCATGACGAACTCAGTCGAACGCAAGACCGCGGTGGTCGTCGGCCACGGCATGGTGGGACACCGTTTCGTGGAGGCGCTGCGCTCCCGCGACGACGCCGGTGACTGGCAGGTCATCGTGCTCAGCGAGGAGCGGCTGGCCGCGTACGAC
This sequence comes from Nocardia sp. NPDC056100, assembly GCF_042266325.1. Lineage (NCBI taxonomy): Bacteria > Bacillati > Actinomycetota > Actinomycetes > Mycobacteriales > Nocardiaceae > Nocardia > Nocardia sp. NPDC056100. The sequence continues at coordinate 1,118,239 of NZ_JBHJVY010000004.1, forward strand.
CGAGTCGGGCTCTCGTCCTACGTGGGCGAATGGGAGACCGCGGCACTCGCGTTGCCGGGCAACGACTACCCGGGCGACGAGCTGGTGCAGGTGCGCCTGGGCGTGCGCGCCGACGCGATCGACAAGGCCGCGCGCAAGGTCACCACCTCGACCGGTGACGTAATCGGTTATGACGCACTGGTTCTCGCGACCGGTTCGTACGCCTTCGTACCGCCGGTCCCCGGTCATGACGAGCCCGAATGCTTCGTCTACCGCACCCTCGAGGATCTGGACGGCATTCGCGCCACCGCCGAGGCCGCCGGTCCGGGCGCGGTCGGCGTGGTCGTCGGCGGCGGTCTGCTCGGCCTGGAGGCCGCCAACGCGCTGCGCCTGCTCGGTATGACCCCGCACGTGGTCGAGTTCAACCAGTGGCTGATGCCCGCCCAGATCGATGAGGGCGGCGGCGCGATCCTGGCCAAGCTGGTCACCGAACTGGGCCTGCACGTGCACACCGGCGTCGGCACCTCCAGTATCGAAACCATCGCGGACGCACCGCTTTCGGAGAAGCTGAACGTCACCTTCTCGGACGAGTCGCAGCTGCGCGCCGCCCTGGTGGTGTTCGCGGCGGGCGTGCGTCCCCGCGATGAGATCGCCCGCACGGCGGGCATCGAGGTCGGCCCGCGCGGCGGCATCATCACCGACCTGAGCCTGCGAACCTCCGATCCGAACATCTACGCCATCGGCGAGGTCGCCGCGATCGAGGGCGTCTGCTACGGCCTGGTCGCCCCCGGCTACAGCACCGCCGAGGTCGTCGCGGACCGCTTGCTCGGTGGCGCTGGGGAATTCCCGGGTGCGGACCTGTCCACCAAGCTCAAGCTGCTCGGTGTGGACGTGGCCAGCTTCGGTGACGCGCACGCCCGCACCGAGGGCGCGCTCTCGGTGGTGCTGCACGACGCCGCCAAGGGCACCTACGCCAAACTCGTTGTCTCCGATGACGCCAAGACGCTGCTCGGCGGCGTGCTGGTCGGCGATGCCACCGCGTACTCCTCGCTGCGCCCGCTGGTCGGCCGCCCGCTGCCCGCCGAACCGGCCGCGCTGATCTCCCCGGCCGGTGCGGAACTGGGTGCGGACGCACTGCCCGATGACGCCCAGATCTGTTCCTGCAACAACGTTTCCAAGGGTTCGATCTGCGGGGCCATCGCCGATGGCGCGTGCGATGTCCCGGCCATCAAGAGCTGCACCAATGCCGGAACCTCCTGCGGCGGTTGCGTTCCCATGCTCAAGAAGCTGCTGGAGCAGTCGGGAGTCGCGGTCTCGAAGTCGCTGTGCGAGCACTTCACGCAGTCCCGCGCCGAGCTGTTCCACATCATCCAGTCCACCGGCATCCGCACCTTCTCCGGTCTGATCGCCAAGCACGGCACCGGCACCGGTTGCGATATCTGCAAGCCGACCGTGGCCTCCATCCTGGCCTCGACCTCCAGCGATCACATTCTGGACGGTGAGCAGGCCGCACTGCAGGACACCAACGATCACTTCCTGGCCAATCTTCAGAAGAACGGCACCTATTCGGTGGTGCCGCGCATGCCCGGCGGTGAGGTGACCGCCGAGCAGCTCATCACCATCGGCCAGGTCGCCAAGGAATTCGATCTGTACGTGAAGGTCACCGGCGGTCAGCGCATCGACCTGTTCGGCGCGCGAGTCGAGCAGTTGCCGCTGATTTGGCAGCGCCTGGTCGACGCGGGCATGGAATCCGGGCACGCGTACGGCAAATCGCTGCGCACGGTGAAGTCCTGCGTCGGCTCCACCTGGTGCCGTTACGGTCAGCAGGATTCGGTCGGCATGGCGGTGCTGCTCGAAAAGCGTTACCGCGGTTTGCGTTCCCCGCACAAGCTGAAGCTGGGCGTATCCGGGTGCGCCCGCGAATGCGCGGAGGCGCGCGGTAAGGACGTCGGCGTCATCGCCACCGAGCACGGCTGGAACCTGTACGTCGGCGGCAATGGCGGTCTCACCCCGAAGCACGCGGTGCTGCTGGCCGGTGAACTCGATGACGAGACGCTGATCAGCTATATCGACCGCTACCTCATGTTCTACATCCGCACCGCCGACCGGTTGCAGCGCACCGCGCCGTGGCAGGAGGCCCTGGAGGGCGGCATCGACTACCTCAAGGCCGTCGTCTGCGAGGACAGCCTCGGCATCGCCGCCGATCTGGAAGCCGCCATGGCCCGGCACGTGGACGGCTACCGCGACGAATGGGCCGCCGTGCTCGAGGACGAGGAGAAGCTGTCCCGCTTCGTATCGTTCGTGAACGCCCCGGACGAGGCGGATCCGACCATCGCCTTCGACGAGAGCGGTGAGCGCAAGGTGCCGGTGTTGCTGGGAATTCCGCCGATCAAGGCGGCCGATTCGCTGTGATCAGCGGCTCAGCCATCGCCACCTACGGGAAATGACCGCTTAACCGCCCGGAAACAGGACGTCCGTATCAATAGGTGAGGGCGTTCGGAGGAGAGTACCGATGACCACCGTGATCGACACACCAGGCACCGCGACCAGCCTCGCCGGCTGGACCCCGGCATGCCGACTCGATTATCTGATTCCCGGCCGCGGCGTTGCGGTATTGCTGAAGGGCGGCCGTCAGGCGGCGCTTTTCTTGACCACCGACGGCACGTTGTACGCCATCGGCAATATCGATCCGTTCGGCCGGGCGGCGGTCATGTCGCGCGGCATCGTCGGCGACCGCGGCGGGGTGCCCGTGGTGGCTTCGCCGCTGCTCAAGCAGGCGTTCTCGCTCATCGACGGGCGCTGCCTCGATGATGACGCGGTATCGGTGCCGGTGCACGCGGTGCGCGTGGTCGACGGTGCGGTCTCGGTGGCCACCGAGCCCATGCGTTTTCCCGGTGAGCCTGGAGCGTTCGACGGCGGTACGGCATGACCGAGGTCGACGCTGGAACCCCGCTGGCCGGATTCACGGTCGGCATCACGGCGGCGCGCCGGGCCGATGAGCTCGGTACGCTGCTCACCCGCCGGGGCGCGAATATTGTTTCCGCACCGGCGATTCGAATCATTCCGCTCGCCGATGACACCGAGCTGGAGCGGGTCACCCGCCAGCTGATCGCCGAACCGCCGCAGCTCACCGTCGCCACCACCGGGATCGGATTCCGGGGCTGGATGGAGGCCGCCGAGGGCTGGGGACTGGCCGAGGAACTGCGCGAAACCCTGGCCACCACCCGCATGCTGGCGCGCGGCCCCAAGGCCAAGGGCGCGATTCGCGCCGCCGAACTGCGTGAGGAATGGTCGCCCGCGTCCGAATCCTCCGCCGAGGTGCTCGATCATCTGCTCGCCCAGGGCGTCGAGGGTATGCGGATCGCGGTGCAGTTGCACGGCGCGACCACCGAATGGGAGCCGGTCCCGGACTTCTGCGAGGTATTGCGCTGTGCCGGAGCCGATGTGGTGCCGGTACCGGTCTACCGCTGGATTCCGCCCGAGGATCGCACCCCGATGGATCGCCTCATCGAGGGCATCGTCACCGGCGGCCTGGACTGCGTGACCTTCACCAGTGCGCCCGCCGTTGCCTCACTTCTGATGCGCGCCAAGGAAACCGGACTGCTCGACGCGATCCTGCACGCCTTCCGGGGTCGGGTGCTGGCCGCGTGCGTCGGCCCGATCACCGCCGCGCCGCTGGAGGAACTCGGTGTCGCCACCACCATGCCCGGTCGCGCCCGGCTCGGCGCGCTGGCTCGCCATGTGGCGGAAGAACTTCCACGCCGTGCCAACCGTATCCAGGCGGCCGGTCACATCCTGAGCGTGCGCGGCGCGTGCGTCGTGGTGGACGGTCAGGTGCGCCAATTGGCCCCGGCCCCAATGGCTCTCATGCGTTCGCTGGCCCGCCAGGCCGGTCGCGTGGTCTCCCGCGAGGATCTGCTCGCCGCCCTCCCCGGCGGCGGCGATGACACCCACGCCGTGGAAACCGCCATCGCCCGCCTGCGCGCGGGCCTGGGCACCCCCAAGGCCATTCAAACCGTCGTCAAACGCGGCTACCGCCTCGCCCTGGACCCGGCCGAATGCATAGACAACCCGCGCCCGGTCCAGCCCCCGACCCCAGCCGCGCGCTCGCAATTCCCCTCCCGGGCAACGGGTTTCCCGCCCCGCCAGGACATCCCGGCGCGCGGCCCCGCCATCCCCCGTCCCACCGACTCCCCGATGAATGGCGCGGCACACCCGCCGCGTCCCGCCGTCACCGGCTCCGGCGCACCCGTCCGCCCGATCCGCCCCGCCCCCGTCGCGGAGGTCTGGTGAACACCCCTGCGCTGATTCTGGTGGCGCACGGCACCAGGAGTGCGCGCGGGGTGGAGATGATCGCGGCGCTGGCCGAGGCCGTTTCGAGCGAGTTGGAGGCGCAGGCCGACGGACGTGTCACTCGCACAGCGGATTTCGCGGTGCGGGTGGAAGCTGGTGCCGGTGCGCCGTTCGGGGGCGCATCGGCATCTTCCGAGGTGCCGCGGGTGCGGACGGCGTTCGTGGATGTGCTCGGGCCTTCGCCGTCCGAGGTGTTGCGCGACGTGGATGATGTTCCCGCCGTTGTGGTTCCGGCGTTCCTGGCGTCCGGATATCACGTGTATCAGGATGTGCCGCGAGAGGTGGCCGCGAGTGCGCACGGCGCCGTCGCGGTCACCCGGGCCATGGGGCCGGATCCGGCCCTGGCCGCGGTGATGCGGATGCGGTTGCGGGCTGCCGGTTGGCGGCCCGGTGACGCGGTGGTGTTCGCGGCCGCCGGATCATCGGATGCGCGGGCGCGCCGGGATGTGCGGCGGGCGGCGGGACTGCTGGCCGAGCAGATCGCCGCGCCGGTGCGGGTGGCGTATATCGCCACCGGTGAGCCGAAGGTGCCCGAGGTGGTCGCCGAATTGCGGGCGGCGGGCGCACAGCGGGTTTTCATCGCGTCGTATCTGCTGGCGCACGGTCTTTTCCATGAGCGGCTGCATGGCGCGGGCGCGGACGGAGTGGCCGAGCCGATCGGTGTGCACCCCGCGATCGTGCGTTTGCTCATCGATCGCTATCGCATCGCGGCGGGCACATTGCGCACCGTTCGCGCGGCCTGACCGAATCGCCGAAATCTTCGATTGTTTGGCAGTTTTCGCAGTGCCATGGCAATGTGCCAGGAAATTCCATTTCGCTCGAAGGGTTTCCCGGTGAAGAAGCTGGTTGTCACTGTCGGTCTGATTGCAGGTTGTGCCGCAGGGTCTTTCGCCCCTGCCTCCGCTGTGCCGATGTACGACCCGTGGACGGCGTGCAAGGCGTCCGGCTTGAGCGATGAGGCGTGCAGCGCGCAGGTCAATGCCAATGATCCGGCTGTCACCCCGGGTGCGGGCTTCGGCTGGACGGGTTCCGCCGCCGCCCGCTGACCGGAATTCCCGGTCGACTATCGACTACGGCGGGCACAGGATGGCGGCATGTCCGATGCCGAACATCCCGCCCGCCGTGCCGGTCTCGCCTCACAGGCCGCGGTGCGCGGTAAACGCAAGGCGGCGTGGCTGGCCCTGTTCGCGCCGGACGCGCGGGTCGAGGACCCCATCGGTATCTCCCCGTACGATCCCGTCGGCGCGGGCCATTTCGGCCTCGATGCCATTGCCGCCTTCTGGGATATGGCCATCGCCCCCAGTGCCATCGACTTCCGGCTCACCGATTCCTATGCCTGTGGCGATGAGGTGGCGTTCATCGGAACCATTCGCAGCGAGCGCGCGGAGCGTGCCACCGAGGTGGACGGCGTCTTCACCTATCGCGTGAATTCGGCGGGGAAAATCATTGCGCTGCGCGCCTTCTGGGAATTGAAACAAGCCCGCACCACATTCATCGCGAACTGAGGCAGCTGGGCATTTGCCAGTGCCCACCCCAGCGCATTTGCCAGTCCCCGCCGAGAGGCATTTGCCGATCCACGCTGACCGGCATCGCCAATAGCCGTCAGGCCCCGGGTGTTTGCAATGCCGGGAACCAGATATCGGTCAGCACCGTCGCGGCCTCCTCGGCCGAGACGTCGATCGTGCCCTGCATGGCCCAGCGCGTGAAGAACCGCTCCAACTGCGCCACCAGCAATTCGATCCGCAGCCGCGCCTCATCCTGCTGCCCCTCGGGCCAGCGCGACAGATACGACGTCATCACATTCGGCACCGCCAGAATGCCCTCGCGCGCCACTTCCCGGAACTCCGGTTCCAGCGCCGTCGCCTCATCCCAGGCGGGCAGTAGATCCTTGTACTCCTGGAACCAGTCGATGGACCGCCGCATCCAGGCCGCGAACTCCTCGCGCGATCCGGTGTCGAGCACATGGTCCAGATCCTCGTAGAAATGCTGCACGCTGGGCAGTGCGCCCTGGGCGGCAATGGCCCGCAATACATCCGGTTTGCCGGTGAAGTGCAGATAGAAGGTGGCGCGGCTGCATCCGACCGCCGCGGCGATGTCGTCCACTCGCACGGGTGCGTACCCCTGGGTGGTGAACAGCTGTTTGGCCGCGTCGATGAGCCTGCTGCGGGTGAGCCGTTTCTGCTCATCGCGCAGTGAGGTGCGCCGGGTGGTCACCCCCGCGACGGGTGCGGGGTCAGTGGCCGGTTCGGTCTGCATAGGTGCTGGCCGCCTTGGTTCGGGGTGAGCGAAAGGCGCCCGTGCGGCGGCCTTTTCCGATGCTCGAGTCTACGTCTGCCGGTGTTTCCCTCCCGATAATAGACGTTTGTAGATTCACTAGACACTATGTCTAGCGAATGCTAGCGTGTGTGTCACATCACGTCCGGCCGTGGAGTGTGACCTGCGGCCGAAGCCAGGAGAGTGCATTGGAAACACGCGAGTTGCCCAGGGTGTGCGTTATCGGCGCCGGCCCGTCCGGCATCACTGCCGCCAAGCGGCTTGCCGAGTACGGCATCCCCTTCGATTGCTATGAGGCTTCCGATCAGATCGGCGGCAATTGGTACTTCAAGAACCCGAACGGCATGTCGGCCTGCTATCAGAGCCTGCACATCGACACCTCCAAGTTCCGGCTGGCCTTCGAGGACTATCCGGCCCCGGATGAGTGGCCGGACTTCCCGCACCACACCCAGCTGCACCAGTACTTCAAGGATTACGTCGAGCATTTCGGCTTCGGCGATCGAATCATCCTGAACACCAAGGTGATCTCGGCCAAGCGCGATGCCGAGGGTCTGTGGCAGATCAGCACCGACACCGGCCGCACCGAAACCTATGACGTGCTGCTGGTGTGCAACGGCCACCACTGGGATCCGCGCATGCCGGACTACCCGGGTGAATTCGACGGTGTGCTCATGCATTCACACGCCTACAACGATCCGTTCGATCCGATCGATATGCGCGGCAAGCGGATCGTGGTCGTGGGCATGGGCAATTCGGGGCTGGATATCGCCACCGAGCTGTCGCAGAAGTTCATCGCCTCGAAGTTCTTCCTGTCCGCCCGGCGCGGTGTCTGGGTGCTGCCCAAGTATGTGAACGGCAAGGTCGGCGATAAGGCGTCGCTGCCGCCGTGGATGCCGAAGAAGCTGGGGCTCAAGCTGAAACAGCGCTTCGTGGTCAAGAATCGCGGCTATATGGAGGATTACGGCCTGCCCAAGCCGGATCATCTGCCGTTCGAGGCACATCCGTCCGCGAGTGAGGAATTCCTGCACCGCGCCGGTTGCGGCGATATCGACTTCAAACCCGCCATCACCCGCCTGGACGGCAAGAACGTGCATTTCGCGGACGGCAGCGTGGAGGAGGTGGATGTGGTGTTGTGCGCCACCGGATATCACATCAGCTTCCCGTTCTTCTCCGATGCGGAACTGGTGCCCGATGCGCGCAATATGATTCCGCTGTACCGGCAGATGATCAAGCCGGGCATCGACAATCTCTTCTATCTCGGCCTGGCCCAGCCCATGCCGACGCTGGTGAACTTCGCCGAACAGCAGTCCAAGCTGGTCGCCGCTTATCTGACCGGCAATTACCGGCTGCCGTCCGAGGCCGAGATGGCCGAGGCCATGCGCCTGGCCGAGGAGAAGCGCAGCGGTCAGTACTACGACTCGCCACGGCACACCATCCAGATCGAATTCGAGCCCTATGTGCGCGATCTCCAGCGCGAGCTGGCGCGCGGTGCGAAACGCGCCGCGGCACAGGGTCATGAGCTACCGGTCCCGGCCCGCGCGGCCGTCCGAGTCTGAGAAAGGGCGGATCGGAATGAGCAACGTGGCTGGATTCTGCGCCGACGAATTCGCCGATGTCCGTACGGCTTTCACCGAACAGGTGGAGTCCGGGGCGGAATTGGGCGCATCCCTGTGCATCACGGTCGAGGGCGATACCGTCGTCGATCTGTGGGGCGGGCACGCCGACCCCGAGCGCACCCGGCGCTGGGGTGCGGACACCCTGGTGAACGCCTTCTCGGTCACCAAGACCATGACCGCGCTCAGCGCCCTGCTGCTGGTCGATCAGGGCGCGCTCGATGTGCACGAGAAGGTGGCGCACTACTGGCCGGAGTTCGCGGCCAATGGCAAGGCCGATATCGAAGTGCGGCACCTGCTTTCGCACACCTCGGGTGTCTCGGGCTGGGAAGCCCCGATCGAAGTGCCCGATATCTACGAGCGGGAGTCGTCCACCGCGCGGCTGGCCGAACAGGAGCCGTGGTGGGAGCCGGGCACCGTCTCGGGCTATCACGCGCTCAACTACGGGCATCTGATCGGGGAGCTGATCCGCCGTATCGACGGCCGCACCCTGGGGAAGTTCTTCGCCGACGAGCTGGCCGGTCCGCTCGGCGCGGACTTCCATATCGGCGGGGCCGCACAGTATTCCGATCGCATCGCCACCCTGGTGCCGCCGGAGTATCCGGAGTTCGATCAATCGCTGCTGCCGCAGGACAGCGTCATGTACAAGACGCTGTTCCAGCCGCTGCTGGATTTCGAGATGTGCGGTACGCCGGAGTGGCGGGACGCCGAGATCGGCGGCGTGAACGGTCAGGGCAATGCCCGGTCGGTGGCGCGCATCCAGTCGCTGATCAGCAATGGCGGGGAGCTCAGCGGCCGGAAGTACCTGTCCGAGAAGACGATCGACCTCATTTTCGACGAGCAGACCGACGGTGTGGACCTGGCGATCCTGCTGCCGCTGCGTTTCGGTATCGGTTACGGCCTGCCGCACGCGCAGACGGTGCCGAATGTCCCGGACGGCCGGGTGTGCTGGTGGGGCGGTCTCGGCGGCTCCATGGTCGTCAACGATCTCGATCACCGGGTGACCTTCGCGTACACCATGAATCGCATGGCGCCCGGCCTGATCGGCTCCGACCGCGCGGACGCCTACCTGAAGGCGGCCTTCGCCGCGGTGCGGGGCGGCGCGTGAGCGCGCGGAGAAACGGCAATATCGGTACGCGGACCCACCACATACTCGAGGATCAGATTCATGACCAAAGCTGTTGACCTCCAAGCGCTCGCGGCGCAGATCGCCGGTGGCCTGACCGGTCCCGGCGGCCCGTTCGAGATCACCGTGGAACCGGTGCTCGGCGCGACCATTCCGGTATTCCGCAATCGGCGGCGCTCCCTGCTGGAACTGCTGGAGGATTCGCGCGAACTCGGCGACCGCGACTATCTGGTCACCGCCGATTCCCGGCTGACCTACGCCCAGCACTACGAGGCGGCGGGTGCGCTCGCCGCCGCACTGGCCGAACGCTACGGCGTCGGCAAGGGTGATCGGGTCGGCATTCTGGCCGCCAATACCCCCGAATGGGTGCTGACCTTCTGGGCCGCACAGCGTTTAGGCGCGATCCCGGTCGGCTACAACGCCTGGTGGGCCCCGCAGGAGATCGCCTACGGCATCGGGCACACCGAGCCGAAGGTGGTGATCGCGGACGCCAAACGGGCCGCGCTACTGGCGGATTCGGGCGCACAGGTGCCCGTCATCACCATGGAGAACGACCTTCCGGCGCTGACGGCGGAATTCGCGGGGCAGTACCCGACCGCCGAAGTGGCCGAGGAGGATCCGGCCTGCATCCTCTACACCAGCGGCACCACCGGCCGCCCCAAGGGCGTGGTGCACTCACAGCGGAATATGGTGGCGGTCAGCGACTATCACCGTTTCACCGATGCGCTGGCGGCGGGCTTCCGCGGACTGCAGTGGGATGGTTCGCCGACGAATCGGCGCTACCTCAACACCTCGCCGCTGTTCCATATCGCGAGCCTGCACAATCTGGTGATTCCCCGGCTCACCACCGGTGACGCCGTCATCTTCCACCGCGGCGGTTTCGACGCCGAGAAGATTCTGGGGCTCATCGAATCCGAGCGCATCACCAATTGGGCGGCGGTGCCGACCATGGCCAGCCGACTGCTCGATGTCGATGTCGCGCAATACGATCTGTCCTCGCTGTCGGCGCTGTCGCTGAACACCGCGCCGTCCTCGCCCGCCCTGCATCAGCGCCTGCGCGAGCGGGTGCCGGTGGCCCAGGTCGCGCTGACCACCAGCTACGGCTGCACCGAGAGCGGCACCGCCGCCACCGTGGCGACCCCGCCGGACCTGATCGCGAATCCGGAGACCGTGGGGCGGCCGATCGTCGGCGTCGCCATCGAAATCCGCGATGCCGAAGGCAAAGTCGTGCCGGACGGCACCGAGGGCGAGATCTGCGTGCGCAGCCCGTACGTCATGCTCGGCTACTACAACGATCCGGCCGCCACCGCCGCCTCCATCGATGAGAATCGCTGGCTGCGCACCGGTGACTTCGGCTTCGTCTCCGGCGGCCTGCTGCAAATGGCCGGGCGGCGTTCGGATCTCATTCTGCGCGGCGGCGAGAACGTCTACCCGGCCGAGATCGAGAACGCCCTGGACGAGCATCCGCTGGTGCGCGAATCCGCGGTGCTCGGCGTCCCGCACGAGGATCTCGGGCAGGAAGTCGCGGCCATTATCGTTGTCGCGGACCCGGATTCGGTCACCGAGGATGAGTTGCGCGATCACGTGGCGCAGCGGCTGGCGTACTTCAAGGTGCCCGCGCGCTGGCTCATCACCGCCGACGCCCTGCCGCGCAATGCGACCGGCAAGGTGCTGCGCCGCGAACTATCGCTGGGGGAGTGAATCACCGTGTACGACACCATCATCAAGGGCGGTCGCTGGTTCGACGGCACCGGCGCGCCCTCGGCCATCCGTGATATCGGCATCAGCGGCGGCCGGATCGCCGTGGTCAGCGCCACTCCGCTGGACGAAACCGATTGCGCGCGAGTGATAGACGCCGCCGGGCAGTGGGTGATTCCGGGCATGGTCGATATCCACACCCACTACGACGTGGAGGTGCTGCTGGATCCGACGCTGTCGGAATCGCTGCGGCACGGCGTCACCACGATTCTGCTCGGGTCGTGCTCGCTCTCGACCGTGCACGTCAACGGCTCCGACGCCGGTGACCTGTTCGGCCGGGTGGAGGCCATTCCGCGCAAACACGTGGTGGCGGCCGTCGACGGGCTCAAGACCTGGAACAGCGCGCACAGCTATGTGGCGGCGCTGGAATCGCTGCCGCTGGGCGCGAATCTCGCTGCCTTCATCGGGCATTCGGATATCCGGTCGGCGCAGATGGGCTTGGAGCGGGCCACCAGTCCCGATGTCACGCCCACCGAATCCGAGTTGCGGGCCATGGAACACAAGCTGTCCGAGGCCCTCGACGCCGGATTCGTCGGCATGTCGTCACAGCAGCTGCTGTTCGACAAACTCGACGGTGAGGTGTGCCGCTCGCGCACACTGCCCTCCACCTACGCCAAGCCGAAGGAACGGCGGCGGCTGAATCGCATTCTGCGCGAACGCAAGCGGGCGCTCCAGGGCGGTCCCGATGTGGCCCGCCCGCAGAGCCTGGTCGCCATGGCGGTGAGCAGTCTCGGCATCTTCCGGCCGAATCTGAAGGTCAGCCTGCTCTCGGCCGCCGATATCAAGGCGATCCCCGGTGTGGTGAAGGTCTTCCCGCTCATCGGCAAGGTCCTGAACCGGCTCGGCGGCGATTTCCGCTGGCAGCATCTGCCGGTGCCGTTCGAGGTCTACTCGGACGGCATCGATCTGCCGGTGTTCGAGGAATTCGGTTCCGGTGCGGCCGCTTTGCACCTGTCCAATCAGATCGACGAGCGACGCGAGCTGCTCGCCGACGAGAACTACCGGCGCTGGTTCCGCAGGGATTACGACAAGAAGTGGGGTCCGCGGGTCTGGCATCGGGATTTCTTCGATGCCGAGATCACCGAATGCCCGGACGCGAGCGTGATCGGCAAGACCTTCGGTCAGGTCGGCGTGGATCGCGGCGGCGTGCATCCGGTGGACGCCTTCCTGGATCTGGTGGTGGAGTACGGCCCCAAGGTGCGCTGGCGCACCACCATCTCCAATCACCGGCCCGAGGTGCTCGATCAGCTCGCCGCGGATCCCAGTGTGCAACTGGGCTTTTCCGATGCGGGTGCGCACCTGCGCAATATGGCCTTCTACAACTTCGGCCTGCGCCTGCTGCGGCGGGTCGATCGGGCGCAGCAGGCAGGCAAGCCGTTCATGACCGTGGAGCACGCCGTGCACCGCGTCACGGGCGAGCTGGCCGACTGGTACGACCTGGACGCCGGACATCTGCGCGTCGGTGATCGCGCCGATGTGGTGATCATCGATCCGGCGCACCTGGACGAGAGCCTGGACGCGTACGCGGAGAACCCGATTCCCGAGTACGACAACCTCTCTCGCATGGTCAATCGCAATGACGACACCGTCACCGCGGTCCTGGTGAACGGTGAGCACGTCTTCGGACTTGGCGAGAAATCCCCGGCCCTCGGGAAACAGCGCACCGGGCAGTTCCTGCGCGCCGGTCGGCGCGGGCAGTAGCGCATCAATGAGCAGATCAGGGAATTCACAATGAGCACAGCACGATTCGGTGGCAAGACCGCCGTGGTGACGGGCGCGGCCTCCGGTATCGGTTCGGCCATCGCCACCGCACTGGTGGCCGAGGGCGCGTCGGTCGTCGGCCTCGATATCGATGAGGCCGGTTTGCAGAAGAAGGTCGCCGAACTCGGCGACGCCTTCGTCCCGGCCGTGGCCGACGTAACGGTGGAGGCGCAGATCGCCGCCGGAATCGCCATTGCCGCAGAGCGTTTCGGCCGCCTCGACGCGGCGTTCAATGTGGCGGGCGGCTCCCGCATCGGCGCGGTTACCGATCTCGACGAATCCGATTGGGATTTCACCGTCGATCTGGTGCAGAAGAGCGTGTTCCTCTGCACCAAACACGAAGCGCGCCTGATGCGTGAGTCCGGTGGCGGTGCGATCGTCAACATCTCGTCGTTGGACGGCCGCGTGCCGATGCCGGGCGGCAGCGCCTATGCCACCGGTAAGGCCGGTGTGGTGATGTTCAGCAAGAACGCCGCATTGGAGTTGGCCCAGTACGGAATTCGAGTGAACTCGGTGCTGCCCGGCCTCGTCGACACCCCGCTGGTGGCGGCGGTCATGGGGTACGAACCGGCGAAACAGATGTTCCTGGACCGTATTCCGCTGGGTGCGGCGGCCACGGCGGAACAGGTCGCCGCGCCGTGCCTGTTCCTCGCCAGTGCCGACGCCTCGTACATCACCGGTACCGAACTGGTGGTGGACGGCGGCTGGGAAATCAGCAATTTCCCGAACCTGGCCAAACTCGCCGGGTAAATACGGTTACCCCTGCCGGTCATCAGAAATTCTGGTGACCGGCAGTTGCTTTTTCAATCCTTGGCGAGACCGTCCGGGCCGAGGCTGGCCGCGTCCAGACCCAGCATCTGCAGGAGGTATTCGCAATCGGCCGCGTCGAGTGCGTGCCCGGCGACCGTATGCCTGGCCTGCGCGTTCTGCTTGGCGCAGGCGGCCTTCTCCGCGGCGCGTGCCGCACCGAACTCACCCTGCTCATCGCGCAGGTTGGTGGTCTGGTTGATCAGGGTCATAGAAGTCTTCCCAGGCCGTGTCGGGTTGCCGTATCCGAATGAATCGGGTCAACACCGTCTATTCCTTACCCTACTTGGTGGCCGGAGTTATAGAAATGAGATCGCCCGGAAACGCGTTTGTCGCTTGTCACAAGGCAGGTCGACGGGGGTTTTCGCGAACTAGCGCGGCGGCAGCGATGAGGTTTCCCAGGCGCGGGCGAAGCGGCGCTTGTCGGCCGCGTTGGTCTCCTTGCTGCGGTAGACCACGTACGGGCGGGTCAGATAGCCGATCGGGGCGCTGAACATGTGCACCAGGCGGGTGTACGGCCAGATGCCGATCAGGGTCAGCACGATCAGCCCGTGCGCCTGGAAGGTCCAGGGCGTGCCGACCATGAGATCGGGCTGGGGATGGATGGAGAACAGGCTGCGGAACCACGGGGAGACGGTCTCGCGGTAGTTGTAGGTCCCCCACAGCAGATTGCTGCCGACCGTATTCAGCAGGCCGGTGATGAGCGCCCCGGCCAGCAGCACGTACATGACCTGATCGTTGCGGGTGGTGGCCTTGCGCACGGCGGTCACGGTGAGCCGCCGATACAGCAGGATGGCGATGCCGGCGATTACCGCGATACCCGCGACCGTGCCCGCCGAGACCGCCACCACGTGATACAGGTGCTCGGAGATGCCGACCGCATCGGTCCAGGACTCGGGGATGAGCACACCCAGCACATGCCCGCCGATCACCCCGAGCATGCCGAAATGGAACAGCGGACTGCCCAGGCGCAACAGCCGGGATTCGTAGACCTGCGAGGAGCGGGTGGTCCAGCCGAACTGGTCATTGCGGTAGCGCCACAGATGGCCCAGGGCGAAGGAGGTGAAGGCGACGTAGGGGAGCGTCAGCCAGAGGGCGGGGGTCATCGGCGGGCTTCCGATCCGGCGAAGGCCAGGGGGTCCATGGCGAAGGGTTCCAGGCCGACCTCTTCCTCGGGCGGACCCTGGGCGGCGAGTTCGGCGATGCGACGGCGATCGGCGGTGGTGACCGGCGGCAGCGTGCAGGTGACGGCGGTGAGAATGCCCGCGTACGGAGATCCGCTGTCGGACAGCGAAAGTCGCAGCAGCTCCAGCACCGGGACGTGTTCGCCGAGCAGCCGTTCACCCCCGATGGGGTCCACGGTGGCGGCGAATTCCAGCAGTACCGGCAGATGATCGGGCAGTTCCTGATCGCCGAGCTCGACACCCGCCTGACGGTAGGCGTGCTTGAAACGCAGCAGGGCCATACCGCGTTTGCGGGTGTCGCCGTAGGCGTAGAAGGTCAGGTGCAGGCTGGCGCGGCGGCGCATATCGAAGGTTTCGACATACTGCTGGGCCAGTGCGATGGGGGAGGTGGTGCGCAGGTGATCGAGGAAGCCCTCCAGGTGCGGGCGCACCGTGGGCGGCAATTCGGCTGCGGCGCTGGACAAATCGTCGAGCATGGCGAGGGTGCGCTCGTGTGGATAGTCCAGCAGCAGTGCCGCCAGCCGCCACACCAGATGGCGGTCCCGCTCGGAGAGCGCGATCACCGGTTCGGGGCGACGTCGCAGTTTCAGCAGGCTCATCGGCTCGCGCCCGTCGTAATCGGTTCGGGCACATCGTCGCCGGGAGGAGCGTCGCCGTTCGTGCCGTCGCCGTTCGTGCCGTTGGCGTTGCCGTTGCGGGTGGGCAGTAGGCCGTTGGCGTTCTTACCGTCCCAGTTCAGCAGGTTGACCCGGGTCGACTTCTCCTCCGGCGCAGCGCCATTGGTATCGGTGAGATGGAACTTCTCGGCCATCACATCGAACGCCGTCATTCCCGGCCCGCCGTCGGTGTCCAGCGAACACCCGGTGGCGAGCGAATCCAGTTCGTGCGCCCGCGATGTCGCGCCGTTGGGGATCACATAGCGGTGCTCGTATTTGGCGATGGCGAGCAGCCGGTACATGGCCTCGATCTCCTCGGGTTCGAGGTGCACCGAATCCGGAATCGCCATATCGGGTTCCTGCCCGAGATTGATCGACCGCATGAACGCGCGCATGCCCGCCAGTCGTTGCAGTGCATCGCGGACCGGGCCGATCTCACCGGCGGTGAACAATTCGGCGAGGTATTCCAAGGGAATTCGCAGGGCGTCGATCGCACCGAACAGGTTCGAGGCGTTCTCACCGTCGTGCCCGGTCTCGGACAGCACATCCACCACCGGTGACAGCGGCGGCACGTACCAGACCATCGGCATGGTGCGGTATTCCGGATGCAACGGCAGTGCGATCTTGTAGTCGACGATGAGCTTGTAGACCGGCGAATCCTGCGCCGCCTGAATCCAATCCGGAGAAATGCCAGAGGCCTCGGCCTCGGCGATCACGCGCGGATCATGCGGATTGAGGAACACCCCGAGCTGCGCCGGATACAGATCCTTGTCCTCGGTCACCGAACAGGCGTCGAGTACCGCGTCCGCGTCGTAGAGCATGACGCCGATGTACCGCAGCCGTCCCACACAGGTTTCCGAGCACACCGTCGGAATGCCGACCTCCACGCGCGGATAGCAGAAGGTGCACTTCTCCGCCTTGCCCGTCTTGTGGTTGAAGTAGATCTTCTTGTACGGGCAACTGCTCACGCACTGCCGCCAGCCGCGGCACTTGTCCTGATCGACCAGGACGATGCCGTCCTCGGACCGCTTGTAGATGGCCCCCGACGGGCAGGCCGCCGCGCAGGACGGGTTCAGGCAGTGCTCGCAGATGCGCGGCAGGTAGAACATGAAGGTCTGCTCGAATTCGAGCTTCACCTGTTCGGACAGCTTGGCCAGCAGCGGGTCCTTACCGACCTGCTCCGGGCCGGAACCGAGCGAGTCATCCCAGTTCGCGCCCCAGGTGACGTCCGTATCCTCGCCCGTAATAAGGGATTTGGGCCGCGCCACCGGGGTGGTGTCCATCTGCGGTGCGGACAGCAGATTGTCGTAGTCGTAGCTCCACGGGTCGTAGTAGTCCGACACGGTGGGCAGATCCGGGTTGGCGAAGATATTGAGCAGCCGCTTCATCCGGGACCCGGATTTGAGGGTGAGGCGGCCCCGCTTGTTCAGGGTCCATCCGCCCTTCCACTTCTCCTGATCCTCGTAGCGGCGCGGATACCCCTGTCCCGGACGGGTTTCCACATTGTTGAACCACACGTACTCGGTGCCCGCGCGATTGGTCCACGCCTGTTTGCAGGTGACCGAACAGGTGTGACAGCCGATGCATTTGTCGAGGTTCATCACCATCGCCAGCTGTGCCATGACGCGCATATCAGTACTCCACTTCTTGGCTGCGCCGACGGATGGTGGTGACCTCATCGCGCTGATTTCCGGTGGGCCCGTGGTAGTTCAGCGCGAAGGACTGCTGGGCGTACCCGCCGATGAGGTGCGAGGGCTTGATCATGATGCGGGTGAGCGCGTTGTGGATACCGCCGCGCTTGCCCCGGCCCTTGAATTCCGGTGCGCCCTCGGCATTCTCGGCCGGTCCCTCGATACGCGGCACATTCACCGCGCGGTCCTGGGCGTGATACATGAATACGGTGCCCTCGGGCATGCGGTGCGAGACGATGGCGCGGGCGACGACCACGCCGTTGCGATTGACGGCCTCGATCCAATCGTTGTCGGCCACACCGATTTTGGCGGCGTCGACCTCGGACATCCAGATGGCCTGCCCGCCGCGCGAGAGCGTCAGCATATGCAGGTTGTCCTGATAGGCCGAGTGGATGGACCATTTGGAGTGCGGCGTCAGATACCGCACGGTGACGCCGTTCTCGCTCACCTTGCCGATGCCGGGCTCACTGAACAGCGCCGTCATATCCAGGGGCGGCCGGTAGATCGGCAGCTGTTCGCCGAGTTCGATCATCCAGTCGTGGTCGAGGTAGAAGTGCTGCCGCCCGGTGAGGGTGTGCCAGGGCTTGAGCCGCTCGGTATTGATGGTGAACGGGGAGTACCTGCGCCCGCCGGTCTCACTGCCGGACCATTCCGGTGAGGTGATGACCGGCACCGGCCGAGCCTGGGTGTCCGCGAACGTGATTCGCTTACCCTCGTGTTCGGCGGCCAGATCGGCCAGTTGGGTGCCGGTGCGCTTCTCCAGTTCGTGGAAGCCCTCCACCGCGAGCCTGCCGTTGGTGGTGCCGGACAGCGCCAGAATGGCCTCGGCGGCGTGGATGTCCTTGGCCAGGGACGGACGCCCCTGTGCCACACCGGAAACCACGGTGCCGTTCATACCCTTCAGGTACTCGACCTCGGCGTCGGGAACCGTCGTGACGCCCTTGGTGGTCAAGCCCATGCGCTCCACGAGTGGACCGAGCGCCGCCATCTTCTCCGCGACATTCGGGTAATCCCGTTCCACCACCACGATTTTGGGCATGGTGACGCCCGGAATCGGCTCACATTCGCCCTTCTTCCAATCCAGCACCCGGCCACCGGCCTGTGCCAGCGCATCGGCGCTGTCGTGCTGGAGCGGTACCGCGACTATGTCCTTGCGCACGCCCAGATGCTTTTCCGCGAGCCAGGAGAAGCCGCGCGCGATGCGGTGGAACGCCTCGAAATCGGTGCGCGCCTCCCACGGCGGCGAGATGGCGGGGGTGAAGGCGTGCACGAACGGGTGCATATCCGTGGAGGACAGATCGTGCTTCTCGTACCAGGTGGCGGCAGGCAGCACGATATCGGAGAACAGCGTGGTGCTGGTCATCCGGAAGTCAAGGGAGAGCAGCAGATCCAGCTTCCCGGTGGGCGCTTCCTCGCGCCATTCCAGTTCCTGCGGGCGCACCCCGGTGGCCTCGGCGGTCTGGAGATTCGAATCCGCGCCCAGCAGGTGTTTGTGGAAGTACTCGTTGCCCTTACCGGAGGAGCCGAGCAGATTCGCGCGCCAGACGGTCAGCACGCGCGGGAAGTTCTCCGGGGCGTCCGGGTCCTCGCAGGCGAAGCGCAGCTCACCGGATTTGAGGCCGTCGACCACGTAATCGGCGGCGGACTTGCCCGCGGCCTCGGCCTCATCGGCGAGGTCCAGGGGATTGCGATTGAGCGTCGGGTAGGACGGCATCCAGCCCAAACGTGAAGCGAGCGCGATATTGTCGGCCGCCGTGCGCCCGGAGAAGGTGCCCTTGCCCAGTGGGGAAGCGAACGCCTCGGAGGTGAACGGGTCGTACCGCCACTGGTCATTGGTGAGGTACCAGAACACGGTGCCCTGCATCTGGCGCGGGGGGCGCTGCCAGTCCGAGGCGAAAGCCAGTGTGGACCAACCGGTTACGGGTCGGCACTTCTCCTGGCCGACGTAATGCGCCCAGCCGCCGCCGTTCACGCCCTGGCAGCCGGTGAGCAGTGTCAAGGTGAAGAAGGCGCGGTAGATCTGATCGGAGTGGAACCAGTGGTTGGTGCCCGCGCCCATCAGGATCATCGAGCGCCCGCCGGAACGGTCCGCGTTATCGGCGAATTCGCGTGCGATGCGCTCGGCCTGTTTGGCGGGGACGCCGGTGATGGTCTCCTGCCAGGCGGGCGTGTACGGCTCGCTCGGATCGTCATAGCCGGTCGGCCAGCTGCCGGGCAGGCCGGGGCGGGCGACGCCGTACTGCGCCAGCAGCAGATCGAACACCGTCGTCACCCGTTTACCCGCGATGACGGTGGTCGGCACGCCGCGGGTGAGGACCTCCGCTGACGGCCCGTCGAATCGTGGGAACTGCACGGCCGCAGCGTCATCGGTGCGGCCGTGCAGGGTCAGCAGGGGATCGACATCCCCGAGATCGAGGTTCCATTTGCCCTTACCCGCCTCGGTGAAGCGGTGGCCCAGGGAACCATTGGGCACCCGCGGATTTCCGTCCGCGTCCAGCAACACCGGCTGGAATTCGACGCTCTCCCCGGTGATTCCGAGATCGGCGGCGGTCAGGAATTTGCCGGGCACCGCGACGCCGTCCTTATCGTCCAGCGCGATGAGGTACGGCAGATCGGTATAGCGCTTGATGTAGTCGTCGAAACGCTCGGTTCGCCTGTCCACGAAGAACTCTCGCAGCACCACGTGGCCCATGGCCATGGCGAGCGCGGCATCGGTGCCGGGGCGCGCGGGCACCCATTCATCGGCGAATTTGGTGTTGTCGGCGTAGTCGGGGGAGACCACCACGACCTTCTGGCCGCGATAGCGCGCCTCGGTCATATAGTGCGCGTCCGGGGTGCGGGTGACCGGGACATTGGAGCCCCACATGATCAGGTATCCGGCATCGAACCAGTCCGCGGATTCGGGCACGTCGGTCTGATCGCCGAACACCTGCGGGGACGCCACCGGCAGGTCCGCGTACCAGTCGTAGAACGACAGCATGGAACCGCCGATGAGCGAAATGAACCGCGCCCCAACGGCATGCGAGACCATCGACATGGCCGGAATGGGGGAGAAGCCCGCCACCCGGTCCGGGCCGTACTTCTTGATGGTGTGCACATGTGCGGCGGCGGCGATCTCGGCGGCCTCCCACCATTCGGCGCGCACGAAGCCGCCCTTACCGCGCGCGGACTTGTAGGTCTCGGCGGTCTCGGGATCCTCGACAATGGATTCCCACGCCAGCACCGGATCCTTCAGCCGTGTCTTGGCATCGCGGTACAGCTCCAGCAGCACCCCGCGCACGTACGGATACCTAATGCGCGCGGGCGAATACGTGTACCAGGAGAAGGACGCGCCACGCGGGCAGCCGCGCGGCTCGTACTCCGGCTTGTCCGCGCCGACGGACGGGTAGTCCGTCTGCTGCGACTCCCAGGTGATCACGCCGTCCTTGACGTAGATCTTCCACGAGCACGATCCGGTGCAGTTCACACCGTGCGTGGACCGCACCACCTTGTCGTGCGACCACCGATCCCGATAGAACTCGTCCGCATCGCGCCCACCCACCTGATGCAGGGTGCGCAAATCGCCGGAGACCTCACCGCGCTGGAAGTATTTACCCAATCGGAGCAGTGCATCGCCGGACGAAGTTCCGGTGTGCGGGTTAGCCATGACGCCCCTATCGAGAGTGAAGAACCGGGCTGCTGGCTCGACTGTAAAGAGGTGCGAGCGGGTGGCAAAACGGTTGTCTCACAATGCGCTGACCCCCATTGTGAGCTGTGAGGTCGGCGCAACCTGGTGGTCACTGGCGGGTTGCGACGTAAGAGGATGTGATCCACACCCACCTGCGGAAATGTCCTTCTTGAGGGTAAATAGCCGCGCTACACAAGGGTTTTCGGGCGCTCGCGGTGATGCTTCGGAAACGGCCGGTTCTCTCGCGGTTTACATTTGTTAACAGAAGTTCGAAGCGAAATCCGATTGCTATCGGATCGCTGGTGAATATCCCGCGTACTCGCGAGCGCCTCGAATAGCATGCGCTCATGCACCGATTCGAGGGCGTGATCCACGAAGCCACCGGCGGCGGCGCGTATATCCCCATTCCCGCCGACGTCATCGCGGCGCTCGGCGGTGGGGGCCGTATCCCGGTCCGCGCCACCTTCGACGGCATCGCGTACACCGGATCGATCATGTCGATGGGAGATGGGCCGTGCCTCGGAATCCGCAAAGGCATTCGCGCCGAGCTGGGTAGGGGGCCGGGCGACACGGTGACCGTGACGGTCGAGCGCGATACCGCCGAACGGACCGTCGAGGTGCCCGATGACCTGGCCGCCGCGCTCGCGGACGCGGGCGTGCGGGACGCCTTCGACGGACTGTCCTATACGAATAGGCGGGAGCTGGCCACCGGAGTCGCCGAGGCCAAGCGGCCGGAGACGCGGGCCAAGCGCATTACGAAGGCAGTCGATGCCGCGCGGGAGCGCGGTCGATGAGCTCCAGGGTGGTGCGCAGCGCCGTCGCCGGATCGGCGGGCAATTCCGGTGCGCGCCACCCGACTATCTGATCGGGACGGATGAGCAGTGCGCCCGATGCGGTGAGACCCGCTGTGACGCAGTAGTTTTCGTCGATCTCGTAGCTGTCGATGCCCGCCTGCTCGGCTGCCGCGCGCCATGCGCTGCCCGCCGGTCCGGTGAGCAGGACGTACTCGGTGCCGATCAGGTCGAGCGTCGATCGGCCCGGGTTCGGGAACGCGTGCGGCATACGCGTGCCCGGCTGACCGCTCGTATCCAGCCGCGTCATGGTGTGCGCGCTCGCGTCGTCGATGAACGCGCCTGCGGGATAACGGTTTCCGAGAATCAGCGCGATCGGATCGGCCAGCGGGGTGCCGTCGGTCGACTCCCTGGTCATGGTGCGCAGACTGAGGGTGCGAATGCTCGACTGATCGGCGATGAACCAGCCGACGGGATGCCGTTCGGAGTGATAGGTGTCCAGTAGTGCCGGATCGGCGCTGCCGCGCAGGACGCGTGCCAGCTTCCACGCGAGGTTGTGCGCGTCCTCGATACCGGTATTCGCTCCGGCCGCCGCGAAGGGCGGCATGACGTGCGCCGCGTCCCCCGCCAGGAAAACCCGCCCCGAGCGGAACGTGTCCGCTACGAACATCCCGGGCTCCCAGGGCAATACGCTCAGCACCTCGATATCGATATCGGGTACGCCGATGGCGATCCGGAGGGCTTCCGGCCAATCCCGCGCCGGCCGGTCGACGCCGACGCCGCTGGTGAAAATCCATCGCCGAGTACCGTCGACGGAGGCGAAAGCCCCTGGCACGCGGTCATTCTCGATCTGACAGAGATTGAATTCTCGCCCGCGCACCAGCTCGCCGAGGTCCGCTCGGAAGTACACGTTCACCGCGCTGCCGAGCGTGCCGCGCCCACCGCGGGTAATCCCGAGCCGCTCCCGGATCGGGCTGTTCGCGCCGTCGGCGGCGATCAGATAGTCGGCGTCGAGGGTGTCCATCGCGCCCCCGGCGGTGCGCACGATCGCACGAATGCCGGGACCGCCATCCCGGGGGACGCTCGGTAGATCGTTCGCGTGCGCGGCGTCGCCCCGGCCGTGGTGCTCACGGAAGTCCATGAGTTCCACCCCGAACCGGATATCGGCCCCGCGCGCCTCGGCGATCTCCCGCAACACCGGTTCGAGCAGATCCTGTGCGCACAGGCACGCCCCCGCCGGGGTGATCGCGTCCCAATCCGGCATCCCGCCCGGAAACATCACCGGTAGCCGCTCGGCCTCGGCGAGCGTCGGCCCCGCCGCCATCGCCTGATGATTCGCCAGGTCCCGTGCCGCGTCGAAGACCTGATCGGCGATCCCGAGCTGGCGGAACAGCTCCATCGTCCGGAGATTGATACGCCGCGCCTTCGGCTGGGGAGAGGTGGTGGCCCGCCGCTCGACCAGTGTCACCTCGACCTCGTGCTGCCGCAGGAACAGCGCGGCGCACAGCCCGACCAATCCGCCGCCGACAATCAGAACCCGGGGTGCGTGTACGTCGTACATCATGTGTACGTTGTACACGAATGGTTGAATTCGTCGCAAGGAGGTGACCGTGACCGACGACCAATCCCCACCCGGCCAACTGATCTGGACGCTGCCCGAACCCCCGGGCCGACCGACCACCACGCTGAGCCGCGCCGATATCCTGCGCGCCGCGCTGACCATCGCCGACGCCGAAGGCGCGGCCGCGCTGACCATGCGCCGGGTGGCCACCGCCGTCGGCGCGTCCACCCCCATGTCGCTCTACCGCTACGTCGGCAGCAAAGACGGCCTCGTGGACCTCATGATTGACACGGTCTACGCCGAAATCCCTTTACCCCCAACGACTTCCGATTGGCGCGCGACTCTGGAGCGGCTATCCCTCGACACCTGGGCCGTCATCCAGCGCCACCTCTGGTTCGGTCACCTGGTGCACACCCGCCCGCCCTTCGGTCCGAATGCCCTGCGCTACTTCGACTTCCGCTTCGCCCTACTGGAATCGCTCGGCATCTCCGCCGATGACATGACCCGCATCACCAACGCCATCGACGGGCACCTGATCGGCACCGCGCTGCAACTGGCCGAGGAAATGCGCATGCGCACCCGCACCGGCCTGCACACCGACGCCCAACTCGACGCGGTCGCCACCCCGTTCCTGCAACCCACCCTCGCGGCAGGCAATCACCCCGCCTTCGCCCGCTGGCTGGACAACCGCACGGTCGCGGGCACCATCGATACCGAAGGTCCGGTGGCCTGGACGCTGGCCGCACTGCTGGACGGAATCACCGATCGGCTCGATCTCCCGAAATAGCTATGACGCAAGACATCTGACGAACAGCGGATACGACGCAGGCCCGCACGATCACGTGCGGGCCTGCGGTCTGCCGGTCGCTATTCGGCGATCAGTTCGGCTTCGGAGTCCAGTGCGCGCTGGGTGTCCTCGTCGACGCCGATCGCGCCCGGGCGGTAGGTGACCGAGCGGAGGTCGCCGGTGTAGCGGAAGACGCCGCGGCGGTCGCGCAGGTCCCAGTCGACGGGGCCGCGGGAGTCGAGGCCGACGGAGATGCCGGTCCACGGAGCCATGCCGACGAGTTGGACCTGGTCGGGGAGGTGGGCGGCGCGGACGCCGTCGATGCCGATGGTGAAATCCCAGCGCAGATGCGGGCGGACCACCGCCGAGACCGTGAAGTGCCGGCTGCCTTCGGGAATCGCCCCCGCGTCGACGGTGGTGTAGCGGCCGTAGGCGTTGTAGCCGAAGAACAGGCGACCGTTCTCGACGAAGAGCAGGTAGCCGCCCTGGGGGTCGCCGTGTGCGACCAGGACGCCCTCGTCACCGGGCCGATAGCCCGCCACCTCGACGGCAATCGTGAAGTCGCGGTAGGCGATCAGGCGCTGCGAGCGGTAGCGCTCCAGGGTGGGGGTGCCGGGCAGGATGCGGACGCGTTCGCCGAATCGCGCCTCTTCCGGACGGCGCGTGGCCAGATCCTGGCGGGTGACGAGCGGGAAAACCGTGTTGTGCCAGGCGGCGTCGTCCCAGGCCGCGGAGAGCTCGGCCACCTTCTCCGGGAATCGCTCGGAGAGGTCGTGCAATTCGGTGGGATCGGTGCGCACGTCGAACAGCTGCCAGCGCGGATTGTCCACGCCGCGTGCGGGTTCGGCCAGGGCCAGCAGTTTCCAGCCGTCGCGGTAGAAGCCGCGGTGGCCGGTCATCTCCGAATACTGTTCGACATGCCGGGAGACGGCCCGCTGATCGCGCAGCACCTCGATCGCCGAGATGCCGTCGAATTCCTTGGCGGGCAAGCCATTACGCACCGACGGGCGTTCCAGTCCCGCGAGCTCGAGCAGCGTCGGGGTCAGATCGGTGATGTACGTGTACTCCTGGCGAATGCCGTTGTCGTCCTCGGTGCGCGGCAGGCCCTTGGGCCAGGACAGCAGGAACGGGACGCGCACGCCGCCCGCGAAGGTCTGACCCTTGTAGAAGCGGAACGGGGTGTTGGACGCCTGGCCCCAGCCGCGCGGATAGTGCACGCCGAGCTTGGCGCTGCCGATGAGTTCGTCATCGTGCGGCACATCGCGTTCCCAGTCCGGCTCATCCACCTGCGCGAATTGCGCGAAGTAGGTGCGGGTGCCCTCCGGGCCGCCCTCGGCGGTGCCGCCGTTGTCGGAGGTGAAGACGATGATCGTATTGTCGAGTTCGCCGAACTGCTCCAGGGTTTCGACGATGCGGCCCAGGCTCTGGTCGATGCTGTCGACCATGCCCGCGTACACCTCCATGTACCGCTCGAAGCGGGACTGCTGTTCGGGCGTCAGCGAATCCCATTCCTGCGCTTCATAACCGGGCTCGGTATTGCGCGGCTTCTGCTGTGTGCCCTCGGGGAACAGGCCCTGTGCGAGCTGGGAGGCGAATCGGCTCTGCCGCAGGCGATCCCAGCCCTCCTTGTACCTACCGCGATACTTGGCCAGGTCTTCCGGCTTGGCCTGCAACGGCCCGTGCATGGCGGTATGCGCGAAGTACAGGAAGAACGGCTTATCGGCGTCGTGCGCGCGCAGTTCCTTGATATAGCCGATGGCGCGATCGGTGTAATCGTCGGTGAGGTAGTAGCCTTCCGGATACTCCTCCACATCCACCGGTGAGCTGTCCGAGACCAGCTGATTCGGGTGGTAGAAGGAGTTCAGCCCCTCCAAAGACCCGTAGTACCGGTCGAATCCGCGCTGGGTCGGCCAGGAATCGCGATTCGCGGCCGGATGCAGCGTGGCATCGCGCACCAGATGCCATTTACCCACCGCGTAGGTGGCATATCCATTGCCGCGCAGGATCTCCGGCAGCGTCAGCACATCATCGGCAAGCTCGAGCCGCAGCCCCGGATAACCGGGATCGGCATTGGCGACGAAACCGAATCCGGCGCGATGCGAATTCACGCCCGTCAGCAGCGCGGCCCGCGACGGCGAGCACAGCGGGGTGGTGTGGAAGTTGGTGAGCCGCAGACCATTAGCGGCAATGCGATCCAGCGTGGGGGTGTCGATCTCGGAGCCGAACGGGCCGATATCGCTGAAACCCATGTCGTCGACCAGCACCACGATGATGTTGGGCGCACCGGCCGGGGCGGTCGGCGGGTAGATCCACTCCGGTGTCGAATCGGCGGTGGTGCGGCCGATTTCACCGGCGAAGTTCTCGTAACCACGAGCATGAGGGGGAACAGGCATTCTCTCAGCAAAGATCCGGTTGCGCCGTGTCGGCCAGGGTTTCGCGCACGCTGCGCACAACCGGTGATCGACTGCTCACCCGCTGTTAGCGTCGCCGCATGCACACCAGTCGCTTCTGCACGCCCAGCACCGGAATCATCCGGCCCGCTCGGGTGCTGTGCTGTCGACCCTGTGCCTGACGCGCCCGGCCCGCGCGTATTCCGCATTTCTGAAAAAGTCCCCACGGGTGCGTCCACAGCACCCCGGCCGCCGTCCGCGCGGCCACAAATCTCGAGGATTTCCCCATGAATTCGTCCCCCGGCGGACTGGATCGTCGTCGTTTCCTGCGCAATTCCGGCGTTGCCGCACTCGCCATCTTCGGCGGCGGCGCACTGGCCGCCTGCACCTCGGCGGTGAACCAGAGCAAGGGTGGCGGGGACGACAATGCCCAGCCGGTCAAGGGCGGCACCCTGAAGTACGGCGTGCTCGCGGATCTGGTGCCCGCGAATATCCTCACCAATACCGGTACCACGCCGTACGTGGTGGGCCTGGTCTTCGAAACCCTGGTGCGCTACCCGCACGACAAGCTGGAACCGCAACCGCTGCTGGCCGAGAAATGGACCCTCGCGCCGGACGGCCAGTCCATCACCCTGGATCTGCGCAAGGATGTGAAATTCCATTCCGGCCGCGCCTTCACCGCGAAGGATGTCGAGTTCTCGCTGCGCACCTACGCGGATCCGAAATGGTCCGCGCAGCTCAAGAGCACCGCCGCCGCCATCACCGGATACGACATCGTCGATCCGAACCGCATCAAGCTGACCTTCTCGCAGCCGCTGGGCAATATCTTCGATCTGCTCGATACCGCGCCCATTCTGGACAGCGAGTCCATCGATCAGCTGGGCACCGGCGATAAGATCGTCGGCACCGGACCGTTCAAGTTCGTGCAGCGAATCCCCAACCAGCAGTTGGTATTCGAGAAGAACGCGGACTACCGGGTGCCGGACCGGCCGTACCTGGACCGGGTGGAATTCGCCATCATCTCCGATAACCAGGCGCAGTTGAACGCGCTCAAGTCCGGTCAGATCCACTTCGCGGACGGCATCACCTACCGCGACAACGAGAACCTCGCCAAGACGGACGGCTACCGCGTCATCAACTACGAGGGCGCCGAACTCCAGATGTACGTCGGTGCGAACGTGCAGGATCCGGCCCTCGCCGATCCGAAACTGCGCCAGGCCATCGCGTACGCCATCGACCGCGACCGGGTCATCGCCGAGGTGTTCCGCGGCTCCGGCTATGCCACCAATCTGCCGTGGCCCAAGTCCTCTCCCGCCTTCGACGACGCCCGCAACACCCGGTTCAAGCGCGATGTGTCCAAGGCCAAGCAGGTGCTCTCCGGGGTGCCCAAACCGCCGAAGCTGCCGCTGGCCTACAGCGCCGGTTACGCCACCCACGAGGCGACCGCGCAGATCGTGCAGGCCAACCTCGCCGAGATCGGTATCGAAACCGAGCTGGTGCCAACGGAATACGCCACCTTCGTGAAACAGCTGATCGGCGCGCAGTTCCCAGGTCTGTGGATCACCGACCATTCCTGGGCGCAGTTCGTACCGTCCACGCTGACGGTCAGCGCCTACCCGTTCAATGCCCGCAAGAACGCCTCGCACTACGAATCGCCCGCCTATGTCGCCGCGGCCGACAATGCCTGGAAGCTGCCGCAGGGCACCGGACCCGACGCGGTGCGCGCCTACCAGGCGCTGAGCGATCAGCTGCTGGACGGCCTGTTCCTGATCGAGATCGGCGTTCGCCTCGCCCAGGGTTCCACCACCCGCAAACTGCACAATGTCGGCTGGACCAAGCGCCGCGAACTGGATCTGCGGGAGACGTTCCTGTCATGATCGCGTATCTGCTGCGCCGGGTGCCCTCGGCCGTGGCGGTGTTGTTCGGCGCGTCCGTGCTGATCTTCCTGCTGCTGCGGCTGGTGCCCGGCGATCCGGCCCAGACCCTGGCCGGGCCGGACGCCACCCCCGACACCATCGCGAGCATCCGGCATCAGCTGGGGCTGGACCGGTCCATTCCGGCGCAATACCTGAGCTGGCTGCACGGGGTGTTCACCGGTGATCTGGGCCGGTCGTACATCATCGGCGGCCAGATCTCCGATCTGGTCGGGCGCGGTCTCACCAATACCCTTGTGCTGACCGCGTTCTCGCTGTTCCTGGCGATCACGGTCAGCCTGGTGGTGAGCGTGTCCGCGGTGCTGTTCGACCGGCGTTGGCTC
The DNA here is from genome assembly GCF_042266325.1 of Nocardia sp. NPDC056100. NCBI lineage: Bacteria > Bacillati > Actinomycetota > Actinomycetes > Mycobacteriales > Nocardiaceae > Nocardia > Nocardia sp. NPDC056100. The sequence goes on from NZ_JBHJVY010000004.1 coordinate 1,146,894, forward strand.
AATGCCGTTGTGGCGGCGATCAATACGGTCGCGGTCGCGGTGCCGGTGTTCGTGACCGGAGTGCTGCTCGTGCTGGTCTTCGCCATCGCCATTCCGATCCTGCCCGCCGGTGGCATTCCGCCGGACGGGTTCATCGCCAAACCCGATATCGCCGTGCAGTATTTGCTGCTGCCCTCGATCTGCCTGTCGCTGCCGGTGATCGCGGCGCTGACCCGATTCCTCACCGAATCGCTGCGCACCGAACTGCGCAAGCCGTACGTGCTCACCGCACGCGCACTGGGGATTTCGCATCGGCGGATCGTCACCCGCGGCGCGCTGCGCAACGCCCTGCCGACGCTGCTGACCGTGCTCGGCATCCAGACCGGGCAGCTGCTCGGCGGTGCGGTGCTGGTGGAAGCCGCCTTCGCCTGGCCGGGTATCGGGCAATTGATCGAACAGGGCATCAACCGCCGCGACTATCCGGTGGTGCAGGCACTGCTGCTGTTCTCGGTGGGAGTATTCGTGATCATCCAGCTGACCACCGATGTGGTGCACGCCTATCTCGATCCGCGCATTCGCATCGGAGGCCGGGCATGAGCGACCTCGCACTCGCCGAATCGGTGGACAGCACCGGGAATCCGGTGGAAAGCGCCGAGGCGCTGGTCGAAAACGCGGAGCGCGAACCGAATTCGGTCCGGCCGAGCTGGCAGGCGCTGCGCCGAGGACAGGGATTGGCGGGTGTCCTGCTGGTCGCGATCATCGCCCTCGCGGGCCTGGCCGCCGGACTGCTCACGAAATACGATCCGCTACAGCAGATTCCGGGCGCGAACCTGCTCGGGCCCAGCGCCGACCACTGGCTCGGCACCGACAATGTCAATCGCGATGTCTTCACGCGCGTGCTCTACGGCATTCGCATCGACCTGTTCATCGCCCTGGTGGCGGTGCCCGCCGGTGCGCTGCTCGGCGCGCTGACCGGACTGCTGGCCAGCGTCAACACCATTGCCGATGTGATCACCCAGCGCATCTTCGATCTGATCCTGGCGTTCCCGGCGCTCATCTTCGCCATCGCGCTGTCCGCCATCACCGGACCGGGGGTGCAGGCGGTGATCGTGGTCATCATCGCCGCCGAGGTCCCCATCTTCGGCAGGCAGATTCGCACCGCCATCCTGGCCGTGCGCGAACAGCCCTTCGTGGAGGCCGCCGAGGTCATCGGCGCGGGCACCTGGTGGACACTGCGGAAACACGTGCTGCCCAATGTGATCGAACCGCTCTCGGTGCAGCTGGCGCTGTCCATGTCGCTCGCGGTCTTCGTCGAAGGGGCCATGAGCTTCATCGGCATCGGCGTGCGACCGCCGGATCCCTCACTGGGATCACTCATTTCCGAATCCATCGCCAATCTGGACGCCAACCCGGCCTTCGCCATCGGACCGCTTTTGGTGGTGTCCGGTCTGACCCTCGGATTCCTATTGATCGCCCAGGCCCTGGGCCGCGCCCGGAGGATCGGATGAGCGAGCACGAGACAGCGCCCGAGGCGCTGCTGGATATTCGGGACCTGGTGGTGCGCTTCGGCACTCGCACCGTGGTCGACGGGGTGCGGGTGCGGGTCGGCCGCGGCGAGACGGTGGCGTTGGTCGGCGAATCCGGATCCGGGAAATCGCTCACCGCGCGCGCCGTGCTCGGCCTGCTGCCCGAGGGCGCGCACGCCGAAGGCTCGATTCGCCTGGGCGACACCGAGATCATCGGCACCCCCGACGCCGAACTGCGCGCCCTGCGCGGCACCCGCGCCGCCATGGTGTTCCAGGAACCGCAGACCGCGCTCAACCCGGTGCAGAAGATCGGCACCCAGATCGCCCAGGCGCTGCGCGCGCACCGGTCGATCGGCAAGGCGGAGGCCAGAACCCGCGCCATCGAACTGCTCGGCCTGGTCGACATTCCGGAGCCGGACAAGCGGGTGGACTGGTATCCGCATCAGCTCTCCGGCGGGCAGAAGCAGCGCGTGGTCATCGCGCTGGCGCTGTCCGGCGAACCCGATCTGCTCATCGCCGATGAGCCGACCACCGCCCTGGACGTCACCGTGCAGGCCGAAATCCTGGACCTGCTCCGGGAACTGCAAGCCCGCACCGGCACCGCCATCCTGTTCATCACGCACAACCTCGGCGTGGTGGCGGCCATCGCGGACCGCGTGGTGGTGATGCGCGCTGGCCAGGTCGTCGAAACCCGGCCCGTGCGCGAGCTTTTCACCGATCCGGAGCACGAGTACACGCGAACACTGCTGGACGCCGTCCCGGTGCTCCCCGGAACGCATCCCGCGCCGCGCGATACGACTCCGGTCACCGAAGCGGTCGCCGTGGTACCCGACGGCATCTCGTCACTTCCCACGTCCTCGGCGGCGAGCGCCGGACAATCCGGCCGATCCGTCACCTCGGCACCTGTCGAAACGCCGGAAGAGGAACCGGTGCTGCGCCTTTCGCATGTCTCGGTGGTGTATCGCCGCCAGCGCAAGGAATTCCGCGCGCTTCAGGATGTCTCGCTAACGGTGGCGCCGCGCGAGGTGATCGGGCTGGTCGGTGAATCCGGTTCCGGTAAGAGCACTCTCGGCCGCACCGCGCTCGGACTGGTACCGCCCGCCGGCGGCGAGGTGGTGTTGCAGGGCGTACGGCTGAACGGCCTGGGCAAACGCGATCTGCGCGGCCTGCGCAAGAACGTGGCCCTGGTGCATCAGGATGTCACCGCCTCCCTGGATCCCCGTCGCACACTGGAGGATTCCATCGGCGAACCGCTGCTGGTGCATCGCGCCGCCTCCGGTGCGCTGCTGCGCGCCAAGGTGGGCGATCTGCTGGAATCGGTCCGGCTGCCCCGCGATTACGCCTCTCGCCGTCCCGCCGAACTCTCCGGCGGCCAGCGCCAGCGCGTCGCACTGGCCCGGGCACTCGCGCTCGCGCCCCGGCTGCTGGTGGCGGACGAACCCACCAGCGCCCTGGATGTTTCGGTCCAGGCGCAGGTGCTGGACTTGTTCACCGATCTGCGCGAAGAATACGGATTCGCCTGCCTGTTCATCAGCCACGATCTCGCGGTGATCAACCAGATCGCCGATCGCGTGGTCGTGCTGAAACAGGGCGCTGTGGTCGAAACCGGGCCGGTGGCAGATGTTTTCGGCAGCCCCGAGGCCGATTACACCCGCCGCCTGCTGGCGGCCGTTCCCGCACCCGATCCGGACCGGGCGCGGCGCTCGGCACACGGTGCCGTCGAGTTCGACGGGCCGAGCGCCGGCTCCGCCCCCGAGCAGCCGCGGCTGGCGCTGGGGGCATGAGCCGAATTCCCATCAGGATCACCGACATATACAAACAGGGATAGTCGCGCGTACCTGTAATTCGCCCGATTCATGCGAGCATCCACCGAAGGGGGCAACCCGGCGGCATCCCGAACGGGATGCCGTGCGCCGGGCGAGCTGAAGGGAGCTGCGGTGGTCGCCGATGCGCCATGCGGACATGAATCTCGGGAGCTGGAGGCGCCCACTTTCGGAAATCTGCTGCGGCGATTACGCGACGGCCGCGGACTTTCCCGCGAACGCCTGGCGTTCAACGCGGGCGTAAGCGCCAGCTACATAACGCATCTGGAGAAGGGCGAGCGCGGTAACCCAACCCGCGAGGTTGTGGAAGCGCTTACTCGCTATCTGGATCGACTGGAACCACTCGGTGCGGCCGACCATCGTCAACTGAGTGAGCTGGCAGGGCTGGGAGCGGGCGATCTGCCCACCGTGGAGCAATTGTGCGGCGCCATCACCGAGAATATGCGCCGGGTACTGGATCTGCATCGCCCCAACCTGGCCGCCTATATCGATGTCCGGGCGAATGTGCTTGCCTGGAACGACAGCTGGGATGACGCCTTCCCCGGGTTGACCGAGGACGGCAATATGCTCCGCTGGTTGTTCGGCAATGATCTGGCGACCCGCGTACTGGTGAATTGGGAAGCCGATGTGCGACAGGTGGTCCGGTGGTTGCGCGGATTGATCGGCCGCTCCGGCGATACCGCCGGATTCACCGATCTGCTGCAGGAACTCGGCGAATTCCCGAAATTCCGGCACGCCTGGAGCGAGGGCGGCGTGGCCTTCGCGCCCCATGTCTGGACCCTGCACCTGCGCAACCCCGTAACCGGCCTCCGCCGCAAGATCTATGCCCAGACCGGCCGCATAGACACCGGTGCCTACCCCGGCCAGCTCATGGCCATCCTCGGCCTCAGCAGCTGAGATCCGCTGTGTCAGCGGGGGAGTGGGATGAACTCCACCGGTGCGTTGTCCGCCGCCTCGGCGGGGACGATGACCAGGCCGTCGCGGTCCAGCAGTCCGGCCAGGTGGGCGGTGCGGATGCCCGGATCGCCTATCCAGCCGCCGGTGGGGTCGGCGCGGGCGGGGACGATTCGCGGTGCGGGGCCGGAGATTTCGGCGGCATTGGCCAGTGGGCCGATCAGCGGGCGCGCGGGGAGCGCGCCCGTGAGACCCTCGACGACCGCGTGGATGAGCGCCAAGAGCGTCGCCACGGCGGCGTACGGGTTACCCGGGAGGCCGAGAACGACTGGGCCGGAGGCCAGTTGGGCCGCGACGGTGGAGCCGCCGGGCCGCAGGCGCAGGCGGCTGAGCAGTACCCGGGATCGAGCGCGATCCAGGGCGGCGCGGAGTTGATCGGCCGCGCCGCCGCCGGTGGCTCCGACGATCACCAGCAGATCGCAATCATCGGCGGCCGCGAACACCTCGTCGAAGGCGTTCGCGGTGTCCCGCAGGTGCACCCGGTCCACGGTGTCGATGCCGTACCAGGTGAGCAGATCGGGCAGGATGGGGCCGAGGGAGTCGCGGGTCTGCCCGGTGTGCAGCGGGCCCTCACTGCGAATCTCATCGCCCGTCATGACGATCCGCGCCCGCACCGGACCGCGCACCGCGAGCGTGCGCACCTCGGCACTGGCCGCCACCGAGATCAGCGCGGTATTCACCGGCGTACCCGCGGGCGCGAGCTCGGCCCCCGGCAGCCAGTCCTCGCCGCGCCGCCGCACATCATCGCGAATCGGACTGTCCGGCAGGCGATGTAGTCGACCGTCGGCTTCCACTCGCACGAATTCATCGCGCACCACGGTTCCGGTGCCGTCGGGCACATGCGCACCGGTGGCAATGCGCACCGCCTCGCCGGGCAGCAACCCCACCGGCCGCTGCCCGCCCGCGAATCCGATATCGCGGCGCAACTGCCACGGTCCGTCCCCGCTCACCGCGTACCCGTCCATGGCGCTGACATCGAAACGCGGCAGCGCCTCCACCGCGCGCAGCGGTTCGGCCAGCGCGGCCCCGCGCGCGGGCCGCACCGCCGACTGCCGCACCCGCAACCGGGATATGTTCCGGCGCAGCGTCTCCCGCGCCTCATCGAGGGATACCGGTACCGCCGACCGCCCCGCACCCGTGCGGGCCTCCCGCACATCGTCGGGCGTATCGCAGTCCTGCACCCCGGCCAGCGCCACCGTGGCGGTGTCGATCGGCACCAGCGCCTTCATCGGCCGATTCGCCAGGGAATCAAGACGATTCAGCGCCTCGGCGAGCGCGGTCCGCCGCCACACCCCGACCAGATACTGCGGTCGCCCCGATTCATCGGCCGCGAATACCGCGTCACTTCCGGATTCCCTTGCGTGCGCGAGTAGTTCGTCTACCGCACTGGATGTGAGAAATGGCATGTCCGCGGCGAGCACCACAATGTGCTCGGCGGGGAATTCGCAACCGTCGAGCATCGCCATTCCGGCGGCGATCGCGGCCACCGGACCGGCCCCGGCCGGGACCTCTTGGGCCTGTAGGATTTCCGGCCCCAACTCCGGCCGATGCGGTCCGACGACCACGATCCGGGTGCGGTCCGACACCGCGGAAAGCGCCGCATCCAGCATCGATCGGCCGCCGACCACAATGGCGGGCTTATCCACCCCGCCCATCCGGCTGGCTCGCCCACCGGCCAGCACAATCGCGTCGACGGTGGTCACGAGGCGTACGCGGACAGGCTGATGATCATGGTTGAAGATCGTAGTGGCTATCGCTCGGGCGGCCCCGGAAGTGGTGTCTCGACAGCAGTTTCCAAGGCTTGCTAAGCAATTGCTCCTGTGCGTCGAGTTGCACGTTGTGTCCCGACACATAGTAGAAATGATCATGTTTTGAACTTCTGAACAATCGCATATGGCAGTATCCGGAGCCAGAGCTGAGGGGGTCGAGGGAGATTCACCACAGTTCACAGCAGGCGTTACAGCGGGTCCCGCTGTCCGGAACCAGCGAGTACCGGATCGATGAAGGTTGGTTTGCTGAATGTTTGTGGAGAGGGAACGGCGTGGTGCTGGGCGTGAAACCGAATAGAGACTTCGAAGAGCTGAAACCGCCGACATTCGGCCTCCTGCTGCGCAAGCTGCGTGACACCCGGGGTGTATCCCGCGAAAGGCTCGCGTTCAACGCGGGCGTGAGCGCCAGCTACATCAGCCATTTGGAGAAGGGCGATCGCGGACATCCCACCCGCGAGGTGGTGGACGCCCTGGTCCGATATCTGGACCGAATAGACCCGCTGTCCGTGGTGGAACGCCGGCATCTGCTCGACCTGGCCGGACTCGGCGTCAGCGAATTCCCCTCGATACAGCAACTCCGCGCCGAAATCACCGATGACATGCGCCGCGCGCTCGATCTGCACGAGCCCAATCTCGCCGCCTACATCGACACCCGCTGGAATGTGCTGGCCTGCAACACGAGTTACGCACGCGCGTTTCCCGGTCTCGAAGAAGACGTCAATATCCTGCGCTGGTATCTCAGCAACGACAAGGCTCGCGAAGTCATGCTCGAATGGGAGGAAGAAGTCCGGGTCACCGTGCATTGGCTGCGCGGTCTCATTGCCAGCTCCGGCGATACCGCCTGGTCGGCGGACTTTCTGGCCGAACTGGGCCGCTTCGGACTGTTCCGCGAAATATGGGATGAGGGTATTGCCGCGTACGGGCGGCCGAATTCGATCATGCATCTCGCGGACGATGTCACCGGCCGCTGTCGCGCCATCGACGTGCAGTTGTTCAGCGTCTTCTCCGCGGCCTATCCCACTCAGATCCAGATCTTCCTCGGCATTCCCACCTGGTGCGCGGATACCGGCGTCCAGCTCGACTCCGGTCATCCGCATCTCACCCGGGACGAATAGCGCCCGGCGGATTCAGCGCGCTATATGAATTCCGGCCGCCGCGCGCCCGGGCAACCATGGGTGCGCGAGGGCCTGCGCGAGCATGTTCCCGCGCCGTGCGGTTGCCCGCCGCACCAGGCGAATCAGCAAGGGTGTCAACACTTCCGGATGCGTCCACGCCGCGCCGTGCCCGGCGCCCGGAATGGTCACCACGCCATCCGCGCCGACCAGCCCGGCCGCCATCGTGGCGCAATCGCGCGCGGTGCTGACCTCATCCCGGCTGCCCCGGACCACCAGGGCGGGCGCAGCGATCTCGGATAGCCGGTGCAGTAGCGAACGCCGCTCCAGCAGGCAGCGCACCGCGGGCAGCACGGCCTGCCGATCACAGCTGTACCAGCGGCTGGTCCAGGCCCGCCATAATCGCGGATCGGTACCGCCGATCAGCTGCGGGGCCAATTCCGCGACCAGCGGCGCCATCGGCTCGGGGCTCGCCCAGCGCTCGAAAAACGCGCGCTGACAATCGAGTTCGGCGGCCGTGCAGGCGTCGGCCCCGGTGGCGATCAGCGCCAGCGCGCGCACCCGCTCGGGCGCCAGCAACGCCAGCCGCAGCGCGGTATACCCGCCCTGACCCATCCCCCCGATTACCGCTTTTTCTATCCCCAATTCATCCAGCACCGACAAGGTGTCCGCGGCCATATCCCAGTAGGTGAACTGTTCGCCGCCGGGTGTCTGTGTACGTCCGTGACAACGCGCATCGATTGTCACCAGATTGATTCCGGCAGCTGCCAGAGGTTCGCGCACGGGTTCGAACATGGATTCGTCCATCAGAAATCCATGGCTGAGAACGAGTGTCGGTCCGGGAATATCGCTGCTCACGAAATGCACCGTGGCAGCACCTGATCGCACATAAGGCATGGTCAGACCGTAAAGGCTGGAACAGTCCGCGCCCTAATGTTTGCCCGTGCAGTGCCAGACCCCCTTCGGTGCTGTTCCCGACGGGTACCCACACTGGTCAGTGTCAGTACTGCTAGGGGTTTGCCCCAGATGCCCGCAAAACTGGACAACAAGACCTTTCGGCCTTTTAAATCAGCGCGTGACGCTTTTGGGACAGGCGTCAATTCGATAGGGAGGAAATAATGTTCGACGTCACCGCTTCCGCTCGCCGCGACTTCCGGATCGATCATGGAGCCGCACTGCGAGATTCACTCGAGGGATTGCTGTTGCACGACGGTGTCGGACTGGATGCGCGTATGCGGCATGCCATTGCGGCGGTCGTGCATCTCGCGGTCGACGCACCGCTGGGCGTACCGGAGGACGCCGAGGAATTTCTCGGCCGACTCGATTCCTCATGGCTCTTCGCCGCCTGGAACGACTCCGATACCGAATTGTCACTGCTCAATACGCTCGCGCTCGGTGAGGTGCCCGCGCTGTCCTGGTGCGAACTCATGTTCACCACCGCGCTCGCGCCGTGGTCCGACGCACCCGCCGCGGTGCACGCCCGCCGGGTATTCCACTGCGGGGAACAGGCTCGATTGGCCGCCGTCGCGGGCGAGTAGCGGCCTGCGGGCCCGAACGCGAATTTCTGCCGACACTGTCAATGAAGAGGTGAACGACGTGCGAATGCTTTTCACCAATTTCGACGCGATGTTCGAAAACATCACTCGTAAAAACGAATTCGAACCGGAATCCTGGCATCAGCAGGCGCTGTGCACACAGACCGATCCGGAAGCCTTCTTTCCGGACAAGGGCGGGTCCACCCGCGAGGCCAAGCGCATCTGCGGTTCGTGCGAGGTGCGGCGGCAATGCCTGGACTACGCCCTCGCCCATGATCAGCGTTTCGGTATCTGGGGCGGACTCTCACCGCGCGAGCGCCGCCGCTACGAACGCGGGGCGGCCTAGCCCGAAGCTGCTTGCAGCAGACAGAATTCGTTCGTTTCCGGATCGGCCAGCACCAGTGCCGGCGCATTGGCCGACGGGGTATCCGGAGTGATCGGCAGGGCGCCCGCGGCGCGCAGGCGCGCGGCTTCTTCCACGGGGTCATCGCTGGGGAAAGCGATGAGATCCAGATGCAGCCGACTGCATTCGCCCAGCGCCTCGGGCGTGCGTAGGAACTCCAGCCAGGGTCCCTGCCCGGTGGCCGAACGGATTCCGGCATAGCGGGCACTGTCATGGGTGACGGGCCAGCCCGACGCCTTCGACCAGAATTCCGCCAGCCGCAACGGATTCTCGGTATCCATCACGATCGCCGCCACCGCACCGGTGTCCACATAGTGCTCGCGCGGCTCCAGTACGCAGAACTCATTGCCCTCGGGATCGGCGAGCACCGCCCACGGCACCGTGCCCTGTCCGATATCGAGCCGCCGCGCGCCCAGCGATAGCGCTCGATCCACCTGCACCCGTTGATGATCCAGCGATCTACTGGACAGATCCAGGTGCATGCGATTCTTCGCCGACTTGGACTGGCGGGCAGGTAGGAAGGTCAGCGCCACATCCAGCCCATCCGGGTCGGAGGCGGCCACATCGACCTCGCCGGGGCGGTCCACCAGCACCTCCCAACCCAGCAGTTCGGCCCAGAAGCGGGCTACGCTCCTGGGCTCGATCGCATCGAACACCACGCATGCCAGACGGGTGGACATATTTCAACGGTAACCGCGGCCGGGAACCGCGTATCAGGTTTGGCCGAACCCGGTAGGTGTGTTGTGGCCGGTCGGCAGATCAGTCCGGCGTGTCGAAGTGGTGCCGGGCGCGCCGCAGATCCACCCGGTCATCGAGCACCGGACAGCCCTCCGCAGCCAGCTCGCGCAATTGTTTATGCGCCAAATGTGGTGCGGGCGTGCCATTCGCTCGCAGCACCCGATGCCACGGCAGATCCGCCGAATCGGTCCGCATGATCCAGCCGACCGTGCGCGGTGTGGAAAGCCCCGCCGCGGCCGCGATATCGCCGTAGGTGGACACCCGGCCGGGCGGAATGGCGGCCACCAGGGCGCGCACGCGCTCGATCTCGGCATCGGTGGTGGCCATGAACTCTCCCTCGGTGGATTGGTCAGAGCAGTGCGCGCACCAGCGCGGCGGTCTCGGCCGGACGGGCTTGCGCGACCATATGATCGCAGTCGAATTCGAGCAGGGTCAGCCGCTCGCCCAGGCGCTCGGCCAGCGCGGCCCGGAACGCCGGGGTCACGAACGGCGGATCGACCTTCATCGCGCGCACCACCGTGGTCGGCAATCCCGCGGGCGGCAGCGCGAATTCGCGGGCCAGCTGACCCCAGTACGCGATGATCGCGGGCATACTCACCCGCCAACCCACCCGCCCGTCCGCGGTGGGCACCAGATGCTCGGCCAGCTCCGCCTCCAGGATCGCCGGATCCACCTCGGCCCAGGCGGTCTCCAACTTGTCGAAGCGGGCATCGTCGACGTTCGCGTAATCCGGGTGCTCCAGCATGGAATTCGCGATCCGCAGCATGAAATCCGGATCGAGTCCGATCGCCGGATCCAGCAGCACCAGCGCCCGCACCAGCTCCGGACGTGCGTGCGCCAGATGCACCGCCACCGCCGCGCCGAACGAATGCCCGAGCACCACCACGGGTTGGCTCGTCTCCCGCCGCAGCAGCGTGACCAGGTCCGCGGTGATCGTTTCGAAATCCCACGGCGGCACGCCGGGCGACCTCCCATGTCCCCGCAGATCCGGCGCAATAATCCGCACATCGGGCAACTGCTGCTCGGCCAGGGCCTGCCAGCGCCTGCCATGCCCGGTCAGACCGTGGAGCGCGAGCACCACCGGACCGGTCGAAGGACCGAAACAATGCACATGAAGATCGGACATCCGCCCATTCTGCTGGCCGTCGCGCGCCCGATTCCAGCCGAGTCCGCCCCGAACCGCACCCGCCCGGCTGTGACCGGCGGCACGGCCAACACATGGCAAACGGAACATGTCGGGCCGGTCTGTTGAAATAGCCGACGTGATGCGATCGGATAGCTCGGTGCAACTGGTGCGCCGGGCCGAGGCAGTCTCCCACCCCCGGGAGTGGGACGCCGCCCTCCGGCCGCTGTTCGAGGACAGCAGTATCGACCCCGGCTGGGCGCCCTGGCAGGTTTTGGGCGGGCCGGGCACGGGCAAGACCGCACTGCTGGTCGATATCGCCGCGGAACGCATTCTGGCCGGGGCCGATCCGGAGTCGGTGCTGCTGCTCACGTACACCAAACGCGCGGCCACCGCGGTGCGCAATGCGATCACTGCCCGAATTGTCGAGGCCGATCCATTGCTGGGTGGCGTACCAGGAGCCACACGCGGCCCACTGGTGCGCACCCTGCACTCCTATGCCTTCGGCCTGCTTCGCACCGTCTCGGCCGCCGCCGGAAATCCGCCGCCACGCCTGCTCACCGGCTCCGAACAGGACATCGTCATTCGGGAGATGTTGCGCGGCGAACTCGCCGAGGATGCCCCGGACTGGCCCGAGCGACTGCATCCGGCACTGCCGACCGGAGGATTCGCCGAACAATTGCGGGACCTCATGCTGCGCGCTACCGAACGCGGCCTCGGACCCGAGGACCTCATCGCCCTCGGCCACACCCACCGGCACCCCGAATGGGTCGCCGCGGGCCGCTTCTACGAACGCTACGAACAGATCATGCTGCTGCGCTGGTCCGTCGGCATGGACGTCCCCGAAGCCAGCGCCCCTGCTCTGGACGCCGCCGAACTCATCGGCGCCGCCCTGGACGCCCTGCTCATCGACGCCGACCTGCTCGCGGCCGAACGCGCCCGCCTGCACACCATCCTCGTCGACGACACCCAGCACCTCGATCCGCTTGCCGCCCAACTCATTCGCCTCCTCGGCGCGGGCACCGCCACCACCGTCCTGGCCGCCGACCCGGACCAGGCCGTGTTCACCTTCCGCGGTGCGGACCCCCGCTTCGCCACCGACCCCGGCGCCCCCGCCGACCGCCGAATCACCTTGCGCCCCAACCACAGATCCGGCACCGCCCTGCAAGAGTTGGCCGCTCGCATCACCTCCCGCCTCCCCGGCACCGGCCGCCACCGCACCCCACCCGCCTCCCTACTGCGCCGCTCCGGCGGCACCGATTTCATCGGCGACCTCACCCCGGATCCGGTCGCCCCGGGCCGAGCCGACGAGAATGCCCGGGGCGATGCGCCTTACGGCGGCGGTGAAGCGCGGGATTCTCGCGTGGACGATCGGGGCGAACCCTTGGACGGCCGCGAGAGTGTCGCGGCGGTGTTCGAGGGTGAGGTGCGGGTACAGGTGCTCACCACTCCGGCGAAGGAGGCCGCGCTGATCGCCGATCATCTGCGGCGCGCGCACCTCACGCACGGCGTGCCGTGGTCGAATATGGCGGTTGTAGTCCGTTCTGTCCCATTGTCATTGGCTCCGCTGCGGCGGGCACTGCTGGCGGCCGGAGTGCCGGTGCGCCAACCCCCGGCGGATGTTCCATTGGCTCGCCGCAGGGGAGCGGCGTGGGCCATGTTGGCGCTCCGCGCGGTCACCGCGGGTGATCCCACGCGACTGCGCCACCCGCGGCCCATCGCGTTCACGGCTGACGATGCCCTGGATCTGCTCGCCGGTCCGCTCGGCGGTGCGGATCAGATCAGCCTGCGCCGCCTGCGGCGTGGTATCCGGCGAACGGTGCTCGAACTTGGCTATCCCGAGCGCGACCGGGAGGTTCGCGAGAGTGAGCTCGATGAGCCCATCCGGCGCGAAAGTGATGCGGCCGAAGCGGATTCGAGTGTCGCGGCATCCGGCTCGGCACCGGGTGGCGAGATCCCGGCGGCAAATCGTTCGGCGGCAGGCGAAGCCGATGTCGATCCCGAGGTGGCGGATCGCTATGCGGATTTGGATCGGTCGTCGGCGGAGATTCTGCGGGATCTGTTGGTGGGGGCCGGGAATCAGGTGCTGCTGAGCAAGCTCACCAAGGTCGAGGCCGCGCCGTTGGAGCGGGTGCTCAAGGCGCTCGGGCGGGCGCGCAAGGTGCGGCGCGAGGGCGGCGGGCTCGAAGATGTGCTGTGGGGCCTGTGGACCGCCTCCACGCTGGAGCGGCGGTGGGTCGGGCAGTCCGAGCGCGGGGGAGCGGTCGGCATGCAGGCCGATCGCGATCTGGACGCGGTGGTCGGGCTGTTCGAGGCGGCCGCCGCCTATGTGGACCGGCTGCCGCGCGCAACCATCGAGGGATTCGTGGAATACCTGGAGCAGCAGGAGATTCCGCAGGACAACGCGCCGCATACCGATCCCGGTGCGGCCGTTACGATTTGCAGTGCGCACTCGGCCGCCGGGCGTGAGTGGGACACCGTTGTGGTCGCCGCGGTGCAGGAGGGGATCTGGCCGAATCTGCGACCGCGCGGCACCCTGCTCGGGGTCGAGGAAATGGTCGATGTGCTTGCCGGAGTGGGGGATTCGGGCGAGAAGGTGAGCCGCGCCGCCCCGCTGCTCGCCGAGGAGCGCCGCCTGCTGCTGGTCGCGTGCAGCCGGGCGCGCCGCTCTCTACTGGTGACCGCGGTCGAATCCGTCACCGGCGATCAGGATCTGGTGCCGTCGCGATTCCTGGCCGAACTCGACGCCGAGGGCGCGGACGGACAGCCCGGCCGCATCCCGCCCGCCGTGGACCCGGGCCGCGCCCTGGCCATGCACACCCTCATCGCCGAATTGCGCGGGGCCGCATGCGATCCCGAGACCACCCCGGAACGCCGCACCCGCGCCGCCCGCCAACTCGCCCGCCTGGCCCGCGCGGGAGTCCGCGGCGCGCACCCCGACGACTGGTACGGCACCGCCGAACTCTCCTCCGACTCCCCGCTCTGGGACAGCGAGGACGGTTCGGTCGCCCTCTCACCCTCCACCGTCGAACAGCTCAAGACCTGCCCGCTGCGCTGGGCGCTGGAACGGCACGGCGGCAGCGACGGCGATAACCCGCACGCCCTCAAGGGCAATCTCGTGCACACCCTGGTGCAGGCGCTCGCCGGTCAGGTCACCGAGGCGCAGGTCAAGATGGCACTGGTCAAGGCGTGGAAGAAGATCGACCCCACCGCCCGCGACGGTGAGAACTGGTATTCGCGCGCCGAACTGCGCCGCACCGAGACCATGGTCGACACCTTCCTGAACTGGCTGCGCAATACCCGCGACGAGCTCACCAATATCGGTGTCGAAGTGCCCATCGACTGCATCCTGCCCTCGCGCGCCCCGGGCGAACTGCCCGTGCGCATCAGCGGCCGCATGGACCGCCTGGAACGAGATGCCCAGGGCCGCTTCGTGATTGTCGATGTGAAGACCGGTAAGACGCCCATCACCAAACAGGCCGCCGAGGAACACGCCCAGCTCGCCACCTACCAGGTGGCGGCCGCCGCCGGAGCCCTCGGCGACGGCGAACCCGGCGGCGCGCGCCTGGTGTACGTGGCCAAGCCCAGCGCCCGCGACGGCGCGGCCACCGAACGCCAGCAGCCCGCCCTCGACGGCGGCGGTATCGACGAATGGCGCGGCGTCATCCACGACGCGGCCGCCGCCTCCACCGGACCCAGCTACCTCGCCATGCGCAATGACGGCTGCCGCCACTGCAAGGTCGCGGGCAGCTGCCCGGTACAGGACACCGGCCGCCAAGTGACCGACGAGTGAGCATCACCCCCCGGCAACTCGCCGACGCCCTCGGCCTGCCGCCGCCCACCGACGAACAGGCCGCGGTCATCGCCGCCGAACCGGGGCCGACGCTGGTGGTCGCGGGTGCGGGCGCGGGCAAAACCGAGACCATGGCCGCCCGCGTGGTGTGGATGGTCGCCAATGGCCTGGTCGAACCGGAACAGGTGCTGGGCCTGACCTTCACCCGAAAAGCCGCCCAGCAGTTGACAACTCGCATCCGCACCCGCCTCGCCCGCCTGGCGGGCGCGCCCCTGCTGCGCGATATCGACCCCACCGGACGCCTGCGCGCCCTGCTCACCGGCTCCGAACCGGAGATCAGCACCTACCACTCCTACGCGGGCCGCCTGCTCACCGAGTACGGCCTGCTGCTCCCCGTCGAACCCACCGCCACCCTGCTCACCCAAACCCAGCTCTGGCAGCTCGCCTACCGCGTCGTATCCACCTGGGACGGCGATCTGGACACCGACCGCAGCCCCGTCTCGGTCACCGAGGCGGTCCTGGCCCTGTCCGGCCAGCTCGCCGAACACCTGGTCGAACCACGCCAATTGGCCGCCGCCCACAAGGAATTGGACCAACTCGTCCACACCCTCCCCGCCGGACCCCGGCAAAAGGGCGGCCCCAAGAAGACCCTGCTCGACCTGCTGGAAACCCAGCACGAACGAGTCTCCCTGCTCCCCTTGGTGGAACGCCTCGCCGATGAACTCCGCCGCCGCGGCGCGCTGGACTTCGGCGCTCAAATGTCCCTCGCCGCGAAGCTCGCCGCCCTCCACCCCGAAGTCAGCACCGCCGAACGCACCCGCTTCCGCCTGGTCCTGCTCGACGAATACCAGGACACGGGGCATTCGCAGCGCATCCTGCTCTCGGCACTCTTCGGTGGGGTGCACACCGCAACGACCGAAGATCCTGAGGACCCCTCCCGTCATCCCGGCGCGCCGTTGGCCGGGATCCACACGGCGGCTGTGGATCCCGGCCAAAAGCATGCCGGGATGACGGAAGGGCAGCCACCTGTGACGGCGGGAACGCAGCCGCTGGCGGTGACGGCGGTGGGTGATCCGATGCAGTCCATTTATGGGTGGCGCGGGGCGTCGGCGGCGAATCTGCCGCGGTTCGCGACCGACTTTCCCCGTGCGCCAGGGGTTCCCGCACCGGTGCTGCCGCTGCTGACCAGTTGGCGGAATCCGCCGGAGGCACTGGATCTGGCGAATCTGGTGGCTGATCCGCTGCGGCTCAAGGCGGCCGAGGGCGGGGGAGTGACCGTCGACGCGCTGCGGCCGCGACCGGACGCGACGGCCGGGCTGGTGGCGCTGGCGTTGGCGGAAGATGTTGCGCAGGAACGGGAGTGGGTGGCGCAGCGGATCAAGGCGGAGTGGGAGGCGGCCGCCGACGCGGGCGGTGAGCCGCCCACCTCGGCGGTGCTGGTGCGGCGCAATGCCGATGCCGCGCCGTTGGCGGAGGCGCTGCGAGAGCAGGGGCTGCCGGTGGAGATCGTCGGGCTGGGCGGGCTGCTGCACACCCCGGAGGTCGCGGATATCGTTGCGACACTGCGGCTTATCGCCGATCCCTCGGCGGGTAGCGCGGCGGTGCGCATTTTGACGGGTGCGCGCTGGCGCATCGGCGTGGCGGATATCGCGGCGCTGTCGAAGCGGGCGCGGGAGCTGTCGATTCGGCGACCGGGCGGGCAGTCCGCCGAAATCGCCGATACCGCCGCGCTGGACGACGCCCTGCGCGAAGTGGCCCCGGAACCCGCCGAACGCGCGGGACTCGGTGACGCCATCGCGGATCCCGGTGATTCGGAACAGTATTCGGTGCAGGGCTTCGCCCGGATTCTGGAACTCGGCCGCGAACTGGGCGCACTGCGCGAGCGTTCCGGGCAGCCGCTGCCCGAATTGGTCGCCGATGTCGAACGCACCATCGGCGTCGGCGTGGAGACCCAGGCCCGTCGCGCCGTGGCCGCCGCCGGACGCGAGCATCTCGACGCGTTCGCCGATGTGGTGGCCGGATATGCCGCCGACTATCGCTCCTCGCTGTCCGGTCTGCTCGACTTCTTCGCCGCCGCCGCGGAGGTCGAAAACGGTTTGGAGCCGGGCGAAGTGGAGGTCGCGCACGATCGCGTACAGGTGCTCACCGTGCACGCCGCCAAGGGCCTGGAATGGGAGGTGGTGGCGGTCCCGCACGTGGTGGACGGCACCTTCCCGTCCGGTACCGGCACCACCACCTGGATGGGCGCGCTCGCCGAACTCCCCACCCAACTGCGCGGTGATCGCGTACAGGAGGACGCGGGTGACGGTGTGCCCGTACTGGATCTGTCCGACCTCTACGATCGCGCGGATCTGGAACGCGCCCTCGAATCGCATAAGAAGGCCCTGGCCCGCCGCCGCCTCGACGAGGACCGCCGCCTCTTCTACGTCGCGCTCACCCGCACCGAGCGCGCCCTGTTCGTCTCCGCGCACTGGTGGGCTGAGACCGGCTCGAAACCCAAGGGCCCCAGCGATTTCCTGCTCGAACTGCAGCAGGCCAGTGAAGTCCCCGGCTCCCCCCTCAATCGCGGCGTCCGCATCGATCGCTGGGACGATCCGCCCCTGCCCGATACCGTAAACCCCTTCACCGACAACCCGCTCTCGGCGACCTGGCCGCGCGACCCCCTCGGTTCCCGCCGCGAGTTCGTGGAAGAGGGTGCGGCACTGGTCAAATCGGCCCTGACCGCGCTCGCCGTCGAATCCCAGCCGGAGCAGATCGAATTCGACTTCGGCTTCGGAGACGAAGCCGAGACCGACCCCGCCGACGGCGAATCCGGCAGCGACGCAACCGATCCGGATGACCTCGACGATGACCCCGAAGGCTGGGCCACCGACGTCGACGCCCTCATCGCCGAACATCTCGCCGCCGAACAGGCCGTCCGCGAAGTGGAACTGCCCGGCCAGCTCGCCGCCACCTCCCTGGTCGACCTGCGCGCCGATCCGGCGAAACTCGCCGCCCGCCTGCGCCGCCCGCTCCCGTATCCGCCGAGCCCGTTCACCCGCCGCGGTACCGCCTTCCACGCCTGGCTGCAACGCTGGTTCGGCGGCGCCCGCCTGCTCGCCTTCGACGAACTCCCCGGCGCGGCGGACACTTCCGATACCGATGCCGATCTGGTCCGTCTCCAGGAAGCCTTCCTCGCCTCGGATTGGGCCGACCGCAACCCGGTCGAGGTCGAGGTCTCCTTCGAAACCTCCATAGCGGGCACCGTGATTCGCGGCCGCATGGACGCCGTCTTCCGCCGCCCCGACGGCGCCTGGGTCATCGTCGACTGGAAGACCGGCGGCGAACCCGCTGCCGCCGAGGAGGATTCGGTCGCCATCCAGCTCGCCGTCTACCGCCTGGCCTGGGCCCGCCTGGAGGCCGCCCGCACCGGCGCTCCCGAAGCCGACATCCTCGCCAACACCTATGCCGCCTTCCACTACGTCCGCACCGTCCGCACCATCGCCCCCGAACACCTCGCGGGCCCCGAGGAACTCGCCCACCTCATCACCGCCGCCGCCCCGCTGCGCCTGACCGCGACCCCGGATCCCGCCGACGCGGCACCCGGGAATCGCGGCGATGCGGCGGAGCCGCCCCCGGAGATCGATGTCGATTCGCTTCGGTGGACACCGGATTCGCATCCCGCGGCCGGCGACTCGGCCCCGCCCGACTTCGACCCGCCCCCCGATTTCGAGCCCCCGCCCGATCCGGAATCGCTGCCCCCGGACCCGATTCGGTAGTGGCGACGCGCCTGCGGCCCATGCCGCAATGTGGGCGGCCGCCGGGTACGCTCCGGTCCGTGCCGCAGCAAGACGTCCCCGAAATGGCTGGTGATTCTCGTGTTCGGTGAATCCTCACGGGGTTTGGCCCGGCTCACGGACCGGCCGGACTTCGCCCTGGTCGGCATTCTGCGGATCCCGACCGGACAGGACAGTCCCTGGCAGGCGCTCTCGCGCAGGCTCGGCATGGCCGTGCTGTTGCTCGCGCTCGCTACGGCGGTGGTGTACATCGGCCGCGACGGCTATCACGACAACGCGCGTGAAGAGATGTCGCTGCTCGATTCCGCCTACTACGCGACGGTTTCGCTCTCCACCACCGGCTACGGCGACATCACACCGGTCACCCCGACCGCGCGGCTGATCAATATTCTCGTGGTCACCCCGCTGCGGATCCTCTTTCTCATCGTCTTGGTCGGCACCACCCTCGCCGTGCTCACCGAACGATCCCGGCAGGCTTTCAAGATCCAGCGATGGAGGCACACCGTGCGCAATCACACCGTGGTCGTCGGCTACGGCACCAAGGGCCGCACCGCGGTCGACGCCATGCTCGCCGACGGCGCGCAACCCGCCGACATCGTGGTGGTGGACACCGATTCGCAGGTGCTCGAGGCCGCCGCCAATGCCGGTCTGGTGACGGTGCACGGTTCGGCCACCCGATCCGATGTGCTGCGCCTGGCGGGTGTCGCGCACGCCGCCGCCATCGTGGTCGCCGCCAATCGCGATGACACCGCCGTGCTTGTCACCCTGACCGCCCGCGAGATCAACCCCAAGGCGCGCATCTCGGCCGCCGTCCGCGAGGCCGAGAACACCCATCTGCTGCGCCAATCCGGCGCGGATTCGGTGGTCGTGTCCTCCGAGACCGCGGGCCGCCTGCTCGGCATCGCCACCACCACCCCCACCGTCGTGGAGATGATCGAGGACCTGCTCACCCCCGAGGCCGGTTTCGCCATCTCCGAACGCGATGTGGAACCCGAGGAAGTCGGCGGATCCCCCCGCCACCTGCGCGATATCGTGCTCGGCGTGGTCCGTGCGGGCGTCCTCATCCGGGTCGGCGATCCCGAAACCGACGCGCTGGAAAAGGAAGACAAACTCCTCTACCTCCGCCGCGTGGCGGGCTGACCACCGCTCTTCATGATCGCAATCACGTGTCCCGCAACCTGATACGACTAGTCTCGGTATGTGTCTTTCCAGCTGAACGCGGTTCCGGTCCTGTCACGCAGCACGCTCGATCGCGCGGAGCATCTGCGCGCCGATGAGCAGGCCCTGAAAGAGGGCTGGGCGCAGGCCAAACTGCTACGGATGAACAAGCGCGGGCAGGTCCGCGTGGACAGCGGCGCGGTGGTGCTGGACGCCGCCACCACCCTCGCCGCCGACCCCGCCCCCGACGCGGTCTTCCTCGGCGTCGACGGCGACACCCACCTGTGGGCGGTCCGCGATGACGCCATCGACGGCGAACTCGCCGATCTGCGCGCCTTCGGCAGCACCCTCGAACTCGACGATTTCAGCACCGGCCTGCTCTCCACCGCCATCGCCCTGCTGAATTGGCATGGCAGAGCCGGTTACAGCGCCGCCGACGGCACCCCGACCCGCGTCACCGCGGGCGGCTGGTCCCGCACCAGCGAATCCGGGTTCGAGGAATTCCCGCGCATCGACCCGGCCATCATCTGCCTCATCCACGATGGCGGCGACCGCGTCCTGCTGGCGCGTCAGCACACCTGGCCCGAGGGCCTGTTCTCGCTGCTCGCGGGATTCGTCGAGGCCGGTGAATCGCTCGAGCGCTGCGTCGAACGCGAATTGCGCGAGGAGGTCGGCGTCGATGTCACCGATATCCGCTACCTGGGCAGTCAGCCCTGGCCGTTCCCGCGCTCGCTCATGCTCGGTTTCAGCGCCGTCGCCGATCCGGAACAGCCGGTGACCTTCCACGACGGCGAGATCGCCGAGGCGCACTGGTTCACCCGCGCCGAGGTGATCGAGGCGCTGGCCGCCGGTGCGTGGGGTGCGAAGACCGATGCGCGCCTGCTGCTCCCGGGTTCCATCTCGATTGCCCGCACCATTGTCGAATCCTGGGCCGCCGCAAGCTGATTCGCGCCGCACCCGGAACGAGAACAAGCCGTACATCCCCCGGATGTACGGCTTGCGCCCTATGCGGCCTACTCAGCTGATGTCAGCGAGCGCCTTCTTGACCTGCGCCAGGCTCGGGTTCGTCGCGGTCGAACCATCGCTGTACTTGATGGTCGGCACCACGTGGTTGCCGTTGTTGACGCTGCCCACGAATTCGGCGGCATCCGGATTCTCTTCGATATCGATCACCGTGTAGGTGATGCCGGCCTCGTCGAGCTGGGTCTTCAACCGGCGGCAGTAGCCGCACCAGGTCGTCGAGTACATGGTCAGGTCTTTTGCAGTCACGGTCTGTGCAACGTGACCCGCTTCGATCGTGTTCCCCCCGGTCTTCCGAGATCAGGGGTTGACGGAGATTTAGTATGCGCGCATACTAAATCCATGAACTTCATCGCACAGGCCACCGCCACTTCCACCGCCGCTCCCGCCGCCTTCTTCGCCAAATGGGCCGATATGGCCACCTGGCCGGAGTGGAACAACGACACCGAATGGGTGAAACTCGACGGCCCCTTCGTCCAGGGCGCGACCGGAACCCTCAAGCCCAAGGGCGGCCCGAAGGTCGGGTTCGTGGTCGAAAAGCTGACCGATACCGAATTCATCGATGTGTCCAAGCTCATCGGCGCCCGGCTCGTTTTCGCGCACACCGTCAGCGTCGAGGACAGGACCACCGTCTCGGTCCAGGTCTCCATCGACGGCCCGCTGCGCTGGTTCTGGACCAAGATCATGGGCGCCGATCTCGCCAAATCCGCCCAGCCCGACCTGAACGCGCTGGTCGCCGCCGCCGAGGCGGTGCGGGCATGAGGCGGTACTGGCTCGCCGTGGTCTCCCGCGACCACGTGCACCGCGGCATGGAACTCGGTATCGCACAGGCCAATCACGGCAAACGCGCCGCCGTCGAACGAATGGCGGCCGGTGACGGACTCGTCTACTACTCACCGCGGACCGGCATGCGCGAAGGCGAACCGGTCCGCGCCTTCACCGCCCTGGCCACCATCGACGACCGCCCGGCCTGGCAGGCCGAAGACCAGGGCGGCTGCTTCCGCCCCTGGCGGCGCGCCGTCAGCTACGACCGCGACGCCAGGCAGATCCCGATCGACGACCTGCGCGGCGAACTCGACCTCACCAGCGTCCCCAACTGGGGCATCGTGCTCCGGCGCGGTCTGGTGGAACTGACCGCCCACGATTTCGAGGCCATCTCCCGCGCTATGGTCGGGCGGTGACGGCGCGCAATGAGCTGCATACCGATTTCGGTGATGCCGATGAAAGTCCGGGCCTGTTGCTCTGGCAGGTGACCAACCGCTGGCAGGCCGCCCAGCGCGCCGCCCTCGCGCCCTTCGACCTGACCCACGTGCAATTCGTGCTGCTGGCCTCGCTCACCTGGCTCACCGGCGCATCCGGTGACGAACCGGTCATGCAGCGCGATCTGGCGGCGCACGCCGCGACCGACCCCATGATGACCTCGCAGGTGCTGCGCGCGCTCGAACAGAAGGGCCTGATCGAGCGCCGCGATCACCCCAGCGACCGTCGCGCCAAATCCCTGGTGCCGACGAAAACCGGTGTGGCACTGGTCAATCAGGCCATCGTCGCGGTCGAATCCTGCGACCGCGACTTCTTCGGCCCGCTGGGCGAGCGCACCGGCGCGTTCACCACCGCGCTGCGCCGCCTGCGCGACCGCGACTGAGAACGCAATCATCAAGGGGCGCTGCGCCACCTACCTTCCGAATGCGTCTGCCAGGCCAGCGACCACCCGATCAGCGCGAGAATGCCGTACACCAGCCCGAGCGGGCCGATATGCGGGGCGAATACGCCCAGCACCACCGCGACCAGCGTGCAGGGCAGGGGATAACCGAGCAGGGTCCGCCAGCCGGTCGGGCTGCGCAGCCCGCTCACCGCGAGCACGACGAAATACGCGATCGTGCCGCCGCACAGCACCCAGCCGATCCCCGGTGACACATGACTGTCCGCATGCTCGATGGTCATGCCCAATCCGGCGGCGATGGTGGCTATCGCACCGGTCACCATGCAGTGCGTGGCCATGACGTGCTGCCACGGCACCTGATCCGCCGCCTCCGTACCGCCCATCAGCCGCGGTATCGCACCGAATTTGAGCGTCAGCGCCCACAGCCCGGCCAGGATCAGGAACGCGCCCAGACCCAGGGCCAGCACGTGGAAATTCCATGCCGCCGAGCCGACGGCATTGATCGCCATGATGATGCCCTCGCCGAGCACGATGATCACGTACAGCCCGAGCCGCTCCCCGAGATGCTCCGGATTGGCATGCATCGCCGTGAGTTTCGGCAATTCGCGGCCGTCGAATCGCGGTGACTCCCGAATCCGCGACAGCCGCTTGTCGAATTCCTGCTGTGCCCCCGCCAGCATGCGCTCACCGGTGATCACGAACATCAGATACAGATCGATGGCCAGGCCCGCGGCCCAGAACCAGTACTTGCCCGGCTCACCCACCCACAGCGAGGCGATCCACGGGAACACGCCGACCGTCAGCTGGACGGTCGGAAAATCGACCACGATCCGCCCGCGCCCCCACACCTGCCCGATGACCAGCCGCACCACCACGTACACCGCCGCGAACGTGGTCGCATG
This sequence comes from Nocardia sp. NPDC056100, assembly GCF_042266325.1. NCBI lineage: Bacteria > Bacillati > Actinomycetota > Actinomycetes > Mycobacteriales > Nocardiaceae > Nocardia > Nocardia sp. NPDC056100. The sequence continues at coordinate 1,170,165 of NZ_JBHJVY010000004.1, forward strand.
CCGATCCGGCACCCCCGCCACCGCGGCCGCCATCACCCCCAACCCCAGCATCGCCGACAACATCAACACCGGATGCGTCCGATCGCCCGCGATATCCCCGTACAGCGTGATACATGCCCACACCAACCAAAACGCCAGGTAGAGCAGCACATACAGCACCACGTGCTCCAGCGAGGGCCCGCCGTGCAGCAGATGCGTCAACTGCCCGATTCCGGCCACCGCCACCAGATCGAAGAACAACTCCATCCACGACGCATGCCGATCATGCGTCACCTCACCCGTACCGGGCGCCTCATTCACCACGACGGCACGCTAACCCGGCAAAGCGCCCAATGCTCGGAAGCGGTGACACCAATTCGGACCGGGGAGCGCCGGTGGCGGGCGGGTTGTCGGAGGGCACTGTCATGATGGTGCGCGTGACTGCCGCCGCGACCCAGAAGCTCCGGCTCGACGATCTCGATGCCGAGCAGGCGGCGGCCGTGCGCGCGCCGCGCGGGCCGGTATGCGTCCTAGCCGGCGCGGGGACGGGCAAGACGCGCACGATCACGCATCGGATCGGGCATCTGGTGTCGGCGGGGCATGTGCGGGCGGATCAGGTGCTCGCGGTGACCTTCACCGCGCGGGCGGCGGGGGAGCTGCGGAGTCGGCTGCGGGCATTGGGACTCGGCGGGGAGGCCGGGCAGGTGCAGGCGCGCACGTTCCACGCGGCCGCGCTGCGGCAGCTGCGGTATTTCTGGCCGCAGGTTGTTGGGGATGTGCCGTGGAAGCTGCTGGACCGCAAGTTCCCGATCGTGGCGCAGGCCGCGCAGCGCGCCGGGCTGGCCAGTGACACCGATACGCTGCGCGATCTGACCAGCGAAATCGAATGGGCCAAGGGCTCACTCATCGCACCGGAGGATTACGCGACCGCCGTGGCGCGGTTGCAGCGCGACGCGCCTTTCGAGGCGTCGAAGGTCGCGGCGGTGTACTCCGGATACGAATCGCTCAAGACCACCGCCGACGGACTGCTACTCGATTTCGACGATCTGCTGCTGCACACCGCCGCCGCGCTCGAGGACTACACCTCGGTCGCGGAGGAATTCCGCGGTCGCTACCGCAGTTTCGTCGTCGACGAATATCAGGACGTCACACCGCTGCAGCAGCGCGTGCTCGACGCCTGGCTCGGTGAGCGCGACGATCTGACCGTCGTCGGTGACGCGAACCAGACCATCTACTCGTTCACCGGTGCGAGTCCGGCCTTCCTGCTGGACTTTTCGCGCCGCTTCCCGGACGCCACCGTGATCCGCCTGGAGCGCGACTACCGCTCCACCCCGCAGGTCGTCTCGCTCGCCAACCGGGTGATCGGCGCGGCACGCGGCCGCATCGCGGGCACCCGCCTACAGCTGATCGGCCAGCGCCCGGACGGTCCGGAACCGTCCTTCGCCGAATACGACGATGAGCCCGCCGAGGCCGCGGCCGTTGCCAATTCGATCTCGAAGCTGCTCGGCAAGGGCGTGCCCGCCGCCGAGATCGCGGTGCTCTACCGCATCAACGCCCAATCCGAGGCCTACGAGCAGGCGCTCACCGAGGCCGGCATTCCGTACCAGGTGCGCGGCGGTGAGGGCTTCTTCAACCGCACCGATGTGCGCCAGGCCGTACAGGCGCTGCGCCAGGCGGCCGCCCGCGATGACCTCCCCGACGCCCGCGGCCCCGAACTGGTGAATCTGGTGCGCGCGGTACTGGCCCGCCTCGGTCTCACCGCCGAGGAACCCGTCGGCGTGCAGGCCCGCGAGCGCTGGTCCGCGCTCATGGCCCTGGTCAATCTCACCGAGGAACTCGGCGCGCACGAACCCGAACTCGACTTCGGCGGCCTGCTGCGCGAGCTCGCCGCCCGCGCCGAGGCCCGGCACCCACCGACCGTGCAGGGCGTCACCCTGGCCTCGCTGCACGCCGCCAAGGGCCTGGAATGGGATGCCGTCTATCTGGTCGGCCTGGCCGACGGCACCATGCCGATCCAGCACGTCCTGGGTCACGACGGTGCCGTCGCCGATGAGGCGGCCCTGGAGGAAGAGCGCCGACTGCTCTACGTGGGTGTCACCCGCGCCCGCGAACATCTCCAATTGTCCTGGGCGCTGGCCCGATCCGAGGGCGGACGCAAGGTGCGCCGCCGCTCCCGCTTCCTGATCGGCCTGGTGCCCGACGACTCCCCGGCCTCGCGCATTGCGCCGAGCACCACCGATCGGCCCGGCCCCAAGCGCGTGCACCCCACCTGCCGGGTCTGCGGCCGCCCGCTGCTCAATACCCAGGCGACCATGCTCGGCCGCTGCAATCGCTGCCCCGCGGATATCGACACCGAACTGCTGGCCGCGCTCCAGGAATGGCGTAAGGACAAGGCGGAGGCCCTGTCCCTACCGCATTTCGTGGTCTTCAGCGACACCACGCTGACCGCCATCGCCGAACAGCGACCGGCCGATGACCGGGCGCTCGTCGCCATCCCGGGCATCGGCGCGAAGAAGCTCCAGACCTACGGCGCGGACGTACTGGCTATCGTCCGGGCCCGGCAGCGGTGAGCGCGCGACCCGAACGGGTTGTCACGCTTCACTTCTGAATCGGAGTGCGCAAGACCGCAAAACTGCTGGTCAAAAATAGGTTGTGCGCATCTGTATATCTACTTAGGGTGGTCTCATGCACACGGGAGGAATCCCGACGCGCATAGGTACTTATCGGCTACGAGAGCAGGAGGGAGGCAGACCAATGAACGGCATCGTGAACACCGCATCTGTCCGGACAATGTCCGGTGATTTGGCGACGGTTTCGACCGTCTCCGTCATGTCCGCCTCCCGGGGGATCCTCGCTACGCAGGGGATTCGTCTGTCCGGTTTCGTCGGTGATCTTGGTCTTCAGGGTTTTGCAACCAAAACCCAAGCGGCAGAGCAGATCGTCATGAAGCAGGACAAGCCCGAGGGCAGCTGGCACCCGGCAGTCGCGTATGCGGCTACCGATGCCTTCGCAGCGGAAGCCGGAGTCAATCCGGTGCATCTGCTGCCGGCAGCCAGCCGCCCCCGCAACATCCACCTCGCGACCGTGAACAGGAGTCGACACCGAAGTCGACTCAGGTAAGGGATAACTCCCAGACCATCTGGCCACGGATCGCCTAAGAAGCGAAACCGTGGCCATAGTTATATCGGCCTCCGCCATACGGCACCGGTTTCGCTTCACAACACCGAAACGACCGCTGCACGAGAAGGAGACCGACGTGTCCACCACGGTTACCCGTGACCGCGTGACATGCCGCAACACCGTGGCCTCGACTCCCCGCATCCGCCGGGGCGCCACGATGTCCGTACCTTGCCGAGATGGCAACCCTGATCTCTGGTTCGCCGAGAGCCCGGCTCAGCTGGAAGAGGCCAAGACGCTCTGCGCGGCTTGCCCGATCCGGCAGGGCTGCCTGTCCGCCGCCATCGACCGCGCCGAGCCCTGGGGCGTCTGGGGCGGCGAGATCTTCGATCAGGGTGTTGTCATTGCCCGTAAGCGCCCGCGTGGGCGTCCGCGCAAGGTCGCGGTGGCATGATCGGCCTGAGCGCCGGGGGTGAAAAAGAACGCATACGACCCGCTTACTTCTTCGTAAGCGGGTCGTTTTGCGTCCGAAGGGTTTTCAGCTAGCGGTGCGGTATTCCTTGTAGCCGGGGACCCAATCCTGCATGAGCTTCATGAAGGGCAGTTCGGCATCGAGCTGGGCGCAGATGCCGATGGATCCGCCCAGTACGCGGAAGATCATCACGTGCTCGGCCGGAAGTTGCAGGGCGCGAGCGGTTTTCAGCATCTCCTGATTGGAGATATCGGTGGCCTTGCCCGCCACGCGCTGCATCCACTTACGGGTGAAGTGGAAGGTTTCGGTCTTGATGGGATCGGTGAACGGACGCAGGTAGTCCTGAATCTCCTGGTGCGTAACCTTTTTGCCGGGAATGACCCAGCCATTGGTGGTCATCAGCTCGGTCAGTTCGTCGAAGCGCTCCTCGACCGCGAGCGCCACCATCTGGCCCAGCTCCGGCGGGAAGCCATTGGGCAGCGGGGCGCAGGCACCGTAGTCGATCACGGCAAGGCGGCCGTCCGGCATGACCATGAAATTGCCGGGATGCGGATCGGCGTGCAGCAGGCCCGCGATCGCCGGTGAGCTGAAATGGAATTCGCCCATCTGCGCGGCGACCCGATTGCGCAGTTCGACGGTGCCCGCCGGATCGGCCATACCGTCGGCGATGACCTTGGAGACCGGGGTCGCGTTATCCAGCCATTCGGTGACGATCACCTTGGGCGCGCTGGCCACCACCTTGGGCACCAGGAAACGCGCGTGCCCGTCGAAGGCCTTGGCGAACTGGCGCTGATGGCCGCCCTCGATGCGGTAGTCGAGTTCTTCCTCGGTGCGCTCGCTGATCTCGGCCAGTACCGGTTTGACGTCCGCGCCCGGAATGAGCGCGCCCATCATGCCAGCCATGCGATTGAGCGTTTTGAGATCCGCGCGCAGCGCCTCGTCCGCCCCCGGATACTGCACCTTCACCGCGACGACGCGCCCGTCCGACCAGACGGCCTTGTGCACCTGGCCGATACTGGCCGACGCGGTCGGCTCATCGTCGAATTCCTTGAAGCGTTGCCGCCAGCCGGTGCCCAGTTGCTGATCGAGCTGCCGGTGCACGGCGGCGGTCGGCATGGGCGGCGCGGCGGCCTGCAATTTGGTGAGGGCCTCGCGGTAGTGCTCACCGAATTCCTCGGGTACCGCCGCCTCGAAGACGGACAGCGCCTGCCCGAACTTCATCGCCCCGCCCTTGAGCTCACCCAGTACCGCGAACAATTGTTCGGCGGCCTTCTGGTTCAGCTCGGCATTGATCTCGGTCTTATCGCCCCCGGCCAGTTTGCGGCCGAAACCCACGGCCGCCCGCCCTGCGATGCCCAGTGGGATCTTCGCCAACTTGGCATTGCGGGAAGAGCGCTTGCTCACAATCTCTGACACGTTCCCATCATGCCGATGTCCCAGACGGTTCGCCATGGGAATCGGATGTAATCGCGGGTCCAGGGCTTTAGTGGTATCGGTCACAGCAACTCCGATTCGCTATCACGGGCAGCCGTGGGATCGGTGATGTCCGAATCGATTTCGCCGTTCGCGGGTGCGGCGGCGGCATCCGGATGGCCGTGCGCGGTGTCCAGGCAACCGCAGAGCGGATGGGCGGGCCAGTGCCGGGAATCCAGATGCGGGCGATCGAGATGCAATTCGAGGGTGGCATTCAGGGTGGCCGGTGCGAATTCGGCATCGCCGTGCGCGATGGTGTCGATCTCGTGCAGTGCGAGCGCCGCCGCTGCCGCGATACTCGCCGGGGTGGCCTGTCCGGCCCGGCCCAGCAATTGCGCGCTCAAATGCGGCCACTCCGGTTCCAGATCGCAGCGCAGTAGATCCGCGCAGCGCAGGCAACTGGATTCACCCGGCAGTACGAGCGGTCCGATCACCCCGTGCCCATCGCGAATTCGCACCTGCAGATGCGGAATGCGCTGCCGCATCAACTCGGCCACCAGTGCGGGATCCGGGACCAGGGCATCGGCGAGCACCACCAGATCGGGCCGTTCCAATCGCGTGCCCGGCGCGTGCCCGGGAAAGGAATGACTGGCCCGCAACCCGATTCGACCCAATCCCTCCAGCAATGCGTCCGAGAGCGGCCCGCGCCCATGCACCCGCACCCGCCGCAATCGCGACGGCGTTTCCGCGTCGATCAATAGTCCGGCCTCGGCCAAGCTATCCAATAGCGCCGAGGTGGATTCCCCCGAAAACCCCAATGCCCGTGCTTTACAAAGAATCTCGTCCTCCGGCCGCACCCCGTCCAGCAGCCGCAACAGCGCGGGCACCGCCTCGACCGGGCCCACCGGCCGCAGCAGCACCGCTTCCCCCGGAGTCCACCCCAACTGCACCAGCCCATTACGGCGCAGCAGCACCGTGACTCGCGGATCCAGCATCGGCCCATAAGTACGCGCAAGCGTGGTCATGCCCCAACCCTGCCCGCCCCCGGAACGGCGATAACCCTCGAAAACGCCTAACTACCAGCGCTTTCGAGGGTTATCCACAACTTTACGAAACGAGATCGAGCCTCGCCGGGGTTGGCTGAGGAGCTCAGGAGGCGGGCTTACCGCCCTCTCCCTCATCGTCGGTCGGCTGCTCCGGCTTGGTGGTGTCCACCGGCTTGTCCCCGCCCTCGGCGGCTTCCTTGGCGGCCCGCTCCCGTGCCTCGGTCTCCGCCAGCTGCGCCAGCGGATCGTCGAAAGCCGTTGTGCCGCCGCCGAGTACCGAATCGATGAAGCCCGCGGGGGCGTCCAGATCCGAGGAATCCGGCAGCAGATCCGGATGCGCCCAGATGCCGTCGCGCTGTTCGATGCCCGCGTCGGTGGTGAGCCGCCGCCACAGCGTGGCCGCCTCGCGCACCTTGCGCGGGCGCAATTCCAGGCCGACCAGGGTGGCGAAGGTCTGCTCCGCCGGTCCGCCGGTGGCACGGCGGCGGCGCAGGGTCTCCGCGAGCGCGCCCGCACCCGGCAGCCGATCGCCGACGGCATCGGTGACCACGGTCTCGACCCAGCCCTCGATCAGCGCGAGCAGGGTTTCCAGCCGATCCAGCGCGGCCTGCTGCTCGGGGGTGGTCTGCGGTTCGAAGGTGCCCTGTGCGAGCAGTTCCTCCAGCTTGGACGGGTCCTGGGCCAGGGTCATCGGATCGAGTCCGGCCGCGGCCTGTTCGATGGCCGAGAAATCCATCTTGATGCCGCGCGCGTAATCCTCGACCGCGCCCAGCACCTGCTGGCGCAGCCACGGCACATGCGCGAACAGTCGCTGATGCGCGACCTCGCGGGCGGCCAGGTAGACCAGGATCTCGCTCTCGGGCTGTTCCAGTCCGGCGCTGAATTCGGAGATCGCCGCGGGCAGCAGCGCCGCGGTGCCGGCCGGGCCGAGCGGCAGGCCGATATCGGTGGAGGTCAGCACCTCCTTGGCGAGCTGGCCGAGCGCGGAACCCAGCTGCGAACCGAAGGCGAGCCCGCCCATCTGCCCGAGCATGCCCATCATGGGCGCGGCGAATTCCTTGGCCTCGGCGGGCAGGGTCGCGGTCCACATGCCCGAAACCTGTTCGGCCACCGGATCACACAGCCGCTTCCAGGTCGGCAGCGTCTCCTCGATCCAGTCATTGGCGGTCCAGGCCACGGTCTTGGTCGCGCCCGCGGGCAGCGTGGTGACCGGGTCCAGCCAGAGTTCGGCCAGATGCGAGGCATCGGCGACCGCGCGCTGCGCGCCCTCGGTCACCGGGGTGACGCTGGAACCGAGCTGCTGGCGAGCCAGCCGCTTGGCGAGGTCGTAATTGACCGGACCGGATTGCGCGCCCGGCTGGCCCATGGTGCTGAACATCTGACCCAGCTGACTGAGCATCTGGCCGAGTTGCGAGGGATCGAATCCGCCGCCGCCCGGACCACCGAATCCGAACGGGTTGTTCGCACCGGAACCGCTGGACTCGTCGCCGGGCTTGCGCTCCGGGTCGTCGTCGCGATTCGAGAATCCGAACGGCATATCACTCATGGCTTCTACGGTACTGGAGCCTCCGATGGGGCGAACCGCCGAGCGGAACGCGGCAATCGGGGGCATCACCAGTACCCTTGGCCGCGTGAACCGTCGGATATTCACCCTGCTCGCCGCCCTGATCCCCATTTTGGTGCTGGGAATCATCGGCAGTGTCGTCACCGTCCCGTTCGTGGCACTCGGACCTGGGCCGACATTCAACACGCTGGGCGAAGTGAATGGAAAACAGGTCGTTGAGGTGCGGGGAGCCGCGGTCGATCCGACCGCGGGCAATCTGAATATGACCACGGTCTCCGTTCGCGATCAGCTGAATATCTTCGAGGCATTCGGGCTGTGGCTCGATGGTCAGCACGGTCTGGTGCCGCGTGCCGAGGTGTATCCGCCCGGAGTGTCGCGTGACGAGATAGACAAATCGAATCAACAGGACTTCAAGGATTCCGAAGACAATGCGGAATTGGCGGCCCTGCATTATCTGAAGATGCCGACCGTGGTGCGGCTGCGCGCGGTCACCGAGGACGGGCCCGCGAAGGATGTGCTGCGCAAGGGCGATGAATTGGTGAGCGTCGACGGCAAACCCATCGCCTCGTCCAAGGATGTGGTGGCGGCGGTGTCCGCGGCCAAACCCGGCAGCGCCATTCCGGTGGTGTTCCGCCGCGACGGCGCCGAGCAGCGCGCCGAGATCACCCTGGGCGCGCGCCCGGACGATTCCAACAAGGGCTATCTCGGCATCACGCCCGGCGAATTCGCCAGCGGTCCGATCCAGGTGGACTTCAACCTGGCCGAAATCGGCGGTCCCTCCGCCGGTCTCATGTTCACCCTGGCGCTCATCGACAAGCTCACCCCGGGCGAGCTCAGCGGCAATAAATTCGTCGCGGGCACCGGCACCATCGACCCGGACGGCAAGGTCGGCCCGATCGGCGGCATCCAGTACAAGATGATCGCCGCCCACGAGGCAGGCGCCCAGACCTTCCTGGTCCCCGCCGCCAACTGCAATGAGGCCGCCCAGCGCACCCCCGACGGTCTGCGCCTGGTCAAGGTCGAAAACCTCGCGGGCGCGGTCCAGGCGCTGGACGACATCAACGCGGGCAAGGAAACCCCCAGCTGCAGCTGACGAGGCTGCAATCCCCGATATGCGCCGTGCCCCACTGCCATCAGGCAGTGGGGCACGAATTGCTTTCAGCCCTCGGGCTACTCGGCCCGGGCGCTCAGTCCTCGGGCTCGTTGTCGAGCGTCTGTCTGACCGCCTCGACCAGGTTCGGAGCCAGGTTGGGGGCGGTGCGCAGGTCGAGGTCGCCGAAGGGGTCGTCCTCGTCCTCGGCGGGGCGGACCTGGAGCAGTGACAGTGCGGTGCCGTCGCGCAGGACGCCTACGAACAACCGCGCATCGCGGCGCTCCGGATGCGAGACCGCGGCCTGCCGGGCGGCCGAGTCGGCGGCGTCGGGATCGGCGAGCAGCGGTTCGATCGCGTCATCGAGGGTCTGCTCGGCATCGGGCGGCAGCACCACGATCTGCTGCACGAGCACGCAGCCTTCGACGGCGAGCGGCCAACTGGTGGTGGCCAGGAATTCGTCGAGCGCGCGCGGATGGTCGCCGTTGATGTCCTCCGGAAACGGCTCCTGCGCAATGGGAGTCAGGGCGTCCTTCTCGTCCACCTGATCCATCAGCGAGGGTTCGGCGGCGACCAGGTCCACCGTCGGTACCAGGGCGAACATTTGCGGGGGACGGTCCCAGCCCTCGCCGTCGACATACTCGGCGACTTCACGGATGCACCGGTACAGGGCGGACGCGGCCCACTGCTCAGGGTTCACCCCGCAATCCTCGCATCGAGATCTCGCGCTCTCGAGCCCGGGTGTTGGGCCGGATCCCGGGCGATTTACGTAGAGTGGGGCGCGAACGGTCCCCTGGGACCAACTCGCATCATCGGACTGCGGTGCACCGCCTGGTTTTTCCGGGCGGGCCTGCCGGACCCTGGGAGAGTGGCATCGTGGGCATGCGCCCCCCGACTGGCTTACCTTCGCTGTCACGCCGCAGCCGGATATTGCTGGTGACAGCACTGGCCCTGGCGGCATTGTTATTGGTCGGGCCGCGGCTCACCGACGCCTATACGAACTGGTTGTGGTTCGGCGAGGTCGGTTTCCGCGGTGTGTACCACCGGGTGCTGTTGACCCGCTTCCTACTGTTCCTGGTCGTCGCGCTGGTTGTCGGCGCGATCATCTGGCTGGCGCTGCTGCTGGCGTACCGCTCGCGACCGGTGTTCGTACCGGTCTCGGGGCCGGGCGATCCGATCGCGCGCTACCGCACCACCGTCATGAGCCGACTTCGGCTGTTCGGCATCGGGATTCCGCTGCTGATCGGTGTGCTGTCGGGTCTGGTGGCGCAATCGAGCTGGGCCACGGTGCAGTTGTTCCTGCACGGTGGCAAGTTCGGTGTGCAGGATCCGCAGTTCCATCTGGACATCGGGTTCTACACCTTCGATCTGCCGTTCTATCGGATGGTGCTGAACTGGCTGTTCGTCGCCGTGGTGATCGCGTTCTTCGCGAATCTGGTGACGCACTACGTGTTCGGCGGGCTGCGGCTGGCGGGTCGCGAGGGCACGCTGAGCACCGCCGCGCGCGTGCAGCTGGCGATTCTGGCCGGACTGTTCGTGCTGCTCAAGGCGATCGCGTACTGGTTCGACCGGTACGCGCTGCTGTCGAGTACGCGTAAGGAGCCGACCTTCACCGGTGGTTCTTACACCGATATCAACGCGGTGCTGCCCGCCAAGCTGATCCTGCTGTCCATCGCGGTGATCTGCGCGATCGCGTTCTTCGCCGGAGTCGTACTGCGCGACTTGCGGATTCCGGCCATGGCGGCGGCGCTGCTGGTGCTGTCCTCGGTACTGGTCGGCGCGGTGTGGCCGCTGCTGGTCGAGCAGTTCTCGGTGCGCCCGAACGCGGCCACCAAGGAGAGCGCGTATATCGAGCGCAATATCGAGGCCACGCGCGATGCGTACGGGCTCACGCCGGACAAGGTCGAATACACCAATTACAAGGGTGAGGCGACCACCGATCCGGTGACCAAACAGCCGGTCATGGTGCCGTCCGATCAGGCGACCATCAAGAACATCCGGCTGCTGGACCCGAACCTGTTGACGCAGACCTTCATTCAGCGCAATCAGCAGTTGCAGAACTTCTACGGTTTCCCGGATCCGCTGGATATCGATCGCTACACCATCAACGGTGAGATGAGCGATTACATCGTGGCGGCCCGAGAGTTGCAGCCGCAGAACCTGTCCGGCAACCAGACCGACTGGATCAACAAGCACACGGTCTACACGCACGGCAATGGTTTCGTCGCATCCCCGGCGAATCGGGTGAATCAGGCTCCGCCGAAGGACACCCAGCAGGCGCAGCAGTCCGCGGGCAGTGATTCCGGCGGCGGCTACGGCTATCCGGTGTTCAATGTCGGTGATCTGTCCACGGTGAGCGATCTGTTCACGCCCAAGGACAAGCAGGCCATCAAGCTGGATCAGCCGCGCATCTACTACGGCGAATTGATCTCCAAGGGCGATTCCGATTACGCCATCGTGGGCGGCAACAATCAGGCCCCGCGCGAATACGACACCCCCACCGATCAGTACACGTACTCCGGTTCGGGTGGCGTCTCGATCGGCAACTGGTTCAACCGGTTCGCGTTCGCGGCCAAGTACGCCGAGCGGAACATCCTGTTCTCCGGTGCGATCGGGTCGGATTCGAAGATCATCTTCAATCGCAATCCGCGTGATCGCGTCACCCAGGTCGCGCCGTGGCTGACCGCCGACGGCGATGTGTACCCGGCCGTGGTGGACGGGCGCATGCTCTGGATCGTGGACGCCTACACCACGCTCGACAATTACCCGTACGCCCAGCGCACCTCGCTGGACGGCGTGGTCGAGGACAGCATCGACCAGACCACCGGCCGGCTGCTGCCGCGCAAGGAGGTCTCGTACATCCGCAACTCGGTGAAGGCGACCGTCGACGCGTACGACGGCACCGTCACCCTGTACCAGGTGGACAAGACCGATCCGGTGCTCAAGGCGTGGAGCGGGGTGTTCCCGAACGCGGTGAAGCCGGAGAGCGCGATCAGCGCGGATCTGCGGGCGCACTTCCGGTATCCGGAGGATCTGTTCAAGGTGCAGCGCGAGATGCTCGCCAAGTACCACGTGGATGATCCGCGCGAGTTCTTCACCAATAACGCCTTCTGGTCGGTGCCGAACGATCCGACGCAGGAGGGTGCGGCCAGCGGTGCGCATCAACCGCCGTACTACGTGCTGGTGGGCGATCCGAAGACGAATAAGCCGACCTTCAACCTGACCAGCGTCATGGTCGGGTACAAGCGAAACTTCCTGTCCGCGTACATCCAGGCGCATTCGGATCCCGAGAACTACGGCAAGATAACCGTTTTGAAGTTGCCACCGGATTCACAGACGCCGGGGCCGGGCCAGACACAGACGTCCATGACGACGAACGATCAAGTGTCCAGGGACCGGAACCTGCTGACCGGCGGCAATGTCAACAAGATCAAATACGGCAATCTGCTGACGCTGCCCGTCGGTGACGGCGGCATCCTGTACGTCGAACCCTGGTATCTGGAACGCAATGCGGGCGGCCCGAATACACCGTCCTTCCCGCAGTTGGTGAAGGTGCTGGCCAGCTATCGGGACAAGGTCGGCTACGGCTCGACGGTCAAGGAAGCGCTCGAACAGGTGCTCCCGGGCACCGGCAGCGCCGCCACCGACCAGCCCAACCAGGCCTCCCCACCCCCGAACCAGGGGACAACTCCGCCCAATCAAGGGACGGTGACCCCACCGGCGGCCAATAAGGACGCCGCGGTCAAACAACTCGACGATGCGCTGCGCGCGGTCCAGGACGCCCAGAAGTCCGGCGACCTCGGCCAACTCGGCAAGGCATTGGAACAGTTGCAGACAGCGGTGAACGCCTACCAGAAGGCAGGCAACTGACCCACTGACCGCTGACCGAAAAGGCGCTGCCGTCGACAACGACGGCAGCGCCTTTTCCTTCGCCACCAGCACACGCCTCCGAGGCGCATCGGCGGACACCAGCCCCGTCATCCCGGCGCGCTTTTGGCCGGGATCCACTGAATCTCGTTGGAGTACAGGTGGTGTGGATCCCGGCCAAGGACACGCCGGGATGACGAAGGGGCTGTGCCGGACGTGGTGAGGGGGCTGTTGTGCCGGATGTGGTGAGGACCTTCGGGATTCGTTCAGCGGCGTCGGGCGGGCTGGTGCGCGAGGGTGGGCTGTGAGGTGGACTTCACCGTGGCGAGTACGGGTGTGGTCTCGAGGGTGTGGATGGCGTCGAACGCGCCGAGGCGCTGGGTCAGGTAGGTGTGCAGGCTGGCGGGGTCGGGGCAGAGCGCCTCGGCGATGAGGTTCGATTTGCCGGTGGTGGCGGCCAGGAAGGCCAATTCTTCATGCTGGGCAAGGGCTTTCGCGACGCGGTCTAGCTGGCTGGGAGCGACCGTGGCCCAGAGCAGCGCGCGGGTCGTGACACCGAGCCCACGATCGTCCACCTCCACATCGAAGTACAGCGCGCCGTCGGCTCGCAGCTCCGAAATACGCCGTGCCACAGTGGATTGCGACCATCCGGTGGTGTCGGCCAGGCGGGCCAACCCCGCTCGGCCGTCGGAGCGGAGAGCCGCGAGGAGTGATTCTTCCTCGGCCGTGACGGGGCGTCGCGCGGCAGTGCGCGATCCCGGTGCCATGGCTGAATTCTGCTGTGCCGCAGCGTGGATGTCGGGTTGCGCGTTGGAGTCGAGCCGCCGCCCCGCCAGCGCGAACTGCTGTGCCGCGTCGAGCACGGTGAGGCGACCCGGCCAGGCGGTGGGGCCGCCCAGATAGGTGTGCAGGACATAGTGTGCCGAGATCCCCGTGATCACCGAGGTGCGGGGGAGGTCGTGCAGGAGTAGCTCGGGCGTGCCGGACTCGGGGGCATCCACGATCAGGAAGATCTCGGTGCCGCCGGAGGTGAGCATGACCCAGGTCGTATCGGCGCGCTGGGCAAGGATTTCGGCGAGTTGACGGGATGCCGGGGGAGTCGTGGTGAGGCGCACCAGCCACTGCGTGGTCCCGGTGCGCGCGGGGTCAGCGAGGCCGACCACGCGCAACCCCGCCGTCTCGCGCAGGCGTGCGTAGCGGCGCGAGACGGTTTGGGTCGAGACGCCGAGCACCTCGCCGATCCGCTGGAAAGTGGCGCGCCCGTCGAGGTGCAGGGCGTGGATCAGTCCGCGGTCGATCTCATCCAGCATGGAAGAAATCATCGCATTCGCGGCTGATATGGAATATCTCCCCGATTCGAAGCTCCTTCATGGATGTTGCCCGGCGCTTGGAACAGGCTGGTTCCAGCGCGGTGATCAACCCCGCGAAGAGCCGCTGAAGAGCTGGAGTGCGTGATGATTCTTGTGACCGGAGCAACCGGAACCGTTGGCCGAGCCGTGATCGACGGATTGCTCGAACTGGGCGCGCCGGTACGTGCGCTGGTCCGCCGTCCGGAGACCGCGGGACTGCCCGCCGGGGTCGAGGTGGTGCGCGGTGATCTCGGTGAGCCGGACAGTCTGGTCCCCGCGATGCGCGGTGTCGAGAGCGTGTTCCTGTTGTCGAGCGGACCCGAACTGCCCAAGCACGATGCGAATATCGCTGCCGCGGCGGCGGATTCGGAAGTGAGCCGGATCGTGAAACTGTCCTCGGGCCGGGCCGGGGACGATGCCGCGACCGATCCGATCCCGATGTGGCATCGTGCCGGTGAGGACGCGGTCCGGGCGAGCGGGATCCCGTGGACCATGGTGCGCCCCTTGGGTTTCATGTCCAATGCCCTGCACTGGGCTCCCGGCATCCGCGCCGCCGATACGGTGCGCGCCCCGTTCGGCCAGGGCCGCATCGCGGTGGTGGACCCGGTGGACATCGCCGCGGTCGCGGTGAGATCCCTTGTCGAACAGGGACATTCAGGCCGGGTGTACACCCTCAGCGGCCCGCAGCCGCTCTCGCCGGGCGAGCAGACCGATATCCTCGCCGAAGTTCTGGGCCGCCCGCTGCACTACGTCGAGACCTCGGCGGACGAATCACGCTCGGCCATAATCGGTTTCGGTGTCTCGCCGGAGATGGCCGACGCCATCACCGCCCTGCGCGCCACCGCGCTCGAGTCCTTCACCTCGGTGGTGCATCCGACCGTCGAACAGGTGACCGGCCGCCCGCCGCGCAGCTTCCGTGACTGGGCGCTCGCGCACCGCGCGGAGTTCGCCAACTGAGCGAATTGCCCTGCGGGACAAGAAAAGCGCTGCCGTCATGGGCGACGGCAGCGCTTTCCTGTCACTTCCGGTATGGGGAAGGAGTGCGCGGGCTCAGCGGGCCCGAGGCTCAGCGGCCCCAGGACTCGATGAGCGAGGCGTTCTGATCCAGCACCTGCTGGTACTGATCCTGCACGCCGAACTGCTGGGCGAGGCCACCGGCGGCGGTCTTGGCCTGATCGATCAGGACCTGCTTATCGCTGACCGGGGCGGGCGCGGGGAGGGCGGGCGCGGGCTCGACGACGGGCTCCGGCTCGGGCTCGGAGGCACCGGCGCGCAGGTACTGGCCGCAGACCGGCCAGGCGCCGACGCCCTGGCTCGCGAGCACGTTCTCGGCCACGCGGATCTGCTCGGCCTTGGAGGCGTTGGCCGCACTGCCCTGGCCGCCGTGTGCCGACCAGGTGCTGGGCGAGAACTGCAGGCCGCCGTAGTAGCCGTTGCCGGTGTTGATACCCCAGTTACCGCCGCTCTCGCACTGGGCGACGCCGTCCCAGTCGTGGGCGGGGGCTGCCGAGGCGGTCGCGGAGAAGCCGAACGGGACGGCAACAAGTGCACCGGTGACGGCGAGGAGGCCGAGGGCGCGGGTGTTGATCTTCCGGTTCTGTTTCATGGTGTTTTTCCCTCCCTGCGAACGACCGACCAGGCGTTTTGCTGCCGTGTCCCTGTCCCCAGGGGCTCTGGGTACCAAACCGCGGGACAGGGTTTCCGGCGTGCGGCGGTTCGGTGCGGTGCCCATCACGGGTTTGATCCGGGCCGAGACTGACGATAACGGGGGAATCTCGACAGATCACGTCTTGATAACTTCGGAATTGCATGAAGCGAATAACCGAAAAAATAGCCTTCATGCAGGTTGGCTATGCTGCAATTCGTAGATCCGATCGGTCTGTTATATGCTCGTGATGTGATTCAACTCACTGTGAAAATGTGACTCCAGTCACGTTTCGGGCGCGTTTCGCGGGACACGCGCGCAGGAAGGGCTTCCCAGGCGGAGGTTTTTCTGTCCAAGACCTCCGTTTTGCAACCATCCGGATGGTTGGAACCCGCTCCGCGCCGCCTTCAAGATCGGACCGACAATCGAAGAAACCGCCCCTGACCATACGATTTGGTACTGACTGCGAGCCGTGTGTAATGTTGTGTTCACCGACGCGGGGTGGAGCAGCTCGGTAGCTCGCTGGGCTCATAACCCAGAGGTCGCAGGTTCAAATCCTGTCCCCGCTACTAGCGAGAAGGCCCTCGAAGATCATTCTTCGAGGGCCTTCTCTCGTTTCGGCATATGCCTCGCGCGCTCGCGCGACCGCGCGCACCCGGCGGATTAGGGTGGCTGCCATGTGGGATCCGCGGCAGTATCTGGCCTTCGATGATCATCGAGCGCGGCCGTTCTTCGATCTGGTGCAGCGGGTGCGGGCCGAGCAGCCGCGCCGCGTGGTGGATCTGGGGTGCGGCCCCGGCAATCTGACGCTGACGCTGGGGGAGCGGTGGCCGGACGCGGCGCTGGAGGCTTCCGATTCCTCTCCGGAGATGGTGGCGGCGGCGCGGGCGCGCGGTATCGACGCGCGACTGGTGGATGTGCGGGAGTGGCGGCCGGGTCCGGATACCGATGTGGTGGTGACCAATGCGGTATTGCAGTGGGTGCCCGGTCATCCGGAGTTGATCGCGACGTGGGCGCAGGAGCTGCCCGCCGGGGCGTGGCTGGCGTTCCAGGTGCCCGGAAACTTCGACGCGCCTTCACATCTCGCGATTCGCACATTGGCCGGTACGGAACAGTGGCGGGAGCGACTGGCTCCCGCGGGGCTGCTCGAGCCGCGCGCGGTGCTCGATCCGGCCGGGTACGCCCAGGTGCTGACCGCGCAGGGGTGTGCCGTCGACGCTTGGGAGACAACCTATTTGCAGCGATTGACCGGTCCGGATCCGGTCCTGGAGTGGGTCACCGGCACGGCGCTCACCCCCGTCCGCGATGTGCTCGATGACACGGCCTGGGCCGAGTTCCGCGCCCAGCTCGCACCGCTGCTGCGCGAGGCGTATCCGCAGCAGCCGGACGGTGCGACCTGGCTACCGTTCCGCCGGATCTTCGTGGTCGCGCAGACCGCGCACTGATCCGCGATAACGTTCTGATCTCGGCTTTTGCCGGTTTCCACAGCAATCACACAGGCAAATCGGGAGTAGCGCACGGTTTTCGGCCGTTGAATGAGGGAGTGCTGGTCCACAGCACCCCGTGAGGCCGAGTCCCAGGAGGGGCCATGCACAGCGAGGCGTTCGAGATCGGCGCCGGAGATCCGGTGGAACCCGCAGACCAGGCGTGGCTGGGCAGGGTGGCGGGTGCGGCGGTGAGCCGGATCGGATCACGCACCATCAACGCCGACGCGGTGGCCACCTTCACCGATGAACGTTCGGGCCGAACGGCTTTCGTCGTCGCGGACGGCGTCGGCGATCATCTGGCGGCGGCGCGAGCCGCGCGGCTGGTGGCCCGGACGGCATCGCGGGTCGCGGTGGTACACGGTGCACGAGCGGGAATTCTTGCCGCACAAAAGGAATTGCTGCGCGAGCTGCCCGAGTCGGCCGCCGACAGCGTGCTGGTGGTGGCGGTGCTTCCCGCGGGCGGACAGCCCGATGGCCCGACCGATATCGCGTGGGTCGGCGACTGCCGGGCGTACCGCTGGAATGGCCGGGCGCTTCAGCGCATCACCACCGATCACACTGTGGCCGAATACTTCCGGTCCCGCGGTCATGAGCCGATGCCGGGTATGGCCCACCTGGTGACCACATCCGCGCGCACGGTGGAACCCGATCAGATCGGTCAGGCCGCCACCGGTTCGAGTGCCGGGCGACTACTGCTGTGCAGTGACGGCGTGGGCAAGAAGCTGGACATGGTGGCGATCAAAGCCCTGCTGGCAGCTGACAATTCGGCCGGTCACACCGCCGAGGCGCTGGTCGAGACGGCGCTGGCCAATGGCGGCAGGGATAACACCACCGCGCTGGTCGTGGACGCGCAGCTGCTGCGGGGCCTGTCTCCGGTTCAGCGGCTCACATAGGTTTGTGACGCGAGCACCCGGAGCGCGGCATCGGTCGCGGTGGCGGGATCCGGGCTGAAGGTGACCAGGCGCTGGCGCAGATCCCCCGGCAATTCCAGGTTTTCGTAATTCAGGGTCAGGACGCCGACGGTGGGATGGCGGAAATTCTTGGAGCCGTGCGTGCGCACCGCGACCTCGCCCGCCGACCAGAGTTCGGCGAATTCCGCACTGCCGGTGGACAGCTCGTCGAGCAGCGCGGTCAGTTCGAGATCCTCTGGATGGTCGCCCGCCGTGAGTCGCAGCGCAGCGACCGTGGCCGCCGCCACCTCGTCCCACTCCACGTAGAAGTCCCGCGCGGCCGTCTCCAGGAATAGGGTGCGCGCCAGATTCCCATTGTCCCGCAGCACATTCGAGATCGGCTCGAACAGTCGTCCGGCGAGCGCGTTGGACGCCAGCACATCGAATCGATCGGTGATCACCAGCGCGGGCACCTTGTCGACCAGGTCCAGCATGCTCCGCAATTGCGGCCGCACCTCGGCGGAAGTGGCCCGCGGCAGCTGATTTCGCGCCGGATTGGCGAGCCTGCCCAGGTATCCGCGTTCGGTGGCGTCCAGGCGCAGTACCTCGGCGAGTGCGTCGAGCACTTCGTTCGAGGGGTGATTGGCTCGGCCCTGTTCGAGCCGCTGGTAGTACTCCACGCTGATTCCCGCCAGCTGCGCCAGTTCCTCCCGGCGCAGTCCGGCCACCCGCCGCCGCGTCCGTCCAGAGGCGCCCGCGCGCAGTCCGACCTGTTCGGGAGTGATGCGGGCCCGCCGGGAGCGCAGGAATTCCCCCAGCGGATTGTGTGCGGCCATACCGCCCAGTCTGCCCGAATTCGGTGAGCCTGGCCCTCGGAGTACCCGGAACAAGGAGGATCTGGGTCCGCCCGCGCGCACCCGGCACGCTGATCCCATGCCCGACCGCTACGAACGAGGTATGGCCCGCCTGGCCGAACTGGGCGGCCCCACCGCCGCCCGCCACCGTGTCTACGACGCCCTCGCCGATATCGCTCCCGATCTGAGCCGCTACGCCGTTGAATTCGCCTACGGCGATATCCATGCCCGCCCCGGCCTGGACGCCGGCCGTCGCGAACTGGTGATCCTCGGCGTCCTCATCGGCCTGGGTTCCACCGATCCGCAACTCGAGGCGCACCTGACCACCGCGCTCAATGTCGGTGTCGCGCCGCAGGATCTGGTCGAGACGGTCATCCAGGCGCTGCCGTATGCGGGCTTCCCGCGGGTGCTCGCCGCGATGACCGTGGCACACCGCGTCTTCGACGCCCGAAATCTTCTCCCCCTCAACTGATTACATAGGAGTACCGCCATGACTTCAGCCCAGGATCGTGCCGACGTGATCGATGCCGCCACCACCATGATGTGGCGCATAGACACTCGCGATTGGGATGCCTTCCCCGGCGTCTTCGCAGATTCCGTGCGCCTCGACTACACCGCCATCTGGGGCGGCGACCCCGCCCACGTCACCCCCGCGCAAATCCACGCCGATTGGTCTCGCCTGCTCGGCGCTTTCGACGCCACCCAGCACCTGCTCGCCAACCACCTGGTCCAGGTCGACGGCGACACCGCCGTCCTGACCGCCGTCTTCCAGGCAATTCACCTGCTGGCCAACCCCTTCGGCTCCCCCCGCTGGACCCTGGGCGGCACCTACCGCATCGGCCTGCTCCGCACCGCGGACCACTGGCTCATCAACGACATCGCCATGACCCCCACCTGGGCCGACGGCAACAAGGAAATCCTCACCCTGGCCTCCGGCGGCATCCGCCCCGAAGCCGCCTGACCTCGCCCCCTTCGCCCGTTTTGGAGAATGTGTACACCCCGGGGTAACGTCTTCTTCACCCGACGCGGGGTGGAGCAGCTCGGTAGCTCGCTGGGCTCATAACCCAGAGGTCGCAGGTTCAAATCCTGTCCCCGCTACTACGAAGAATGGCCCGGAACCCCAGGTTCCGGGCCATTCTTCTGTTTCGGGTCAGCCGTAGAGCTTGACGAAGTTGTCCAGGGAGCGTTCGACGTCGCCGCGTAGGGCGCGGGCGACGGCGGAGCCGATGGGGCCGAACAGGGGTGCGCCGCCGAGGCTGAAATCGGCGGTGACCTTCGAACCGGACGGGCTCGGCGCGACGCGGAGTTCGATGCCGAATTTGGTGCCGCCGATGCCGGAACCGTTGAGTACCAGGCGGTTCGGGGGTTCGGCCGTTTTCACCACCCAGGTGACGCGGTTGCGGAAGCCTTTGACGGTGGCCACGCCGATGAGGCGGGTGCCGGGGGTGAGGTCGGCGGGTATCGGACCGCGCCAGCCCTCGTGCAGGGTCAGCCATTTGTCGAGTTCGGGCAGGTCGGAGGCGTGTGCCCAAGCCTGATCGGGCGGGATGGGGACGTCTACGGAGACATTCAGCTTTGCCACGAACCAGATGGTATCTGTTACATGGCGTAGCTCTAACGCCGGATCCCGGATGACCCGGGGGATCCGATCGAATCGGTGTCGCGCAGGTCGCGCCGGAAGTCGGTGACGCCCTGGCCGGACCAGCGGCGGATGGCGCGGCGCAGGGTGCGGGCGTCGGTGTAGCCGAGCCGGGCCGCGACCGACTGCACCGGTAGATCGGTGTGCCGCATGAGCTGGATCGCATTGTCGCGCCGGACCGATTCGACTTCCTGCCGCCAACTGGTGCCCAATTCGTATAGTCGGCGCTGTAGCGTGCGCGGGCTGATCTGGAGACGGCGTGCGGCTTCCTCGAGGCTGGTGTCGCCGTCGCGGAGCGCGCCGATGACGGTGTCGTGCAGGGTGGTTCGCCAATCTGGAGCCGGTCGTGATGTCGTCAGCAGCAACTCGGCGTACTTGCGGACCATCGCGCCCAGGTACGGGTCGGTGCCGGTGGGCAGATCACCCGCGTCCAGGAAGGTGATCTCCGCGCAGGGTGCGCCGAAATCGATTCGGGTGGTACCGAATTCGTCGACCAGGTGCCGGTACCGGTGAGTTGCGCTGTGGCTGAATGCCACTCGCACCGGCACCAGCCGCTGCCCGGTGGCCTCGCGCACGCGGCGCAGCATGATCGAGAGCATGAATTCCTGGATGGGCGGCAGCACCCCGTCGGGTTCGATGGCGGTGGTTTCCCGGATGGTGAGCAGCCGCCCGTCCACCTCCACCACCCAGTCGACCCCGGGATCGGTGACAACTCCGCGCAATCCGATCGCGATGCGCACGCTTTCCGCCAGGGTCGGGGCGCAGGTGAACAGGTAGTCCCAGACGTGCAGGCCGCCGTGCCCGGCCGCGGCGGTGGCGAGCAGTCCGGAGCCGGGCCCCGCGGTCGCGTCGATGAGTTCCCAGGCCCGCCAGGCCCATTCGGTCGGCACCCGCAGCTGATCGTCGGCCAGGACGGCCGGATTCACGCTCGGGCTGATCGCATCGAGTTCGGTGGCCGGAACCCCGGCGGTGAGCGCGGTGGTGCGGATCAGTCCGGCCAGCCGGGTGGAGGTGGTGCCGGTGATCACGGGCATCGCGGGCCGGGTTCTCGGTGACACCGCGCGGAAAGCATGTCGTACCTTTCGGTTCGGTGGATACGGGTCTGGTCGATCCTGTGTGAAGAACTGGTCCGGGCACATCCGCAATCGCCGCCCGGAGCTACCTACGGGACCGATCCTCAGCACGTAGCCCGAGGTCGGACGGGCCGTCGCGGGTCCGAACCTCTAGGCTTCCGCTTCGTGTCGGTAGGTCCTGATCCATTCGGCGTCGGTATGCCGATGGGCACCGACGGATTCATAGGGCGTGACGGCGAACTGGACCGCGTGACGACCCTGCTCGCGGGCTCCGCGCGGCTGGTGACACTGGTCGGGCCCGGCGGCATCGGTAAGACCCGGCTGGCCATGGCGATCGCCGCGCGGCTGCGCGAAGACCCTCGGCTGCCGGTGTATTGGGTGCATCTGGCCCGACTGCCCCGGGATGCGAGCGCGGCCGTGGTGATGGATGAGATCGCGGGTGCGGTGCTGGAAGGCGACTTCTCCGGACGCACCGGGCGACAGGCGCTGATCGACGCCCTCGAACGCCCGGCCGGCGCAGCCGACATGGACGAGGCGGCCCGGCGAACGGTTGTGGTGCTGGACAATTGCGAACATCTGCTCGCGGCAGCGGGACTGGTGATCGCGGATCTGCTCGGAGCCATTCCCGCGTTGTCGGTGCTGGCCACCAGCCGTACCGCGATCGGCTGGGCTGAGGAGCACATCGCCGTGGTCCCCCCGCTGGCCTGGGATCAGGCGATGACGCTGTTCCGGCAGCGAGCGGAGCTGTCGGGGCGGCCGGTGGGGGAGAGCGATACCGCCGTGGTGCGGCAGATCTGCTGGCATCTGCACTATTTCCCGCTGTACATCCGGCTGGCGGCGGCGCGACTGCGCTACCAGTCTCCGGCGATGGTGCTGCGCGATCTGGGCGGCGCCGAGGCGGACCGCAGGCTGCGCTGGTCGCCGGGGTTCCGGGTGGGCGTCGATGAGCGGCATCGCGATATCGGCGCGGTCATCGGCTGGTCGTATGAGCTGTGCGAGCCGAAGGAACGCCTGCTGTTCGCGCGGCTGGCGGTGTTCGCGACCGGCTATGACGCCGATCGGGACGGGGGCGATCGGGACGGCGGTTCGGCCTCGGAGACCGGGGCCGATATCGAAGCGATCGAATCGGTCTGTGCCGGAGCCGATTCGGGTGGCTTGGAGCGGTATGAGATCGCAGGTCTCTTGGAACAGCTGGTCGATCGTTCGCTGGTGTCGATCCACCTCGGCGGTGAGACCGCGCGATTCTCGCTGCTGGAGAGCTTCCAGGTATTCGCGCGCGAGCGCCTGATCGAGTCCGGGGAATGGCTCGAGCTGACCGCCCGGCATCGCGACTATTACCGAGATCAGGTGCAGGCGGTGAGCACCGGCTGGGTCAGCCCGCGCGAACAGGAGCTGCTGGTCCGGACCCGGGCGGCGTGGGACAACATCCTGTGCGCCGTCGAGGGCAGTCTGGCCGATCCGGACCGGGCGGTCATCGGCCTGGAAATGGCGGTCGGACTCGCCACCTCGCGAATCCCATTCCTGCGCGGCTCTTTACGCGAATCGCGAAGTCTGATCGAGCGCGCACTGGCGGCGGCGTGCGCATCGGGACACTGCCCGCCCGAACTGGAGGTGTCGACCCGCGCGCTGATCGGCTGGCTCAGCATGTGCCAGGGTCTGCCCGGCGAGGCCGAGCAGATTCTGACCGAATGCGTGGCCGCGAGCCTGCCGGACGGCATCCGGCCCGATGTCCTCGATGACGGTGGAACGGCCGAAATCGGTTCGGATCGAATGCATTCGACTGCCGATCGTGACAGCGCCATGGTGACCGGCTCCGACCGGCTGAACCCGGCCGTCGATCACGGACTTCCCGCCGCGGTCGAATATCTATGGGGCGGCACGTTGTGGTTGGTGCATGCCGATCCCGTTGCGGCGGTGGTGCTTTCGCGAGCGGTCGATAAGTTCGAGGCGGCGGGGGATCCCGGTGGCGCTGCCATGAGTGGATTGTTCGAGGCGCTGTCGGCGGCGTTCCACGGCACCGCCGAGCAGGCGCTCGCGGTCACCGGCGCGCAGTCGGAGCGGATGGTGGCGGCCGGGGCGCAATGGGCGATCACGTGGGCTCGATTCGCGCGCGCCATCGCGGTGTGCGCGCACGGTGATCCGAAAGCGGCTCTCGCACTGTGTGATGCGGGGCTGGCCTGGCAGATTCCGATGCGCGATCACTGGGGCGGGGTGTGGGGGCTGCATATCCGGGCGTGGATTCTTTCCCGGTTGATCACCGCGCTGCCGTCTGCCCTCGATGCTCGGGCGGTGCCGTGGGCGCTCGATATCGCGCGGCTGCTGGGCGGCACCGCGGAACTGCGCCGCCGATTGGGTTTCGAGGTCGCCAATCTGCGGCCGTTCGCGGAAATCACCGCCGAAGCGGTCGAGGTGGCGACGAAGGTACTGGGGGACAAGGCTTTCCGGACCGTCGCGAGCGAGGGTGCGGCGATCCCCGAAGCCGGGCGACTGCTCGCTGCCTGCTCCGACACCGATCACCTCGCTCAACCCGGCATGCCCGCGCTCGAGTCGGCACACAGGTTCACGAACTCGCGGGAGTCCACATCCGCGACCGAGTTCGAGCCGGACCCTTCTCGCGAACAGCTGCGGGCGTGGAGTGCGCTGACCGGTGCCGAGCAACAGGTGGCAACGCTGGTCGCGGCGGGATTCACCAACGCGGCGATCGCCGCGCGGCGCGGCACCTCCGTGCGCACGGTGGATTCCCAGGTCGCATCGATCCTGTCCAAGCTGATGATCAACTCCCGCAGGGATATTCGACCACCGTTCCAGCGCCGGTGAGGTCCGGCTCAGTCCAGTCGGTAGAGCCAGACGCGCGGGTCGGTGAGTTCGCCGGTGGCGGACCAGGAGTAGGTGTGCGCAATACCGTCGCCGTGATAGTTGTGCAGATACGTGCGCAGGTCCGCCCGGGTGACGCGGCCGGAGGCTATGCCTCGCAAGACGATTGCGGTGAGGTCGTACGCCTCGACGGCGTGCGGGGCCGGAGCCGCGCCGGTGGCGGTTCGGTAGTCGGTCTGGAAGCGATCGGTGGGAGGACCGCACGGGCAAGCCACGATCGCGCCCTTGGCGGCGGCACCGGCGTCGCCGCGGAACAGCGGATCGTACCCACCGTCGCCGAGGACGAAAGTCGCTGATACACCGGCATTTCGGAGCTGGGTCAGCAGCTTCGCCGCGGCCTTCGCATAGCCGGAGTAGTAGATCGCGTCCGGGTGGGCGTCCGCGAGGGCGGTCACGGCCGCCGCCGGATCGGCATCGGGATCGATGCTGACCTCGCAGGACTTCGCCGTGCCGAGGCCCTCGATCACATTGTCGGCCAGTTCGTTTCCGAAGCCGCCGCCGGTATCCCGCACCACGCAGACGTGTGCGAAGCCCGCCGTCTCGGCCAGGTAGCGGCCGACGGCCGGGCCCTGGACGTGGTCATTGGCCAGCCCGCGGAAGAATCCGGACCAGCGCCACTGCGCCAGTAGGGGATTGGTCGCCACCGGGGTGAGGAACGGCAGTCCCGCCCCGTCCAGGGTGCTGCCCGCCGCGATGACCTCCCCGGACAGCGCGGGCCCGATCACCGCGACAATGGATTCGTCATCGGCGATGCGCGCGGCCGCCTGCGTGGCGGTCTCCTGATCACCGGCGGTATCGAATTCGCGCAGGGTGACCGGGCAGGCATTGTTCCCGCCCCGCAGGAACTGGTTCACCGCCAGCCGGACGCCGCCGATCACATTGCGCCCCAATGACGCATCCTTACCGGATAGCGGCAGCGCCGCCGCGATCGATACCGGTTTGCAGAACAGCCTGCCGTCATTGGCCGGATCCAGCACCGATTTCGTTTCGTCGACCGGGTTGCCGTTCACATCGATCCGGGTGAGCGGGGTGAAGCCGGGATAGAGCGCGGCATGCGTTGCCGCGTTCGGCGGCGAGATCTTCGGCCGCGCGGCGGAATCATGTGCCGCCCAGAAGATTCCGCAGGCCGCGGCGATCACCACGACGAGTGCTCCGGCTCCGGCCGCGATCCGCCGGTTGCGCGGTCGCGCGCCGCGATCGGCGGGTGCGCCGCCATCGCGCCGTGCGCCGGTGGCGATCCCGGCGTCGGTGCGGCCCGGTGCGCCGCTGTCAGCCCTCGATCCGTTGTCGGACGGTGCGCCGCTGTCAGCCCTCGATCCGGTATCGGGCGGCGTTCCGGAATCGGACCTCGAACCGTTGCGGGCGGGCCTGCCGTCGTCGAGGTCCGCGCCGTCGTCGGTGTGCGTTCCGGGGTCGGTCGGAAGTTCCGAATCATTGCGGGGCCGTGCCGCTTCCAGCGCGGTGACATCGCCGACCACGGGCAGGACGAGCGTGGCCGGGCCGCCCGGTGTGCTCGTGACCAGGGTCGGCGCGGATGCCAGGTTCGCGGGTTCGGCGACCTCGAAGGGCCGTGTCGCCGGTGCGAACTCCGGTGTCGCCGCCGGATCGGCGGTCAGCGCGCGTGCGGCCGCGGCGGCGAACTCGCGGCAGGATTCGAATCGATCGCCCGGTCGTTTGGCCAGACCGCGTTCGAACACCTCGTTCAATGCTTCGGGCAGCCCCGGCCGCCGATCGGTGAGCCGTGGCACCGGATGTTGCAGATGCCCCGCGACGACTCCGGCCGCGGTCTCGGACTGGAACGGCGTCGACCCGGTGAGCAGGCGAAACAGCGTGCACGCCAGCGAATATTGATCGGAGCGGTGATCGAGCGCCTCACCCGAGAGCTGCTCGGGTGAGGCATAGGTGAGGGTCGCGGCGAGGGTGCCGGTTCTGGTCAATTCCGTCGAATCGTCGCGCAGGCGTCCGATCCCGAAGTCCGTCAGCAGAATGCGCCGCTTCTGGCCCGGCGTCTCCCGGGTCAGCAGGATATTGGCGGGTTTCACATCGCGATGCAGTACGCCCATCGAATGCGCGTGGTCCAGGGCCTTGGCGGTCTCGGCCGCGATCCGCACCGCGTCCCGGGGCGGCAGGCGGAAGGGATCGACGGCGGACGCATCGCCCCCGTCGACGTATTGCATGGCGATCCAGAGTCGCCCGTCCTCGACGCCTCGATCGTGCACGGTGACGATATTCGGATGGTCCAGCCGGGCGACGAGTTCGGCCTCGCGCTCGAATCTGGCCCGGGTCAGCCCATCCGAGGCCAGTTCCCGCGCCAGCAGTTTGATCGCCACCAGCCGGGGCAGTCGCGGGTGCCGGGCGAGATACACCTCGCCCATCCCGCCCCCGCCGAGTCGGCGCTCGATCACAAATCCCGCGAATTCCTCGCCCGCACGCACCATTCGGCCCCTCGATACCGCAAAACCCTTCGAACCCTACCGCTTCGGCGCGTCCCGCTCATCCAGCCGTTCGGCTCGCGGGCAGCGGGCGGCGGTCCGGATCGCGGCGGATCGATTGGGGCGCAACCGATCACCCGTCGGGCGAGCTACCCGTCCGGTCCTGATCGCCACGATCGGCGACGGACCGGACGCGGTCACGCTGCTCTGAGGGTGTCGCCGATTACAGCGCCTTCACGGAGTCCTCGACGGTGCTGTCTCCACTGATCAGTTCGAGGACCCGGCCCGCTCCCGCGCCGGTGACCAGCAATTCGGACAGCACGGCCGCCACATCGGCGCGGGGAATGCTTCCGGCGGGGACGGTATCGGCGAGCCGGACCGCTCCGGTGGGAGCGTCGTCGAGCAGCCGTCCCGGCCGCAGAATCGTCCAGTCCAGGTCGCGGGCGCGAAGATCGTTCTCCGCCTGGGTTTTAGCGTCGATGTAGGCGATCCACGATTCGTCGCCCCCGGTGGCGGGTTTGCCCGCGCCCATGGTGGAGATCTGGAGGAATCGCCGGATTCCGGCCTGTTCGGCGGCTTCGGCGAGCCGCACCGACCCGTCCCGGTCGACCGTGTACTTGCGTTCGGTCCCGCTGCCGGGTCCGGCACCGGCCGCGAACACGACCGCGTCCACGCCCTGCAGCGCGGCCGCGAGTTCCGCCGCGCCCCGTTGTTCGAGATCGAGCACGACGGGCTCGCCGCCCGCCGCCTCGACCTCCGCCGCGTGCTCCGGATTCCGGATCACGCCCAGCACCTGCTGCCCGCGTTCGCTGAGCAGTCCGGTGAGCTGGAGTGCTATCTGCCCGTGTCCGCCGATGATTGCGATTCGCATGATTACGAGCCTACGGCGGACCGGTATCAGCCGATGAAGGCCAGGACCCTGGTGACGGTCTCCGTGACCGCCTGGGGCATGAGGGTCATCACGGAGACGACCGCTATTCCGAGGAGCGCCAGCATATGTATTCGGCCCTTTCTTGGGTTATTCGAAACCGTGCGCGAAATGACTCAGGTCGAAATCATGGAATGCCGAATCGAATGGGCGAATAGGTCGCTCCGATGGCACGCGCGATGCTAACACCGGCGAAATTCGGTGTGCCCGCTCGACACGCGGCGATCGGCGAAGGCCGCCCGCCACTTTCGCGTTCGGCGTTACAGTGGAAGACGGGGGAACGTGAAGGACAGCGATTGAGCACTGTTGCGCAGGGCAGCCCGTGGGTTGCCGTCCGGCCGGATGACGACGTCACGCAGCTGGCGTTGCGAATGTCGTTCGCGCACAACTCCTTTATCGACGGCCGCCAGCTTCCGACGGTGCGCCCGGGCGGGGATTCGGTGCGGTCGGTGGTGCTGGATTCGTGGCGGCGCAGCCGCAGCAACGGGGTGGATCCGGATGGTTTCGGCGGTGCGGTGGATTTGACCGCGCCCGAGTTGAAGCGCTATCGGGCAACCCATCCCACGGCGTCGATTCGCCCGGTGGTCCGCAAACTGCTCGTCGAGGACGCGGCCGATGCCGGATTGCTGGTGGCGATCAGTGACGCACAGGGCCGACTGCTCTGGGTGGAGGGTGATCGCCGGGTCAAGGATCGCGCCACCGGAATGAATTTCGTCGAGGGCGCGGACTGGAGTGAGGATCGGGTCGGCACCAATGCCCCGGGGACCGCGCTCGCGCTGGATCATCACGTCCAGATTTTCGGGGCCGAGCATTTCAGCCGGGCAGTGCACGAATTCAGTTGCACCGCAGCGCCCGTGCACGATCCGAGCAGCGGCCGGGTCATCGGCGCGATCGATATCACCGGCGGGCCGCGAGTCGCCGGACCGGAGATGCTGTCGCTGATCCGGGCGACGGTGGTGGCCGCGGAATCGGAGTTGCGATTGCGGTTGCTCGGTGCGCCGTCGCCGCCGGATTCCGCATTGGCGCGATTGCAGGTGCTCGGTGCGGGACGGCCGGTGCTCACCGTCGACGGTGAGCGAATTCGCCTGTCGCAGCGGCACGCCGAGATTCTGGTGTTGCTCGCCGATCATCCGGAGGGGTTGAGCGCCGACCATCTGGCGATGCTGCTCGACGAGTCCGAATTGGATCCGGTGACGGTGCGCGCGGAACTGTCCCGGGTGCGAAAGATCGTGGGCGCGAACGGTTTGGCGTCGCGACCGTATCGGCTGCTGCTGGATCTGGATACCGATATCGGTGCGGTGCGCCGGGCGCTGGCGCACGGTGACGCGGCGGCGGCGCTGCGCGCGTATCCGGGTCCGATGCTGCCGCGCTCGCTCGCGCCCGGAATCATGGAGGCGCGCGCCGAACTGCACTGCCGGGTGCGGGCCGCGCTGCTGGCGGCGGGTGATCGGCGCTTGCTGGCGCGCTGGACCAGTTCGGTGGACGGGCGCGAGGATATCGCGGCCTGGTCCGCGTATCTGGCGTCGCTGGACCGGGATTCGCCGATGTATGCCCAGGCCGAGGCGCAATTGGCGCTCATAGACCGAAAATTGGGCATCTGACCAGTTTTATGCAACGGTAGCGCAACAGCCGCGCTCGTAGTGTCCTGGATCACATCTGACATCGCAGGAACCGTCAGCAGATTCAGGAGTATCGATGACCGTCTTCGCGCGCCCCGGCACCACCGGGGCAGCCATGTCCTTCCAGTCCCGCTACGAGAACTGGATCGGCGGTGAATGGGTCGCACCCGTCAAGGGGCAGTACTTCGAGAACCCGACGCCGGTGACCGGGCAGACCTTCTGCGAAATCGCGCGCGGCACCGCCGAGGATATCGAGCTCGCGCTGGACGCCGCGCACGCCGCCGCACCCGCCTGGGGTAAGACCACGGTCGCCGAGCGCTCGCTGATCCTCAATAAGATCGCCGATCGAATCGCGGAGAACCTCGAGGCCATCGCGCTCGCCGAGAGCTGGGATAACGGCAAGCCGATCCGCGAGACCATGGCCGCGGATATCCCGCTCGCCATCGACCATCTGCGCTACTTCGCGGGAGCCGTTCGCGCACAAGAGGGTTCGATCTCCGAGATCGACAGCCAGACCGTCGCCTACCACTTCCACGAACCGCTCGGCGTTGTCGGGCAGATCATTCCGTGGAACTTCCCGATCCTGATGGCCATCTGGAAGCTCGCGCCCGCGCTCGCCGCCGGAAACGCCGTGGTGCTCAAGCCCGCCGAGCAGACCCCGGCCTCGATCCTGTTCCTGATGAGCATCATCGGCGATCTGCTGCCCCCGGGCGTGGTGAACATCGTCAACGGCTTCGGCGTCGAGGCGGGTAAACCGCTCGCGTCCAGCCCGCGCATCAAGAAGATCGCGTTCACCGGTGAGACCACCACCGGGCGGCTGATCATGCAGTACGCCTCGCAGAACCTGATCCCGGTGACGCTGGAACTCGGCGGCAAGAGCCCGAATATCTTCTTCTCCGATGTGCTCGCCGCCAATGACGATTTCCAGGACAGCGCGCTCGAGGGTTTCGCCATGTTCGCGCTCAATCAGGGCGAGGTCTGCACCTGTCCGTCGCGCGCGCTGATCCAGTCCGATATCTACGACGAGTTCCTGAGCGCGGCCGTGGTGCGCACCAAGGCGGTGCGGCAGGGGGATCCGCTCGATACCGAGACGATGATCGGCGCGCAGGCCAGCAATGACCAGCTGGAGAAGATCCTGTCCTATATCGAGATCGGCAAGGGTGAGGGCGCGACCCTGCTCACCGGTGGTGAGCGCGTGGATTTGGGTGGCGATCTGTCCGGCGGCTACTACGTGCAGCCGACCGTGTTCACCGGCAGCAATTCCATGCGGATCTTCCAGGAGGAGATCTTCGGACCCGTCGTCTCGGTGACCTCGTTCACCGATTACGACGATGCCATCA
Organism: Nocardia sp. NPDC056100; assembly: GCF_042266325.1. NCBI lineage: Bacteria > Bacillati > Actinomycetota > Actinomycetes > Mycobacteriales > Nocardiaceae > Nocardia > Nocardia sp. NPDC056100. Next base: position 1,200,843 of record NZ_JBHJVY010000004.1, read on the forward strand.
AGATCGCCAATGACACGCTGTACGGGCTCGGCGCGGGCGTCTGGTCGCGCGATGGCGGGGTGGCCTACAAGGCCGGGCGCGATATCCAGGCCGGGCGGGTGTGGACCAACACCTATCACCAGTACCCGGCACATGCCGCGTTCGGCGGTTACAAGCAGTCCGGTATCGGCCGCGAGAACCACCGCATGATGCTCGACCACTACCAGCAGACCAAGAACCTCCTGGTCAGCTATGCGTCGAAGGCGCAAGGCTTCTTCTGATGCCCGAGCCCCGGCGCGTGCGCGCCACCGCGGCGGCGATGGATCTGCTCCGTCGCCTCCGCGATTCGCACGGTCCGCTCATGCTGCACCAGTCCGGCGGGTGCTGCGACGGCTCGTCGCCGATGTGTTATCCCGCAGGGGAATTCATCGTCGGCGATGCCGATGTGCTGCTCGGGCTGCTGGATCTGCGGCTGCGGGCCGATGAGCTGCCCGAAATCGAGCCTGCACCGGAAGATATTGCGCCGGTGTGGATTTCGGGACCGCAGTTCGCAGCCTGGCGGCATACCCAGCTCGTGCTCGATATGGTGCCCGGACGCGGTTCGGGATTCAGTCTCGAAAGCCCCGAGGGATTCCGATTCCTCAGTCGCGGAAGGGTTTACGATCCGGAGGAATTGAGCGCACTGGCCGCGTCCGCGATCATCACCGGCGCGGACTACGAGCTCGGAGCCCGACCGGCGGCCGCCATCGAACCCCAGGTGGTCGCCGAGGCCGTCGACGCCTGTCCGGTCCCCGAGCGCCAGGGCTGAGTGACCGCGGCGATCGCCAGGACGAAAGCGACCAGGGCACAACCGGTTCGGGTGAAGTGGAACATCTCCCAGCGGTGCAGTTGGGCGGCGTAATCGGCGGGCGGGCCGCTGATCGCCCAGACCTTGATGTGCTGGTTGATCGGGACATTGCCGAAACGGGTGATGAGGAAGGACGCCACCGCCAGGGCCGAGGCGGTGGCGGCCAGCAGTCGGGTCGCGCCCCGGCCGGGGATCGCGAGTGTCAGGGTGCTCAGAATCGTCAGGGCCATGAGCGATTGCATGACCGGGCCGTTGACCCGCATGAGCGCGGTATGGAAGGTGAATCGGACATCGAGTGGGACCTCGCGGAAGGCGTAGAGGACATTGACCGCGCCGTAGCCGAAGGCTCCGGCCAGTAGGCCCGGAAACAGCAGGGCCGCCGCGCGAACGAGTTTCGACAGCATGGGACTCCCGTCCTGAATTATCGCAACAGTGAGTTGCGATAGGGTCGAGCATGCCCGTGCCTGTTCGATATCGCAACTAGGAGTTGCAATGAGCCCTGACGCGCCGCTCGGTCGCGGACCCAAGGTGCGCGCGGCCGTATTGGCCGCCACCGTCGCCGAGCTGGCCGAACTCGGCTACGCGGGGTTCGCCGTCGACAATGTGGCGCGCCGCGCCGGGGTGCACAAGACCACCGTGTACCGGCGCTGGCCGGACCGCGACGCGCTCATCGCCGATGCGCTCGCGGACAGTGCGGCGGCCGAGATTCCGCTGCCGGATACCGGTTCGGTCGAGGATGACCTGCGCGCACTCGCGCGCGGTCTGGTCGCATGGGTGAAAAGCCGTGGGGGACAGGCGGTGCTGGCCGTCATGGTGTCCGAGACCGCCGGTTCGGCACCGCCCCCGAATGTGGTCCGGCATGTCTTCCGCGATCGCATTCGCCAGGCGTTGCCGATCGTCGTGCGCGCCACCGAGCGCGGGGAACTGCCCGCCGATACCGATCCGGTGGAGCTGGTCAAGGCGCTGGTCGCGCCGATCTACTTCCGCGCCTTGATAACCCGCGAGCGGCTGACCGACGCGACGGCCGATTCGGCGACCCGGCTGGCATTGGCCGGTGCGCACGCGGGGGTATTCGGGTGATGCGGACTGCCCGAATTGCCGGAATCGCTCGATGGTGTGGGCGGCGTCACCGGCGGCGAACGTGCTCCATGGTTTCTCATGCGCACCGTGCCAGACTGTGGGCGTGAGCGAGCCAGCGAACGAGAATGACGGGGTCGGGTCCGCGAGGGCGTCGTCCGAACGGGATGAATCGGCGCGGGATGAGTCGGTGCTGACGGAATCGGCGCGGCCGGAATCCGGCGGAGTGCCGCACGCGCCGAACGCGTCTGCGACGCTGCCGGATCGCGGCGCTGTGATCGGCAAGGGCCTGCTCTGGCTCGCCAAATGGTCGCTGTGCCTGGTCGCCATCGCGGCCGGTGCGTGGGTGCTCCAGATCGTGCTCGGCAAGCTCTGGGTCGCGGTGCTGCCCGTGGCGCTGGCGCTGGTGATCTCCACCGTGCTGTGGCCGCCGACGCGATGGCTCGTGCAGCGTGGTCTGCCGCCCGCCTTGGCGGCCTCCATCACGACGCTCGGTCTGCTCGGCATCCTGGCCGGGGTGATCGCGCTGATCGTGCCGTCGGTGGTCGATCAATCGCCCGCGCTCGCGGATCGCGCCACCGAGGGCCTGCACAAGGTGCGCGACTGGTTGCACGGACCGCCGCTGAATATCGGTGACGAACAATTGAATTCGGCCGTCGACGCGATCGTGAGCAAGGTGCAGTCGAGTGCCGAGCGCATCGCCAGCGGCGTCTTCAGCGGTGTCAGCACCGCGACCTCGGCGATCGTCACCCTGTTCCTGGTGCTCATGCTGACGTTCTTCTTCGTCAAGGACGGCCCGCGCCTGCTGCCCTGGCTGCATTCGATTCTGGGCAGCCGCAGCGGCCGGCACGTCGAGGAGGTCCTGAACCGGATCTGGGTCACCCTGGGCGGCTTCATCCGCACCCAGGCCCTGGTGAGCCTCATCGACGCGGTCCTGATCGGCGGCGGCCTGGTCATCATGCACATCCCGCTCGCCGCGGTGCTGACCGTCCTGACCTTCCTCGGCGGCTTCATCCCGATCGTCGGCGCCTTCGTCGCGGGCGCCCTCGCGGTCCTGGTGGCCCTGGTGACCAAGGGCCTCACCTCGGCCCTGATCGTCCTGGCCATCATCGTCGTCGTGCAGCAGCTGGAAGGCAATGTGCTGCAACCGATCCTGCAAAGCCGCAGCATGCAACTGCACGCCGTCGTAGTCCTGCTCGCCATCACCGTAGGCAGCTCCCTCTACGGCATAGTCGGCGCCTTCCTCTCCGTCCCGGTCGCCGCCATCGCCGCGGTGATCATCCGCTACATCGGCGAACAAATCGACGCCCGCACCACACCCGAACCCGCACTCGAGGATGCGACCGAGTAAGCGCCTTACGCCAGGAACTCCCACCTGCGACGTAGCATTTCCCCATGCCGAAACAGCCTGGTGGGAGCGGAGTTTCACGGCGCGGACGCCGATCGTTCTATCGTGCGATGGCGCGCTCGCTGGTGACCGTCACGGCATTCGCGCTGGCGTATTTCCTGCTGCCGTTCGATCGGCTCGACGATGTGCCCGCCTTCGTCCTGCTCACGGCCGGGCTGGCGGTGGTGTTCGGGCTGTGCGTCTGGCAGGTGAGCCGGGTGCTGCGGGTGGATCGGCCGATCGAACAGGCCGCCGAAGCGCTGGCAACGGTTTTCGGGGCCTATCTGATCGGCTTCGCCACGGTCTACTACCTGCTGAACCTCAATGACCCCGGCAATTTCGGGGTTTCGCTGACCAAGCTGGATGCGCTCTATTTCACCGTGACGGTGTTCGCCACCGTCGGATTCGGGGACATCGTGGCGAGCAGCCAGCTGGCCAGGGGTTTCGTTCTCGTGCAGATGATCGGCAATCTGCTGCTGCTGGGCACGGCCCTGCGCCTGATCACGGGTTCGGCCCGGGTCCGGCAGCGGCAGTTGCGATCGGGTACTACAGGGTCCGGCCGATGATAAGCTTCATGATCTCGTTGGTTCCGCCGTAGATCTTCTGGATGCGGGCGTCGGCGTACATGCGCGAAATGGGGTATTCGGCCATGTAGCCGTAGCCGCCGAAGAGCTGCAGGCATTCGTCGGCGACCTTGCACTGCTGTTCGGTGAGCCACCACTTGGCCTTGGCGGCCGTGGGCACATCCAGTTCGCCGCGCAGATGCTTGTTGACGCAGTCATCGGTGAAGGCCCAGGCGATGGACTTGATGGTGTCGCATTCGGCCAGGGTGAACTGGGTGTTCTGGAAGGCGAAGACGGGCTTGCCGAAGGCTTCGCGTTCCTTGGTGTACGCCAGGGTGACCTCGACGGTCTTCTCGATCGCGGCGGCGGCGATGACCGCCAGGATCAGGCGCTCCTGCGGCAGCTGCTGCATGAGCTGGATGAAGCCGATACCCTCCGCGCTGCCCAGCAGATTCGACTGCGGCACACGGACATTGTCGAAGAACAGCTCGCAGGTGTCCTGACCGTGCTGGCCGATCTTCTCCAGATTGCGGCCGCGCCGGAAGCCCTCGCGGTCGGTCTCCACCAGCACCAGCGAGACGGTGTCCGCGCCCTTGCCCTCGGAGGTCTTACAGGCCACGATCACCAGATCGGCCAGGTACCCGTTGGTGATGAAGGTCTTGGCGCCGTTCAGGACGTAATCGTCGCCGTCCTTGACCGCCTTGGTCTTGATGCCCTGCAGATCCGAGCCGGTGCCGGGCTCGGTCATCGCGATCGCGCCGACGACCTCGCCGGATGCCATGCGCGGCAGCCAATCCTGCTTCTGCTGTTCGGTGCCGTAGGCGTTCAGGTAGTGCGCGACGATCCCGCTGTGCACGGGATTGCCCAGGCTGGGGGACAGCCCGCGCACCTGTTCGGTGAGCACCACGGCCTCGTGCGCGAAGGTGCCGCCGCCACCGCCGTACTCCTCCGGAATGCTCAGGCAGAGCAGACCCAATTCGCCCGCGCGGTTCCAGAGTTCGCGGTCGACATGGTGCTGGCGGGCCCACCGGTCCTCATTGGGGGCGCATTCCTTCTCGAAGAACTTGCGCGCGAGATCGGACAGCGCGTCCAGGTCCTCGTCCATCCACGGCGAGCGGTGCAGGGCCACGAGTGAACTCCTCTGTTCTAAGTAGGCTCTGCCGTGACGGTAAGGCGATATGCCCGGTTTCCCAATGACCGCCTCGCTCGACTTCTTGACCGGAACGCTCAGCCGCTCAGTGCTGATAGGAGCCGGGCGGACTGCCGGTCCAGCGCCGGAACGCCCGGGAGAAGGCGCTGGGCTCGGAGAAGCCGAGCCGCCGGGACAGCGCCGCCACCGTTTCCTCCCCGCGCACCAGGCTCGCGATGGCGGCGTCGCGCAGGATCTGTTCGCGGATCTCGCGCAGCGCGGTGTGCTCCTCACGCAGTTTGCGGCGCAGGGTGGGCGGGCTCATGGACAGTTCGGCGGCGATGTCCTCGACCCCGGGCCATTCACCGTCCAGTCCGCGCTGCAGGATATGCCGCACCCGCGCGGCCAGCGAGATCGAATAGTCACGCGGGCCGAGCACCCCCGACGGTGCGTTGCGCAGGAACTCCAGCAACTCCTCCTCGGTGCGCCCGATCGGATGATCCAGCAGCGCGGCATCGAAGATCAGCGTCGGTTCGGCGGCCGAAAACACCACGGGCGCACCGAAAACCACGTCGTAGTCGTCGACTTCGGGATCGCGGGCGTATGGCAGTTCGACGCGGCGCAGCCGCAGTCGCCCGCCGATCAGCCACGCCAGAAAGCGATGCGTGATGACCAGCATGGTGTCGATGACAATGCCGGGCGCGCGATCCGCCCCACTCATATCGAACCCGACGCGCGCCTCCCCGTCCCGCTCGGTGAGCGAGGCCCGCGGCAGACCGGGCAGTGACCGCCGGAAACTCTCGAACCGGCGAATCGCCGCCCCCAGCGTCGGCGCGCCCATCAGCCCGAAACACACCAGCCGCAGCGTGCCGCGAGGCATGGGTTGCAGTCCGAGCCCGAGCAATTCGTCATCGGTGGCCCGCCACAGCTGCTGCACCACCCGCACCGCCTGATCGATGGTGACCCGGGATCGCCCCTCCGACAACAGATCCGGCGAAATCCCCGCATCGGCGAGCATGCCGCTGATATCCCACCCACGCAATCCGGCGAGTTCGACAATGGCCCGAACTCGCTGGATGGGCAGGGTGCTTCCGGCCTCGGCAGACATCCGCCCGACCGTATCAACCTGCCCGAAGCGCGCTGACGCCGCGGCGGCGAATTCGACCGCCCGCTACCGGTATCCATTCGGATAGCTCACCGACCCCAATCGCCCGTTTTGGTATATCCACCCCGCCCCTGTACTGTTCATTTCACCCGACGCGGGGTGGAGCAGCTCGGTAGCTCGCTGGGCTCATAACCCAGAGGTCGCAGGTTCAAATCCTGTCCCCGCTACTACTGAGAACGGCCCGGAATCATTAGGTTCCGGGCCGTTCTTGCGGTGCTTTGGCATCGGGGACAACCCTGAGCGTGATGGGTGTGGTGCTGTCGCAAAGGTCGCGGATACGAGATCCATAGATGACCGTCGGATTCCGCAGATTTTTGCGCGCCTCCCCAGTCGATGTTGCGGACGGTTTTCGGTTGCAGCCCAGCTGGTTTCGGGGTCGGTATCCGACCGGCCTGGTAGCGGCTCGGGCAGCAAGGATGTTGTCCTCGCAGGTACTGTGATTGCCCATGGTGGTTGGCGGCCGTGTCAAGTCGCATCGGATGCAATGGTCGTATATGCGAATGTTGTTGAAGGGCTTGATCTGTCCGTCGATGAGGAGCTGAGTGTAGAACTTCACCAGCACCGGTGCGCTCAGTGTCGCCAGCTCACCGTCGCCGAGACGGGAAACGACGTAGGTCCGCACGAACGCTTGCCATTTGTCGTAGATAGTGGTGTCGACGATCGTCTCGACGGCGGGCAGTCACTCCTGAATGGGGAACGCGCGGACGGTGAGCATCAAGCGGTTTACGCGCTTGTTCTGCTCGACCGTCTTCGCGTCGCAATAGCCAACCCAGGGTAGCGAGAGCCTCCAACGTGTTGCACCAGCAGCGGGGGTTTTAGCAGTTTGTCCGTGTTGTGCTGTTGCAGGCAGTGCGTTCATGTCTACGTCGTGGCCTTGCTCCTTGTCACAAACGGGTGTGCGGCAACGGTGCGGTGCAGTTTTTCGCGCCATTGACCATCAAGACTGCCGATCTGCAGGGCGGTCTTTCCCATCGTGCGGCAGAAATCATCCTCCTCTGCTCGGACCTGCGAACCCTCGGCGGCAAACTTTTCCAAAGGGCGATCGCTGGCGACCACGAGGTCGAGTATCAGGTCGAGATTGCAGGCGCGACGGTTTACCTTTGCGTGGTCGGCATCATTCTCGGCGTGGACAACCTGGAAGCCGATCGCTGTGAACCCAGCTGCTTGTAGCGCGCTGAAGAGCGCGACCCACGCCATCGGGTCGCGATTCGCGTAGGAAAGAACGAGGTGGCCATCGGGTTTTAGGGCTCGTCGCATTTCGAGGAACGCTTGGGTGAGGGTGGCTTCGTAAGCGTCTGTGTCGACGGCATCTGCGGATACAACTGCCTCGCCATCGACCCGCGAGGTATCCAATCCGGCCCACGCTCGGAAGATTTCAGAGAGTTCGCCATATTTCACGTCATCGTGATACGGCGGATCTGTGCAAACCAGGTCGAATGAGTTGCTCGTGGCAAGAAGTCTTGTGCTCGATCCGACGACGACTCGGACGTCAACGGTGCGAGACCCATTCGAACGCCGCTGTCCAGCAGGAAGTGGCCCGACCACTGAGGGACTACGTCCGAGGCGTTCGGCATACCAGTTGCCCGCTTTTGCGAGATGAGCCAACCGGCGTCCGACTGTACCTCGCCCCGACCGCGGAGCACCCCACACATTCGGTTCGGCGGACAAGGTTGTGACGTTGTAGCGATGATTGGCCATTGCCTCGTAGGCCTTGAGATAGCGGGCGTCCCATCGGGACAGGTAGCCGGCCATTTCGACCGAACCGAGCACTGCCGCATGAAGCGCGGAAGCGACAGCTTTGTCCCCTGCGGCCGCAGAGTCGATTGTGTCGACGAGTGCGTTGATTATCGCATTCTGTCGGCGTGGCATTACCTGGTCCCAACGTGTCATTCCGTAGCGGCGGAGCACTGTGGTCTCAGTACCTTGCATGATCGAGGGAAGGCAGCGCTGGTTGGGCCATGACGCGTCGGCGGCAGCCACGAGTTCGTGGGCGCTTGGAGGTCCGAACTCGCGACGGCCAGAGGTGGTGCGTTCGACAAGGATCGGCGTCCAGCGGATCTTTCCAGCGTCCCAGATTCGGCCGGAGTAGCCGCATCGGCAATGGAACTTACGGCCCTTGGTGTACCGAGCACCCGGATCGATGATCCGTTTGCAGGTCCGGCACCGGGTACGCCGATCCGCAGGGCCGAACTGGAGGTGGCCGGACGGGCATGCCAGCCAGCCGACCTTCCCGCCCTGGTCGACGCGTTCAGTAAGACTGACGATTCCTGACGGAAACAGCCGTACTGCGGCGCAGCACTTCGGGCAGTCTTTCACTGCAACCCTGAGAGTGTGCGCCACTGTGGCTGGTGTGCCGTCCTCGAACGACGTCGAATACGCGGCCTCGAGAAGGTGCGCTACCGCCGTCTGGAGCCGATCCACTGCAGGCTCCAGTCGATCGGCCTCAGGAAGTGAAAGCATTGTGGTGAGGTTTTGAGCAGCCCACAGATTGATGTCTTGGGCATAGACGCGATGGCCGCGTAACAAGGCGGCCAAGGCAATGACACCACCGCCGGTGAATGGATCTGCGACGACGAGTTGACCCGGTTGGTCGACATTGGCGGCGTCTATGAGCGCTCCGGTCACGGCCTCTGTACGCCGTGCCCACCAGCGATAAGTGATTAGAGGCGGTAGGACGTTCTGCCGGGACCGGGCTTCGGCGCGGGCCCTGGTGTTGACTTCGGCCACGTCGAGGTGGCGGAGCACGCTTCGCCGCGCATCAGTGGTAACCATTATCCGTTTCTACTATGTCGGGTACCTATTGTCCGGACGATTGGCCTGTCGGGCGGTGTAGCAGTGAATTGGCCGGTCGCTTCGAGCTCGCCGAGGAACCTGACGAACCGCTCCGATTGACCTGTGGTCAACTCAACGCCTGCCTCGATGTGACCACGAAGTCCCCATGACGTCAGATTCGCGGTACCGAGGTAGCCGATCTGGCGGTCGGCGATCACGAACTTGGCATGCAACATGCTGGGCGAAGGGCCGGTGAACCAGCGCAGCGCAACCGGCCCGGTGTGGGCGAGTCGATTGAGGTGGCGCGACAGCGTTGCATGGTGACGATCGTCAGCAGGAATGTTCGCGTAGATGACCGTGGTGATAGCGCGGATCTCGAGCGCCGGCCGAAGCACCTCATCAAGGCGTTCGAAGCCGTCATGGTTCCAGAAGGCGCCTCCCAGGTGCAGTGTGCTGGTCGCGCGACGAATCACGTCGAGCACCAGACTGTCAAGGCGTTCGGAATCGCCTATCGATACGTCTTCACCTGGTGCTGAAAGTACTAGCCGCGGCTCAGTAGGGGGTTTCGAGTCGGGCATCGAACTGGCCGCCAGCACTTCGCAGACGATCATCAGCTCGGCTGCCCGGTGCGGCACTGGGTAGCCGTCGTCGGTTACAGTCCCGGTACGGATCAGTTCATGGCGCAGGGTATACCCGATGTCGCCGGTATCTCTCGGAAGAGCCTGTGTTCCGCTGCTGAGTATCCGAGCTGCGAGGCGAGCGGCTCCCTCGCGATTGCCCACCGTACTGGCGAGCAATTCGGCGAGGGGAACGAGGTCAACAATCCCAGTCATTGTGTCGCGGTTCGCTGGCGCGTCCACAACCAGAAGCGGCGCAGTAACTTGCGGTCGAGCTCGGCGTTCCACACTCTGCAGCCGAAGGACATGTACAGGCAACGATCGCAGGCGGCGTGGGGTCGTAAGCTTGAGGTTTGCGAACATAGCGGATCGTTGTCGCAGTGGTCGATCGCATCTGCGGCCCGCTCGAGCCAAGGTCCGATCCGGCGGCGTTGCACGGTGTCGAATGCTCCGAGAGTGAAGTCGGCATATGAGACCACATAGATGGCCGATGTCAGTGCATTAGGGACGATCCATTCGGCGAGGCTCGACTCGCCGAAGCCAGCTTGACCGTCATCCAGAGCGCGTAGCAGAGCATGCGAGGCAGAGTGCACGAGGCGGCGAATAGCGTGGGCGCTGGAGTTCTCGTCATCACGGTTAGCCAGGATCTCGGCGATTTTCAGCTTCGCATCGCGCAGTGTGGCCGGGGTTGTGCCTGTCCACAGGTCGGCGTGCTGTAAGAATCCGAGGATCATCTGCGCATCGAAGGTGATCAGCAATGCCTCTGTGTTCGCTGGTACAGCGAAGATAGGGGTCTTGTTGTTGTACCGACGAGCCGCAGCGTACGTCTTCAGGTGTGCCTGACCAGGCTCTCGGAATGCTCGACTGTATCCGTAACTGGCGGTCACGATCGGAAAGCTCTGTGTGACGGAGATGTCCTCGATGCCGAGCCCGGCGACCGCCTTGGAAACAGCGGACGCGGTCGCACGCGCCACCGTTCCAGATGAGGCCGCCACGACATCGGCGAAACTGCGGCGGTCGGTGATGACGTTGCGGTCGAACAACCCCGCACGTTCTACCATCAGCCGTTCACCGGCCATTGCTATCACATTGATGTCGACATCACTCATAATCGCGGGCGGACCAATAGTGGTCGGCGCCTGCCGCGAACGGATCACATTGATGGTGTGCTCATCGATACCACTTTTCCGCAGTGTGGCCTCCGTCTCGGCCCACTTTTCCGCCGTCATACGTGGGCTGGCGGCGGGCTGGTCCAGCTCGGTGAGCGATGCGGCCAGGCTCTCCTGATCTCCGAGCCAGGATGCGAGGGCGACGACTCCTCGGTGGGTGTTGCGTTGAAGGTTGTCATAGGTCTGATTCGAGGAGATGTTGAGGATGGTGAGGCCGTGGGGATACCAGAGGCGCTGATCGCGTGCTGTGTATCCCTGGCGGTAAGGCGTATATCGGCCGCAGTCACAGGGGGTGAAGCGTGTGCTTCGTGCGCTGCCGCAGGTATGACACCGCCAGGATGATGCGCGGAATGATCCGAGATCCTCGAGGTACATATTTTCTGGGTTTTTGCAGGTCGAACACGTCGGTGTATAGAGGGGTTCCATGGCTCCACAGTTGTGGGCCGTAAAGTATCGGAGCTGTCGCATTTTCGAGGAGCAGTGCCGACAGCGGAGCTTCCCGGTCTCTTTGGTATCGGTAACGAATTGGTCCTGGCGCCACCAGCGCCGGACACGCCTACAGGAGGAGTTCAAACATTCGAAGGTGAGGGGGATGACTTCCCAAACCACTTCCTCCGGCCTGATGAATACGAATTCGTCGCGGTTCGTCCGCGGGTTCGGCAGACCTATTTGGTCGCGATGCCAACGACTGATTTCGTTTGCCAGCTCGTCCAGCAGGACTGTTTGGTTGATTTCGCCGCTTACACGGCGTCCGTCGACGTGTTGGACACGCGCATAAAAGCCATCGTCGTGAGCGAAAATTGCGCCGGGCAGGTAGCGATAGAGAACCTGGGTGGTCGAGCGCTTCAACGTTGGATCCTCCTCAGGCGTGCAGGCGGGAAATGACCTGTTGGGCATGGTTCCCACCGCGGAATTCCGCTGGCAGTTCCACATCGCGCAGGCTGGTCATGGCAGGGCCGGTGAACAGCTCGGTGAGCCATTCAGACTGCCACTGTTGGACGCGTGGAAGTTCAATCTCCTGCCAGCGGCGTTGGGCGTCGTTTACGAGCCGTTGTTCGTCGGCATACATGACGACGCCAGGAACCGGGCAGCGATAGGCCCTTGCAATTCGTTCGGAAATGTGAGGTAAGAGGGCCGCAGCTCTAGAGTTCCACCATCCTTTAAACCGGTTGGTCTTGCCGATATTCTCTGTGGTCTCCCAGCGCGGGTCTCGGGTCTCGTCCCACAGCAGCGCGCAAACGATGCCGGGCAGGGTTCGCTCGATAGCGCGGCTCGCGAACCGGTTGACAGGTACTGGTTCGACCATGCGTTCCAGGGCTGCGTGGGTGGTAAGGAAGCTCTGGTACATCGATGTCTCGCGACGGTTGTTCCGATCGAAGATGTCAATGACAAGCCCCACATGCCGTCGGCCAGCTCGTGCGGTCGCCTGGATGTAGTGAGCGTAGGTGGGCGGCATCCCGGCGAGGATCTCGAAGTTCAGTCGGTCCAGATCTACACCGTGGGAGACGACAGAAGTGCCCACCAGGCTGCGGATACGTTCTGCTCGATTCACGGTGGGACTGGACGCTTCGATCTCGGCGATGATCGCAGCGAGCTCACCCAATGGTGACTCGCCAGTGAGGTATTCGGACCGGACCCGGTCGGCACCAGAGTTGATGAGGTCTTCCGACAGGCGATTGAGATCATCGACGATGTGCACCCCGTGCGCCTTGGAGTTGACGTAGGCGAGCGCGAGCTCGTATGAGAACAGCATGGTTCTCGCCTCGGCAGCGGTGAGTACAATTCCGGCGTCGGTCATCTCAGAGAGCAGGGGACCCGGGTCGTCAGTGAGGTGGTGGATGTGTTCGACAATGCGGGCGGTCACCTCACCGGTGAGGTCGACTTTGACGGTGCCTCCCCCTGAGGGCAGTAGGCCGAGATAGAGACGACGAACATCGTCGGTGACCGTCGTGTAGAAGGAGCGGTCCAAAGTTCCACCACCGGTTGGGAACATGCGCGGACGGCGGCCGTAAACCTGGGAGAGTTGGTCCTCAAACTGCTCGATGGTGGCGGTGGCGGCAATTACTTTGGAGGGCTCATTCTGTGCACCGCGCGCGAGCTCGGCCAACAAAGTATGGTAGTGAGCAGCGAATACCCCGAGTTCTTCTCGAATGAGATGCAGCTCATCTTGAACCCACAGCGCCGGTGTGGGGTCCTTGAATCCAGCGGGCTCCATGTGCGTCGATGGCGTGGTCGAACAGTCCTCAGCAATGCATTTTTGGTGTGTGTACCACCCGTGCTGTGGGCACTTCGCGCGCGGGCCTCTGTTGATCGCAGTTAATTGGCCGTTGCGGGCAAAGGCGCAGACTTTGTCGACGGTCGATACTACGACCGAGGACTGGTAACGGGTGGTCTCGTCGTCACTGGCATGGATCGACAGCACATTCTCGCAAGTACGACATACATGCAACAGGCGCTGGTCGGCGAGATCGCATTCCAGGCCGACGCTGTTGTCGTCGCCGCAGGCGGGACAGGCACCGACGAGTCGTCTCTTGTCGCGTTCCGACTGCGGTTGCCTGGCAAAGCTCGCGAGGCCTGGCCACCAACCGTGGGTGTCTGGATAAGCCAATCGGTTCGGGGTGTTGCCTGAGCCAACGAAGTAGCCGAGCGTGAACGAGTCTCCGGGAAGGTCCCGTGTAGTACGGACAATCTCCGCGTGATGCAGTATTGCGCTGATACGCGAAAGTTGTTGTACTGACAACATTCGCAGCGGGAACAGCAGCCACGCGCTGGTTCCTCGCTCCTTGCCACGAAAGCGGTCGTAAAAAAGAGCAACGACAATCAGTCCGAGATATGCCTCGGTCTTGCCGCCACCCGTGGGAAACCAGAGGACGTCAACTGCGTCGAGTTCGCCGCGCAGACGCGGATCGGTGGGATTCTCCCGACCAGCAAGGGCTGCGAGTTCGGAAACGATGAATATCAGCTGGAAGAGTCGCCATCGTGCAGTCGAACCGCGGGCTGCGGCGAAAGACTGGTTGGCAAGCTCGAAGGCTTGGGCAAGATGTGGATCAGTCCGCAATAGGTCTATTCCGAGCTCGAAACGATGGACCTCGGCTTCGAATTGATCTCGGAGGACTTGAATTTGGTGCCGCTCATCTGCGGTTCCAGCCGCGCTGAAGTCCCAGGCACGGTGGAAACCGCGCATCTCCGCGCTCAGCGAATTCAACGCGGCGGTCCAATTGTCGGCGAGATTCCCGAACGAGATGTCTGTCGGCTCGCTGGAGACGGTTTGGTGCTGGGTGTGGATCGGTAAAGTATCGGCAATCACTATATTCGGTGTGTCTCCTGAACGGGCGACGCAACCACGTCCCCGGCCGACAACTGTTGCGACGGAGGCATAGCGGCAGTCGTCGTCGGCAAACCCAAGTCGGCGGGGTAACAATTCGGGCGAGTCGATGGAGACCGACAGCGTGGTGTCATAGATGGCCATATCCTGCAGGCCGCGTGCTTCGATCACCAATGCATTGGTGATCGATACCGATACGGCAGTGTCCCCGCCTACGGTGGGCAGTGTCGAGACGGTCACGCTGGGTATCGGTGCAATTGGCGCCCACCGATGATCGCGACGCGAGTCGACTGCCTGACGATATGCCGCCTCGGTGCCTGAGACTGTGGCCACCGGAAGTGTTTGGTTGTTGGTCAGCTTCCCGAGTGCAGTGCCGCTGGCGTAGTGGTCCGTCACCGCGTTTTGTGCGTCAGCCGCCAAGGGACAGCCCCCGGGCAATTCACTGCTGATGCGTGTGTACTCGTCCCCGGTGACGGGGATTGACATCGGCATGCTGACGTAACGTTGGTCGCGGTACCAGGTCGGGTTGAGCGTGACTGTTTGGCGGCGACGAGAATTTCCGGAAGCCGAGGCCGTCAGCCGCGCAGCCTCTTCCGATACTTCGGTGAAGGCCGGCAAGCGTGGCTGGTAGATGGCATAGCCGACCTCGAGGGTGAGATCGACGGTAACCGGAGCTCCTTTAACCACGAAATCCAAACCGATGACTCCGCGGTTCTTGACTGCGGGGGTTGTGGCCGGAGGGGTGGCGCCGCTATTTTCGCCAGCGTTGGATCCGGTCGATGATGTGACCGTGGCACCAAGCACGCCGATGCGGACTCTTTGCTCAGGGGACCAAGGGAATGGGTGCTCGCCGCCGGACCGGTCGGTCAGCGCATCCACCAGTTCCGCGAGGACATGCTGGACGAGGACTTCCTCGGCCCGATTCTCCCGACTCCGGCCGATACTGCCGGGCGGGATGTGGGTACCGGTGTCGTGTGGAGTGACTGCGGTCATGTCGTCCTCGAACAGTGTGCGGTTGAGATCGAGTCGGCGTCTCCGGTCAGGCGATCCAACTCTCAGGGCCTAAGAAACGATGTCTTTGGTTGTGCGCCAAGGTGTTCCGCACAACATTACTCTTGGCTGCTGAGGGTCAGTGCTGGTTCACTGGATCAGCCCCGCGAGGCGGGTAGGTACGTCCGTGGCGTTGCCTACGCTGATTACCGTGACCACGAGGAACTCGTCCACGAGCTCGTCAGCTCCATCTCCGACCAGGCGACGAAGCTTTTCCAAGGCATCCTCGGCGTGCCCCGACGCCAGCACTTTCACAAAATAGCCGAGTGAGCGGTGCAGGGAACGGAGCCGCCCAGCGACCCTTTGCAGCAACAACAGGTCGGGAGCGGGTTGCTGGGCGGCTCGAAAGACGGCAGTGATATCTCCAGGCACCCGAGGGGCGATGGTGTGGCCGCTAGCCCACATTTTCAGCTCACCGGCGGCCTGCGCGCCCGCATCGCGCACCGCCGCTATCGCTAACCGCTGCGTGGTATGTGTCTCCAGCACAGAGCGTGCGGCCCTGCGGAACTGTCCGAGGATTGCATCGAGCGAAGCGACATCGTCGTTGGTGTGACTGAGGGCTACCAGGCGTGCATGCGCCGAGTCTGTGCCGTCACCGGCTGGAACGACGATTGCGTCGCCTGGTCGGATGTCTCGTAGAGGTAAATGCCGGTGGCTGCCGGTAACCACGAGTACAGGCGTTGCCAGTTCGCCGTATTGGTCGTTCTCGTTGGGCACCCACCAGGTCTGTCCGTTATCCAGCAGTATCGGTACACAGTTGCTGGTGGTTTCGAGATCGTGCCAGTCGCTAGATGCCTCCCCGACAATTGAAGACAGGTCGATCACAGTGTCACCGCTGTTTAGGACATCAAGGATCGACAATTGGGGTAGGTGCAGTTCTGGCAGGTCGGGCGGCGTGTGGTGGATCTCGGTGGCCAATACTGGGCCGGCGACCGAAGAGGGCTCGGCCGCACCGAGTACCCGGTACATGTTTCGCCGCCACACATCTGTTGTGTCGTGCCATCGACGTAATTGGTGCCGCAGGATAATGTCTTCGACATCGTAGGCAAGCAGCCAATTTTCGTCGGCCTCGCCGCTGAACAGCAGTGAGAAATGCCGCGGAGGAGGGTTTCCGGTAAGGATTTGAATACCGGCGTGCCGGGGCGGATACCGCTTAGTGAATGTGTCGATCTCGACCCTCGCGCTGATACGCGCCCATAGTGCGATCTGCGCGTTGGTCCGAGTCTCACTGCGGAGCGATTGCGCAGTGGCCACGGCCGCTGCAGTGCTGTGGCACCGGACTAGGATTCGGCCGCAGTCGGCACGCTCGGCGCGGGCGAGCAGCTCCCAGAGGAGGTCAAGTTTCGGATTGGTTTCGTCGAGATTCCGCCACAGCGTTTCCACAGCAACCTTGAGCTCGCCCCATCGCGCGACGCCCCACGCATGCCACGGACCGGTGCTCGTGAACGTCAGCCCGTTGAGAACACGTAGCAGGGTGGTGGGGCCCTCGCCGGGGCGGACCGCCAGGGCGCAGGCTCTGCGGTAGTGGTTTACTGCCGCGGCTAATCGGGTGCCCGAATAGAGCAGCTTGGTTGGGTAATCGAGTGTTTGCGGCATGAGCCCATCCGGCCGTGCGCCCAAGCAGTCGAAGGCGCGGGCGATCGCAGCGTTGATCTCGGTGCCACCGGCGCGATAGATATTGAGCGGTGGGTGCTTGTCGCGCCACAGCATCCACATACTCGATAGCGGACTGGGTTCGGGCTTCTGCTTGTTGAGTTCATACACCAACTCTTTCACCTCTGTATCGGTCACCGGGAGAACGAGCGGTGCCGAACCAGTCGCGGTCACGGCTTTCACGAGCGATTCGTCGCCGATATCACCGACTACAACCGTCGAAACAGCTGAGTGGGTCGACGCCCATGCGAGCATCCGCGCTCGGCTGTCCGCGTTGGTGATCGAAGCTGCATCGATAATAACCAGTGGTGGGTTACCTTGCGGCAGTGCGGGATTGCCGACTCGAGTATTGAGATAGACAAGGGAGCTATCTCCCGAGCGGAACGTAGTGCCGACCACCGGAACCAGTTGTCCACTACGGGTAAGTCGCTGTGCCGATAGCGGGTTGTCTCGGTGAAGAGCCAAATTGCGGTAGTTGCGCATCTGGAGCTGCCGCACTTGGTCAGTCAAGTCGACGTCGAGCGCCGCAAATACAACCGGCCCGGCAACCAAAGGTTGTTGCAGGCGTAGAAGGTGCATACAAATTGCATGTGTCAGCGCGATTCTGTGGCGGGCACGCGGTAGCTGTATCACAGTCACGCGGCGGGGCATCCGGTCGATCAGATGACGAATTAGCGCAACCAGCAGTTGGTCGACTGCGGATACCGGTACAGCAACCCCGCCGTCTACAAAGGTGCTGAACGCAATGCCATCCAATCCTCTATCTGTTTTTCTGGGCAGCAATAGGCTGACCAGGGACGAATCTTCGGTCATCTGGGAACCTTCATGCCGAGGAGAAGATCAGTGGTTGTCTGACCGTCGTCGACTGAGATCTCGGTAGCATTGATCCAGGCCCGACATCCAGCGTGCAGTACGAGGAGTGTTGTGGATCGGTGGAGATCCCGGGGAAGCTTGTCAACCAATGGGCTGCCAATGTCGGGTTGGGGCAACACGGAACCCACGGCGGGTCAGGTTGTCCGCGAAGTCTCGTTGTTTCGATGCAACCCCGTGGACGAGCATCACCTCCCGTGCGCCGACCTCGGTGATAATGGAGGACAGGCCTCGCCTATCGGCATGTGCTGACAGACCGAACTTCGCCACTCGCGCGTTCACCGCTAGTTCTTCCCGGTCGAGTACGAATGTGGCGCGCCTGGTGGCCTTCGCTAGTTCAAGCAGCTCGAACCCAGGGGATTCCTCGTCCTGGTAGCCTGCGAGTAGCAATGCCGCGTCCGGGTCCGGAAGTATCGAGCGTGCCCAGGTGACAGCGGGACCGGCAGTCAACATTCCCGATGTGGTTACGACGACCCCACGCCGGAACGTGCGCAGCAACCGATCGCGCTCACCTGGCTGCACCGCCGACACTTGATCGCCGTATATCTTCAACGGTCGTGCGGTTCCGGCGGTCTGCTCCTCATAGATCTTCGCGATGTCTTTGGCCATTCCATCGATGAGAACCGGCACATCTGGCAGCCGGTTGCGCAGCGTCAACGCGACTTCCTGTGCCCTCCCGAGTGCGAAAGCCGGTACGAGCACCCGCCCACCGTTCGCCGGGTCGCTGACAGTCTCGGACACTATCCGGACGAACTTTTCTACTTCGGCTTCGCGGTTGGAACTGTGCTGCCCGCAGTACGTCGACTCGATGACCAGCAAATCCGACCCGCGAGCCGCGTCGGGTACGACCAAGCCTGGAACACTGATCTGCGCCAGGTCGGACACATCCCCTGTAACGGTGACCCGGTTCGGGCCAGCAGACACCACCACGCCCGCCGCGCCGAGAATATGGCCGGCAGGAAACAGCGTGACTGTCACGTCGGCAGCAATTTCGATGGCCCGGCCGCATTGCACTTCCCGGATGCGGCGCTGCGCGGCATGAACCTGCACATCCCCGTAGGGCGGCTCCGCCAGCGGTTCATCGCCCCCGACATGACTGCCACGAGTGCGGTCGAACACTCGCACGGAATCGCTCCACATCGTCGGGAGGATCGCTGCGGTCTCCGGGGTGCAGATCACTGGCACAGTCGGGTAACTCGCGGTGAGTGCCGGCACGTATCCGGCATGGTCGTTGTGCGCGTGCGTGATCACGATCGCGGCGAGTGGCTTGCCGAGAGCCACAGCGATATGCTCAGGCCCAGCTTGGTCGATGCGCTTGTTGGCCCGCATCCCGGCGTCAATGAGAAGCCGGACGTCGCCAACGGTCACAAGCATGCAGGAACCGCCGATATCGGTCCCCCCGCCGAGCGGCGTCAGCGCGATCTCTCGTGGCTCACCGACCCACACCTGTTCCACTGGTGCAGGCGGTTCGAGCAGGGCATTCAGTACTGACAAAAGCACGTCAGCGGTTACGTCGGCCCGTGTCAGCGCTGCGGCAATCATCGGGTCAGCTAGCGGCGCCATCTCTACAGGTGGAGTATGGGCGGCAGCTTCACGCTCGCGCGGATCGACATCGATATCGCCGAGCGCCGACAGTTCGGTTGGCGGCGGGAGAATCGCGGCCTTCAATACCTCCGCCGCTGCCAGCAGATCCGTTGCCAGTTCTGCGACATGGGCACGTTCGGCAGCCAGTTCGGCTCGCAGTCCCTCGATGACGGCCTGCGCCTCGTCCCGGTCCTCCTCGGCTGTTTCAAGATCGCGGCGCAAGCTGTCCATCTCGGAACGGGCGTAATCGCGCTGTGCTCTTGCTCGGTCGCGGGCAGTACGGGTCTCAGCCAGGCGTCGTTCGTACCGCTCGAGTCGACGCGTCGTAGCCGAGTCGAGAATGGCCGGTCGGTGCGCGTCCACAACTGCCGATTGTTCACCGTTATCCCCGGCCTTCACAGAGGAGTTTGCCCGACCACGCCGTGCCCGAATCGCCCGTGGATCACGCAGAACCTCCGCGGCTGCGGCGCTCTCTGTGGCGTTCTCGCCCAGCAGCGCCACCACTAGCGGGTGCGTTTCACTCAATTCGCCGTGATAGATCTGCGCAAGTTCCGCTCGCAACGTGCGTACCTTCGCTACGAGTTCCAGCAGCCCGGCCCTATTGGTATGAGCAAACGCCCGAGGGTCAATCTGCTGCCCGATGTAGGCCGACGACTTCAGGGCCGCACAGGCTGCATCGAGAACAATCGCTTCGATCAGCTGCGGCGCGGTCCGGCTCATCCGTGTGCCCGCTTGGTTGCGGCGACCATCACGGGTTCGAGCCGGAACAGCCCGTCCTCGCCCAGGCCGATGAGGACACCTAGTCCGCGGAGCACCTCGATGACGTCGGCAGTGCTGTGATAGCCGGCAGCGCTAACTGCGGCAGGGGTGAGCGCATTGGATTCGTCCTCGTCCTCGCCGCGCAGCGTGAGGTACTCCGCCAGTGTATCGAGATCGGCGCGGTCATCCGCGCAATTCTGTACGAGGAAATCCCATGTCTGGCTCAGCGTGAGGTCGCTGCGTATACCGGATGCCTCGACCAGCTCTCGGCAACGCTCGGAATCCTGCAGGCGTGTCCGGATCTGGCGTAGTGGGTCCGAATGTAATCCTGAGCCATGCTCGGTGAGATCCTCGGCTATCTTGTTCAGCAGGATCGGCCAGCCGCCCGTTACTGCTAGCAACTCGTCGCGAGCCGCATTGTCCTGGAAGGGCAAGGGTGTCTCGGTCAGCCACAGCCGCAAGTCGGTCCGGTCGTATCGGCGCAGCTCGGTCAGCCCAGAGGAGATGTCTGCCTCGCGTGCTGCGACCGGCCACGTCGGTGCCTGCAATGGTCCGGACACCAGCACTATCCCGAGGGTCCCACCGGAGTGAGTGGCGATCAGTTCTCGCGCCTGCCTCCACGTCGCCCATGCCACTTCTCGTGAAACGGGCTTCAAATTGACGAGCACGATCACATGTCGCCCGGCCGCCATGAACATTCCCTGCTGACATTGCTTGGCCAGGGTCGCTGGGTTTGCTTCCCGTATGTGACTCCCACGATGGCCTGAAACTGCACGTTCGTTCTCGTCCTGCAACGCTCTCAGACAGCGTTCGACAGTGAGGGCTGGCGAGCCGACGACGTAGCGTACCTGACTGCGGGTCGCGAGCAGATCCGCGATCTGCTGGGAGGTGAACGGGCCTCGGGTCGGTCCGCCGCCGAACTCTGGCCGCATCATGCTGCCATCGAAGCTTTCGGGAAGCTCGATCGACTCGGCCTGATCAAGTACTGCTTCGACTTCTTCTCTGGCGCCCAGCAGATCGAGAACATTCGGTGTCCGCAGCCGGTATCCACTGGTCGCGTAGGACAACACACCGAGATCGACACATTCATCAAGCAGCGCCCGAAACTCGCCGGCGCGAACGTCTTCGGCGGAGAACCCGGTCGGCCACCAGGTCTCGCATTCGTTGCGCAGCTCACTTGGCGTCATGGTCGCGTCGATGCCCCGGGCGTGTGCGTGCAACGCAACGCTATAGGCGATGATCTTGTAACGCGGATCGAGGTCAAGAGTCCAATCGAACCGCTTGCGGAACGACCTGCGCAGCCCTGCGTCTGCCCACACCTGTTCGACATCGTCGGCGTGCACGATCTGTGGCGGAGCATCGTCCGGCATCGGAGCAGCTTGCAGATTGCGCAGTAAGTGCGCGGCGAACAGCTGAATAAGGGCAGGCTGGTTGTTTGCGAGCGCGAGGACCCGTGCTGCGTGGTCAGTGTCGTCGAAGTGATACCCCAGCGCACGCAACGGACTGGTGAGCAGATCGTAGGCGGCCTGCGGGGCGAGAGGACCGACGCAGACGGGCTCCCCGAAGTGCGCCAGCGGATGATTCGCTAGGCGATCAAATCGGGCAGTTTGGTGGAGTCCGGCGAAAACCACCTTCACTGCGCGCCCGGTTCGCTCCATCAATTCTTTGAAATGGGTCACATGTGTGAACCGCCTGTTGACCGCTTCGGCATCGCCGTCCAAGAATTTATCGGACTCATCCAGCAGTAGAAGGAGTTGCCGTCCCGGACTGGCTGATATCCATTCGGTGATGTGCTTGGTGAGCGCACTGGCGACATCGCCCGCCGGAATATCCGATGGCACGATTTCCCGCCTGGCCAGCAGCGGCCAGAGCGTTGTCCACACCGCCTCGACCGATACTGCTCTGCCGATCTTGAAAATCGATTCGTATATCGCAATCCGGTCGCATTCGTCATCGAATTGTCGAGCTGCCTGCAACAGCAGTGCCGACTTACCGAGTTGTCGGCCGCCGTACACAATGCAGGGGCCCATCATGTCGATGATCTTGGCGCGTTCCTCGTTCCGGCCGTAGAACATCTCCTGTCGAATACTCGCACCGGGGATGTCCGGGGCGAAAGGCGAGGATACGGTGAATGGCAACAGGGTTGACATAGTGATCTCACGACTCGGTTCTGGCTGGCACGATAGATACGCGAAAGCGGCGTCGTCGATCACGATCGTCGTTGGCAGCCGCCGGTCGCTGCGGAACAGACCCGCTAGCTCGCGACGTGAGGCGGAATCGATCGTGCCGAAGTAGAACACCACGACCGAATGATCATTCGGCTCGTTGCGCAGCGTCTCCACGAGTTCACCGGGTGTCGGACCACGCCAGATCCCCAAGAGACGCAATGTGTCGCCTGACGGACTCATCGCCGATCCGAATGCTGGCAGTAGGGCACTGCCTGAAGTCGGCCGCACGCCGTGCAAGTCCAACCACCGACCACGGCGCCCGGAGTGCCCGCGCCGCGCGGGTGGGTTCGTCGCCTTGTCGAATTCGAACCCGACTTGTCCGAGGACTGATCTCACGTTACCGATCCGAGACTCGAACGACCGGGTCTGCGCAAGCTGTATCCACTGCTCGATTCGGACCGCGGCGGTGGTTCCACGGCCGACCTGACTCAGCTCGATCTCGGCGGAGGCCAATAGGTCGGCGAGCTCACCGGCAGGGAGGTCATCGGTCGATGTGCCCGCGTTCAGTGCGCGGCCCAATTGAGTGAGTACAGGGTGGCCGCCAGCCTCGATTCCAGGACAGGTGGCGGCAAATCGATCCGGGAACGCACCGAGAAAATGGGACAGATGTTCAGTGGGGTTGTGCCGGGCGGGCAACTGACCGTTGTTGCGGATCGTGACCTCGTACTCCGCCGCAGTGGTCAAGTCGCCTTTGTCGATACATTGCCGGATCCGATCGGCGGCGTCGACGGGCATCCCGGCGGTATTCAGTGCACTGCGCGCGGCGGTGATCTCTGACTTAACAGCCTCGGCTCGATCGATCTCGATCTCGCCCAGGTCGTCGAGCACGACGTCGAAGTCGCTGCGAGCACCGCGGTGCGGGGATTGACAGGCGCGTGCACGGGTCGTCAGATCTGTCCATGTATCCGCGCTCAAACGACCGTACAACCGGTCGGAGTCGATACGCGCCGCGAGCGCGGCGGCATTCTGGTCCACTTCGGCGATGGAGGCGTCGATTGCCTCCTCGCGCTCCGCCGACAACTGCTGCGCAAGCTGCGGATTGTGAGGCCGCAGCGTTTCGATGAGCAGCTGGGTACCCAGCTGGTCGTGTCGTTCGGTGCGCGCCCTGAATGTCGCGATCCAGCCATCGTCTTCGGTACGCAGAGCATCGAACGCGGCTTGTATGTCTGCCACCTTTGGCGGACGTCGTGGCTCAATCGATGGGAGGAGCTCGACAGCCGGGGCCAGGGTCAGGTGCCCGCCGAGGGTACGAGCGGATGAGGTTTCGGGCCCGTCGACCACCTCAGTGCCCATGAGCAGATCAAGCGCATTGTTCAGCAGTTTCAGTCCAGCATCGGTCGCGGCATCACGGGCCTCGTCCCCGCTGCTGCGCAGCTCCGCTAGTTCGGCCAATGCTGGCTCCCGGACCGCTGCTACCTTGACCTGCAACTCCGCTATCGGATCGGTCATCCATGTCCCACCGCCTGATGACAGCATGTTTTCTGTCGCGGTGACCCATCGGGCCAGTAATTCAGTGACGTCGCCTGCCCAATCACGCAGTTTGGTCCGTGCCTGGGCTTCGATTCGCTTCGCGTTCTGCTTGCGGCCTCGCGTATGTGTTGCCGCCCGGTCCAGGGCTTGCTCGAGACTGCGAGGTGTACGTAGCTCGGCAATCCGGGTTCGGACGAATTCCAGATCATCCGGCGACTGCGCCTGGGATGCAACAACATTGAGCGGTGCACCAAGATAGCCGTCTTCCGGTGCCATCCAGGTTTGCCACAGTTCTGTTGCCGGGCCATATTTGATCGTGCGATTCGGCGCGTTCCGGAGCTTGGCGGCTGCCTCCCGGGCGAAGGCCTCGTACTCCGAAGCAGCTTCAGACGCTTCGATCGCTGCGTTGGCGTTGCGAGGAGTCAGGTAAACCCCGGCGTAGATGGCAGTTTGCAGCAGTTCAGTCAGTTTGCCGACAGAGTCGCCGGAACGTACGACGCTGGTGGCGGACTCACGAAGCGGATCGGATGCGCCAGCGATCGGGGACAACAAACCTGCGCGTACCGATGCCCCGTACACGAGCATCTGCAAACCGGGATGGTCTTTGAGGTCGCTTGGTTCGAGATCCGCGATTGTCGAGGCGAATTCGGCAGCATTGGATCCGGCGGAGGTTTTTATCGCGGCGGCGAGCGCCGCAAGCCGGTGCGCGGCTCGGATCGAGGTATCAGCTTGTTCCGCGATCGTTAGCCAATACGCCAGCGCCAGCTCACCAGAACGGAGCAGCGCGCTATATAGCGCGATATAGCTCGGTGTCTCCATGCCTGCCGTGTCAAGGACCGGGGTTGGGATCCTTGGTGCCGGAGGTGCGTGCTGAGCCGAACTCGGCACTGGGACAATGAGGTCTAACTCGGCGAGCACGTCCTCGAGCCGCGGCTCGGTCGGCAGTCCATGGTGGACTGCACCGGTGTCATCCGCTGCAGTGCCATCACCTTTACCGTCACCGCAGTCGTCGTCGGCTGCGGTGTCCGCGCCGTTGTCATCGTGCGGGGTTGTGGTGGAATTGGTGACGGGGGGTGGTATGACCATGCCAAGCGACTCTGCGGTAGCCGTGGGCACAGTCGGATTACCCAGCACGAACGCGTCGGAGACATTGACGAACGAAAGCAGTGGAATCGCGGCAGGCAGCTTGGCCCTGATCACCCGGTCGAGTTCGTGGGCACGTTCGAGGTCTCGGCCAGCGAGTTCGATGAGCTCGAGCAGCGCAAGGAGCGCACGGACTGTGTCCGTATCGCTATCGATGGTGACCTCACCGGCCAGAGTCTTGACCTGTGCGATGTCATCGGCAAGGAAATCATATCCAGACAATGCGGTAAGACGCCGAACGCGCTCGATCCGCTCAGCGGCAACATCCGCCTCGGCTGCGTTGTGTTGCGCCTGCTGCAGGGCAGCCTGTGCCGCGCCCAGGTCCACAGCCGATTTGTCGGCAACGGCAGTGGCGGCGGCAAGCAGCACGCGCAGATCCCCGAAAAACTCAACGATTCTGGTGATATCCGTTGCCTCGGCCGGGACACCTTCTGCGATCGCATTGGCCAGGGCCGGTAGGACGACAGCTGCGATCGCCTGCCGTTCCTGCTCCATTCGCTCACCCATTGAAATGCACTCAGCCAGCAGCGTCGGATTATTCCCATTACGAAGCTCTTCGGCCGCTTTGGTCGGAAGGCCTGTCAGCTCGGGTGCTGTGGACTCGGACGCACCTGCTGTACCTTCACTGACCATCTCGCCTCTCTCGGGCACATTTATTTCCTCGACGCTGATGTCGCCCTTCGGGTCGTCCACATAGCCGTAATCGCTAATATCGGAGAGGACTTCTACAAGCGCCGCCAGGGGAGTGGGCACTTCCGGCAACAATGGGTATCGCTCCCTAAGCGATTGCCATACCTGCCGGATTGCATCGGTTTGCGCTGTGCTCCAGAAGTGAGGCAGGTCCGCGAGCAGCCAGGCGAGGGCGGCTATATCGCCAGCGTGCCCCATCACGACCATCGACGACCAGGCCGCCGCCCGTACCGCCGGTGTGGACCCGAAAACCTCGATATCGAACACGTCGGAGTCGCGCCAACTCCGATTCCGCGAGCCGAATGCTTCTGCCAGCTCGTCGGGGTCGGCATTGAGGATCGCGGAGAGCTGGGATTCGGTCAGCGTGCCGGTCGTGAGGGTCGCCGTGATGGATCCGTGGAAGAAGTCGTGCAGGATATGTGCTGCCACCTCATCGTCTGCGCGAGCGAGTTTGGTCTGCACAGCCACTACGATCGCGGCCGGAGGTGCGCCAGCGCGAAGCTTCAGCTTCCTGTAGAGGTCGCCGCTGTCGGGATGATCGAGCTTCGGGAGTTCTGCGATCAGGTCGGCTCGGCGGAGGGCGCCAGCTGCCGACTTCGCGATCTTGGCTCGCCGTAGGATCTGGCACTCGTCCGCTGTAAGGCCTATGTGATCGATGGAATGATGCTTCTCGCTGTGGGATTCGGTGCACTGGCTCAAAGGTGCCCCCTTCGTTCGCAACATGACCCACACCCCTTGCCCCCGGTCGCTGTCTTGCTGTCCACGAAGGCCTGTCCCCATCATGTCGCAGGGTGACTCCCTGATGTTGCGAGTCGAAGGAAATCTGAAGGAAAAGACAGGTCACACCGCGGGATCGGCGTTGCGGTTGGAACAGCTGGCACTTGGGAAAGCGTCGCTGAGCGGTGTAATCAAGCACCTGAATCATCGACGTCTTCGAACAGCTCACCGCTGCAAGGGACGTGGGTGTGAGCCAAGCGTATTGCACGATCCGAGTGCCACAAGGATCGGCGAGGCGCTCATAACATGTGCTTGACATCGAAATGCGGCTGGCGAATTCTTAAGGGTCGCTGAGGATTCGACTGGCGGTGACGTCACTCGCGATATGCACTGCAACTGGTTCGCCCGCCAGTGATTCGGGAGCCTTGGTGGATGTTGCGGGCTCATCACCGATGCGGATCTCGCCATGGTCAACATCTCGGACGCGTATCTGGGCAGCGCTAACCTCAACGATGCCGACCTCGGGCGCAACTCTCACTGGTGTGTGTTGGTAGACGTGGACGGGTCTGGCGTGGGCCTCGCCGATGTAGTCCCTCAAATATGTGATCGGGTTGATGTATGACACTCGGGCCGAAGGTTTGAAACGGGTATGTGTCTGAAAAGCCTGCGGAACCGGGGGTGGGCCGGGAGAATGGGCCGAAACTGCGCGGTGGGTTTCGGGACCTACCGGGTGGGTCGGAAACCCTTCGGTGGCAGAGGATTTGGACGATGAGCAGGCTGGCGACCTCGTGCGCGGCGATCTCGATGGCCGTGGCAGTCATGGCGGGGACCGTGGTGGCAGGGGACGCCGGGGCGCAGCCTCGGGGAGCGCGGGGGTGCACGCCGTACACCGCGATTTTCGCGCCGGGGACGTGGGAGACGCGGCCGGATGCGGATCCGACGGTGCCGGTGGGGATGCTCAGGCCGATCGGGGATGGGTTGCAGCGGCAGCTCGGGGGCGATATCACGGTGCTGTACGCGCCGTATGCCGCGAGTGCTTTCGATCAGGGGCTGACCTATGCGCAGTCGCTGGGCACCTTGGAATCGCGGTTGCGGCAGATGGTGAGCGGGCTGTGCGCGTCGACTCGGGTGCTGCTGGCCGGATACAGCCAGGGGGCGGACGGGATCGGTGATTTCGCCACCGAGATCGGGCACGGCGCGGGACCGATCGGCGCGGAGCGGGTGCTGGGGGTCGGACTGCTGGCCGATCCGCATCGCGATCCGAATACCACGCTGTCCCTTGGTAATCCGCAGCCCGGGCACGGGATCGCCGGATCCCGGGAGCAGGATTTCGGGGCGCTCACCGATCGGGTGCGCACCCTGTGTGCCGATGGTGATCTGTACTGTTCGCTCAATGCCGCCACCTCACCGTTTCTCGCCGCGCTGGGCCGGGTGATCAGCGGTGATCCCGCGCCGATCGCCGCGCTGCTGCCCGGGGCCACCGATCCGGGCCAGTTGATGGCGCAGGTGGTGCAGGTCGGCGCGGGCTGGGCGGCCACCGCCGCGAATCTGCCCGCGATTCTGGACAGTCTCACCGGCCTGCCCGGTGTCATCGAATCCGGTGATCTGCGCACCGCGCATCAGGTCGCGAGCGATTTGAACGCCGCGCTGGCCCCGCTGGTCAAGGCCGCCGCCGGAGTGGATCTGCCGCTCGTCGCCTCGGTGATCCGTGCTGCCGCCGCTGTCGACCCGTCGGGCTGGACGGCCGCCGCCGGAGTCATCGCCGACGCCATGACCGGAATCGATATCCTGCGCATCGCCGCGGATGTCGGCCAGATGCAGGAAACCCTGTGGCGCGCCGTCGAATCCATGGACCATTCGGGACCGCTGGCCGCAGCCGCCACGGCATCGGCGCTCGCCCCGCTCACCATCGACCTGGCCGGTGCGGTCATCGGCCCCTTCGCCGATGCCGTGCGCGGTGACCTCCGGGTCGCCGCGCAAACCCTGATCAGCATCGGCGGCCCGGACTCCATCAACGATCTGCTGCAATTGAGCAGGCAGGGTGCGGCCATGGCCACCTTCTACGCCTCGAAGGCACACCTGGATTACGGCGACGACGCCCAGATTCTGCTGAATTTCCTGGATTCCCAGGTCAATTCGTAGGTCCGCGGTTCGCGTACCGCGCCTCACGCCGTGGCGAGTACGAGCGCGGGACGCGGCCGGGTGGCCCTGACAGCCGTGGAAAACGTTGTGACGCAGGCGATCGCGGCGGTGCCGCCGATGATCACCAGGTAGCTGAGCGCCGATCCGTGCGGTACCGGTGAGCCCGTCTTGACCAGTGCGTACGGGATGACGGTGGTCGCGGCCGCCACCGTCCCCAGCAGAATCGCCAGCGCCGCCGCCAGCGCGCTCTCCGCGGTGATCATGCCCAGGACCTGATCGCGTGTAGACGCGGTCAGCCGCAGACCCGCGAACTCGCGCCGCCGCTCCCAGGTCGCCGCGATCAGCGAATTGGTCACCGCGATACCGCAGAACGCGATGATCATGCCGACCACCAGATAGTTGGCGACCGCGAATTGCGCGCCGATATCGTCACCCGCGATCTTCGGACTGCCGTTCTCGGTGTACTGCATGTACAGCGTCCCGGTGGCGATGCCGACCAGCATGGCGAGCGGGCCGACCACGGTGCTCGATGCCGCCGCCCGGGCGGCGAGATTGCGAATCGCCAAGCGGGCCAAAGCGTTCGGCAGTACGGCGGCGATCCGGCCGAGCCCGCCGACCAGGACGGGGCACAGCAGTGCGAATCCGATGGCGACGCCGACGCAGGCCGGTCCGGCGGCAGCGGCCAGCAGCGGTCCGTCCGCCATGAACAGCGTGCCGATCCCCGAGCCGAGCCCGATGAGCAGGAAGAGCAGCCCGAACCCCAGTTTCGGTGCGGACACCACGGATTGTGCTGTCCCGCCGGATGATTCAGCCAGGACGATCACCGGTGCGATCTTCGCGGCCCGTCGGCCCGCGATCACCGCCGCCGCGACGGCGGCCAGCAACGCGATCGCCGCACCGGAAACAACTGTGCGCCAGGTGGTTACGAAATCGACCGGCTCGGTGACCACCCCCGCGTCCACCATTCGCGTCAACAGGAACGCGCCGAGCCCGATACCCGGCAGCACCCCCACCGCCAGCGCGGGCAGCGCCACGATGCCGGTTTCCAGCAGCACCATGCGCCGCACCTGTCGCGGTGTGGTCCCGATGGTGCGCAGCAGCGCGAGTTCGCGACCGCGCTGCCGCACCACGAGCGTGACGGTGGAGGCGATCCCGAACACCACGATCGCCACCGACCAGCCGCCCATGATGGCGGCCAGCATGGTCATCGACTCACCCCGGTTCGCGGGCGCGGCCAGCCCCGTTTCGGCCAGTGCCGCAAACGAAGTGAGCAGTGCGGTGCCGACGCCGATGACGCCCGCCGCCGCCAGATAGGCCGAGGGGTGCGCGCGCACCGCGCTCAGCGCGAGCCGTCCCATCATCGGACACCGCCCAGCGCTGCCATCCGAGCGGCCACCGTCTCGGCCGTCGGCCGGTACAGGAAGTCCGCGACCTGCCCGTCGGCGAAGAAGACCACCGCATCGGCCACCGCGGCCGCGATCGGATCGTGCGTGACCATGACGACCGTCCGGCCGCCGGTATCGACCGCTTCGCGCAGCAGTGCGAGCACTTCGGCCCCGGCCCGACTGTCCAGTGCTCCGGTCGGCTCGTCCGCGAAGATCACCGCCGGGTCGTTCAGTAGCGCCCGCGCGATCGAAACCCGTTGCTGCTGACCGCCGGACAGGTTCGCGGGCCGGTCGTCCAGGTGCGCGGCGAGCCCGAGCCGGGTCAGCAACTCGACCACCCGGCCCGCATCGACCCGCCGCCCGGCGAGCTCACCGGGCAGGGTGACGTTCTGCCGGACGGTCAGGGTCGGCATCAGGTTGTAGGACTGGAAGACGAAGCCGAGCCGATCGCGGCGCAGCCGGGTGAGCGCGACCTCGTCGAGCGCGGTCAATTCGATGCCGTCGATCGTCACCGAACCGGAGTCCGGCCGGTCCAGTCCGGCCGCGCACTGCAGCAGCGTGCTCTTACCGGAACCGGACGGACCCATGACCGCGGTGAACGAACGATGCGGGAAGGTCAGCGATACGCCGTCGAGCACGGTCGTGCGCGCGGGCCCCGTTCCATAGGTTTTGACCAGACCTGCCAGGGCCACGGCATGTGGGGAGAGGGCCGTTGGTCGCGGCTCTTCCAGATACGATGTACGAGTCATAAATACACCGTATCTGACGAATTTCATGACGCGCGACACGAATTTCTAATTACCAGCTCAAGCAGCTTTTATTGTCCCACAGGGGCGCATTATCGACACGAATGGACTTCGGGTAAGCTTTCGTCACGAAACACCAATTTCGTGACGAAAAGAGGCTCCCATGGCGAACTGTCAGATGTGCGGCCGCGCCCTGGAGCCGACGCCGCGCGGCCGTCCCGCGCAGTACTGCTCCCGAGCCTGCCGGGCGCGCGCCTATCGCGAACGAGTCGCCGATAAGCAGCGCATCGCCGATCCCGCCGCCGATCCGGCCGCGGCCTTGACCACCGAGCACATCGTGCGCGCCGCGATCGCGCTGGCGGATCGTGACGGCAGCGCCGGACTGTCCATGCGCCGCACCGCCGCCGAACTCGGCGTCGGGGTGATGTCGCTGTACCGCTACGTCCCCGGTAAGGAGGAACTCGGCGGGCTCATGGTCGACGCGGTGTTCGGTGATCATCCGCTCCCGGATCCGGGCCCGCCGGACTGGCGCGCGAAACTGGAGCTGTCCGCGCGCGCGGAATGGCAGATCTATCTCGAACATCCTTGGGTGCCACAGCTGTTCGCGATCACGACGCGTCCGCCGGTGGCGCCCGCCATGATGGCCTACACCGATTGGCGACTGCGCGCCATCGACGGCCTCGGCCTCGATTTCCCCACCATGGTCCGCATCGCCATCACGCTGTCCACACATACGCAAAGCGCCGCATATCAATTGGCGCGCGAGCGAGAATCGGACACCACCCGCGAACAGTGGATGACCGCGAGTGACGGTCCGGCCCGCGCGTTGTTCGCCGCCGGGAACCTGCCGATGATCGCGCGTTTCGGCCCGGATGCCCTGGCGGCGTCGGAGCCGCAGAGCATCTTCGACTTCGGGTTGGGCTGTCTGCTGGATGGCGTGGCGCGGATCGTGTCCGGCGGGAGTGCGCACGCTTCGCCATGAAACTACTCGGTATGGCCGTTGGCCGATTAGCCTATGCCGAAGGGTGTGTCCTCGAACAGGCGAAAGGGGCGGTGATTGAATGGATAGCGAACATCAGTTGGATCAGCCGCATACCTCTCGCGTGTACGACTACTTCCTGGGCGGCAAGGACAACTACGAGGTCGACCGCAGGGCAGCGGCGGAAATCCTGAAGGTGTGGCCGGATATCCGCACCGCCGCCCGGCTCAACCGCCAGTTCATGCACCGCAGCACGAAGTTCCTGGCCGAGGCCGGAATTCGGCAGTTCCTCGATATCGGTACCGGTATCCCGACCGAGCCCAACCTGCATCAGATCGCGCAGGAGACCGCACCGGACGCCCGGGTGGTCTATGTCGACAATGATCCGGTGGTGCTGGCGCATGCCCGCGCGCTGATGACCGCCGGTATGCCGGGGGCCACCACCTACATCCACGGCGATGTCACCGATCCGGCGGCGATCCTGCGCGATCCGGAGCTGACCGAGATACTCGATCTGAGCCAGCCGATCGGGTTGAGCATGATCGCGCTACTGCACTTCGTCGAAGACGACATCTTGCGAATCGTGCGAACATTTCTGGACGCCATGGCGCCCGGCTCCTATCTCGTGATCTGCACCATCACCTCGGATTTCGCGCCCGAACAGGTGCTGGCCAGCCAGGACGTCTACCGCGTCCGCAAGTTGCCCGCGCAGGTCCGCACCCATGAGGAGGTGACCGCGTGGTTCGCGGACCTCGACCTGGTGGAACCGGGTGTGGTGCCGCCGCATCGGTGGCGACTGCTGGGGGCGACCGATCTTCCGGCCGCCCTGGATGCCAAGGTCTCCTGCTATTGCGCGGTGGGCCGCAAACCCTGATCCGGCCTTCATCAGGGATGTTGTAGCGCCGAGTGCAAGGTTCTGGCCTCGGTGACCAGACGACCCGAGCCCGGCCGTTCGGTGAGGGGAGCAAGCGCGGGGTAATGCGCGGCGGCCCCGTGCCGCCGGGCGCAGTCGGCCGCCACCGCCAGCACATCCGCGAGCCCGGTTGTCTTGTCGCGCACCAGAAGTGGGGTGAGCAGTACATCTATCACCGGCCAGGCGTGATGCGGTCCGATCGCCAGTACGGTATCGCGGAGCGATCCGGCCAGGCGTTTGAGTGGCACCTGCGCGGGGAGCGCCGCGACCAGCAGATCCGTCCGCAATTGACCCGTGCTCGCCAATATCGCCAGCGCGTCCACACCCGCGACGCGTTCCGGAGCCTTGTCCGCGCACAGCGCGCGCATCACGTGACCGTGCACGGCGAGATCCTTCGGCCCGGGCAGTTCGGCCAGCCGCACCGGTATCTCGCTTTCCCGCCACTCGCTCCAAAGCTGCCATTGCGCAAGCACTTCCGGATTCGGGAATTCGTGGGGCTCGATGGGAAGCAGACTCCACGCGTCCTCGGGACCGGCGTAGGTCAGCGCCAATGCGGCGGGCAGGTCGGTGAACGGTTCGCCATCGAGTGCCGCCGCCAGCCGCAGGCCCTCGGGTGTGCCGAGATCCGCTGCGCCGGTGCGTATCCCGCGATCCGCCTCGGGTGCGAGCCGAACCAGGGCTTGCGCGAATTCGATTGGCCCGGGCCGTATTCCGGCATCGCGGTAGCCGCGTAGCCGGTCCAGCAGCGTGGCGGCGGCGATCTGCCCGTTCTCGAACGTGGGGGTGGCGAGCGCGCAGGGTGGCAGCGGTGCGCCGGTGAGCACCAGATCGCCCCATTCGATCATGCGCTCGGACAACCTATCCGGTGCCGTGCGCTCGCTCGGCTGTTCCCGGAGCAGGCCGACGGCGATCGCCGCCGTGACGAGCGGGGTCCAGCCGTGCGCTCGCCACCGGCCGGTGGGGTCATCGGCGCTCAGTTCGACCTCCAACGCGGGGCGCAGCACCGCCGTGAGCGCGGCGCGATCGGAATGGGTGAAGCGCACCAGCCCGTCGAAGAAGAGTTCGCCGCGCATCGGCTCGCCCCAGGGCTGGGCGCTGAGCCAGTGGTACAGCTCGGCGGTGTCGGCGGGACTCGCGGGCACACCCTCTAGCGCATTCGGCACGGGCGGAATCGGCAGTGGGACTTCGGGTTCGAGCTCCGGCTCGGGCGCGGCCGCGAGATCCATCCGGATCTCGTCATCCGCCCCGGGCAGGTACCGGGTGATCAGTTTTTCGAACCGGGCGCGCAGGGTGGCGTCCTCGATGGCGGGCAGAGCGGTCGCCCAGCTGCGTACGGCGTCGGAGGTGAACCCGGGCTCCGCGCGCACCACTCGTTCGAGCCAACTCAGTTGGGCGCGAACGAGTTTCTTCTCCGGCCGGGCGAATACCTCATCGGACAGTGCCACCACCTCGGCGGTGGGCAGCAGGCCCTCGCCGTGCAGCGCGATGAGCACGCCCTGCGCGTGCGCGGCCGCGGTGGAGCGCCCGCGCACCAGCAGTTCGGTGTAAGCCGGTATCCGGCCGGCGCATTCGGCGGAGTCGGCGTGCAGTGCGGTGAGCACGCTCAGGCGGCCGACCGCGTCGGACGGGGTGCCGTCACCGCGCAGCAGGGCGTTCAGGGTGCAGGTGTGCAGTGCTTCGCGATCGACGATGCCCTCCGCGGACAGCACGCCGAGCGCGTACGGCCATGAGTTCTCCGGATCGTCCGCATCGTTCGCGAGCGCGATACCGGTCAGCTCGACGGCCCGGCGCGCCAGGGTCGGCAGGAAGGGGTCGGCGCGCAACCGTGCCAGCAGATTCTCCCCGCCCGGAAGTTGTGCCGACCGCCACGGGATGGCCACGTGCTCGTGGCCCGTGCGGCTGCTGATCCAGGCGCGCACGAATTCATCGGTATCGGGCACCGCCGCGTCCGAGGTGCGCACCAGATGCACGATGAGCGGGAAGTACGGCAGCCCGCCCCAGCGTTCGGCCCGGCCCGCCGCCAGCTGTCCGGCGAGTTCGGCCCGCCACGCCCTATCCCGTTCGCCCGCTTCGAGACACGCGATCAACAGATCGGGCCGGGTATCGGCCAGCCGGGTCGCGCCGGTCGTCAGCCAGCGGGCCACGGCGGTCGGGGTGGACAGACAGCCCAGGCCCCACAGCTGTACCGCGCGGTCCTTCCGGGTGGCCGGTTCCCACCAACTGCGCCGCGTCAGCTCCGCGCGCGCCTGCTTCAGTGTGGGCCCCATG
Source organism: Nocardia sp. NPDC056100 (assembly GCF_042266325.1). Taxonomy (NCBI): domain Bacteria; kingdom Bacillati; phylum Actinomycetota; class Actinomycetes; order Mycobacteriales; family Nocardiaceae; genus Nocardia; species Nocardia sp. NPDC056100. Next base: position 1,235,470 of record NZ_JBHJVY010000004.1, read on the forward strand.
GCCCGGCGCTGAGCGACCGTCAACAGGGCGATCTGCTTGGAGATGGTCGCCGGTCGCAGATCGGGCAGCGTGGCGATGGTTTCGGTCATGAATTCCCCTGGGGACAAAAGTTATCGACGATGAACGCGCGGCGGCATGCGGGCCGTGCGGTGGCGGGCGTACGACCGTGCGGCGGTCGAACCAGCCGCACGGCGGAGCCGATAATGCGTGTCGGCCGTGCTGACAGAGCGACGGTCGTGTGAAGGCGCGGTGGCGCTCTGATCAGAGGGCGGTGCGCGCCGTGGCACGGATTATGCGGGCGGCCAATGCATGTCGGCACGGGCCACGGGTGCCGCGCGTCTCCGCCCACCAGTCGCAGGTGCAGACGAAGCGGCCGTCCGTGCCGAGCCGGACGCGGTGCGTGTAGCTGCCCGATGTCACGGTCGCCGCGTCCGCGTCTTCCGGATCCGGTCGCACGTTGCCGGCGGTGACCAGCTCACGGGCCGCCTTCAACCGCGGATTGTGCCGCTCGACTCGGCCTGCGGCATAGGGGAGTTCACGATGGAAGTGGGCGGCCTCGGCCAGGTCGTAGCCGATGCGGCCGTCCACGCCGAGGCGGATCAGCGCCGCGCGCACCCGCTCGGCGGTGAGTCCGGAGCGTGCCGCCAGTTCGCCGAGTTCGATGCGCGGATCCCAGGCCAGCAGCACCGACAGCAGTTCGGCATCGGATTCGGTGTCCTCGTGCGCGAGCGCGTTCAAAACCGTTCCCTCCCCGGAGAATCCGCGCCCGGCTTCGGGGGACAGGGTGAGTGTGAGCCGCATGCCGGGCAGCCCGATCTCCCAGGCGGAGGCCAGCAACGGGCTGCCCGCGGCGACCTTCGGGCCGTACAGGCGCAGCGAATCCGCCTGCCGCAGTACACGATGCAGTGCGTCGAGCCGCTGCGGTCCGGGCAGGCATACCGCGCCGGGGACCGGTCGCGAGGTGAGCCGCAGCCGCCCGGCGGTGGCGACCACCCACTGCCCGCCGCGCGCAGCGGTGCCGCCGGTACGCGGAAGCGCGCGCAGGAAGCGCACCGCCTCGGCGGCGCCGACCTCGGCGCGCAGGTCGAATTCCGCAGCGATGGTTTGGGTTTCGGCGAATCCGCGCAGCCAGCGCTCGGGCAGCGGCACCTTCTTCTCCACCACCCGGTCACCGAGGGTCGCCACCGCCAGCTCATCCGGCCCGACGGTCAAATGCAGTGGATCTCCCGCGGTGACGCCGTTCAGCGCATCGCGCAGCGGGGTGTTCACATCCACATTCGTGGTGCCGTACCCGGTGTCGCCGTCGAGTCCGGCGGCCAGGATATCGAGCCGGGCGTGCACGCCGCAGCAGCCGGAGAACGATTCGAACCGCAATCGATCACCATTGGCGGTGACGACCGGATCCAGTAGCGCCGAACGGATTCGGCGCGGATCGTAGTAGCGCGCCGCCGCCACATCGGCCACGGCAAGCAGTCCGGCGGCCGCCACCGCGGGCCGGGTCACGAATCCCCGGAAGAAGGTGGGATTCGCGACCGCCCCGGCGGGGGTGCGGCCGCCGCTGGTCTGCAGGCCCAGCAGCGCCCGCCCGCCGGAGCGGTCGAGCCCCGACGGGCGGAGGTAGGTGAGCGAATGCAGTGCGGTCGAACTCATGCGACGCACGGTAGAGCCGGGTACCGACAATCCCGTGTCAGCGCGCACCGGTGCACCGGATTACGTGCCCGCCGGACGGCCGAATTCTGTTCCGTGCCAACGCCTCCTAAGCGGCCGCCGAATCGCGGGTGAGCAGCCGTTCGGCCGCGTCGTATTCGTAGAGCTCGGCATAGCGGCCCCAGTCGACGGCGGTGCGCAGCTGACGCTGGGCGGCCTCCTCGGTGAAGCCGCGGCGCAGCAGATCGAGGAAGAAGCCGTCGTACAGGCGATGGTCGGGCGCGGTGCTCAGGGCGTGATCGATGGTGCCGACCAGCGGGGCGTTGGCACGGGCCAGGCGGGCGAAAATCCGCTTGGCGGCATCGATATCGGCCTCGGCGAAATTGCGGCCGTCCGGGGTGAGGTCCAGATCGCCGCCGGACGCGGTCGCCAGCCCGAGCATGGCGGCCGCGTCCACCAGCGGCATCAGGTCATCGAGCTCGAAACGCAGATCGCCCGCCAGTTCCGGCAGATCGACGTGACCACCCTGTGCGGCAACCAGATCCAGCATGCCGCCGATACCGTCCACGCCCGCATCGGGCAGCGGCCGGGTGGTGGGGGTGGGCGCGATGGCGTGGCCGCCGTCGAACGCGCCATCGGTGAGCATGCGGTACGCCTGATCCACGATATTGAGGAAATGCCGGTTCCGGGTATCGCGGGGCCGCTCCAGCCGCACCTGCAATTCGCCCTTGATGCGCCCGGGATTGTTGTCCAGCACCAGGATTCGATCGGCCAGCTGCACCGCCTCCTCGATATTGTGGGTGACCATGAGGACGGTCTTGGTGGGGAAGGCGGTCTGATCCCACAGCCGGACCAGTTCACCGCGCAGATTCTCGGCGGTCAGCACGTCCAGTGCGGAGAACGGCTCGTCCATGAGCAGCACCTCGGGCTGCACCACCAGGGCGCGGGCGAAGCCGACGCGCTGGCGCATCCCGCCGGAAAGCTCCTTGGGATAGGCGTTTTCGAAGCCGTCCAGGCCGATCATGTCGATCACCGCGAGGGTCCGCTCGCTGCGCTCGGGTTCGGGCACGCCCTGGGCGCGCAGGCCGAGTTCGACATTCTGCCGCACGGTCAGCCACGGCAGCAGTGCGAAACTCTGAAAGACCATGGCGGTGGCGGCATTCGGCTCGGTGATATCCGCTTCGCGCAGACGCGCGGCCCCGGCCGAGGGCGATACCAGTCCCGCGATTATGCGCAGCAGGGTCGACTTGCCAGAGCCGGATTTGCCCAGCAGCGCGACGATTTCGCCCTCGCGCAATTCCAGGCTGACATCGGAGAGCACCGGCAGCTGCTCGCCCGAGGGGTTGGTGAAGTTCTTGGTGACGCGATCCACGGTGACGATGGGGGTGGACATGGGCTGTCCTCCTTCGAAAGCTGTTATGAGACAGGGGGTCAGAGCAGCGCGAAGCGCTTCTCGGCAATGCGCTGCAGGCGTCGCCACACCAGGCGATTGATGAAGACGGTGACAATGCTCATCACCACCGTGCCCAGCAGCACTTTCGCGAACAGATCATTGGTGGTGGCCTCGGTGATGTACGCGCCGAGCCCGTACGCCTCCATATGCTTGCCGCCCGATTCGACGACCTCGCCGACCAGTGTGGCGTTCCACGCGCCGCCGAACGCGGTGATCGCACCGACCAGGTATCCGGGCGCGATCGCGGGCAGTATCAACGACTTCCAGCGTTCGCGGCCGTGCACGCCGAGATCGTCCATGGCCTCGCGCAGATCCGTCGGAATCTGCCCGGCGGCGGCGATGACGTTGAACAGCACATACCACTGCGCACCCAGCGCCATCAGCACCACACCGCCGAAGTTCAGCGAGACGCCGGTGTAGGTGAGCGCGGCGATGACGAAGATGTACAGGAACTGCGCCGGGAAGCTGGCCATCACCTGCACGACCGGCTGCGCGAATCGGCAGATGCGCGGATTCATGCCGATCCACACCCCGATCGGCACCCAGACGATGGTCGAGAACACCAGCAGCACCGCCACCCGGCTCAGGCTGGCCAGGCCCATCAGCGAGGTCGGGCCGAATTCCGCGAATCCCACAGTGCTCTCGAAATACGTTGCCAGCCGCCAGATCACCCAGCCGATACCCGCGAACAGCAGGCCGAAGAACACGATATCGCCGGCATTGGTTCCGGAGTTGTCCCAGTACGCGGGCTTGGTGCTGCGCCCGAAAACCCGCATGGCACGGTCGATTCCCTCCGACACCGGTCGCAGTGCGCGCCCGATGCGCCGCGGCAGTGTGCTGTGCCGCAGCAGATCCAGTACGAGACTGCGTGGCGCGGAGGCGCTTTCGGTGTGCTCCACCCGGAAACGCTCCGACCAGGCGGTCAGCGGCCGCCAGAACAGCACGTTCACCAGCACGATGGTCAGCACCATGACCAGCGCGCCCAGCATGAGCGTGCCGACATTCGCCTCGGAGGTGGCGGCCGCGATGAAACTACCCATGCCGGGCAGCGCCTGATCGCGTCCGGACACGCTGATCACCTCGGATGAGGCGAGCATGAACCAGCCGCCGCCGAAACTCATCATGCCGTTCCAGATCAACGGCACCATGGCGGTCGGCACCTCCAGCCGCCACAGTCGCTGCCAGCGCGTGAGCCGCATCATGCGCGCAGATTCATCCAGCTCACGCGGCATATTCCGGAGCGCCTGGTAATAGGCGAAGCTCATATTCCAGGCCTGCGCGGTGAAGATGGCGAAAACGCACGCCGCCTCCGCGCCCAGGTACGAGCCGGGGAACATGGCGATGAACGCGGTCACCGTGATCGAGACCAGCGCGAGCACCGGCACCGATTGCAGAATGTCCAGCGCCGGAATGATGACCTTCTCCGCGCGCCGAGACCGCGCCGCCCACTGACCGACGATCAGCATGAAGATGAGCGAGGCGCCCAGGCCGAGGAACATGCGCAATGTGGTGCGCGCCGCGTAGTACGGCAGATTCGACGGATCGGTCGAGACCGATTCGGCGGAATCGCCCGGCACCCAGGGCACGGACATATCGCGAAAGAGCCTGAGCACCACCACGATCAGCAGGACACCCGCGCCGATGAGCAGATAGTCGACCGGCCGGAGCCGATTGCGGACGCGCGGTGCGCCGGGAGAGAGGTTGGGGGTCTTGGGAATTGCGAGATCGACAGTCATTGCTGATTTCCTGTATCCGAACTGCGTCGCCGCGACTCAGCCGTTCGCGACGGCGGGCGGTGCGGTCATGACGTTGTAGAAGTGGACCGCGGACGCGATCAGCGCGGGCACGCCGATGAGCAGGTTGAACACCACCACGCCCATACCCGCGCCGGTGACCGCGCCGGTCAGACAGCCCACGGCGGCGGCCGGGATCGCGGCCAGACCGCCCGTGGCCACCCCGGCCGCCCCGCCGCCGAGCAGTCCGAGCGCCACGCAGCCCAGGGGTGCGCCGATGATCGCGCCGAGCAGGGTGCCCACCGCGAGAGCCACGGTGAGCTCGTTGTTCACGTTCCCCATGGCGGTATTGAGCCGATCCTCGGGGCTGTCCCCGGCCGCGATGGGCGTCTCTTCCGCGGTGATCGGCCGAGCCTGATCGAATCGTGGTGTGAGAGTGGCATTTTCGCCGTCGACGTGCGCGTCCACCGGATACGCGGTGCCGTCCTTGACGACGGTCAATGGAATCGCGCCGAGCACCAGGCTGTTCGGATCGACGATCTCCAGCCGCCGATCGACGACCCGGAGCGATCCGAGATCGGTGTGCAGCAGCACCGATTGCCCGTCGATGCGGGCCTGACCGTGCACGCCGGTCGCGGCGGGGACGGGCGCGGCCTGCGCCGGATCGGCCAGATAGGTGGCCGAGATGCCCACCAGAGCGGCGGTGGTCGTGGACGCGGCCAGGGTGATGAGACGAGTTCTCATGAGAAGGGTATGCCTCTGCATATCGTTGCCCGCGGAATTACCGGGACAGCAGTGATCACCGTCGCGCACCGGTCATGCGGACGGCTCGGATTCGGGTGCCGAATAGACGAATTCACCCGGAATTGCGCACGCGAATAATTCGGCAGCCGAATTCGCTGCCGAAGCGCGTGTGAATTATGCGCGCCGAATCATCGGACGCGATGTGGTGTGCTGGTTACCGGCCCCGCGCAGGAGGGGGCTGGTCCGGAGATCCCGGAACGTCGTCACTGGTCATCGGATGCCTCACCTCCCAACGGGTAGAACGCGATACGTCAGCGCACCTGGGAGGAACGCCCGGAAACGATCCGGGCAGACACCCCTCTCGTCAAAGCTTCGGCACTGCACGACGTGTTCCGATCCGGGCGGATCGGAAAGCCACTTCGGATAACCCCTTAATCCGGAGAAATCTGTCCTAACCTTGGGCGTCTCTCGACGTCGTCAGATCAGTGGCCTGTGTTCGTGCAGGAGCCTCGCCTATCGAGGTGCGTGCCCAAAACTAGTAACCCATTACGAAATTGTCAATTCCCTGAGAAATGCCGCGGAATTCCGCCGCTACAGCAGGGTGTGCGCGGCCAGGCGCGCCAGGCAGGCGTCGACGGCGTCGGCGGGGGAGCCGGGATGGTTGCCGGTGGCCCAGAGTTCATTGGCCAGGCGGACCGCGGTGTTGGCCATGGCGGCGGCCAGGGCCACGTCGAGATCGTCGGGGGAGCGGCCGGTGCGGGCGGCGATGATGGGGATGAGGCGGAGTTCGCAATCGTGTTGTACGCGTAGCCAGGTGGCGCGCAGCGCGGGCAGTTCGGTGGCCGCGCGCAGCAGCGGCCGGAGCAGGGATTCGGCGATGCCCTCATCGGCGAGGGCGGCGGCGGTGGCGGTGCGGTAGGAGTGGCCCAGGGCCTCGCGCAGCGGGAGTTCCGGTGGGCAGGAGGCGAGTTCGTCGGACCACGCCTGGGTGCCGATGGCGAGCAGCGGGGCCACCACATCCTCTTTACCGGCGAAGTAGCGGTAGAAGGTGCGCAGGCCCATACCCGCGGCGGCGGCGATATCGTCGACCGTCGTTGCGGTGTAACCGTTTTCGGCGAAGAGGTGAGCGGCGACCATGGCGACTTCGCGGCGCGTGGCGGCGCGGCGGGTCGCGCTCAGGGCGGGACGGCCGGGTGCGGGCGCGGTACGGTCTCGGTCGCTGGTCACAGGGGGACTCTACCGAGCCGGAAACATTTAATGGCGCAATGTGCCATTTGCGGCATATTGTGTCAGAAACACTCGCATCGATCAGGAAGAGCTCTCATGAACCGTCTCGAACAGCGCCGCATCCTGGTGACCGGCGCCGGATCCGGTATCGGGCAGGCCACCGTCCTCCGCCTGCTGTCCGAAGGCGCGGTCGTCGTCGGCGCGGATGTGAACGCCGAGGGCCTCGAACTCACGCGCAAGCACGCCGCCGAGGCGGGTTCGGCCGATCGCCTCACCACGCTGGAGATGAACATCGGCCAGGAAGCCGATGTCGTCGCGGGCGTCAAGAGCGCGGTCGACACGCTCGGCGGGCTGGACGCGCTGGTGAACGCGGCGGGCATCCTGCGCGCGGCGCACACCCACGAGACCTCGCTGGACCTGTGGAACCAGATCATCACCGTCAACCTCACCGGCACCTTCCTGGTCATCCGGGAGGCGCTGCCCGCGCTGCTGGCCAACCCGAGCAGCACCGTCGTGAACTTCAGCTCCACCTCCGCCAACTTCGCGCACCCGTACATGGCGGCGTACTCCGCGAGCAAGGGCGGTATCCAGACCCTGACCCACGTGCTCGCTCTGGAATACGGCAAGCGCGGTCTGCGCGCGGTCAGCGTCGCGCCGGGCGGCATCAAATCCGGCATCACCGACGCGACTCCCGGTTACCTGCCGCAGGATTCGGACTGGTCGCTGTTCAGCCGTCTGATCGCCGTTGTGCCGCAGGACAATCCGGCCGAGATGGCGGGACCGGAGAATGTCGCGGGCGTCATCGCCATGCTGGTCTCCGATGACGGCAAGTTCATCAGCGGCACCGAGATTCGCATCGACGGCGCCGCGCACACCTAGTCCGCGCCGTCGCGCCCGGCACTGCCGTGTGATGTGGGGGCTTTGCCGAACACCCGTGGGGCTGTTAGTTTTTGCACCTCACCACGGGTTTCGGGGCACGGCGGAGGATATGATCGAATTCAGGTTGCTGGGCTCCGTGGAGTTGCTGGTGGATGGCCGCATCGTCGATCTGGGGCCGTCCAAACAGCGCGGGATCGTAGCCGCGCTGCTGGCCGAGCCGGATCAGACCATCTCGACCGACACCCTGGTCGCGCGGGTGTGGGACGCTCCACCGGAGACCATCCGGAATTCGGTGTACACCTATATGACCAGGTTGCGGCGCATTTTGCGGACCGCGGGCGGCCGCGCGGGCGCGACCCCGGAGATTCGCCGGGTGCACGGCAGCTATCGGCTGGAAGCGCCGCCGAACAGCATCGACCTGTCCGTCTTCCGCGATCTGGTCGCCCGGGCCCGGGCGCTGGCTCTCGACGATCCCGCCCGCGCGCAAACATTGAGCCGGGCGCTCGCGCTGTGGCGCGGTGAACCGCTGGCCGGATTGGACAGCGACTGGGTGCGGCGCTTTCGAGACAGCCTGCGGCAATTGCGCCACGAGGTGATCGCCGAATGGGCCGATGCCGAACTGCGCCTGGGCAATCCGAAACCGGTGGCCGCCGATCTACGCAAGGCGCTGCTGGAGCATCCGCTGGCGGAGGATCTGCACGAGCGGCTGCTGCGGGCGTATCACCTGGACAACCGCGGCGCGGAAGCGCTGTCGCACTACGACCGGTTGCGCCGCACCCTGGCCACCGAACTCGGCGTCGATCCGGGCCCACGCCTGCGAGAACTGCACGCACAATTGCTGCGCGCCACCGAAACCGCTCCGGGCGAGGCGATTTCGCGGGGCGAGACCGCCGCGCCGAGATCGGAGTCCGCACCCCGGGTCGAGTCCACCGCGTCCGCAGCCGAGGTGACCGTGGCCCCCGGAGTGACATCGGCGGCCGAGGTGACCCCTGAACCCGAGGCGACATCAGCGCCCGGGCCGGATCGCGCGGTCGCCGAGGACTCCGCATCGGGAGCGGCGCACGGCCCGGATGTCTTGGCCCCGAACGGTTTCCGTGGCCGGAACGCCGAGATCGAACAGGTCCGCTGTGCGCTGGCCGAGCGTTCCGGCACGACAGCGCGACCGGTCCTGATTACCGGCAGTCCGGGAATCGGCAAGTCCGCCTTGGCCGTGCGCGTCGCCGAACTGGTCGCCGACCAGTTCCCCGACGGCGTGCTGCGAGCCGAACTCGGCGGTTCGACCGCCACGCCCGCGGATCCGGCGCAGACCGTGGCGCTGCTGCTGGATGCGCTCGGCGTACCGGCGGCCGCGCTACCGGCCGATCTGCCCGCCCGCGCGGCCCGCTATCGCGCCGAACTCGCCGAGCGGCGGGTGCTGGTGGTGCTCGACGATGCGGCCTCGACGGCGCAACTGGCTCCGTTGCTCGCACCGGGCCGCGGCAGCGCGACGCTGATCACGAGCCGTTTCATGCTGCCCGCCAAGTCTTTTCGCACCGTCGTACTGCGTGAGTTGCCGATGGCGGAGAGCCTGGAGATGCTGTCCGCCATTGTCGGCCCGGACCGGGTCGCCGCCGAGGAATGGGCCACCACCGCGCTCATCCGCTGCTGCTCCGGCATCCCCCTGGCCCTGCACGCGGTCGGCTCCCGGCTGGCCGCCCGCCCGGACTGGACCATTACCCAGCAGCTCGGGAGGATGTCCGAGGAACAGCGCCGCCTGCGCGAATTCGCCTACGGCACAGCCGATATCCGCGACGGCATCACCTCGACCGTGCGCCGCCTCGGCCCGTCCGCCACCCGGGCGCTGCACCATCTGGGCGCAACCCTGTCCCCGCGCGAGCGTTTCAGCACCGTCACCCTGCCCGGCCTCGCCGATCCGGCCGCCGCGCTGGAGGAACTCCTGGAAGCCCACCTGCTCACCGTCGCCGACCACGACGGCGCGCGCCCGCAGTACGTCATGCTGGAAATCCACCGGCTCTTCGCCAAACACCTGATGCCCCGGGCGATTCCCGCCGCCTGATCCCCGCCGGGCGTCAGGCGGTGGCGGCGTCGATACGGCCCAGATCGATGGCGGTGAGCAGGGCGGCGTAGTCGGTGGCCGTCTGGTCGGCGTAGGCGAGGGCGAAATCGGCCATGGCGCGGTCGAATACGTCACCGCTGCCGAGGTAGGCGGCGATCGCGATGCGGTCGCCGGAGCGGGCGTGGCCGCGCGCGAGGGTGCGCCCGCACAGGTTGGCGTATTTGGCCAGCTGTTCGGCGCTCATATCGTCGATGGTGATGGAGCCCTTCATATCCCGGAGTTGCCGCCAGTAGTAGAAGAGTCCGTTCGGGCCGGTGGCCCAGCCCAGGAAGATGTCACCGGCGGCCTGGGTGAGCCGCTGGCCGTGCACCACGCGGTGGCCCTGATGCCGGAATACGCTGGCGCGCAGATGATTCGCCAGCACCGAGGTCTCGGCCTGCTTCACCTGTAGGAACAGCGGGTCGCCGGTGGCGTGCCCGGTGAGCAGTGCGATGAAGCAGCGGGTGCCGACGCTGCCGACGCCGACCACCTTCATGGCCAGATCGCGCAGCTGATAGCGATCCAGCAGCACCCGGCGCTCCTCGGGCAGGCTGGCGCGATAGTCCGCGAGCACCGAATCCAGGTCCGCCTCTTCGATTTCCGAGATCGGCAGCACCAGCGGCGGATCGGCTTTGATGCGCGGCTGACCGTCCGGCCCGGGTTCGGTGAGTTTGTCCAGGGCCTGCAGACTGGTGCGGGTCTTGGCCTTGTTGATCACCTTCTCGACGGTCTTGCGGTCCTGCGGCCGCAGCACCGCGGCGGCGTCCTCGGCATTGACCATCTCGTACCAGACCTCGGTCTCGCCGAGCGTGGCCAGCTGTGCCATGGCCTCGCGGTACGCGGTCGCCGCGGCCATGGCCGCGGTCCCCGCCTCGGCATCGGAGCAGCCGTTGGCGCGCGCGGCCACCGCGACGCTGGCGACGAGCCGCTTCACATCCCATTCGAACGGTCCGGGCAGGGTTTCGTCGAAATCGTTGAGGTCGAACACGAGTGCGCGCTCGGGTGAGGCGAACAGCCCGAAATTGGACAGGTGCGCGTCACCGCAGAGCTGCACCGTGAGCCCGGTATCGGGTCCGGCGGCCAGATCGGCCGCCATGATCGCGGGCGCGCCCCGGTAGAACGGGAACTGTCCGGCGGCCATGCGTGCGTATCGGATTCGCACCAGCTCCGGCACCCGGGTGGTGGCCTGCTGTTCCAGAATGCCGATCGGATCGGCGCGATCGGGTCCGGGTCGCCATTCGCCGAGCTGGGTGCGCGTCGCCTGCTTACGCGCGGCCCGCCCCGCTTCGGCCGCATCTGCACCGTCCACCCGCTCGGAAGTCGACATGTGCGAACTTTAGTGCGCGCGCGGCGCGTACCGTCGCATCTCGCCTGTCGGTGTCGCCCGCTAGGTTCGCCGCTATGACCGATCGCGAAACCTTCGCCCCGCTGGTGTTCTTCGAATACGACCACAACCCCGGCAACTACTGCCTCATGCTGTCGGACAGTCATATGGTCGAGCTCGAAGAGGTTTTCGCCGAGTCCGGCTACGAGTGCGGCGGTTACGCCTGGGCCGGTGTCGCCCGGTCCGCGGTGGCCACCCGCGCTCCCGAACTCGACGGAAAATTCGGCCTGGATCCCGAGGCCGGAACTTTCGTCGCGTACGGGGAAGACGCGGAGGCCCTGCGGCGGTTGGGCCTATTGCTCCGGGAGGCTTTCCAGGAGCGGGCCGTGCTCGCCGAATTGATCGCGAGCGGCGACCCGGAGTGGTTCGACTGAGAGGTGTTCGCCATGCGGTACCGGTGCGGCGGAGGTGAGCGGTGAGTAAGCGCGGTTGGGTGCTGTTCCTCGCCATGGGCGTGATCTGGGGCGTCCCCTACGCCATGATCCGGGTGGCCGTCGGTGATTTCGATCCGGTGGTGGTGGCCTTCGGGCGCACCGCCATCGGCGCGCTGGTGCTGCTGCCGGTGGCGCTGTACGCCAAGGTGCTGCTACCGGTGCTGCGGCAGTGGAAGTGGGTGCTGGTGTACACCGTCGTGGAGATCACCGGACCCTGGCTGCTGATCGGCACCGCCGAGACCACGCTGACCAGTTCCACGGTCGGCCTGCTGCTCGCCGCGGTACCGCTGATCGCGGTCGTGGTGGTGACCGGGCTGGGTCATGAGCGCCTGGACGCGCGGCGCGTCACCGGTCTGGTGATCGGCATCGGCGGTGTGGCGGCGCTGGTCGGTCTCGATATCGATGTGTCGAATATCGGTGCGCTGGCGGCCATCGCGGTGAGCGCGGTCGGCTACGCCTTCGGCCCCATCATCATCGATCGCAAACTCAAGGAGCTACCGCCGATCGGCGTGGTCACCGCCTCGCTGGTGTTCGCCGCGATCATCTATCTGCCATTCGCGGTGTGGCGCAGGCCGTCTCACTTCCCGGCCGATGCCACCTGGTCGGTGGTCGGGCTGGGCCTGCTGTGCACCGCGCTGGCGTTCGTGGTGTTCTTCGCGCTGATCGGTGAGGTCGGCCCGGCGCGCGCCACCGTCATCACCTACATCAATCCGGCGGTGGCCCTGCTGATCGGTGTGAGCCTGCTGGGCGAGCCGCTGACCGCCGGTATGGCGATCGGCTTCCCGCTGGTCATTCTGGGTTCGATTCTGGGGACGGCGCGTTCGCGGGATCGGGCGCGGGAGCCTGCCCCCGCCTGACGCGATCGATGCGCGGATCCTCGGTGACGTCGTACCGGGTCACGTATTCGCTCAGGAACGCCTGCAGGGTCGCGGTCGCGGGGATCGCCAGCAGTGCCCCGACCGCGCCCAGCAGCGCGCCGCCCACGATGACCGACAGCAGCGCCACGGCCGGGTTCACATCGACCGTGCGCGCGGTGATGCGCGGTTGCAGCACATAGTCCTGAATCCATTGGTAGACAACGACGAACAGCACCACCCAGACCGCGTCGATGGGCCGGATGGTCAGCGCGACCAGCACGGGCAGAATGCCCGCGATATAGGTGCCGATGGTCGGCACGAACGAGGCGACGACGCCGAACCAGATGCCCAGGGCGAAAGCGTTCGGCAATCCGATCAACCACAGGAACGCCCCGTGCGTGACGGCGGAGATCACCGCGAGCAGCGCCCGGGAGTAGAGATAGCCGCCCGTCTTATCGATGGCCAGATCCCAAGCGTGCAGTACCGCACCCTGTTTCGCGGGCGGCAGCAGTGAGCACAGCGAGCGGCGCAGCTTGGGCCCGTCCGCGGTCATGTAGACGCTGAAGAGCGCGATGGTGACCACCCGCGCGAAGCCGCCGAGCACGGTGTTGGACAGTCCCCACACATTGTTCGCGGCGCGCTCGGCGTACGAGCTGATGACATCGGAGTCCTTGAAAAGCCGGTCCCGGAGTTGATGCACGGTGAAATCCTGGTGAAAGGTGTGATTGACCCAGGACACCAATTCGTCCAGCAGACGCGGCAATTCGTCCAGAACATTACCGACGGTCTCCACCATGAGAATGCCGAGCGTCACCAGGAAGCCGATGGTGCAGGCGAAAACGACGAGGAATACCACCGCCGTCGCGATGCCGCGATTGATCCCGCGCCCGGCCATGGCGTCCACCGCGGGCTCCATGGCCAGGGAGATGAAGAAGGCCACCGTCATCATGACGGCGATCCCGATCAATTCGTGTGCGGCCCAATTGACCAGCTCGAACACCCCGAGCAGGGCGAAGGCGAGCACCATGGCGCGGGGCAGCCAGGTCGGCATGCGGCTCGCCGGGGACGGGGTTTCGATGGACACGGAGGTCTCGGCCACCGCCCCAGTGTCGGGTACCCCGGGCGCTTTTCCGGATACGACGCACCGGTGCCCGGGCAATGAATACGACTGGTCGGTTGGTTATTTTCCGGTGACATGGCCGAGACGCATTCGGGCGGAATGCTTTTCCCGCGATATTGTGCAGTTGTGCGGGTGGGCGGACAAGATATGCGAGTGCGGACGAAATTCTCGATCGAGCTCATGGCGCTGACCGATGAGCTGGCGCATATGGCGCGGCTGACCCATGAGGCGGCCGAGCGCGCGACGGTGGCGTTGGAGGGCTGTGACCTCACCGCCGCCTACGAGGTGTTCGCGCTCGAGGAACAGGTGCAGATCGAGCACGCCAAGTGCGAGGACCGGTCGGTCATCCTGCTGGCCCTGGAGGCTCCGGTGGCGCGCGACCTGCGCCATGTGGTGACGGCCATGCAGATCGCCGACGATCTGCTCGGCATCGCCGGCGCGCTGAGCCGGGTGGCCGATGTGGTGGTGCGCCGCTATCCGGAACCGGTTGCGGTGCAGCCGATCGCCGAGATGCTGGCCGAGATCGCCGATGCGGTAACCACTCTGGTGGATCTGGTGGTGAGAGTCATTGCCGCGCAGAATCCGCCGCGCGATCAGGTGCTGGTGCCGCGCGATGACGCACTGGACCGGCTGCGCCTGCGCGCCGCCGAGGCCGCCGCGGATTCGGGCTGGTCGCACGGGTCGGCCATGGCCATCGATATCGCCATGATGGCGCATCACTTCGGGCACTGCGTGGATCATTCGGTGCGGATCGGTCAGCTCATTCGCTTCTTCCACACCGGAATTCCGCTGTACGCACAAGTGGAGGGGTAACCACCTCATAGCGGGGGTGGCCGGTCAGGGGCCGGATCGGCAAGGGTACGCTGCCCGAATTGCTTCATGGCGAGGTCTTTTCGAGTAGCACCGCACTGCACGGACACCCGAAATCCGACAAGGGCCCCAAACATGACTAATGCCCCAACCAAGCCGCGGGTTATCCCGCCGGCTTCGGAAAGCGGTGCGAGAGAGTCACTGTCGCACCGTCAGATTATGACCATATTGTCCGGTTTGTTGCTGGGTGTATTTCTGGCGGCACTGGATCAGAACATCGTCAGCGTGGCGATCGTGCGCATCGCCAACAGCCTGCACGGCTTCGATCAGCAGGCGTGGGCCACCACGGCCTACCTGATCACCGCCACCATCAGCACCCCGCTGTACGGCAAACTCGCCGATATCCACGGCCGAAAACCCTGCTACCTCATAGCCATCGGGGTCTTCGTGCTCGGTTCGGTGGCCTGCACCTTCGCCACCACCATGTATCAGCTCGCGGGCTTCCGCGCGGTACAGGGCATCGGCGCGGGCGGGCTCATGTCGCTGGCCTTCACGATTATCGGCGATATCGTGCCACCCCGGGAACGGGTCCGCTACCAGGGCTATTTCATGATGGTCTTCGGTATCGCCACCGTGCTGGGCCCGGTACTGGGCGGCTTCTTCTCCAATGCCGATCACCTGCTCGGCCTGGAGGGCTGGCGCTGGGTGTTCCTGGTCAACGTCCCCATCGGCGTCCTCGCCATGCTGGTGGTGGCCCGGGTGCTCAATGTGCCGTTCGAGCGCAAGCGCATCCGCACCGACTGGTTCGGTGCGATCACGCTGACCGCCGCCACGGTGCCGCTGCTCATCATCGCCCAGCAGGGCCGGGACTGGGGCTGGCAGAGCCATCGCGCGCTGCTCTGCTACGGCATCGCCGCGGGCGGATTCGTGCTCTTCCTGATCGTGGAATTCCTGATGAAGGATGCCGCGCTGATTCCATTGCGGCTCTTCCGCAATGGCACCTTCAGCCTCGCCATCATCGGCGGATTGATTGTGGGCGTTGCCATGTTCGGCGCCATCGTGCTGGTGCCGCTGTATTTCCAAGTGGTGCGCGGCTATTCGCCGACCAATGCCGGGTTGCTCATGCTGCCGCTGGTGGTCGGCATCATGATCGGCGCGCAATTGGCCGGGCTGGTCACCAAATTCACCGGCCGCTACAAGGTGTTGCCGATTCTGGGCTCACTGGTGATCGCCATCGGCTCGGTGCTGTTCGCCCGGGTGCACTACGACAGCGCGCTGTGGCAGCCGCTGCTGTACTGCGGCATCATCGGTTTCGGCCTGGGCGGCTGTATGCAGACCCTGGTCATCGCGACCCAGAACGCCGGTCCCCGTTCGGATATGGGCGTCTCGACGGCCGCCGCCACCTTCTTCCGCCAGATGGGCGGCACGCTGGGCGTGGCGATCTTCCTGACCATCCTGTTCAACCTGCTGCCCAAGCGCATTCTGCGCGCGTTCGGCGGCGAGCTGCCGCCCGGCTTCGACGCGGGAGAGCTGGGCCGGATCCAGAGCAATACCGCCGGGATCGCCGCGCTGCCCGAACAGCTTCGATCCCCGATCCTGATCGGTTTCACCGATGCCATGGCCGGGGTGTTCTACGTGGCGGGCGCGGTGGCGGTGCTGGCCGCGTTCGTGCTCATGTTCATGAAAGAGATTCCGCTGCAGGACATGCCGTCCCCGGCGGCGGCCGAAGCGGGCGTCGTGACCGAGCCCGAACCCGAACCCGAGGCCGTCCCCGACGCGGAGCCCGAGCAGGAATTGCGGATCGTCGAGCCGGCCGGGATCGCCATCTCCGGCTGTGTGCACCGCGAGGACGGCACCTCGATCCCCGATGCGGTGCTCACCCTCATCGATCAACGCGGACATCAGGTTTCGCGGGCCCTGGGCCAAGCCGACGGGGCCTACGCCATCGGCGCGCCGCGCGCGGGCGGCTATGTCCTGATCGTCTCCGCCTACGGCTATCAGCCGACGGCGGTGACCATTACGGTCGCGCGCCGCCCGCATCAACTCGATATCGCGCTGATCGGTTCGGGCGAGGTTTCGGGTCTGGTGCGCGCGGCGGGCCGCGGTGCTCCGCTGGCCGATGTCTCGGTCACCCTCACCGACACCTATGGCGATGTCGTCGCCTCCGCCGTCAGCACGGCCGACGGCGCGTACGTCTGCCGCGGCGTGCTGGCGGGCAACTACACCCTGGTCGCGGTGGCCGGTCATATGCGCCCCACCGCCGTCACGCTGACCGTCCCGGACTCCGGCATGCTCCGCCACGACGTCGAACTGCTGCCCCGCGCCGTACTGGCCGGATCGGCGAGCACCGATGCGGGACACAAGGTTCCGGACGCCCAGATCACCGTCCTGGACGAAGCGGGCGATCTCATCGCCGTCACCCGCACCGACGACACCGGCCACTATGTGGTCCCGGATCTGGCCGACGGCCGGTACACGGTGATGGCCCGGGGTTATCCGCCGGTCTTCAGCCGGGTCACGGTGGTGGACGGCGAGGTCGCCCACGATGTGCTGCTCGGATACGAACGCGAGCACGCCGAGCCGCTGTTGACCTCGGGGGAGCGCGTCTGAGGGTTGACCGCGGCTGAAGCCCCCGGGAATTCTCCACTTTCACCGCACGCGTGACGCGGACCGCTGTTATGTTCTCGGCAGAGCAATCTGAACAACGGTCCAGTTCACTGTCGGGGTGTCGGTCAAGGGGAGAATGACTTGAGGATCTCGCATGCCCTGGTGGCGGCCGCCGCGGTCGCGGCGGTGCTGCCGGTCGGCGCGGCGCACGCCGAACCCGAGGTGCACACACCGTTGAACGAGTATGTGGCGCTGGGGGATTCATGGGCGGCCGATGCCACCCTGAGTCAGGTGACCACGGCGTTCACCCCGCTGCACTGTGTGCAGAGCATCGGCAACTACGCCAAGCAGGTGGCCGCCGCGCTCGCGGTTCCGGTATTCCGCGATGCCACCTGCGGCGGTGCGATGACGGTGAATATGACCTCCCCGCAGACCTCCGTATTCGGCAGCAACCCACCGCAATTCGATCGACTGAGCGAGTCCACCGATCTGGTCACCCTCGAAATCGGCGGCAATGACGCGGATCTGGCGGCCACCGTCTCCGATTGCGTCACCGCCGATCCGCGCGCCACGCCCTGTCTCGACGAGATGGTCGTGAACGGGGTGGACCGGATGTCGGCGAATATCGCGCGGGCCGAGCCGCGGGTGGCCGCCGTACTCGCGGGGATCCGCGAGCGTGCCCCGCACGCGCGCATTCTGCTGCTGGACTACTTCGAGGGCATCGGCGTCACCGGCGGCTGTTTCCCGATGATCCCGATTTCCGATCCGGACGCGATCTGGCTGGGCGGCAAGCTCATCGAACTGCACGACATGCTCGCCCGGGTGGCCGCGACCAGCGGTGTCGAGTTCGTGGACACCTACACCGGCAGTTCCGGTCACGATGCCTGCGAGCCGGTCGGCACCCGGTGGGTGGAAGGTCTGATCCCGTTCTCCGGCACGCCGGTCGGCCTGGCCGTACCCTTCCATCCGAACCAGTTGGGGGCGGACTACCAGGCCCGTCGCGTGCTGGAGGTATTGGGTGCGAACTGAACTTCCGCCCCCGGTGCGACACGCCTGCCGCGTCATGTGACGACACGCGCGTCAACTGGGGTAATCTCTGCGCGCGGCTAATTAGCGGCAACAGTGTTACGGGGGCGCTGGTTTACCGCACGGCTGATTTGTTGCACAGAAGTGCGCGGTGGAAAGGGAGATTCATGATCGCCCCCTACCTGAGGCTCGTCGGTGTTCTAGGTGGATGCGCGGCTGTGCTGGCGGGGTGTGCGCGAGCGGGTACGCCGACGCCGGGAGTCGAGGGCGCCGATAAGGCCGAAGCGCAACACAGCACCGCGGAAATGCAGCGCAGCGCGTTCGTCACCGGCTGCGGCGGCACCTCGGCGGGCTGGGAGGCCACCGCGGTGGTGAGCAACCGGGATCAGGTGGAGCACCGGTACCTCGTGGTGATCAGTTTCCTGACCGCGGAATCCACAGTGCTGGAACGCACCAGCACCGAGGTGACCGTGGCGGCCGGGGCCACCCAGGACTTCACCACCGAGACCAAACTCGATCCGGTCACCCGCCCGCAGAGCGTGCGCTGTGTGCTGCGCGGGGTGGAACAGCTCTGAATTCGAGGGGCCGACAGCTCCGAGTTCGAGGGGCCGACAGCTCGGAAACTTGCGCGCACGGGGTGCTCTGCGCCTACGATCGGACCGCCGGCCATGCTCGGTGGGCCGCACGAGTCGGATTAGCTAAACGTTCACTGACCAGTGCGTCGGTGGCGGTGCGAATTCTCCGGATGTGGATTTGTCGGTGCCATGGGGCATGCTCTGTGCACGCTGATGTCCAACCGTCCGCCCGGAGAGTCCCATGTCGTCCCGTAGCACCAAGCCACAGCCCTTGTCGGAGATAGAGATTCGGCAGATCGCCGAGCAGATCGATGCAGGCCGTCCGCCGATGGTGTGGTTCACGGCGGCAGCGGTCGGAGTACCGGAAGGCCGTTCCGGCAAGGTGATCTCACTCGGTGATCCGTCCGAGGGTGATTTTCTGCAGGTGAAGCCGACCGGTTCCAAAGATGTGCTTTCGTTCGGCCCCACCGAGGTGACCCTGACCAAACCGGCCCGGCAGCAGCCCGCCGCCGGTGCGAAACAGAAAACGGCAACCAGGAAGGACCCCACCGTGACGATGCCGTCGCCCGCAGCACCCACCGCGACCATTGCCGCTACTCCGCCGAGCGCGCCCGCCGCGCCCAAGCCCGAGACAGCTGTTCCCGCAACCGAAACCAGCACCGAGGCGGCCAAGCCCAAACCGGCCGCCGCCGCATCGCGCCCCGCGCGCAACGCGGCCGCAGCGAAGAAGCCCAAGGAACCCGAAGTCGTGGTGACGCTCAGCGGCACCGCCGACGGCGAGTGGACCTTGGACGTGGTCAATGGCAAGAAGCGCACCATCAAGGGCCTGTCCGTACCGGGTTCGGCGGTCTCGCAGGCCGCCAAGCTATTGCACCCGGAGGTCGCCGAGGTGGTCGACGGCGTGCTCGAGGCGGTACGACTGACACAGCGTGCCAAGGTCGAGCAGCTGCAGGCCGAATTGGAGAACGCCCGGCGGCTGCTCGACGAGCTCGCCGGCTAGCCTTCCGCCGCAGGAGGTTCCGCGTCCGGAGCAGCGGGAACGTTGCCCGGCCGGAACCCCAGCCCGCGCAGGAAGTTATCGATACCGGCGGCGATATTCGGTCCCATTCGACCGATCCTGTCGCCCCAGCCGGAGGATCCGGTGCCCTTGCCCGAGCCGGTGTACGGCGCGTAAGGGTTACTGGAACCACCTGTGGCCGAACCACTTCCGATCGATCCGGTATTGAGCGATCCGGTGCCGATGGCGATTTCTGTGCCCACTGGCGCGGACACCGCGGGCGTGTTCTCCAGCTCCAGCGGAGCCGCGTTGGCGGCTCCCGCCGCGCCGAGCGCGAGTGCGACCGAGGCGGCCCCGGTCGCGGTGAGTAGTCGATAGCGACTGGTCGTAATCTTCATTGAAGTACCCGAATATCCGTGCGTTGACAACAATTACGATGTCAGACCGCGGACTCCCGGTGCCACGTACGCGGTCCGGACTCCGGGTGACCATGCCTGAGATCAGCATGGAAAACGTACCCCAGCGAATATTCCTTCGCATGGTACATAGCCGAATCCGCCTCGCGGAGAAGCTCATACACCGTGGTATCGGCCCCGCGCGGGCCGCTGCAGGCAATTCCGATACTGGCCGCGATGCGCACCTCGGCGGCACTGAGTTCGAACGGTTCACCGAGTGTGGCCAATAGCCGCTCGGCCAGCAATAGCGCCTGCTGACGACCCAGCGGGGCCAGCACCACGAATTCGTCACCGCCATAACGCGCGGCGGCGTCATCGCGCCGGATGATGCGGCGAATACGGGCCGCCGCATTGGCGATCAACTCATCGCCGACCGCATGCCCCCAATTGTCATTGACCCGTTTGAACCCGTCCAGATCGATGAACAGCAGCGCGAGCGGCTGATCACCCCAGCGGTCCCGATTACGATGCAGCGCCCGCAGCAGAGCGGCGCGGTTCAGGAGGCCGGTGAGCATATCGTGGTCCGCCTGGTACTGCGCGCGCCGTTCGCTGCGGGCGCTGCGTTCGATGGCGCGTTCGCTGCGTAGCAGCACGCCGGCGAGTAGTAGGGCGAATAGTGAGGAGACCACGACGCGGTCCAGCAGATTCAGGCTGGAGCCCACCACCGGTACCAGCGAGGCCACGATCATCACGATGGCGATGATGCTGGCGCGCTGGCGGGAGCGATGGGAATGGATATCGCGCGGCCCGCCCAGCATGACCATGGTCGGATGCAGCGCCGCCGCGCCGATCAGCGTGTACGCCAGTTGCAATGGCAGCAGCAGGATCTGGCGGCCCAGTTCGGCCGAACCGGCCGTCTCCAGGTTGTAGCCGAGATCGCCCGCCAGAATCACCAGCATGGCCAGATACACCAGGCGCAGTGAGGTTTCCGAGCGCGCGGAGGTCACCACCGAATGCGCCACCACGGTGAGCAGGAAGGCGTCGACCACCGGATAGGTGATCGCGGTGGCGGTGGTGAAATTGAAGCCGTGTGCGCGATGCAGAATCGGCGAGATGAGAAAGGTCCAGGACAGCAGTGCCGCACCGAGTCCGATCAGGCCGGAATCCAGCAGCAGATCGTGATCGGTACTGTTCTGTCGCGGCCGCAGCCATAGCACGGCGGCCGCGCCGATACAGCAGTAGCCGCTGAGGGTGAACAGATCGTCGAATGGATGGCGGTGCCAGTCGGTGACTTCGCGCAGGGTGGTGCCTATGGTGAATTGCACGGCCGAGGCCGACAGCAGATACCAGGGCAGCGGGAATCGCGGCCGATAGCGGTGCACACCGGCGCCGATCATGACCAGTGCGATGGTGACCGAGGCGAACAGCGTGCACAGGGCGAGGAGGCGATTGTTCACCACCAGGGGCAGTGCCAGAATCAATACCCCACAACCGAACAGCAGTGAACGCCAACAGACTCGTAACCGTCGACCGGAACCGGCCGGTTGTTCGTCTGCTTGCACCAGCCCCCCTTTTTGTCCGCTCCGTCCCCAGTTGTAATCGGCTGTGCCACCACGAATCACGAACCGAGCATTGCCGTACGAGCATAGGTGCCGAGCGACGGCCGCAGTATCCACGGGGGAAGAGGCGCTGCCATCGAAATTTGGGCAACCGAGTCGATCATGGCACGAAATGTCGCTCCGCGTAGTGGAGTCCGCCGAACCCGCAGCATCGCGATCCGCGTGACTCGCTATGCTCGCTGCGCAATGGAACCCGACGGCCTGCGTGACTCTGGGAACAGGAGCTGAGGTGGCTGCATCGTCCGCGACATCGACGGCGGGGCGCTGGCTCGCCCCCGGCCGGGTCAACCTCATCGGTGAGCACACCGATTACAACGAGGGATACGTATTGCCGCTGGCCCTGCCGATGGGCATGACCTGCACCGCCGCGATCCGGACGGACCGGCTGGTGCGGCTGCGGTCGGCACAGGCGCCCTGCGACGAGGTCGAGATCGCCATGGGCGCGCTCGCCGCCGCGGGCTGGTCCGAACTGCCGAACTGGTCGCACTATCCGCTCGGGGTGATCCGCGAATTCGAGCGGCGCGGGCACGAGGTGCGCGGGGTCGATCTCGAATTGGACGGCGATGTGCCCATCGGCGCGGGCCTGTCCTCCTCGGCGGCGCTGTCCTGCGCGGTGGCCATCGCACTGCGAGATCTGTTCGCGCCCAGCATCTCCACCGCCGAGATCATCGATATCGCGCGCACCGCCGAGAACGTCTACGTGGGGGTGCCCACCGGCATCCTGGATCAGTCGGCGTCCATGCTGTGCACCGCGGGGCATGTGCTGTTCCTGGATGTGCGCACGCGCGAGTACGAGCAGATCCCCTTCGATCTGCGCCGCTTCGGCCTGAGCCTGCTGGTGTTCGACACCGGCAGTCCGCACCATCTGGTGGACGGCGAGTACGCGCAGCGGCGCGCCGAATGTGCCACCGCCGCCGTGGAACTCGGCGTGCCGTACCTGCGTGACGCGACCCTGGCCGAGGCGAATCGGCTCACCGATCCGGTGCTGCGCGGGCGCGCCCGGCATGTGGTGTCCGAGAACGCCCGGGTGCGCCAGGTTGCCGACAAATTGCGTGGTGGCGCCGATCCGCGCGCGATCGGACCGATCCTGACCGCCGGGCACGCCTCGCTCCGGGACGATTTCGAGGTCTCCGCCCCGCAATTGGACACCGCCGTCGCCGCCGCGCTGGTGGCGGGCGCGTACGGCGCGCGGATGGTCGGCGGCGGATTCGGCGGCAGCGTCATCGCGCTGGCGGACGCCGGGCGGGCCGCCGGAATCGTCACCACGGTGCGGGATGCCTTCGCGCGCAGGGGTTTCGACGCCCCGCGCGATTTCGAGGTGACCCCGGCCGCGGGCGCGCGCCGACTGTCCTAGCGCCGTCCCCGAAGCCGGACGGGGTTGTTCGATTGCACCGCGCGATCGCTATATCGCACGTTTTCGGCTGTCCGGGATTAGCCTGAATACCGGAACGATCAACTCGCACACCAGGAACGAGCGAGCCATGGAGAGCCTGTACGAGTTCGCCGGCGGCGAAGAGGCCCTGCACCGCCTGGAAGAGATCTTCTACGATCGCGCACTGGCGGATCCCGTGCTGCGCGAGGTGTTTCCGGTGCGCCAGCCGGATCACGTCGACCATCTGACCTGGTTCACCGCCGAATCCTTCGGTGGCCCAGGCCGTTTCACCCGGGAACTGGGCTTCGCGTACATCATCGACGCGCACCGCGGCCTGAAGATCTCCGATGCGCAGCGGCAGCGCTTCGTCGAGGTGTATCTGGAATCCCTCGACGCGGCGGGTATGCCCGCCGATGAGAAATTCCGTGAGGCGGTGCGCCAGCATGTGGAGTTCGGCGCCCAGGTCGCACAGCAGAACTCGCTCGCGGAAACCGACGAGCAACTTCATCCATTGCGCGAAGTACCGCACTGGACCTGGTGATCGGTCAATACTCCTAGACGCCAGGCCGCGCCTCCCATAGGCCAGCGAACACCCCGCTAGTATTTCGCGCTACAGTCGTGCCCGCGCCATCTGTTTCGACAGGAGAGCCGTATGCCGTTCGACGCCAGCCTGCCCGCGGTGGCATTCGGGCAGCCCGCTGCGGTAATGGCCTCGAGCCAACTCAGACTCGATGCCGACCCCATCGACTATGCCCTGGTCGCACTGTATTTCGTCTTCGTACTCGGGATCGGCTGGCTGGCCCGCCAGCGGGTCTCGTCGAGTATCGACTTCTTCCTGTCCGGCCGTTCGCTACCGGCCTGGGTGACCGGCCTGGCCTTCATCTCCGCCAATCTGGGCGCGGTCGAGATCATGGGCATGTCGGCGAATGGCGCCGAATACGGCATGCCGACCATGCACTACTTCTGGATCGGCGCGGTCCCGGCCATGCTGTTCCTGGGCATCGTGATGATGCCGTTCTACTACGGCTCCAAGGTGCGCAGCGTGCCCGAGTTCATGCTGCGCCGCTTCGGTCCCGGCGCGCACCTGGTGAACGCGCTGAGTTTCGCGGTGGCACAGGTGCTCATCGCGGGCGTGAACCTGTATCTGCTCGGCAGCATCGTCAATGTGCTGCTCGGGTGGCCGCTGTGGGTGTCGGTGCTGGCGGCGGCGGCCATCGTGCTCTCGTACATCACCCTGGGCGGACTGTCGGCGGCCATCTACAACGAGGTGCTGCAGTTCTTCATCATCGTGGCGGCGCTGCTGCCGCTCACCATTGTCGGCCTGCACAAGGTCGGCGGCTGGGACGGCCTGCGCGAGAAGGTGATCGAGGGTCCGGGCGGGGCGGAACAGCTGGACTCCTGGCCGGGCAATGAGCTCACCGGCTTCACCAGCAATATCGCCTCGGTGATCGGCATCGTGTTCGGCCTCGGCTTCGTGCTGTCCTTCGGCTACTGGACCACCAACTTCGTCGAGGTGCAGCGCGCCCTGGCCACGCATTCCATCTCGGCGGCGCAGCGCACCCCGATCATCGGCGCGTACCCGAAGATGTTCATCCCCTTCATCGTGGTCATCCCCGGCATGATCAGCGCGGTGCTGGTGCCCCAGATCGCCGATTTCAAAACACAATTGGCGGCGAATCCGGACTACAAGGGCGATGTCACCTACAACCAGGCGCTGCTCTATCTCATGAAGGATGTGCTGCCCAACGGACTGCTCGGCGTCGGCCTGGCCGGACTGCTGGCGGCGTTCATGGCGGGTATGGCGGCCAATGTGTCGGCGTTCAACACCGTCTTCAGCTACGACCTGTGGCAGCGGTACATCAAGCGCGACCGCTCGGATGAGTACTACCTGAAGGTCGGTCGCCTCGCCACGGTCGGGGCGACGCTCGGCGCGGTCGGCACCGCCTTCATCGCGGGCAATTTCTCCAACATGATGGATTACCTGCAGACCCTGTTCAGCTTCTTCAACGCCCCGCTGTTCGCGACCTTCATCCTGGGCATGTTCTGGAAGCGTATGACCCCCGCCGCGGGTTGGATCGGACTGGTCTGCGGTACCGGCGCGGCCATCATCGTCTTCGTGATGAGCAAGGCGCACGTCTTCGAATTGTCGGGTCAGGGCACGAGTTTCGTGGCCGCGGGCATTGCCTTCGTGGTCGACATCGTGGTCAGCGTGCTGGTCACCCAGGTGTCGCGGCCCAAACCGGTCGCCGAACTCGCTGGCCTGGTCTACTCCGAAACCCCCAAGGCCATGCGCACCGATGCGGACGCGGCCACCCTGCCCTGGTATCAGCGCCCCGGCCTGCTGGCCGGGATAGCGCTGGTCATCGTGATTCTGCTCAATGTGTTCGTCGGATAAGGAAAGGCGTCAAATGCTGTTCGATATCCGCACCATCGTCGGCGGGTTACTCGCCTGCTACGGAGTGATCCTGATCGTCGTCGCGCTGGCGTACAACACCGATTTCCAGCGCGCCAAGACCGGTGGCATCGACATCAACCTATGGGCCGGAATAGGTATGACGGTCGTCGGCCTGATCTTCTTCGCCTGGGTCCGGCTACGCCCGGTGCCGCAGCTGACGAGCGCGGACGACGACGCCGAATAGGTCTCGCCGCCCCGCCCGTTCAGGCGCGCACCAGCTCCAGCAGTCGGCGCAGGGTGACCAGCTGTTCCTCGAACGGCGTCTCCATCTTGGCGAGCAGTATCGAAATGCCCGCTGCCCGATAGCGTTTCACGCGCTCGGCGATATCGTCGGCGGTGCCGACCAGATTGGTGTGGCTGCCCAGTTCGAGCGGGACCGTGCGGCGCGCCGCATCGCGATCGCCGGACTGCCACAGCTGGGCCACCCGCTCGACGGCCGGACCGAATCCGAGCCTGGTGAACGCCTCGTTGTAGAAGTTGCGCCCGTTCGCACCCATCGCGCCGATGGTGAAGGCGTAACCCTCGGCGTGCTTCCGAATACGCTGTGCCGCATCGGTTTCGTCATCGGCGAACTCGACGGCCACCGGTGCCACCAGATCCAGATCGCCGAGTGTGCGGCCCGCTGATTCCGCGCCCTCCCGCAGCGGATCGAAGAACACCTCGGCCGCTTCGGGAATGAACGCGTTGCCGAGCCACCCGTCCGCCGCCGCACCGGTGAGCCGGAGATTCGCCGGACCCATGGACGCGATGTACACCGGTACCTCGCGCGGCGCGACCAGCGGCCGCAGCGCCCGACCGGCGCTGTCCGGCAGCGGCAGCGTGTACACCTCGCCGTCGTAGCTCAAAGATTCACCGCGACTGATGATTCGCAGGATCTCGATGGTTTCGCGAGTGGTGGCAACGGGTTTGCGGAATCGCACGCCATGCCACCCCTCCATCACCCGCGGCCCGGATACCCCGATGCCCAGGTTGAAGCGCCCGCCCGAGAGCTCCTGCAGACTCAGCGCCGAGGTGGCCAGCAGCGCCGGTGAGCGCGAGCCGAGCTGAACCACGAAGGTGCCCAATCGGATCGTCGAGGTCTTGGCGGCGAGGTATGCCAGCCCGGTCAGCGCGTCGTACCCCCACACCTCCGGCACCCATAGCGAGGCGACGCCGAGCCGCTCCGCCTCCACCGCGAACTCCGCCGCCCCCGGCAGGCGCGGTTCGATCACGACTCCGACCTCGAGCGGTTTCCCCTTGGGCTCCATCGACATCATGTTCTATGTTATAGACCATAGAAACTCTGGCCGGAACCCCGAAGGGCTGCACAGTGCGCTACCGCGATCAACCAACCGTCGAAGTTTCCCAGCGGGTGTCCTGTACCCCGGAGCAGGCGTGGGCCGTGGTCACCGATATCGGGCTGCCCGCGCTCGCCTCCGATGAACTGGACTCGGTCGAATGGCTGGACGGCGCGGACCACGTCGAGCTCGGCGCGCGATTCCGGGGCACGAATCAGCACAGCGCCATGGGTGCGTGGAGCACCGAATGCGAGGTGATCGAGGTGGAGCCCGAACGCCGCTGGGTATGGCAGGTGCGCGGGCCGCTCGGCGTCAGCGCCACCTGGGGTTTCGAGATCGATCCGGCGAGCTCCGGGGTGATCGTGCGGCAGTGGGGCCGGATGGGGCCGGATCCGTCCGGGTTGAACGCGGCCATCACCGCCATGCCGGAGAAGGAAGGCCGGATCATCGCCAATCGCCTGGTCGAATGGGAGCGCAATATGCGCGCGAACCTGTCCGCCGTGCAGGCGAAATTCGAAGCACCGCACGAGGATTAGCGTCATGGCAGCACGTGGTTCAACCAGGCGCAAGATGTTGATCGGCGGGGTGGAGCTGTTGCGTGAACGCGGCTCCGCGGGTGTCACCATCGATGCCGTGCTCGCCCGCACCGGCACGCCGCGCGGCTCGGTCTACCACCATTTCCCGGGTGGCCGCCGCCAATTACTCGGTGAGAGTTTGGGTCTGGCGTCCGATGCCATCGCCGCCATCATCGAGGAGACCTCGACCGTCGGCCCGGTGGAAGCGCTGCACCGTCTCGTCGACTTCTGGCGGCGGATCCTGTTGAACACCGAGGACTTCCAAGCCGTCTGCCCCGCCGTCGCGGTCGCGGTCAGTGGCACCGACGACGATCGCGCCCTGCATCCGGAGGTATCGGCCACCTTCACTCGGTGGCGCACCGCGCTCGTCGCATCCCTTATCGCCGCGGGCATCCCCGCACCCCGCGCGGGAAGCCTTGCCACACTGACGCTTTCGTCCGTCGAGGGCGCGATAATCCTCTGCCGGGTGCACCGCAGTCTCGAACCCCTCGAGGAAGTCGCCGCCGAGCTGGAGTCGCTACTCACCGGGAAGCTCGGGGGATAGCGTGCGGTATCGCCCGGTTACCCGGGGGATACCGCAGCGCGAATTCCGGGCCTACTTGGCCGGTGCCGTGAAGGGCTGGTTGATCGTCGTGAAGTACTGCGCCGCAGCGAGAATCGCCACCGGAGCCGTCACGAGGATCTGGCCCGCGACGGTTCCGAGGAAACCGATCACGCTCATGCCGACGATGCACCCGAGCACCGCACCGCCCAGCGCGCCGAACATGGCGGTCAGCGCACCGGTGACGGTGGCGAGGGTGGCGCCGCCGATGAGGCAGCCGACCGCCGCGCCGCCGAGGCCGCCGACCAGGGTGCCGATCGTCGCGCCCATGCCGATGGTGCTGGTCATGCGGCTCCAGGCGGCCTGTTCGCGGTCGTATTCGGTCTTCCAGGGCGCCCCGTTCTCGAACGGGAGGGCCACGGGCCGGTATGCGGCGTGG
Source organism: Nocardia sp. NPDC056100 (assembly GCF_042266325.1). Lineage (NCBI taxonomy): Bacteria > Bacillati > Actinomycetota > Actinomycetes > Mycobacteriales > Nocardiaceae > Nocardia > Nocardia sp. NPDC056100. Next base: position 1,263,731 of record NZ_JBHJVY010000004.1, read on the forward strand.
GCCAGGTCGAACTGCGGGGTGAGGGTGGCCACCCGGTCGTGGATCTCGGTGGCGATGGGGAAGACGAAATCGTCTACGCGGAAGGTCAATTCGGTTCCGGCGATGGTCTTGCCGTCGGCCGCCTTGATCTTGAAGACGCCGTCCTCGACCGCCATGGAACCGGCATCGGTGCGGATGACCGTATTGGTCTCGCTGTTCGTGGCGGTGTAGTTGATCGCCGAATCGGCCGTCGTATCGGCGTGCGCGGTGCCGGCGCAGACGGCGAGCGCGCTCGACATGACGATGGACGCGGCGAAGGTGTTGAGCTTCATCAGGTGAAAATCCTTGTGTCAGTGCAGGTCAGGTACTGCACGGGCAGAGTCGATCCCGACCGCCGGGATCGGCGTGAAGGTATGGTTTACCGGCGGCACGGCCCAATCGCCGTGCCGCTCAGCGGGATTCGGTTGTCAGGCGGTGGCGCGACGGCGGGATGCCAAGCCCACCAGGACGTCCACCAGCAGGAAACCGAGGAGTGGAATGCCGATCATCGGCGCGAACCAGGCCGCCACCGCGGCGACCGCGAGGAACGGCACCAGGACGGTGATCGGCGTCTGCCGCAGCGCACCGCGCCGCGGGGCCCTGCCCAGCGCGACCTTGGCTTCGGACTTGGTCGGCCGGCGTCGCCACCACATCAGGTATCCGCGCACCACCACGGTGAGCAGCCCGATCATGACCGCGAGCAACAGCAGCTGATTGAGCAGCCCGAACATCAGCCCCATATGGAACTGGATGCCCCAGTTGGTCAATTTCGCGGCCAACGGCCAATCCGAGTACTTCAGCGAATCGGTGACGACGCCGGTGCTGCCGTTCACGGCGATGGCGTCGACGGTCAGCACGCCGGGACGGCGCAGCTCCTTGGCCACGAACGCGGTGCCGTCCTTGGCCGGAATGCTGATCTCGATGGGACCGTCCACACCGTTGGCGCGAGCCACCGCGTACACGGTGTCCACCAGCGCCGCCTTGTTCGGATTCGGTGCGGCGGCGGGCGTCGCGCCCCCGCCGTGACCGGCGTGGTCACCACCCGCGGGCATGGCCGGACCCTCGGTGCCGGGCAGCTTGGTGGTCACCGACGGCGTGGTCCAGCTCATTTCCTGGCGCAGTTTGGTGACGTTCTCACCGGCGTACTTGGACCAGGTCATACCGGTCGCCGACAGCAACAGCAGCACCGGCAGAATCCAGATGCCCACGGCCGCATGCCAATTCAGCGTGCGGGCGCGCGGCCGGGACCGATCCGGGCGGAACAGCCAACCGGCCGAGCGCTTTTCGCGCCGCGCCCGCACCCGGCGGAACCACAGCACCAGTCCGGCCAGTGCGATGACCCACAGCCAGGACGCCGCGATCTCGCTGTAGTAGCGGCCGAAGTCGCCCAGGTGCAGATCCCGGTGCAGTTGATCGATCCAGGTGCGCGTGGGCAGCGCCCCGGAACTGCCGTAGACGACGCTGTCGCCGACGGACGTCGCGGTCACCGGATCGATGAACACCGCGCGCCGCTCGGATTCGCCGAGGCTCGGATCGCTGAAGATGACCCGGGTGGTGTCACCGCTGTTCTGCGCCGGTGCGACCGCCACCAGCGCCAGCTTCGGCTCCACCGCGGTGGCCGCGGCGATCTGCGCGGACAGCGGTTTGGCCGGACCGGTCGAATCGGTGTGCAGCAGACCGCGATCGACGAAGGTCTCCAGCGTGGGCGCCACCGCGTACAGCGCACCGGTCACGGCGGCAATGAGAATGAACGGTGCGACGAATACACCGGCATAGAAATGCAGTCGCAGCATCAACGCCTGAAAGGCATTGCCCGCACTGCGTTTAGGTGGGGATTCCGAATTCTGGGCAGGTTGAATAGGCGGTGCCGTCTCTACGGCACCGCTCTCGGTAATAGTCACCGGCGGTCTTTCTGATGTTCGAGGAGAACCCGGGTACGCCGAATACGGCGAAGACACACGAACACTCAGGTCCGTGCCGGGTGAGAGGAGAAATCAGACTCGACCGAGAATGGGCGGACCGCGGGTCCGGAAGGCGTCGGCCGCGAGCACGCGCAGCACGACTCGATCGCGATGCGCGATCGGAAGTTGAGGTGGTCCGGTCAGTACCGGCAGCGAAACGGCAACGGGCAGCGCCCAAGCCAGCACCGTGCTGGCTACGCGATACGCGCCCTCCGCGCCCAGGATCACCACGGCGGCCACGCAGGCCGCCACGATATGTGCGGCCAGCATGGCCGGACTCCACATCGACGCGTGATGATGGTGGTGCGCGCTGCTGCCCGGCGAACCCCACATCATGCTGAAGTGCCCGAGCAGCTGCCCGCCGATGAGCGCGATCACGAGCCCGAGCCAGGTGGTGCGCAGCGCGCCGATTCCGGCCACCAGCGCCCCGACCGCCGCCGAGGCGGCCACCAGCAGCGTCAGCGCCCCGGACTCCAGCGGTGCGGCCCCGGATATCCAGCCGTGCGCGGCGACCGCGAACGCTCCGGAGAGCAGTCCGGCCGATCCACCGCGCAATACAGCGGCATCACCGCTGTTATGCGCCGTCGACCGGCCGGACTCGAAACTCACGCGCTGATAATAGCTGAGAATTCCGGACCCTTTTCGCGGCCCGGGATTCTCGCTTCCATCCGGAATTACTCGGCGGGAACTGCCATTTCGATCAGCGGCTTGCGCAGCAGCTTGCCGGTGGCATTGCGCGGCAGCTCATCGAGGAAGATGACCTCGCGTGGCACCTTGTAGCGCGCCAGATTCTCCTTGACGTAGTCCTTGATCTCCTGGACATCGCGCTTGGAGTCCGGACCCGGCACCACGATGGCGCGCAGCCGCTTACCGAAGTCGCGGTCCTCGACGCCGACCACGGCCGCCTCGAGCACATCGGGACGGTTGGAGAGCAGGTTCTCCACCTCCTGCGGGAAGACGTTCTCGCCACCGGAGACGATCATGTCGTCATCGCGCCCGTCGATGAAAAGCAGTCCGTCGGTATCGAAGTGGCCGACATCGCCGCTGGACATGAGCCCGTCGACGTACTCCTTGGTGCGCCCGTCGGTGTACTGCTTGAACGAGTGCCCGTTCTCGATGAAGATCGTGCCGGTCACGTTCGGCGCGGTGATGCGCTTGCGGTTCTCGTCGTACAGCGCGATGCGAATGCCCACCGGCGCCTTGCCCGCGGTGGTCGGCGCCTTGCGCAGTTCCGCCGGATTGGCCACGGTCATGACGGCGCATTCGGTGGAGCCGTACACGTTGTAGAGCGAATCGCCGAAGTAGTCCAGGGTGCGGGTGACCACGTCCGGCGGGATGGCCGAACCGGCGGCGAACAGCACGCGCAGGGTCTCGCTCGGCTGGTACTTGGCCAGGGTCTCCGCGGGCAGATCGAGGATGCGCTGCAGCATGGTCGGCACCACGGTCAGGCCCTGTGCCCGGTACTTCTGGATATTGGCCAGGGTGGTCTCGGGGTCGAAGCGCCGCTGCTGGAATACGACTCGATTGCCCAGTGCGATGGAGATGGTGAACTGGGACAGTCCGGTGGCGTGGAAGATCGGCGCGGCCATCACCACGGTGCTGTTGCGCGGCAACGGAATTCGATCCAGGAACTGCGCGGTGATGAAGGGGCTGACCTTATCGCGGGGCGCGCCCTTCGGGGTGCCGGTGGTGCCGCTGGTCAGAATGACCATGCCGCCCGGCTTATCCGGCGGGGACAGCGGTGCGGTGGACTGCCCGGCCGCCACCGATTCGATGGTCGGAATCGACGGATCGGCATTGTCCTTCTCGTCGACCCAGGTCAGGATGCGCGGGATCTCGGCCGGAATCGCGCCCATCAGATCGAAGAACTCGCTGTCGTGCAGCACCGCCTTGACCTTCTCGCGCGTCGCCACATCCGCGAACTGCGGTTTGGCGAAACCGGTGTTCATCAGCACCGCGCGCACGCCGAGCTTGCCCGCGGCGACCAAGGCGAGCACCATGCCGCGATGATCGCGCGCCAGCACGCCGATCACATCGCCCGGGCCCAGACCCTGGGCGGCGAGGCCGCGCGCGAACGCCGAGGACTGCTTGTCCAGCTGCTCGAAGGTCATCTCGCCGCGCTCGTCGACAATGGCCGCCGACTTCGGATTGGTGTTGGCGGCGTGTACGACCGCGCCCGCGAACGGCCCGAACTTGAGCACATTGAGCGCCGATCGCACCGCCTGATCCGGGCGCAGCGGATTGAACAGACCCCCGCGCACCATGGCGTTGACACTCAGCGCCGTATCACCGGCCTTGCGAAAAACCGTGCCTGCCGACGGAAGGGCAAGAGACATAGGTACAACCTTCCGCGATCCCCCGCCGGACGAGTCGGCGCTCGGACCGCAACCTCGAGATCCAGTGCACCGCTAACCCTAGCAAGCGCTGGTGGGAAGGGTGTGGCCGAGGTCTCTGGTACCCGAAGTAGCGTATAAACCGCCCTGGTGGTGGCGGGGACGACACCCGCGCGGATCCGAAAGCGGGTCAGGATTTCGCGGGCTCCTCGTACTCCACGAGCACCCGGCGCAGCAGTTTGCCGGTGGCATTGCGCGGCAGATCATCCAGGAAGAACACGTCCCGGGGTACCTTGTAGCGCGCCAGATTGTTCTTGATGTACGCCTTGATCTCCGCCGGATCGGGTGCGGCCGCACCGGGTTCGAGCACGATGAAGGCGCGCAGGCGTTTGCCGAATTCCACATCGTCCACGCCGACCACCGCCGCGTCGAAGACATCGGGGCGTTCCAGCAGCAGATTCTCCACCTCCTGCGGGAAGACGTTCTCACCGCCGGAGACGATCATGTCGTCATCGCGGCCGTCCACGAAAAGCAGTCCGCGATCATCGAAATGGCCGACATCGCCGCTGGACATATAGCCGTCGATGATCTGCTTGTGCCGTCCGTCGGTGTAGCCCTTGAACGGCGCGCCCGAGCGAATGAAGATGCGGCCGGTGACGTTCTTGGCGCGAATGCGCTTCCCGTCCGCATCGAACAGCACCACCTCGCAGGTGGTGGGGGAGCGGCCCGCGGTGCCCGGCGCGATGGCCAGATCCTCCGGTCGCGCCACCGTCGCCACCGCGCATTCGGTGGAGCCGTACAGGTTGTAGAGCACCGGGCCGAACACCTCGGCGGTGCGCACCGAGAGTTCCGGGGACAGCGCCGAACCCGCGATCACGATCGCCTTCAGCGACGAGGTGTCGTACCGATCGCGAATATCCTTGTCCAGCTCCACCATTCGATGCAGCATGGTCGGCACCGCCACCAGCATCTCCGCCTTGTGCTCGGCGATCAGGCGCAAGGTGCGCTCGGCGTCGAAGCGCCGCGCCACCACCACCTTGTTGCCCAATCCGGTGCCGACCAGCCAGGTGGCCAGTCCGGTGCTGTGGAAGATCGGCGAGACGATGACCATGGTGCCCTGGGACGGGAAGTCGATGCGATCGATCACCTGCACGGTGGCCAGCGGCGATGTCTTGTCCCGGGGCGCGCCCTTGGGCAGTCCGGTGGTGCCGCTGGTGAGGATGACGACCCCGCCCGGCTTCTTCGGATTCGGCAGCGGGGCTTTGGCATTGGCGTCGATCAGGGTGTCGAGGGTGATCGCGCCCGCGGGCAGTTCGACGCCCTCGTCGACCCAGCTGAATACCCGCGGCAGGTCGGCGGGCAAGGCGTCGAGCAGTCCCAGGAATTCGCTGTCGTGAATGACGACCTTGACGTTCTCCCGCTCGCAGACCTGTGCGAACTGCGGTTTGGCGAATCCGGTGTTCATCAGCGCGACCCGTGCGCCGAGCTTGCCCGCCGCGACCATGGCCAACAGCAGGCCGCGGTGATCACGGGCGAGCAGGCCGATCACGGTGCCCGGGGTGACGCCGAGGCGTTGCAGGCCGCGCGCCACCGCGTTCGAGCGCTCATCCATCTCGCGGTAGGTGAGTTCACCGCGTTCGTCGGCGAGCCCGATGAGCTCGGGCCAGACCCGCGCGGCATGGCGGACGGCGGTGGCGGGCGGGCCGAACACCTGTGATTCCCGGGCGGTGCGCAGCGTCTCCACCGGATTGCGCGGATCGGTAATGCCCTTGTCCCGCAGCGTTTTCAGGCCCTTTATGATCTCGGCGGTATGTGCCAGTCGCTGTTGCGCCGAATACAGAACCGAGGTCATGTCGACCCACCTCCGAAAGAATGTGCGGCCCACCGCCTCGCATGCGACGGGTTCCGCCACGGTAACAGCGAGCTGTGATGAGCGTTACACAAATTCGGTCACAACGGACATTTGCCGCAGGTGTGCAGAATGACCACGGGTATTCATGCCCCCGACACCCGGCGTACATCGGGGTCGATGAGGCTGCGGTGTCCCACTTTCCAGTTGATGAGGTACCCGATGGAACTGCTCGAAGTCATCGCCAACATTTTCACCACGATCATGTCGCAGGCGAGCGGTAGCGCGGCCTAGTTCGCGAGACCGGTGGTCAGGCCGAGGTGGGCGGTCGCATCCAGGTCCGCGGCGACAGCCGCGAGTTTGCCACGAATCGCGCCCACCGCGTCCGGCCCCAGTGCCAGGCGCAGCGGCGGATTCGGCTGACCGACAACGGCTATCACCGCGGCCGCCGCCTTGGCCGGATCACCCTCCTGCTGCTGATCCGAGGACGGCAGTCCATCCCGGGCCACCCCGGCCGTTTCCGCGTAGTCCGCGATCGCACCGGTGACGCGCAGGGCGTCCGGTTTGGCGAAACCGGTCCGGAACGCACCGGGCTCCACGATCAGCACCTGGATGCCGAGCGGTGCCACCTCGGCCGCCAGCGCCTCGCTGGCCAATTCCAGCGCACCCTTGGCCGCGCTGTAGCCGCCGACACCGGCGAATGACATGAAACCGCCCATGCTGCTCACCTGCACGATCGCGCCGCCGCGACGTTCGCGCAGCTGCGGAAGCACCAACCGGGTCAGGCGCAGCGGACCGTGGAACATCACCTCCATGGCATCGCGCAATTCGTCCTCGGTGGTCTCCTCGATGGCCCCGACAATCCCGTAACCGGCATTGTTCACCAGCACATCGATACGCCCGGCTTGCTCGATCGCTCGTTCGGCGGCGGCCGGGTCGCGCACGTCCAGCGCCACCACCTGCACCCGATCCGGGTGCGCGGCAGCGACTTCCGCCATCGATTCGGGCCGCCGCACGGCGGCGATCACCTCATCGCCCGCGGCCAGTACGGCCGCGGTGAACGCCGCGCCGAAACCGCTGTTGGCTCCGGTGATCAGCCAGCGGCGGGTGTTGTTCTCTGTACTCATGGCGATAACAATGCCGGGCTCTCGCATGGCCCGGTATGGCCCGAAGGTGGAATATGGATGCGTGACAGGCGCACTCCGTAATTCCAGCCGCACGCCCCGGCCGCTACCGCAGGGCGAATCCCTCTCGGCGGAGGATCACCGGCGGCTCATCGGCGTGCTGGAATCCGTCGATCGTGCCGTCGACCTGCCCGAATTCCGGGAACGACTGGTGCTCGCGCTACAGAGCTGGTTCGGTTTCACCGGAGTGGCCGTGCTGCACGGGGATACCCTCGCGGACGCCGTCGAGGAGGGCTGCGGGGTGCAGGGCGGGTACACCCCGGAATTCCTGGCCGAATACGCCGAGCGCTGGTCCGGCAGGGATCCGCTGCGCGATGCGCGGGTGGCCGAGGCGATCGGTGCGCGCGGGGTGTCCGGGCTGGCCGAGATCGTGCCGGACGCGCCGTTCCTGCTCGAGTTCCTGCGGCCCAACGGCATCAATGACAAGGCCGCCATGGTGGTCGACGGCGGTCCGGCCGGGGTGCTGTACATCGGTATGGCCGTGGTGGACGCGCCCCGGGTGCCCGATCGCGATCTGGCGGTGCTGCACGCGCTGCGCAGACATCTCGCGCCGTTGGTGGTGGAACAGTTGAACCGGGACCGGGATCGCCGTGCGGCCCTGTCGAATTGGCAGCTGACGCCGCGCGAATGGGAGGTCGCGGACCTCGCCGCGCACGGGCTGACCAATCGGCAGATCGCCGAACGACTCTTCATCGGCGTCGACACCGTGAAGAAACATCTCACCCGGGTGCTGGCCGCCACCTCCTGCGCCTCGCGCACACAGCTCGCCGTCCGCTTCGCCGCCGCCTGAGATGTAGTGTGCCGGTGTGGAACTGATCAAATGGTTCACGCCCGAACAATTCGGCGATGCGCTGAGCTCATGGGCGTGGATCGGCCTCGACGGCAAGACGCCCCTGTTCACCTCGATCTTCGGTGACGTGTTCTTCGGCGCGGACGACGGCGTGTGGTGGCTGGACACCGTCGAGGGTGAGCTCACCCGCGAATGGGACAGCCTGGACGAACTCGAGGCGGAGCTGAATACCGGTGCGGGACAGGAGAAATACCTGATCGCCGAGCTGGCCCTGGAACTCGAGGGCCGCGGGCTGGTGCCGGGGGAGCACGAGGTCTACGACTTCTCGCACCCGCTGGTGCTGGGCGGTGAGCTGGAGGCCGAGAACGTCGATGTCACCGATATGGTGGTGAGCCTGCACATCCTCGGGCAGATCCACGATCAGGTGCGCAGGATTCCGCCCGGGGCCTCGGTCAATATCCAGTTCTCCTAGGCGATTCCGGCCGCGACCGTGATCCGCACCCGGTTGTCGTGGAAGACCGCGCCGCCGCCGAAATCCGAATCACGTTCGGCGACGGTGGCATTCACGGTCGAACCGCCGGAATGCTTGGCCCAGCGGCCCTTCGGGGTGGCGGCCACACCGGGGCGCACGCGATCGGAGACCTCGGCGATCGCCTCGAACGAACCGCGATCATTGGACACGGTGATGCGATCGCCGTCCGCGATACCGCGGGCGGCGGCATCGTCCGGATGCAGGGTCACCGTCGGATCGCCAGCGCGGCGGCGTAATTCGGGATTGTTCCCGAAGGTGGTGTTCAGGAAGTAGTGCGAGGCCGCCGAGATCAGCACCAGTCCGTCGCCGGGATCGGCGGGCGGGATGTACGCCGGGAGCGGGTCGTGGCCCGCCAGCGCGGCGCGGTCCGAGACGAACCGCACCTTGTCGACGGGGACCGGGCGCGGTGACACCTTCAGGAAGCCTTCCCGGCGCAGGCGGTCCAGGTCATGGCCCTTCAGCAGTTGCGCGGCCAGCTCCTCGTCCGAGTCGTACAGCGCGGGCTCGGTGAGACCCATGCGCTGCGCCAACTGCCGGAAAGTCTCGGTGGTGGAGCGGCATTCACCGGGCGGCGGCACCGCCGGTTCATTCCACACCAGATACAGATTGCCGTACGCGGCCAGCACATCGAGATGTTCGGGCTGCATGGTGGCGGGCAGCACGATATCGGCGTAGTCCACGGTATCGGTCGGAAAGTGTTCCAGCACAACGGTGAACAGATCCTCGCGGGCCAGTCCCCGTCGCACGCCCCGCTGATCGGGATTGGACCCGACCGGGTTCGCGGCGATCACAAAGAGCGCCTTGACCGGCGGCCCCTCGGGTTCCAGCAGTCCTTCGCCGAGCCGGGTCATGGACAGCGTGCGTACCGGATGCGGCAGCAGATCGAAGCGCACCAGACCGGCGGTGTTCAGATCGAAGTGCCCGCTCGTCGAATAGTGCAGTCCGCCACCGGGAATCGCCCAGTCGCCGGTGACGCCAGGCAGGCAGGCCAGCGCCCGCAGCGCCATACCGCCGCCCGCGTGCCGCTGCATGCCCTGTGAGGCGCGAATGGCGGTGGGGCGGGTGCGGGCGATGCGCTCACCCAGCGCCACGATCCGCTCGACCGGCAGGCCGGTGATCTCCGCGACTCGCTCCGGCGTGAATTCGGCTATGCGCGTGCGGAATTCATCCCAGCCCACGGTGTGCTCGGCGATGAACGCGTCATCCTGTGCGCCCATCGACACGATCACGTGCATGAGTCCCAGCGCCAGCGCCGCATCGGTGCCGGGCAGCGGTGCGAGATGCTCATCGCAGCGTTCGGCCGTGCGCGAGCGCACCGGATCGATGGCGACGGTGTACGCCCCGCTGTCCTGGATGAACTTCCACCCGTGATGCCCCGAGCTCAGCGGATTGGTGCCCCACAGCAGAATCAACTTCGAATGGACGAAATCCTCCGGATCCATTCCGCCCGAAATTCCCAGCGTGTACTTCACCCCCAGCGTCCCCGCCACCGAGCAGATCGTCGGATCATGCAGCGACGCACCCAGCACATTGAAGAACCGCCGCCCCGAAAACCCTTCCAGCCCTTGGATATACCCGAGGCTCCCGGTCCCGTGGAACGGCCAGATCGCCTCCCCGCCGTGCTCGGCGACAACGCCCTGCAGCCGCGTGGCGATCTCATCGAGCGCCTCGTCCCAGGTGATCCGCTCGAACCGCCCCTCACCCTTGCGCCCGATCCGCCGCATGGGAAAGGTGATCCGCTCATCGGACTTCAACTGCTCCAGATACCGGTTCACCTTCACACACAGCGCACCCCTGGTGACCGGATGCGCCTTGTTCCCCCGCAACCCGACCGCGACGCCATCCTCGACATCCACCACCCAGGAGCAGCCGTCCGGGCAATCCAGCGGGCAAGCACCGAGCACCTTCATCCCATGATTCTAGGCGGGATGCTCCCGGGTGATCAGCCGAGGATGCCGCCCAGCAGGCCGCCGCTCTGGCCGGCCTCCTGGCCGCCGCCGGTACCGCCGATGAGGCCGCCCGGGGGGAGTTCGGAGGGTTGCACGATGACGAAGCCGCGGCCGGAGAAGGACAGGGTCATGCCCTCGCCGGTGCTGCGGCCGATGAGGCGGCTGAAGCCCATGGAGTCATTGCGTTTGATGCCGGTTTGCAGGCTGGAGGACCAGGCTACGGCGGCTTGGGGGTCGGCGTAGGTGGGCTGGTCGACATTGAGGACCACGGGGGAGCCGTGCGTGGTGATGGCGATGCGGCCGCGGCCGGTGAAGACGCAGTTGAACAGACCCGCGTTGCTGGCGAAACCCGCTGCGCCCTGGACCATTTTGATGTTGTAGGTCAGCGTCGGATCGAAGGCGAGCACATTCGCGCCATTGATGGTGAGGCCGTCGGTGCCGTCCAGATCGACGGTGTGCACATCGGCCGCGCCATTGGCCAGGAACAGATCACCGCGACCGGTGACCTTCATGAGCGGGACGCCCTCACCGGTCAGCCGCTGCTGGATCGCGCGGCCGATACCGCCGGAGCCGAGCGCCTTGAATTGCAGATCGCCCTGGTAGGCCACCATCGAACCGGCCCGCGCCATCACCTCCCCATTGACGGCGACCTTGATCATCTTCCCGCCCTGCTTCTGAATGCCGATGCCATTGACCTCGGCATGACGGGGATCGAACAGTTCGCTCTGCATGGGCTGGGCTCCTTGCGAAAAGGCGGGTGCGGCCGGCGCGGAGTAAGCCGGCGACGGTGAATGAGGTTGCGGGGCAGCGGGTGCGGGCGGCGGATACGAGCCCGGCGGGGGAGGGGGCGCGCTCGGGGCAGGCGCGCTGGGGTATTGGCCGGGCGGGGTGGCGACAGCCTGTGCGCTCGGTGCCGCGGGCGCGGGCTCATCGTCGATATTCACGCCGAACGCTTCGGCTATACCGGCCAACCCGTTGTCGTAGCCCTGTCCGACGGCGCGCACCTTCCATGCCCCGCCGCGCCGGTAGATCTCCACGCACACCACGGCGGTCTCGGTGCTGAGTCCGGACATGGGGAAGGTCAAGGACCCTGAATCGGAGCCGATGGTCGCGGTGAGGGTGCCCACCCCGGCGAAGGTGGCGGGCCCGCTGCCGTCCAGGCTGGCGGTGACCACCACCTTGTCCACATTCGCGGGCACCGCGCCGGTCTGCACATCGACCATGTCACCGCGCCCGGCCCCGTGCCGATAGGTGACCCCGGGGCCCGCGGGCTGGTTGAAGAAGACGAAATCGGCGTCGGACCGCACTTTTCCGTCCGTGCCCAGCAGCAGCGCCGAGACATCGAGTGCGGCCGAACCGGCGACGGTGACCGTCAATCGTTCTCCGGGTGCGGGGCGGTTCTCTCCTCGGGCAAGCGTGCTCACGACAGCCCACCCCCAACTGGCATCAGCTTCACAGCACCGAGTGTGCCCCGCACCCGCCCCTTCGCGCTACGTGGATTCCGCCTCGGCCGTGTCGAGCGTGTCGGGTGCGGGCTCCGGGCTCGGCTTGGGCAGGAACGCGCAGGCCAGGCAGACCACCCCGAAGAACAGGTATCCCAATGCCACCTTCGGCGCGGCCGCCCAGCCGACCTCACTGGCGTGGATGAGCCCGATGAAGGCCAGCCCCGCGCCCACCACCGACGCGACAGCCGCTGCGCGGAAACGCTTTTCGAGGATGAACGTCACCATGGTGCCGAGCACCAGACCGGCGAGCACCGCACCGGAGCCGAGCGTCTTCAATCCGTCGTAGACCACGCCCGCCTGTCCCAGCGCGGACGCGCCGACCTTGTCCGCGGTGGTTCCGGCCGCGCTGAGCGCATTGTCGATCTGCCCCACACCCCATTCCGCGAGATTGGGCAGCAGCGCCGCGACCACGGCCACCGCGTGCAGGCGCGGCACCGCCTGGAAGGCCTGCGCACCGATCAGTAGGCCGATGTACAGCAGGATCGGCACGATCGCGGGAATCGGCAGAATCGTGGCCAGCACCCCGAAAAGGCCGAGGAAGCACATCAATCCGATGATCGCACCGCTGGCGAGCGAGTATCCGGTGCGGCCGCCCGCGTCCTTCCAGCCGGGATGCCCGATGTACACGGCGGGCGGGAACGGCGATCCGAACCCGGAGCCGATGATCGCGCCGAAACCGTCGGCCAGCAGCACACTGCGCAGGTTGTAGTTGTCGCCCGCCGCCGCGGCGCTCTCCACATTGCTCATGGCTTCGGTGAAGTTGTAGACGCCCAACGGAATTGCCGTCGCGAGCAGCGGTGCGAGATTGCCCAGTCCGTCGAAGAGCAGATGCAATCGCAGATCCGGCAGTCCCAGCGCGATATCGTGCGCGGCGGCCGACACATCGGGCACCGACATATAGCCGCCGATCCAGCCGATGGCCGTGCCGACGAGCAGCGCCACCAGGCCGATCGGCACATTGCCCGGCAGCTTCACATCGGTGAAGAAGCCGATCAGGATGATCGCCAGCACCGGCAGTCCGATCCAGGCCGCCTCCCACATCTGCGCGGCGGGCCGCATGGCGATGAAGGTGATCGAAATGCCCGCGAGGGTGCCCAGCATGGCCGCGCGCGGGGTGATCTTGCGAATGAACGGTCCGACGAACGCCCCGATCATGACGATGACGCCGATCATGAACGCCCAGGCCAGACCGGCCGACCAGGCTTTCATCGGGTCATTGGTCTTCAGATAGATGGGCAGCATGACCACGAAGACCACGATGAACATATGCGGCACGCTCGGCCCGTACGGCAGCGCCGTCACGGTATCGCGGTCCTCGCGGCGGGCGAGCCTTCGCGCCAGCAGCATGTAGTACAGATTGCCCAGTACCAGCGCCACACCCAGCGCGGGCAGCACCGTGCCGAGCACATCGCCGCTCGGAATCTTCACCACCGCAATGGAAAGCGTGGTCAGGGTCAGGACGTTGACGAGAATATTGAAGGACAACCCGAAGAAGGCATTGGTATCGCCGCGCGTCCACCAGGGCAGTGAAAGTGGTGCGGCGGAACCGGTTTCGTCAGGAAGCTTGGTATCGACGGACATGGTGGTTCCTGTTCACTGAGCTGTGGCGTGCGATGAAGCGGTGGTGGCGTCGAGAGCGCCGATGACGGCGGCCGAATCGGCCACCCAGCCGAAGATGCCGCCCTGCGCGGCGATCATCTCCAGCCCGACTCGCTGGAATTCCGGGAAATACGAACCGACGCAATCGGATACGACGAGGCATTCGAAACCGCGATCATTGGCCTCGCGCACGGTGGTGTGCACGCACACCTCGGTGGTGACGCCGGTGACCAGCAACGAGGTGATGCCCTTGGCCGCCAATACATCCGAGAGTTCGGTGGCGTAGAACGCGCCCTTACCGGGCTTGTCGATCACCACCTCGCCCGCGAGCGGTGCGAGTTCGTCGACGATGTCGTGGCCGTATTCGCCGCGCACCAGAATGCGGCCGAACGCGCCCGGATCACCGATGCGCTGCGAGGGATTGCCCCGCGACAACTTCGCGGGCGGACAGTCGGACAGGTCGGGAAGATGTCCCTCCCGGGTGTGGATAACGGGGATTCCGGCCGCACGCGCGGCGGCGATCAACGCGGCGAGCGGTTCGATGACGGTGCGCAGCAGGGCCACGTCATTGCCCAGGCTCTCACCGAACCCGCCGGGTAGCAGGAAGTCGCGCTGCATATCGATGACGAGCAGCGCCACCGCGCTCGGCTCGAAGGAGTATTCGGTCGGCTGCGCCGAAATGTGTTGAACTGCCGTCATCTTCGTTCTCTCTCTGCGAGCCGGACTTCCGAATGCGCCACCAGCGGGCGCGGCTCGTCGAGGATGCGGGCGGCCGCCGCGAGCACCGTGTCATCGGCCAGCGCCGGTCCGAAGACCATGGCCGAGAGCGGGCGGCCGTCCGCGGTCATGCCCACGGGCACGGCGATCGCGGTGAGGTCCAGCAGGTTTCCGAAATGGGTGTAGTGACCCAGGACGGTATTGGTGGCGATCGGATCGGCCAGTACCTGCGGCACCGTGAAAGTGGTGCCGATGGTGGGCACCACCATGACATCGAAATCGGCCCACATGCGGGACACCGCGGCTTTGAGTTCCTGCAGGCGCTGCTGGGCGCGGAAGACGTCCACGGCATTGAATCGGAAACCGCCGGTGAGGATTTCGCGGATCACCGGCAGGATGGAATCGGGGTGTTCGGCGAGGAAGGTCTCGAATTCCACCAGCCGTTCGGCCACCCATGGCCCCTGGTACAGCAGTTCGCCCGCGTCCAGGAACGGACGCAGTGTGGTTGCCGTGCAATCGAATCCGAGGCGGGCGAGGCGATCACGCATCCCCAGATGCGCATGCCGGAACACCTCGTCGCCGAAGAATTCGAGTTCGTCCTCGGCGGGCAGTCCGACCCGAATTCGCCTGCCGTCGAAGCGTTCCCCGCGCTCGCGGCTCCACGGATCGGCCGGATCGACACCCGCGATCACTTCGAAGACGCGGTCCAGATCCTCGATCTGGGTGGCCATCAGGGTCAGACAGTCCAGCGATTTGCAGGCCGGAACCAGGCCGACCGTGCTGATCAGCCCGCGTGAGGGCTTCCAACCCACAATGCCGTTGAGCGCGGCCGGAACTCGGCCCGATCCGGCGGTATCGGTGGCGACGCAGAACGGCACCTCGCCCAGCGCCACCGCCCGCGCCGAACCCGAGCTGGAGCCGCCCGAGATGAGATCCCCGCCGAAGACGCTGCGGGGAATCGGATACGGCGTCCGGGTGCCGTTCAGGCCGGTCGCGAACTGATCCAGATTCGTCTTGCCGACGAAGAGGGCCCCGGCGTCCAGTAGCCGTTGCACGGCGGGCGCGGTTTCCGTTGCGGTGTAGGCGAAATCGGGGCAGGCGAGTGTGGTGGGCCAGCCCGCCACATCGATACTGTCCTTGACCCCGAACGGCACCCCGTACAGCGGCAGCGTCCGCGCGCCCGGCCGCTGTTCGATCTCCGCGGCGGCGGCGAGCAGCTGTTCCCGCGGTACCGGGGTGATCCAGGTGCCGTCATCCCCGCGCGCTGCGATGGCGTCGGCCACCCGCGCGGCGGTGTGTATCGGTGACCCGCTACCACTTTCGTGCGATGCCAGAATCTCCGCGACGGTGGGTCCAGGGTGCGACATGCGTCGATTGTCGGCACCGTGTGTGAAGCGGAGGGCCTCGCAATGTATCGGCTGTGTTAGCGCCCTCAGCGAATGGTTCTGGGCAGCTCCGCGATTCGGGTGCGATGGCGAATTTGCAGGTCCCGGCTGCGCCGCAGGAATTCCAGCACGGTGGTGAGCTGTTCGGCCGAGTACTCGGACAGCTCGGCCGCGCCCTCGGTGGCGATGGGGCCGTAGATCTCCCACGCCTTCGCCTGGGCCGCCGGGGTGCTGCGAATGAGCACCTTGCGGCGGTCGCCGTCCTCGCGGTGGCGTTCCACGTATCCGGCCTTGGTGAGCCGGTCGACCACGGTGGTGACGCTGCCGCTGGTGAGCCCGAGTTCGGTGGCGAGCTGTCCGGGCGTGGCCTCGCCGCGCATGAGGACTTCGAGGCAGCGCAGATCGGTTCGATTGACGCCGAGGACGGCCGCGGCGGCCTCATCGACGCCGTCGACCGCGGCCTGTAGCGCCTGAGACTCCTGTCCGACCTGCTCACGCAGGGTTTCCATATTTTCTCTTGACATTCAAGAACCTCGATCGTCAAACTAATGATGTCTTGATTATCAAGATACAGCACAGTCAAGAAAGCTTATGAGGAGACATACCGTGAAGAAAGCACTGATCATCGGAGGTGGTATCGCGGGACCGGTCACGGCCATGGCATTGCAGCGGGCCGGAATCGAAGCCGTCGTCTGCGAGGCCTACGAGGACGCGGCGGCTGAACAGCTGGGGGCGTACCTGACGGTCGCGGTGAACGGGCTGGCGGCGCTGTCCCTGATCGACGCGCACGAGGTGGTGAAGGCGACCGGACATCCCACCGGGACACTGTCGTTCTCCACCGCGCGCGGTAAGCACATCGCCGATATGCCGATCGGGGGCACGCTGCCCGACGGCACCGTCACGCACAGCGTGAAGCGGCGTGATCTGTACCGGGCGCTCAATGCCGAGGCCGAGCGGCGGGGGATTCGCTACGAGTTCGGCAGGCGCCTGGTCGATGCCGTCGAAATCCCCGGGGGCGGGGTGCGTGCGGCCTTCGCCGACGGCAGCACACTGGACGCCGATCTGCTCATCGGGGCGGACGGAATCCGTTCCCGCACTCGGGAAATCATCGATCCGACCGCGCCGCAGGCCAACTATCTCGGCATCTACGGACTCGGCGGCTTCGTGAACGATCCGGAGTTGCACGCCGAACTTGCGCTGGAGCCGGGCATCTACAACATGATCTTCGGTAAAGAGGTCTTCTTCGGCTATCTGGTCGCGCCCACCGGGGAGATCTGGTGGTTCGCCAATGTGCCGCGCACACGGGAGCTTTCGAAATCCGAGCTGTCCGGAGCCGATATCGCGCACTGGCGTGACGAGCTGACGCGGCTGCTCGTCGCGGACCGCACCCCCGCCGCCCGCATCGTCGCCGCCACCCCGGACGAGACCTTCGTCCCCGCCTTCAACCAGTACGACATGCCCTCGGTAGCCAAGTGGCACAACGATTCCATGGTCATCATCGGCGACGCCGCGCACGCCGTCGCCTCCTCCTCCGGCCAGGGCGTCTCCATGGCCGTCGAAGACGCCATCGTCCTGGCCACCTGCCTGCGCGATATCCCCGAAACCGCCGCCGCCCTCACCGAATTCGAGCACCGCCGTCGCGAACGCGTCGAACGCGTCGTCGCGCACGGCGCGGAAACCAGCGGCGACAAGGCCACCAACGGCATCTCCCGCCTGCTCGTCCGCATGCTCACCCCGTTCTTCCTGCGCCGCGCCGCCAAGGGCGGAATCGGCCACCTGAATTGGATGTTCGACTACCGCGTCGACTGGGCTGCTCCGGCCCACTCGAAGTAGGGGCTACGCGAACGTGTGGGAGGTTCGTATGGTGAAGCGATCGCGCACGAACGCGACGCCTCCACCACACGGAGAGTCGATCGATCATGTCTCTCGAATCCTCTTCGGCCGCAGCCCGATACCGGTTTCACGGCCGCACCGCAATCGGAGTCCGGTTGCTGCCGATCATCCGACTGCTCATCACCGCGCCCTGGGGGGTGGCGACCGTGGCGATGCTCTGGGGTCTGGCGGAATGGGCCGGGCTCTGGGTCGTGATCGCCGTCGTGGTGATTCGATTCCTCGCATGGTTCTATGTGCTGCTCAATATCTGGGCCGTGCCGGATGAACTGACACAGCGCCGGCGCGCCTATGAATTTCCCACCATCAGCTCGTATGACGAGGCGCGCCTCATGCCCTTGGCGATGCTGGGCGTAGCCGCCGAAGATGTGATGCGGGCCGCCGGGTACCCCAAATCCTGGCTGCGTCTCGCGTTGCGCACGCGCAGCGGCGATCCGGCGGGACGGGCGTATCCTCGTCGACTTGTCTCGGTGACGATTTCAGCTGTCGACGAGTTGCCGCCACAGGGACTGCGGGCGGTGGTCGCCCACGAATTCGGTCATCAACTGATCGGCGGCTGGGTCACGAGGTGTCTCGAAAACCTCTGTGCCACACCGCTATCCACGGTATTCGGTTCCCCGACCAGGCTATTCATCGACGTACTGCCGGACCGGAGAGAGCGGATCAGTCGCTGGGAGCTCTGCGCTGTGAGTCTGGCCGCGATGTCGTTCGTAGTCGTCACCGCCGCGCTGTACCCGGTTCTCGGTCCGCATTTCGCTCCGGTGCTGGCCGCGATCTGCCTACTCCAGCCCTTCGCGAAAACATGGCTCGGTTGGCGCGAGGAATACCTGGCTGACCGGGTGTGCACCGATCTCGGATTCGGTGCGGGTTTTTGCGATCATCTGGAATCCCTCGAACGCGCGGCGCGCGGCGCATTCAGCACCACCCACCCCGCCTCCTTCAATCGCCAACTTCGGATCTGCATCCGCATGAACGAGTTACAGCCAGCCCGACGCGGTGGCGATGCGGACGGCGTCGACTTTGTTGCGGGCCTGTAGTTTCGTGACCGCGGAGGCCAGGTAGTTGCGGACGGTGCCGTAGGTGAGGTTGAGGTGGGCGGCTATTTCGCGGGGGTCCGCGCCTGCGGAAAAGCTGCGCAGGACATCGGTTTCGCGGTCGGTGAGGGGGGAGTCGGGGGTGCGCAGGGCGGTGAAGGCGAGGTCGGGGTCGAGGGTGTGGCCGCCCGCCGCTACCGTGCGGACCGCCGCGAGCAGTTCTCGACGGGGAGTGTCCTTGAGGACGAAGCCGCGTACGCCGATTTCCATGGCGCGCTTGAGGTGTCGCGGGTTGGACAGGGCGGTGAGGATCAGGACCGGGCAGGCGGGGTAGCGGATGGCGAGATCGGCGGCGGCGGTGAGGCCGTCGACGCCGGGGAGGTCGATATCGACGATGCAGAGGTCGGCCTGTTCGGCTATCGCGGTGTCCACGATCGCCTCACCGCGATCGAGGGCGGCGACGACGCGGATATCGTCTTCCAATTCCAGTGCGGCGACCAGGGTGTCGCGCAATAGCCGCATATCCTCGGCAACCAGCACTCTCAGCACGAAAACCCGCTCCTAACCGCAGGTTCGGGGCGGTATCGCGGTTGCCCGAACGGCTGCTCTGATATGCAATCATCGGCGTGGCGCTACTACCGCGATCGACCGGGTACCTGTTTCTGGCCGTCTTCACCCTGTCCGTGCTCGTCGGTGGCGCGGACCTCGCGATGGTGCTCTGCTGCGCGGTGCAGGCCGGACTGCTGGTGCTCGCGCAGCGCCGCCCGGGCAGTCGCGCGTGGGTGCTGCCGATTCAACTCGCGCTGACCTGCCTGCCGCTGTTCGTGACCGGAAGCATCGGGGTGAACCAGGGGTTCCTGCTCACCGCCACCGTGCTGTGGTGCCTGCCGAAGCGGTTGCGCTGGCGGGCGTTCGGGCTGGTCGCGGTGAGTGCCGGTATCGCGCACCAGGATTGGCGGGAAAGCTGGACCACATATCTGTACGGCGTGCTCACCACCGCCGCCGTAGGCATTGTCCTGTACAGCCTGCTGCGGCTGCCGGAACTGGTCGATCGGCTCGCCACCACGCGCGGTGAACTGGAGCGAATCACGCTCGCGCGCGAGCGATTACAGGTCGCGCGCCGATTGCGGGCCGCGCTCGGCGATCAGCTCGATATCGTCATCGACTGGCTGGGCGAGGCGCGGCGCGATCTGGACGCCGATCCGGCGGCGGCGCGGCAGGCCGCCACCCGGGTCGCCCGGGTGACCCGCGGTATGACCCAGACCGTGCGGGACACCGCCGAGGAGCACCATCGCTTCTACACCCCGCCGCTGGATATCGATCCGGCCGCCAGGTTCGTGCCCCGGCTGACCCTGGCCGCGCTGGTGCTGAGTCTGACCGCCTGGACCGTCGATCAGACCCTGGAGGCCACGCACTACCGCCTCGCCATCGCGGTGGGCGGTGCGGCCATGTCGAGTCTGCTACTGGCGCAACTGCGCTGGCCCCGGCACGCCATCGCGCTGCTGTGCCTGCACGCCGCCATCACCCTGCTGCCGCTGCCCTGGCTGGGCGCGTCCTGGTGCGTATGGCTGATTCTGCTCGCGACCGCGGTGCTGCTCAGCGTGCCCGGGATACGGGCGCTGGTCATCGCCGCCGGGCTCATCGCGCTGCGGGCCGCCTACACCGAACCGGCCGCCGAGTTCACCAGCCGGGTGGGCTGGGTGTTCCTCGCCATGGAGGCGACGCTGGTGCTGTTCGGGCTGTCCCGATTCCTGCAACTGTCCGATCAGTTGAATCGGTCGCGGGCCGAGCTCATGCGAATCACAGTGCACGTGGAGCGATTACGGGTCGCGCGCGATATGCATGATCTGCTCGGGCTCACGCTGTCGGTGCTCGCGCTCAAGAGCGATCTCATCACCGAGCTGGTCACCCGGAACCCCGCGCGCGCCGCGATCGAGATCGAGGAGTCGCTGCGCATCGCGGCCGATGCGCGTACCGAGGCGCGGGCCATGGTGGAGGATCTGCCCGAGATGTCACTGGCTCGTGAACTGCGTTCCGCCAGAAGGGCACTCGCAGACAATGATGTGACGGTGCATATCGACTCCGATGCCGGGCTGCCGGAGCGGACGGGTGCGTTGCTGGTGCCGGTGGTGCGCGAAGCGGTCACCAATATTCTCCGGCACAGTGCGGCGACGCGCGCCGAGATCGCCTGCCATCGGCGAGATGAGCTGCTGCACTTGTGCATTCGCAATGACGGTGTCGCCGCCGAGGTATCCGCCGATGGACAGGGTCTGCGGAATATGCGCGCTCGCGTCGTGGATGCGGGCGGTTGTTTCACCAGTTGTGTGCGGGACGGAGAATTCGTGCTCACCGCCGAGGTCCCCATCAGCGAATATGCAGATTGCATAGCCGAGAAGCCCGCGGTTGCACCCGTAACCGGTGCGGCGCCGCACTACTCGCCGGACCCGGCCGATGTGACGCTTTCGGTGTCGGAAAGACCACCCGAATAGAGCAAGGAGCGACATCATGCCGGTCGTCAGGATTCACCACTACCGCGTCGAGGCCGCCGACTTCGACGCCATGCTGGCCCAGCGCAGCATCCTCATCGACGGTATTCGCCGGAATAACCCGGGGCTCACCGAAACCCGCCTCACCCGCCTCGAGGACGGCAGTTACGCCGATACCTGGCGCTGGGACTCCGCCGAGCAGATGCTGACGGCGATCGGTGCGTCCCAAGGGTTCCCGCTGGTCGGGGCGACCATGGCGCTGACCGTCGATGCCACCGTCGAGACCGGCGAAATCGTGGACGAGCGATGAGCACGCACACGCATTCGAGCGCACCGGTCGAGAACGCCGTACCCCCGGTCTACGGCACTCCCGCGAGTCGCGTTGGCGCGCTGATCAATACGTATGCGGGGACGACGCCGGTCGAGCGCGCCAAGTTCGCCGCGTTCGTCGTCACCAGCGGTATCGTTCTCACCGAATCGGTCGTCGGCTCCTACTGGGATCTGGCCCGAATCCCCTATGTGCGGGACACTTTCGACGATCTGCACTATCCGATGTACTTCGCGACGATCCTGGGCACCGCCAAACTGCTCGCGGTGGGTGCGGTGGTGGCCCCCGGTCTCCCGCGCCTGAAGGAATGGGCCTACGCCGGACTGGTTTTCGTGTACGCCGGTGCGGCCGCCTCCCATCTGGCCGTCGGTGATCCGGCTCCGCGCTGGATCAGCCCGCTGGTTTTCACCGCCTTCACGCTGACCTCGTGGGCGCTGCGCGCTCCCGCCCAGCGCGACCCCAAGCCGCTGCCGGGTGCCCTGCGCACCCTGCTTCGGCGACCCGTATCCGCCACCTAAGGTGAACTCCGACGGGCCCGCCCGTCGGAAGGAGCATCGATGGAGGCCGAACATTTCCTGCCGTTCCGCAAGAGCGCGGTGATCGCGCTCTGCGCGGAGGAGGTACCCGCTAAGGAACGGGAATCCTTCCTGGAGTTCGCCCGCCTACTCGCCGCGCTGGTGCACCACCGCTATCACCTGCGCGGCGATGCGCTCCTTGATGCGTATCAGGTGCTGGATCCGGCGGCGGACGAGCGCGCGGTGCATCCCGCGACCACCGCGGATTACATTGTGGCCCAGCAGATCCTGGAGCGTGAACTGGTCGAACTCGCCGAGGCGGCCGACTTCACCCGTATCGACACCGCGGAGATCCGCCGGGCCTTCGCCGAGCATTCCCTGGTGAAGGTGCGGCTGGCGGTCGACGATCAGGATCTCGACGCCGCGCTGTTCTTCCGTCGCGGTGTCGCCGAGCGCACCGAACAGGTGAAGTGGCTGTTCGGATTACGCCGTCGCGCCATCGAATTCACGTGCTATTCCAAGGTTCTCGTCTACATACCGCGCCTGGGTGGCGAGGTGGTGCTGAAACTGTTCCGCGATGTCCCGCGCAACGATCTCGAAATGCTCTACCCCGATGTCCGGGTCGGCATGCGCCCCCTGGACAAACTCCTGATCGGCGTCCCCGCGATGATCTCCGGAATCATCGTCATAGCAACCAAACTGATCGCCGCCCTCGCCCCTGTCCTACTGCTGCTTGCCTTTTGGGCCGGTCTGCGCCAGGAGTCCGTGCGCCTCGATCAAACCGCCCTCATCAGCCTGGCCGCCGGTACGGGCGCTTTCGGCGGCTACCTCTTTCGCCAATTCTCCAAGTTCAAGAACCGCAAGATCAAACTCCTCAAAACCCTCTCCGAACACCTCTACTTCCGCAACCTCGACAACGGCGCGGGCGTCTTCCACCACCTCCTGGACGCCGCCGAAGACGCCGACCTCAAACAAATCCTCCTCACCTACCACTTCCTCAACACCACCCCCCACCCCCTGACCCCCGCCGACCTCGACACCCAAATCGAATCCTGGTTCCACTCCCGCTGGAACACCACCTTCGACTTCGAAGCCCAAGCAGGCATCCAAGCCCTCCAATCCCTGAACCTCCTCACCGAACCCCACCCCGGCACCTACACCGCCCTCCCCCTCCCCACAGCCATCACCCACCTGGACACCCACTGGGACAACATCTTCCGCCCACCCCCCACTGGAAAACGAAAAACCGGTGCGGCCCCAAACCAGGACCACACCGGCTAACGCAGCGCCAGAACCTACTTCAACTTGTCGCTACCCAGGTTCAAGATGCGGCGAGCCAGTATCAAATACTGGATCTGCCGGATCTGCTGGGTGCCTGCCGTGGGCCTGGTGCGCCACCGGTCCTG
The DNA here is from genome assembly GCF_042266325.1 of Nocardia sp. NPDC056100. NCBI lineage: Bacteria > Bacillati > Actinomycetota > Actinomycetes > Mycobacteriales > Nocardiaceae > Nocardia > Nocardia sp. NPDC056100. Next base: position 1,287,212 of record NZ_JBHJVY010000004.1, read on the forward strand.
AAGGATTGGATTCGACTGGACGTCGCGCAGAAGGCGTTGAGGTCCTATGGAATCGAGGGAGTGAAGGTCATGGCCGAGTTCATGCGTGCCCTTCGCTGATTGTCCAGCGCCCGCCGGTTCCTCTTCTTCCGCTTCCGCATACATGCGATCCTGTGTGGAGTTGACAAGGTTGGCCGCACAGCCAATTCCCTTCTGCGCGTTGGTCACCCTGACACATCCCCGCGAGCAGATCGGCCGGGGCCGGTAGAGTCCAGCCAGGGGGCGTCCATGCTTCCCCGTATAGCTCGTGAGACTCGGCATCGCCCTTAGCTGCCAACTAGGAGGATGGGTGCACACCCTAACCAGCAAGCGCGTCACAAAGTTTGCTCGCGATTTCGGTTTCGAGGGCACCGAAGCGGATTTGTTCGAGCGCTATGCCGCTGCGAGCTATCTCTTCCAGTACCTCCGCGACGACGTGGATGCGATCGAGCGGTCCATCATCGGCGGCGGCAGCGATGAGGGCATCGACGTCGGTGCGGTGATCGTGAACGGACGGGTCGTATTCGAACCTGCGGAAATCGATGAAGCGATATCCGAGCAAACCACGAACTCCGCCAAAGTTATTTTTATTCAGACCAAGACGAGCGAATCGTACGACTCTAAGCTGATCGCGAAATTTCTCCACGGAGTCGAGTCCGTCACCAAGTATGCTATGAAGCCGGGAAGTATTTCGTTGCCTCCGCGGCTGGTCGATCTGGCCAGCCTGATCGACAGGATCGCGGAGAGCGGAGATAAGTTCCAAGACAGCCGGATTCCCTGCGAAATTTACTACGTCACTACCAGCTCCCATCCGGGAACGAGTGCGCAATCAGAGCTGCAGATAACCGAAGCTCTCGACCGGATTCGCAATATCGGCGCCTACTCGGAAGGTCTGAAGCTTCGAACGCACGGGCACGAGGAACTGGCCACCAAGCAGAAGGAACGATTCGGGCCTCAAAACATTCAGTTCAATTTCGAGAAGCGCCAGACAATCCCTGCCACCGAGAGGGTGAGCGAGGCTTACATTGGGCTGATCTCGGCAAACGAATTGATGAAACTTCTCAAAGATGAGTCAGGCGAAATCCGGCCCGGAATTTTCGACGACAATGTGCGACTGGATCTCGGCGCGCATAACCCAGTCAATAGCAGGATAATGGGCACGCTTCAATCTGCGGACCGTGAGCACTTCCCATTCTTGAACAACGGGCTGACACTTATTGCAACTGAGTTGCGCGGCCTCGGAGATCGTTTCTTCATCTCCGGTTACCAGATCGTCAACGGCGGTCAGACAAGCCATCAGTTGATCCGATGGTCTGAGTCTGATCGTGTCAAGAATGAGCCCTCGCTACTGGCCGAGCTTTGGGTTCCGGTAAAGATCGTCAGCTCCAATGACTCCGGAGTTCGAACCAGCGTCGCTATCGCAACAAACCTTCAAACAGCAATTGGGCTGACGGACATCCAGGCGAGCTCGCAAATCGCGAAAGATGTCGAGGAGTACTTCACGCAATCGGGGTTGGATGGACTCCGGTATGAAAGGCAGAACCGTGGCACGGCACTTGAATTCCCTCGCACGCGTGTCGTCACAACCCCCGAGCTAAACCGGGCTGTTGCTGCGACACTATTCGGCGAATCGTCCCGCGCGATCGGGTCCCCGAAGGATCTTGAAGCCGAAGATTCACTTGTGTGGGGAGCGTACCCGGTCGAGATGTATTATTACGCGGCGTGGATTATCTATCGAATCGACAGATACTTCGCGCGGACACCCGAATCCGCCACTTTGAAGGCTGCGAAATATCACATCTCCATGGCGGTCTCAGCCCTGGTGAACCCCGGCTTTGTCAAGATTTTCGAGAATGGCGGCGCCGAGGGGACAGGCAAATTGCTCCAGAAAACCAAGAATCTCAAACTTCGCGTTTCGGACAAGGCGATGTCTGAGCAAATCGAAGAGGCGATCGTCACTGCTGTGGAACTGGCCTGCCGTGCGTTCGCGACTCCCTTGTCCGAGGGGCGAAGTCTACGTAAGGACGATGTACGCAGCAGGCGCAGCCAGGAGGCGATGCTGGACATGGCCAAGAACTGCACCACGAAGATCTAGAAGCGACTGTTGAAGCTCCCGATTTCGGGGCGCGTCTGACGGTCGTCCCTGAGGACGCGCATCCATCTGCTCGGCGACGGTCGGGAAACGATCAGATGCGGGACATGGAGACGAAAAACCGGCGGGGTCCGATGAGCGGACCGACGCCGGTTTTCCGTTGTGCCAGAACTTACTTCAGCTTGTCGCTGCCCAGGTTCAGGATGCGGCGGGCGACGATGAGCTGCTGGATTTGCTGGGTGCCTTCGAAGATGTCGAGGATCTTCGAGTCGCGGCCCCACTTTTCCAGGAGGGTGCGCTGGGAGTAGCCCGTTGCGCCCGCGAGTTCGACGGCCTTGAGGGTTACGTCGGTGCCCATGCGGCCGGCCTTGGCCTTGGACATGGAGGCTTCCAAGGAGTTCGGCTTCTTGTTGTCGGCCATCCATGCCGCGCGGAGGGACAGGAGGTAGGCGGACTCCCAGTCGGCTTCCATGCGGAGGAATTCGGCGGCGGCGGCGTGCTGGTTGTTGGCGGGCTTGTCGTAGTCGATCTCGATGCCGGCGTCGGAGAGGACCTTGCGGAGCTCTTCGAGGGCGGCGCGGCCTACGCCTACGGCCATGGCGGCCACGAGGGGGCGGGTGTTGTCGAACGTCTGCATGACGCCCGCGAAACCCTTCTCCACGTTGACTTCCGGGCTGCCGAGGATGTTGTCCTTCGGGATGCGGCAATCCTCGAAACGGATCTCCGCGGTGTCGGACGCCTTGATGCCGAGCTTGTGCTCGAGGCGGGACACGGTGAGGCCCTTGGCATCACGCGGAACCACGAAGGACTTGATGGCGGCGCGGCCCAGCGACTTGTCGACCGAGGCCCACACCACGATGTGGGTGGCGCGCGAACCGGCGGTGACGAAGATCTTGGTGCCGTTCAGGACCCACTCGTCACCATCGAGGGTGGCGGTGGTCGAGACCGCGGCCGAGTCCGAGCCGAAGGACGGTTCGGTGATGGCCATGGCGGCCCACACCTTGCCGAAACGCTGCAGCTGCTCATCGGTGGCGACCGCGGCGATCGCGGCATTGCCCAGACCCTGGTAGGGGATGGACAGCATCAGGCCCGCATCGCCCCAGCAGGTCTCCAGCGCGTTCAACAGCGCGGACATATTGCCGCCGTTGGTGTTTCCGAGCAGCTCGGTGGCGTGCACATCCGGCTCGGGCGCACCCTCACCCTTGGCCTTACGGCCGCCGGTGGCACCGGAGATGTCCTGGGTGCCCGAATCGGACAGGCCCTCGATCATGGCGGCCATGGTGTCGAGCTCGGTCGGGTAATCGTGCTCGGCCAGGTCGTACTTGCGCGAAGCCGGGCGGAAGATCTCGGCGGCAACCTGGTGGGCCTGGTTGGCGCTGGCCCGCAGCTTCTTGGGGAGTTCGAGATTGATCATGAGTTGTCTCTCCGTTGAGAAGTCGGGTCAGAGAAGGACGACGCCCTCGGCAACGCCGATGGCACGAAGATCGCGGTACCAGCGCTCCACCGGGTGCTCCTTGGTGAAACCGTGACCGCCGAGCAGCTGCACGCCGTCCAGGCCGATCTGCATGCCCTTCTCGGTCGCCAGCTTCTTGGCCAGCGCGGCCTCGCGAGCGAACGACAGGCCCTGCTCCGCGCGTGACGCACCCCGCAGCGTCACGAGGCGCAGGCCGTCGAGCTCGATGGCCATATTGGCGACCATGAAGGCCACCGCCTGGCGATGCGCGATCGGCTCACCGAACGCCTCGCGCTCCTTCACGTACGGAATCACGTAGTCCAGCACGGCCTGACCGGTACCGACCGCCAGCGACGCCCAGCCCAGGCGGGACAGGCGCACGGCATCCGCGTAATCCTCGGAGCGCTGGGCGGTTTCGGCATCACCCAGCAGCGCGCTGGTGGACACGGCGACATTGTCGAGAATCAGGCGACCCAGACCGGCGGCGCGCAGACCCATCGAAGGATCGGCCTCCACGACCACACCCTGCGTGTCCGACTCCACGATGAAGAAAGCCGGACGACCGTCGAGTTCGGCTGCCACGATGAACAATTCGGCATCACCCGCGGCCGGAACCAGGCTCTTCACACCGTTCAGACGGTAACCGCTGGGCGAGCGGGTGGCCTTGGTCTTGAGCGCGAACGGATCGAACAGCGCCTGCGGCTCGGAGATGACGACCGACGCCTGCGGCACATTCTCACCGGCGAACGAACCCAGGTAGGTCTTCTGCTGCGCGTCGGTGCCCCACTGGGACAGCGCGACGGCCACACCGCTCGGCGCGAGCAGCGGCAGCGCCAGACCCATGTCACCGTGCGCGAGCGCCTCGGCGACCAGGGCATTGGTGACCGCGCCACGCTCGGCGGCAGCGCCCTCGAACTCCTCGGGCACATTGATCAGCGTGATGCCCAGCTCGGACGCGCGCTCGAGCAGATCGCGCGGGGCCTTGGCGGCATTGTCGGCGTCATAGGCGGCCGGGCGCAGGATCTCGGCGGCGAACTCACGGACCGTCTCGACGATCATCTGCTGATCGTCGGTCGGGGTCAGGTCGAAGTAGTCCTTCTTCTTGGACTCGTTGGCGGGCAAGCGCTTCGGAGCGCCACCACCGGAAACCTTCTCGAAGACGCGGGTCGCGGCACCGAGGCTGCGGAAACCGGTCTTGGTGCCCTCGTACGTCAGCCGTTCGATGGGCTTGCGCAGGTTGTACTTCTCCGCGAGTTCGGACCCCGTGATGGTCGTCATGACCCGCATCGCAGCGCCCATCCAGTCGCGCTTGACCGGGTTGAGGCCTACGGCGGAAGTATCCGGACGTCGCGTCTTTGCGGTGTCTCGAGTGCTCATAATCACCAGTTTTCTTGAGTGTGGAGGGTGATCCTGCCCAGCAATCTTACTCCAGAGTAAGACTATCTTACTTCAGAGTAAGAACTGACGTCGAGGGTTGTCGAATCGGCTGGTCAGCGCGGTGGTTTCGCAAGTCTCCAATGCGCCATGGCCAATAGTGAAACAAACGTCATTCAAAAGGTCTACGAGTGGGCTACGGTGTCGGCGCACCCTTGCACCCCATATGGAGGTCTCCCTAAATGAAAACGCTGGTAGGTACCACCGGCGCGATAGCCATCGCACTGTTCATCGCCGCCGCCCCGAACGCGTCCGCCGAAGGCATTCCGCTGCAGGACATCGGCACCGTCACCGAAGGCGGCATCGATACCGGCTCCGGTAACGGCAATGGCGGGAACGGCGGCAGTGGCTCCGCCGCCGGATTCGGTTCGGTCCAGATCGGAAACGGCGGCTCCAGCGCCGCGGGCACCGGCTCCGGCCAGATCAACACCGGGTCGGGCAACTCCGGCTCCGGCTTCAGCCCGTTCGGCTGACCGCATCACCTCCCGGCGTCGGGACCGCAGCCCCGCGTCGGGTTCGCATGGGAAACGGGTGCGCGAAATCCATCCGGAGTTCATCGCCGTTTGACACGCTGGCCGAATGTACTGGGTGGCGGGCATTTTCGCGGCGGTTCTGCTCGGCTTCGCGGATCGGTACGGATATCACCGCGACGAGATGTACTTCCTGGCCGCGGGACGGCGGCTGGACTGGGGATACGCCGATCAACCACCGCTGGTGCCGCTGATCGCGCGGGGGATATCCTCGATCGACGCCAATTCACTGATACTGCTGCGCATTCCGGCGATACTCGCCGCGGTGGCCGTGGTGCTCTGCGCGGGCTGGATGGCCCGCGAACTCGGCGGGGGACGGGTGGTGCAGGCACTGTCGGCAGCGGCGGTCGCCGCTTCGGCGCTGGTCATGGCGGCCGGGCATCAGCTCGGCACAACGGTTTTCGATCTGGTCATCTGGTGCGGGATCACGCTGCTCGCAATGCGGTTGCTCCGCACTGACTTCCAGCCACACCGCTGGCTGCCGATCGGTGTGCTGGCGGGAATCGGCCTGCAGAACAAGGCGCTGATGGCGATTCCGCTGGTGGTGCTGGCCCTGTCGCTCGCCCTGGTCGGACCTCGAAAGATCTTCGCCACCTGGTATTTTCCGCTCGCCATCGGCATTGCCGGAGTGCTGGTGCTGCCCTACCTGTGGTGGCAGGGGAGTAATGGCTGGCCGCAATGGGAGCTGAGCCGTTCCATCGCGGGCGGATCCTCCGGCACCTCGAACTCGCCGCTCGCCTTCGTGCTGCTGCAATTCGGGCTGATGGGCCCATTGCTGGTGCCGCTGTGGATATTCGGCCTCTATCGGCTGAGCCGGGATATCCGGTATCGCGCGTTCGCGCTCACCTACGCGCTGCTCTTCCTGATCTTCACGCTCACCGGCGGTAAGGCGTACTACCTGGGTGGCATGTACCCGCTGCTGCTCGCGGCCGGAGCCGTGGGTCTGGCCCCGAAGCTCGCGGATCGTCGAATACGCGGCGGCGCGGTCGCTTTCGCGGTGGCCGTGAACGCCGCCGTCTCGGCCGTGCTGTTCCTGCCGATCCTCCCGGTCTCGGCGCTGCCCGATTCTCCGGTGGTCGCGATCAACTACGACGCGGGCGAGACCATCGGCTGGCCCGGCTTCGTGCGCCAGATCGCCGATGCCCGTTCCCGTTTCGCCCCGGACGCGGAGATCCTCACCGCCAACTACGGTGAGGCGGCCGCCATCGAGCGCTTCGGCCCCGCGTACGGCCTGCCCGTGCCGCACAGTGCGCACAATGCGTACTGGTGGTGGGGTCCGCCCGCCGAAGGCCGTTCGGTGCTCACCGTCGGCCTGAATCCGGGCCGCCTCGCCCGCCTGTGCGCCAACCCCGAGCCGGTTGGCCGGATCGATAACGGCCTCGGCATCGACAATGACGAGCAGGGTCGCACCCTGTATGTATGTCGCGCAACGCTATTGCCCTGGAGTCGGACCTGGCCCACCCTGCGCGTGCTCGGATAGTCCGGAGTTACCAGAGAATTCGGGGCTTTGCGAAAACTTTACGTTTCACTACCGTCCGAGTCGGCAGCGAGTAAGACTCACCAGACAAGGACTCGAAATGAAGCGTTCAATCGCCGGTATCGCCGTGGCGGGCGCCCTGTTCATGCCCATTCAGGCCGGGGTGGCCGCGGCGCAATCGCCGGTCGCCGCCGCGCCGGTCGCGACCTCCGGATCCTCCGGTTCCTCGGAGATCGGCTGCACCTCCAACACCGATCCGACCTGCTCGCCCATCGTCAAGGCGCTGGTCGGCTTGCTGTCGGGGTCGTCCACCGGTTCCAGTAAGGGCGTCGGCACGCCCAACGCCTGAGGTCGGGACCTATCCGCGTGGCCTGCGGCTCCGAATTTGTTGATACGACACGTGATCCGCATCAATAAGCGTGGATAATAGGTTTACCCAAGGTATTTCGCGATAAACCCGTCAAAACTGCTTGCGTGCACCATGATTCGCTGCGTGGCGAGTCTTGCATAAGCGGGAACTCGATGCGGTTATTTCGTTTCCATCACGCCAACTGTCAAGCCTCACTACGTTTTTCGACGAGACGAAAGGAGGATTGGTTATGTTGTCAGGACTCGTCTCTGTGGTTACCAGTCTGCTCAGCGGCCTCGTAGGGGTGCTCATCGGCACACCCGGCGGTGGCGGCGGCGGTTCCGCCTAGATCTCGACCGAACGAACGTGAACGCCCCCGCACTGCAGGCGGGGGCGTTCGTGTGTTCGGGGTATCAGGCGGCGAGCGCGGCCAGAACCTGGTCCTGCAGATGGGAATTCGTCGCCACGGCACTGCCGCCGTGCGGTCCGGGATTGCCGTCGAGCGAGGTGAACGTGCCACCCGCCTCACGAATCAGAATGTCGAGAGCCGCCATATCCCACAGCGACAGTTCGGGTTCGGTGACGATATCCACCGCACCCTCCGCCAGCAGCGTGTACCCGTAGAAATCGCCGTAGCCGCGGGTCCGCCACACCTCATCGGTGAGCGCGATCAACTTGGCCCGCCGCCCGATCGCCCGCCAGCCCGACAGCGAGGAGATCGCCAGGCTCGCCGCGCCCAGTTCGGCCACCGCCGATACCGAGATTGCCTTGGGCTCGGACTTCTCGAAACTCGTCCACGCGCCCGCGCCCGCCGCCGCCCACCAGCGCCGCGACAGCGCCGGAGCGCTCACCACGCCCACCACCGGCACGCCATCCTCGAGCAGTGAGATGAGCGAGGCCCACACCGGCACGCCGCGCACGAAATTCTTGGTGCCGTCGATCGGATCGATCACCCACTGGCGACCGGAGAACTCGGCATCCCCGCCGAATTCCTCGCCGAGCACCAGGTCGGCGGGCCGCTCGGACCCCAGCGCCTCGCGCACCATGCGCTCCACGGCCAGGTCCGCATCCGATACCGGGGTCAGATCCGGCTTGGAATCGATCTTCAGATCGAGGGCGCCGAACCGGTCACGGGTAATGGCGTCGGCCGCGTCGGCCAGCCGCAGGGCGAGTTCGAGATCACTGGAGTAGGTGGTCACTCACAACACGCTAGCGCCCCCGGGTTACCGTCGCGCGTCGGCCGCAAACTTCTCGCATTCACCGCGCTGCGGTAGAGCGGCCGCCACCCGCGAGACCCCGTGATTCCCTTGGCTCAGACCGAAGCGCTGAGTTCGCGGGCATTGGCCAAAGCGCTTGACCACCAGTGCAATTGGTCGAGCATGGCCGCCGCTGCCGCCTCCGGGGCCGCCGGATCGAGTAGCTCCCCGTCCGGGCCGAAGAGCAGGAAGAACTTCGGGAAGATCAGGTACTCCCGCACGGTGTGCGCGTTGAGCTCGGTGAACACATGCCGCAGATGGTTGATCGCCATCAACCCGCCGCTGCTGCCGCCGTAGCCGACGAATCCGATCGCCTTGCGCTGCCACTGCGTGAAATGCCAGTCGATGGCCGTCTTCAGCGAGGCCGGATAGCTGGCGTTGATATCGGGGGTCACGATCACCACCGCATCGGCGGCATCGAGGCGCTCGGTCAACTCCGCGGTGCCCGCCGGACGCGGCGGATTCGGCTCGATCATCGGCGACACCGCCGGAAGCTCCTGCGGCAGTGGGTAATCCGCCAGATCAATGACATCCACCTCGAAAACCCCGTGCCGCCGAGCCTGTTTCGCGAACCAGGCCGCCGGCACCGGACCGAACCGCCCCTCGCGGGTGCTGCCGATGATCACCGCGAGGCGGGGAGCTGTGCTGCTCATGACGGACTCCTTCGATATGTCCCGGGCGGCCCGATCGGCCGCTGCGGACAACTCTCCGATTCGGGCGGCCGAACAGGGAGACCGTGCCGAGAGTGGTAGTGCCGGGGCTACTCTCGGCACCGCCGGAGTTGGTACGTTCGAAGAGTGAGTGACAACGAGCTCGGGCTGTTCCTGCGCACGCGCAGGGAGGCGGTCACGCCCACCGACGTGGGCCTGCCCGCCGGGCCGCGCCGCCGCACGCCCGGGCTGCGCCGCTCCGAACTCGCCACGCTCGCCGGGGTCAGCGTCGAATATCTGACCAGACTGGAACAGGGCCGCGATCGGCATCCGTCCGCGGCGGTGCTCTCCGCCTTCGCCGACGCACTGCGCATGACCCGGACCCAGCGCGTGCACCTGCATCAACTGGGCAAAGGAGCCGATCCCGGCTTCAGCTGCAGCGGCGGCGTCGGACCCAATCGGCAGGTGCGCCCGGCCATTCGGGCCATCCTCGATCAACTCGAGCCCGCGCCCGCCGTCGTGATGAACCGCCTCAGCGAGATACTCGCCTACACCGAGGGCTATCGCAGCCTGATGGCCCCGCTCGGCCTGCTGGACGGCGGCGACCTCGACAGCTACGCCCGCTTCGTCCTGACCGATCCGCGTGCCCGCACCGCCTACCCGGATTGGGAACACAAGGCCGACAAATGCGTCGCCTCCCTCAAACAGGGTCCGGGTCGCGCCGATCCGCAATTGGCCGTCCTCATGGACGAACTCACCATTACCGCCGGTGAGGATTTCACCCGGCGCATGGACACCATCCCCGGCCTGCCCGACCACAACGGCGTCGGCCGCCTGCTGCACCCCGAAGCCGGAATGCTCCGCCTGGCCTACGAAACCCTGCATCTGTCGGCCGATGACGATCAGTACGTCATGATCTACCTCCCCGCCGACGAACCCACCGCCACCGCGCTGGACACCCTCATCGGCCGCAAGCCCGGCAGCCTGCGCGCCGTCGCCGGTTGAAGAGCCGCACCCGGAACGCCTTCGCGGATCGCTGAATCCGCCGCACCCACTTGACCGTGGCGCGGCGGGCGCGCGCGTGTCCGCGCACCGCCGCGCGCCCGAACTTCTCCGGCGGTATCGACCGCCCCACCCGGCCGCGCCGCACGCGGCGGGTCTCCCTTTGTTTATCGACCTTGAAAGGGGCGGTAGCCTTGAACACCGTGCATCCTGACGTCTCCGCTGACCTGGCCGAACTCGACTCGACTCTGAAGACCATCGAGTCGGTGCTCGACATCGAAGAACTGGTCCGGCGGATCGACGAACTGGAACAGCAGGCCGCGGATCCCGAACTCTGGAACGACCAGGACCACGCGCAGGCCGTGACCAGCGAACTCTCCCACGCCCAGAGCGAACTGCGCCGCGTCCAGGAGCTGCGCCAGCGGCTCGAGGACCTGCCGGTGCTGTACGAACTCGCCGAGGACGAGGAGGGCGACGCGCGCGCCTCCGCCCTCGCCGACGCCGACGCCGAGCGGGCCACCCTGCACGGCGATGTGGAGGCCCTCGAGGTCCGCACCCTGCTGTCCGGCCAGTACGACAAGCGTGAGGCGCTGGTCAATATCCGTTCCGGCGCGGGTGGCGTGGACGCTGCCGACTGGGCGCAGATGCTGATGCGCATGTACGTGCGCTGGGCCGAACGGCACAAGTACAGCGTCGAGATCTACGACACCTCCTATGCCGAAGAGGCTGGCATCAAGTCGGCGACCTTCGCCGTGAAATCGCCCTACGCCTACGGCACACTTTCGGTGGAAATGGGTACGCACCGTCTTGTGCGTATCAGTCCGTTCGACAACCAGGGCCGTCGCCAGACCTCGTTCGCCGAGGTCGAGGTGCTGCCCGTGGTGGAGACCACCGACCACATCGAGATCCCGGACGGCGAGGTGCGCGTCGATGTGTACCGGTCCTCCGGACCCGGCGGTCAGTCGGTCAACACCACCGACTCGGCGGTGCGCCTGACGCACATTCCGACCGGCATCGTCGTCACCTGCCAGAACGAGAAATCCCAACTCCAGAACAAGATTTCGGCCATGCGCGTGCTGCAGGCCAAACTGCTGGAGCGCAAGCGGCAGGAGGAGCGCGCCCAGATGGACGCGCTCAAGACCAATGAGGGCGCGTCCTGGGGCAACCAGATGCGCTCCTACGTTCTGCACCCGTATCAGATGGTCAAGGATCTCCGGACCAGCTACGAGGTCAACAATCCCTCGGCCGTACTCGACGGTGACATCGACGGTTTCATCGAGTCCGGAATCCGCTGGCGGATGCGGGAGCAGTCGACCACCCAGGGGTAATTCATATGAGTTCGATACTCGCCGCGAATACCGGTGCCGACCTAGGTAATTGGCTCCGGTCCAGCGGTCTCGAGATCGTGCTGCTCATCGTCGGTGCGATGTTGTTCTCGCGCGCGGCGACCTATGTGCGCGACCGGATCACCCGCAAGATCGACACCTCCTTCCGCAGCAGCGATTCGCTGGTGCGGTCGGAGGCGGCCAAGCACCGGCATGCGCTGGCACAGGTCATCACCTGGGTCGTACTGTCCATCGTGTACTTCCTGGTGGCGCTGGAAGTCTTGCGCCGCATGGGATTCCAGCTCGGCGGTCTGGTGGCCCCGGCCGCGGTGCTCGGCGCCGCACTGGGTTTCGGCGCACAGCGCGTGGTGCAGGATCTGCTCGCCGGATTCTTCCTGATCACCGAAAGGCAGTACGGCTTCGGCGATGTCGTGCGCATCGCCGTCACTGGCTCCGCGGTGGAGGCCGAGGGTACGGTCGAGGACGTCACGTTGCGCGTCACCACCTTGCGCAGCGTCGACGGTGAAGTGATCATCGTGCCGAACGGCCAGATCGTGAAAGTGACCAATCTGTCGAAGGATTGGGCGCGTGCCGCCATCGACGTGCCCGTACCCGCTACCTCCGATATCAACAAGGTCAATGAAATCCTGCGGGAGGTGGGTGCGAAAGCGTTCGCCGATCGCAAATTGAAGACCCTGCTGCTGGACGAGCCCAGCGTCATGGGTGTCGAAGATCTCACGGTCAATCAGGTCAATATCAAGATGGTGGCCCGGACACTGCCGGGCAAACAGTTCGAAGTCGGTCGTGAGCTGCGGGTGCGGGTGGCCGCGGCGCTCCGCCGGGAGGGTTTGAGTGAAAACACGTAAGTCCACGGCGATCCTCATCACGGTCTGGGTCGCCACGTTCGTTCTCTACCTGTTCGTGAAACCCGAAACCACCACGGGGCCGGACTATCCGGCCTTCGTGAACTCGGTACTCAGCAACCCGATGTCTGGCCCAACTGAGCCATCCGCCCGCTAACGGCGTGTCTGCGCGGCGTGGCCGGGTAACGGTCACGTCTCGCTAGACTGGGCTCCCGTGATAACCCTGGCGAACGTCACCAAGTCCTATAAGACCTCGACGCGGCCCGCCCTGGACAACGTCTCGGTCGACATCGGAAAAGGTGAGTTCGTCTTCGTGATCGGACCATCGGGATCCGGTAAGTCGACCTTCATGCGATTGCTGCTCAAAGATGAGAAGCCGACCGCCGGAGAAGTCTGGGTCGCCGATTTCCGGGTCGATAAGCTACCGGCCCGCAAAGTGCCCAAACTGCGACAGCGCATCGGCTGTGTCTTCCAGGATTTCCGGCTGCTGCAACAGAAGTCCGTCGAGCAGAATGTCGCCTTCGCGCTGGAGGTGATAGGCAAATCGCGCACCTTCATCCACCGTGCGGTCCCCGAAGCGCTCGATATGGTCGGACTTTCCGGCAAGGCCGATCGACTGCCCAGTGAGCTGTCCGGCGGTGAACAGCAGCGCGTGGCCCTGGCCCGCGCCTTCGTGAACCGGCCCCTGGTACTGCTCGCCGACGAACCCACCGGCAACCTCGATCCCGAAACCAGCGCCGACATCATGACTTTGCTCGAGCGCATCAATCGCACCGGCACCACGGTGGTGATGGCAACCCACGACAACACCATCGTCGACGCCATGCGACGGCGGGTGGTCGAGTTGGATCGCGGCCGACTGGTCCGCGATGAGGAGATGGGCGTCTACGGGGTGGGCCGGTAATGCGCCTCGGATTCCTTTTCGGTGAGGTTTTCACCGGCCTGCGCCGCAATATCACCATGACCATCGCCATGATCCTGACCACGGCGGTCTCGCTCACCATGCTGGGCGGCGGCCTGCTCGCGGTGCGCATGGCGGACAAGATCCAGGACTACTACGTCCAAAGGGTCGAGATCCGGCTGTATCTGGACGATGACGTCTCGCGCACGGATCTGGACTGCACGCAGGAACCGTGCAAAACGCTGATGTCCGATCTGAAGAAGCATTCGGATGTGGCGAGCGTGCAGTTCGTCAACAGCGCCGACGCGGTGAAGGAGGTCAAGGAGACCACCTTCAAGGATCAGCCCGGACTCGCCGATGAGGTGAGCAAGGACGGACTGCCCGCATCATTCCGGGTGAAGCTCAACGATGTGACCAAATACCGGTCCATCTATGACGATTTCGCCAAACGGCCCGGCGTCATGACGGTGCTCAACGATATGGACATCGTCGACCGGCTGGTGAGTTTCTTTGTCGGACTTCGCAATGCGGCCTTCGGGCTCGCGGCGTTGCAGGCGCTGGCGGCGCTGCTGCTGATCGCCAATATGGTGCAGGTCGCGGCGCTGGCCCGCAAGACCGAGGTCGGCATCATGCGATTGGTCGGCGCGACGCGCTGGTACACGCAGCTGCCATTCCTGCTGGAAGCGGTGTTCGCGGCGGCCATCGGTTCGGCGCTGGCCATCGGCGGCTTGTTCATCGCGCAACCGCTGGTGATCAACCGGGCGCTCGGCAGTCTGTTCAATGATCAAGTGCTGCCGCGCATCACCGGTGACGACATCGCGACCGTCGCGCTGATCGTCACGCCGATCGGCATCGGATTCGCGGCGCTCGCGGCCTACGCGGCACTGCGGTACTACGTCCGGGAGTGAGATCGCTCACGCCCGCCCGGTATTCGCATACCTCGTGAACCGGGCGGGTGGGGGTGCGAAGTTGCGCATCGTGTGCGGAAGGCGAAACGGGTGTCGGGCCGGATCCGTAGGATTGCGCGGGTGAGTGCACCGGAGGTCGAGACCGTCGCAACCAACGCAGCCCCCATGGACGCGGGAAGCGCTGCGGCGCACCAGGTTCTGCAGAAGACGTTCGGCTACGACAGTTTCCGCGGGCCGCAGCGCGCGATCGTCGAGCAGGTCATCTCCGGCGGGGATGCGCTGGTGCTCATGCCCACCGGCGGCGGTAAATCGCTGTGCTATCAGATTCCCGCGCTGGTGCGGCCGGGCGTCGGCGTGGTGGTGTCACCGCTCATCGCGCTCATGCAGGATCAGGTCGACGCGCTGAACGCCGTCGGCGTGCGCGCGGGCTTCCTCAATTCCACCCAGTTCCCGGATGAGCGGCGCGCGGTCGAGGCGGCCTTCGTGGCGGGGGAGCTGGATCTGCTCTACCTCGCGCCCGAGCGATTGCGGCTCGAATCCACCGCGCAACTGCTCGATCGCGGCAAGATCGCGCTGTTCGCCATCGACGAGGCGCACTGTGTCTCGCAGTGGGGCCACGATTTCCGGCCCGACTATCTGGCGCTGTCCATGCTGCATCAGCGCTGGCCGGATGTGCCGCGCATCGCGCTGACCGCCACGGCGACGGCCGCCACGCGCAAGGAGATCGCCGAACGGCTCGATCTCACCGAGGCCAAGCATTTCGTGGCCAGCTTCGACCGGCCCAATATCCAGTACCGGATCGAAGGTAAGAACCGGCCGGAACAGCAGCTGCTGGCGTTCATTCAGGGCGAGCACGCCGGTGATGCCGGGATCGTCTACTGCCTCTCCCGCAATTCGGTGGAGAAGACGGCCGCGTTCCTGTCCGCCAATGGTGTCACGGCGGTGCCGTACCACGCCGGACTCGACAACCGCACGCGTGCGACCAACCAGGCGCGGTTCCTGCGCGAGGATGGGCTGGTCGTGGTCGCCACCATCGCCTTCGGCATGGGCATCGACAAACCCGATGTGCGATTCGTCGCGCACCTGGATCTGCCGAAATCGGTAGAGGGCTACTACCAGGAGACCGGGCGCGCCGGGCGCGACGGGCAAGCCTCCACCGCGTGGATGGTCTACGGCCTCAGTGACGTTGTGCAGCAGCGCAAGATGATCGACTCCTCCGAGGGCGACGCCATGCATCGCCGGCAGCTGCAACTGCATCTGGACGCCATGCTGGCGCTCTGCGAGACCGTCGAATGCCGCCGCACCCAGCTGCTCGCCTACTTCGGTCAGCCGGGGGAGCCGTGCGGCAATTGCGATACCTGCCTCAATGCCCCCGAATCGTGGGATGGCACCGTGCCCGCGCAGAAGGTGCTCTCCACCATCCTGCGGCTCAAACGCGAACGCGGGCAGAGCTTCGGCGCGGGCCATATCGTCGACATCCTGATCGGCAAGCGAAACCCCAAGGTGGAGCAGCACGCCCATCATGAGCTCAAGGTGTTCGGCATCGGCGCGGATCTGCGCGATATCGAATGGCGCGGCGTGGTCCGCCAGCTGCTGGCCCAGGGCCTGCTCGCGGTGCACGGCGACTACGGCGTGCTGACCCTCACCGAATCCTCCAACGAGGTGCTCTTCGAGGGCCGCCAGGTCAAACTCCGCCGCGAACCAGAACGCACCAAATCGACGCGAACCGCCAAGTCCGCCAAGGCTTCCCGCGCCACCGCCGACCTCGCCCCCGGCGATGCCGACCTCTTCGAACGCCTCCGCGCCTGGCGCGGCGCGACCGCCAAGGAACAGGGCGTGCCCGCCTACGTCGTCTTCCACGACGCCACCCTGCGCGAAATCGCCGCCCGCAAGCCGGCCAGCCTCGCCGACCTCGGCACCATCTCCGGCATCGGTGAGAACAAGCGCGCGAAGTACGGCGAAGGCGTGCTGGAAGTGGTGGCGGGCAGCGCCTCCGCCACCCCGGCCTCCGCCCCGGCAGCCCCCGCGCCCGCGAACCCGGCCCGCCCCGCGAGCCGCTTCCCCGCGCCGGCTACCACCCCGGCCCGCGAATCCGCCACTCCCGCAACCCGATCCACCACCCGCCCTGCGGCATCGTCGGACGCACCGCGCGACCCCGCTCCCGGATCGAAACCGCAGCGGAGCGCCCCCCGGTCCAGCCCGCCGCCCTCGTCCCGCCCCGGCGCAGCCACTGCGGCAAGCCCCGCCTCGCCCTACGACGACGTCCCCTGGCCCGACGATATGCCCCCCGACTTCGACGAACTCCCGCCCGACTTCGGCTAGCTCGATCATTCCGCCGACGGCCAAGGACCCGTGTCCGAGGCCGCTGGCAGCGGATTTGGTTGCTGGGCGGGAGCACGATAAGCTTTCGGAGCTGCCACGGTGGGCGTCGGATTCTTCCGGTGTTGATCGTGAGCGACCTTGGTCCCGTCGTCTAGCGGCCTAGGACGCCGCCCTCTCAAGGCGGTAGCGCGGGTTCAAATCCCGTCGGGACTACAACGAAACCCCAGCCATCGGCTGGGGTTTTCGCATTTCCTGGAGCCCGCGATAAATCGGTCGCGCGAAACGGGCTGTTCTGGCTACCTTGGAATCCGGCCGCGAGTCAGGGGCGCACCGGAATCTCCGGAGCGCGTTCCCCATATCGGTTGCGGTCAACTTTCTGGTGACACAGGTCTTCGACCTGTCGAGGTTCAACTCCTTAGTGTGATGCGCCCTGCCCGGATTCCGCGGTCACGCGGCTTTGCGAGCTCTCCGTCTTCGGACGGGGGAGGCTCCCGCCGCCTGCCGTGCCGGGCAGGGCGTATCCGGTCGTCACCGAATCATCAGGCGCGGCAGGGAGATTGATATGACGAAGCTGAAGCTGTTCACGAAAAACTATGCGACCGTGATGGATTGGCAGCGCACGCTGCTGTACCGGGACGGCATGCTGGAGCGCGTACTGGAGCCGGGACGGCACCGGTACGACGCCGAACGCTGCTCACTGGTCAGCGTCGATATGCGCCCGCGCCTACTTCAGGTGGGCGGGCAGGAACTGCTCACCCGCGATGGCCTCTCGGTGCGGGTGAGCTACGCCGCCGACTGGGTGGTCACCGATCCGGTGGCCTTCACCACCGGCGCGCAGTACGCCGAACCCGTGCTCTACGGCGCGATCCAGGAAGCCGTTCGCGATCTGATCGCCGCGCACACGCTCGATGAGCTGGTCGCCGATCGCGCGCTCCTCAACGGTGACGTACGGCGCGTGGCCACAGCGGTCGAGCACCTCGGAATCACGGTGTCCGGACTCCGGGCCAAGGATCTGATGCTGCCGGGCGAACTGCGCAAGGCCGCACTGGAGACGGTACTGGCCCGTGAACGCGGTCGTGCCGAGTTGGAGCGGGCCCGTGCCGAGGCGGCCGCGCTGCGTTCGCTGGCCAATACCGCCAAGTTGCTCGACGAGCACCCGGCGCTGCTGCGCCTGCGCACCCTGCAGGTCGCCACCGCACCGGGCGCGAAGATCGTGCTCGACGCGGGCATCGGGTCGCGGCTCCCGGAGTAGGGGTCGCGGGTCGCGGTCCCGGCACGGAGTGGGGGACGCGCTCCGGAATAATCGGTCGGCCGCGGCCATTACTCTGGGTCGCGATATAGACGACAGCGGTTCGACCGGGGCCGGGATCGGCGCCCGGGACACAGCTCGGTGCGGAAGGTGTTCCGTGCCGGGCGACGCGACGATAGAGGGAGCATGAAGGAGAAGGGGCGCAAGGTAATCGCCAGCAACCGCAAGGCGCGGCACAACTACGCGATCATCGACACCTATGAGGCCGGGATCGCGCTGGTGGGTACCGAGGTGAAGAGCCTGCGCGAGGGGAAGGCGTCTCTGGTGGACGCCTACGCGACGATCGATGACGGTGAGGTCTGGCTGCGCGGTCTGCACGTACCGGAGTTCTCGCACGGCAGCTGGACCAATCACGCGCCGCGGCGCACGCGCAAGCTGCTGCTGCACCGCCGCGAGATCGACAAGCTGGTCGGCAAGACCAAGGAGTCCAGTCTCACGCTGGTGCCGCTGTCCATGTACTTCTCGGACGGCAAGGTGAAGGTCGAGCTGGCCCTGGCTCGCGGTAAGCAGGACTACGACAAGCGGCAGGACCTGGCCAAGCGCGATGCCGAGCGCGAGGTCACCCGTGAGATCGGCCGCCGGATCAAGGGCATGCGCTGAGCCCGGGTTCGCCATCGGCGAACACCCCGCGTGACGCGCGGATAATGGGATGATCCGCTGTTTGGGTGGTGTTAATATGAATCGCCCGGTGCGAGTCGGGCAGTTCACTCGAATCGGTGAACACAGACGGGGCTGAACGGTTTCGACTGCGTACGTTGATTCAGGGGAAGCGTGTCAGTGCAGGCAGGAGACCACTGTATAAGCGTCGCTGCAACCCTATAAGCGCCGATTCCAATCAGCGCGACTACGCTCTCGCTGCCTAAGCAGTAGAGCGTGTCTGTCAGCCCGGGTTCGCCCTCGACCCGGTCCCTGGCATCAGCTAGAGGGCTTACCGTTCGGCGCGGTCGCGGAGTCGAACGGAACATCCAACAGCGACTGGGATCGTCATCTCGGCTTGTTCGCATGACTGAGAGATCCGAGTAGAGACGTTGCGAACTGCACACGGAGAAGCCCTGAAAATGCGGCGGAGGACCCGGGTTCGATTCCCGGCAGCTCCACTGACACGAAGGCCCGGTCCACACGGACCGGGCCTTCGTCGTTGAATCGACTTGGCGCCCACTTAGTGAAATAACATATTTTTAGAATAAAGACATGCCAATAGTTTCGGGGGCACCTGGCACGTATTGTCACTGCCGGGGAACTGCGCGTGAATAGAAACCGGCGAGTAACAGGTATTTCCGTTTCTCCGGATCGAATCCCCGGCCGTCGGCGGGCAATGTCGGAATTCGTAACCTGGGTCACATTCATTCAAAGCAAACGGCTATCACGAGCCCCCGTGGTCCATTTGCGGGTTCCAGTGATACAAACTAATATTTCACAAAATTGCACAATCCGAGCAGGTCCGAGCGTGCGCGCTCATCAAGTTCGCTGCCGGGGAGGAATCGGTTCACCAGCGAACAGATCGCGCGCGACACCACCGTGTAGCGGCGTCGAACGCGTCTGTCGGAAAGCTCTTGGGGGCAGTTCATGGCATCGGTCTTTGCGCTTCGCGCCGAGCCACAGGTTATTTCGGATAGGCATACTCATCCACCTCATCCACAGTTCGCTTTCCGCGGTGTGGCCCTGATCGCATTGATCTCCGGGATAGCGCTGACCGTGACGGCCGGCCGCTATGACTTCTTCGGCGACGAACTCTATTTCCTTTCCTCCGGCCGGCGACTCGACTACACCTACGCCGATCAGGGCGTGGTGGTGCCGCTCTTCGCCCGGATAGCGGATGTGCTGGCACCCGGTTCGCTGATCGCCTTGCGATTCCCGGCCGTGCTGATGTGCGTCGGCGCGATCGTGGTGGCGGCATTGATCGCCTACGAACTCCGCGGCAATCGCCGCGTCCAGATGCTCGCCGCGGGCACCTATGCGACGTCCTACCTGGTGGTGACCCAGGTCGCCCTGAGCACCTTCTCCTTCGACGCCACCCTCACCGCCGTGATCACCTGGCTGCTCATCCGCTGGGTTCGCACCAGGCAGGACCGGCTGATCATCGTGGCGGGACTCGTGGCCGCGGTGGATATGCAGGTGAAGTGGATGATCCCGATCGTCTGGGCCTGCCTGGGCCTGGCGGTCATCGCCTGCGGTCCGCGGGAGGTGTTGCGCCGCCCGGCGCTGTGGATGGCGAGTGCGATCCTGGCCCTGTCCCTGGTGCCGATTCTGATCTGGCAGTCCCGGCACAACTGGCCGCAGCTGGCCATGGGCAAGATCATCGGCGCCGAACAGGACGCCACCGGCTACGGTCCGATCGGATTCCTGCCGCAGTGGCTCGGCCTGGCCGGATTCCTGGGCACCCTGATGATCGCCGCCGGATTCTGGGGCGTGTGGAAGATGGAATCGCTGCGGCCGTACCGCTTCATCGCGGCCGCGCTCGTCATCATGACCGTATTCGTCATCATCACGCACGGCCGGCCCTACTATCCGACCGGCTTCTTCCCCGCCATGTTCGCCCTCGGTGCGGTCACCTTCTGGCAATTCGACCGCAAGCGCTGGATGAACCTCGCGATGATTCCGCTCATCGCGGTCACCGTGGTGACCTACATCGGCACGCTGACCTTGATGCCGCTGCCGTCCAGCTGGCGCACCCAGACCTACGACGCCATCGACCTGGGCTTCCGCTCGGGCCTGTGGGGTACCACCAATTGGGACAAGCTCGTTGCGGCCGTCGACACCGGGTACGGCACCCTGACGCCGGAACAGAAATCGAACTCCGCCATTGTCGCCCAAGGCTATTGGCAGGCGGGCGCCATCGAGGAGCTGGGCGGCCGGTACGACCTGCCCGCCACCTACAGCCCCAGCCGCGGCTTCGGCTTCTTCGGCCCGCCCCCGGACAGTGCCACCACGGTGGTCTTTGTCGGCCTGGACACCGCCGAGCCCGATCTGCGTTCCCGCTTCGGCAAGGTCGAACGCGTGGCCCGGCTCGACGACCCGATGGGCATCCCCGGCATCGATCGCATGGTCTCGGTGTGGAAATGCCAGGACCCCAAGCAGTCCTGGTCGACCATGTGGGACTCCATGACCACCCTCTACTTCGATCTCGGCCAGTGGCGAGATCCGAGATGGACCACGCGCCCCACGCACTGACGACTCCCATCGAGGCCCGGTTCATCAGGACCGGGCCTTCGTCGTCCGACCGTCGGCGTCAGCCGAAGTGCAGGAGCGAGACGGTGCCCGCGATCAGGCAGTAGAGGGCGAAGACGAGCAGGGTCCGGGTACGGAAGTGGTGCTCCAGGTAGCGCACCGCGAGCCAGGAGGAGATGCCGGAGGCCAAGGCGCCCAGCAGGATCGGGCCGATATCGGAGCTGGAGGCGCCCGACAGGTCGTGCAGGTCGTACAGGCCCGCGCCCAGGATGGCGGGGGTGGCGAGCATGAAGGCGAATTTGGCGGCGTGTTCATGCTCCAGGCCGCGCCACAGGCCACCGACCATGGCCAGCCCGGCGCGGCTGAAACCGGTGAGCAGGGCCCCGGCCTGCACCATGCCGATGCCGAGGGCGTCGACGGTGGTGAGGGCGGCCAGCGGCCGATCCGCTTGCAGGCGTGGCAGTTCGGCGGTGGTGAACATCGAGCGGCGGGTTTCCCGGCGGGCGAAGCGCCGCCCGTACTCCGCGAGCGTGGGTTCATTGCGCCTGCGCAGTGCCTCGCCGACGATCAGCGCCACGCCGTTGAGCGTGAGGAAGAGCGCGGCCGCGAAGGGGCTGGAGAACAGCTCATGCAGCGGGTGCTGTAGCAACGGGCCGAGTACGGCCACCGGCACGCTGCCGACGACGATCAGCCAGGCCAGCCGCTGTGGCACGGTATCGATTCGCCCGGTGCGCAGCGATACGGCGAAACCCGTTGTGATGGAGCGCCAGTCGCGCCGGTAGTGCCACAGCAGCACCACCGCCGTCGCCACGTGCAATGCCACCACGAACGCCAGATACGGTGTGTCCGAGGGGCTTTCGTCGTCCTGCGGTAGTTCGCGCCAGGCGCCCCCGAGCCAGTCCGCCAACAGGACCGAATGCCCCAGGCTGGAGATCGGGAAGAGTTCGGTGACTCCCTGCACCGCGCCGATGACAACCGCTTCGAAGTAGGTGAGCATCGCGAACGAGTTTCGCACGGGCCGCTCGAAATCCCGCAGTCGGTTCGCCCCGTCGAAGCTCCGAATATGCTGTGAATCAACAGCTTTCGCCCGATTGGTACGAGATGTCCGATCTTGATCCGCTCGGCGCGGGCGATTACGCGACCAAGACCCTCGTCATCATCAACCACCGGTTAACGACCATTGGGTGATTCGTTCTTGATCATGTCCGGCGGACGGTTGATCGTGGACCGGATAGGTGAAGGTGTTTCAGAGAGGTCGGCAGTGAATATTCCGCACATCAGGCACAGGTTCGTCGAGGTCGACGGGGTGCGGGTCTTCTATCGGGACGCGGGTCCGGCGGATGCGCCGGTGTTGCTGCTGCTGCACGGGTTTCCGTCGGCGTCGCATCAGTTCCGGCGGTTGATGGACGCGCTCGGCGGGCGGTACCGGTTGGTCGCGCCGGACTATCCGGGGTTCGGGCATACCGAGGTTCCGGCGGGTTTCGGCTACTCCTTCGATCGGCTGGCCGATATCGTCGAGGGCTTCGTGGATGCGCTCGAGCTGAATCGATTCGTGCTGTACGCCTTCGATTTCGGCGGTCCGGTGGGTTCCGGCTGGCCACCCGGCATCCGGAATGGATTGCGGGACTGATCATTCAGAACGCGAACGCCTATGACGACGGCCTGTCCGATATGGCCAGGGGCATGAGCGCCAATATGCCCGGCGTCGCGGGCGCGGAGGACAATGTCCGGCAGATTCTGGAATTGCCGGTCACGCGGAGTCAGTACGAGGGCGGCACCACCGATACCGAACTCATCGCACCGGACGGCTGGACCCTGGATCAGCACTTCCTGGATCTCCCGGGCCGCAAGGACGCGCAGATCGAGCTCGCACTGAACTATCACAGCAATCTCGAGCTCTATCCGGTCTGGCAGCGGTGGCTGCGGGAGCATCGCCCGCCCGCGCTCATCCTCTGGGGTCGCAACGACGCCTTCTTCCCGGAGCCGGGCGCGCACGCGTACCTGCGCGATCTTCCCG
This sequence comes from Nocardia sp. NPDC056100, assembly GCF_042266325.1. Taxonomy (NCBI): domain Bacteria; kingdom Bacillati; phylum Actinomycetota; class Actinomycetes; order Mycobacteriales; family Nocardiaceae; genus Nocardia; species Nocardia sp. NPDC056100. Next base: position 1,310,286 of record NZ_JBHJVY010000004.1, read on the forward strand.
AGGCCGCGGTGCATCTGTTCGACACCGGGCATTTCGCGCTCGAGGAGAAGCTGCCCGAGATCGCGCCGCTCATCGCGGACTTCGTCGACGGTCTGCGCGGGGAGCCCTTGAAGATCGCCGTCATCGGCGCGCGCGGCAATCTGGGCAGTGCGGTCGTCCGGGCGGCCACCGCCCGCGGCATCGCGGTCACCGCGTTGGATCGGGGCGCGGTGGAGGTGACCGATGCGGCCTCGATCAAGGAGGCCGTCGCCGGTCACGATGCCGTGGTGGTCGCCATCAAGGGTGATGATCATCTGGTGCCGCGCGGAGCGGCGGCGCTGCTGGAGGCGCTGCCGCTCGCCGGGGTGGATCGCCTGGTGTTCCTGGGTGGCGGCGGCAGCCTGGAGTACGCGCCGGGGCAGCGGTTCGTGGACTCCCCGGATTTCCCGGCCCAGTATCTGGAGACGGCGCGGGATCAGTCCGCGGCGCTGGAGATCTTCCGGAGTTCCGAGACCGGGGTGCGCTGGTCCTATGTCAGCCCGCCGCCGGTGCACCTGGTCCCGGGCGAGGCCACCGGGAGCTATCGGGCCGAGGCCCGCGATACCCCGATCGTGGATGCCGATGGTGAAAGTCGCATCAGCGTAGGCGATTACGCGTCCGCCATCGTGGACGCGGTCGAGCGGGATTCGTTCATCGGCGCGCGCTTCATGGTCGCGTACTGAGCCCGATTCCGGCACCGGGTCGTCCGGCATTCCCGGACAGTTTTCCGGTGCCGGTCGGCCTCCGGTCGATTGCCGTAGCCGACCTCGGTATTCTTCGTCCGGATGAGTAGTTCCACCGCTGTAGATGTGCCGAAGTCGCTGGACCGCCGTTTCGGGCGGGTGCTGTGGCTGCTTCCGGCGTTGCTGTCGGGTTTCACGTACCTGTGCCTGACCCGGCCGATCTGGCCGTTCTCCAAGATCACCGGTGGGTTCATCGATCTACAGGTGTACCGGATCGGGATCGAGACGCTGCGGCACGGCGGTGATCTGTACGGGCAGTTACCGCAGACCACCATCGGGATCGGGCTGCCGTTCATCTATCCGCCGTTCGCGGCGGTGATCCTGTCGCCCTTCGCGCTGCTGCCGTGGGATGCGGCCCGGTTCGCGTTCTTCGTGACCTCGGTGGTCGCGCTGGCGCTATCGCTGTATCTGGTCGCGCGCCGGGTGTGGCCGGAACAGGGTCGCCGGGAGCTGGCGCTGTTCGCGACCGCCTGTGCCACGCCGCTGGCGCTGCTGCTGGAGCCGGTGCGTTCGACGCTCGATTTCGGGCAGGTCAATCTGCTGCTGATGGCGCTGGTGGTGGCGGACTGCCTGACCGAGAAGCCGAAGTGGAAGCGCGGCATGCTGGTCGGCATCGCGGCCGCGGTGAAGCTGACCCCGGCGGCCTTCGTGCTGTACTTCCTGATCCGCCGCGATTACAAGGCCGCCGCGACCGCGGCCATCACGGGTGCGGCCGCGACCGTGCTGACCTTTCCGATCATGCCCAAATCGTCGACGGAGTACTGGTTCGGCGGAATGGGCAATGTGTCCGGACTGAGCGGATCCGCGTTCCACACCAATCAGTCGATTCAGGCCGTGCTGGCGCGCTTCGGAATTCACAAGCCGCTGTTCACCCTGCTGTGGCTGGTGCTGGGCGCGCTGGTGCTGGCCCTGGTGGTGGCCGCCATGCGGCAGGCCGCGGACCGGCCGCCGCTGGCGCTGGCCATCAATGCCGTCTTCACGCTGCTGGTATCGCCGATCTCGTGGTCGCACCACTGGGTGTGGATCGCGCCCGCCGTGCTCGCCATGATCGGATACGCGACCCGGCTGCCCTGGCGTGCGGCGGCGGGCTGGTACCTGGTCACCGCGGTCACGGTCGCGGTGTACGTCTACGGTCCGCAGAATTGGCTGCCGGGCGGGGACGGCAAGGAAACCCATTGGACCCCGTGGCAGCACTTCGTCGGTGATTCCTATGTCTGGCTGAGCGTGCTGCTGGTGGCCCTGTACCTGGTCACCGCCCGCCGCGCCGCCGCACAGGTCGCGCCGGCGCGGGCGGACGGATTGGTTCAGGCTCCCGGTTCGCCGTAGGCGGCGGCGATATCCTTCGAGCTGCCCCAGCGGCTGTAGGTGGGGGATTGCGGCCAGCCCGCGGGCGAGTCCTGCCATTCCTCCTGCCGCCCGTAGGGGAGCAGGTCGATGAGCGGGAAGGTCTGGCTGAGCTGTTCGGTGCCGCGGCCGTCGGTATGCCAGGTGCGATAGACCGTATCCCCGTCGCGCAGGAACACATTCACCGCGAATCCGGCTCCGGGCGGCGCGCCCACATCCGCGCCGAAGGAGCTGTTCGCGGTGGAGTACCAGGTCATCTTGTTGCCGACGCGCCGCTTGTAGGCCAGCGCCTCGTCGATGGGTCCCTGGGTGACGATGACGAAGCGCGCGTCGTAGTTCGCCAGGAACTCCAATCGGGTGTACTGCGAGGTGAATCCGGTGCAGCCGGGGCACTGCCACTCCTCGCCCTCGAACCACATATGGCTGTAGACGATCAACTGCGGTGCGTCGCCGAAGATTTCGGCCAGCCGAACCGGACCCTCCTCGCCCTCGAGGGTGTATTCGGGCATTTCAACCATCGGTAGCCGCCTGCGCTGGGCGGCGATGGCGTCGAGCTCGCGCGTGGCGGCCTTCTCGCGGACGCGCAGGGCGTCGAGTTCGCGTCGCCAGGATGCGGCGTCGACAATGGGCGGCAGTGCGGAAGTGGTCATCAGGTTTCCTCCCTGACCGGTACACAGAGTGCGGACTGTAGGTGTAGACCGCGCTCGCGCATCGAATTCATCGGTGCGGCGGGAAGAGAATCGGCGCCGAACAAGAAGAGCCCCGCACCGGTATCACCGATGCGGGGCCCGTCCCGCTCATGCGGACACCCGGGGGTTAGCCGCCCGCCCGGCGGCGGAAGGTGCGCTTACCGCCCGCCTGGGCGTGGGTGCCGCGGACTTTGGCATTGCTCTGGGCGGCTCCGGCCTCCGTGTGGTGGCCATTCTTGCGTGCGAGCGCTTCCCGGAACTTGCGCTTGGTCGCCTCTTCGGGCGTCTCGTCGGCCGGGGCCTCGAGATTCCCGTTCGGTACTTCTTGTTCATCGGCCATGGGGACAGCCTGCCACCTCGGGGGCATTCGACGGCATTCCAGGACCTGCGGAACGCGTACGGCGGGGGCGGACGTACTGCGGATGCAGTACACGCAACGGCCTTCACGTGCACGATGCCGACTACAGACGCCGACCAAGAGCATTGTCACATGGCGAAATTCCTGTACCGGGTGGGCCGCTTCGCGTTCGAGAAGCGGAAGCTTGTCGTTGTGCTCTGGCTGGGGATCATGGCGGCGCTGGTGGCCGGGGCCGCCAGCGCGCCCACTCCGCCGCCGGATACCTTCTCTATTCCGGGGACGGAGTCGCAGCAGGCGTTCGATCTGCTCGCGGAACGTTTCCCGGGCACCAAATCCGATGGGGCGGAAGCCCGGATCGTCTTCGTCGCACCGGACGGACAGCAGATCGGTTCGGACGCGAACAAGGCCGCGGTCGAGAAGATCGTGTCCGAGGTCGCGGGCGGCACGCAGGTGAAGGGCGTGCTCGATCCGTTCCAGACCGGTGCGGTCAGCAAGAACGGCACGACCGCGTACGCGACCGTGAGCTACAACGTGACCAGCGATCAGCTCACCGATGCCAGTCATGACGCGCTCACCAACGCGATCGACGCGGGCAAGGGGTCCGGGGTCACCGTCGAGGTCGGCGGGTCGGCGCTGCAACCCAAACCCGAGATGGGCGGGGCCACCGAGGCCATCGGTATCGCCATCGCCGCCATTGTTCTGATGATCACCTTCGGTGCGTTCGCCGCCGCCGGGTTGCCGCTGGTGACCGCGCTGATCGGCATCGGTGTCGGCATCGCCGCCATCGTGACCATCGGAATGTCCACCACCACAACGACCCTGGCGATGATGCTGGGGCTCGCGGTCGGCATCGACTACGCGCTGTTCATCGTGTCGCGGTACCGGACCGAGCGGGCGGAGGGCTACAGCGCCGAGGAAGCGGCGGGTCGTGCGGTCGGAACCGCCGGTTCCGCGGTGGTTTTCGCGGGCCTGACGGTCGTCATCGCGCTGGCCGGACTGGCCGTGGTCGGTATTCCGATGCTCACCAAGATGGGTCTGGCCGCGGCGGGCACCGTCGCGGTCGCCGTCACCATCGCGCTGACCCTGCTGCCCGCGCTGCTCGGCTTCTTCCAGAACGCGGTCATGCCCAAGGCTTTCCGCCGGGTGCTGCCCATCGCGGGGCAGGCGAGCGGAAATGGCCTGAACGCCACGGAGATTCCGGATGAGAAGCCCGGAATGGCCACGCGCTGGGCGCGATTCGTGGTGCGCCGTCCGGTGGCGGTGCTGTTGATCGGCCTGGTCGGCATGGGTGTGCTGGCGCTGCCGATGACGAGCCTGGAGCTCGGTATGCCGGGTGATGAGGCGCAGCCGACCTCGACGACCCAGCGCCGCGCCTACGATGCGCTGGCCGCCGGATTCGGTCCCGGTTTCAACGGCCCGCTGATGATCGCGATCGACGTCAAGGGTGTCGCCGATCCGAAGGGCGCGGTGGATCAGGCGGTCAAGACCCTCACCACCACCAAGGGTGTGGTCGAGGTGTCGCCCGCGATGTTCAACCAGGCCGGTGACGCGGCCATGCTGAATGTGATTCCGGCCAGTGGCCCGTCATCCACCGATACCAAGGATCTGGTGAACCAGCTGCGCGGTGAGGCGACGGCGCTGAAGTCGGCGACCGGTGCGACCGTGCTGGTCACGGGTGCGACGGCGATGAATATCGATGTCTCGCAGAAGATGTCGGACGCGCTGCTGCCGTATCTGGCGGTGGTGGTCGGCCTGGCCATCCTGCTGCTGATGCTGGTGTTCCGGTCCATCGCGGTGCCGATCAAGGCGGCGCTGGGCTTCCTGCTCTCGGTGGGCGCGGCGTTCGGTGTGATCGTGGCGGTGTTCCAGTGGGGCTGGCTGGCCGGTCTGATCGGCGTGCACCAGACCGGGCCGGTGATGAGCATGATGCCGATCTTCCTGATCGGTGTGGTGTTCGGGCTCGCGATGGATTACGAGGTCTTCCTGGTCACCCGCATGCGGGAGGCGTACGCGCACGGTGAGAGCGCCAAGGACGCCATCGTCACCGGTTTCCGGCACAGTGGCCGGGTGGTGGTGGCTGCGGCGGCGATCATGATCGCGGTGTTCTCCGGCTTCATCGGCGGCGGTGAGGCGATGATCAAGATGATGGGTCTGGGCCTCGCGGCGGCGGTCTTCTTCGACGCCTTCATCGTCCGCATGACCCTGGTCCCGGCCGTGCTCGCGCTGCTCGGCGATAAGGCCTGGTGGCTGCCGGACTGGCTGGCGAAGATCCTGCCGAATGTGGATGTGGAGGGCGAGAGCCTGAACAGCAAGGAGCTCGCCGAACCGGAGCGGGAGCTGGAATCCGCTCGCGCCTGATAGCCGAACGCATCGATGGGCCGTCCCGGGTGGGCGGCCTATCGGTCGCTTCGGGGTTGTCCGATTAGGGTTCTCAACGAGGAGGAACACCTATGACCGCCGAATGGTCGCAGTGGCCGCGCCGGCACAGCCGCGTCGTGGACGTGGTCGTCGCGATCCTGTTGTGCGTGCTGGCGACCTATGCCAGCCGGTTGGCGGATCACGGTAACGGGCAGGGGCCGGTGGTGGTGCGCCCGGCGTCGATGTCGGTGTTCGCCCTCTCGGCGACGGCATCGCTGGCACTGCTGCTGCGGCGCGAGTTTCCGCGCACGGTGCTGGTGATCACGACGGTGTGCGGGATCGCCATCGAGGCGCTGGGCTATGAGATCTCGCTGTTGACCGCGGGCGCGTCCTTCGTGGCGATGTATTCGATCGGGTACTGGTCGAAAGATCTTCGTACGGCCAAGGTCTGGCCGATGGTGGCGGGCGTCGCGCTGTTGATCGCCTCGTTCTTCCAGCATTTCAACCCCGTGCTGACCGGGGGTCGCATCACCTTGATCGCCGGTGTGCTGGTGGCGGGCGCGTTCGCCGAGGCCGGGCGCAGCCGCCGCAACTATCTGGCCGCGCTGCACGCGCGCGCCGAATTGGCCGAGCGCACCCGCGAGGAGGAGGCGCGCCAGCGCGTCGGTGAGGAGCGCCTGCGGATCGCGCGGGAGCTGCACGATATCGTCGCGCACCATATGGCGCTGGCGCATGCCCAAGCCTCCACGGCCGCATACCTTTTGCGCAGTCAGCCGGATCAGGCGCAGGAGATGCTCGATCAGCTGGCGGGCACCACCTCGGCGGCATTGCGTGAGCTCAAGGCCACGGTCGGCCTTCTGCGCGAGGATGATTCGGACGCGCCGCTGGAGCCGACACCGGGCCTGGCCCAATTGTCCGAGCTGCTCACCTCTTTCGAGCGCACCGGGCTGACGCTGTCGCTGTCGATCACCGGGGTGCCGCGTCCGCTGTCCCCTGGCGCGGATCTGACCGCGTACCGGATCATTCAGGAGGCGCTCACCAATGTCACCAAGCACGCGGGCACCGCGGCGGCGACGGTGCGGCTGGTGTACTCCCGGATCCTGCTGACCATCAGCGTCACCGACGACGGCGGCGGTGAGAGCGCCGAACACGTTCGCGGTGAACGGGATTCGGAGCAGGATTCGGACAGCCAGGGTTACGGTCTGATCGGCATGAACGAACGCGCGGTCTCGGTAGGCGGTCATCTGCGGGCCGGGCGCAGACCGGACGGCGGTTTCGAAGTCACCACCGAACTTCCGCTGGAACCTCCGAGAACCCCTGACCACGAGGACAATTCATGACCATCCGGGTACTGCTGGCCGATGATCAAGCGCTGCTGGCCGGAACCTTCCGGCTGCTGATCGATTCGGCCGAGGACATGGAGGTCGTCGGCATCGCCGGAAATGGCCGCGAGGCGGTCGATTTGGCGCAGGCGGTGCGCCCGGACGTGGTGGTCATGGATATCCGCATGCCGGGTGTCGACGGATTGACCGCGACCCAGGAGATCTGCGCCGATCCGGAATTGCGCGAGACCAAGGTGCTCATCCTGACCACGTTCGAACTGGATGAGTATGTGGCGCAGGCGCTGCGGGCCGGGGCCAGCGGTTTTCTCGGCAAGGATGTCGGCCCGGAGGAACTGCTGCGGTCCATTCGCGCGGTCGCCGCCGGTGATGCCCTGCTCTCGCCCACCGCGACCCGTTCGCTGATCGCGCGCTATCTGGCCCGGCCCGAAAGCCGGGTCAGCGCCGCCGAATCCCTCGAGGTGCTCACCGCTCGCGAGCGCGAGGTGGTGGCCATGGTGGCGGAGGGGCTGTCCAATGAGGAGATCGCCGAGAAGATGTACGTCAGCCCGCTGACCGTGCGCACCCATGTGCAGCGCGCCATGTCGAAGGTCGGTGTGCAGAATCGCGCGCAGCTGGTGGTGATCGCGTTCCAGTCGGGGCTGGTGCGCGTCGAACCGCCGCGCGCGGACGGTCATCGCTGAATTTCCGGGCCTTCAATCCGATGCTCGCCGTGTGTATAGTTGGCAACTGCAAGTAGTTGTAGTAGCTAAGTAATAAGCGTAATCGTGAAGGATCGATCATGGCGATCGTCGCCCGTGATCCAAGCGCCACAACCGAACCCGATGCGGCCGATCAGCTCGGCTCCGTGCTGGTCCGCCTCATGCGGGCGATCGGCAGGTCCAAACATCGGGTGATCAAGCACGGCCCGGACGGGTTGGAACAACTCGCCTACGCCGTGCTCTTCTGTCTGGTCCACGATGGTCCGCAGCGCACCGGCAAACTCGCCGAACTGCTGCACGCGGAGATCTCGACCATCAGCCGCCAGACCAGAACCCTTGTCGCACACGGCCTGGTGGCGCGCGGCGCGGATCCCATCGACGGCCGCGCCTGCGTGCTGACCGCCACCGCGGAGGGGGAGCGGGTATTCGCCGAGAACCGGCGGCGGCGCAATCTCTGGCTGGCCGGACTGCTGACCGACTGGCCCGCGGCCGATCGCGACACCCTGATCGACCTGCTCGACCGGCTCGTGCACGACATCGAGACAACCACTGTGCCAATCGAATCGAAATAGGTCCCCGAACTATGACAAGTGCGACGATCGAGGCGTCACCGGAAAAGCAGGCGGGCGGTCCGCCGCAGCTCTCGCACCGGCAGATCCTCACCATTCTGTCCGGTCTGCTGCTGGGCATGTTCCTGGCCGCGCTCGACCAGAACATCGTCAGCGTGGCCATCGTCAAGATCGCCAACAGCCTGCACGGGTTCGATCAGCAGGCTTGGGCGACAACGGCATACCTGATCACCGCCACCATCAGCACCCCGCTGTACGGCAAGCTCGCGGATATCTACGGGCGAAAAGCCTTCTTCCTCACCGCGATCGGGCTGTTCGTCATCGGTTCGGCGGCCTGCACCTTCGCCACCTCGATGTACGAGCTGGCCGGGTTCCGCGCCTTCCAGGGGCTGGGCGCGGGCGGGCTGATGTCGCTGGCCATGACGATCATCGGCGATATCGTCCCGCCGCGCGAAAGATCCAGATACCAGGGCTATTTCATGATGGTCTTCGGTATCGCGACGGTGCTCGGGCCGGTGCTGGGCGGCTGGTTCTCCGGTTTCGATCACCTCTGGGGTCTGGAGGGCTGGCGCTGGGTGTTCCTGGTCAATGTGCCGATCGGTGTGATCGCGCTGGTGGTGGTGGCCAAGGTGCTGAACCTGCCGCAGGAGCGCCGTCAACTCCGGGTCGACTGGGGTGGCGCTGTGGCACTGAGCATTTGCGTGGTGCCGCTGCTGATCGTCGCCGAACAGGGACGCGGCTGGGGCTGGGGTTCGGGCCGCTCGATCCTGTGCTACGTGATCGGCGTGATCGGCCTGGCGTTGTTCCTGGGTATCGAATACCTGATGAAGGACGCCGCGCTGATTCCATTGCGGCTGTTCAAGAATTCGACCTTCACGGTGTGCATCATCGGCGGTTTCATCGTCGGTATCGCCATGTTCGGCGCGATCTCGATGGTGCCGCTGTATCTGCAAGTGGTGCGCGGGTTCTCGCCGACCAAGGCCGGATTGCTGATGCTGCCGCTGGTGGCGGGCATCATGATCGGCTCGCTCATTTCGGGCCAGGTCACCAAACGCACGGGGCGCTACAAGATTCTGCCGGTGGCGGGCACGTTCATCATCGCCTGCGGCGGTGCGCTGTACGCGACGGTGCACTATGACAGCGCGCTGTGGCAGCCGCTGCTCTACAGCGGCATCATCGGTCTCGGGCTCGGTGGCTGTATGCAGACGCTGATCATCGCGGTCCAGAATGCCGGTCCGCGTTCGGATATGGGTGTGTCCACCGCGTCGGCGACCTTCTTCCGTCAGGTCGGCGGCACGCTCGGTGTCGCGGTCTTCCTGACGATTCTGTTCAATCTGCTGCCGAACAAGATCATCGACGCGTTCGGCGGTCATCTGCCGCCCGGATTCGACGCCTCCAAGCTCGACAGCGTGCAGTCCAATACCGCCGGTATCGCGGCACTTCCGGCCATGGTGCGGGACCCCATTCTGATCGGCTTCACCAACGCCATGCACGGTGTGTTCTGGGCGGCGGCCGGGGTGGCGCTGGTCGCATGCGTCGTACTGCTGTTCATGAAGGAGATCCCGCTCCAGGACATCGCGCCCGCCGCGCCGCAAACCGTCGATCCCGCAGCGGTTTCCGAGGCCGAGTGGGCCGAGGATCAGGTGTGGGACGGGGCCGCGCGCGCCATCTCGCAGCCGGAACCCGTACTGGCGGAAGCGCATAACGCCGAGAACGATGGTCTCGAGGCGAAACCCGTGGCCACCGTGGCGGCCTCGGCCACCAATGGCGCGGCACCGGCCGCCGGGCGGGTGCGCGCGATCGTGGGACAGGTGCGGCGCGATGACGGCCGCCCGATTCCCGATTCCGCCGTCACCCTGATCGATCAACGCGGACACCAGGTTTCGCGCGCCACCGGCGACAGCGGCGGCGGCTATCGCATCGAACCGCCCGCCGCGGGCAGCTATGTGCTGATCGTCTCGGCGGCCGGACATCTGCCGACCGCGGTCAATGTCGCCATCGACACCCATCCGCAGCAGCGCGATATCACGCTGCAGAGTGCGGGCGAGCTGTCCGGCACCATCCGCATCGCCGGTCGCGGCGGACCGCTCGCGGGCGCGAGCATCACGCTGACCGACGCCCGCGGTGAGGTGGTCGGCGCGGCGGTATCCGGGGCCGACGGCGGCTATCTCTGCAACGGCGTGGTCGCGGGCGCGTACACGCTGGTGGCGGCGGCCGCGCATATGTGGCCGCAGGCCACCTCGGTGGTGGTGCCGGACAGCGGTCTGCTGCATTTCGATCTGGAGCTGACCGCGATGGCCATGCTGACCGGCACGGTGTGGGCCGAGGGCCGGGCGCTGCCGGACGCCTCGGTCACCATTCTGGACGCGGCGGGCACCGAGGTCGGGGCCACTCGCACCGATGCGCACGGCCGCTATACGGTGCCGGATCTCGTCGAAGGCGGGTACACGGTCATCGCGCGCGGATATCCTGCGGTACACAGTCGAATTCGGCTCACCGGCGGGGAGATCGTGCACGATATGCATCTGGGCTACGACCTGGGTACGGTTGCGGCCGAGCAGGATGACGTCGAATGGTCAACGGAGGGATCATGACCGGTCTCACCGCCCGGATCCGGAGTTCGGCGGGCTGGCCCATGCCGGGTGCGGTGCTGATCGTCACCGACCTGGCAGGTCGGCAATTGGCCCGGGCGACATCGGATGCGAGCGGGGTCGCGATGACCGAACCGCTGCCGCCCGGTACCCATACCGCGGTGGTCACCGCGCCCGGTCATCAGCCGGTGGCCCAGCTCGCGCGCATCGCCGCCACCGGTGGCGGTGCGCTCGGCGAGGTCCGCCTCGAGCCCGAGGCGAATACGGTGGCGCTGCCGCCGCCGGGCCCGTGGACCATCGATCCGGCGCATTCCACCGTGCTGGTCACCGCCCGGCATCTCGGAATCGCCGGTATCAAGGCGCGTTTCGCCGAGGTGAGCGGGCGATTGGAGATCGCCGCGAACTTCGAGCGGTCCACCGGATACGCCGAGATCAAGGCGGCGGCCGTGGACACCGGGGTCGGCATGCGCGATGCGCATCTGCGCTCGGCGGATTTCCTGGACGCCGAACGCTTCCCGCTGATCACGTTCGCGGGCAACGGTTTTCGTCGCACCGGCGGCGACACGTGGGTGATGCCGGGTGAACTCACCCTGCACGGCCGCTCCCGCCCGGTCGAACTCACCGTCACCTACGGCGGCTACGGCCCGGACCCCTGGGGCGGCGTGCGAGTGGCCTTCCACGCCGAAACCCTCCTGCACCGAGACGATTTCGCCATCGACTACAACGCCATGGTGCGCGCGGGCATCGCCGCGGTGGGTGCGACGCTGCGCGTGGAACTCGATATGGAACTGGTGCAGGGGGAGCGGCTCCCGGCCATGTAGCGGGTCCGATCCGCCCGGATGCTTGACGGGAGGCGGGTGCGGGCGCAGGGTGGGGCCCATGGGTGACGGGGTTCGCGACGGTCTGAAGTTCAGCAGTCTGGACAGTCCGCTGTTCGATGGTGCGGACGCCACCAAGGGTGAGCTGATCGACTATCTGGAGGCGGTGGGGGAGCGGCTGGTGCGCAACCTGCGCGCCCGGCCGCTGTCGGTGGTGCGGGTGCGGCCCGGGCAGGAGCCGTTCATGCAGAAGAACCTGCCCAAGTACACCCCGGAGTGGGTGCCGCGCAAGACGATGTGGGCGGACAGCTCCAAGCGCGAGATCTCCTATGCGCTCTGTGATGACCTGCGCACGCTGCTGTGGTTCGGCAATCAGCGCGCGGTGGAGTACCACGTGACGCTATTGCTCGCCGAGGAGCTCGTCGACTATGCCGGTGGCCCAACGCATCTCGTACTCGATATCGATCCGGCCCCGGATCAGCCGTTCGATCAGGTGGTCGGCGCGGCCGAACTCATTCGCCAGGCCCTGGCGGACGATGGTCTCTCGGGTGCGGTGAAAACCAGTGGGGCCAAAGGCGTTCACATCTTCGTTCCCGTCAAAGATGTGAATATCGAGGATGCGGCGGCCGCCACCCGCGCCATCGCGGTCCGCGCCGAGCGACTCGATCCGGCGCTGGCCACCACCGCGTTCATTCGAGAAGACCGGGGCGGCAAGGTTTTCCTGGACTCCACCCGCGCGGGCGGCGCGACGGTGGTGGCGGCATACAGCCCCCGCATCCGGCCGGGGGCCACCGTATCCTTCCCGATCGGCTGGGCCGATCTCGGGCAGATCCACCCGCGGGATTTCACCATCCGCACCGCCCTGAAGGAACTCGGTGACCGCGATCCCTGGGCCGAGCAGATGCCGGACCCGCAGGTCCTGCCCGCGGACCTGATCGAACACGGGCACACCATCCCGGTCGCCCGCGTACAGGCCATGCACGAGGGCAAGCGCCGCGCCCGTGCGCGGCGCGATACCTGACCCGCGTCTAGTCGGTGGTCAGGCCGGTGAGCCGGGCGGAGAGATCCCAGAGCTCGCGGCCGACGGCGGGATCGGTGACCTGCTTATGGGTCGGTTCCTGGCGGCGCAGCTTGTTGAAGTACGCGCCGTTGATCGACGCGGGGTCCTCGACCGTCGCCAGATGGATCATCGGCGCGGCCCCGGTGTCCGGGGTGGGCAGCACGTGGCGTCCGATGACCATGAGACGGCCCAGGATCGGGGTCTCGCGCATGACCCCGGTGCCGATACCGCCGGGGTGGAAGATGTTCGTGGTGAGTCGCGGTGCGTGCTGCGCCAATTCGCGGGTGAACAGCAGCAGCGCGAGTTTGGCCGCACCGTAGGCGCGATGACCGCCCTGGGCGTCCGGATCGTTGAGGTCGAGCTTGCCCGTGCGATAGGCGACGCTGCCGGTGTTGATCACACGCGCGCCGTCGAGATTCGGTAGCAGCAGATTGGTGAGCAGGAACGGCGCGAGATGATTGACCTGGAAGGACATTTCGTGCCCGTCGGCGGTCAGGCGGCGACCGGCGAAGACGCCGCCCGCGTTATTGGCCAGGATGTCGATCGGTCGTTCGCTGAGCTTGTCGGCGAGTTCGCGCACATCGTCGAGCCGGGTGAAGTCGGCGATATGGTGTTCGGCGTCGATGGATTCGGCCACCGCGCGCGTCTGCTCCGGTGACCGTCCGACCACCGTGACGCGCGCCCCGAGTTCGGCGAAGCGGCGTACGGCGGCCGCGCCGATTCCGGAACTCGCCCCCGTCACGACCACCGTGCGGCCCCGCAGATCAGCCATTTTCATGCACTCCAGTCACTCGTCGTTCGCGGTCACGATCTCGACCTCGAACAGAGCCGCAGTGCCGGAACGGGTTTCGCGAACCGTACCCGGTCGCCGCATCCGATGCGCGGCGGGCCTTCAAAGCGAATTCACAGCCCGGACCGAGGTTGCGCGGCGTACCACTCGGGTACAGTTCCGCGCACGCCGACCTGTCGGTCCGCGTGCGTGAACAGGAGAAAACCCATGTCGGTGTCCCGTGCCGGGCTATTGCTCGCCGAAGGTGTTGCGGCGGTGAGCCTCTGCTTCGTGATCGCGGGAGGCGGTGCGAGCCGCGCGGTGCCGCTGGCCGAGGGGCTCGATGCCGGTTCGGCACTGTCGCCGACCGGGCTGGCCCTGGGGTCGGTCAATGGCGGGCCGCGCGATTGCGCCACCTTCGGTTCGGCCATGAGTCTGAGCGGTGAGTCGGGCGTGACCTGCAAGGGTATTTTCAGCGGCAGCGCCTAGGGCCGGGGATCCGGTAGCCAGCTTCCGTGGAAGCCGTACGGAACCCGTTGCGGTAGAGCGATGGTGGCTACCGGCGGGGCCGTCAGATCGTTTGCGTCCAGGATGGTCAGATCGCTGCGGTCGGTGGCGTGGTTGTAGACGTACGTCATGAGATAGCCGCCGCCGGTGAGTGTTTCGTCGGCGGGGGCGAAAACCGCCTCTGCGGGAACCAGTCCGGCGGCGAAGTCGTGCGTGGTGTGCGCGCCGGTGTGCAGGTCGTAGCGCACCAGCGCGCCGCCTTCGCCGGTCAGCCGGGACTTCCCCGATACGGTCGCGTGGCCGAAGCGCGAGTCCTGGGTGAGCAGCCGGTCGTCCACGCGCGGGAATTCGGCCGCGCGATCGTCGATCTGCTCCTCACGCACCGTGCCGGTGGCCAGGTCCATGGTCCAGCGCCACAGTGTCGCCTCGTCGAACGTGTCCGAACCGGTGCGCCACAGTTCGGGATAGCGCATGGCGTAGAGGATCACCCGGCCGTCCGCGTCGAAGGCGTTGAGGGTGTGGAAGACATAGCAGGGTGCGATCTCGAACCAGGCGATCGCGCCGTGCGGATCATCGCGGCGCAGTACGCCCAGTCGTGCCCGGTAGTCGTCGCTCCACCGGAAGGCCATACCGCCGGAGGCGGCGGCCTCCCGGTCGAAAACCACCGGGAGATCGAGGAATACGACGTGTTCGGCGGTCAGTGCGAAATCGTGCTGCATGGTCGCGGCGGGCACCTCGATCGGACGGCTCAGCAGCAGTTCGCCATTCGCGTCGGCCCGGTGATAGGTGAGGTACGGCTCGCCGGTCACCTCATAGCCGAAGAAGTGCAATTCGCCTGTGCGCGGGCAGGTTTTGGGATGCGCGGTCATGGCGGTGCGCAGCGCGCCGTCGAAATCGTAGGGGCCGACGGTATCGAGTTCGGTGGTCAATTCGTAGGGCAGCGACGATTCGACCAGCGCGAGGGTGTGCCCGGCGTGGCGGATGACATGGGTATTGGCCACGCCCGCCGTCAGATCGCGGGAACCGTCCGCGCCGTAGGGGCTCGCACCGTCGGTGAAGGTGCTGGTGCGCACCCAGCGATTGCGATAGGCGACGGCCCGGCCGCCTTCGAGACGGACCCCGTGCACCATGCCGTCACCGGTGAACCAGTGTCCGGAGGCGGCGTCGTGCGGGTTGGGGCCGTTGCGCAGGTACCAGCCGGTGAGTTCGGGCGGAATGCGGCCGGTGACCGAAAGTTCCTGTGCGGTCAGCTCTTCGGTGACCGGTGCGTAGTTCCCGGCCAGATGCGGGGGCGTCGTGGTCATGCCGGATCCGCCATCTTGCGAGCCTTGCCCTGAATGTAAGCGACATAGCGCAGGGTGAATACGACCGGGATGACGAAGGCCGCGATCTGCGCGATGGTGCGCGGTCCGTCGGTGTGCGCAAGCAGTGCGAGCGCCACGCACCCGATGGCGAAGCTGGCCGCCCATACCGAGGTGATGATGTAGCTGGTGCGAATGAAGACCGGGTTGTCCCACAGTTCGCGCGGCGTGCTCTGCTTGGCGATCGGCAGCGTGAACGGATTGCGCAGTGCCAGTGAGATTCCCGCGATCAGTGCCAGCACGCCCGAGGACAGAGCGGGCGAGTACGGGTGCAGCGCGGTATCGGGATTGACGAACGCCAGCACGGTCAGCGCGGCGAAGAACACCGCGGAGCCGATATCCATGAGCTGGGCGTCCAGGGCCTGGCCCGCGCGGGTCTGGCGGGCGACGGTGGCGGCGGAGATGCCGAAGGCGATGAGGGCGGCCCACTTCCAGTATTCGGAGGGGATCACCGCGTAGACGATCCACGGGGCGAAGGTGCGCAAGTAGGACATCTTCGATAGCTCCTCGGCGTGACATTCCTAAACTGACATGTCGAAGTTAGAACCTCCTAAGTCGACATGTCAATAGTGGAATGTAGGATGAGTGCCATGAGCCTTCGATTTGCCCTCCTCGGCGTGCTGGCCGAAGAGCCTTCGAGCGGATACGACCTGGTGCGACGGTTCAAGATCTCGCTGGGTCAGGTGTGGCCCGCCACCCAGAGCCAGATCTACACCGAGCTCACCAAGCTCGCCGATGCCGAACTGATCAAGGTGTCGGACGAGGGCGCGCGCGGGCGCAAGGAGTACAGCGTCACCGAGACGGGGCTGGAACAGCTGCGGGAATGGCTCACCGACACCCGGCCGAAACGGCAGCCGCGCAACGAGATGCTGATGCGGGTGTTCTTCCTCGGGCAGATCGGCCGGGCGCAGGCGCGCGCGTACCTGACCGATGTCGAAGAGCTGTACGTGAACGCCGAGTCGGAACTACACGAGCTGGGCGCGAACGTCGATTGGGATGACAGCGATCTGTCGGTCTACGGCCGCATCGCGATGGAATGGGGCGAGCGTTTCGCCGCCATGAATCAGGAGTGGGCGCGGTGGGCGCTCGAGCAGATTCCCGAGCGCAACACCTGAGCGCCGCAACGTATTACGCGGTCGCCTCGCGGGCGATCTGCGCGGCGGCCTCCTGCTGAATCTGCTCGAACTGCCCGGCCATCGCCGCGGCCAGGGCCTGTGCCGCCGAGAGCGGGCGCACCATCACGGTGAAGTCGACGATCTTGCCGTTCTCGTCGTACTTCAGGAAATCGCAGCCGTTGATCTTCTTACCGTCCACGGTGGCCTCGAACAGCAGGGCGTGATCGCGGCCATTGGCATCGGCGATCTCGCGCACGTATTCGAAGTCCTCGAAGACGCGCAGCACGCCGCGCAGGATCGCCGCGGTCACGGGCTTGCCCGGATAGGGCTTGAAGGCCACCGGACTGGTGAACACCACATCATCGGCCAGCAGCGCCTCGATCGCCTGCTCATCGCGGGCTTCCACGGCCTTGCGGAAGGAGTTCATCGCCACCTCTTATGCAACTCGTTGAATAGGTACCTCGGACGGTACCCGATTTCCGCGGCGGTGGCGATGGCCGGGCGCGGGGTTGATCGACATGCCGGGATGGCGTGTCAGCCGGGTTTGCGGCAGCGTCGGCCGGGTACCTTCGCGAAGATTGCCAAATATTCGCTGAATGCCTGTCGATGCACTGCCGAGGAGGTCGGATGAGCACGGTCATCGACGAGGCGCCCTTCACCGGCTTCCATAAACGGCTGGCCATCGCCTGTTCGGGCGGGCCACTGCTGGATGGGTACATCCTCAGCATCGTCGGCACCGCGCTCATCGGCATGACCGCCGAATTGGATCTGAGCACCGGGGATATCCAATTGATCGGCGCTGCCGCGCTGGTCGGGATGTTCGTCGGCGGCGCGCTTTTCGGGGTGCTGACCGACAAGATCGGCCGCGAGGTCATGTACACGGCCGACCTGGTGGTGATGGCGGCCTGTTCGATTCTGTCGTTCTGGGCCGAATCCACCTGGCTCATCGTGCTGCTGCGGTTCATTCTGGGCATGGCGGTGGCGGCGGACTATCCGATCGCCACCTCATTGCTGGGGGAGTGGCTACCGGTCAAACAGCGCGGCAAACTGCTCGGCTTCCAGATCGTGGCCTGGTATCTGGGGTCGGTGATGGCGTACGTGACCGGCTATCTGCTGCTGACCTTCGCCGGAAACGGCAGTTGGCGTTGGCAATTGGCCAGCGGTGCGGTGCTGTGCGCGTTCTTCCTCATCGTCCGGCAGACCACCGCGCCGGAGTCGCCGCGCTGGCTGGCGCAGCACGGCAAATCCGATAAGGCCGCGGATATGGTCGAGAAGTACCTGCACGTGCGGGTGAATCCCGCGGACCTCATCGAGGCCGACAGCACCGATAAATCGCACGGCTCACTGCGGGAGCTGTTCTCCCCGCGCTATCGCAAGCGAATCGTGTTCTGCTGCGGCTTCTTCCTGTGTCAGGTGGCGGTGCTGTTCGCCATGCTGACCTTCGGCCCGCAGATCCTGTCCTCCTTCGGCATGCCCGAGGGCACCTGGATGGACACCCTCGGCACCGCCCTGATCAGCCTGGTCTTCCTGATCGGCTGTCTGCCCGCCATGCGCCTGATCGACACCGTCGGCCGCCGTCCCGTCATCGTCTGGTGCTTCGGCCTGATGATCCTGCCGGTGCTGTTCATCGGCGTCTGGCCCAGCATGCCCGCCCTGCTCGGCTTCCTCATGCTCTGCCTCTACGCCTTCTTCTGCGGTGGCCCGAACGTGCTGGACTGGACCTACCCGAATGAGCTGTTCCCCACCCACATTCGAGCCACCGCCGTAGGCGTCGCCACCTCGGTCAGCCGCATCGGCGCGGCCCTGGGCACCTACCTCCTACCCTGGTCCCTCGACCACCTCGGCATGGGCCCCACCTTCCTGGCCGCCGCGGCCCTGACCGCGGTCGGCTTCGGCATCTGCGTCTGGGGCGCACCCGAGACCAAGGGCGTCTCCCTCGAATCCGCCGCCAACTCCGGCGAGATTCAGCGCGTGGCGTGAGGGGCTCCCATACCGGGATCGATGCGCACCGGGCCGGAAGCCGTCGGCGCGATGGGGAAATCGAAGATGGCGGTCGGAATGTAGACGGTGGCACAGGAATTGGGGATGTCGACGACGCCGGAGAAGCGGCCTTCGATGGGGGCCGCGCCGAGCAGCAGGTACGCCTGTTCGGGGGAGTAGCCGAATTTGGTGAGGTAGTCGATGGCGTGCAGGCAGGCGCGTTCGAAGGAGAGCTGGGAGTCGAGGTAGCGCTGTTCGCCGGACAGGGTGACCGAGGTGCCCGAGAAGGCAAGGTATTCGGTGTAATTGGGGCCTTCGTTGCCGGGCAGGAAGATGGCGTTCTCGCTGACGCCGTAGAGCTCCATACCGTTCTTGATCAGATCCACGCGCAGATCGATGAAACCGCCCATCTCGATCGCGCCGCAGAAGGTGATCTCACCGTCGCCCTGGGAGAAGTGCAGATCGCCGACCGAGAGCTTCGCACCGTCCACGAAGACCGGATAGAAGACGCGGCTGCCACGGGTCAGGTTCTTGATGTCCTGATTGCCGCCGTTCTCGCGGGGCGGCGCGGTGCGCGCGGCTTCGGCTGCGGCACGGTCGAATTCACCGCCGGTGAGCGAACCCAGGATGGCGTCGCGCGGTTCGGGCGGCAACGCCAGCGGCGGCACCCGCAGCGGATCGGTGGCGATCAGCGCGCCCTCGCGGGCATTCCACTTGGACAGCAGCGCCGCCGAGGGCGCGGTGCCCATCAGCCCCGGATGCATGATGCCGGTGAACTTCACCCCCGGCACATGCCGGGAGGTGGCGGTGTGACCGCTGAAATCCCAGATCGCCTTGTACGCGTCCGGGAAATGCTCGGTGAGGAAACCGCCGCCGTTATCGGTCGGGAAGATGCCGGTGTACCCCCAGCCCTGCCCGGCCAGCGGACCCGAATCCTCCTGCGGGATGGGGCCGATATCGAGGATGTCGACGATCAGCAGATCGCCGGGCTGCGCACCCTCCACCGCGAACGGCCCGGACAGGCAGTGCACCGTGCTCAGCGGTGCGTTCAGCACATCCTCGGCGGAATCGTCATTGTGGATCGCGCCGTCGAACCATTCGCGCACATGCACCCGGAACTCATCGCCCGGTTTGACCGTGACCGGGGCCGGGATATCGGGATGCCAGCGGTTGTGTCCGACGAACTGCTGTTCGGTGAACTTCTTGCGGGAATCCAGGGGGAACAACAACTCGGGCATGGCGGGACTCCTTCGGTGTCAGGGACGGGGAAGCTTGCGGTGCAACGGATTCCGGGTGACCGGCGCGGACGAGCGCCCGGCCGGAGCGCCGACCACGGCGGGTTCGCTCGCGGTGCGCGCGGTGGCGTCGATGAGCCGGGCGGCGGCCGAGCCGGGCCGCACGAACGCGCCACCGCCCACCTGCCGGCGGCTGTCGCCCGCGCACTCCGGGCAGTTCGCGACCTCGGGTACCGCGGCCATGCTGAAGCTGCGATCGAAGCTGCCGCAATCGCGGCAGCGGAACTCGTAGAGGGGCACGCTCACTCACCTCACTTAGTTTCAAATGAACCTATTCCGTACGGAGACGATACAAAGGCGTGCATGTCTCCGGGGCGAAACCGCGCGATGAACTTCGTATTACGACGAAAGACCTCCGTATCGCGCGAGTTAATTTTCATTCGGATTATCGCCATCTGAAAATATTGCACCTAGCGTCTTGTTTCGCCGCGACCCGCCAGCCCCTGTCGCGGCGTTTCAGCTAGGAGATCCGATGAGCAGCACCGCGCCCTCCGCGCAGTCAGATCCGCCCCAGACCCGCTGGTCCCGCTTCCAGTCCTGGGCGGCCAAGGACAATATCGAGGACTACTCACTGCGCTACGCGCCCAAGTCCTTTCGCAAGTGGAGCCCGATGGCGTGCTCCATCACCGCACTCGGCGGCATCGCCTATCTGGCCGACTATTCGATCGGCGCGTCCATCGCGGTGACGCACGGCGCGGCCAGCGCCGTGGTCGCCATCCTGGTCGCCGCGGTGACCATCTTCCTGACCGGCATCCCCATCGCGTACTACGCCGCCAAGTACAACCTGGACATGGACTTGCTCACCCGCGGAGCGGGTTTCGGCTACTTCGGCTCCACCCTGACCAGCCTGATCTACGCGAGTTTCTGTTTCATCTTCTTCGCGCTGGAGGGCGCGATCATGGCGCAGGCCATGAAACTGGCCTTCCACATCCCCCTGCCACTGGGCTATCTGATCGGATCGCTGATCATCATTCCCCTGGTGCTGTACGGCATGTCGGCGCTGGCCAAATTCCAGGTGTGGACCCAGCCGCTATGGCTGATCCTGTTCGCCGCGCCGCTGGTCATGATCGCCATCAGCGATCCGGACGGTTTCACCGGATTCCTGTCCTGGGCGGGTGACGGCGGCGGTCAGCGCGTCAGCGCCATCGCGGTGGGAGCCGGTGCGGGCGTTGCGCTTTCGCTCATCGCGCAGATCGGTGAACAGGTCGACTATCTGCGCTTCATGCCGGAGAAGTCCGAGACGCCGCCGCTGCGCTGGTGGGCCGCGGTGCTCGCCGCCGGTCCCGGCTGGGTGATCCTGGGCGCGGCCAAACAGCTGTGCGGCGCGTTCCTGGCGTTCTACGTGGCCGGGCAGGTCGGTTTCGCCCGCGCCACCGAACCGATCGAAATGTTCCTGGGCAGTTACGGTTCCATGATCCACAGCCATGCCGCGGCGCTCACCATCGCGACGGTCATGGTGCTGCTGTCGCAGGTGAAGATCAATGTCACCAATGCCTATTCGGGCTCGCTGTCCTGGTCCAACTTCTTCAGCCGGGTGCTGCACATCCATCCGGGCCGGGTGGTGTGGCTGGTGCTGCACATCGCCATCGCGCTCACCCTCATGCTGTCGAATATGTTCTCGGTGCTGAACACCATCCTCGGGTTCTACTCGAATGTGGCCATCGCCTGGGTGGGCGCGATCGTCGCGGATCTGGTGATCAACAAGGGGCTGTTGAAGATCAGCCCGCCGTACATCGAGTTCAAGCGCGCCTACCTGTACCCGATCAATCCGGTCGGATTCGGTTCCATGCTGGCCGGTTCGGCGGTATCGATCGTGGCCTACTTCGGGGCATTCGGTGAATTCCTGAAGGCGTGGTCGCCGTATCTGGCACTGACCATCGCGCTGGTGCTCACACCGGTGATCGCGCTGGCGACCGGCGGCAAATACTATCTGGCGCGGCCCAATCCGCTGCGCGAGGAGATCGAGAAGGAACCGCTGTGGGCGGGCCAGACGCTACTGGACGTGGTCGACGGCAAACGCTATGAACTCCCGGATATGGTGCACGACTGCCCCTTCCACGGCGGGCCCATCTCCTCGCTCACCTGCACGCTGACCAAGAACTGCCATGAGCAGTGTCAATCCGCCGCCTATCAGGACACCACGGACGCGAACCGGCTCGGCCTGGCGCAGCCCACCGCGGTGAGCTGATCGGCGCGGTCGATTCAGCCCTCGAGTTCGGCCAGCACGCTGAACTCGAGGGCGTCGGCGTCGGCCAGGAAGACCGGCTGGGTGGTGTGCGCGCCGCGCACCCGCACCTCACCGCGCGGTCCGCCGTAACTGACCTGTGCCGCATGCCTTTCGATCAGATGCGGGTCCAGACTGCGGGCGGTCTCGGCGAGCGAGGCGAACAACAGCATGCCCTCGTAACAGGATTCGCCGATATTGTTCAGCGCCGGTGCGTAACTGCCGAAGCGGCGCACATAGCGACTGCCGAAATCCATCCCCTCGGGGGTGATGACGCTCTCGAAATAGCCTGACGCGGTGTGCAATCCGCGGGTGCTGTCCGGTCCGCCCGCGTACAGCACGTCCTCGCCGATCATCATGGACAGTCGCAGTCGGCCGTCGTCCAGTCCGGCGCGGGCGAACGCGCGATTGAAGGCGGCGCAGTCCGAACCGACCATGAACAGCAGCACACCCTGTGCGGGGGAGTGGCGAATCAGTTCCAGGGCGCGCCCGAAACGGCGGCTGCCCAGCGGAACATAGGCTTCACCGACGATGGAGATATCCGTCCCGGCGGTGAATTCCTTTGTCGCCCGCGCGGTTTCACGCGGCCACACGTAATCGTTGCCGATCACGCACCAGCGCCGGATGCCGAACTCCGTCCGCAGCCAGCGCAGCGCCGGGAACAACTGCTGATCGGGCGTCTCGCCGACCATGTACACGCCGTCGGAATCCTCACCGCCCTCGTAGAAGGTGGTGTACACGTAGGGAACTCGGCCCGCCGTGCGCGGTGTGATGACCTTGCGCGCATTGGACAGATGCCAGCCGACCACACCGTCGATGGCCCCGCTGTCCACCATGCGGCCGATCCGCTCGGCCAATTGCGGCAGCGGCGCACCGGAATCCACCGCGTGCAGGCGCACCGGGCGATCCAGAATTCCGCCCATGGCATTGATGTCGTCGACGGCCAAAGTGGCGCACGCCTCCGAGGACGGCCCGAACATGCCCGCCGGGCCACTGAGCGGAATAACCAGCGCGATATCGACCGTCGAGCGGTTATCGCGAGAAGTGAAGTGGCCCATGGAAATCTCCACCGTATATTTCCATTTGAATCTTTACCATACGGCGTTGTATATAGTGCTGGAGTGGACAATAGCACTGCGCCCGCCGCACTGGAGGAGTTGGCGCGACTGGTGCGCCTGGCCGCACAGGAATTGGATCGCGCCATCGCGGCCTGTATCGGTGAGAACTCGGTCGGCCGCTGGCATGTGCTGGCCGCGGTCGCCGACGGCGAAGGCCGTTCCATGTCGCAGCTCGCCGAGGCCACCCTGCTCACCGGGGCCAGCCTGACCAGGCTCATCGACGCCATGATCAACGACAATCTGGTGCACCGCCGGGTCGACGACACCGACCGCCGCCGCGTACTGGTCTTCCCCACCCGGCGCGGTCTGGTCAGCTACCAGGTCATGACAACAGCCATCGCGGACAGCGGCCTGGATCTGCTCGCCTCCGGCAGCCCGCGCCTGCCCAAGGCGCTGACCAGCCTCATCGGGCATATTCGCGAGGCCGAGTCCGCGCACGCCTGACCTTTTCACGGTCACGGGCATGACAGTTGTCATGCCGGGGTCGTGATGGTTGGCAGATCTGCCGGGGTCCGAATCTCCGTAGCGTCATTTCCCGTAGCGCACAGTCGAAGCCACAGGGGAGCAACGTTATGACCGCCATCGACACCACCACGACCACCGCACCGAACTCGGCCCAGGGCCCGGCCATGCGACGCATGCTCGCCCCGATCGCCCGGGATATCGCGATTCCGATGGCGGCCTACTTCCTGCTGCACTGGCTGGGGTACTCCGATTTCGTCGCGCTGCTGGGCGGTGCGGTGGCCTCGGCGGCGACCGTGCTCATTCCGGCCGTCAAGGCGCGCAAGCTGGATCCCATCGCCGTCATCGTGCTCATCGGCTTCGTCGTCGGCCTGGTCGGCTCGCTGATCAGCGGCGACCCGCGGATCATGATCGTCCGCGACTCCTTCGGCACCGCCGCCATCGGCCTGGCGTTCCTGGTCAGCGCACTGATCGGCAAGCCGCTCACCTATGCCGCGGTGCGCAAGGCGCTGGCCGGCGCGCCGGAGAAGCTGGCCGCGGTGGAGCACGCCTTCGAGACCAACCCGACCGCCCGGCGCACCCACATCAACATCGCCCTGCTCTGGGGCGCGGGACTTTTCGGCGAGGCCGCGGTGCGCGTCGTGCTCGCTTACCAGCTGCCGATCAGCACCATGGTGTGGCTGTCCACCGTGCTCATGGTCTCGGTCATCACCGTGCTCATGGTGATCACCGCCCGCACCATCAAGACGATGCGCAAGGCCATCGCGCAGACTGCATGATCGCACCGATTTCGGAAGGCCCGGTCCCATGGACCGGGCCTTCGTTCTTGTCCGGGTCGCCCCGGCGGATTCGGGTTAGGCTCCGAAGAAGTGGCACGGAGGAGTGAATACGACAATGCTGTCGATAGGACCGATAACCCAGATCGCCTGGGTCGTCACGGATGTGGCGCGGAGCGAGGAGTTCCTGGGCGCGACGCTCGGCGCGGGCAAGTGGACGCGCATGCCGGATATCCACTTCGGCCCGGACACCTGCGTCTACCGGGGTGAGCCCGCGGATTTCACCGCGCACATCTCCCTCGCCTACAACGGGGATATGCAGTACGAGCTGATCCAGCCCGTCCGCGGCGCGTCCATCTACACCGAATTCCTGGAGCGCGGCGGACCGGGCCTGCATCACGTCTGCGCCGAACCCGCCGATTTCGACGCCGCGCTGAAAGACGCCGCGGCACAGGGCATCGACGTGCTGCAGCAGGGCACCATGGGCGGTGAGATGCGCTTCGCCTACCTCGACGGCGCGGACGCCGGGGTGCCCTATATCGAACTCGCCGAGGTGGGGGCGAATATGCGGAAGTTCTTCGAACAGATCAAGAAGGGTGCGCTGTGAGCACGAGAGCGCCGGAAGTCGTTGCGCTGGAATCGGTGACCGAGTGGACCGCCGAATATGACGTGGTGGTAGCCGGATTCGGCATCGCCGGTGGCTGCGCCGCGGTCGAGGCCGCCGCGCGCGGTGCGCGGGTGCTGATCCTGGAACGCGCCGCCGTGGCCGGCGGCACCACCGCGCTGGCCGGTGGGCACTTCTACCTCGGCGGCGGCACCGCGGTGCAAAAGGCCACCGGACAACAGGATTCGGCCGAGGAGATGTACAAGTACCTGCTCTCGGTGGCGCGCGAACCGGAACCGGAGAAGATCCGCGCCTACTGCGACGGCAGCATCGAGCATTTCGACTGGCTCGAGGGGCTCGGCTTCCAATTCGAGCGCAGCTACTACCCGGAGAAGGCGGTCATCCAGCCCGGCACCCAGGGCCTGATGTACACCGGCAACGAGAAGGTGTGGCCGCACCGCGATCAGGCCGTACCCGCGCCGCGCGGACATAAGGTGCCGGTGCCCGGCGATACCCAGGGCGCGGCCATGGTGATCGAACTGCTGGTGAAGCGGGCGGCGGCGCTGGGCGTTGAGGTCTGGTACGAGACCGGGGTGACCGATCTGGTCGCCGACGCCGAGGGTGGCATTGTCGGCGTGCGCTGGCGGCGGCCCGGCGAAACCGGTGCGGTGAAAGCGAATTCGGTGGTCCTGGCCACCGGCGGCTTCGTCATGAACGCGGAGATGGTCGCCGAGAACGTGCCGTGGCTGGCCGAGAAGCCGTTCGTGCTCGGCACCACCTATGACGACGGGACCGGTCTGCGCCTGGGCCTGGCGGCGGGCGGCACCGCCCGGAATATGGACCAGGCGTTCGTGACCGCGCCGGTGTACCCGCCATCGATCCTGCTCACCGGACTCGTGGTGAACAAGGAGGGCAAGCGCTTCGTCGCCGAGGACTCATACCATTCGCGCACCTCCGCGTTCGTGCTCGAACAGCCCGGCGCGGCAGCGTATCTGATCGTCGACTCCGAACATATGGAACGCCCGATGTTCCCGCTCGCCCCGTTCATCGACGGCTGGGAGACCGTCGAGGAAATGGCCGAAGCGCTCGGAATCCCTTATGCGGCACTGCAAGCCACCCTCGACCGGTACAACGAGCATGCCGCGCGCGGCGAGGATCCGGACTTCCACAAGTACCCGGATTGGCTCGCCCCGCAGGACAAAGGCCCGTGGGCGGCATTCGACCTGACCCTGGGCAAGGCCCTGTACGCGGGCTTCACCCTGGGCGGACTGCACACCTCCGTGGACGGAGAAGTGCTGCACGAGAACGGATCACCCATTCCCGGCCTGTACGCGGCGGGCGCGACCGCGGCGACCCTGGCCCAGGACGGCAAGGGTTACTCCAGCGGCACCCAGCTCGGCGCGGGATCGTTCTTCGGCCGCCGCGCCGGGGCTCACGCGGCCAATCGCTCCAGCTGACGCAGTAGTTCGGAGGCGGTGAGCGCGTCCAGCTCGCCGAACTCACCGCCTTCGCACAGCACCGAGACGATGAGCTGTTCCTCGGCCTCGTAGCTGTAGCCGCCGTGAATGCCCGGACTCACATTGACCACGACCTGCCGGTTCACCCCGAACCGGTGGGACAGCGTGGAATACCCCAGCTCCCAGCCGCGCTGGCGCAGGCCGTACAGCTTGCCGGTCGGCACCTTGCGATCGACGAAGCGCGGCAATTCCTTCCCGGCCGCCTCCTGCGGGGTGAACCGGTACACCGGCCGCTCCAGCTGTTCGAACGGTTGCAGCAGTTCGTAATCGGTGAACACCTCCCGCCAGCGCGTCAGATCATCGCCGAGGTGCAGCGGATGCGCGATGCCGACCAGCGCGTCCACCGGTAGTTCGAGGCGTTCGTCCTCGCTATCGGCCAGGGTGCCGTCCTGATCGACCCGGAACGATCCGCTCACCGTGCCGTCGGCGGCGAAGATCGCCCACACCAGCCGTCGCGCCAGCTGACCCAGCACCGGATGCTCGATGATCATGGCGCGCTGCGCGGGCGCGCGCCAGCGGCGGCCGTCCACCATGGCGGCCTCGAAACGCCGCAGCTGATCGGTGGTGACCGTTTTGAGCTCCTTCGCGAAATCGCGGAAGGATTGATAGGCCACCGGCGCGAGCTCGGGATCATCGGCCGCGGCGGGTTTGGGCATGCTGTGCAGGGATCGGCCCCCGGCCGAAATGCTCGGCCGCAGTTCATGATCCAGGCCGACCTCGAACTCGCGCGGTCCGTAGTTCAGTCGCAGCGTGCTGTCCGGGGACAGGCCAAGATGCGGGACGACCCGATCGGCCAGCTCCTCCTCGCCCAGGCCGAGCCGTTCGGCGATGGCCGCCACCTGCTTCTCGGCCTCGGTGCGCAGGCTGTCGTATTTGGTCTTCCCGGCGATGGAATGCAGGTGCATGAGCGCGATCTCACCGCCGATGGCGGCCAGCACCCGCAGTCCCTCCACCGCCCGCGCACTGCCGGACTTACCCGGCCAGGCAGTGATATACGGGACCAGGCGGCGCGCGGTGTCGTCATTGCCGGTGAGCGCGAGCGCGTGCAGCACCCAGCCGTTCTTGGCCGGATAGGCCGCCAGCTGCCAGGCATCGAAGATGGCCCAGGTGAATTCGGCCAGCGCGGCCGGTTCGACGGCCGCGATCACCTCGGCGACCCCGGGGTGATCGTCATCGGCGGCGGACGCGATCAGCATCGTAATGAACCGTGTGGCAGCGATATCCGGCAACGCGGTATCGGTCTCGCGCAGCCGGAGCTGCGGTAGGAGGGTGGGCACCAGCCATTTCGGCGGTTTCGGAGCCTTCTTGGGCGGTGCGCCGGTGAGCGCGGGCGGCAGCGCGGCGGTATCGGCGTCGGGCAGCCGCTTGTTGATCTCGAGCAGCGGAAGCGCTTGCACCACAGCGTATTCGGCGATCAGATCCGGATACGCCGCCGCGTGCAACCGCAATGTCCGGACCACCAGCGGGGTGGCCAGTTCGGCGGCCTGACGGGACAGCAGCCGCATGGCCCGGCGCGGATAGCGGGCAGAAGCCTTGTCCAGTGCGGCGGCAACGTGTTTGTTGTCGATCCGATTCAGCAGCGCCTGATAGGCGGCATCGGTCGGCACGTGGGACAGCATGCCGGACAGTGTTTTGATATCCGCGGTCCAATTATTGCCCGCCGCCCAGTCGAACTGTTGCAGGATCATCGGCACCGCGGCGGGTCCGACCTGGGTCAGCATGCTGAACTTCTGCGAGTCCGGGCTGTACACCGGTGGGCCGGTGACCTCCAGGAAGCGGTCGAGCTGGGCTCCGGTGGTCAGGCACGAGGACAGCATGGTGCGCGCCCGGCTGCGCGGATTCCGGCCATCGGCCGCGAGATCGGTATCCAGCCACTCCTGTTGATCGGGAACCAGATAGGTGCACGCCAGCCGCGCCCACACCGTGCCGGGATCCTCGCGAAGTTCCGAAAGGCGTTGCACCACAGCCTGATACTCGTCGTCCGGGACGCTCGCGAGATGCGCCCGAAGACTCTGCGCCAGATAGTCGAAACCGATCAGATTGGGATCGTCGGGCGCGGCGAGCTCCAGCACCGCGGCCAGCCAGCCCTCGCTGGACCGTCGGCGATCCACCACGATGCCACGACTCCACACCACGGTCTCGGCCGCGAAGACCGGTCCGTGCCGCTGAATCCAGCTGTCCAGGAAGTGATCCCGCATCTCGATGCGCTCGGACTCGCGATGCCGCAGGTCGTAATCCGCCAGCGCCCACACCACCGCCGCCGCCAACGGTGTGATCGGGGCATCCGGCGCTTGGATGTACCCCGTGGCCGCCACCACGGCCGCGCCGAATTCGCCCTCCGGCGGCACCTCCAGCCAGGACCGGACCCGCGGGCTGTACCGCCCCAGCAGCGCGGCCAGCCGCCCCGTCGCATCGGCCGGGATCTCCCGGGCCCCCACCGTGTTCCGCCCCCGGAACGGTTCCGCCTTCGCCCGCCATTGCGCGGGAACGGACCATTCGTCCTCTGTCGTCATAACACCCTCTCCACCGCGCTGTCCCGGCCCGGCACCCGGCACCGATCTTGCCGCGCACCACCGACAACTCCTGCCGCGCACCACCGGCAATCTCGATATGGCGGGGGCGATCGGCCCGGTGAAAGTGTCGGCTGAGCACGGTAGTCTGCCCTTCGACGCTTCGCCCGGGGCGGGCGCATGATCATGAAACGGGGGGATTCATGGCTCGTGCAGGAAGATTCGTGGCCGGTGCGGGCGGGAACCGAATCGGCCGGCGAGCCGCGATAGTCGTGATGATCGCCGTGGTCGTCACGGGCTGCGCCGGATCCGGGAGCTCGGGGGACGAGTTCCGCTGGCTGGAGGAGCTGGATTCGCCCCGGGTGCAGTCCTGGGTCGCGTCCGAGAACGCCAAGACACTCGGGGTGCTGGAGAAGGATCCGCGATACGCGGACAATCTCGCACAGGCCAAGGCCCTCGCCAATGCCCCGGATCGGCTCCCCGCGCCCGAGTTCCGGGACGGCGCCATCGGCAATTTCTGGCAGGACGGTGACCATCAGCGCGGAATCTGGCGCGAGACCACCCTCGCCGATTACGAAGCGCCGCAACCGCAGTGGAAGACCGTGCTCGATCTGGACGCGCTGGCCGCCGCCGAGGGGCGCAATTGGGTGTGGGAGGGCATGACCTGCGCACCCAATCGGGGTACGCGCTGCCTGGTGAGTCTGTCCGAAGGCGGTGAGGACGCGGTCACGGTGCGCGAATTCGACCGCAGCACCGGGCAATTCGTGCCGAACGGGTTCAGCCTCGAGCGCGGTAAGCAGTACGTCGCGTGGGCGGACGATGACACGCTGCTGATCTCGCGGGAATGGCAGCCGGGGGAGAAGACCGCCTCGAGCTATCCGTACATCGTCAAGAGCTGGCAGCGCGGGCAGCCGCTGGATCAGGCCGCCGAGGTGCTGCGCGGTGATCCCGCCGACGGGCTCGGCACCGCACCGCAGGTGCTGGACGGCGGTGACGGGCATCGGGTCAGCATGGTGGTGCGCCGCCCCTCGTTCTTCGAGGCGCAGTTCAACCTGCTCGTGAACGGCAAACCCGTGCGCCTGGCGCTGCCGCCGAAATCCGAGGTGGCGGGCATGGTCGGCACTCGGGTGCTGGTCCAGCTGAAGGACGACTGGACCACGGGCGGTGCGACATTCCAGTCCGGTTCGCTCATCTCCCTCGACGCCGATGAGATGGCGCGGCATCCGGACGATCTGCGGGCCAAGGTGGTGTACATCCCCGGTCCGCAGGAGGCGTTCCAATCGGTCATGACCACGCGCGGGCATGCGGTGGTGACCTCGCTGTACGACGTGAAGGGCCGTGCCACCGTCTACACCCCGCAGCCGGACGGCTCATGGACGAGCGCCCCGGTGCCCCTGCCCGATAACGCGACCGTCTATGGCGTGGACGCGGATTCGCGCGGTGAGACTGCCTACCTCTCGGTCACCTCACTGCTCACGCCCTCCACGCTGTGGAGTCTGGATGCCGCGAGCGGCCGCCTGGCTCCGGTGAAATCCGCACCGGCGCGGTTCGATTCGTCCCGCTTCGTGGTTGAGCAGCTGAAGGCCGACTCCGCGGACGGCACCAAGGTGCCGTACTTCATCGTGCACGCGGCCGATATGAAATACGACGGCAGCACCCCGACCATCGTGTACGCCTACGGCGGGTTCGGGCTGTCATCCACGCCCGGCTACAACGGGCTGCTGGGCAAATCCTGGCTGGAGAAGGGCGGGGCGTACGTCATCGCCAATATTCGCGGTGGCGGCGAATACGGTCCGGCCTGGCATGAGGCGGCACTGAAGACCAAGCGGCAGAAGGCTTTCGATGATTTCGCCGCGGTGGCGGACGATCTCATCGCCCGGAATATCAGCACGCCACGGCATCTCGGGATCCAGGGCGGCTCCAATGGCGGACTGCTCATGGGCGTGGAGTTCACCCAGCATCCGGAACTGTGGAGCGCGGTGGACATTCAGATACCGCTGCTGGATATGGAGCGGTACGAGCAGATCGCGGCGGGCGCGTCCTGGGTGGGTGAGTACGGGTCCATGTCGGTCCCCGAGGAGCGTGCCTTCCTCGAATCCATCTCGCCCTACGCGCGATTGAAGTCCGGGGTGAAGTATCCGGAGCCGTTCGTCTGGACGACCAGCAAGGACGACCGCGTCGGACCGCAGCACGCGCGCAAATTCGCCGCCCGGCTAGCCGCGCTGGGTGACCCGTATTTCTTCTACGAGGCCACCCAGGGCGGGCACGGCGCGGGCGCGAACAATGACGAGAAGGCGCACACCAGCGCCCTCGAGTACACCTACTTCATGCGGCAGCTGATGTAGGGGCCCGCATGCGGATCTAGGGCTCGTCCCGGATGATCAGCGAAACCGCAATGGGGACAAGCATGTCCACCAGTTCGCTGACCGGCGGGCGCGGATCGGACAGCAGCCATTCGTGCGCCAGGCCGTTGACCGCGCCGATCAGGGCGCTGCCCGCCATCTCCGGATTGCCGCGAATGCGGGCCCCCGGTCCGGCGAGCGGTTCCAGCGCGCGGCGGATGACCAGTGTCCAGGCGTGCCTGCGGGCGCGGCGGTGCTCCTCCATGGCCTGGCTGACCCCGACCACCTCCACGAAGGCGACCTTGGCCCGATGCGGGTCCGAGCCGACCGAACCGAGAAAGGCGGAGAGCACCAGGGTGACGGTGTCGATCGGATCCGGATCCGGCCCGAGCGTGGCCAGGGCCGCGGCGAGCGCGGCCGTGGCCTCGTCCTGAATCTGGTCGTAGGCCGCGACGAGGACATCCTCGCGGGTGGTGAACTCCTCGTAGAACTGCCTTTTGGAGAGTCCGGCGGCGGCGCAGACGTCGGCCAGGGAACAGTTGGCATAGCCGCGCTCGCCGAAGATCTGGATGGCGGCATCGAGAAACCGCTGCCGCCGTTCGGCTTTGCGCTCGGTGACGGCGCGCCCGCCGTACTGCCTGCCCGCGATGGTCACTGCCCGGCTCCGGTTGTCACTGCCTGCCCTGGGGTTGTCACTGCCCGCCTTCGATTGTCGTCGTTCGCGGTGGTCCGCACCAAAGGTAACGGTGCCACGCCGGTTCTTCAGCGACGGGGACGCAAACCGTCCAACATGTGGGTCACGGTCTCTTCAAATAGGCCGTCGGCATCCTCGGCGGCCACGAAACCCGAACCGACGAATGTGGCGAGCCCCTGCAGTGCGGCCATGGCCGACAGGCAGATTCGCCGTGGATCGCCCGCCACCACCTCACCGCGCTCCTGCCCGTCGGTGATCATGGCGAACGGCATGGCCAGGGCCTGCGCCACCGCGGCCTGGATCGCCGGGGTCTGCCGCTGCTTGCGCGCGAACATCACGGCCAGCAGTTCCGGATTGTCGATGGCGAAGCGCAGATATTCGCGCGCCACCGCGGTGATCCGCTCCAGCAGCGTGCCGCCGTCCGCGGCCTGCTCGAACGAGGCCCCCAGCCGTTCGAATCCGGCGACCGCGAGCGCGTCGAGCAGCGCCTGCTTATCCCGGAAATGCCTGCTCGGCGCGGCATGACTGACCCCGGTATCGCGGGCCAGCTGCCGTAGCGACAGACCGTCGACCCCGGAACGGCGCAGCAGCGACTCGGCGCGGCGCAGAAGTTCGGCCCGCAGGTCGCCGTGGTGATAGGAGCGCGAACTGGCTATGGACATGGTGCTTGCAGGATATAGGACACATCGGCCGATGTTGGCATTGACTACTTTGTTGTCAGTGCCTACATTTGGCGAAGACTTTCAGAGCGTGTACGTATCGAATGGAGTGAGCCAGTGCCGAAAGATCCCGCGCCCTCGGCGATTCCGGCCGCCACCAAGCCCGGTGTGCCGCTGCGCGGCTGGATCGCGCCCGTCTTCGTGATCACGCTGCTCGCCGCACTGCTGGGCACCATGTACCTCGGGTACACCTCGGACCCGGAGAAGAACCTGCACGATTTCCCGATCGCGCTGGTCAACCAGGACGACGGCGACATCCTCGACGGCAAGCCGGTCAATGTCGGCGATCAGATCGCCGAGGCCCTCATCGCCCAGATCCCGGCCGACAAGATCGACCTGCACGTGGTCGGCATCAGCGAATCACAGCGACTGCTGGCCGACGGCAAGGTCTACGGCGAGATCGTCATCCCCAGCGATTTCAGCAAGCGGCTGAGCATTCTGGCCACCGCCTCGGTGGTGCCCGGCGATGTGGAACGCCCGGTGATCACCGTGCACACCAATCCACGCGCCAGCACCTACGCCTCCTCGATCGTGCAGCGCATCACCGATAAGGCCATGGCGCAGGTCAATTCGACCGTCGGCACCCAGCTCACCGAGCAGGTCAGGGCGAAACTCGCACCCGCGCCGGGCGCGGCCCCGACCGAATTGAGCGGTGCCGCGCGACTGCAATTGGCCAAACCCATCGATGTGGTGGTGAGCCCGTACCACCCGCTGCCCGAGGGCACCGGTCAGGGTTTGTCGGCCTTCTTCTACACCCTGATCCTGCTGTTCGTCGGCTTCAGCGGGGCCATGATCATTCACGCCATGGTCGACAATGTGCTCGGCTACGTGCCCGCCGAATACGGTCCGTGGTATCGGCATATCGCACCGGTGGCCATCTCGCGCTGGCGCACGCTGCTGGTGAAATGGGCCATGGCCGCGGTGACCGCGCCGATCGCCTCGGGCGTGTTCCTGGGCATCGCCGAACTGCTGAATATGCCGATCGAGCACGCGTTCTCACTGTTCCTGTACGGCACGCTCGCCATTACCGCCGTCGCGGTGACCGGGCTGTCGGTGCTGGCCGCGTTCGGCACCGCGGGTCTGCTCATCAATATGATCGTGTTCGTGGTGCTGGGCCTGCCGTCCTCCTCGGGCAGCATCCCCATCGAGGCGACCCCGCGCTATATCGCCTTCCTGGCGAATTTCGAACCCATGCACCAGATCTACCTGGCCGTGCGGTCGCTGCTGTTCTTCGACGGGCATCTGTCGGCGGGCCTGGGCACCGGCCTGTGGATGACGATCTTCGGACTGCTGCTGGGCGTACTGCTCGGCGCGGTCGCCACCCACACCTATGACCTGCGGGGTCTGTACCGACTCGGCGTGTCGCACCGGCCCGCCGAAGCGGTGCTGGTGGAGTAACCCGTATGCAGATCCGGGTTACCGAGAACGGCCCGTACCGCGTCACCGGCGGCGTACCCCTGAGCACGCAGACCATCGTTCCCGATGCCCGGGGCGATTCGCGGGAGTGGCGCGAGGGCGATCCGGTCGCCACACCCGGCGAGAACTACAGCCTGTGCCGCTGCGGGCATTCGGCGAAGAAGCCGTTCTGCGACGGCACACACGCCAAGATCGGCTTCGACGGCACCGAAATGGCCTCGCGCGCACCGTATCTGGCGCAGGCCACCGAACAGGACGGGCCGGAGGTGACGCTCACCGACGCGCAGTCGCTGTGCGCGTTCGCCCGGTTCTGCGATGCCGACGGCCAGGTCTGGAACCTGGTCGAACAACCCGGCGACGAGGCCGCGGCGGTCACCAAACGCGAATCCGCGGACTGCCCGTCCGGCCGCCTGATCGCCTGGAATCTCGCCGAGCGCACCGCCTACGAACCCGAACTGCCCAAATCCATTGGCCTGGTGGAAGATCCGGCCAAAGAGGTGAGCGGGCCCTACTGGGTGCGCGGCGGCATCCAGGTCACCGCCGCCGACGGCACCGATTACGAGATCCGCAACCGCGTCACGCTCTGCCGCTGCGGTGAATCCCGCAACAAACCCTTCTGCGACGGCACGCACGCCGCCATCGGCTTCACCGACGCCCCCGGCGACGACCGATCGCACTGACCCGTTGCCCCGGCGTGACCTGGGCCGGATCCACTCGGTAGACGGATACTCATGCCACTGTGGGACTTTCGGCCCTTTTCGTTGCGGGACTGTGACGGGACCATGGGCGCAGGGCACCGAATTACTCCTCGCGGAACGATGAGTGTGGGGCGGTTCGAGGGATGGGTACACAGTTCGATCAGCTGACCGGGCAGTTCCTGCGGGCGGTTCGCGACGCCGGCGGCGGGCTGGCGGCGGTCTGCGACGCGTGCGTGCGGGTGCTGCCGGTGCGCCGCGCCGCCATCGTGCTGCACGAGATCGACGCGGGTATGCAACCCTGGTGCGCCAGTGACGATTTCGCCGATCAGGTGGAGCGGGCGCAGGCCACGGTGGGGGAGGGACCCGCGGTATCGGCGTCGGCGCACGGCACACCGGTGACGATCGCGGACTTCGCCTCCGTCTACGAGCGCTGGCCCGGCTTCGCCGAAGCCCTTGCGGGCGTGGCGGTCTCCGGTTCGTTGTTCGCGGTGCCGCTGCGATTGGGGCCGCTGCCGCTCGGCGCGGTGGATCTGTACCGCGACACCGTCGGCAGGCCCGGTCCGCGCCTGCTCGCGGCGGCCCTGCACATCGCGGATCTGGTGACCGCGAGCCTGGTACTCGCCTCCGGGGACGAGGCCCGGCAGTGGGCACAACCGCTGTCCAGCAGATGGATTCACCAGGCGGCGGCCATGACCAGCGGAGAACTCGGCATCGATATCGCCGACGCCTACGCCCGATTGCGCGGCTACGCCTTCATCAACAGCCTGTCCCTGGTCGAGGTCGCACACCGCGTCGTGGAACGCGAACTCCGCATCGAACCGGTGTGAGCGCCCGGGCTCGGTCAGTGCGCCGAGGTGGCGGTGAACCCGCGCGGCACCAGCACCACGGTCAGCACCGCGACCGCCCCGACCAGTCCCGCGGAAATCCACGAGGTGGTGGTGAGCGCGGAATCATAAGCGTGCTGGGCGATTTCGAGCACCTGCGCACCGGTCGTCCCGCCCACCTGATCCGCCACATACGCCGCACCGCCGACCGAACCGCGCGCGGTATCGAGCTGCTCCCCGGACAGCGGCAGATCCGTCATATGCGAGACGAACAACCGGCCGTGAATACTGCCCAGCAGCGCCACGCCCAATCCGATGCCGAGCTCGTAATTGGTCTCCTCCACCGCGCCCGCCATCCCCGCCCGCTCCGGCGGCACCGCCGAGACCAGCACCGCCGCGGCCGTGGTGATCGCCACCCCGTCGCCGATGCCCAGGCACACCAGAATCAACGCCACCAGCGGATACGTGGTGGTCGGAATGGCCGCCAGCACAATGAAACCCACGGCCAGCGCGCCCAGGCCGAAGCCCATCAGGAATCGCACCCCGACCCGTCGCAGCAGCCACGGCGTGGACAGCGAGCCCAGCAGTGTCGCGATCGCCGCGGGCACCGTGCGCAATCCGGCCTCGGACGGTGTGTAGCCGTGAATGTATTGCAGCCACAACGAGATCAGGAACAGCGCCGCACCGATGGCCAGCATGGCCAGCAGCGTCGCCAGCGCGGCGGCGGTGAACGCGCGATTGCGGAACAGCCGCACATCCAGCAGTGGATCGGGCGAGCGCAACTGGCGATACGCGAACAGTCCGAGCAGCAGCACCGACGCCACCAGGATCACCAGATCGAGCGCGGCCGGATTGCCCTTGGCCACATGCTTGATACCCCACGCCAGCGCCACGATGCCCAGCACCGACAGCAGCGCGCTGAGCCAATCCAGGCTGCCGATCTGCGGTGCCCGATATTCCGGCAGTAGCCAGATCGCCGCGGTCACCGTCACCACGACCACCGGCACATTCAGCCAGAACGCGGCCGACCATCCGAACGCCTCCACCAGATGCCCGCCCACCAGCGGGCCGATGGCCGCGCCCGCCCCCGCGACCGATGCCCAGATGCCGATGGCCTGGGTGCGCTCATGATCATCGGTGAAGATATTGCGGATCAGCGAGAGCGTGGACGGCATCACCATGGCCCCGCCGACACCGAGCAGTGCGCGCCCGGCGATGAGCTGCGCGGGCGAATGCGCCATCGCCGCGATCACCGAGGCCACGCCGAAGAGTACGAAACCCGCTATGAACAAACGCTTGCGGCCGTAGCGGTCGCCGATCGCACCGCAGGTGATGAGCAAGCCGCCGAGAACCAGGCCGTAGAGGTCGACGATCCACAGCTGTTCCATCGGACTGGGATCCATATGGTCGATCAGGGACGGCAGCGCCACATTCAGAATCGTGGCGTCCATGGCCACCAGCAGCAGGCTGCAGCACAGCACCGCGAGCATCGCCCAGCGCCCGGGCGCGGCGGGATGCTCATGATCCGGTCCAGCCTGCGACAGCTGTCGCGGCGGAATGCGGCCCACGGTCCCGCCTCCTCGTATCGAGTGCCCGGAGAACTAGCCAGCAACGCTCTGGCTAGCACCCTAGCCCCGGCCCGGGGAGGCGGTCGTGACCTACTTGTTCAGTGTTTCGCCCGTCTCGGCCTTCTGCTTGGCGAGCAGGTCGCGGATCTCGGTGAGCAGCTCCAGCTCGGTCGGATCGGCCTTGACCGCGGTCGGCTTGGACAGCCGGGCCTGCAGATGCTTCATCGGCAGAATCAGCACGAAGTACAGCACCGCGGCCACGGTCACGAAGTTGATCGCGGCGCTGATGATCGGGCCCAGCGCCACGAACGTGGACGGCTTGCTCGCCAGAATCTGGAAGCCCAGACCGAATTCGCTATTACCGCCGGCGGTCGCCAGCAGCGGCTCGATCAGCCCCTTGGTCACCGAGGTGACGATGGCGGTGAACGCGGTTCCCATGACAACCGCGACCGCGAGGTCGAGCACGTTGCCCCTCATCAGGAAGTCTTTGAAACCCTTGAGCATGATGCAGGAATATCCAATCCGAGACGAATTCGTAATCTACTGTCTCGAAGTCTAAGGGCAGGCCGCACGGCATTTCGGACAAGGCGCTGACGTTTTTGACAGTCGTCACATGGTGAGCGGTATGTGATCTGATCAGCCGCCACGCTCGGCCTTGAAGGTGCGCACCAGCGCCCAGCACATGGCGAGCATGACGACGCTGAACGGCAGCGCGATCAGGATCGCCACGGTCTGCAGGGTGGTGAGCGCGGCGGTGCCGGTACCGCTGGCCACCAGCAGCGCGATGGCCACCGCACCCTGCATCGCGGTCCAGAATGCCCGACTCCACTTGGGCGGCTCCGGATTTCCGCCCGAGGACAACATATTCACCACCAGCGCACCGGAATCCGCCGAAGTGATGAAGAACAGCACGATCACCAGCATCGCCAGTCCGGCGGTGAGGCTGCCGCCCGGCAAGGTATCGAGCATGGCGAACAGCGCGCTATCGCGATCCGGTCCGTCCGGCCCGATAAGTCCACCGCCGCCGAGCATTTCGCGATGCAGACCCGCCCCGCCGAATACCGCGAACCACACGAAGGTCAGCAGCGTCGGCACCAGCAGCACCCCGGCCACGAATTCGCGCACCGTGCGCCCGCGCGAGATTCGGGCGATGAACACACCGACGAACGGGGCCCAGGAAATCCACCAGCCCCAGTAGAAG
Source organism: Nocardia sp. NPDC056100 (assembly GCF_042266325.1). Classification (NCBI taxonomy): domain Bacteria; kingdom Bacillati; phylum Actinomycetota; class Actinomycetes; order Mycobacteriales; family Nocardiaceae; genus Nocardia; species Nocardia sp. NPDC056100. The sequence continues at coordinate 1,348,575 of NZ_JBHJVY010000004.1, forward strand.
ACCGTCCACCGCTGCGTCCACGCGGTGCCGTCGGCCCCCTCGGTGGCGCCGGTGTAGAGGCTGATCTTCGGCAATTGCTGGATGTACGTGCCGATGTTCTGCACCAGATCATTGACGATGAACAGCGTCGGACCCGCCACCAGCACGTACAGCAGCAGCAATCCGGCCACCCCCATATTCGCCTGCGAGAGCAGCTTGATGCCCTTGTCCACCCCGGTCACCACCGAGATGGTGGCCAGCGCGGTGACACCGATGATCAGCACCACCTGCAAGCCCTTGCCCGGGTCATGCAGCCAGCCTTCATAATTCAGGCCCGCCGAGATCTGCAGAATGCCCAGTCCGAGCGAAGTGGCCACGCCGAACACCGTGCCGATGACCGCGACGATATCGATGACATCACCGCGCCAGCCCCGAATGCGATCGCCCACAAGCGATTCCAGCGACCAGCGAATCGACACCGGCCGTCCCTTGCGATGGATCGAATATGCGATCGCCAAGCCCACCACCACGTAGATGGCCCACGGATGAATCCCCCAGTGCAGGAATGTCTGCACCATGGCGGCATCGGCGCGCTGCGCCGAGGTCGACCCGACCCCGGGCCGCGGCTCGTCATAGTGGAACAGCGGTTCGGCCACACCCCAGAACACCAGGCCGATACCCATCCCGGCCGCGAACAGCATGGAAAGCCAAGCGCCCATGGAGTATTCGGCCTTCTCACCGTCATCGCCGAGATTGATATCGCCGAATCGCCCCAGCCCGAGCCAGATGGCGAACACCACGAACAGCGTCACGATGACGATGTAGTACCAGCCGAAACTGCCGATCACATTGTCCTGGATCGCCTTCGCCTGCCGCGCCGCCAGATCGCGAAAGATAATGGCGTACAGGGTGAATGCCGTCACCACGATGGCCGAGGGCCAGAACACCCTGGGCGCGACCGCCACTCGGTGATGGATCGGAGCCGGATCGGACGAGGGTTTGCTCGGTGCGCTCACGTGGGTGGCTCCCTGTCGAGGTGGTGCGACGGTCCGAACTCCGATGTGCGACAACCCCGATGCCGAGCGCGGCGGCTCGGCATCGGGGTTGCGGATACTACTTGCCGACCTTGTTCTTCACGGCTTCGACGATCTCGTTGACCGCCGCCATCACATCCTGGGCGGCGTGTTCCAGATTGGCGCGCACCTGTTCCAGGGTGCCCTGCATATCGTCGGTGTTTATTTTGTCGGCGAATGCCTTCGCCATATCGGCGAGGTCGGCGGCGGCGCTGCTGGCCCGGTCCGCGAGTTCGGCGGCCGCACCGCTCGCGCGCTCGGCGAGCTGTCCGGCGGCCGCCTGGGCCTTATCGGCGAATTCCCCGGCGCCGCCGCCGATATCACCGGCCACCTTTTCGGCGGAATCGCCGATATTGTCATTCGTCGGCATATTCGGTGCCCCTACTTCGCGCCGCCGCCGAGGCGTTCCTTCATTTTGTCGACGAATCCGCCGACCTTCTCCTTGACGTCATCGGTCGCGTGCTTGAGGCGGTCTTCCATATGTTCGGCCATGCCCTCGGCCTTATCCGCGGCGTCCTTGGCTGCGTCCTTGGCCTTATCGGTCGCGTCATTGACGTTGTCGTTGAAAGAAGACATCGAAACCTCCTCCGTGTGGTCGCACCCGGGTCGGGCGCGCATCCAGGACAGTCCGACGAGCAGTTCCGCAATTACAGCGATCTTTCAGCAACCGAGCATAGTGCCATTTCAGCCGATTGGACCCAGTACCCGCTCGATATACGCGTTGGTGAAACGCCCCTGCGGGTCGAAACGCTTGCGCACCTCGGCGAATTGCTCCCAGTGCGGATAGCGCTCGCTCAGCGTCTCGGCGGTCTGGAAGTGCCGCTTACCCCAGTGTGGGCGGCCGTTGTAGCGATCGAACACCGCCTCGCAGGCCCGGAAATACGGCTCGTACTCCATGCCCGTGTACTGATGCACCGCGATATAGCAGGTCTCGCGGCCGCCCGCGGGGGATAGGAAGGCGTCATCGGGCGCGACCCAGCGCACCTCGATCGGCATGGCCGTATCGAAATGGCTTGCCACCTCTTTGATCTCGCGGATCGCGTCGGCGGAGTGCTCGCGCGGGATGGCGTACTCCATCTCGGTGAAGCGGAACAGCCGCGGGCTGGCGAAGACCTTGTACGACCGCTCCACCTGCCGCCGATAGCTGCCCGCATAGGCCGCGGCCCGCTGCACGTACGGAATCAGGCGGGGCTGGGCGCGGGTGAGCTTGCACAGCGCGTCGAAGGTGTAGTTGGTGACCAGGATGTCCGAGAACCAGTCCATCGCCTTACCGCGCGGCTGTTCGGGCAGGTCGACGGTGTTATTGGCCTTGGTCATGGCCAGCGGCGAATGCGCGAACATGTAGAACTCGAAATGCTCGTTGCCGTCCACGAAGGTGTCCAGATCGGCGAGCACATCCTCCACCGGCACCGGCCGCTCCACGCCCTCGAGCACGAACGACGGCACCATCTGCAGGGTGACGGCGGTGACCACGCCGAGCGCGCCCACATTCACCCGCGCGGCGCGCCAGCCGTCCGGATCGGTCTGCTCATTGAGTTCGACGCGGCTGCCATCGGCCAGCATGAGCTCCACCGATTGCAGTGCGGCCGAGAGGTTCTGCAATTTGGCCCCGGTGCCGTGGGTGCCGGTGGCGGTCGCGCCCGCCACGGACTGCACATCGATATCGCCGAGATTGGGGAAGGCCAGGCCCATGGGGTGCAGGGCGTTGCTGGCGGCGTTGAGCGTGATGCCCGCTTCGGCGCGCACCAGCCCGTTCGCGCGGTCCACCGAGAGGATCTTGTCGAGCTTGTTCAGGCGCAGCATGGTGCCGTCGGTGAGCACGGTCTCGGTGAAGGAATGCCCCGATCCGGCGACGCGCACGGTATGCCCGTCCGCCTCCGCGCGGGCCAGCACGGCGGCGACTTCTTCGGGCGTGCCCGGCTCGGCGATAACCGCCGGAGTACAGCTCTGATCCCCGGCCCAGTTCGCCCACGAGTTGGTCATGCGACCAACTTTAAACCGCCGGTGTGAGTCTCGCTACCTTTTCCGGCCGCTGCACATCGCTTCTTTGGCCAGTTCCACCTCGTCATCGGTGAGCGGAGGCTGCGTCGGAATGATCCGCGGGACGTCGTCGCCGCGCACGCCGTTCAGCACCAGCGCCATATACCGTTGCCACACTTCGGTATTCACGGGCCGGGCGAAACCGGCGACGCCGTCGACCATGTTCACCATGGCGAAGAAATCGCCCGCCTCGATATCCGGCTGCAGCGCGCCCGCCTCCTTGGCGCGGCGGATGACCGCCTGCATTCCGGGACGCACCCGTTCCTTCATGGCGGTGAAGCGGTCCATACTGTCGTGTAGCTCCAGCACAACCTCACCGAATCCACGGTTGATGGACATGTGCCGGCAGGAGTACTCGAACAACTCCACCAGGCCCTGCCAGGGATCGGGATGGTGCAAGGCGAGCTCGACGGCCGCGGCCAGCTCGGTGACCATGGCGTCGAAGACCTCGAGAATGAGCTCCTGCTTGTTCGCGAAGCGCCGGTAGACGGTTCCGACGCCGACGCCCGCGCGTTCGGCCACATCGTCGAGGGTGACCTCGAGGCCGCGATCGGCGAAGAGTTCGCGCGCAGCGGCGATGATGCGCTGCTGATTGCGGGCCGCATCCGCCCGCAGGCGACGCGGTGGGGGCGCGGTGGTGACGTGATTCACAGCCTAATCCTAACAGGAACCGGGATTATCCGGAGGGAATCTCTCCGTTTACATGATAGCTTCGTTCAGTAAACGGAGATGGCATCTCCGCTAATCCTAGGGGACAAGGAAACCACCATGACGACAGCTCTCGAGAAAGAGAAGGCAGTAGCCGCGCCGACGACCGGAGACGGTCGCCGTGGATCACATGCCATGCGCTGGTGGGTGCTCGCCGTACTCGGCGTTGCCCAGCTGATGGTCGTACTCGATGCGACCGTCGTGAATATCGCACTCCCCGAAGCCCAGCTCGACCTCGGCTTCTCCAACGGCGACCGGCAGTGGGTCGTCACCGGATACGCCCTCGCCTTCGGCAGCCTGCTGCTGCTCGGCGGACGACTCTCCGATCTGTTCGGCCGCCGCACCACCTTCATCGTCGGCCTGATCGGCTTCGCGGCCGCCTCCGCGGTCGGTGGCGCCGCACCCTCCTTCGAGGTGCTGGTCGGTGCTCGCGTGGCCCAGGGCGTCTTCGGCGCACTGCTGGCGCCCGCCGCACTGTCGCTGCTCACCGTGACCTTCACCGAGCCCAAGGAACGCGCCAAGGCGTTCGGCATCTTCGGCGCCATCGCCGGTGCCGGCGGCGCGCTGGGTCTGCTGCTCGGCGGCGCGCTCACCGAATGGGCGTCGTGGCGCTGGGTCATGTACGTGAACCTGGTCTTCGCGGCCGTCGCACTGGTCGGCGCGATCCTGCTGCTGGCCAAGCACACCGCCACCACCCGGCCCAAGCTGGATATCCCCGGCACCCTCGCGGTGACCGCGGCGCTGTTCTCCATCGTGTACGGCTTCTCCAAGGCCGAATCCGACGGCTGGACCAACTCGGCGACGCTCGGCTTCCTGATCGGCGGCGTGGTACTGCTCGGCGTGTTCTTCGCACTGGAACAGCGGGTCGCCAATCCGCTGCTGCCGCTGCGCGTGGTGCTGGACCGCACCCGCGGCGCGTCCTACATGACCGTCTTCGCCATCGGCATCGGCATGTTCGCCATGTTCCTGTTCCTGACCTACTACATGCAGCAGCAGCTGGGTTACTCGCCGATCATCACCGGCGTGGCCTTCCTGCCCATGGTGGCGGGCATGGTCGCCTCCTCGACCACGGTGCCGTCGCTGCTGGTGCCCAAGGTCGGCCCGAAGGTGACCGTCGTCGCCGGATTCCTGATCGCCGCACTGGGTATGGCGCTGCTCACCCGGATCGGCGTGGACACCGCGTACGCCAGCCACATCCTGCCCAGCCTCATCCTGATGGGCGTCGGCCTGGGTACCGCGATGTCGACCGCCTTCATCGGCGCGACCTCCGGTGTGGAGCATGAGGACGCGGGCGTTGCCTCGGCCATGGTGAACACCAGCCAGCAGGTCGGCGGTTCCATCGGCACCGCGCTGCTGAGCACGCTGGCCGCCACCGCCCTCGGCAACTACGTCTCCGACCACGGTCCCGCGACCCCCGCGGTACTGGCCGAAGCCGCCGTGCGCAGCTACACCACCACCTTCTGGTGGGCCGCCGCGATCTTCGTGGTCGGCGCGGTGATCACCGGTTTCATCATGCCGAACAACGTACCCGTCCCCTCCGAGGGCGAACCCGTTCTGGCGCACTGAGATTCGAACCCGAATCAACGGACAGCGGCCCCGCTCACAACGACGTGAGCGGGGCCGCTTTCTACTTATCTGCCGCTGAAAACCTCAGTGGCAGTTGGATGGTGCGGGCCTGCCCGCGAAACGGTCCGCCAGGTAGCCGTAGGCGTTGATCGCGCCGGGCAGGATCGCCGTGGCGTGATCGGTGCCGGGGATGATGTCGAACTGCACCGGGGTGCCGGAGGCGCAGTAGCGTCCCGCGGTGCCGAGCGCGAGATCCAGCGGCACCTGATCATTGCCGCCGTGCCATTCGTAGACCGGGACCCGGGGCACGCCGGGGTAGATCTCCAGCGCGTTGTCGTGGAAGGCCGCGATGAGCGAGGGATCGTTCTCCATACCGCGATGGAAGACCTCGCTGATGGTGTGCCCGGCCCCGGCCGAGATGATGTCATCCACACAGGAATTCGCGATCCGGTCGCGCAGCGCGTACCCCGCCGGGGTCAGCGCGTTGTCGAGCGGCACCTGACTCGGGTACTCACGCTCCATGCCGATGGCCACCGCGAACCCCAGCCCGAACAGCGGATGCGGGACATCGCCGACCTGTATGGCGATCTTGCCCGGATTCACCGGCACCCCGCCCTGCGCGAGCCCGACGATATTCAGTTCCGGCGCGTACTCCGGGGCGAGTGCGCCCGCGAAGCCCGTCGCCATCGCCCCGCCGGAGTATCCGACCATGCCGACCGGGGAATTCCCCAGTCCCGCAGGGGCGAATCGTTCGGCCGCGCGAATGCCGTCCAGGGTGATCTGACCACCCATGCGAGCCGCGCCGTACGCACTGTCCGGGCCTAGATGGTCGGGGACCGCGACCGCCCAGCCCCTGGCCAGCAGCAGATTCAGCGCCGCCGACTCCTTGAGCCCGCCGTCGAACAGCGCATGCGACGGAGCGCACTGCAGCCCAAGCGAATTGACGAACGGCTGATACGAGACCAGCGGCTTGGGCCCCGGCCCGCCGGGCATGATCAGCGTGGTCATCGCGGCGATGGGCCCGCCCGATGAATCGGTGGAGTGGAACAGCAACTGCCATACCGTGGCGCCGGGCCACGGGGAGGGCACATTTCGCGACCGCAGCACATCGCCGGGCGCGGTCGAGCCGAGATTTCCTGGGGCGTAGTAGAACCCGTCGGGATCCGCGATCGGGTATATCGCTCCCGCGTGCGCCGCCGGTGCGGACGCCATGACGGCGATCGCCGCTGCGGCGATGCCGCAGCTCCGGACCAGCATGCTTCTGATCAACTGCCGCACCGCCAACTTGGCTCTCCTCGATACCGATGGGACAACTCCGGGCAAGCGGCACTATCCTCGCAGTTCCCGGGTGCTGTTCCGGTTCAGCAACACGCCGAAGGGCAACGGTTTAGCAAACTGAACAGGAGGGTAGTCGTCCCTATCGTCGGAACTCGTGTGCTCGACTGCTTCGCCACCTTGCGCACGTTGGCGGCGGAAGTTCGTAGACTGGCTCGAATGGGCCGGACATCTTCCGCGCCCGGCGACTTCGGGGGAGCGATGTGGCGGCACGGCGACGATTGGGGGCAGGTGGTGAGTGAGGAGCTAGCGGGCCGGAAACCGTTGGATCGCGCGGTGGCACATCGATTCGATAGTGTCGTTCCACTGGGCACATCCGTGCTGACCACGTTCAGTAGGTTCGAATGGGTATCGGTTCGAAGGACTGAGGAGGGCGCTTACAGCTATGCGGTGGCGAACGTAGTGGCGGTGTCCCCGTGATCCTGATGACCAGCCGGGCACAGGCGATACGGAAGGGAGGTGCGAGCATGGCGCATGATCGGGCCGGGCGACCGGCGCGCGCCACGGACCTCGAGGATATCGCGCACTTGGTGACGGCCTACTACAGCCGGATTCCCGATCCGGCGGATCCGGCGCAGCTGGTCACCTTCGGCACCTCGGGTCATCGCGGGTCGAGTCTGGACAACGCGTTCAACGAGGCGCACATTCTCGCCATCACCCAGGCCATCGTCGAATATCGCGCCACCCGCGGCATCACCGGCCCGGTGTATCTGGCGCGCGATACGCACGCGCTGTCCGAACCGGCCTGGACCACCGCGCTGGAGGTGCTCGCCGCCAATGACGTCACCGCCATTATCGATTCGCGTGACAGGTACACGCCCACACCGGCTTTGAGTCATGCGGTGCTGCGGCACAATCGCGGCGGCACCCGGCATCAGGCCGATGGCATCGTGGTGACGCCCTCGCACAATCCGCCGCGTGACGGCGGGTTCAAATACAATCCGCCGCACGGTGGACCGGCCGATACCGTCGCCACCGACGCGATTGCCGCGCGCGCCAACGAGCTGTTGCGCGGCGGGCTGGCCGATGTGCGGCGCACCAGTCTCGCGCATGCCCTGGCGCATAAGGTCGAACGCTACGACTATCTCGATCGGTATATCGGGGACCTACCCAATGTGCTGAATCTGGACGCGATTCGGGGTGCCGGGATTCGCCTCGGCGCCGATCCGATGGGCGGCGCGAGCGTGGATTACTGGGAGGAGATCGGGCAGCGGTACGACCTCGAACTCGAGGTGGTCAATCCGTTCGTCGATCCGACCTGGCGCTTCATGACCCTGGACAGTGACGGCAAGATCCGGATGGATCCGTCCTCGCGCTATGCCATGGCCTCGCTGGTGGCGATTCGCGACGATTACGACATCTCCACGGGTAATGACGCCGACGCCGACCGGCACGGCATCGTGACTCCCGATGCGGGACTGATGAATCCGAATCACTTCCTGGCGGTGGCGATCGAATATCTGATCGCCAACCGGATGGGCTGGGACGCACTGACCAAGATCGGTAAGACGGTGGTCACCTCGTCGATGATCGATCGCGTGGTGGGTGTGCTCGGCCGCGATGTGTACGAGGTGCCGGTCGGGTTCAAATGGTTCGTGCCCGGATTGTTCAGCGGCAGCCTGGCTTTCGGTGGTGAGGAGAGCGCGGGCGCGTCCTTCCTGCGCATGGACGGCACCGTGTGGACCACCGATAAGGACGGCATTCTGCTGGCATTGCTGGCCGCGGAGATCACCGCGGTCACCGGGCAGAGCCCGTCCACGCGCTACACCGAACTCGAGAAGCGCTACGGCAGTCCGGCCTACAACCGGGTGGACGCGAGTGCCACCGTGGAACAGAAGGCGCGGCTGGCGGCGTTGACGCCGGACATGATCACCGCGAAAGAGATAGCCGGGGAGCCGATCACCGGCATCCAGACCAGGGCGCGGGGCAATGGCGCGGCGCTGGGCGGGGTGAAGGTCACCACCGAGAACGCCTGGTTCGCCGCCCGGCCCTCGGGCACCGAGGACAAGTACAAGATCTACGCGGAATCGTTCCAAGGCCCCGAGCATCTGACACAGGTGCAGGCGGCCGCGGAGGAGATGGTGGGACGGGCTTTAGCTGGTGAATAGATCCAAGGCTCTACCGGTCGAGATCTGGGTGCTGGTGGGAGCCGCGTTCACCATTGCCATCGGATTCGGTTTGGTCGCACCCGCGCTACCGCAGTTCGCCCGGAGTTTCGGGGTCGGTGTCGCGGCGGCGTCGTTCATCGTCAGCGCGTTCGCGCTCATGCGGCTGGTGTTCGCGCCGCTGGGCGGGCGGCTGGTGCAGAAGCTCGGTGAGCGGCCGGTGTATCTGACCGGTTTGATCATCGTGGCGATCTCGACCGGCGCGTGCGCGTTCGCCCAAAGTTATTGGCAGCTGCTGGTGTTGCGGTCGCTCGGCGGTATCGGGTCGACCATGTTCACGGTGTCCTCGCTGGCGCTGGTGATCCGGATTTCGCCGCCGCTGGAGCGCGGGCGGGTGTCGGGGGTGTACTCGACGAGCTTCCTGATCGGCTCGATCAGCGGGCCGCTGGTGGGTGGTGCGCTGTCGTTCCTCGGGCTGCGTGCGCCATTCATCATCTATTGCATCGCGCTGCTCATCGCCAGCTTGATCGTGTATGTGGCGCTGCGGGATTCGCCGCTGGCGGTCCCGGAGGCGGCCAATGGTTCGGCGGCCATGACGTTCCGGGAGGGGCTGGCACGGCCCGCGTACCGGGCGGCGCTGTGGGCGAATTTCGGTAATGGCGCGGCGGTTTTCGGTGTGCGAATGGCATTGGTGCCGTTGATCGTGGTGGAGGTGCTGCACAAGGACGCGGGGCTGGCGGGTGTCGCGTTGACGGTGTTCGCGGCCGGTAATGCCGCGGTGCTGTTCCTGTCCGGCCGATGGTCGGATCAGCTGGGCCGCAAGCCGTTCCTGATCGCCGGGACGCTGGTGTGCGCGCTCGGCACGGCCGGGCTGGGGCTGGCGTCGACGTTCCCGTGGCTGCTGGTGGCCTCGTGTATCGCGGGGATCGGGTCCGGAATGTTCTCGCCCGCTTTGCAGGCCGCGGTCGCCGATATCGTCGGGCCCGGGGTGCGCGGCGGGCCGGTGCTGGCGGGGTATCAGATGTCCGCGGATCTGGGCACGTTCCTGGGACCGTATCTGATCGGCATGCTCGCCGATCAGGTGTCCTACGGGGTGGCGCTCGGGGTCACCGGTGTCATTCTGGCGTCGGCTTCGGCGGTGTGGCTGGCGGTGCCGGAAACCCTGCGCCGCAGGGAACCCGCCGTCACCACCGGGGCGTAACCGCTCGGTTCTCGCGGCCGGGGCGACACGCTCGCGGGGCCGCCTGGCCGATGCGGGTGGTTGTGGTGCAGAGTGTGCGGGGTGAACGCACCGTCTTCGAAACACACCCCGCGGCCGGTATCGAGCAAGACCACCTACGCCCTCGGCGCAGTGGCCGTGGTGGTGGTCGCGTTGATCATCTTCGCTGTCTCCCAATGGAATAAGGGCGGCAGCGATTCGATCCGCAATGACGGCTACGGACCTTCGCACAACCCCGGCGTCTCGGTGGCCATGGACTCCGACGGCGCGATCGTCCTGGGCAAGCCGGACGCCACCAAAACCATTGACGTCTATGAAGACCCGCTGTGCCCCGCCTGCGGTCAGCTGGAGAAGCTGTACGGTCAGGAAATCGCCCAGCAGGTCGACGAGGGCAAATTGGCGGTCCGGTACCGCCTGGTCAATTTCCTGGATCCCAAGTCCGGCAGCAAGGACTACTCCACCCGCGCCATCGCCGCCAACGAATGTGTGGCCCAGGCCGGTGACGGCCCCGCCTACGCCAAATTCCACTCCCTGCTCTTCACCACCCAGCAGCCCTCCGAAGGCGGCTCCGACCACAACAACCAGGAACTCGTAGCCATCGCCAAGGACGCCGGCGCCTCCGCCGACGCCCTCACCTGCATCACCAAGGGCGACCGCCTCGACTCGGCCCGCAACCACGCCGAATCCGCCATGAAGGCCCTCACCTCCGCCTCCGGCGACCGCGTAGCCACCCCCTCGGTCTTCCTCGACGGCAAGAAGATCGACGTGAACAACGAAGACTGGGTCCAGAACGCCGCCAAGTAATTCCGGCTAAGCGGCACTGCCGTTCGGGTGGGGTGCGGCCGTTCGGGTCGGCCGCACCCCCGAGGAGTCGTGTGCCAGTCGCGACTCCGGGTGTTGGGGTGCAAGAGAATTGGTGGGGCGCGGCCCATCGGGGCCACAGGAGAGCCGCGCCCCGGGCAGGGAACCGTGCTGGCAGCGCGGTCCCTTGGTCAGGGGCGGACTCGATTGAGCGGGAATAGGTTTCGGATCGAGGCGGACCTGCGGTGGTGCTGTCGTGGTGCGTGATCGGCTGCGTCTCGATCGTCGTGGTGGGGTAGTGGGTGGTGTGGACCGCGGTGCCGCGCGGCGGCGCTCACCGGGGTGCGGGGCGGGCCGGGGTGGCGGGGATGTCGTTCTCGGGGGTGGTGCGGGTTAGTTGGGGGTGGAGTAGGACGTGGGTGTCCAGGGGGTAGCAGATATCGGTGTTGAAGGGGCAGAAGGGGATTGGGGCATCCAGCGCCCCTTCGGGAGCCAGGTGCAGGTGCGGGGTCGCAACGGTGGGTGCGTCTATATCGGTGTGCGGGAAGAGATATCGCGCGCCCTCGCGAATGGTTTCGTGGGATTCGCCGGTCGGGTCGATCCAGCGCATGCGGTCGGTATCGGCGAGATAGACGCGCCAAGGCTGTTTCCCGCTGTCCGCGAGCGCCTTGAGCCGGTGGTGATGCGAGCACAGCACCGCGCGCGGAGCCGCACTGGTCTGCGGTGCACGGCGCAGACGCAGCGGATCGAACTGCGTCACCAGTGTTTCCGCGGCGGGCATGGTGCAACCGGGAAATCGGCACAGACCGTCGAAGGCCCGGATCTCACGCGGGGGAGCTGCCGAGAACGGATGCAGCACAGCCGCATTCGCGGATGCGGGAGCCGGCCGACGCTTCGAACCCGCAGGGTGCGCCCCAGGCACTCCGGTGCCCGCCGCTCGGCGTGCGGCCGCCCGCAGCGCTTCCGGCGATCCGGTATCCGCCTGCTCCGCCGCGGACCGCAAAACCTCGGCGACAGCCGGATTCCTCTGCGCCCCACCGCGTCGCAACCCTTCGGTCGAGCTCGAGGCTGCCTCGGCCGCACCAGTCCGCAGATATTGCGATGCGCGCGAAACGGCTTGAACCGCATCGGATTGCGCACCGTCCGACGAGCTCGACGCCGTATGTTCTACCGTGCTCCGTGCGCCCTCCGTTGCGCGTGCCTCTATCGCGGGCCGCAGATCTCCCGGTGAGTTCGCGGCCGCCACTCCCGCATCGTGTCGAGCGGCGTCGGCCAGGCTGGACACCGCTTGTTGCGCGGCGCGGCGCAGTTCATCGGAGACGCCCGAGTCGGCTCGTGCGATTCGGCGCAATGCCATCGCGGCGAAATCGTCGTGTTGCGCGGCGGGTTGCGGTGCGGCTGGATCGGGGTGCCGCACCGCCGCGCTGAGCGGGTCGGGTGTCGGCGCGTGGGATTGGCCGCCGGGCATGCCGGGGATGCGTTCCCACGGGGCTTTCGGCGCTATCGCACGGCGTGCGGTCGGCACATCGGGCTCGTTCGAGGATTCCGGGAGTGCTTGGGGCGTAGAGGATTTCGCTTCGGACCGGCCGCGCTTGGTGCCCGCGGGGTGATTGCCAACGGTACGTGCGGCGGGTGCTTCCGCATCACCTTCCGGTTCGGCCGGGGCGAAGTATTCCGGAATCACCTGGAAGCGTGCGTGTTCGGCGAGGGTGCGGGCGAGAGCGGCGTCGACGGGTCCGTAGCCGGAGAGGTAGGCCGGATCGTCGCGGAGCCCGAGCAGCGTGTCCGAGGACATGCCGACCTGAATGAGCGGCCGGCGCGGAGCCGAAGGCGCTCCCGCCTGCGGGCAGTATTTTCCGCGCGTGCACCCGCACCGCAGTCGCCCGGTGCCGTCGGCCAGCGCGACCAGGGCGTCGGCGCGGCGCTGCGGCATGCTGCGCGGATCGTCCTCGCAGACTTGGAGACTCATCTCGCGCAGCCGCATGGCCAGCGTCTGCGCGCCGGCCGCCGGAAGCAGTCCGTCGAAAACCGCCATCCCGTCGGCGACGGCGCGAATGCGCACATCGCGATCGGTCTCACGTTCTTCACGCCGCTGCTGTTCTCCCGCGCTATCGAGGCGAATGATCCACCGCCGCGCCGTCTGCCGCAGCCGCCCCGGATCGGTCCGGGTAGCAGCGTCGATAAGCTTGGGCTCCAACGCTTCTCGCACCTCGCGCGTGAGCCCCCGCATAGCTTCGGCGATCACCTGCACCCGAGACAGATCGATCCGCCCGGCAGCGAATGCCTTCCGAGTCTGCGGTAGCGAATCCAACGCCAGCCCGATATCGATGAGCGCCGCCGCCACCCCCTCGGACACATGCACCGCGACCGCCACCTCCGCCGCCGCGAATTCCCCCGCCCGCACCCCGCCCGGCCCGGGTTCGGCATTCTCGGCCCGATGCCGCCGATACACCTCCCGAATAGCCGTGATCTCCGCCGCCTGCGCGAACGCCGCCGCCCCGTGCGCCCGCCGCAGTGCCTCGATCAGCTCCCCATCGCCCATAGCCTCCGCCTCTCCGCTATCGAACATGTGTTCGACCCTACCCCCAGAAGATCGCCCCCGCCACCCTTTGTGCAGGCGATTTGGTTTGCCCAACCCGCATCGTGTAACTTCGTTCAAGCAAGCGGGGCACGCCCCGCAAGCAAATCCACACATGGGGCTATGGCGCAGCTGGTAGCGCACCACACTGGCAGTGTGGGGGTCAGGGGTTCGAGTCCCCTTAGCTCCACCCATCGCAAAAGGCCGGATCCGAAATCGGATCCGGCCTTTTGTGTTTCGTATTCTCAGCCGTCGGTCTGGGCTGGGATGGTGTCGATCAATCGGTCGAGGGATCGGCGGAACAGCTTGTCGGGGTCGGTGTCTTCCGGTGTGGAGTTCAGCATGGTGGCGACGGCGGTGGACAGGTGGGGGAGTTCCGGGTTTTCGGCGATCTGTTTCAGGTGCATCATTCGAGCTTGTAGCGCTTCGGGGTTGCCGGGCTGGTCGGTCTGCTGACGTTCGTGGGCGGCGAAGGTGGCGACGGAGGCGTTGAAGTGGGCGATCAGTTCGAGTTGTTGGCGGGCGTTCAGGCCTGTCGGTTTCAGTACCGCTAGGAAGAACTCCATGTAGGCCTGGACGTGTGGTCCCCAGGATGCGTTGGAGGACAAGGTGATTGCCCAGGGGTGGCGCTGGTAGACGGCCCTGGCGCGATTCCCGATCGTGGTGAGGTCGGCTCGCTGGTCGCCGCTTGGTGCATTCGGGAGGCTGAATTCGGCGGTGGCCGCGTCGACCATGAGGTCGTACAGGTCGGCTTTGGAGTCGATGTAGCGGTAGAGCGATGCCGCCCCTGCCCCGAGCTCTTTGGCGACCGCTCGGATCGAGACGGCGTCCAGCCCCTGCTCATCGGCGATGGACATCGCCACCTGTGCGATCTCCTGGCGGGTGTGCGTCGGCCGCGGCCCGCGGCGAGGGGATGGGTCACGCATCCAGATCACCGGGCGCGGTGCGCCGTCGTCATCCATGCGAGCAGCTTACTGCATGCACTGTTCGCAGATCTGATGTACGTTTACTGCGAACATTGATCGCACTAATGGGGAGCTGAGATGAACCACGAAGCGCCCGGCGTGATTCACGCGCGGGGACTGGTCAAGACATATGGAAAGGGCGAGGGTCAGGTCACCGCCTTGAACGGCGTCGATCTGACGATCGAGGCGGGCACGGTGTTCGGGCTGCTGGGTGCCAACGGCTCCGGCAAGACCACCCTGAACCGGATCCTAACCACGCTGGCCGCGCCCACCGCCGGGCAGGCCCTGGTGTTCGGAGCCGACGTCGTCACCGAGGCCGCGCGAGTGCGAGCCATGATCGGCGTGATCGGGCAGCGCACCAGCCTCGACGACCGCCTGAGCGGCAGGGAGAACCTGAACGTGCTGGGCAGGCTGTACGGACTGTCCGGCGCGGATGCCCGCGAATCGGCCGACGAATTGCTGGAGCAGTACGGCCTGATCGATGCCGCTGATCGCCCCGTCGCCACCTACTCCGGCGGCATGCGGCGGCGGCTCGACATCGTGTCCAGTCTGATCCGGCGACCGGCACTACTGTTCCTCGACGAACCGACAACCGGCCTGGACCCGCGCAGCCGCAGCGAGATCTGGGCGACGGTTCGCCAACTGGCGCAGGACGGTACGAGCGTTTTCCTCACCACCCAGTACCTCGACGAGGCCGATCAGCTGGCCGACCGCGTGGCGGTGCTCGCCGCAGGACAGATCATCGCCGATGGCACGCCACGCGACCTGAAGGCGCGAATCGGACAGCGACTCACCGTCCAGCTGACCCGAGAGTCGGACCGGCGCAACGCAATTGACGTCCTCACGGCACTGGGAGTCAGCGGCCTGGTCGAACAGCAGCGGGAAGCCGCGCTCACGGGTCGAGTCGAAACCGGGTCGATCGCCTTGCCCCCACTGCTGAACGCCCTCACCGACTCCGATGTCGAGGTCCTCGACATCGGACTGTCCGATCCCACGCTCGACGAGGCCTACCTGGCCCTGACCAAGGAGTACGCATGAGCACGCAGCAGGCCGAGCGGAGCAACGCTCTCGTCGACGGCATGAGTATCCTTTACCGTAATCTCTTGGCGCTCAAGCGAAATCCCGCCCTGCTCGCCGCGAACCTCGCGGGCCCGATCGGCTTGGTGCTCGTCTTCGGATACGTCTTCGGCGGGTCGCTCCGTGACGCGCTCCCCGGCTCCTCGTACCGGGAGCAGATCATCCCGGCGGCCTTCGTCCTCGTGGCCGGGACGGGCATGGTGGTTGCCGCGGGCGCTGCCGCCCACGATGCGCGTAATGGCGTGACCGAGCGATTTCGAGCGATGCCGATGGCGCGTTTCGCGGTGCCGTTCGGCGCGAGCCTGAGCCAGCTGCTGCTGTCGGTCATGTCGATCGCGGTCATGGCCGTGGTCGGCCTGCTGGTGGGATGGCAGGCGCACGACGGATTCGCGCGCACGCTGGCCGGATTCGCCGTGCTGGCACTCTTCGGTTACGCCCTCACCTGGGTGGGGATCTTCCTCGGCCTGGCGATCCGGGACGAGGAAGTGGTGCAGCAACTGGCTCCGGTCATTCTCGCCTTCGTCATGGTCTCCAACGCCTTCGTCCCCACATCGAGCATGCCCGCCTGGCTGGGCACATTCGCCGAGTGGAGCCCGTTCAGCGCGGCGATCACCGCGGTCCGCGACCTGTTCGGGAATGCCGCCGCCCCGACCGGCCCCTGGCCACTCGCCCACCCCGTGATCACCACCGTCGCATGGTCTATCGGCCTGCTCGTAGTGTTCGCGCCGCTTGCGTCCCGGCGCTACACCCGCAAGGACTGACCTCGCTGCAGCGGGAGATTGTTGAGTTCGATTACATCCAGCGTGGCGGATTCACCGCTTGTTGCGCAGGTTGATTCCTGGCGATGATTGTGGTGAATTCCGCACTCGCGGAACGTGTTTCGGATTCATCTCCGATTCCATCGACAATCGAACGCAAAGAGGAAACGCCTGTCATGGCTGAGTTGAAGACCCGCACCATTGAAACTTCCGGTGCCACAATTGTTTACGACGTACGCGCGGCCGAACCCGCCGGTGTGGAACCGATCCTGATGTTGATCGGGACGCCCATGGACGCGAGCGGCTTCGTCAGTCTGGCCGATCGGTTTCCGGACCGCACGGTGGTCACCTACGATCCGCGCGGGATCGCCCGCAGTACGAAGGCCGATCCCGCGAGTGCGTCCAATCCTGATGTGCACGTGGATGATCTGCGTCAGGTCATCGACGCACTCGGTGATGGGCCGGTCGATGTGTTCGCCAGCAGTGGCGGTGCGGTCAACGCGCTGGCGCTGGTGGCCAAGCATCCCGATACGGTTCGTACCCTCATCGCTCATGAGCCGCCGGCCGTGCGCTACGTTCCGGACAGTGCGCGGGCGCTGGCGGCGACCGCGCATATTCACGAGCTCTACCGCAGCGCCGGATTCGGCGTCGCCATGGCCAAGTTCATCAGCCTGATCAGTCTGAAGGGTGAGATTCCCGCTGACTTCGCCACGCTTGCCGCGGATCCCGCGATGTTCGGCCTCCCGGTCGCCGACGATGGCAGCCGCGATGATGCGCTGCTGGGGCAGAACCTCGTTGCGACCACCCACTACACCCACGATTTCGAGGCCCTGCGCACCGCCGCGACCCGTATCGTGATCGCGATCGGCGTGGAGTCGGAAGGTGAACTGCCCTACCGTGCCGGTATCGCGGTCGCCGAGCAGCTCGGCTCGAAGCCGGTCGAGTTCCCCAGCCATCACGGCGGTTTCCTCGATGGCGAGTTCGGTCAGCAGGGCGATCCGGACGGTTTCGCCGCCGCTCTGCGGGACGTGCTGGCCCGATAGGAAGCTTCCAGCCCGCGCGGCAGAGTCCCATGCTGCTGTAACCCATTGTCTGGGACTCTGTCGTGTCCCGCTCGCGCGGTCCTCGAAACGTACCTGTACCGGTTGACCTTTAGCTAGGTTAGCCTACCCTCATGAATCCGACGATCATGCCGGGAAGGGGTAGCGCCACCGATGCCGCACCTACACCGCGCCGCGGTAAGCCTGCGGCAAGCACGCGTCGCCGCAGCCGAAAACCGTTGCGCCGCAGCCTAATCGCCATCCACCGCTGGTCTTCTCTCATCCTCGGGCTGCTGCTCGTCGTGCAGACCACCTCCGGTGCGATCCTGCTGTACCACGCGGACCTGTTCCGTCTGAGTCACAGTTCGTTCTATGCGCACACCGATGGTCCCGCTGTCATCGATCTCGATCAGGCGGTGAGCCTGGTACAGGCCGCCGACCCGGATTTCAGTGTCGGATGGGTCGGTGCCGACGACGGCATCATCGCGGTCGGCAATACCGACTTCACCGCCGCCTACGCCATCGATCCCGGCACCGGCCGGATCAACGGCAGCGCGAGCCTCACCCGCGGTGTCCTCGGCCTGCTGGTCAACGTGCACGATTGCGCCTTCGGCTGCGTCGGCTACACCGGCGGCATCGCCGCACTCAACGGCAATCCGCCGCTACTCGATATCACCTGGGCCGCGGTGATTCTCGGTGGTCTCGGACTCCTGCTGATCCTGCTCGCGGTCTCGGGCGCGATCATCTGGTGGCCGTCGCTGCGCCGCATGAGCCACGGCTTCCGGGTGCGCTGGCGCAAAGGCGGATTCGCGCGAGATCGTGACCTGCACAACGTAATCGGCATCATCAGCGTCCCGTTTCTGCTCCTGTGGGGGATTACCGGAGCGACCCTCGAACTGCCCGCGGTGAAGGACGCCTGGTTGGTCTCGACCGGCGGCAAAACGGTCGCCGAACTGGCCGATGACGGCTTCACCCCACGCCAGGTGCCACCGCGGACCCCGCCGATATCGGTCACCGAGGCGACCGATGCCGCCCTGCGCGCGGTGCCGGGCAGGCTGGCCTATCTGATGCTGCCCGCCGAAGGCGCCGACTACTACCGCGCCGCGATCGCCAGCGGCTACTCGCCTTACGCGCATCGCGCCTTCTACAGCGGCGATATCGTCGTCTACGTCAATTCCCATGATGCGACCGATATTTCGGTGACCGAGACGGGTGACGGCCGGCCTGTCGCGAACAAGTTCTACGACAAGATCTTCGAACCGGCTCATTTCGGCTGGCTGGTCAACGGCTGGTGGCGAATTCTCTGGCTGCTGTTCGGCCTGGCCCCGCTGGCCCTCGCTGTCACGGGCCTGTCCACCTGGCTGTTCAAGCGCCGTACCCGGCGCAGAAAACGCGCCGCCTGACGGAAGGGCGAACGTGGTCGAATGTGCTGTTGGTCACCGGGGTTGAGGAAGCTGTGGACCGAGACTGTCTGGGACTGTTACTTTCCCTCAGTCAAACGCGCCGGGTGCTTCCGGATAGCGGCATGCACTCCGTATCGGTTGTGTGGCAATAGATTTCGCTGTTTTCGACCTGTTTCGTCCTTCCTTGTTCACCGCCCCCGCGGATCAACCGCGCTCGCTCTTCACTGGAGGCTTCCGAAATGTTCTCGACGGCAACGCTCGTCACGGCTGGCAAGTGGCGGCCCACGCGTCGTACCTGGATCGTGGCGGGCCTGGTACTCGGCGCGTTCGCGTCGGAACCCACTGCCACAGCGGATTTCATCGATCCCGCCGCACTCGGAGTGACCATCCGGCATCAGATCGACGCCACCGCGCTCGACAGCACGCATCTTCGAATCACCGAGGCCGACACCGCGCTGAAAGTGGTTCCGCCACTGGACGGTAGCCCGCTCAGTCGTGCCGCCTATCTCAGCGGTATCGCGATCGGCCAGGTGGATCTGCCCGCCGGAGTCCAGGCGAAGGATGTCAGCCTCGAGGTGGGATTCGCGGTCGCGTACCCCTGGGAACTGACCTCGGCGACCGTCACCGTCAACACCCCCAGCCTGTCCATCGTCCCCAGCATCGGAGTCGGCCTCGGCGCAGGCGGACCTTCGCTGAATCCGTCGATCGGGATGGCGGTGGACGTCATCCCCTCGCACTCCCTCGCGCTCGCCATCGAACCCGGCACCGTCACCGAGACCTCGCTGGCGAAATTTCCGATGACCACGCCGGTTTCGTCGATCGATCTGGAGAACACCCGGGTCTCGGTGTCCGGCGCGATCGGGCAGGTGAATCTTCAGGTCTTTGTACGGCTTACCGTGATCACCGAATCCAGTCAGATCACCCGGGTGATCTACAGCGATCC